>NZ_CP146256.1:0-1200000 GCF_039134705.1 Kineothrix sp. IPX-CK | reverse complement strand
GGTGTAGAGACGGACTGCAGCTATATTGCCATTGTTCTCAATCCTGTCATCATCTTCGGCTATGAAGACAGCCTTATCTTCAACCGGTATGTTAATCCTATCTGTACGGAGCCGGAACTTTTTTCCAAATATTTAAGCGGGGATTCCTCCTTTGGAAAACGAATGATATCCCTGTTATTAGAGGCCGCCGAATTGCAGAATCAGGCGAAGGACGGCTATGAACTTCTCGTTGTGGAAAAGCTCTGTTCGCTCTGGTCTCTCCTTTTTCAGGAGCTTCAGCCTTCTTTAAATCAAAAAGAGACCGGCACGACAACCGACATCAACCGCCTGAAAACGGCAATCGGTTTCATCCAGTCTCATTACAGCGAGGATATTTCCCTTCAGGACATCGCCGGCTCCTGCCATATAAGCAAAAGCGAATGCTGCCATTTGTTCAAACGGACGCTGCGACAGACCCCCTTTACATACTTATTGAATTATCGGATACAAAAAAGCCTTCCCCTGCTTTTAAGCGGCGGTCAATCGATGACAGAAATTGCCGAAGAAATCGGCTTTCACGGAAGCAGCTACTTTGCGGAAACCTTTAAAAAGATCATGAACTGCTCTCCTAGCGATTATCGGAAAATCCATTCTTCGCGCTGAGCGCATACGGCCGGCAGCACAGCTTTTGTTCCGCGCGCGAGGCTGCGCATCCTGCACGGAGTGCTTTTATTTCATAGGAAACCGAAACTCTACTACTGCAACGTAACAAGGTCTTTCCTATGAAATAAAATAAGACAGATGCAATTCACATCGCATCTGTCTCATTTTACAAAAATTATTTTAAATCTATTTTCTTATCAAGTGTCTCGGTAAACCATTCACGAATAAAGGCTGTAACTCGCCGATAATAAGCGGTCTTGCATATTTCTCATAACCTTCGTTAAGGCCGCATCCGTCTTCCGTAATCCATTCTGCCGGAACCGGTCTCTCAACGTTAGCGATTGCATGAATGTCGTATGCACTCGTTCCGCACTGATAAGGGTCATCTCCGTTTCTGTCAAGGGTAATCATCATACCCGTCTTACCTTCTTCTGCTGCAATAACAGCGTCATGTCCAACCTGGAATGCCTCGTTGATGTCTGTCAGAGAAGCGAGGTGAGTAGCTGCACGCTGTAAGGTAGAGAATTCTACCGCACGAGCCTTAAGGCCTGTCTCAGCCGCTACCAAAGAGCAAAGGTATGCCGCAGTACCGGACAGCTGCTTGTGTCCGAATGCATCCACCGCCTTATCTGCATCTGCGAGTTCGCATACGAAACGTCCGTCTGCCAAAGCCACGCCTTCGGATACTGCGATTACTACGGAACTCTTCGTAGCTCCCAGATGCTTTACCTTAGCCATGAACTTGTCCACATCAAAAGCCACTTCCGGAAGGTAGATCGCGTCCACGCCGCTGCAGTCCTCTCCCTTTGCAAGAGCTGCCGCTGCGGTCAGCCAGCCTGCATGGCGTCCCATGATCTCCACGATACATACGGTAGGCTTCTCAACACCGAAGGACTCGTTATCGCGGATGATTTCCTTCAAG
Organism: Kineothrix sp. IPX-CK; assembly: GCF_039134705.1. NCBI lineage: Bacteria > Bacillati > Bacillota > Clostridia > Lachnospirales > Lachnospiraceae > Kineothrix > Kineothrix sedimenti. Next base: position 1,198,436 of record NZ_CP146256.1, on the reverse strand, counting down.
CTCGTAGCGATATACTTCGCTGCGGAACCATATCCAGGACAGTGATCCGTAATCGGAAGATCGTTATCGATAGTCTTAGGTACGCCCATGAATCTCTGCGGTTTATTGTGAGCAGCAGCATAATCGGACAGCATCTTTACGGTATCCATTGAGTCATTACCACCCGCATAGAATAAACATTCGATGTCATGCTTTTCCATTATTTCAAATACTTTTTCATATACTTCTTCATGCCCTTCAATTTTAGGCATTTTGAAACGGCAGGAGCCTAAAAATGCTGAAGGAGTTCTCTTTAATAACTCAATACCGGTCTCATCTGCGAGGTATTCATCGAGGTCGCACAAATTATCCTGCAAAAATCCCTGGATACCATGTACCATACCATATACTTTCTTTACACCAAGCTTTTTAGCTGCTGCATATACGCCAGCTACCGATGAGTTAATTACGGCTGTAGGTCCGCCGGACTGTCCAACAACAATATTTCCTTTCATATTTCCTCTCCTTTGATCTTCTTATAGTTTCTTTATTTCAACCACATCTTGTGTATGCGGTCAATTACCACCACCGATTATAACAGATTCACTTCGGCAATACAAGTTAAAATACCCCATATTTATCTTCCTGATTATTATAATTCTTTATCAATACTAAATAAAGCTAATTCACATATTGTCCTTACATCACATAATTCCGCACATCCATATAATAATAATATAGACATATTCAAGGAGTAACTCATGGATTATTTAAACGATACCACAAACATCATCGATCAGGGGCCCAGGCCCTTCGTGACCGATTTAAGGCAGGACACGATAAGCAACACTTACTTCCGTGCCGCTCGCTGGACCTGCAAAAATATGCAGCTCACTCTAATGTCTGTACCAGTAGATTCCGATATCGGTCTGGATGTCCACCAAACCTCCGATCAGTTTTTCTATATCGAACAGGGCAGCGCCCTGGTCATCATGGGGAATTGTGAGGATTGCCTTCAATATCAGGCACATATAACGGAAGATTATGCCGTCATAGTTCCTGCAGGTATATGGCACAACATAGTCAATACAGGTTCCATTCCTCTAAAAATGTTTACCATCTATGCACCTTCTCTTCATCCTCACGGAAGTATACACCGGTCGAAAGAGGAAGCGTCAATCTATGAAAGCATGGAGTAGCGCTTCTCGTTGACGGCAGGCACGGGGTACTATACAATGTACTAATAGGAGAAAAAAGATATGAAAGATTACCGTAACGACGTCGTGTGGAAAGAAATGCAGGTTTTCCTTCCTGAACAAAACAGACTCTCCGCCGGGACCATGCCCGAAGAATATTTCATACCGGTACACGACATGAATATACATATAGATCACTATAAGGTAAGCAAGCCTAAAGCAACTGTCATTTTATTCCATGGAGTCGGAGGGAACGGCAGGCTGCTTTCCTTTATTGCCGTCCGTCTGAAAATAAGCGGATATGAAGTCATATGTCCGGATTTTCCTTTATACGGCTGCACCCAATACAGCGGCACCATAACCTATGATATCTGGGTAAAATGCGGATGTGAAATCCTATCCTTCTACCAAAGGCAAGCCGCCAGAAGCATCTTCCTGTTCGGCCTGAGCGCCGGCGGTATGCTCGCATATCAGACAGCCAGCGAATGTCCGGAAATATGCGGAGTCATTACAACCTGCATACTGGATCAAAGAAATCCTTACATTACCAAGAAAACGGCGGCCAACCCGCTTATGGGAGCCGCTGCCAAGCCTTTTCTGGGCGCCATGAACAAAATAGCGGGTAAAATTAATATGCCGATGAAAGCCATCGCAAATATGAAGGCCATTGCCAACAACAGCGAACTGGCCGACTTGCTCATGAAAGACAAAAAGTCCTCGGGAGTCTCTGTTCCCATCGCCTTTGTTCATTCCATGCTGAATCCGGCGTTAAAAATCGAGCCCGAGCAATTCATATCCTGCCCTTTTCTTCTCGTTCATCCGGGTCTTGACAAATGGACGGACGTGTCCCTGAGCCGGATATTCTACGATAAGCTCGGCTGTATCAAAGAAATACACATACTGGAGAATGCCGGACATTTTCCTATCGAAGAAAAAGGCCTTTTACAGCTGGAGGAGCATTGCCTGCATTTTCTTGAGGCTTATCGAAACAGTTAAAAAATAATAGAATCATCTATTTAGGGGAAAGCTATATCTGTCAGGAGGATTCCAAGAATGGATATGCGCTTTGATGCAGTTTATTATGAACCGGCTGCGCTCAACTATGAATTGGGCCGGATGCTCCAAGAGAAATATGCTGCTTTGCCTTGGATAGAAATAGAGAGTCACAACCATATACCCGAGTTGGCAGCGTCAGAGAACCGTGATTTTGCAAAGTTAAAAAATCATCTAATCATTGGTACGAGAAAAACCCACAAATATGTCCCCAACCATAAGGTTTCGGACTGGCTGGTACCATATACTTCTTCAGGCTGCCGGGCAATGTGCCTATATTGTTACCTGGTATGCAATTACAACAAATGCTCCTATCTTCGCCTGTTCGTCAATCGCGAGCAAATGCTGGACAGGCTTCTGAAAAAAGCCGCTGCCGCTCCCTCCCCGCAAACCTTTGAGATAGGCAGCAACAGCGACTTGCTGTTGGAAAATGCAATCACAGACAATCTGATCTATACCATCCAGCGCTTTGCGCAGGAAGGCCGCGGACACCTTACCTTTCCTACAAAATTCGATATGGTAAATCCACTGCTCGGTCTCGACCATAAAGGCAAGATCATTTTTCGCATGAGCGTGAATCCACAAGAGATCATAAGCCGTATAGAATTAGGAACATCTTCGCTGTCGGCACGGATCCATGCGTTGAACGAAATGGCTGAGGCCGGATATCCGGTGGGAATACTGCTCGCCCCGATCATTCTGCTTCCGGACTGGAAACAATTATATGGCAGACTGATTAAGCAGCTGGCCGAAGAGCTAAGCCCAAAGGTTAAACAGAACAGCTTCATAGAAATCATACTAATGACTTACAGCTTCGTACAAAATGCCATAAACACAGATGCCTTCCCTAATTCCGTAATGCTTTTAAACCGGGAAACCATGACCGGACGCGGACGCGGCAAATATTGCTACCGAAACGAAGTTCGGCAGGAGGTAGAAGCTTTTTTACGTCAAAAGCTGTCTGAGCAGTTAGAAGATATGCCAATATTATATATTTCATAATTGAGGGGGACGCACCGGAGATTAGGCTGAGTCCCCTCACTTTTATTTAATTTAGCGCAATAATTTACAAATTTAGAGAATAATCTCGGGACAACTAGCATATATATAGAAAAAAGAGGATGTTTATTATGGATACATATCAAACATTATCTTTAATATTTCAATTCGGAGGGTTTCTAGTTGCTTTACTCGTATATGTGCATAAAACAAAATAAATACTTGTAATAAGCTGCAAATCTACAGAATGGATTTGCAGCTTATTTTATATAATGGAAAATCATTCCTGTTGCATAAAAAACTCTCCATCTGGATACTCTATATCCGAAAGGATGGTATACTATGAAATCTAAAAAAAATGAACCTAATAATACCTTTGATGACGGTAACATCCCGGAAATAGATTTGCCGAGAGGTAAAAATCATACTAAGCCTGACTACAATGTGGAGCCGCTTCCTGAGTCATCAAGGCCGCGTCAAGATGGACCCGGAGGGAATTAATTTCCCCTCGGTACATAAGCTGAATTATCAGTCTTCGGTTTTTATTAAGTATAAAAATGCACGGGTTATTTGAGGAAAAAATAATGCAAGAATACCGGTAAAGTCATGTAATAGCGGCACCAGTAATATATAATAAGCAATAAAACCCATTAAAAACATTCTGATTACTTTTGAAAGTAATATAATGCGGGAGGCTTTCTGTTTGTCAAATTTTACAGAATGTTGTACGGTATATACATTTAAAATAAAATTCCCGATTGATGCTGCGCCGCCTATGACCATGCCCATCATAACAGAAAGGTTGCACTTATCCATAATTATATAAAAACTAATTAGAATAAATGACAATCCGGTTACGCAGAAAGCCATGCTTATTATTTCTTGTTTCAATTTTTCTTGAAGTGTCATAGTTATCTCCCCAAAAACACAACTACTATTTGCATGTTTTTAAGTATATCAGCTTATATGTTAGCACAGCATTAAGATTCTTGCGGCAACATTAAGATAATATAAAGATATCAACCGGATTTCCCGTCGTCGCCCACACGGAGCATACGATACCCGACGCCGATGTGTGTTTGTATATACTTGGGTTGTGAAGCATCCTTTTCAATTTTCTTGCGCAGCGTTGCCATAAAAACGCGCAGGGCAGGAATATCGCTGGAATAACTTCCCCATATCTCTTGGAGAATAAAATTATGTGTTAAGACCTTCCCGACATTCTTAGCCAGCAAACACAAGAGCTTATACTCCATGGGTGTCAGATGTATTTCCTCATCGTCTATCCACACACAGCCCGCAGCATAATCAATTTTCATATTCTCATTCGTAAATACGGTCGCGTCTCTTTGCAGTTTTTCACTGTCATAACGTACCCGGCGCAGACTGACCCTTAGCCTCGCCAGAAGTTCATCCACACTGAACGGTTTGGTCAGATAATCGTCCGCACCGGCATCTAAGGCATCTATCTTATCTCGATCTTCGCTGCGTGCGCTTACTACAATAATGGGCATATTAGACCATGTCCGAACTTTTTTGATAACATCTATACCATTCATGTCCGGAAGTCCCAAATCCAGAATCATGATATCCGGCTTCCTGGATACTGCTTCTAAGATTGAGCCCTTGCCCGTTCCTGCCGTATGATATTGATAGCTTTGTGTCTCAAGGGTGGTTGTGATTAACTTTTGAACGGCCTTGTCATCTTCCACAACCAAAATCAATGGTTTATTCATGAACATTTACCTCCTCTGCCCGCAAAGTAAATACAAATACCGTACCCTGCGGCATATTATCTCTTACATAAATAGTTCCCCCATGCGCATTGATAATAGATTTGCATAGCGGCAGACCCAATCCAAGTCCACGTCGGCTGTCCGAACTGATATTTTTAGCCGTATAAAACATATCGAACAGTTTTTCCTTAGCCGAATCCTGAATGCCTGAACCATCATCGGCTATTTCGACTCGAATAAATGCTCCATCTCTTTTTGCCGAGATCACAATGCTCGAGCCTTCCTGTGTATACTTGATTGCGTTATCAATAATATTGATAATAACCTGAATGATAAGCCGTGAATCCATCCTGGCCATTAAAAATTCATCCTCAAGCACAGTTTCAATTTTATGTTCCACACTTCGTCGATTGATATGAAGTAATGCTTCTATGATCACATCTTCCAAAAGTTCCGGCTGCATGTTCAGATTCAACGTTCCATTGTCAATCCGGGTAATGGATAGCAGGTTTTCTACCAAATTTATCAGCCACAAGGAATCATCATAAATATCGGTATAAAGTCCCTGTTTTTGCTCCTCGCTTAGAACTTTGGAATTACCTCTGAGAATACCGGCATTGCCGGAGATACTGGTGAGAGGTGTCCGCAAGTCATGAGAAATTGCCCTAAGGAGGTTGGCCCTAAGCTGCTCCTGCTGCATCTGCATAGATATTTGTTTTTGTGTTTCACTCAGCCATTCTTTTTCCAAAGCCAGGGCACACTCGCCCAGCATGGCAATTACCAGGCTCTTTTCAAACATCTCCAATGAAACATGCTTTTCCATAACGATTCCTACGACGGCAAACACTTTGTCTTTTCCCCGTACCGCCAGATATAGGCATTTGGCGGCAGAAAGGGTATTTGTAGTCGCTCCGGCCCGCTTGTTATTTTTATAGACCCACTCCGCCACCGCAAGCTCATCCTCACTAAGATATCTGCGCAAAGCTTCCTCCTCTTCGCAGCCAAACACCATAGGAGAGGATAATGTATTTTCCTTACTAAGATAAAAGATCACAGTTCTGTCAAGCAATTTAACCATTTGTTGCGCTGTTTCTTTTATAATTTCCGATTGATTGCTTGCCTGCTGCAGTTTTTGACTTGTTTCCAGAAGCACTTCTGTCCGGTAAGCCTTTTGCGCGTCCTGACGGGCCTGCTCCTTTACTCTCTTGGTCAGAGTACTGGTAATGAGAGAAGCCGCCAGCATGACAATAAAGGTAACCGGATAACTTGGAAGAGCCGCCTGTAAAGAATACTGGGGCTGTGTAAAAACAAAGTTAAACACCAGTACGCCCAGAACGGAGGATAACGCACTGTATATTCTTCCTCTCGTAACGATGGAATTAAAAAGTACACCTAAAATAAATGTAGTGATGATGTTCGCTTCACTAAAGCCAAGAAAATCGAACCACAGTCCGATCAATGTACACGCAATTAAAATCCCTATCGTTTTAAAAGAATCCACCGGTGAAAACTCTGCCGGCTTTACGAACTTAGGCGGGCGCAAATGGTAAGAGGGATTGGTATCAGGAATAATATAAATATCTAAATTAGGGGCCAGCATAGACAGCTTATCGACAAAATTAGTTTTTACCAACCATCTTTTTATATGACTGGATCGTCCTATAACAATTTTGGATACCCGGCTCACCTTTGCATACTCCGCAATCTGTCCCGGAACATCCTCCCCATATACGGCAGCAATTTGTGCTCCAAGCTGTTCTGCAAGCCTTAGATGTTCCCTCAGCCGCGTTCTGTCTTTGTCTTCATATTCTAATGCTTCTGTAGTTTGCACAAACAACGCTGTAAAAGTACCGTGAAATGCGTCAGCCATTCTCGCCGCTGTACGGATTACTTTAGCATTGGAAGGTGCCGAAGATAAACAAACCAATATATGCTCATTAGAATAAGCACCGCTGTTTTTTGATGGCTCGTTGTTTTGTGCCGCAATACGGTTAACCTGATCTGCAGTGAGCCTTAGCGCAATTTCACGAAGGGCAATCAGGTTCTCCTTCGTAAAGAAATTTGAAAGAGCCCGCCGTGCCTGCTCTTCGCTATAAACCTTCCCTTTATTCAGACGTTCAAGGAGTTCTTCAGGCTCAATATCCACAACCTCAATCTGATCGGCACTGTCAAATACACTGTCTGGGATACGTTCTCGTACCGTGATACCTGTAATGGCGAACACTACATCGTTAAGGCTTTCAATATGCTGAACATTAATAGTAGTATATACATCTATGCCTGCGCGCAGCAACTCTTCCACATCCTGATAACGCTTAGCATGGCGGCACCCCTCGGCATTCGTATGGGCCAGTTCATCTACCAAAATCAGTTCAGGCCGTCTGCGGAGGGCTTCGTCCAAATCGAACTCCTTTAATATAACATTTTTATAGTTCAATTCCAGAAATGGCAGGACCTCCAGATTGCCCAAAAGAGCGGCTGTTTCAGGGCGGGCATGAGGTTCTATATATCCTGCCACTACATCGACACCATTGCTTTTGACTTCTTGCGCATCTTTCAACATAGCGAAGGTCTTGCCGACACCAGCAGCATAACCAAAATAGATTTTCAGTAACCCGCATTTCTTTTCGTTAGCCATAACGGTTTGCTGCTTGGAAACAACACCAGAAAATATATGATCGTTTCCCATTTTTACGCCCTCTTCTTTCATAGAATGTTTTAAAAATTATATCACATAAAAAATTATTATTGTATTATAATTACCTATTTAGCATTAAGATAGCATAAATACCCGGTTTTATTCTGACGCTTGTTCCGCTAATCCTAACTCCTTCACAATTTCAAGATTTACCTTCAGGACATTAACTGTTTCTTCTCCAAAAATGCCCAGAGACTTACCCTGCGTATTTTTTTTCACAATGTCCTCCAACAGTTCCTCGGGCAGCCCGGTCGTTTCAACTAAAGCAGGAATTTGAACTACAGCTGAAGCAAGGCTGATATGTGGGTCAAGACCGGATCCCGAAGCCGTTAACAGATCTGTAGGAATATCTTCTTTATTAATAGAAGGATTTTCAGACAGAAATTTCTCAATATCAGCTTTCACCCGTTTGGCCAGCTCCGGGTTGGTGGTCGCATAGTTACTGGAGCCGGAACTGACTCCTGTATAATTACCATTCTCCTTGTCCTCCTGCGTGTATGTGTTATAATTCACTGCAGAAGGACGGCCCTTCATAAACCGCGGATCAGTAAAATCCTGCCCAATCAATTCCGAGCCTACGTTCTGCCCGTCGATCATAACGAGGCTGCCGTTTGCCTGATGGGGAAAAATGATCTGACTTATTCCTGTAAGCAGAAGGGGATACCCCAGTCCGCAGATCAGGAGCATAACCGCTGAAATAAGCAGCGGGCTCTTTATTCCCTTTAAAAATTTCATCATATTTTATAATCTCCTCTCCGATTGCATACAGCCTATATGCCAAGAATAGCCAGCATCGGCGCAATCAGCAAATCAATTGATTTAATACCTGCAAAGGGTGCAATAATACCTCCCAGACCGTAAATCAGCATATTCCGTGATAACATCTTCTCCGCGCGCATAGGCCTGTATTTGACACCCTTCATTGCAAGAGGGATGAGCAGCGGAATGATAATAGCGTTAAAAATCAGCGCAGACAATATTGCGCTATAGGGGGTAGTCAATGCCATTATGTTCAGTACTTTTAACTGCGGTATTGCCGCCATGAACATTGCCGGAATGATTGCAAAATATTTGGCGATATCATTGGCTATGCTAAATGTTGTCAGGGAACCCCGCGTAATCAAAAGCTGCTTCCCGATTTCCACCACATCTAATATCTTGGTGGGATCAGAATCTAAATCTATCATGTTTGCCGCTTCCTTAGCAGCCTGAGTGCCGCTGTTCATGGCAATGCCTACATTCGCCTGCGCGAGAGCAGGGGCGTCATTCGTACCGTCTCCCGTCATAGCGACAATTTTCCCTTCTGCCTGCTCGGCCTTGATTGCCCTGATCTTATCTTCCGGCTTGCATTCCGCTATGAAGCTGTCTACACCTGCTTCCTGTGCAATGGTCGCTGCAGTCAGCGGATTGTCACCTGTGCACATGATGGTCTTGATACCAATAGACCGCAATCTTTCGAAACGTTCCACCAGTCCCTCTTTGATGGTGTCTTTCAAATAAATGATGCCCAGGATACGGTTCCCAACGCAGACTGCCAAAGGTGTTCCTCCCAGTTTCGCAACCTCATTCGCCCGATTTTCCAGATCCTCGGGAATAGAGCCGCCCAGATCCTGTACATACTTTTGAATAGCATCCGATGCTCCTTTGCGGATTCTGGTGCCATCCGGAAGATTGACGCCACTCATGCGCGTATGTGCGGTGAACTCCACAAACTCCATTCCCGATACAGCCTCTTGAACCTTGCCGCTTAACTGCTCGCCAAGCCTTACTACGGATTTCCCTTCGGGAGTATCATCTTTTAGCGAACTGAGCACAGCATAACGGACCAATTCCTGTTCACTTACGTTACTTACGGGAATGAGTTTTGCCGCCATACGGTTTCCGTAGGTAATAGTACCGGTTTTATCGAGAATCATGGTATCCACATCACCGCATACCTCAACGGCTTTGCCGGACATTGCAATAACATTAAAGCGTGTTACACGGTCCATACCGGCGATACCGATGGCAGACAACAAACCTCCGATAGTTGTGGGGATCAGGCAGACCATCAGGGCAATCATCGTAGAAATTTGTAAGCGCACCCCGCTGTAAACAGCGAGGGGGTAAAGGCTGAATATTACTATCAGAAAGATAATCGTCAGACTGACAAGCAGTGTATTAAGCGCTATCTCATTAGGCGTCTTCTTGCGGGAGGCACCCTCTACCAGCGCAATCATTTTATCAATGAAAGATTCTCCAGGATTGGATGTGATACGAATCTTCAGCCAATCGCTGACCACCGTTGTGCCGCCGGTTACCGACGAGAAATCTCCGCCGCTTTCCTTAAGTACAGGTGCAGACTCTCCGGTAATAGCGGATTCATCCACCGAGGCAATTCCTTCGATCACTTCACCGTCATTGGGAATCAGCTCTCCGTTTTTCACCAGCACTATATTACCTTTTTCCAATGTGGCGGCACTTACTATCATTTCCGTATTATCTTCTTTCAGGATTCGGGCTCGCATATCTTTCTGAGTTTTCTTAAGGCTTTCTGCCTGCGCTTTGCCGCGTCCCTCCGCTACCGCTTCCGCAAAATTCGCAAATAAAAGGGTAAAAAAAAGAAGAACAGATACTATGGAATTATATCGTGCCATATTGTTACCTTCTTCTCCGAACAAGCCCGGGAAGAAACAGGTCAGCAGTGTTATCCCAAACCCGATTTCCACCACAAACATGACAGGATTCTTCATCATATACAAGGGGTTTAGCTTGATAAATGCCCCGATAACGGAGTATTTCATAATATCCCCTGTAATAAATTTTGTTTTCTTTGTTTTGCTCATAATAATATCCTCCTCAACTCCACAAAGTCATGTGCTCGGCAATCGGTCCAAGAATCAGTACCGGAAAAAACGTAAGTGCGGCAATGATAAGGACCACCATAAGAAGAGCTATGGTAAACGTTTTTGAGTCGGTTCTTAATGTACCGACAGATTCACTGACCGGTTGCTTGAGCATAAGCGAACTTGCAACAGCCATCATTATGATGATGGACAAATAGCGCCCGAAGAACATAGCCAGCCCTGTCGTAATATTCCAAAAATACGTATTATCACTCAGCCCTTCAAAGCCGGAGCCATTGTTGGCGGCAGCGGACGTGAATTCGTACAGTACCTGCGTAAGTCCATGATGCCCCGGGTTACTGATTCCCGCCAATCCTGCCGGAAGCGCTACCGCCAGTGCAGAGAAGAACAGGATTATCAACGGATGAATAATAATACCTAGCGCAGTCAGTTTCATTTCCCCGCCTTCGATCTTTTTCGCCAGATATTCCGGTGTACGGCCAACCATCAGGCCGCAGATAAATACCGTCAGGATCACATACATCAGCATGTTCATCAATCCTACACCTTTACCACCAAATATCTGGTTGAGCATCATATTTATCAGCGGAACCATTCCGCCGATTGGTGTCAGTGTGTCGTGCATATTATTGATACTGCCGGTAGTAAAGGCAGTTGTCACAGTTGTAAACAGCGAGGATTGGGCAATTCCGAACCGCATTTCTTTGCCTTCCATATTGCCCATGCTCTGATTTAATCCAGCCTGTGCAAGTGCCGGATTTCCAGCCTGTTCAGCCGCATAGCAGACCCCGATTCCCACAATGAAAAGAAAAAACATTACAGCAAAAATAGGTTTGGCTTCTTTATTGCGGTTTCGTACCATAAGACCAAACATAACAACGCAGGAACCTGGCAACAGCATCATGGAAAGCATTTCGATCATATTGGATAGAACTGTTGGATTCTCAAATGGTGTTGTTGCATTAGCTCCAAAAAAACCTCCGCCATTAGTTCCAAGATGCTTGATCGATTCCAGGGATGCAACCGGCCCCATGACTATATCCTGATACTTTCCTTCAATCGACTGCACCGTTATATCAGGTGACATGTTCTGTACGGTACCCTGAGATACAAGCAACAGTCCAACAATGATGGAAAGCGGTAAGAGAACCCGTGTTATAATACGAACAAAATCCGAATAGAAGTTTCCCATGGTTTTTGTCTTTCCGGAAAAGCCACGGACGATAGCTGTAGCTACAGAAAAACCAGTAGCTGCAGAGGTAAACATCAAAAAGATAATCACCAGCATCTGGCTTAGGTACGAAAGCCCTGATTCTCCGGAGTAGTGCTGAAGGTTAGTATTCGTCATAAAGCTGATGATGGTATTAAAGGATAGCACAGGCTCCATTCCTCTGATGCCGTTGGGATTGAAAATCGGGAGTTCCTGAATTCTTAAAATTAAATATCCAATAAATACCATAATCGCATTGGTTGCCAGCATCGCAAAGACATACTGCTTCCAGCTCATTTCTTTTCTGTCAATTCCACACACACGGTAAATCGTATTGTCCACCCGATCAAAAAATGGGTCGGCAAAGGTTCTTTGACCGACAGCAATGTGATACATGTATTTCCCCATCGGTAAAATTAAACCAACAAAGACAATCAAAATTATTATAATTTGCAGCATATTTCGTTCCGCCTTCCCGTTAAAACTTTTCCGGATTTACAAGAGCATATACCAAATATCCTGCCAATCCCACAATTAATATTCCAAGAACTATCATATGATTATCCTCCTCTGCGATCACGGCTTTTCAACCTGCCGGCTGCACCAATTAACAAACCATTTCAGCAACAGATAGCATACGGTCAGCGTACCAATCATAGCTAAATCCATTAATAAATTCATATTTAATTTCCTCCTGTCTTTAAACTTATCATTATCTATGACCACTAGCGGTAATTCCATGTTTCATTATAGACTTTTGAAAATTAAGACAGTGTATTGGTTATTTCAGGTGCATGAATGTTGCATTAAGAGAATTCATATATTAAGGAAAATATTAGCTGTCCATAAAGTGAAATGTCTTATTTTACTATAAACAACAAAAGCATCCACTTTTAATGGATGCTTTAAAACATTTTTTAAATATTATACCTGTCACGTTTTTGACTCCTCCTATTCAGCGATGAGATACATTGATAATAACCATAACTTATGGACTACATGGTAGGGTATGTCATTTATTTATACAAATGTCCATACCCATAGGGGTATGTATTTATCAAAAAAGTATACCCCTGTGGGTATACTTTGTCAATATAGAAATCCTAATTTTTTTCCTAAAATTTTTCTATCAAAATACTTTTATCATGACATACTCATCTTTGTAGCTTCCATCATCATATTTTAATGCCCTCAGATTTCTTCCGGTCACTTCAAATCCAAAACTTTCATACAATGATTTTGCCCGGTCATTTCCGTCAACAACTTCTAATTCAATTTGTTCATACCCGATTTTTTCTGCCAATTCTAAAGCATACTTCATCATTTCACTGCCTAATCCCAAATGCCAATAATCCTTTTTTAAGGCGATGGCAAATCCACATCTATGGTTGGTTCTTCTGTATCCTCCCTTAGACACAATCCCACAGTTTCCGGCTATAATTCCATCTATTTCTGCGAGCATCATAAAGCCGCCTTCATCGTCCAACCTGCGTTGAAGTAATTCTCTTTCTGCCTCTTCCGTATATTTCACTTCATCCGCATTTCGTAGCAAAAAAGCTGTTTCCCCAGATGTTATTTTTAAATACTCAATCATACCGTTTGCATCTTTAGGCTGCACTGCTCTAAGAACACATTTTCTTCCATCTTTTAATTCCACTCTCTTCTCTTCAAAACGCATACCTGTTTTCTCCTTCCATTTCTGACTTAGCATAATGAAAACTTTCGACCTCTCACACCACCGTGCGTAACGTTCGATACACGGCGGTTCAATCAACTTAACATTTGACACCCTTTCGGTGTAGTAGTCTAACATTGAGACTAATCCAAATTGGCTTAGTCTCTTGTTGCTTATCGCAACGTTGACAGCACCTTTGTTACATTTCCTTATCCAGTTCATTTAACATGATATTTGCTAATAGTGGCGAAAGATTTCCACCTTGTGGTGTTCCCACTATAGAATCCTCATGTTCCTACGCTATATCAAATACTTCATCCTCTATTATTCTCATTCCCCTACCGATTCGTACCAGTTTTTCTACTGTCTGCTCTTCTATACTTCTGTTTACTACTATTAGGCTTATCCGGTACAGTCATCTCTATATACTCAAGCTTTAATGCTGGCAATAAATAATTATCCCGAAAGGAAGGTCTGTGTTTTAATCCCAGAAGCTCCATTAGCTCCTTGGTTGAATATTCCTTATTATTAATGACTTTTAGCAACTTTTCAACTTGTTCGGTGACTTGAACGGCGACTTGTTCGGTATCTGCTATTTCACATAAAGCATCATAAATGGTTCTCAGTATGAATTCCACGAATTTACCTGAATCCGCACTATGATCACATTCTCCCAGCACTTTATAATATTCTTCCTGACGTTCCCTGATCAGTGTTTCCATTGGTACCCACCCAAACAAAGGCTTCCATTTATAAAGCAACAGTGTCTGCCACATACGTCCCAGTCTTCCATTTCCATCTGCAAACGGATGAATAAATTCAAATTCATAATAAAATACACAACTTTTAATAAGCGGATGAACTTCCGCGCGCTTTATCCAATCTACCAAGTCTTTTATCAAATGTGGTACCTGATTTGCAGGCGGAGCCATATGAATCATTCTCTCTCCTGCAAATATTCCAACTCCGCCACTTCGAAAAGTACCCGCTTCTTTTGTCAATTCATTCATTAGAATTCTATGGGCAAACAGCATATCTTTTGTGGAATATGGATTCATATCCAAAAGCTTGTTATATACTTCGAATGCATTCTTTACTTCACATATTTCGTCCGGTGCTCCAAGAATTCTTTTTCCATTTATGATATCTGTTACCTGATCCAAAGATAAAGAATTATTTTCAATGGCTAAAGATGCATGAATGGTACGAATACGATTATCTCTGCGTAGCCTGGGATTATTAATCATGGTATCATTAATAGTAATTTTAGTTATTATTTCAGTTATGGCAGAAATCAGATTAACTGTTTTATCCGTAATCGTATATGGTGGAGCATAGCCTTTTTCACTCATATTTCCCTCGCTTATGTGATGAAATATATACTATTGGATTATATCATCTTTTATTGACTTGTACTTAATTATACCGTACAAGAGTTAATAATTCTATTACTTTTTTTACTTAGATTGCATAATATACTGTAGGCTTTCATTATGTAGAAATCGTCCCTTTTAGAAAACCAAAAGTATCTATCTAATCTTCTGAAGGAAGGCCTTCATGCCTTCGTCCCTTCTCAGACTCAAAGAACTGTTTTTTATGAATTACTTGATAGATCATAAGCAGAAGAATCACAGCATATACTACCCTGTGATTCTTTAAATTTTCACGTATTCTCATTGGCTATATGACTCCATGTATCCGCTGATATTCATTCAGTATACAGCTCAATTTATACAGTCTTTTCCCACTTAACACTACTGATGTCAAAATTGATGTCAAACGCAAAAAATCCCTCCGGACTTCTCCGGAGGGATTCTCATAATACCTTGCTAAATAAAGGCTTCTGCGGATGACAGGACTTGAACCTGCACGGTCGCCCACCAGAACCTAAATCTGGCGCGTCTGCCAATTCCGCCACATCCGCATATGCTCCTGCTCAATACAGCAGAATTTTCTCACGTATGCTATCTTAACATCTCGTAGTTTTTCTGTCAATATGTCTCTTTAAGAGATTCTCTTTTTCCACTTTCTTTTCCGTTCCCCCAAGCGCTCTCATTTAATTCATTGAGCCGTTATCGCCTGAACCAAATGGTTTACATGGTCCATCAAAATCCAATCCTGGTTTTTAGGCACAGTAAAAGGCGGAATCCCTCCAAAAGATTCTATACAGACCGCATTCTCCACATGCTCCTTTGATATGTTTTTTTCAATTATCTTCTGAAATGTATCCGGATAAGAATTACACAGAAAAAAAGCTGTCTTCTTTGAAAGGATTGCTTTCTTATTTTTATCAATAAAATTCTTCATGGGCTTATAAAGTTTACCCATTCTTACGCCGGAACCCAGTATCAACATATCAAAGCTTTCAATACTCGGTTCTTGCCTTGCCAAGTCACAAATGGTGCAATCCTTTATTTTGGCTGCCAGTAATTCCGCACACTCCCGACTGGCACCGGATTTTGTTGAATATACAATCAATGTATTCATCCTTCCAACCTCCATCTTAATTATCGCTTAAATGACGATACTCATTAAAAACTGTGTTCCATCTGTTGAACATTTTTTGAACATGTTCAGTATAGCCTCTTTTTGCATTTATTTCAAGTGTGTTTATAAATTTTTTTATATTTGTAAAGTCTATACTCTCAAAAATGAATGGATATCAGTGAGTCTATCAAAACGAAAAGCAAGGCATATGCCTTGCTTTCTTGTTAACGGATTAATTTGTCGTATATCACAACGGTTATTATTGAAACAAGAACAATTACAGTATTTGCGGCAATTGTTCCCGGCCAGGTCATAGTCATAGTGCCAAAGATAGGGGACGCCGCATTGAACATAGTATGGAATAATACACACATGAACACACAGCCTTTTCCTGATATTTTATATATTGCCCCGTTGAAAAAACGAAACGCCATGAGTTGAACTGCAAACATCCAAAAGTTAATGAGTCCTTCTCCGTGATTCGTTCCCGGAATGAAGAAGAGAGGGATATGCCATAAGATCCAAATGATTCCAACAAAAACAGAAGATAAAACATATCCATATTTTTTGTCAAGCTCCGGCTGCAATACGTACATCCAGCCGGCTTCCTCCAACCCACCGATAATAAGACAACCAGGCAAGGAAAGAAAGAACGTATAAAATGGAAGTACCATTTCCGCCCGGCCTGAAACTGCAATATGCATCCAAAAGTACAGTGCAAGCCCCGCAACGACGAACAAATAAAGAGAAAGGTTATTCTTGGCATAAAAAACAGTTTTCAGCCACTCCTTAAAATCTGCTATTTTGTTATTTTTCTTCAGAACGATATATGAAGCAATAGCCGGCGACAAAATATAGATTACAAAAGGAATATTCATCCCGAATTGCCGGAGCGAATGAACCCAATTGTAAACTGTATATCCGAATTGTCCAAGAGCAATCAAAGTACCTGACACGAGATAGGCTATGCAAAATGTCAGCATCGTAAACTGTACTGCGATTTTTTTGTCTGTCACGATTTCTTCACCTCACATTTTGAAGTATACCTTACTCTTGACGAATGGACGCTTTGACTTTTATCGCCTAATGTCCGCTTTCTGCCGATTCAAAGCTGCACCCCGTGCAAAATATGGATTATCTACCTTCGCATTATAGCTATGATTATCAAAAGACGGAAATACTATTTCTGTGTTATATTTTAACCGCCAAACCAAGACACAACAAAAAATGAGGAATTTCCACATGGCCAGTATAACACAAGATATGAGATATCGTCTATCCCTCCTCAAATAAGCGCAAAAGCATGGGACCACAAAAGCCGAGATAACTGTTTATGAGTGTGAAGGCTGTGATAGTTGTCCATACAAAGAGGAATGTACCAAAGCGAGGGAAAACAAAAGTAAAACCAGAGACTTGTTTTCTATTGAAAAAGAAGAGAGCTACTGCTCTATGATTAAAAATCAATTATTTTGCAGCAGCCCCCCTTTATTTTGCAAGTTGTAATAAAATACCTACGCAAGTATCAATTCCAAGGTTTGATGTATTCAGACAGATATCATAATAGTCAGCTACTCCAAACTCTGTATTCGTATAATAAGAGCAGTATTTTTTCCTTGTCTTGTCTATGGCACGAATTTCTTCACTCATTTTTGCTGCTGTGGCATCCGGCATTTTTTCCTTCATTCGTTCCATCCGCCAGTAAGGGTCTGCATACACAAATACATGGAGACTATGATCAAACTCTTTCAGGATTGTATTGGCATTGCGTCCTACAATTACACAATTCCCCTTTTCTCCGATTTTTCTGATCACCTGTTGCTGTGCATCAAAAAGCTTTTCGCTCAGCGGCTTGTTGTAAAAATCGAAAAGACTCTGTGCAAATCCAAAATTCATTGGAACCTTTTCATCCCACTTAAGCAGACTTTCTACATCGACATTAGATTCTTTTGCTGTTTTTAAGATGATTTCTTTATCATAATAATCATAATTCAGAGCCTTTGCGATCTTACGGCCAATCTCTCCGCCTCCTGCGCCGAACTCTCTGCTGATTGTAATTATCTTCTTCATATTTCTCCCTCCGGATGAATTATAGAACTTTATTTAAGAAATCAATCGTTCTGGCTTCTTTGGGATTGTTAAAAATCTCTTCCGGCCGTCCCTGCTCTACAATATATCCTGCATCCATAAAAACAACCCTGTCCGCAACTTCCCTTGCAAAGCCTATTTCATGTGTCACAACAATCATCGTCATTCCGTCCGCAACAAGCTCCTGCATAACATTTAAAACTTCTCCTACCATTTCCGGATCCAGAGCTGATGTAGGTTCATCAAAAAGCATGATGGCAGGATTCATCGCCAGTGCCCGAGCGATCGCAACACGCTGTTTCTGACCGCCTGACAACTGGGATGGGTATGCATCAGATTTTGCATCAAGTCCTACTCTTTTTAAAAGCTGCAGTCCTTTTTCCTTTGCTTCTGCTTTTGTCATCCTTTTTAATTCAACAGGTGCCAGCATAATATTTTCCAGTACTGTTTTATGAGGGAACAGATTAAAATGCTGAAATACCATTCCAATTTCTTCTCTTACTTTATTAATGTCAGTATGTTTATCTGTTACATTATTTCCATCTACCAGAATCGTACCTGCCGTTGCTGACTCAAGCTGGTTCAGACATCGTAGGAATGTTGATTTTCCGCTTCCCGAAGGTCCGAGCAAAACAACAACCTCTCCTACTTCTATATCAATGCTGATATCTTTTAAGACTTCAAGCTTTCCAAAATCTTTTCTCAGATTTTGAACCTGGATAATATTTCTGTTATCTGCCACGATTCACCCTCCTTTCGACTCTCTTTGCGACCTTGCTGAGCGTGATGATTACGATCATATACATAATGCCGACAACTGCCCATGTCTCAAGACTCTTGAAAGTATTTCCGCTGATTGTTTTTCCCATATTGGTAAGTTCAGGAAATCCAATAACAGAAAGAATAGAGGTATCTTTTAACGTTATAATGAATTGATTGATGATGGAAGGAATCATGGTCCTGATCGCCTGCGGCAAAACTACAAGGCGCATACTTTTTCCATAAGTAAGCCCAAGGCTTCTGCTGGCTTCCATCTGACCTCTGTCTACACTTTCAATTCCTGCACGAATAATTTCAGCCATATAAGCACCACAGTTCATCGCAAGTGCAATCGTACCTGCCTGAAGTGCAGTCAGTCTGAAGTCCTGAATGCCTATCATTTTGATTCCTGCCGGAACACCAAAATAAATAAAATAAGCCAGTACAATCAGCGGCACACCGCGGACTGCATCTACATAGACCGTGCCTATCAGGTTTAAAGTTCTGTTCTTTCCCACGTTCATCAGTGCAAAGATCATACCGATAATCATGGCAAATACTAATGACAGCAAGGTAAGCAGTAAGGTTTTTCCCAGCGCTCCCAGCAGCATAGTGCTATACGATTGGATAATCGAGATCATTGATTTCTTCTCCTTCGTCAACTTTTAACTGTTTTGATTTTTAAAAAAGCGTGGGCAACCTGCAACAGGTCTCCCACGCCAGCATTAACAATAATATAATATTATTTCAGATATTTATCAAGGATTTCATCATAAGTTCCGTTTGCCTTGATGTTAGCAAGTCCTGCGTTAAACATATCAAGTAATTCCTGGTCTGCCGGATCCATGATTGCAAATCCGTAAGGAGCTCCTTCACTTTCCATTCCTTCCGGAATCGCAAGTGCAAGTCCGCCTTCTTTGATAGAAGCTGCCATGATTGGTGTATCTTCAACACATGCTGCGCTGTTTCCAAGGATTACATCCTGATACATTGTCGGTGAATCTTCGAATACAGTTACTGTAAAGCCATACTGGTCTTTTAAGCTGTTTGCAAAATCTGCTCCCGCCGTACCATTCTTAACTGCTACATTTTTTCCTTCTAAATCTTCAAAGCCGGCAATATCGCTTCCTTCAGCAACTACAAATGTCTGAGTTGCATCATAATAACCTTCTGAGAAGATCCATCCTGAATCAATACGTTCCTGTTTGACAGTTGCCCCTGCAATAAGACCATCTGCCTGTCCTGCCTGAACTGCTGCTACTGCTGCATCCCATCCAAGGCTCTGTAATTCATATTTGAATCCCTGATCTGCAGCAATCGCTGCAAGGATATCAACGTCGATTCCAACGAATTCATTGTTTTCATTCGTATATTCAAAAGGTTTGAATACAGTATCTGTTGCAACGATCCATGTTTTGTCAGATGAAGCTGCTGCATCCTCTGCTGGTGCTGCCTCTTCTGTTGTTGCTTCCTCTGTTACAGCTTCCGCCGGTGTTGCTTCTTCTGTTGTTTCTTCTGTTGTTTCTTCTGCCGGTGCTGCTTCTTCCTTTGTTGCGGAAGATCCACATCCCATAAGCATTCCGGTCGCCAGAACCGTACATGCTACTAATGCCAATACTTTTTTCATTTCAATCTCCTCCATAATAATATTTAGATACAAAAATAGAGCGCAAGGCATGATTGATTGTAAGAATACAATCGACACCATTGTCTTTTGCTCGAATCTATGCACAATATTGTAATTCACTTGATATTTTTTGTCAAGTATAGATTCCCTATTTTTGCGCCTGCACAGAATAATTATGAGACGATATTCAGCGTTTTCATAAAGCAATAAGTTACTTTTTAATTACAACCCTCTTTGCTATATCTTCTTTTTCTTTCGGTTCCGGTTCTTCTACAATTCCTCCAAACGGCATTTGAGCTGTTAAAGTCCATTTAGGGGAAAGATCGAACAGCTTGGCAACAGCTTCATTAATAACCGGATTATAATGCTGTAAAGAAGCTCCAATTCCTGCTTCTCTTAAAGCCGTCCAAAGATTGAACTGCAGCATTCCATTTGCCTGATTTGCCCAGACCGGGAATTTATCCGCGTAGAATTCAAATTGCTCCTGCAATGATTCCACTATATTTTCATCAATAAAATATAAAATAGTACCGTACCCGTTTTTAAAGCCGTCAATTTTTTCTCTCGCGACCTGACCGTCGAACACCTCATATATAGTGTCCCATAACAGATCCTGTTTTTCTCCCAATGCAACTACAACTCTGGCACTCTTCATATTAAAAGCATCCGGTGTTGCTTCCGTCACCTGTTCAATGATTTCATTAACTTCGCTTTCTGATACCGGTAATTCCCGATTGATGTTATAATAAGTTCTTCTTTTTTCTAAATTGTTAATAAATGACATAACTTTCTCTCCTCTTTATTTTTTTACTGGTCCATCCCCGTTTCGAAAATAACTTCCTGATTCTTTTCCGGCTCTATAACATAGGATATAATCTCCACATCTCGGTTATAAAATACACGAAACTATTGTTTATCCATTCTATGAGACGTCCATACCTATTATCTGGCAGCTATTTCTCTATAACTCTTCAAATTAGTCCTGGGTATCGCTCAGCCACACATTCTGCGCCAAATTACTAACAGCATTAAAAATTCCCCCGCCGGTTCCATAGAAGGCATTAAAATCAGCTACATAAATCTGTTTTTCCTTAATAGCTGTAACATCCTGCAAGGTCTCGTTTTGGTACAGTTCTTCGACCATTACATCCGTATCCGGACCTCCGTTGTATTTAAACAGCAAAAGGACATCCGGATTGTTCTCAATAAGCTCCTCATTGCTCACCTCGTATGCGGGTGCATCTTTAAAAATATTGTTCAGTCCAACTAATTGAAGCGCATCATTTTGAAAGTATTCTCCTTTTCCGCTGGATACGACAAAATTACCGTCTTCAACGGAGGCAATCTCTGCAATTGTTTTTTCCTTTCCGTTCCAGGCCGGATTGTTCGTCAAGTCATCGATTTGTTTCTGATACTGCTCTATTAATGCATCTGCAGCTTCTTGTACGTCAAAAATCTGCCCCAATTCATCTATATCAGTAAAGAAATCGTCAAATACCGCCCCTTCTTTACCTGTGTTCATAATATATGTACGAATGCCCGAATCGTTGAGAAAATCAACAGTCCCTGAACCATAATCCGCATCTACGAATAAATCTCCCCGGCCGATAACAAAATCCGGATTTGCTCCTAAGATGACCTCCTGACCTGCATAGTCTTCAGACAACATGGGGATTTTATCGAATTCCTCTTTGATATCGGAATCAACATCACCAAAAACACCTGCAACGCCAACGATACGATCACCGAGTCCCAGACGAATCAATACCTCGGCGCTTCCCTGCATGTTGCAGACAATCCGCTCGGGCGCGCTTTCAAACACCTGCTCCTTCTCCGCCCAGATAGCACCGTCATCCTCAATAGAATAATTGTTAATAGTCAAAGGATAAACTGTACCTGATTGTGATTCCGAGACGGTTGATTCGCTCTCAGTCTCAGTAATATCACTTTCTGCGATATTGCTTTCTGTCGTGGATGACGAATCATTCTGTGCACAGCCGGCAAATGAAACTCCCAGGATTGTAACAACGAGCAAAGACAATAATTTTTTCTTCATAATATGAAAATTCCTTTCGATATTTTTATAGCAGTCTGAAACTGCTCCTTTACATACTAATATAACCATGATATAATCCGATTTGGTTAGTTGAGCCTAACTATGTCGGATTATATCATGGCGTTTATAAAATGTAAAGTTGCTTTGAGCAAAATATATTAATCGAAGGAAAGAAGTCATGTTAAAAGTTAAAAAAATTATATATGAACGGTTATTCCCTCTGCTGATTCTGGGCTTACTCCTGTTCACGGCCGGGTCGATAATTTTTTCCGTTTCCATTGGCCAGGCAAATATTCCGCTGAACGAATCATATCGGATTCTCCTTTACAAATTGACCGGCATTGAATTAGGCAAAGTAAGCCAATCAGCTTCTTCATATATCACGATTGTATGGCTCTTGCGTTTCCCAAGAGCGATAGCGGCATTTCTAATTGGTATGGGACTCGCACTTTGCGGAAGTATTATGCAGGCATCCGTTCAGAATCCTCTTGCGGACCCATATATTCTTGGTATTTCCTCAGGAGCAACATTGGGCGCAACATTTGCTATTTTGGTTGGATTTAATTCTATTCCAATACTCAGTCAAGCCGGTGTTTCCATGGGAGCATTCACAGGTGCACTATTCGCTTCCCTGCTTGTACTTGCTATTGCCAATATTGGAGGGCGTATCACGTCATCCAAATTAATACTTTCCGGAATGGTCGTTAATGCCATGTTCTCAGCATTTTCCAGCATAATTGTCTACTTTTCAAACAATTCACAAGGACTTAAAAATGTGACTTTCTGGATTATGGGCAGTATGGCCTCCGTAAAATGGGGAGAGATTCCTCTGCTTTCTATAGTTGTCCTGGCAGCAGCTCTTTTTTTCTTTACTCAGGGCCGTACGATGAACACTATGTTAATGGGAGATGAAACAGCTACTACTTTAGGCATTAATTTAGGCTTTTATCGCAAATTATATCTTACGATTTCTGCCTTGCTAACCGGCATCATAGTGGCCCAATGCGGCATGATCGGCTTTGTCGGTCTTATTATTCCTCACATTACGAGGTCACTGGTGGGATCAAATCACAAAAAACTTTTACCTCTGGTTGTGTTGACAGGCGGTCTGTTCATGATATGGACTGATTTAATTGCACGTTCCATGATAAGCGGAACCGAAATTCCGGTGGGAATTATAACCTCGGCAATAGGCGCACCTGTTTTTATGTATTTGTTATTAAAGAAAAACTATGAATTTGGAGGGAATTAGCCTTGAATTTATATGTGTCGGATATTGGAGTTAATCTTTCAGGAACGGATATTATTGAAAATATTGAACTAAAAGTGATGGATGGCCAATTCGTAGGAATTATCGGTCCCAACGGATGCGGAAAAAGCACACTGCTGAAAACGATATATAAAGTAATAAAGCCAAAATGCGGTACGATTCTTTTGGATGAAATGGATTTGCTCGCCGCCAACCCTAAAGTAATCGCCCAGAAATCTGCTGTAGTAGGACAATTCAATGAAATCAGTTTTGACTTTACCGTTTGGGACATGGTTGCGATGGGGCGCTCACCGCATAAAAAGCTGCTTGAAACAGATAACGATATAGATGCCGGAATTATCAGGGCAGCTCTGGAAAAAGTGAATCTGGAAAAACATTCGGATAGAAGCTATCTGTCTCTATCGGGCGGCGAAAAACAACGTGTTGTTTTGGCAAGAGCAATTGCACAGCAACCTCAGCTTCTGATATTGGACGAGCCTACGAATCATTTGGACGTAAAGTATCAGATTCAAGTATTATCTACTGTAAAAAGTCTTTCCATAAGTACGCTGGCCGCATTGCATGACTTGGAATTGGCGGCCAGATATTGTGATTACCTGTATGCTATGAAAGCGGGCCATGTTGTTGCACATGGAAAGCCGGAGGCTATATTGATAAAAGATACTATCCAAAAGATTTACGACGTAAAATGTGAAATTTATAGAAATCCTGTCAACGGATGCCTTGCAGTCACATATTTATCTTAGTAAATTACCGATATTCACTATCACCGCTTTCATCACATAAAGCAAAAACACAGGTCAAGTAGGCCCGATTGTAGATTGTTGTGAATCGTGTTAGAATGTTTAAAAAAGGGGTGATACTGTGAAAAAAGATGCTACTGCCGTCGGGTTCATAGGTGTTCCAGATGACAACGATATAGAGAACTTGTCAAAACAGTTGGGGAAGCCTATCACAAAGATTGAGAAAGACAACAAGACAATGTTGCTGATAGGTAAAGGGCTTTTCAAAAAAAAGATTGTTATTCCCCATCCCAACTAATGCAACCTCGGGTCAACTTCGAGGTGTTGACAAAGTCCTGTAGTATTCTCCTCTTTATGATAAAATAAGTGTATAAAAGAACGGGAGGGCTTACCTATGATAACACGGACGGAAAACAAACAAATAAAATTTCATATGATTACGATAGAAAATCTTGTGCCGGAAAAACACTTCTTACGCAAGTTGAACCGGCTGGTTGATTTCTCCTTTATCTATGAGGAAACCAAGGATTACTATTGCGAAAAGAACGGACGTCCCAGAACCGGCGCAGGCGGTTCCATGGAGAAAATGTGTTCCGCCGCCTGTTTGAGCGGATTTTGGAGCAATGCATGGAAAAGGGGCTGGTAAAGGAGGAACTCATCCTAACCGATTTCACTCATGTAAAGGCTAACGCTTCCTTCAAAAAAACATCCAGATACTGGCAGCGCATGAAGCAACAGATTACATGGAACGGCTGGACATTTATGAGGCGCAGGAACGGGCACGGCTGGAAGCCTCCGGTGCAATCAAGCCACAGCGTGCCGGACGAGTAAAAAAAGAGAAAACGGAGGTACAAAGGACTATCAACACCACCGATCCGGATGCAGGAATGATGCACAGGCCGGGAAAGCCGGTGGGGATGCATTATCTGAGCCATCAAAGCGTAGATGCCGCCTATGGAATCGTGGTGGATGTGGCAGTCACACCTGGAAATGCAAACGACTCGGAGCCCTATCTTGAACGGATCGAATATATGTGCAGTCATTTGGGGTTGAAGATTAAAACAGTCAGCGCGGATAGTGCTTATGGCACCAGCCTGATTTGCCAGACGCTTCACGAGAGAGGCATCCGATTATATACGCCTAAGGCGACCGGAGGCATTACCTACAAGGTAGAGTTCCGGCGGGAAGAGTTTAAGTATCAACAGGAAAAAGCCAGTTTCTTATGTCCTGCCGGAAAGGGATGGAACGCCCCTCCCACCGACAGATTCTCAAACAGCGCCAGATTTGGTGCGAGGGCAGCTTTGCGGCGTAGAAAGCGCGCCACAATTTAAGCAGCCTATACAGGCGGGGGTTAGAGGCAGCTGAGGAACACTGCCTCTTATCAGCTATGGCATTAAATCTAAAACGGATAGTAAAATATCTAGGATAACGCCACAAGGCGTTCTTTTTTTGGCCTTTTTTGCTTCTTTAGCCACATCAATTATATCTTTTCCGAAATTTACAGGACTTTGTCAACGCCTCGAACTTGGCCCGAAGTAAGTTCGAATTGTGAAGCCGGGAAAAATGCTGTATAATAATTATGAATTGATATAGGCTATTCATAAAACAAATCCTGCAAGTATTATTTTTTTATGAGGGGGTAATCAAATGATATTCACGACCTTTTATTTTAGCGGAACAGGGAATACAAAATGGGTTGTCGAACAGTTTAACAGTATTTTGAACGAGACCTCCCATCAGACCGCATCCTACGCTATCGACAAGCTTAATCGGATATCTAAAGAAGAGTTAGCCGATATTATAAAAAAGTCGGCGTATATTGGTCTTGCACACCCAATATATGGCGCTAATGTGCCCCCAATTATGAAAGAATTTATATCCTTGCTGGCGAACATCGTCCATGTAGAAGAAATACCCGCAAAGCCTTTATACATAATTAACACCTTTGGATATATCAACGCTTTCGGCCCGTTTGCGGCACGGAAGTTATTCGGCAAAGAATGCTTTAATATCAAAGCCTATAGCAATATCAAGCTGTGCAATAATGTCTCCACGCATTCGCACAAAACAGCACCGATAACAGATGAAAAATTAAGCATCAGAAAACAACGTGCCATAGACGAGTTACACAAACTTATCCAAGATATCCTGTCTTCCAAAAAGCATATCAAGGGCATCGGGTTCTATCTGCTGCCCGGAATAATAATACGTAAAGTATCGAACCAAAGTGTAAAAAACCATTATCAAGCATTAAGTGTGCAGATGAGTACGTGCACCAAGTGTATGCTATGTGTGCAAAGATGTCCTGCCAATAGCATTTCATTTGCTAATGAACGATTTACATTCTCTTCCAAATGCACAGCATGTATGCGCTGTTATAACTTTTGTCCCACGGCATCCGTACTGATAAATGAGACTTTTACCGATCCCCAGGAATATTTCCGTTATAAAGGGCCTGGCAAATCGTAAGATGCCCTCGCTTCACTTCTGCGCCCAATTAACAGGATGTGAGATTGTACTGAGAAAAGCAGCGGCCTTGTGATTTGATAGCATGATGGAAATAAAGGCGGAAATATAATTATTCCTCATATTGATTTCCGCTATTTTCTTTATTTAACGTCCCTGATAACTCGATCATTAAAAATTTCGTCAATTCATTTACTACCGGTCGGTGTTTTATCCCTTTGGGAACAATAATAAGTTCTCCTGCATTCACTTTTGTTTTTTCACCTTGCGTTTCTAAATAAAAGCTACCCTCAATAACATAGAACAATTCATCGGAGTTCTCATGAACGTGAAAATCCAATGTGCGGCTCTCAACCCGAACTATACTCAAAATGTTTTCGTTTAAAACCCCCACTTTTTTATAAGTGTATAATTCAACAATTTTATCGGCTTCCTCTAACAGATTTACTACTTCCATATGCTGTACCTCCATATTTTTTTGAACTTCTTGTATTTATATGATATCATTGAGATATCAATCTGTGAAATTAATTATTTTGATTTAAACAATCTTTATTTCAGATTGTCATACTATCAACCGGGAGGCTTACCTACTATGGAGTTAAAGCGTTTGCATACTTTTCTAACATTAAGTGAAATTAAAAACTTCACAAAAACTGCCGAATATCTTCATTATGCTCAATCAAATGTCACTACTCAAATACAACAACTGGAAAAAGAGCTGGGTGTGAGGCTTTTTGAGCGTATGGGTAAAAATATTACCCTTACGCCGGAAGGAGAAGAGTTAACTGTGTACGCCAAGCAAATACTTCATTTGTCAGATGATTTAAAATATAAATTTGCCAATAAAAATGATTATGGTCGTATTACTATCGGGGCATCGGAATCCATATGTATTTACAGGCTGCCTGAAATTATAAAGGCTTATCAGACAGAACATCCCAATGCTGAATTATATTTAAACGTTTTGGACACAGCCGACTTTATACCTTTACTTACTAATAATACAATTGATATTGCATTTACTCTTGATGTGCCCATAAATAATTCATCAATAGATACCGCATTGCAAATTGATGAAACTATTTGTGCTTTTTCTATTCCTGAAAACCCACTTGCACAAAAATCGGCTGTATCAATTGAGGATTTCTTTAATGTCCCTTTAATCTTGACGGGACGGGACTGCTGTTATAGAAAAATGTTTGAAAAGGATTTGCTGGATGCTTCAATAACACCTAAAATTGTTCTCGAAACAAGCAGTCTGCAAGTAATTAAGCAGACTGTACTTAGCGGGCTTGGCATATGTGTCCTTCCTCAATTATCTGTGCAAAAAGAATTAGATAATCATGAATTAGTGAAGCTTAACTATGCGACAAACTATAAACTCGCTTCACAACTGATATATCATAAGAATAAATGGATTTCAGAGAACCTGAAAGATTTTATTGATACTGTAAAAACAAAAATCCCATCGATCGATTAATCGGCAATAGGAAGTATAAAAGTGAATATGCTTCCTTCTCCGAGCTTACTGCTAACTGAAATACTCCCGTTGTGGGCCTCCACGATCCACTTGACCATTGAAAGTCCCAGCCCCACACCGCCTGCCCTGGTCGACGTTCTCGACGGGTTGATTTGATAAAAGCGCTCCCATATCCTCGGAAGTTGCTCCTCGGCTATCCCGATTCCGTCATCGGCAACAGAACCGATAATGTTGTTTCCATCTTTTACAAGTCCGATTACGATATGTCCGCCGGGCTTACCATATTTAACGGCATTTGATACAAGGTTTATGAGCATGCGCAGCAGCATTGTTTCATCCGCCTGCACATGTAAGCCGGATGTAATATTGGTTCGAATTTCGATATTTTTTTCATTTGCCGCTTCGTACTGTTCCTCAGCAACCATCTCGGTAAGCTCACTCAGATTAAGCAGCTCCAAAGTCAGCATCTTATGTCCCATGTCAATTCTGGAAAGCATTAAGAGGTGGGAAATCAACCCTGATATTTTACGGGCTTGTGCAAGTACAACTGAAAGCGCATCTTTCGCCTCATCTATCGTCTTTGCATTCTCCAAGGCATATTCGCTCTGGGATACGATCGTCGAGACGGGTGTTCTCAGCTCGTGGGAAACATCCAGGGTAAATTGCTTTTCACTTTCAAACGATTGTTCCAGGCGACCGATCATATCGTTAAAAGTTTTTGCCACAGTATATATTTCATCCTTGCCCTCGCCGATGTGAATCCTCTGTGAAAGGTCACGGCCTCCCCCGATTCGCTCCGCCGCCTCGTTGATCTGCCTTACTGGCTTAAACGCCTGGCCCGTGATGAAGTATCCTCCTAACGCGACAACGACGACCAAAAAAGGCAACGTAACTCCGGCAATGGAAAGCATAGTGATCAGAGCGCTTTCAGAATCGGAGATAGCCGTAATGCCTCGTATCCATACGTCACCATACCCCTCAAAAGAAACGCGGCTGTCGTATACATACCATTTAGCGCTACCGTTATTTACCGTCCGTATCGTATTATTTGCAAAGCCCTGAGGACTTTTAATGTTTTCCGGTAATTCTCCGTATACTTTTTGCATGTCCTTACTGTATACGGATAAATAGACCTGAAGATAGAAGGAATCAAAATCATTGTCGATCTTCAATTCTCCATCCTCATAGTCAATTTTATTAAGTCTATCCTCAACCACTCCTACGAGAACGTTTTTTGTCGAAGTCTCTTCAAGGCCTTTGCTAATGAAAAATATAAA
This sequence comes from Kineothrix sp. IPX-CK, assembly GCF_039134705.1. Taxonomy (NCBI): domain Bacteria; kingdom Bacillati; phylum Bacillota; class Clostridia; order Lachnospirales; family Lachnospiraceae; genus Kineothrix; species Kineothrix sedimenti. The sequence continues at coordinate 1,168,791 of NZ_CP146256.1, read as the reverse complement.
CATCATCATCAGAGAGACAAGAACGACCATCAGCGTGGTATACCAGAGAGTCACCTTTGTTTTAATCGAAATCCTATTCATTCATCCTCCCTCAGAACATAACCTGTTCCCCTGATTGTGTGGATGAGTTTCCTTGAGAAATCCTCATCGATTTTTTTTCTTAGATAGCGGATGTACACATCGATTACATTTGAGCCGCCTTCATAGTCGTAATTCCAGATATGCTGTGAAATCTTTTCCCTTGTCAGCACAATGCCTTTATTATGCATCATAAATTCCAGTATTGCGAATTCCTTGCTGGACAGCAATATCGATGTGCCGCCTCGGGTCACTTCCCTGAAATCACAATCCATAACCAGGTCTGCAACAGATAGAACGTTACTGACATGACCGGAGGAACGCCGGATCATGGCGCGAATCCTCGCCAGTAACTCGTCAAAAGCAAATGGTTTTACAAGATAATCATCCGCCCCTTTATCCAGGCCTGCAACACGATCTTCTATACTGTCGCGTGCCGTCAGTAGCAGAACCGGTGTTTTATTGCTTTGAGAGCGGATCTTTCTTAATACCTCAAGACCGTTAATACCCGGAAGCATGATATCAAGAATAACAGCATCGTATTCCGCACAATTGATGTAATCAAGAGCCTCATCGCCATTCGTGCACCAATCTACGGCATAATGTTCCGATTCCAGCTTCTTCACTATAACGTCATTCAAATCAGGTTCATCTTCAACTACCAGAATGCGCATATGTCACCTCCATAGAATTTTACTATTTATTTTAGACAATCCTCATTAAAGAAATATTAAATTCACAGCCGGTGTCGATACCTGGCACTATGCATAATTCTCTTTATACAATCAATGGTATTATACCTCCCTTACGGAAAATGTTTCAACTTAAGAAACGGCAGCTTTAATCTCTCTTTAATGAAGTACATCTAAAATACAAAATGTAAAATTGGGAGCCTTCGTCAATCGATGGTATCGGTGAGGGCTATACCAAAATATAGGATTTATATATCAAGGAGGATTTGTACATGACATTCTGGGATAATTTTTTTTCTAACTTTGGGCTCGCGCAAGTGACCTTACCGCAGGTTGTAATGATATTGCTTGCTTTCTTTTTAACATATCTTGCCATCGTTAGAAAATATGAACCGCTATTGCTTCTTCCTCTGGCTTTTGGCATGATGATCGCCAATATTCCGTTGGCGGGTCTTTCTGCATATGATGAGGGTGGCTTACTTTATTATTTGTATCGGGGGATTGATTTAGGTATTTATCCGCCGATGATTTTTTTGTGCATTGGCGCTATGACCGACTTTGGTCCGTTGATCGCTTCTCCCCGCAACGCGCTTATCGGATTGGGCGGTCAGTTCGGTATTTTTGCCTCCATGGGAGGCGCCTTATTAATAGGGCAGGGCCTTGCGTACATTATCCCCGGATTAGAACCATTTACTCTGGGGGAGGCCGCCGCTATCGGTATTATCGGCAGTTCAGACGGCCCAACTTCTATTTACACCGCAGATCGTCTTGCGCCTGATCTATTACCCGTAATAACGATTGCCGCGTATTCATACATGGCCTTGATCCCAATCATCCAGCCTCCGATCATGCGCGCGCTTACAACCCCGAAAGAGCGGGTTATTGTTATGCCGGAATCAAAAAAAGTAACCCGCAGGCATAAAATTCTTTTTTCTATTGGCATAACTCTTCTTACATTGCTCTTAGTTCCTGCGGCGGGTTCATTAATCGCCATGCTGATGCTGGGAAATCTGATCAAAGAAAGCGGCGTAACCGAACGGTATATCCGTTCGTTACAAAACGATCTATTAAACATATTAACGTTGTTAATCGGCCTTTCTGTCGGTGCAACGGCTACCGCAGAACGGATTCTGAACCCTCAAACTATCATGATTATCTGCTTGGGACTGTTCGCTTTCGCCTTTGGAACGATCGGCGGTATTATTATAGCAAAGATCCTGTGCAAAATAACCGGAGGAAAGGTAAATCCTTTAATTGGAAATTCAGGTGTATCCGCTATGCCGATGGCTGCCCGCGTTTCTCAAAAAATGGGGCAGGAATATAATCCCCATAATCATCTTTTAATGCATGCAATGGGCCCTATCGTATCGAGCACGATCGGTTCAGCATTAATAGCAGGAATCTTTATTACTCTTTTTGGTTCCTGATATTACAAAAAAGCTCTCCGAATCTCTCCGGCGAGCTTTTATCTCCATACTTAACATAAATTAAGACTCTCACTTTAAGCGGGCGAGATTTTCCCACTTCATTTTAAGTCATTAGGCATTTATTTCTTTTCCCTCTCCTATATACTTTATTATCTTGTGATAAATACGATTGAGAAAAAACGCAGACAGCATCAATGCCACTATTTCCGCAATCGGGAACGACCACCATACATAATCCACATTTCCCAGCTTCGACAACAAATATGCAGCTGGAAGAAGTACGATCAGCTGTCTGATCAATGAGATCGTCATGCTGTACACTCCATTACCCAACGCCTGAAATACAGAGCTGCAGATAATTGAGAAACCGGCTCCCAAGAAACTAATGCTGATGATACGCAGTGCCGGTGCTCCTATGGCAAACATCATTTCCGAAGCATTAAACCATCTCAGCAATGTATAAGGGAACATCTGAAATATAAAAAATCCCACCCCCATAAGCGCTACAGCATAAAAAATGCTGAGCTTTATCGTCTTTATTAAACGATCTCTTTTCTTTGCACCATGATTATAAGCGATAATAGGGACCATCCCGTTATTTAAACCGAATATTGGCATGAAAACAAAGCTTTGAAGTTTAAAATATACGCCGAATACAGCCGTTGCCGTCGCCGTAAACGAAATAAGGATGAGATTGATACCATAGGTCATTAATGACCCCATGGCCTGCATAACGATCGAAGGAATCCCTATAATATATATATGCTTTATAATCTCCTTATCAGGTCGAAATCCTTTAAAATTTAATTTTACCTCGTTATTTAACCTATGATTTATGACTACCGCCAGAATACCGCTAATTGTCTGTCCTATAACGGTAGCCACCGCCGAACCGGCTACTCCAAGCTTAGGCATTCCAAGCAAGCCAAATATAAGAATCGGATCTAAAATAAGGTTAATGACCGCTCCCGTTCCCTGCGTTGCCAAAGTAAAAATGGTTTTACCGGTAGATTGCAGCATACGTTCAAAGGTAATCTGAATAAATATGCCTAAAGAAGCCACACATACAATAGTCAGATACTCCCTCCCATATTCCAAAATCTGAGCATCCATGGTCTGACTGCGGTAAAACGGTACAACCGCCGTCAATCCCACTACAAGAAAAACGAGGTAAGATACAAGCGCAAGAAAGACTCCGTTGACCGCGGTTCTATTTACTTTTTCAAAGTTCTTCTCTCCCAGCGATTTGGATAATACCGCATTGATGCCTACACCGGTACCCACCGCCACAGCAATCATAAGGCTTTGTATCGGGAAGGCCAGAGATACCGCCGTCAATGCGTTCTCGTTAATCATCGCCACAAAGACACTGTCCACTATGTTATATAGGGCCTGTACCAGCATGGAAACCATAATAGGCAATGACATCGACAATAATAGTTTATTTACAGGCATATAGCCCATTTTATTTTCTTTCTGCAATTCCATAATTTCATCCTTTCAGTGCAATAAGTCAAAAAGCTTCCTGTTACATAAAAAAGAACATCTTATATCTTGTCAGATAAAGATGTCACTTCATTATAGTGAGGCATCGGGGATTCGAACCCCGGACAACTTGATTAAAAGTCAAGTGCTCTACCGACTGAGCTAATACCCCATATTTAAACTGGGCTAGCTGGATTCGAACCAGCGACTGCAGGAGTCAAAGTCCTGTGCCTTACCGCTTGGCGATAGCCCATCACTTTTAACACCAAGCTTGTCCGTAAAGACAACCTCGAGGGCGTTATGCTCCTCCTAAAAGTAAAAAGGTGGGTAAAGGGATTCGAACCCTCGACCTTCAGAACCACAATCTGACGCGCTAACCAACTGTGCTACACCCACCATAGCGAGATATTAATTCCTATTTACAAGATAGTAATTCCCATCTCAAATGTGCTCGAAGGGATTCGAACCCCCGACCCACGGCTTAGAAGGCCGTTGCTCTATCCAACTGAGCTACGAACACATATATTATATTATCCAACGCTTTGGCTCCGCTGAAAGAAACTTTGTCCGCCAAAGCGGGTGACACGCATCGCTGACTGGAATGAATAATTCCCGTTGCACACTTTGTCCGCCAAAGCGGGTGACATGCGTCGCAGACTAGGATGAATAATTCCCATCGCACGCTTGGCTCCGCCAAAGCGGGTGATGGGAATCGAACCCACGTATCTAGCTTGGAAGGCTAGTGTTCTACCATTGAACTACACCCGCATATTCTATTGCGACATCCGATTAAAAATCGGGGTGACAGGATTCGAACCTGCGACTTCTTGGTCCCAAACCAAGCGCTCTAGCCAAGCTGAGCCACACCCCGGCGCACCCACTCGCCTTGTCACAGCGCAAGATATATTATATAATAAGGTTTAAATCATGTCAACACATTTTTATAACTTTATCTGCACATAAAATTCATCCGCTTTTCAGCCCTATAAATAACAAATATCGAAATGTGCTTTTCCCTCATTATCCAGCTCCATCATCACATAAGACGGCCTCTTTCCTTCTTGCCTTGGATAAGCCAGACTTCCCGGATTGACTGCGATGACCTTGTCCTCGATATCGACAAGGGGCCTATGCGTATGCCCGTAGATGACTATGTCAGCCCCCCGTGCAACCGCTTCTTCTTTGAGGGATTCGTTTCCCATCGTAACATAATAGTTGTGTCCATGGGTCAGCCATACTTTGTAACTGCCGATGGTAAATTCCTTTTCCCGGGGGAGATCGGAGAAAAAATCATTATTTCCGGTGACGATCTCCACCGGACAGCCTGCACTTTCGCAGATCAAATATTCACTTCCCTCGGCGTCTCCGCAATGAACCACCATATCAATGGGCCTTTCTCTTTCAAGAACCTTCAGGTAATTATTGTTCTGGCGATGTGTATCACTTACTATCAGTACACGCATACTAGTCCTCTCTTCAAAGCTTTTTCTTTAGCTTTTTCTTTAGCTCTTCCTTCATTTTACGCAATGCTTTCCCCCTGTGGCTAATGTTGTTTTTCTCATCGTCACTAAGCTCAGCCGTAGTTTTTCCAAGTTCAGGCAGATAAAATATCGGATCGTATCCGAACCCGTTTTCTCCTTTTTCTTCATATCCGATCCTGCCTTCGACCTCTCCATATGTAGTAATTATATCTCCGTCAGGAAAAAAAGCCGCTATGGCACATATAAAGCGCGCCGTTCTTTCTTCGTCCCCTACCCCCGAAAGCCTTTCTATCAAATTAGCGTTCTTAATCCGATAGGACGTATTCTCTCCCATATATCTCGCTGAATAAATGCCCGGTTCTTTATTCAAATAATCGATTTCCAGACCTGAATCATCCGCAAGAACAATTTCTCCGCAGACCTCGGATACCGCTTTCGCCTTTATGATCGCATTCTCTTCGAAGGTCGCCCCGTTCTCTTCAATGGGTATATCGATTCCCACTTCCTTCATGGAGAGCACTTCCCAGCCCGTATCGGCCAGAATCTCTCTGATTTCCTTCATCTTCCCTGCATTTCCCGTAGCGAAAACAATTTCCCTTCCCATATAATATGTCCTCATTCATATGCCTTCAAAATAGCGTTATATAATCCATCCGCAATTTTCTCCAGATAGGTTTCGCTTTTCAGAAGAGCTTCTTCCTTTTCATTCGTTATATAACCTACGCTTATGCCCGCTGCCGGTACCATAGCCTCCTGAAGCACATATTCCGATTCATTCGCAGCGACCAGTCCAATCGCCTTGCCCCGAATCGAGGTAACCACTTCCCGCTCCAGCAAATCAGCAAGCTCTATGCTTCCGAATCCCGGTATGAAATAGCTTTCATTATATATCGCGCGAGTGCCAAAAAGCGAAGGATCCGCGTTCGCACCCACCTGAATACGTACCAGCATGTCCGCTTGCGTATCGTTAGCGATTGCCGCACGGCTCGCCTCATCGGGATACACATCCTCCATTCTGGTGTAATATACCTTAATATCCGTGGCATCCAGCTTTTCCTTCAGCTTCTTTGCAATCTCTAAAGTTACTTCCTTCTCCGAAATCAGTCCTTTTCTGGCTCCGTATTCTTCTCCTCCGCCTGCGGGGTCGATGACTACTATCTTTTCATACATTTCCTTCGGAGGAAGAAATTCTATGTACAAATTATTTTCTTCCAAAATACTACGATATTCAAATACTCCTGTCAACGAAAATTTTAATATCGTTTTCTTTTCTTCCTGCTCGTAATAACCCTTACTTATATTATCCTTATTTCCCGTAATCTGATTGTTCTTATAAAAATCGCTGCAGTCATTTTCAAAGCTTATCCATAACTCATGATCCATATAGCGATTTTCTATTTTTACGGTCTCAGCTTTTATCCCTTCCTGAAAAGGAATACATAGATAATCCGCATTCTCCTCATTCGCTCCGAAGGTGAGAAGACTCTTTTCCTCAGATGCCGTTCCTCCGCCACCTGCTTTTACCTGTACCTCGTCCTGCGCCACATCTGCAATCATAATCACCTTGTGGGAAGCAGTATATACGATGAAAGCCATTGCGGCAACCGCAAATATCACACTGTATATCACTGTTTTTTTCATCAATTGCTGCCGCATAGTTACTTTACTCCTGCCGTTTTTCCCCCTCCGGCCTCGGCTTTTTTGCCGGTTTCGGCCCGAGGAACTGGTAATAATACGTTTTCATCATACCGTTGTATATTTTTCTGTTCTTATCCGCTTTCCGCCCTATATCCTGCTGTGCATTCTCATAGGAAGTTATCATATACAAAGACCACGCGTCCAGCATGCGGAAGCGCTCACCAATCATCTCATATAGCGGCCTAAGGTTCTCTTTGTCCTCCAGACGCTCTCCGTAAGGGGGATTAGTTATAATGAAGCCATATTTTTTCGCATGGCTTAACTCGCTTACTTCACGTTTCTGAAAATGGATCAAGCTTTCCACTCCTGCAAGGCGCGCATTTTCCCTGGCGGCTGCAACGATGTCCTCATCCGCGTCGTACCCCTGTATATCCGTTTCTACCCGGAGATCGACCATCTCCTCTGCTTCCTCAAGCGTATCCCTCCAAATCTGTGCGCCTACTATATGGTGCCAATTCTTTGCCGTGAATCCCCGGCGCATACCCGGTGCCATATTTGCTGCCATCATCGCCGCCTCTATCGGAATGGTACCGCTGCCGCAGAACGGGTCTACCAATATTCGATCCGCTCTCCACGGCGTCAGCATAATGAGTGCCGCCGCCAGATTCTCTGCAATGGGCGCTTTCGCCGTCAGCTTCCGATATCCTCTTTTATGTAAAGAATCACCGGTAGTGTCCAATCCTACCGTCACCTCATCTTTTAATAAGAAGACCCTTACCGGAAATGACTCTCCGTTTTCCTCAAACCAGCTTTCGCGATATACCTCTTTTAATCGCTCTACCATGGCCTTCTTCATTATCGACTGAATATCCGAGGGACTGAACAGCTTACTCTTTACGCTTCCGGCCTTCGCTACCCAGAACTTTCCGTCTCTTGGAACGAATTCCTCCCAAGGCAGGTTCTTCGTCCCCTGAAAAAGCTCTTCATATGTCTCCGCCCGAAAGCTTCCTATTTTAATGAGGATTCTCTCTGCCGTACGCAAAAAAACATTGGCGCGGCACACCGCCTCTTCATCGCCGTAAAAAGTGACTCTTCCGTCCTCTACCCCGCTTATATCGTAACCCAAATCGATAATTTCCTTCTTTAAAACCGCCTCAAGCCCGAAATGGCATGGCGCAATCAATTCATATCTTTTCATCTGATCCTCTACCTTACATCCTACCATCATTTGACAAGGTCTTACCCGACCGTGTGTGACCTTATCAAACGATGGTATTGTCCTTAAATAATATACCTTTTTATATTAAGTCCATTTTCCATTCCGTGTCAATCACTTATTCCTCTCAAGCCTGCCGAAAACAGGGCAATTTTTTATTACGATCGGGGTGCCGAAAATCATTTTATGGACTTCATCCCATTGCAGAACAAAAGTGCGCTTCGCATACTCTTGCGCTAAAATACTTTGGCAGCACAACTTTTGTTCCGCGCGCGAAGCTGCGCATCCTGCACGGAGTGCTTTTATTTCATAGGAAACCGGAACTTTACTACTGCAACGTAACAAGGTCTTTCTTATGAAATTAAAAAGGACATCTTCCGATGCCCTTCCTATTCCAGAACCGCTTTAATAGTTGCTGTTTTTCTGATTGTTGTTTGAACTATTGTTATTACTGTTGTTACTGTTATTGCTGTTCTTCTGATTCTGGTTCTGTTTGTTGCTGGTATTGGACTTGTTTTCCTGACTCTGCCTGTCGCTGTTTTGGTTGTAATCGTTTTTAGACATGTTTAATTCCTCCTGATAAGTTTTTGTTACAAAAGTAGTATGTCATGTTATATAAGAAAGTATTCATATTCATTTGTAGGACTTTGGTACTATTTTTTTATTCAAATTGCACAAAAACTTTGTAGGACTTTGGTACTATTTTGGTATTGCTTTTTTCAAAATTCGTGTTATAATTACATATGTAAATAGAAATAACCCTTCATCATTTCTATTTACAGACCCTTATATTAATTATTTATACTCCCCTCATGCAGAGCGTCAGACCCTTTCTGACGCTCTGCTGCTCTTTATTTTTCTTTATATACGGCCATTTGGGGCACCGAATTTCCTACAGCAAGCCAAAAGATATCCAACCGGCGAAAAAAATGCCCGTCCCCTTGCAAAGCAGTTACCTGCTTCGCAAAAAACGGACGAGCAACACCACACATAAAAGCGGTATTATAATAGGAAGAAGTACGGATAAAACGGAGCCCACTATTCCTATTACAAATATCAATATAACTGCTACAATAAGCCCTAACAGCCAGCCCGGCATATGATACGACTTTCCGCCAAACCCGCTTCGCTCCTTCTCCTCATAGCCCTCTTCATAGACCTCATCGTATTCCTGATATCCGCTGCACCCTTCCAGCTTACCGGCCTCTGTAATGGTCTTGGCCAGAAGCCTTGGATCTCCCAGGCTCGCTATAACCTCCTCTTCGCTCTGCCCTAAACGGATCTGCACATCGATATAATCCTGATAATATCTTATATTCTCATTTACAGAGCTGCTGTTCAGGTTGCCGGCTAATGCTCTCTGCAAAGTATCAATAAATTCGTTTCTCGTCATAATCCCTCTTCTTCCATAAGTGTATTTCATCTTACATAAAAAATCTCCACATCACTTTCATGATAGTGGAGATTTCTAATTTCGTCAAATTACATTTTTATAAAATAAATCTTTCCTATATATAAAACTTGTTACTCCTTCACACCGCCCAATGCAACACCTGCGATAATATACTTGGACAAAGCGAAGTATACGATAAATATAGGTAAAATTGTAATTACCAGTCCTACATAAATAATACCGTAATCAGAACGGAAACGTTCCCCTCTCATCAACTGCACGAACATCGGCAGAGTATATAATTTCTGGGATGACAACAGCATGGATGGCGTATAGAAGTTATTCCACGATGCTATGAATACGAAAATCGCCTGGGTCGCAACCGCCGGCTTCATAAGAGGTACGGCAATCGTATTGAAGGTCTTGAATTCTGCAGAGCCGTCGATTCTTGCCGCATCGATAATTTCCAGAGGCAACGCACTCAACATGTACTGTCTCATAAAGAATACCGTCGCAGGAGCCGCGATTGCCGGGATAATAAGCGGTATGTAATTGTTGCTCAGTCCCAGATTGTACATGAAACGGAAGAAACCGATAGAGGATACCTGCGTAGGAATCATCATGATCGCCATGATGAATGCCCATGCGAACTGGCTTCCTTTAAATCTATAAACGGTTACGCCATATGCCGTTGCCGTAGAGAAATATACCGACAGAACAGTACTAAATCCTGCGATAATAAAACTGTTTACCATATATCTGTATAAAGGCACATTTTGATTGGCCTGATACAGCAGCTTCTGGAAGTTCTCAAAAATATGTGTCGAAGGAATGAGTGAAAATGCCATCTGAATATCCGTACTGGATCTTGTCGCATTTACCAACATGATCCAGAAGGGAATCAGGCTTAAGAAGCAAAGAAAAATACAAACAGCATTTCTGAATATGGAAGCTCCTATGATTCTCGCATGAGCGCTATCCTTCACTTTGGTGGTTGCCTGAGAAGTATTTGTCGCCATATTACTTCGCCCCCTTTCTTGCTATCTCTTTCTGTATTGCTTTGTTTTGCTTTCGCTCCCTTATCGCATCCTTATCCCGCATAATATAGAAGAGGATCAAGCTGAAGAACAAGGTTACAACAAACAGTACAACAGAGGTCGCTGATGCCTTACCCATTTGCTTTGCACCGGTAAAGGCCAGTTCTCGCATGTACATAGTAATCGTTCTCGTCGTATAATCAGGATCTCCGTATCCGCTGGTAGTAAGAAGCTTAGGAATATCGTACATCTGCAAGCCGCCGATTGCGGAGTTCACAAGCGTGAACAACAAAATCGGACGAAGCAACGGTAACGTAATCTTTTTGAATATCTGGAAACTCGATGCTCCGTCCACTCTCGCCGCTTCAAAAAGGGAAGGGCTGATACCGAGCACGCCGGCAGTCAAAACGACCATCGTATTTCCATACCACATCCAGAAATTGATAAAGGATATAATCCCTCTCGTTGCCCATTTCTGCTGAAAGAATCTATATGGCTGAGATAGGAGGCCGGATTCCAGAAGGAACTGGTTGACCGGTCCGTTAGGATAGTTAAACAAGCTGTAGAATAATACGGAAATCGTAGCAGCCGTAATGATATTAGGCATAAAGGTCATAATCTTATATGCGCCTTGCGCTTTCATCTTCACACGCGTATCCGTAAACCATACCGCCAGTATAAGCGCCAGAAGTATCTGCGGAATGAAGTTCAAAAGCCACATTATAATGGTATTCCATAAAGACTGAAACGTATATGTATTGAACAGAGTACCGTCTTTGCCGATGAATACCGTTTTAAAGTTTTCAATTCCGTTGAACACCGGACCTACTTCTACGTTGAACATCGTATCGGTGTAGTTTTCACAAAAAGCCAAACCAATCGTATAAATCAGTGGCCATAACTGAAATATTGCAAATACAATAAAAAACGGAGCAATAAAGTAATAACCGTATCTGCTGTATTCCACTGTCTTGCGCTTTTGTTTTGCAGGTTTTGCCATTATCTTCACATCCTCTTTCCTTATTATTTTTATTTGTGATGCCCTTTATTTCTGCCTTTGCATTCCTGCATAGGCATTGGACACGATTTTATCATTCTTTATTCGTTTAGCAATAAAACCTTGTCAAACATCTATGCCGTTATGCCGGCGAGCGTCATTATATAAAAAATTATCCCAAGAATATCTGTACCGGCTGAGTAAGCCGGTACAGAATTCAAACTTCTTATTAGGAATCTATTTCACAACTTATTCTACTGTTACAGCCGGGTAAGCTTCTGCAACTGCCGCTTTGAAATCTGCAACTGCCGCATCCTTATCTTTGTTGCCTAAGGAGAATTCCGTAACCTGTGTATCGAGAAGCTCATTAACCTTCTGGTCATATGCGCTCATCCAGGATACGTCTACGTCTTCAGCAAGAGGAGAGAATACAGCGATGAAGTCCTGACCGCCGAGGAAGTCATATGCGCCTTTGCCTGCATCGGATAACGTCTTCATAGCCGCCTTGTTATTTACATAATCAAGGGTTTCTTCGGACATTTTCGTCATAATTTCAGTATCAGTACAAAGAGCTTTCATGATCTGTCCCGCTAAAGCTGTATCGGAGCAGCCTGCCGTTGCGCCAAGCCATGTTCCGCCCCAGTAATAAGGAGCCGGTCCCTGAGTCATGTTCCAAAGTCCGTAAGTACCTTCGCCAACTTTTTCTCCGCCGCAGTTAGCTTTGATTGTCCAGTGCAAGAACCATGTACATCCGAAATAACCGAATACGGAATCACCGGAAGGTCCTGCATTCCACTCTTCAGACCACTGTGTAGTCTTCTGTGTTAAGTCTTCCTGCTCTAATGTCTTAACAACATCAAGATACTGAAGCATTGCATCGTCCATATGGAAAACGCCTTCTTTGTCAACCCAAGGCTGAGTCTTATTGGACATGAATGCATTAACTACGTCGCCGTTAGAGGAAAGCATTCTCGTTGCATCGCCGGATTTTTCCTTAACTTCTCTGGCTGTATCGAGGAAGTCTTCCCAGGTACCGATCTTGGCCTGCATTTCTTCGGGAGTCTTTACTCCGAGCAATGATTCTGCAAGGTCAGTTCTGTAGATAAAGGAACCGGGGCAGCTCTGCCATGAAACACCCTTTAAAGAGTTATCTCTCTGGTCCGTTGCGATAGTAATTGTGTAAGGATACATTTCAGCTAAATCAGCATCCGTAAGACCGCAGTCCGTTACCGGAATAGTGTAATCGCTGTTCGTGTACTTCATGATGTAGCCTGCTTCGAAAGCGATGAGATCCGGATAGTCCGCTGCATCGGGTGTCTGTAACAGCTGGTCAATTTTCTCCTGATATATCGCGGAGTCACCAACGTTTACATATTCAACTCTGTCTTTGATTTCCGGATATGCTTCATAAACATATTCCAATCTTTCCCCAAGTTCCGTATTCCATGAATAGATATAGAACTTATCCGTAGATGCTGCCGCATCATCTGCCGGCGCCGCGTCATCTGCAGGTGCAGCTTCTTCTGCTGCCGGTGCCGCGTCTTCAGCAGGCGCTTCCGTTGTAGTTGTTGTTGTGCTTCCGCCGCAGCCTGCAAGTAGACTAGCTACCATGGTTACAGAAAGCAAAGCACTGAGTACTCTTTTTTTCATTTACATTTCCTCCCTTTGAGTTAGTTTAATAATAGGTGTGTTGTTTGTTTGCATTTATATGATTGCCGTGAAATAAATATCATGATTTAGCGATTATATTTCTCACAGCAAAAATGCCTAAATTATTATTCCTACCGATCTTCCTTCAAAAACTTCTCCTTCCACCACGACCTGCTGAATCAGCGTCGTCTTCGGATGCTCTATCAGGTTGACCAGACTTTCTGCCGCCTTTGCTCCTACCTGTTCAGTGTCCTGACGCAAAGTTGTAAGCTGCGGCTCCAAATGCCTTCCAATCCTTATTCCATCGTATCCCGCTATGGAAATGTCCTGAGGAATGCTAAGTCCTCTCTCCGTAATAGCATTGATTCCTCCGAAGCTGGCAAAATCATCAGGATATAAGATGCAGGTCGGAGGATTGGGTAAATCCAGAAGCTCCTGCGTCTGTGTGAAAGAACCCTTCGTATCCCTGTATGCGGCCTCTTTTATGTATTCATCCGGAACTTCCAGTCCAAGCTCCTCCGCCGTCTTATAAAAGGAAGACAACCGGCTTTGCGTTACCGCCGAGTCCATACCGTGGATGTAAGCAATACGCCTATGCCCTTTACTGTATACGAAAGTAAGTAAATCCTTCATTCCCTTCACGTTGTCTGAAATGATTGCAATTCTATTATTGAACAAGTGGTCAATGGTCACTACCGGAATATCGCTTCTGACTAACTCCACGACCTCCGGATCATAGAAATCGATACAAGCTATTGCCACTCCGTCAAAGCCCCGATACATCGCATGCTCCAGATAAGACATCTTGTTCGTTCTGGTCTTACAGCAGTTAATGAAGGTCATATCATACCCTCTCTGCTCCGCCGTCCTCTTAAAGCTGTCTAAAACGTATGCGAAGTAGTCATGCTTCAAACCGCTTTGATCATCATCTACAAAAAGCACTCCCAAATTATATGTACGGTTTGTCTTCAAAGCCTTTGCTGCCGAGTTGGGGAAGTATCCCATTTCCTTGGCGGCCTTTCTAATATGCTCTTTCGTCTCTTCTCCGATATCGCTATGGTTATTCAGCGCCTTGCTTACCGTCGCTACCGATACCCCACATGCTACCGAAATATCTTTCATTGACACCATGTCACTTACTCCCTCCATTTATTAGAAGTTCGGTCATTGCCGTTTATAGAATATTATAACTTATCTTATCCAAAACTCCAACCAAACATCTGTTATAGAGATGAGTGTTTTGAATCACTTAATCGTTTTCGTATTTTCAGTGTATAACATTTTTTATATTTTTTCAAGAGTTTTTTTATTTGTTTTGTTCATTTTTTATACTTTTGTGAGTTTTAAACAGTTTTAAATATAATTTTTTCAAGCTTTTGCACAATTATGATTTCTTTTTCTTCTATATAATGCGTTTGAGACAGTTGTTTTTTAAATCGTTTTCGTACAGTCGACAAATTTATGTTTTTTAAGACATTTTTTGCACGCAAATAAAAAAACCTTAATTTTACTGGTATTTTACGCGGTTTCGTCTTGCATTATAAAAATATATTCTGTATAATTTAATTCGCGAAGAATTTTGTCTTTTACTTGACTTTTACTTAATCGTTTTCTATAATGCATTTTTAAGAGGTATTTTTGCTGTCATTAATTGTTTTCGTACATATATTTAGAATTCAAAGCGGTTTTAAACATGATGGATTTATATTTTATGCTCTTACTTATTAGGATAGGGAGGATAGGTTGAAAATCAAAAGATTTTTTCAACATCCTGATTTATACGTGTGTTAAATCACACAGATAGGAGTTATTATGAAATTTGGATTTTTTGACGATAGCAAGAAGGAGTACGTCATTACAACCCCGAGGACGCCCCTTCCGTGGATTAACTATCTTGGATGCAATGAGTTTTTCAGCATTATTTCCAATACCTGCGGCGGATACTCATTTTATAAAGACGCGAAGCTTTTACGCCTTACCAGATATCGTTACAACGATGTTCCCGGCGATGTAAACGGTAAATACTTTTTTATTAAGGATGGCGATACTATATGGAATCCCGGCTGGCAGCCTTCAAAGACCGAGCTGGATTCCTATGAATGCCGTCACGGCATTGGATACAGCCGTTTTACTTCATCCAAGAACAATGTACAGGCTCAGGTTCTTAGCTTTGTTCCCCTGACCGATAATTGCGAGATCAGTTCGCTTAAGCTGACCAACAATTCCTCTTCCGTGAAGACGCTTTCGCTCTTCTCATATGTGGAATGGTGCCTTTGGAACGCAGATGACGATATGAAGAACTTCCAGCGCAATTTGAGCATCGGAGAAGTGGAGGTCGTTGGTTCCACGATTTATCATAAAACAGAATACAGAGAACGCCGGAATCACTACGCCGTTTACTCTGTGAACTCAGAAATCGACGGCTTCGATACGAGCCGCGATGATTTCTTGGGCGCTTACCGTGGTGCCGACGCACCCTTGGCGGTAGAAAACGGCGCATGTACAGGTTCCATCGCCAGCGGCTGGTCTCCCATAGCTGCTCACCAGCTCAATCTTTCCTTGCAGCCCGGCGAGACGAAATCCTTCGTCTTTGTACTCGGCTATCTGGAAAATCCACAGGATGAAAAATGGGAGGCTCATGGGATAATCAATAAGGAGCCGGCAGATGAAATGCTGTCCAGGTATCAAACGGACGAGGATGTGGATAATGCCTTTGCTCAGTTGAACAGCTATTGGGATGGTCTGCTTTCCAAATATACGGTCAAGTCCGCGAACGATAAAGTGGACCGTATGGTAAATATCTGGAACCAATATCAGTGTATGATAACCTTCAACATGTCCCGTTCCGCATCCTATTATGAATCCGGTATCGGAAGGGGTATGGGCTTCCGCGATTCCTGTCAGGATCTTCTCGGTTTCGTTCATCTCATTCCCGACCGTGCACGAGAAAGGATTATCGATATCGCTTCTACCCAGTTCCAGGACGGAAGCGCATATCATCAGTATCAGCCCCTTACAAAGAAGGGTAATTCCGACATCGGCAGCGGATTCAATGACGATCCGTTATGGCTCATCGCAGGAACAAGCGCTTATGTCCGGGAAACGGGAGACGTTTCCATATTGACCGAAATGGTGCCCTTCGATAACGACGCTTCCGTTGCGGCACCGCTCATGGAACATTTAAGGCGCTCGTTAGATTACATCGTAACACACAAGGGACCTCACAATCTACCTCTGATCGGACGTGCCGATTGGAACGACTGTCTGAACCTGAATTGCTTTTCCGAGCATCCCGGAGAGTCTTTCCAGACCTTCGGCCCCAGTGAAGGGCCTGTGGCTGAGTCCATATTTATTGCCGGCATGTTCGTTAAATATGGCGAAGAATACGCACAGCTTTGTGAATTGATGGGAATGCCCACAGAAGCGGAAAGGGCCAGAAAAGAAGTCAGGCTCATGAACGAGGCAATTTTAAAAGATGGCTGGGATGGCGAATGGTTTATCCGCGCTTACGATGCCTACAGCAATAAGGTCGGTTCCAGGGAATGCGAAGAGGGACAGATCTTCATAGAGCCTCAGGGCTTTTGCTCCCTTGCCGGAGTCGGCATAAAAGAAGGATTGGCGAAAAAAGCTTTGGATTCCGTAAAAGAAAAGCTGGATACCGAATACGGCGTTATGATTCTGCAGCCGGCTTATACGAAATATCATCTGGAGCTGGGAGAGGTTTCCTCTTATCCTCCGGGCTACAAAGAGAACGCGGGTATCTTCTGCCACAATAACCCTTGGGTCTCCATTGCTGAGACGGTAATAGGACGCGGAGACCGCGCTTTTGAAATCTATCGGAAGACTTGCCCTGCTTATGTTGAAGAAATCAGCGAGATTCACAGAACGGAGCCTTATGTATATGCGCAGATGGTCGCCGGACGCGATGCGAAATTCCATGGCGAAGCGAAGAACAGCTGGCTGACCGGTACCGCCGCTTGGACCTTTGTCAATATATCACAATATATTTTAGGCTTGTACCCAACTCATACGGGACTTTCCATCGATCCCTGTGTTCCGAAGAACTTCGGAGATTTCGAGCTGACCAGACAATTCCGCGAAGGCAATTATACGATCAAAGTTCAAAACCCCGACAATGCGGAAAAAGGGGTAAAGCAAATTTATGTGGACGGGAATCCGATAAACGGATGTGTCATCCCCTATATAAAGGGAAAGGCCTCCTACGATGTAACAGTTATAATGGGCTAGAAACTCATTAATAAACTCCTGCTGGAAACGCCAAACGCGTATCCTTGCAGGAGTTTTTATATCGCTTTTTACATCAACGGCCCAAACAGCCGAAGTACTCTTCCCATAAGCTTTAAGGGCATCGGAATCTTCTTATAATACATCATGTCTATTTCAATGCAGCGCTTAAGGGTCTCAGCAAAATCCGTCTCTGCGTCGGCTACCGCCTCGTTTCTATACAGATAAACGCCGCATTCAAAATGATGATACAGGCTGCGATAGTCAAGATTTACCGTTCCTACTATTGCTTTCTCATCGTCGGAGACAAAAACCTTGGCGTGTACAAAGCCCGGCTCGTATTCGTATAC
The DNA here is from genome assembly GCF_039134705.1 of Kineothrix sp. IPX-CK. Lineage (NCBI taxonomy): Bacteria > Bacillati > Bacillota > Clostridia > Lachnospirales > Lachnospiraceae > Kineothrix > Kineothrix sedimenti. The sequence continues at coordinate 1,151,102 of NZ_CP146256.1, read as the reverse complement.
TTTTACTCCTGCTCCCAGTAAATCGGGGTAATAGGTGCGGGAAATCGCAAAGATCGCTTTTTTATCCGGAATGTGAGGAACGATCAGCTTGACGTCCACACCTCTTCTGGCCGCATACTGAAGAACATCCAGCAGCGCATTATCCACGATAAAATAGGGAGTCATGATATGCACATAGCTCGTCGCCTGATTTATCACGTCCATATAAATAGTCTCCGCCACATTTTCCGGCGTCGCCGGGCCGTCTCCGTAAGGGATTACGAAACCGGAGCTTCTCACAGCTTTCTTTTCATTCTTACGGATATATTTGGAATAATCCTCAGTCGCCGCTTCTGATATATTCCACATTTGCAGGAACATAAGGGTAAAGCTTTTCACAGCATCCCCCTCCACCTTAATCGCTGCATCCTTCCAATGTCCGAATCTGACCACCTCGTTAATATATTCGTCCGCCATGTTAACTCCGCCGGTATATGCCGTTTTGCCGTCTATGACGAGAATCTTCCTATGGTCTCTGTTGTTCTGGGCTGTGGACAGAAGAGGGATAATGGGAGAAAACATCTTTGTCTTTATCCCGCAGGCATCCAATTGCTTGGGATAGGAATACGGAAGGAGCAAAAGGGAGCACATGCCGTCATACATAAACCGGACCTCCACTCCTTCCTTCACCTTTTCCTTAAGGATTTCCAGAATGGAATCCCACATCCGCCCTCTCTCCACGATGAAATATTCCAAAAAGATGAACTCCTTTGCCCCCTTTAGTTCCTTCAGCAAGTCGGCAAACTTCTCCTCCCCCGTGGGAAAATAAGTAACCGAAGCTCCACCATACGCAGGAAAGCCTCCCTCCGCTTCCACATAACGGCTTAGATTAGCCAAATGAGCATTAGAAATTTCCATTCTTTTTCTCGTCTTCTCATCGGTATGGAGATATTCCTGCGTTTCCTTCCTGCGCTTGTTCAGACGCTTTTTCATGCCCAGGTTCGTCCAGTCTCCTACGATGAACAGGTATAGCAGCGCACCGAATACCGGAGCTGCGCAAATGGGTATGACCCAGGACAGCTTGAATTCCGGCATCTCATCCTTGTTGATGATATAAATCAGAAGGGCCGCACTTATAAATACCATCACCACCAAATATACTTGCGAATACTCTTCAAGCCATCTGAAACCGGCGAGCAGCCAAAAAAGCTGTATAAGCAGAAGGATAAGAGTAACCATCGTCCTGCTGAAAATTATTTTAAAAACTATGCCAATGAACCTTTTCACGGCCTTCGTCCACCCTTCACATTTGTAAAAATCCGGTAAAACTTAAGGAAGCTTTACCGGATGTGCTTATTCTACGCCATTTATCTTAATAATTCTCAGCTCTAACCTGAAAATATGACTGCGGATGATCGCAAACAGGACATATCTGAGGCGCTTTCTTTCCTACATGGATATGACCGCAGTTCGCACACTGCCAGATAACATCTCCATCCTTCGAGAATACTGCATCCCCTTCGATATTCGCAAGAAGCTTAAGATACCTCTCCTCGTGCTCCTTTTCGATCTTCGCTACGCTTTCGAACAGCATCGCGATTTTAGTGAAGCCTTCTTCTTTCGCCTCTTTGGCAAACTTGGCATACATATCTGTCCATTCGTAATTCTCGCCTGCCGCTGCATCTTTCAGATTATCCATGGTACTGCCAATGCCGTCATGAAGAAGCTTGAACCATATTTTCGCATGCTCTTTCTCATTATTCGCCGTCTCTTCGAAAAGAGCCGCTATCTGAACATACCCGTCTTTCTTCGCCTTAGAAGCATAATATGTATATTTATTTCTTGCTTCGGATTCTCCTGCGAATGCTGTTTTCAAGTTAGCCTCTGTTTTTGTACCCTTTAAATCTGCCATAGTCATGTTCTCCTTTTCTTTTTGATTATTTTTACGGTTTCTTGAGATTATTATCCCGTCTGCCGCTCGTGCACCCCATTACCGATTCGGTCAACAGTCTGCCGCATCCGTGTCATTTTCAACGACACTTTTGTCACATTCCTCACAAATTCCTTCGAAAAGCAAGGTATGCCCTATAATTCGATAGCCATATGAGCATTCAATTTCCTCCTCAAGCGCAGGAAATTTTTTCATACTTACATTGCTGATTCTGCCGCATTTCTTACACTGCACATGATAATGCTTCTCAATCTCGTAGTCGAACCTATCCCCTCCCCCGGCATTGGATATCCGAAGTATGCGTCCTTCTTCCGCCATCCGGTTCAGTATTCGAAAAACGGTGGCACGGCTAATAGACGAATGCTTATTGCAGATTTCAATATAAATGGCATCCGCCGTAGGGTGATCGTGCATCTGACGTAAGGTCTGAGCCACGATTTCCTGCTGTATAGTATTTCTGCGTTCCGCCATGAGAATCACCCCTTCGTTATTCTCCCGAAAGCAACAAACCAAATGGACATGCAGCTTGCAATGCCTTCAGTCTTCATGCCTCGCAGCTGGCTGCAAGGTATTTGACTCTGCTCTGACATCATCAAATTATATGCTAATAATACTCAGTATCATTAAATATATAATACCATATTGATAAAATTTGTCAATATGGTATTGCTATTGTTTTAATCCTCCCACGGTCTGATACGATACGAAACACCTAAGAGATCACAGATTTTCAGGCATTCTTCCTGCTCCTCTTCAGTAATTGCAGTTTCTACCGTTGTAAGTATAACCTTAGGCACATACCGTTTTACATTTTCAGCAAATTTCAAAAGTGCATCGAAAGCCTCTTCTCCGAATTTATTCCGGGTTAACCTGTAATATTCCTCTCTGTTGGGCGTATTCAAGCTTATGGATATAGTGTCCACACAGCCGTCAAACATAGGCGCCGTATTCTTTTTATGGATTAAATCGGAGAGTCCGTTAGTATTTACCCGTATCGGAAGCCTGAACTTCTCTTTTACGTATCCTGCTATTTCCAAAAGCTCCTCCAACCGCTCGGTAGGCTCTCCAAAACCGCAAAATACTACCTCCTTATATTTAGTCATATCAAATTTTTCGAATTCGTCCTTTACCTCCTGCACAGACGGTTCCCTTTCCAGCCAGAGGCTGCCCGACTGATTCATTTCCTCCCTCGTCTGTCTCAGGCAAAACGTGCAGGCGCAAGGGCAGCGGTTAGTCAAATTCACATACAGATTATCGTGCACTTCATATAAAATTGTCATCATAACGATTATACCTTTCAGTTTCTCTTCAGTGTATACAAAACTTCTTCAAAGCATACACCATCGGTCTGTGGAATGACCATCTCCACGGATTTCACAATACATTTCTTCACAAAGTCGGAAGCCTTCTTTACAGACCGGTCAAAATCCACTCCGTTTACAGCGTCCGCCGCTATAATAGAAGCGAACACATCTCCCGTTCCCGAGCGTTCTGTTCCCGCTTTATGAATGCGCATAAGCTTCGGCTCCTTCCCTCTTTCCATTACATAATTCGCAATGAATTCGCCTTGCGGGATCCCTGTAATAACTACTTTCGCCGGGCCGCGGCAAGAAAGTGCCTCCGCCATGACATACAATTCTTTTTTCTTCCAGCCGGCTTCCTTATACGGCGTCTTCGTCAGCTTACAACATTCCGTCAGGTTGGGCGTTATAATATCAGCATATGCCACCAACCGTCCCATTTCCTCACACATCTCATCCGTGTAGGTCGCATACATCCTGCCGTGATCGCCCATCACCGGATCGATTACAACCGTAGTCCTGTCGCTTCGAAATTCTTCGATAAAGCGGATTACCGTTTCTATCTGTTTCCTGGAACCTAAGAATCCGGAAGCAATTCCCTCGAACTCCAGCTCCAGCTTATGCCACTTGGAAATATAGGTCTCTATTCTATCCGTATAATCATCAAAAAAGAAATCCTCGAATCCGGTATGGTTGGAAAAAATAGAAGTGGGTACCGGACAGCACTGTACTCCCATATAGGAGATGATCGGCATCGATACCGTGAGAGAGCATCGCCCGAAACCGGATAAATCGTTAATTACCGCTATTTTCTTTTGATTGTTATGAGACATGATTTGTTCCCTCAAATATTTCATAAAATTCTCCGTCATTTTCTAAAAAAATATCCACCAGAAACGGGTCAAAATGACTGCCTTTTCCTTCTTTAATGATGTTAACACTCTTTTCATGAGAAAAGCTTTCCTTATATACCCGCTTGGAGCGAAGCGCGTCGTATACATCTGCCAACGCCATGATCCTTGCAGATATCGGAATATCCGATCCCTTTATATGGTTAGGATATCCGCTTCCATCCCATTTCTCATGATGGCATAGAGCAATGTCCATGCCCATTTTGATGAAATCATTCATCTTGTATTTCTTCTCAATGCTGGACAGCGTTTCATACCCGATGGTAACGTGAGTCTTCATAATTTCGAATTCCTCAGGCGTTAATTTCCCCGGTTTTAACAGGATGGCATCGGGGATTCCCACCTTACCGATGTCATGCAACGGGCCCGCTTTTTCTATATTTTTTATGAAGGCCTCGTCTATTTCATCAGGATATGCTCCCAACTCCCAAAGCTTCCTTGCCATGAGGCTGCAATACCGGGCCGTTCTCACAATATGCTCGCCCGTATCGTCGTCCCTGGACTCCGCCAGCTTCACAAGCGCATGGATGGTAGCTATCTGAGAAGCCGATATTTCCTCAACCTTTTCCCTAACCAAATCTTCTAAATGATTGTTGTACTCCGTCATTTTTTCCTCGGCTGTCTTCGCCGCGGTAATATCCTGAATCGTCCCGTGCACCGATATTGCTTCTCCGCCTGAATCACGTAAAACCACACTGCGTATATGAACCCATTTGATTCTTCCTTCCTCCATAACCAAACGATAGCGCAGCTCAGGCAATTCGGCACCCTCCATGAAACCATCCAAAATCCGCATTGCCTTTTTCCTATCCTCCGGATGAACCTTGTCAAAAAAGGTGTTCAGATTCGACTTTTCATCATCTCCAAGCCCCAATATCTTGCTCGTCGTGTGGGACCAGCCCAGTTCCTTTGTCCTGACATCCAAATCCCAATTGCCCAGCAAGGCAATTTCCTGCGCTTCCCTAAGACTCGCATCGCTCCTCTCCAGACGCCTCGACACCTCCGCGTATCTGGTCATAAGCTCCGAAACCAGCTTTGTCTGTATGCAGTTATCGATTTGATTTGCAAAATAATCGAAAACAGTCTTTATATATTCGTCCGTATAAGGCCTCGACTGCGTCTCTTCCATTTCAGCTATAATTTCTTTCGCCAGTTTCAACAGTTCTCCTCCTCTAAGAAATAATCAATCCCCACGTTGATCAAAGCCTTCAAATGCGCTATAACCGCTTTCCTGGCAGCGCTGGTATGAAGAATGCTTCCGTGCTGCGGAGCGATAAGGGAAATATCCAGTTCCTCTATTTTCTCCAGTGCATAAATCAATGCCCTCTTGGATGTCATATTATGCTTATGGAAATTGCAAATGCCTTCTATCTGACAATTCTTGTTCGTATAGGGACAAACTTCCTGTACCAGACAGTCTATACAGCGCTCATCTATCTGTGTATAAAGATGCCAGTTGTAATCATAGCTTCCGAAAATATCGCTGCTGAACAGTACTTTTGTCTTCGTATCATAAGTAACAAAGCTGCCGGGAGAATGAGAATAGGGCGTCCTGATAAATTGCAGGCGTCTGCCGCTTGCAAATTCAAACTGCATTCCCATCTGTTCAATGCAGAGCTTCGGTGATTTTGCCGAGTAATAGTTAATAAAAAGGTTATTCTCACGGTGAGAAATGATTTTCAAGTCATCGCTGTTGATCATGGCCTCCATATGCGGAATGTTGGCGCATAAATCAGGATCGTAATGCTGGTATATCAAATGCTTAATCTGGCTCGGACTCGTTCCTGTCCGCAGAATCTTCAGCATTACCGTACTGAAATCATCCCTGCTTCCGCTGTCGATCAAGACCGCTTCTCCTTCATCCACGACCAGATAGGGATTACAGTGCAGTCCCATGTTCTCGTCCGCAAAACCAACCCAGTAAACTCCTTGCGCGATTTCAATATATTCGCTGTAATCCAATGTCTCATTTCTCATTTGTAGTCTTCTCCTTTTTCATTGGAAAGGTTCCGGTCTTAGCGCATCCATTCTTATGTGATAGGAGCATTTTCCTATTACATAAAACAAAACTCGAGCCATACCAACAATATGTCCGAGTTTTCGTCGATATAAAATATTATAGTTTATAAAAATTGCGGATGCAAGATGATTTGTTCAAATGCCCGGAACAAAAGTACAGCACTTGTTACTGTTACATAATAAAAGTGTGCTTCGCACACTCATGCATCCTAATACTTTGCCGGCACAGCTTTTGTTCCGCGCGCGTAGCTGCGCATTCTGTCCGAAGAGCTTTTATCTTATAGGAGCACTTTCCTATAAGGATTAGGGTGTCAAAAGGTCCTTTATAAATACATTCTGGTCAATATGACCAAAACAAAAAGAATGACTGCGCCTATGTAAATATTTAGAAGTTCTTTCTCTGGATATTTGAGCCATAACAGAAAACAAAACTGTTTGAGCGCAGCGAGTTTTTTGTTTTCTGGTATGTTTGGCGCGAATAGACTGAGAATTAGAACTTCTTATATATTGGAATTCGGCGCAGGAATCTTTTTGTTTTGAGCATATTGCCTAGAGACGTTCGCAAAAGGACCTTTTGACACCCTAATCCTATAAGATAAAAAACCCTGCAAGCTTTCACCTGCAGGGCTCTATACGTGCACAACCGCACGTTCTACGTGCGCTAGAGGATTCGAACCCCCGACCTTTTGGTCCGTAGCCAAACGCTCTATCCAGCTGAGCTAAGCACACATCCGTTGCAAACGTCATTCTCGTTCGCAACGATTTTTATTTTACATGCTTCTTATATAAATGTCAAGTCCCAAGCCTAAAAAACTTCATTTCCCGGAAATGAAGGAATTCCTGCAAATCCTTTCGCCAAATCCTCATCAGTAGGGACATAATCCGACATTTCTCCATTATGGAATTTCTCATAAGCCACCATGTCAAAGTATCCGGTACCGGTAAGTCCGAAAACGATGGTCTTTTCTTCTCCTGTCTCTTTGCACTTCAGCGCTTCGTCGATTGCAACTTTTATTGCATGAGAGCTCTCCGGCGCAGGAAGTATGCCCTCTACTCTCGCAAACTTTTCTGCTGCCTCGAAGACAGAGGTCTGCTCCACGGCTATCGCTTCCAATAAACCATCGTGATACAACTGAGAAACAACAGAACTCATTCCGTGATAACGTAAGCCTCCTGCATGATTCGGTGCGGGCATAAATCCGCTTCCAAGCGTATACATCTTCGCAAGCGGACATACCTTGCCCGTATCGCAGAAATCATATACATACTTTCCTCTCGTAAGGCTGGGGCAGGATGCCGGTTCCACCGCTATGATGCGGTAATCCGCTTCACCTCTTAGCTTTTCTCCTACAAAAGGAGAAATCAATCCACCTAAGTTAGATCCGCCGCCTGCACACCCTATAATGATATCCGGCTTAATGTCATATTTCTTAAGGGCCGCCTTGGTCTCTTCACCGATAATCGATTGATGTAAAAGCACCTGAGACAGCACGCTTCCAAGCACATAACGATAACCCTCCATACTGGTAGCAGCTTCTACCGCTTCGGAAATAGCGCAGCCGAGGCTTCCGCCCGTTCCGGGGAACTCCTCCAGAATCTTACGGCCAACGTTAGTTGTATCGGATGGAGAAGGTGTTACCTGCGCTCCATAAGTGCGCATCACCTCACGGCGAAACGGCTTCTGTTCATAAGATACCTTTACCATATATACGCGGCAGTCCAAATCGAAGTATGAGCACGCCATGGAAAGGGCTGTCCCCCACTGCCCCGCTCCGGTCTCTGTAGTTACGCCTTTCAGGCCTTGTTCCTTCGCATAATAAGCCTGTGCAATGGCTGAGTTGAGTTTATGGCTTCCACTTGTGTTGTTTCCTTCGAATTTATAATAAATCTTTGCGGGCGTTTCCAGCTTTTTCTCCAGACAATAAGCACGGACAAGGGGCGCCGGGCGGTACATCTTGTAAAAGTTCCTGATTTCCTCCGGAATATCGATGTAGGCATCCGTATCGTTCAGTTCCTGCTTTACCAGCTCATCGCAGAACACACCTTGGAGCTCCTCGAAGGTCATCGGCTTCAGGGTGCCCGGATTCAATAGCGGCTCCGGTTTGTTCTTCATATCTGCACGTACATTATACCACTGCTTCGGCATCTCGCTTTCTTCCAGATATATTTTATATGGGATCTTCTTTTCTGACATTTTATTTCTCCTCTCGGGACTTTATTGTTTTAGTGCAATACAGCGTAACTTAAATCAAGTTTATTAAAAGCAGCGGACAATGTCAACCTTTTTTGATATTACTTTCACTAACACATAGTGCGAAAAGTCTTCATTAAACTATTGCATAATAATAAAAATAATGATGTATAGATTGAATATAATAGAATTCCCACGGTAACAGGATACCATACGATCATGTAACGCCATGTGGCACCATTAAATAAAAATCCCGGCAAAAAATATACGATACAGCTTATCATGACAAAGATAATCGATATAACAGATATTTTAATAACAATTTTCCTACTTAGTGAACAGAACTTTTCTTTCTTTGTTACAAACCGGTAAATTGAACTTATAAGCGAGTATAAGTTTACACATATAACAAAGAACAATACGAAAATTATCGCTGTGCAAACCTGATCTATCTTTTGATTATAATCTGCCACACTTATATAGCTACTTTGACTGTCAGAGAAAAGTTTTATAATAGATTGAGCAATATCCATAGCGTACGTCGTATTTGTATTACATAAAACTGCCACGCCCGTTTTTTCTTCTGGTCTAAATATAATAAATGAAGAAAAATTAGGATTGGAACCGCTGTGAAGAATTTCTGTCCCCGCATTATCGTATACTATCCAGCCGGCAGCATAGGCCATTCCATCTCCAAAAGTATCCACATTGAGATTGGGATATTGTGATTGAACAATTAATTTTGTATCCAGTAAAGAGGATTCGCTTGTGCCCATCTGAATTTTCAGCCATGCAGCCATATCACCGGCACTCGAAATGATATATCCCGCCGGTTTATTACCCTCATACCAAGGGGCATTGTAATGCTGCGGCAATAAGAAACCGGCTTTATATCCGGATGCCAGATTGATTGCATCAGCCTTGCTTTTAAACATATAGGTATCGTGTAGTCCTGCGGCATCAAGCACATGTTTTTGAATATAATCTTCATAATTTTCCCCCGAGGCTCTTTCGATAAGCAGTCCTAAAACATCATAGTTAATGGTTGCATATTCGTATTTAGTACCAGGCCTGCTTGCTAATTCCAGACCAACAATCGTTCTGACGGTCTTTTCAATTGCATCATCCTCTTCTTCATCCAGTTCAGGAATCCTGTAAATCGTATTGGATGAGATTCCGCTTGTGTGATACAGAAATTCTGCAATGGCCACGTCGGTTTCTTTACCATTATAAAGGAATTTCAGCCATGGTATATATTTCGAAACAGGCTCCTCCAGATTTATTAGACCGTCTTTTTGCAGCTGCAGCACTCCGAGAGCTGTAAAAGCCTTGCTGTTTGAAGCGAGTTGAAATAATGTATCGGATGTAACTTTCTCGCCAGTCTCAATATTGGCATAGCCGAATCCCGCTTTATATGCCGTTTCTCCGTCTTTAACAATCGCCACTGACAATCCGGGAATCTTCCCTTGTCTCATTTTATTTATTATCAGTTTCTCAACTTCCGAAAACAGTGGGCGCGTATCCACGTCGATTTTGGTATTAGTCTGCCCATCATTGGGCTGAATGATCAGTTTAACATTCCAAAATATAAATATATATCCGAAAACAAAAAGCAGAATTACTGTTATGCATAATATAAATATAGTTTTTCTTGAACTTTCGCCTTTCATTCCTTCCTCCCATCAGCCGGTTTTTTGCATTCCTCGGTCAAGAATTTATATTCCTTCTCTGCACATCTATAGTTTGTAGTGTAAATGCCATATCAAATAAAATCAATAGAATATATCTTAACTTTATATGTTATGCAGCTGCATACTTTTTTCTTTGGAGAATCGAAAGACGTGGATGAACTGGACAGCCCGACTGTGCCGGCGCCGGTTAGACGAATTGGAATCGGGGAAAGTGCCAACACATTTTTCTACATTGCCACTTTCCCCTTCTGATTTTTTTTGTATTTCTTTCTCGCTGCCAAAAGTTCCGATATTTCCTCCACAGAGGAATAGCTTTTTTCCCTATTGTCAGCCATGGCCGCCGTTACCGACAACAGCGGAAAACGCTCCATCTCTCCTTGTCTGTTAGGGGTTTCAATATATCCGTTCCTGCGGTCCTCCGGAGAATAATAGCTATGCACTTTTTCCTCATAATCCTTTATGATTCTCGTGCAAAGATATTCGCAGTTATGATGCTTGAATATGGCTACGAAATCGTCGCCTCCGATATGCCCTACAAAGTCCTCTTCGGATATATTGCTCTTCAATATCCTGGCAAATTCCTTGATTGCCAAATCGCCCTTTCCGAAACCATAAACGTCATTAAATGCTTTGAAATTATCCAAGTCGAAATATACCACCGTATATTTTTCCTCGCTTCGTATCGCCTTTTCGATTTCCTCCTCTATTAAGAGGTTTCCCGGCAGCTCCGTTAGCGGATTTTGTAATTTTGCTGTAGTTACTGCAATTTCTATCGTCTTTTGAAGAAGGTCTCTGACCGTTACTATCCCGGCATATTCTCCTCCGTTAGTCACTACTACGAAGTCGTAGAGGCATTCGTTTTCTCTTTCCATGGCACTGTTTGCGACAGAGCTGATGGATGTCATGCAGTCCACCATCAAAAATTTTTTTTCCATGATGGAACCGATTTTTTTCCTTTGATGGAGGCTGAAACCGTATCTTCCCCCCAGGCACTGACTCAGCCTGTCCCTCGTTACGATTCCCATAGCCCTATTGTTATTATCGATTATCGTTACACCCTGAATATCCAGATTCTTATCGAATAACACAGCGACCTCTTCCACCATCATGTGAAAGGGAACCGTCTTACCAAAGGTACTGATATTACCGATGTAATATTTCTCCACACCCAGGTGAATTCCACTGTTTTTCCTCGCATTGCATTTCTTTATGATAGAAAGTACTTGTTGATCCAGTGTGTCTATTATCTCTCCGGGACGGCCAAGCAGAAAGCCCTGACCATAGTGAACACCCATTTCTATAAGCGCATCCAGCTCCTCCTCCGCCTCAATTCCTTCTGCTATCAAAAACATTCCCAGACTATCGGTAAGTCCCACCAGACTTTTTATCAGGGCACGTTTCATTCCGTCATTGTGAATGTTTTGTACTAATTTCCTGTCCAGCTTCAGAAAATGAGGCTTTATGTCGCAGATCAGGTTCAGTCCGGAATAGCAGGAGCCCACGTCATCCAGCGCGATTTCATATCCCTGTTCCTTATAGTGCACAACCGTTGCCTGAAATGCTTCGCTTTCCTCGACCGAGCTGTTTTCCGTTATCTCTATAATTACCTGCTCCGAGGAAACATGATAAGTATCCAAATGCTCCTTCGTGAATCCCTGCCGGAATTTCGTATCGTGCATTACAAGAGGGTTCACATTTAAAAACAGCTTTTTCTTGTACCTTCTTGTTTCAAACAGCGTACTTAAGGACTTTGCCCTGCATAGCTTCTCCAATTCCCAGATTCGTCCTTGCAGTACCGCCTGCTCGAACAGCACTTCTATATTTTCGATTGCGGAATCACCTATAATACGGCTAAGTGCCTCGAATCCGAGAATGTCTCCATCCCGCAGGGATACAATCGGTTGAAATACCGACCTTATCCTCTTCCTCTCAATAATATCGTCCAGTTCCAGCTTCCAGTCTACCATCTTCGCTTTGCCTCTCAACAGATTTTATTGCCGTTTGCATTTAGTTTGAACTGCATACCGAGGATCTCCGACGCTCTTTTGCACATCAGCATTCTTTGCAGAAATATTTCAAAATAGTCCATAATAAAGCAAATTTCTTCGTCCAACTCTATATTCAGCCGGATTACTTTTTTATCCGCATGGATTTCAAGCTCGGAAGATATGGCTGCGTAATTTACCCTATCGTGCTTGTCAAAGGTAGAAATATTCTGATTTCTCACCCGGTTTCTCCGTACATCGGTCTTATCCGCCAGTATCAGCGCTGCCGACACCTCGTCCACTGCCATTCCTGTGCTTTCATCATGCTGCCCGATAGCGCTTACCACCACTGCTATATCCTTATAATCCATTCCCATATCGCGCAATATCTGAAATGCCATCAGTGCGCCGCTATGGGCGTGATCCGAACGGTTTATGCTGTTTCCAATATCGTGCATATATCCTGCGATCTTAGCCAGTTCTATAACATTTTTTCCATATCCCGATTCCCTTAAAATTTTCCCCGCCATCTCCGCTACCTTCGCCGCATGCCGCTCCGAATGTTCCGTATATCCCATGGTCCCGAGAGTTTCATTCCCTTTCTTTATATAGGCGTTTATTTCCTCCGAATCCTTTATCATCTTATATGTAATCTGCTTCAATATTATATTATCTCCTTTGCATTTCCTAATGAGTATTCTTTACCCATTTCATTCCATAGATGTTATTGCTTTCCATCGTAATATATTTATCTTTTTACAGCTATCCTTCTTATGTTAAGATTGGGTAAAATCAATGTAAAAAAAGAGGGCGTTAATACGCCCCCTATTTCCCACATACCTTTACACAGTTTCTCCCGGCCCGCTTCGCTTCGTATAAGGCTTCGTCCGCCTTGCAGATAAAGCCGCGCATTTCAGAATTGTCTGCACTGTCGGGAATCCCCGTGTATACTCCTATACTGACCGTAAGGAATTCCTGTACCGTATCCTGCCTTTCAAAATGGCTCTTTTCCACCGCTTCCCGCAGATTTTCTGCGTAGTCAAGGGCCTGCTCATCTGTGCAGCCAAAGATGAAGATAACGAATTCCTCCCCACCGTAACGTACGATTTTCGCCGTATCCGCAGGAAGGCACTGTTTCATGATTTTTGATATTTTTACCAGACACTCATCCCCTTGCTGGTGTCCGTACGTATCGTTATACTGCTTAAAATAATCTATATCCAGCATCAAACAGGCTAACGGCTTTTTCTCCATTTTGTCTATGCTGTCATGGAAACGCAGATGCACGATTTCCGCCAAATAGCGTCGATTATATAATCCGGTCAGACTGTCCACGATGATTTCTCGATTCAGGCGCTCATTGGCCATGGAAAGCTCTTTGTTCTGTTCGTCGATGATTTTCTGGTTCTTATAATTTTTCGCTCTATACCAATTGAAGTAAACAGAGACCACAACAGAAATAAGGGCAATAAAAAAGCCGTTCATTCTCTGGTAAAAGATATTCTCTTCCCCGGCAGGGGCAGGAAAATAAGGAAGCCCTGCACTGAATACGACGAAGGCCGACGAAAAAGTCAGAATGCTCTGCCATGGCTCCAGCACAGCAAGCGCTGCAATCATCAAAAGCATATAGGTATATACGGTCAGACCATCCCCCCGGAAGCGGTCGAACAGCGTGATTCCGCAGGCCCATATCGCTGTAAGCATCACATAAACAAAGCCCAGATTTCTATAAAAGGTATACCGTTTAAACTTCTTCACTTCCCATAGAATATCCAGTCCTATAAAAGCCACCGTTACTGCCAGCATTCCCGCGTACAAAAGGAAATAGCCCATTTCCGTTTCCGCACTGAAAATGCCTTCCGTTTTCCTCGCCGACAGGAATATCAGCACAAATTCGCATGCGCAGATTATGAACCGCATAATGTGATACGACTGCTTCGAATAGTAAAATAATTCTTTCTCCACGTCTTTTCCATACCTTCCGCCCGGACACAGGCCTAAATACGTTAAAGCTTTTTTCATGTAACTCTCCCTGACTCTGACCGTCTTTTTACACAAAAAGACATATAAAACCATTCTTCCGGTTCCACATGTCTTTTGTATTGCTGAAATTATATGTATTATTTTAACTCTTACACCAATTCTATTACTGCCACTCCGCAAGAGGGAAGAAGCAGTCTGCTGTCTCGGTTCTCTATATCCTCCATATTACATAGCAGCATTTTCCCCGCTCCGCCTACGTTAAGTAAAGCCTCCTCTTCACCGAAGTTCGCCGCAATGAGGACTCGTCTGTCTTCCGCTTGTCTATAGTAAGCGAGTATCATTTCCTCCGATTCGAAGGCCGGCTGGAAATCGCCGTAAGTAAATATTTCACTATAAACCTCCGATTTTCTAAGAGCTATTAGATTTTTATAGTAAGAGAGCACTGACTTTGCATCCTTCTCCTGCGCCTTTACGTTAATCTCCCTATAGTTTGGATTTATCTTAATCCATGCAGTCCCTTCCGTAAACCCCGCATTGTCCTCTCCGCTCCACTGCATCGGGGTTCTTGCGTTGTCCCTGCTATGCCTGAAGCATACCTTGAGTGCTTCCTCATCGGATAATCCGGCCCTTCTTGCAAGCTCGTACTGATTTACGGTATCAATATCATTATATTCTTCGATGCTGTCCATCATGCAGTTTTTCATGCCGATTTCCTGTCCCTGGTAAAGGAACGGCAGTCCCCGCAGCAGAATGCTGGTAGTGGCAAGCATCTTGGTACCATTGTCGTTTAGCGCATACTTTGGAAGATAAGTACATGCCCCTCTGGGCTCATCATGATTCTCTATGATATTCGCCAAAAAGCCCACATTCCTGCATTCCTTCTGGGATGCATACAACGCTTCTCTCCATTTGCCGAAGTCGAATTCCGGCGCGTCATACCAGCCGTGTTCTCCAAAGGTTACGGAAAGAGGCGAAAAGTCGAACATGGTAGAAAAATGTCCTTCCTCCCCGATAAATTCTCTAAGCTCGTCCTCTTTCATATTAAATACTTCCGCCACAGTAAACGCATGGTGTTTCTCAAAGGTTTCCCGCTTAAGCTCCTGGAGAAAATCGCCTACTCCCTCCGCCTCCTCCACCATTCTCGTACATCTGACCAGACCGTCGTCTCCGTCAGGTTCATAAGAAGGGAAGCTTACCACCTTCTTTATATTTATGATCGCATCGATACGAAAGCCTGCCAGCCCCTTATCCAGCCACCAATTGATCATCCGGTACAGTTCTTTCCGTACCTTCGGGTTTTCCCAGTTCAAATCGGGCTGTTCCCTGGCGAATAAATGGAGATAGTATAAGTCGGTTCCTTCCACCTGCTGCCATACGCTTCCTCCGAAATAGGAGCGGTAATTGCTGGGCGGATTGCCGTCTTTGCCTTTTTCAAAATAAAAATAATCCGCATATTCGCCGTAAGGATCCGCAAGTGCTCTTTGGAACCATTCATGTTTGTCGGAACAGTGGTTGATTACCAAATCCATGAGGATATACATATCCCTCTTCTTCGCTTCTAAAAGAAGCTCGTCGAAGTCCTCCATCGTTCCAAATACCGGATCTATCTTATAATAATCCGAAATATCGTAGCCCTGATCCACAAAGGGCGACTGATAAAGAGGTGAAATCCATATAATGTCGATTCCCAGCTCTTTCAAATAATCCAGTTTCTCGATAATGCCTCTGATATCCCCGATTCCGTCACCATCGGTATCATTGAAGCTCTTAGGATATATCTGGTATGCTACCTTTTCATGCCACCATTGTTTTCTCATATTCATATAACTTACCCTGCCTTTCTGTCAATCCATGGTAATTACATTATATGAACATATATCCTATCATTCTTTATCTATTCTGACCAATTATTACACTATTTTGACTTTTCGCCCTGTATTCAGAAGGAGACAAACCTTTTTGCTCTTTAAAACGCTTGATAAAATATCCCATGTTATCATAGCCGCACTCCATGGCGATATCTATAATCTTTCGGTCGGTCTGCTGGAGAAAGCACGCCGCCTTCTCGATTCTTACCTCATTGATATACATAGTGGGAGTCTTTCCTGTAATCTTTTTAAAATACCGGCAAAAATACTGCTCGTTAATACCGATGAGCTGGGCCATATCCTTGCCCGTAATCCGTCTATTATAATGCTCCTGAATGAATCCCAGGACTTTTTTTATATTATTGATCTTCTCGCTGTTATAATCGCCGGCATTTTCCATGTTGACGAAGCTTCCGTTTTCATAAAGATAAGCCAGCATTTCATACAAATACGCCTTAGCTTTCATGCGGGAAGCGGGATTTTCTTTTTCTGACTCCGAAAGCACCTCTTCATAGAGCCTCTTAAGCTCTTCCCATATCGGATTATCGTCTGTAACGATTTGAGGAAACTGCATGCGCTTTTCCAACAGAGGAGTTATAATCTGCAGCTGCACACCGTCCAACTGCTCGAAGCTGAGCATCTTCATATCGAATACCACTGCATTTTCCAGACCGCCCGGCTCTCCCTCTATGGAATGGATATCGCCCGCACCCACAAATAAAATGACCGGACCTTGCAGTTTATACTTTTTCATGTTGACGTTCACGTTGAATCTGCCGCTCACGAGATAGATGATCTCAGTTTCTTCATGCCAGTGAAGCTTTACCGCAAACCGTTCCCCCGTCTTCTGCCAGTAATATACGGCAAGAGGAAACTTCACTGTTCCATGTACCATATCCTCTTTCAAACCGACCTTGTTAATCATTCTTCCTCTTCCCTATTCCTATTGAATACGAAAAGCGTCACGTCCTTCTTGCTTTATCTGATACAGCATTTTATCCGCTTTTTTAAACAGGCCCTCAAGTGACATTCCTTTTTTCGGCACCACACCGCTTATACTAAGACCGATGGGATACGCCACTCCATCGTATTGAAATTCCTTCATCCTTCGGCGAAGCTCCTCGACACGCTTTCTAAGCAGCTCATCCTCCGCTCCGGGCCCTCTGACGAACATGATGAACTCATCGCCGCCCCAACGGCAGACAATCGTATCTCCCTGAAAGATTTCCTGCATATTCCGGCCCAGTGCCTGAAGTACCTCATCTCCGTACAAATGTCCATAGCTATCATTAATTTGTTTGAACTTATCCACATCCATCAGCAGAAATACATTCTGCGAATATTCGCCCAAATTCTGCAGCGCCTGTACAAGCAGAGCCTCCGCTCCCGCCCGGTTGAAAACCTTCGTTAGCTTATCGTACTGCCCGATCTCCAATAATTTCTCCTGAGTCTGGTGCTGCTTCTGCGCATCCACCAAGACGCCCAGGAGTCTCCTTTGCATACGGCGCGACTCCTCACTGCCCACTACGATATATATCATACTGAACCAGTTCCATCCCTCTCCCCGCATGCCGCATTGGAATTCTGTCTGATAGGTCTTGCCCGGTTCGCTGTTCATACAGAATTTATCGAATTCTTCCTTCGTCAGCGTAATGCGAAGCTCCCGGTTCTCCAATTTCTCATGGAGGTTCTCCACTACCTCAGGTATATCTATTTCATCATGTCTAATTCCAAAAAGCACTAATCTGTCATTTAGAAAATCATACTCCATACCCGCCTGACCAAAGGTATCCGCAAGAAGCTGATAACTCTGTTCATGACCGTGCAGTTCGCTTTGCCTCTCCGCATGCACTTTTATGTATAAGAGTAAAATAACTATTGCAGAAAAAATGAATATGAGTACACCGTTAAATATAATAAAAGTATTATTGTATATAAATTTTATAATATTCGATTCATTTGAAAGGCGATCGCCATGAAGTGCCAGACTATCCACCACTTCTGCCTCTGATATGCTCCCCCGCAATTTTTCCAGAATCCCCTGCAGGATGATCTCCGATTCTCCGGTTAAATATCCTATCGTCACATAGGCGTCCGGAATATTCTTTACCATTATTGTCTGAGCCATCATATAGCGCGTAAGCGACTCAACCGTATAAAAATCACTCACGATAAAATCCGTCTGTCTTTTCTTTACCGACTTAAAACAATCTTCCAGCGATGGAAATTCCGTTCGCTCAATTTTTCCATAATTTTCAAAATTTATGCAATCGGCGCCCGTCGGTACGGCCGCCTTCAAATTCCGATCTTCAAATAGCACCACATTATTTCCCGTAATCATCTGTACGGGCGCAGTCATATAGGGGACAAAGCCCTTCTGAACATCCTCTTGAAGGCCTTCCTTCTCCATAAAGGCGGCGATATCGGCCTGACCGCTCTTCAACAATTCAAGGGCCTTCCCATAATCTTCCGCTTCCACATATCGTATTGATATTTCATTTTGTTTCTGCAAGTCTTCCAATATATCCAAGGCAAAGCCTGAATAAGTATCCTCGCTGCTTTTGTACATGTAAGGCTGCCATCCGTCAACTACTGCGACTATGAGAACTTTCTTTTCCTCCAGATACCCTTTTTCCTCCTGAGTCAAATCTACCGCACTGCTTTCTGATGCCAGCGCCGGAACGGAAGTTATCATATTTAATATCATGCTGACACAGAATGCAAAAAGGCACCCTTTCCTTTTCCGTTTCATAAGCTCCCTACTTTCTTACCAACCAAGTTTGCTTACTCCCCACGTAAGTTCCAATATATCATATTGGTTTCGCGTATTCAATAATATTGATAAAATAATTAAAAATCGGGCAGAATATTTTTCGACATTCTCCCCGATTTTATGCTAATAAACGACATTAATATACTATTGATTGCTTTTTTATTGATAAAATAACCTCGCGATAGCGGAATCCTTATCCAGAATAATTGTTTTATTTTCACCCTGCAAAGAGTTCTTAAGCGCATCCAAACTTCTGATATACGTATAGAAATCCGCCTTGCTCTCATCGTTATAAGCCTCCGCCAGCTTTTTCATATATTCCGATTCACCCTCGGCTTCCAGAACAGCCGCCTGCTTCTTCGCCTCCGCCAGCATGACCGATACATTCTTATCCGTCTGATTCATGATCTTCTGTGCTTCCGATTTACCTTCCGCCGCATAGGAAGCCGCTATGTTGTTACGCTCGGAAACCATTCTTTCATAAACTGCTTCCTTATTATCATCAGGCAGATCCAGCAGCTTGATCTCCGTCTTGACGATTTCAATGCCGTACTCTCCGATTGCCGCATTGGCATTCTGGGTGATCATCTCCGTCAGCCTCGTTCCTCTGGCTGCAATGATTTCATCCTGCGTCATGGAGCTTATGACATTCTTAGTGGCATTGTAAGCCGCCACGCTGCTTCTGTCCTCCGCGCTGCCGATGGAGTAGTTAAGCGTCTGTGCGAATTTAACCGGATCCGTGATGCGCCATAATATATAGTCGTCGGCAATCATCGATTTTTTATCACTTGTAATGACATCTGACTGGTTAATATCGTAAACCCGAAGTTCCTTCGGAATCTTTCTTACCGTCTGGATGAACGGAACCTTGACGCTTGCTCCCGCCTCCGATACTACATATTGAATCTTTCCAAACTGAGTCACTACCGCGTATTCATTCTCCGCAACAGTAAAGATTGAATTGCCGGATATAAACAGCGCCGCCAGAACTACAATAACCGCTATAATTTTCGTTTTTTTCATCTATTTTCCCTCTTTTTATCCGTACTCGCTTCTCTGCTATTCCTTAATTTCATCGTTTTCTTCAAGGAGCCCATTTTCCTCCATGCCGGCACCGGTGCTCTGGGTAATGGAAGACCTGCTTCCTTCCGTGCCGGTAAACGGCTCCAGGGGCAGAATGTTCTGAGTGTTTCCATCGTCAATAATAACCTTAGCACCGGGAAGCACATCCTCCATTGTCTCATAGAAGATACGCTGCTTCGTTATAAGGGGATTTTTGATGTATTCCGCATACATTTCGTTAAATCTCGCCACCTGTCCCTCTGCCTCATTAATTCTCGCCGTCTTAGCCGCTTCCGCCTGCTGGATGATCTTATCCGCATCCGCTTCCGCCTGCGGCACCTTCTCATTCTGATACTTCTTCGCGTTATTGATAGCTGTCTCTTTTCCCTGCTTTGCAGTCTCTACGGACTTAAACGCCTGCATAATAGCATCTGTGGGCGGCTCCGCATCCTGAATGGTCAGGTTTACGATCTGGAGCCCTATATCGTTCTTTTGCAGCTCCTCACCCAGCAAAACACGAATGTCAGCCTGAATCTGGCTCTTTCCCGTGGTGATAACGTCGTCAACATTATAGTTGCTTATAACGGTCCGGATACATGCCTGAGCAGTGTTGCGAAGAATCTCCTCGGGGGATCCGGAAGCATACAAATAGGTTTGGGGATTACTTACTCTA
Source organism: Kineothrix sp. IPX-CK (assembly GCF_039134705.1). Lineage (NCBI taxonomy): Bacteria > Bacillati > Bacillota > Clostridia > Lachnospirales > Lachnospiraceae > Kineothrix > Kineothrix sedimenti. Next base: position 1,130,715 of record NZ_CP146256.1, on the reverse strand, counting down.
TATTCCAGATAAAAATCCACATTGACAAAATTGAAATCGGAGGTGATCATCATCGCCTCTTCGGGCACGCTGTAATTGTCCGACTCCTCGCCGGATGTACGATAGCCTATCTGTAAGCCATGGGTGGTAGTATCTACTTTAATAGCGTGCTGAATGAAGGGGATTTTGACATATAATCCGGCTCCCTTCACATCTACTACCTTACCGAACATGGTAATAACAGCCTGCTGCTGTTCCCCTACTTTATAAAAGCTGCTTAGAAGGCAGACTGCTACGACAAGTACCAGAAGGGTTATCTTGATCCCCCTGACTACTTTCTTAAAATTGGAGGGACCTTTGTTTACTTCTCCTCCGCTGAATCTTTCGAATCCAGCTCCATTTTCATCTCTCGTTACTTTCATTTTCTCTCCTCTTTTTAAGATTATATTAGGTTATGAAGAATTTCTTAATTATATTATACACTATGATATTTTAGATTCAAAATTAACATTATATAAAATATATAAATTTTATTTCTTTTGCAAGCATGACAATTCCTGATCAAACCATGTTTGAATGTCATCCCGCATATGTAAAACAGAATCATCCAACGATATGGGAAGTCCACGGCAACCGCCGTCACAATGACCGATTTCTCTTTTTCTGCCGCAGCCATATCCCTTTGCGATCAGTTCCTGCAAAATTGGCGGAAATGTTTTGATGGTGTCAGTATATTCGTTCGTCTTTGTCGATTTCACATTGATATGATAACCGTTGTTGAGGGAAGCGTTGATTCCCCATAAATCCTTCCGTTTATAACAATATTTCAGCATGATTGGGTTATCCGGATATGTTATCTTTATGGTTTTGATGTCTGATAAGTTCTGCTTTTTTTCATTTATGTCTATGCCGTCAATGCCAATACCGCAATCTGCCAGAAATTGCAGGCATTCGAGGTTCTTGGTAACAGACAGCTTTCCATTTAATACGGTATTTTGGCAGACCAGGGATTGCTCATTTTTACTTGGCATGCCATGATAACCTATGTTCATTAGTATGATGCTTACATTGTGCAGGAATGGATAATACACCGAAAGTGTAGTACGGTTTTCATATTCATGGGCAACTTTTTTGCTATTATCATAGATATCTCCTTTGGCGTATAAAACATCGTAAAGCCGGCACAAAAAAGCCCTGAACGCCAAAACACCCTCTCGCATGTTCTCTTCAACCGAAACATTTGCATACGCAGAATTGATCGCATATGCCTCGTATGTTTCGGACACCATAATTTCACCTTCCGTTTATTATTTCAGGCACTTTCCCATCATCAATATGACAGTTTCCCCACTCGCACAGGCATTGCAAAACGGGCATAAGAGTCAGCCCCCTTCCAGACAGGGAGTATTCCACCTTAGGCGGAATCTGAGAGTATTCCTTACGCACAATCAAATCATCCGCTTCCAGCTCCTTCAGCTGAGTGCTAAGCATTTTATGCGTAATCGTCTCAAGCGAACGCTTCAGCTCCCCATACCGCAAAACATCCCTCTTCCAAAGCCAAAACAATATATGCATTTTCCACTTGCCATCAATCAAAGACATCGCATAGGCAAAAGGCTTCACATTCACTTTTTCATCCGTTCCACAGCTTTTCATTCTCTTTCTCCTTCCCAACCAATTGCCGGAATAATCCGTATTTCGCAATCCTTACTCTCTATTTTGATAGTATCTCACTAAAAAGTGCATACTTGCAGTTTTATGCATATCAATGTATCATACAAATAATAAATCTTCAAGGAGGAATATTCGATGAAAAGAGAAATTGAAGTTTTTAACTATGCAAATGAGATTATGAACGGCGTTAAGACGGGCGTCTTATTAACTACGAAGACAGATGACAAAGTAAATTCCATGACCATATCCTGGGGGACGCTGGGAATTGAGTGGGGTAGACCTATCTTTATAGTTTTTGTCAGAGAAGGCCGTTTTACGAATTCTCAGTTAGAAAAGAATGCGGAATTCACGATCAGCGTACCTTACGGCGATTATGATAAAAAGATTTTGGGCTTCTGCGGCACGAAATCCGGCCGGGACGTGGATAAGATAAAGGAGTTGGGCTTAACTCTCGAAACTTCCGACAAAACTTCCGTACCGGGAATCAAAGAGCTTCCTCTCACACTGGAATGTAAGGTACTCTATACGAATAAGCAGGAAGGCAACAGGCTTCCTGACGAAATCAATACTGCGTTTTATCCGCAGGATGTGGATAGCAGCTTCCACGGAGCGAACAAAGATTACCATGTCGCATACTTCGCAGAAATTGTCAGCGCATATATCATAGAGTAAACGGGACACATATGAGATAATCAGAGCCATTTATCGATATATCATAGGAGGAGCCTTGCCGGCCCGCCTATGATATATTATGTATAGGAAAGGCTCCTATTACCTAAAAATAGACGCGCAGCCACGCGCGCGGAACAAAAGCTGTGCTGTCAAAGCTGCTCTCCAACAGCAACAGCTTCATCGCCGGCCTCAGCTTCTCTCTTCGCTTCTTCCTTCGACCCGTCAATGGCCTTGAGGAGCTTATCCCATTCCTTTTGCGTAAACGACTGGCTCCCTATCTGGAAGCTCGGCTCCGTATCTCCATTTTTTATCTTTTCAAGTATCTCTTCTTTTTTGTCGCGGATCTGCTGCATAAAATCCGATGTCCTATTCTCCTTTTCGTCCCCACTCTTTTCCCGCAGCTTCCGGCGGAATCCATTTTGCTCATCATAACCGTTTCCCAATCCCGTTATTGCCATATCATTGCTCCCTTCAAAAAAGTCATCGTCCATAGCGCAATTTACATCCTTGTAATATTACTATCGGTATCTCCCTCCAATTAATTTAGCTTTTCAGGGTTATTGGAAATATATCTGAAATATGTTAAAATATTGCCAATATTAAGGCTTGGAAAATGATAACATTATATTTAAACAATTAACGTTTTCAATGAATTGCGAGGAGAAGGCTATGTTAAAGGAAGAACGCCATCAGCATATTTTAGATGTTCTATATGCTTCCGGCAAGGTGAACGTGGAAGAACTGTCGCATAATTTCCGGCTGTCCAGAGACACCATCCGAAGGGATTTAAGCGAATTAGAGGAACAGGGAATCTTAAGGAGGGTATACGGCGGCGCTATTGCCAGGAAGAGGCAGCCGTTAGCTCTGGATGCGAGGAAAAACCTGGAAAGGGATGAGAAATATATGGTCGCCAAAAAGGCTACCAGCCTCGTTCGCCCCCATTCTCTCATCGCAGTGGACGGCGGCACAACGAATACGCTGTTCGCTTCTCTCATGCCAATTTCCATCACTCTGCGGGTGGTGACCAATAGCTTTCCGGTTGCTGAGGAGCTTCGCAAGCGCCCCAACATAGACGTCACCTTTCTGGGTGGACACTATAACAAGGAATCCCAGACTACCGTAGGCGAGACGGTCTACCAGCAACTAAGGGAATTTCGCTTCGACCAATGCTTTCTGGGCGCCTACGCGGTGGATGCACAGGGCGGCATCTCGGTGCCTTATCCCTATGAGGACGAAACCTCCGTAAAACGGCTTCTCGTGGAAAACAGCTCCGAAATTAATGTCATGTGCTCCTGCTCAAAGCTGGATAAAATTTCCAACTATATCATCTGTCCTATCGATGCTGCGGACAGGATTATTTGTGAGCATCCGGTCACAAAGCAGATGCAGACTAAATATAAGAATAAGATCTGTTGGTGATGCCGCCTTGAAGTATACGAAACAATGCTTATAATTGTAGGTGACAGGTGGTGATATCATGTTTAGAATTGGAGAATTTTCAAAGCTGACACAAATTTCAATACGGATGCTCAGATACTATGACGAAATAGGACTTTTAAAGCCTGCCGAAATCGATAAATGGACCGGGTATCGCATGTACTGCGCCACGCAGATACCTATTCTCAACAGAATCGTGTATCTGCGCGACAGTGGCTTTAATGTTGCAGAAATCGCGTCAGCTCTTAACAAAAGAGATGATGGATTGCTTGTGGAACAGCTCGATGAAAAATACGCAGAAATAGAAAAAACAATTCAAAGTGCACAGGAAAAGTTAAGGAAAATAGAACTTGCGAAGAAGGAAATCTTAAACGCGAAAAATGAAATGCACTATAATATATCAATCAAATCCATTCCTGGTTATGAAGTCCTTTCCCTGCGCAGGGTAATAGCGGACTACTATGCCGAGGGCGGACTATGGCAAGAGCTATCCGCTTTCGCCGAAAAAAATCATATTATTATATCCAATGACACTTTCTCTATTTATCACGATAGCGAATACAAAGAAACCCTTGTTGATGTTGAGCTATGCGCTCCTGTAAAAGATTATTTCAGGAGCACTGATATTTTTATATGTCGGAACACCGAGCCCGTACCGGCAATGGCTTGTACCATGGTATATGGAAATTTTTCTAATATAGCCGGGGCATATACGGCTTTTGCCGAGTGGCTGCAAAAAAACTGCCAATATAAGATGTCCGGGCAAACGCGGCAAATCGTTCATCGCGGGCCGTGGAATGAAAATGATCCTGAAAAATATTTGATAGAACTTCAAATCCCCTTGACCCTCACATGATGTGAGGGTTTACGCTGTTCTCACATCAAATATAAGGAGGATATGATATGAATAATTTAGCAGTACATCCAATCGGAAAGATTTGCAGCAGTGAAAACAGTACCTTTATTGAGGTGGATAAAAATTATATTCCGGCTTTGCAGGCGCTGGATGGTTTCAGCCATATCAATGTGCTTTGGTGGTTCAGCGATTATGATGATGAACAATCACGTTCTGTACTGCAGACAGAACAGCCTTACAAAGGCGCTCCCGAAATAATGGGAATCTTTGCCACAAGATCGCCTGTACGCCCTAATCCGATAGCTTTGACTACGGCAGAAATCATTCGAATTGACTTTGAAAGGGGCGTTATTCAAGTTGCTTTTATTGACGCAAATGATAACACCCCGGTACTAGACATCAAACCCTACACACCCAGCTTTGACAGAGTGGAAACTCCCGGTGTCCCTGCATGGTGCGGCCAGTGGCCGAATAGCACGGAAGAATCCGGCTGCTTCGATTGGGAAAAAGTTTTTAATTTTTAGGAAGTATGTTTTATAACGGAATCATTACCCTGCTGAATGCTGAACTTTAAATACTGCATTTTCATACTGACGAAAAAAACATGCAAAAACACGCAAAATATATGCTTGATACTACACCATGCAAGTGCTACGGTAAATATGGTAATGCGTTATGCCTTATTACAGCCATAGCGATAAGCAGTTGCGAAATTGCAGCTTATTCGAAGGGAGCAGGATTATAGAATGAACACGAATGTAAAGAAGGAGGAACGCTGCCTGCGCGTAGGTGTGCTGGGATGCGGCATTATCTGTCAGGCAGCTCATCTCATCGGAAGCAGTAAGGCTAAAAATATTCATTTGCAGGCGATTTGTGACGTTTCTGAGGAACTCTTAAATAAAATGGCCGCCGTTTACGAGCCGGACAGCCTCTATACAGATTATGAAAAAATGTTGGCGGATTCCTCTGTAGAGGCAGTCATCATCGGAATCGGCGACCAGTTCCATGTCCCCTGTGCAAAACAGGCTATTTTAGCAGGCAAGCATGTGCTTTTAGAAAAGCCGATGGGTGTTTCCATCGAGGAATGTCTGGAACTGAAAGAATTGGCGGAAGAAAGAGGCCTGCTTTTGCAAGTCGGGCATATGAAGCGCTATGACGAAGGGCTGCAATATGCGAAACGATTTAAGGAAGAGAAAATGGGCGAAATTACCACCTATAAAGGCTGGTACTGCGACAGTATCGGACGCTATACGCTGACCGATAACGTCATGCCCATCCTTTATTCCAGCGCATCTATGAAAAAACCGGACGGGAATCCAAAGGCCATACTGGACCGCTATTATCTTCTCGGTCACGGCAGCCATTTGTTCGATACCGCTCTTTATTTTATGGGACCCGTTCGGGACGTTTCCGCCCGTTATGTTCATAAGGAAAATCTGCATTCGTGGCTCATCGACTGTAACTTCGAAAGCGGCGCCATCGGAAGCTTGGACCTTACGGTGGCTATTGCCCAGCACTGGCATGAAGGTTGTGAACTTTACGGTACACAGGGAACTATTTATGCAAAGACGTTTAATCCTTGGGAGTTCCGTTCTTCTATCGTAGAGTGCTTCGATAAGTCTGCGGAAACTGCTTTCACTCCAGCTGCCTTTGACGGGCAGTTCTACCGCAGAGAGCTGGAGGGCTTTGCGAGGAGTATCCTGGAGAGAAGTCCATGCACAGGCGCGACCGCACAGGACGGTATTATGATCATGCAGGCGTTAATTGCTACTTACCAGTCCGTGCAAGAGGCCGGAGCATGGGTGGCGCTTAAAGACGTAAACGGAGGATTATAAGAAATGGAACCAGGAATCTTTTCCCGCACCTATGAAACAGACAGTATAGAGGAAACCTGCCTGCGAATGAAGGCCGGAGGGCTTACCCATACGCAGTTCAATCTGATGAACGCCGGAATACCAACTCTGCCGGAGACTTTCGATGAGAGAAAAATGGAAGAAATAAAGGCGGTAACCGGTAAACATGGAATTATCCTGGATGCGCTTTCCGGTACCTTCAATATGATTGACCCCGATGAAGAGGCAAGAAAAGCTGGATGCCAGCAGTTCGAAACCCAGTGCCGGATCGCTCGCATGCTGAATATTCCCATCGTCACTCTCTGTACCGGCTCCAAAAACAAGGAAAGCAAGTGGAAATGGCATGAGGATAACGAGAAGCAATCCTCCTGGGATGATTTGATCCGTTCCACAGATGCTATATTAAAGTATGCCATGGACAATCACATCGTTCTGGGCGTGGAGACGGAGGCCAGCAATATTATCAACACACCGGAAAAAGCCCGCAAATATTTGGACTGCATGGGAAGCTCCAATATTAAAATCATCATGGACGCCGCCAATCTCTTTCGAAAGGAGCAGGCAGCCGATATGTCCCACATCTTGCAGGAGGCTTTCGACGTCTTGGGAAAGGATATTGTTCTTGCCCATGCAAAAGATTTTACAGCAACGGAAAGCATGGAATTCGTCGCGGCAGGAGAAGGAATGCTGGACTTCAGGCTCTATATTTCCTTACTGCGCAGGAGCGGATATAAAGGCCCTCTCATCATGCACGGACTGTCAGAGGCACAGATCGCAGGGAGCAGGAAATTTTTGGAGGAGATAATTGCAGATGCGTGAATTCATACACCAAGGTTTAAAGCTGGAATACGAAGTGTCAGGAACAGGAATTCCTCTTCTGTTTCTTCACGGAATGGGAGGAAGCACTAAGCAGATTCATTCTGCCTGTCAACCGTCACAGAATATACAGCTAATCGCCATGAACCAGCAAGGGCACGGCGAAAGCGATGTGAACTGGGAACACTTGGATTTCAATCGTCTGGGTGATGACGCTGTCTCGCTGCTGGATAATCTGCATATTGAGAAAGCTTATCTTGCCGGCATCTCTATGGGCGCTGCCGTCAGTCTGAATGCCGCCTCCAGATATCCCGACCGCGTTAGGGGACTGCTTCTGATCCGAAACGCTTGGACGGACAAGCCTATGTCCGAAGAGGTAAGAACAGCTTACCGAGACTTAGGGATGTCACTAAAAAACGGAGGGCCGGAAGCCTTTTATCAAACAGAGGGCTGGAACATCGTGAAGGAGTGCTCTTCCTATACAAAGCAGGCCTTCCTTTCCCCCTTTTTCGAACCTGCTTCCGTAAAGAACTGGCAAAAATATCTGATTCTTCCGGGCAAGGCTCCGGTAGACTCTCTTACCGGCCTCACTATGCTGAATATGCCGGTCACCATATTGGCAAACAAAAACGACTTATGTCATCCCTACGAATACGGGGAATACCTGCACACACATATCCCCGGCTCCACATTTGTTGAAATTCCCGACAAGGACAGCGGCAAGGCTGAGCATAACGCAATGATAAATCAAGCGCTTCATTCGCTCCTTCCTATAAGTTCGTAATCTGCACATACCAGCTTTTTTCCATTCGGAAGCAGATATTCGCCTCCATAAATTTTGCCGTAGCCTATGGATTGCATGGCGGCATTAAGCCTTTCTTCTTCTATTTCATGATGTACCCTGGCTATGCCATCAAAAGAATGCAGATAAGGAGAATCGGAAACGAATCCCTCGTCCACGTTCACCTGAATGATGCATGATACATAAGGCGCGCCTGCCTCTACTGCCACATGTAGAAATCTATCATAACCGATATATTCTATCAGCAGATTCGCAACAATTAAGTCACAGTGAGGAAGCGTTATGCCGTCCGATAGCAAATCGACGCATAGCGGCGAAAAGATACCCGAAAGATCAGGGTAACGGTGCAGGCACTCCGCTAAATATTCCTTGTTGATGTCGACACCGTATACCCGCTTGATTCTCTGCGCATCTATATGCTCCAGACCATTTCCTCCGGCAATCCCTAATATCATTATGTCAGATACTTGATAGCGGTAAAACTGAGCCTTCATCATCTCGTTCAGCGCTTGAAGCTGTTTGACGGATGCAAGGCTCATATGCTTTTCGTAATCGGTTAAATCAATTTCTTCCCATGGATTCATTGCCCTCTCCCCTCTGCTTTTTTGCAGCTTCAGTTTCACCAACATAATAAAATATTAACGGAAAGAAATACAAATGTCAAACGCTTGGATTTACATCCTTCTCATTCCTCTCCAGATTCATAAACACCGCCAGTCCCACCGGCAGACATATCATCCCTGCGATTCCAAAAAGCTTCAAGCCAATAAACATGGCAATCAGTGCTGCAAGCGGATGAAGTCCTATCTGTTTACCCACAATCCTTGGCTCCACCGTATTTCTGATAGCCGTAATCACGATATATAGAACAAGAATTCCCACTGACATCGGAATATCTCCCAGAACAGCCATAATAACCGCCCACGGAAGCAGGATTCCACCAGTTCCAAGGACCGGAAGTATGTCGAAAACGGCGACAGCCAGAGCTACCAGAATCGCATAAGGAATTCTTAAAATTAAAAGTCCAACGCTTAGTTCCACAAAAGTCAGCAGAAATAGCAGCATGTATGATTTTAAATAAATCCCTACGATATTTTTTATATATTCTATCATCTTCCGAATATCATCTTCCTTGCTCTCCGGCAAGAACCTCTTGGCAAATCCCACAATCTTATCGAAATCCGCTGCCATGAAAAACGTAGAGACCACCGTTATTACAAGTCTTACAATAAGGCCTGGGATCCCCGATGCCCCCGCTGAAAGCACTTTTACCGCACTCATGGATAAATTAGAAATATATTGTCCCAGATTCTGTGATATCTCCCGGAAAAATCTATCGATCTTTTCCGCAGTCTCCGCATTCTGAGAGGCCGCAGTCATCTCAAGCTTGTCCGCCAGTTGGTTCAGAAAGGGCAAAATATTGCTCTGATATATTTCCGGAAATGAAATCATCAGATTCCCCGCCGCAGTTACAAGCTTCGCTCCCATTCCAAGTGCAAAGAAGAAAAGAGCTCCATATAAAAGAACCGTAAAGAAAATGGACAGAAACCTTTTCTTCCTATTGGAATCTCCGGCTATTTTTCTTACCGGTATCTGTATGACACCTGCTGCCAAAAATGCCAGGATAAACGGTGTCAGCACCGGCAGAAGATAGCGGCCCGATATCCATATAGCCCCCGCTATCAGCAGATAGAATATAACATTTATAATAAACTTTTTCTTTTTTTCCATTTGTACGTCCATTTCCTTAATTTATATGGGATTGTAAATCGTATCCTTCAGACAATTCAACCGGGCCAATTCATAAGGAAGCTGGTTTGGTAAATATAAAGATGCTTTCTTTTGCAGATTGACCGAATCGGTTAATTGCAATAATTCCGCAATAAACTGAGAACAGAAATACTGCCCTTTTATTTTGTGGGGGATATGCAGCAAACATAAAAATACACCGAGCCGGCTATATGTCCAAACATCTTTTGTTCTCTCCATATCCTCTATTATCCTTGATATTTTCTCATAATCCGCTGCAGTGATCTCCAGTAAATAGCATACGCTCTTTTCATTTCTCCTCTTATGTTTTCTTGGGTACTCCCTGTTAAAGCCCCTCATATTAAAGCTATAATAATACTCACTTTCGGCATCAAGTGCAACCGATGTATGAGTATATCCTCTTCCGCCGACCCAGTAGATAAAGTTCGAGAAAGCGTTGTAATATCTGGTAAACAGTATGGAAATCACCTTCTTTTCTTCTTGTTCCAAGCCTCTAACCTCTCTTCAAAATATATTTTTTCAGAAAGACCCTAATCGGCACCTCTTTGCCTCCCCTGATCTTCCCGATATTATCCATATGCTTGTAAATTATGCACCCGCTACAGACGGTCAGCAGCACGAATACTCCAACAAGCCGCATTTGAAACGTCATAATAATAGGAAAAAGCACCGCCGCCGAAAAGGAAATGCTGCATCCGTAATTAAATACAAAAGCTAAAATACAGCCGATTACAAGCAGTATCAGAAAGTACTTCCAATCCATTGCCAGAACAAACAGCCCCCAGCCCTTGCCGAAGTGGATGAAAGCGTTGGTTGTTCCTAAATTGCCAGTTCCGCTTTGCAGCATATCCACCTGTTTTATTTTGGAAAGAATAAAGGCAGGGTTGATGCCCCCTAACATATAGCCGATTATTATACTTAAGCTTATTTCCACTTCCATTTCCTGCCTTTGCTCCCTTCTTTATCTTTTCTTATTAAATAATACGCTTCTACTTATTGATATCCTGAACAACGGCGGCAGGAACCACAGCCTCCCTGTTCTTCCAGCTTCCTTTCCGCTACTTCCCTGGACTCTTTCCACAGCCTGTCCGCGACAGGTGCCCACTTCTCGGCTATTTCTACGCATTTGTCAGAGAATTCCTCAGCGGACTCCAGGTTCTGATAATCCGTACTCCTAGCCCCGCTCCTTTCCACGATATTTGTCAGTCTTCCCGGATTGTCCAGCACAGGGCAGGGTCTTAACATATTGTCATTCCAAGGCTGATTATCGTGATAACCCATAAAGAGAGGCGACTGATAAGCTTCTAACAAGGTTTTCTCTCTGATATTGGAATCCGAATAGTGTATAAATGCGCAAGGCTCGATATCCCCGTTCGCATTGATATGTAAATAGCAGCGGCCTCCTGCGATGCATCCGCCGACATATTCTCCGTCGTTCCAGAAATCTACGGTAAACAGGGGCTTGGTGCTTCTATATTCGCGAATCTTGTGATACATCATTTCTCTTTGCTCAGCCGTCGCCATCAGTTCCTTCACCGCACCCTTTCCAACAGGCATATAGGTGAAGAACCATGCAAATTTTGCCCCCATATCCACCATCTTGTCGAAATATTCTTCACTGCCGATCACCTCCGCATTGGCGCTGGTATAACAACAGGAGATTCCAAAGGGCAGCTTCTTTTCTTTTAAAATATTCATAGCACTTATAATCTTCTTATAGGTTCCCTCTCCGCGCCTGGAATCGGTAGCCTGCTCGAAGCCCTCGATGCTGATTGCCGGAATGAAGTTTTTCACTCGAAGCATTTCATCGGCAAAAGCCTCATCAATTAATGTTCCATTGGTAAAGGCAGAAAAAACGCAATCCGGATGGTCTTCGCACAGACGGATAATGTCCTTCCTGCGGACCATAGGCTCTCCTCCGGTAAATAGATAAACATATGTCCCAAGCGCCACCCCCTGTGTCACGATGCCGTCCATTTCTTCATAAGTGAGATTCATATGATTGCCATACTCTGCCGCCCAGCAGCCTGTACAGTGAAGATTGCAGGCACTGGTAGGGTCCATCAGAATTGCCCACGGTACATTGCAGTTATATTTTCTCTTATTTTCCTTCTGTCTTTGATATCCCAGCAAGCACCCATTAATAATGAAGTTTTCAAACAATCGATTTCTGACACCACTGTCAATATCATTCCACAGACTCATGATCAATCGATACCAGTTGCCGTCCTTATCCTCCACAACCTGGCGAACCGCATTCCTTTCCTTTTCGAGCGTATTTTTCACATCGAATTTGTCGAACCAGTCGAGAAGCTTAGGCAGGTTGGTTTCCGGATCCTTATCCATATAGGCCAGTGCCTTCTTCACCGCAAATACTTCCATATTTTCAATAATTGCCATATCTTTAGTCCTCATCTTTCTTTTGTTTACTCATTAATTTTTACTGTTCTTCTGTATCTTCTGCGTCTTCCACTTTTTCTAAGAAAGTATCTACAAATTTTTCTTCTATCTTTTTGTAGCCGCCTACTACGGTATTTTCAATTTTTTTGTAACCGCCAACAAACGTATTTTCCACCTTTTGGTAAGCTTCTGTAACATTCTCAGCTGTCTTTCCGACTTTTAATCTGTATTCACTCATAGCGAATTCTCCTTCCAAGTTGTTTTATTTTTAATGATAAATTAATGCACTCGCTTTTTCGCACACTGTATAAAGCTCATCGTATTTTCTGTCGATTAAGGGAGTTACTTCTTCTGTCTTCTTACTCTTTATTTCCCGGAACACCGGATAAGAAACTACCCAGCCCAAAAATGCCGGAACCGCTAAAAGAATACTCAAAGGTACATTTCCTCCTGTCACCGCAAACACTGAACCCGCCATAAAAGCCGTTCCCATCACACCTATTACATACGCCGCCGCAGAAGCCTTTATCCCTTTTGACTGCTCCAATGCCGCAATATCGTTGGCACAAGCCTCAAACTGTCTCTGAAGTCGTGTCAGTTCAGCCTTATTACGAATCTTTCTGTCTCTCTTGAATTTCAGAATAATGGAATCCACCTTATCGATAGGCTCGCTGATTCCCTCTTCTTTCCAGCCGAAGCACGTGTAATGATCTTCATATAGATTCATCATTTTCTTCTTTACCTTCACTTCACGATACTCAAACCCAACAAAATCCTTCTTCATTTCTTCTTCACCCATAGTCATTCTCCTTTCCAATAAACTTACTTTATTCAAATTAAACAAGTTGCTTTGCATAGCCTTGTGCGCCACCGCCCCAGCTTAACAGGCCCTCACTCTTCATCCACAGCAGCTCATCCTTCATTGTCTCTTTAAAAGGACGCACCTTATAACCCAGCTCCTTCTCTGCCTTTTCATAGGAGAAATCATTGTTACGTGCCAGATTATACACGGCAAAGGAAGTCAGCTTTCCGGGCTTTCCTTTTACCTTTGCCATAAAATCCCCAACCTTACCCAATAACTTCGCCGTTTTGATAGGTATGATAGTTTTTACATTTTTACAGCCTGTGATGCCGGATAATAGGTTGAACATTTCCCTTATGGCCACTAACTGGTTCGCCATAATATAACCCTCTCCCTTTCTGCCTTTTTCGGTGCAGGCAATACAGCCCTCAGCCAAATCCCTCACATCCACGGAATTAAAATAACCTTCTATACCCGCAGGCATCTTACCGCTTACATATTCTATAATGAACGAACTTACCGGTCCGTTTGCAAAATCGTTAGGCCCGCAGATACCGCTGGGAAATACTATGGAGGCATCCAGATCGTATTTCTTTACGGCATCCAGTACGGACTGCGTTGCCTCTGCCTTCGTCTTACCATAGAATCCGATGACTTTATCCGGCGAAAAACTGCTTACCTCCGAAATGGTCCTGCCTTCCGGCAGCTCCGGAATGGCGCTGGTGGAGCTGATATACACTAACTTCCTCACATTGTTTTTCACACACATATTCAAGATGTTCCTGGTCCCGTTCACGTTGACCTGATAAACCTTCTCGCTATAACCGTCCGCCACGGTCACAATACTGGCGCTGTGAATGACAATGATATCCTTTCCCTCCTCCACATCGAAAAAAACCTTAAGGGAATCCATATCCGTTACATCGCCGTACACGATTTCTACGCCTCTGGGTATATGCTTTGCCGCCGGATCACCCTTCAGCACGAACGCCCTAACCTCTTCTCCCTTCTCCATCAGCTGCTTTGTAATATTGCTTCCTAACAGCCCCGCTGCACCTGTCACTAAGTAAATTTTCTTATTCATCTTATTTCTCCTTGTTTATAAATTTTTGTTTATCGTGTTTTCTTTGCTTTATATGTGCATTATAAGCACCTAATGTTTTGGTACTGTTTGTGTATTGTTTCTGTTTTATTAAAAGCAAACTATTTTGACCAAAATATATAGACCGCTGCAAATAATATAAACTATACTATTTGCAGCGGCCTATTCTCATACTTACTTCTTGTATTTGCTATTCTATTATTGTTTCGATTACTTTTATTTCAAGCTATTGACCGAAAGTTTCTCCTCCAGACTCAAATCAGCAGCTTACTTCCCTTTTCACAGATTTCATAAATCTCATCAAACTTTTTTTCAATCAAAGGATTCACTACCTTCGACCGCTTTTCCACCAGTCTCTTGTAAAGAAATACAGGAAGAAGCCAGCCCGTGAACGCCGGTATCGCAAGCAGGATACAGAGGATGATTCTAGGCGGCTGTGCTGTTACCGCAAATACCGCGCCCGCCATGAATGCCGTACCTATAATCCCTACCGTCAGTGCAAAAATCATCGCCAGAGTACCCTTTGACCTTTCCAGCTCCTCGATATCACTGACACAGGCCTCAAAGTTTCTTTGAAGCCTGGTCAGTTCCATTTTATTCATTATCTTCCGGTTCCTCTTCATATGCAGCGTTACCTTATTCTGGTTCGGATGATGACCGGCACGATTATTACCGTTAAGAACGTTCTCACTTCTGTTGCTATCGATTTCCCAGCCGAAGTTCTCATATCCGTCGATCAAAAAGGAGGTCTTCGATATATCCGCGGATACCTCCATATATTCATATCCCACGAATTCCTTATTCTGTTTATCCATCTCACTCACCGCTATTCTGCCTTTCCCCCATGCCGTCAACTCCCTCTGCCGCGGGCATAGTCACGGTAAAGGTACTTCCCTTCCCTTCTTCGCTGAATACGTGGATATCGCCATCCATCAGATGCAGGACCCTCTGTACCAACGCCAGTCCCAGTCCGTTTCCTTCCATGGAATGGGAAGTGTCACCCTGGTAAAATTTATCGAAAATATGGTTCATGCTTTCATGATTCATGCCGCATCCGGTATCGGATATGGATACCGTAATGCTGTCTTCTGTCGATGCCTGACAGATCGTGACCCTTCCTCCGGCATCCGTGAACTTGATGGCATTGGAAAGCAGATTGTTCCAAACAAGCTCCATAAGGTTAGCGTCGGCATTTATCATGGCTCTGTCCTCTATATCCACCTCCAGATCAATTCCCTTCTCTTCCCACAAATCCTCAAAACGTATAGCACATTCACAAAGCTGTCTGCACACGTCATAAATTTCCATTTCGGGCGCAATCCTTTGATTTTCCAGTTTGTTTAATTTCAATATGTTGCTCACCAGATCCGAAAGCCTCGTTGCGGCCTCCTCAACCGTAACCGCATATTCCGCACGCTTCTCCTCCGATAAGCTTTCTTTTTGCAGCATTTCCGCATAATTTTTAATGATGGAAATAGGTATCTTCATCTCGTGGGAAACGTTGGAAACGAAATCCGTCTTTAACGTCTCGATGCTTCCCAGCTCCTCAACCATTTTATTGAAGTCCAAAAACATGACGTCCACATAATCCAGTCTGTCAGGCCTGTGCAGCGGCTTTAAAAATACGGAGAAATCTCCTCCTGCCACTTTTTTCGTGCCATCAGCCAGAATCTTTACCGGTTTTTCATAATATCGCTTGTTATAGTAGTTGATAAGCAGCGTGAACACTGTCGCGGCAAACACCCAATAGCTGTGCATGAACATGACCCGTGAAAAGCTGATGGCCGTATAATCGATATATTCTCCTAAGATAAGAGATTGTATCGTCGTCATAACTACCAGCACCAAGAAGATTAAGATGAAAATGGAGAACCGTCCACTTTTTTTCCTTAACCGGTATTCCGCCTTTTTTGTTCCGCTCATAGCAGCACCGCCTTATATCCCAGACATCTTACCGTCACGATTTGAAAGCCGTCGCATTCCGACAGCTTATCCCGAAGCTTCGTCACATAAACATCCACCGCGCGCAGGCTCGTTTCCGTATCCACGCCCCAGAATTCGTCCATAAGCTGTGCTCTTGAAAAAGTCTTTTTCGGGTAGGATAAAAGCTTGTATATGATATTGAATTCCCTCGTGGTCAGGCTGATTTCCTCCCCGTTCACCGACGCACTGACAGCATCCGCATCCAACTCCAGATTGCCTACCTCCAGCTTTCTCTCCATCTCGATGTTAGCGCGGCGCAGAAGAGCCCTGACCCGCAGGAGAAGCTCGTCCAGCTCGATAGGTTTTACCATATAATCATCTATCCCAAGCTGAAACCCCTTTTGCTTGGAAGAAAGGTCGTCTTTCGCCGATATGAATAAAATCGGGATACTCCGATTCACCTGCCTTACCGTTCTCGCGAACTCGAAGCCATCGATTTTGGGCATCATGATATCCGAGACGATCAGTTCATACATGTTGTTATACATCTCATCATACGCCGCCTCCGGCCCCAGACAACCTTTGGCATGAAAACCACTGTCATTCAAATAGGTGCAGACGACCTTGTTCAGTTTTTCATCGTCCTCCACAACAAGTATGTTTATCATAGCAATATCCCTCTCTTTCTCACAGTCTGTAAACTTCCGTTTTCTTCTCCTTCGCCGCCATACGGATCATACGGATTCCCATGATAAGAATCATCAGACATACCACAGTCCCAGTGGCTGCGTTCATAGGCCTGATAAATTCATTATCTCCTCCAAACGAAGCAAACATGGCTGTCTGTAAGGATAGAATGGATACGAGCGCATCCGCAAAGCCAATATCCCGAATGGCCGTCAGCAGCATCTGCTTCATTCTTCCTGCCTTCACCACATTCCAGGCGGAAAGAATGATTTTATAAAAAGTATACGCCGCAACGGCAAAAATCAAAAACCCCGGATAGCTCTTCCCCTGCCCTTTCAGCACCATCAGCATCACGGTGCCTCCCAGCGCGATCGTCATCATAATAAATGAGATATCGCACTATACCTCATAACGCTCAGCACAATATAATAAGCCGCCATAGACCCGAACCAGGGAGATCTGCTGACAATTCCCACAATGCCATTAAAAATCGCAAAAACCATATTGATTCCCAATCCGGGAACGGCAAGCAGCATAGTCCGATACTTATAATCGCTGAAAACCCGATTCGTAAACGGATTCTCATAAATCGCAGGCTTTAATTTCTCCCTGATTCCGTAATTAATATCCCGTATCAGATAATAACAAGCCCCAAAGAATATAATCGCAGCAGCAGTATCGATAATGATCCTGACCGCAAAGGGAAACAGCCCATAAATCACATCTGCTAAGGACAGTATGACAAATATAATCGCCAATGTATAGCACAAAATCTTTTTACCCGAGCTTAAACTTGGTATTTTCAGCCTTTTCAATACATGCAGTACCTCCGGTACTTTTAATATTTTCAATTCTGAAAAGTCAAATTTCCTCTTTCGATTCCTTCCTCTCATTTATGGACTGCTCCTCATAAAAATGAATGTTTTTTATAACCACAATTATATCTGCCTTTTATTTAAGTATTGTTTGTAAATTGTGTCCAAACTGTGAACATTAATACCTGATAATTTCTCCTCCCTTTAATTCCTCCGTGGCTGAAACTATCACCTTACTATCTTTATTAATCGTCCCCTCCTCCAGTGCCGCGAATCTATCATTCTGATCCGTTACTTTTACGCTCACCTTTTCCGCATACAACTCTGCTCCCAGAATTCCCTCCTTTTCCTTTATCTCAAATACATAATATCTTTCCTCTTCCTTATATAAAGCTTCTACCGGAATACACAACCCATGGAGCTCCCCCTGCACGCTTACGCTCATGGTTCCGGAAGCTCCCGGACTTGCCGCTTTATCGGGCAGATTCATATATACATCATAGCTCCCCGGACTGGTATCACTTTCCTCAAGATAATCCACCGTCACTTCTAAACTGTTCTTACCTCCAAGCTTGGCCACTGCCTCATCCCCCAGATTCACATACTTTTTCTGCGCCTTTTCCAAGGTTACTTTGAATCGGCAGGGAATCGTATCATCCGTGAGCAAAAGAGCTGCCGTATCCGGTGTCCTGCCTCCCACCATAATAGGAATATCCGTAATAAATCCGCTTGTCTGAGCGGTAATCGTTCCTCCCTGCTCCATAATCTGCTTATATCCATCAAGATCTTCCTGCAAGGCTGCCAGCTCCAGCCGATTAATGGACAATGTGGAATCCGACTGTTCCGGTAAGAGGGTATCCTCCACTCCTCTTTCTTCCTGCTTTAATGCGTTGTTTCTATCTACATAGGCATCCTCTCTGGCATCCCCCGCATCGTCTGCCGTTTCCTGAAGATTTTCGGTCTGATTCTTCCAGTTCTCATAGGCATTGTCCTCATCGCTGAAATTGGGCTCCGCCACCTTATTTCTTTCGTGAACTGTAAGCTCATCCTTCAAGTTATTCAACTGCGTTTTTGCTTCTTCCAGCGCTGTCTTTTCTTCCTCAGTTTTTGTTCCTTCCGTGGATTCCATATCCGTTACGATTCTTTCCTGCACAGTGATCTTATCGAGCAATTCATATTCCTTGTTCAGCCATGCGTTATATGCATCCCACGCCTTTTGCCTATCTTCGTTGGAGGTAACACTCACAGGATTCTCCAAATGATTTTGCAGGCTGCCGTCGGCTTTGCTCTTATCCCCTTCTGCCCGCTCTACTGCCGTACCGGTTTTACTGTCCGCAGATACGTAGTCCTCTCTTGCCCTCTGTTCTTCTAATTGGCGTTTCTGCTCCTGCAGGGCTTGATTAGTCTGTAAATCGGAAATCTGGTAGTTTAATTTGGTTATTGCCGTTTCTTTTTCTTTTATTATTCTCTCCAAATCCTCAGTATCTACCTGAAACAAAGGCATTCCCTCTTCTATCCGGTCTCCCCTTTGTACAAAAATATTCTCTATCCGCAATCCCTCAATTACTGTTACCGCCTGCCTGCCGCCTTCTACTGTAATACCTTCCGCCTCCACAATATGCTCCACATACTTCTTTTCAGGCGTATCGGTCTGCACCACCGGCAGACCTGACACATAGACACTTTTGGATATAATGGTACACAACCACATAAATATTAAAAATATGGCAAAAGCAATCACTCTTTTTTTGTAAATGCCGGTTTGTAAATTTGTATCTGCCAAATTTACCGGACTTTTCTTTTCATACATATTTCATCTACCTCTATCCAAATATTCCCTACGCTTTTAACCCCGAATAAATGATGCCTTGTTCCAGATAATCCTGACCTGTCATAAATACGAATACCGACGGCAGCAGCATCAATAAGGAAGCGAAGAATGCATACCCCGCTTGGTCCCACGTAATTTCAGGCAAATAAAGCGACAACGGCCAAAGCGACTTATCCTCCAGGAAAGCCATAGGCTGTTCCATCATATTCCAATACTCCAAAAAACCTAACACCATGGCCGAAAGCATACCGCCTTTTCCCAACGGAAGACCTATTTTCCAAAAAATGTATTCTTCTCTTGCTCCGTCCATTCTTGCTGCTTCTAACAGTTCTATTGGAATTGTCCGAAAGCCTCCATAGGTAAGAAAAATAGGAAATGTATTAAAAACTGCCGGCAAAATCACTGCCATATGAGTGTCCAAAAGAGAAAAACTGTTCATCACAAGATAGCTGGACAGCATTGTTACCTGAAAAGGCAGAAGCATCAGCACGATATAAAGAGCAAAAAGCATCTTGCTGCCCTTTATCCTGTACACGGCAAATGCCCATGCAGCAGGCACTCCCACCAGCAGCTGGCCTGCTAAAATTAATGTTACCAGCTTCATCGAGTTCCAGAACAATACAAAAAACTGCGGTGTAAAAAACAGCAGTTTTGCGTAATTTGAAAAAGTCGGATAGTCGGGAATAATCTTCCATGAGATAAACCCGGTACCATTCGGAAGAACCGGCGAAAGATAATCCTTTAATTCATTACTTCCCATAACTGATCCTGTTACCAATAAAAGGATAGGAATGCATACAAAAATGCCCGGCAAAAGAAGTATCACTGTCGTCACCGCCCTTATTGCCATTCCTTTTATCCTTCGCGCCTCTCTCATACTTTTTTCACTCCTTTTTGTCCCAAAAATATTGTAACAGCATAATTACCAGGAACAGAAAGCCCCCTACACATACCGCCGCCGCTGCCATTTTATCAAATTCCATATTTACGAACCAGTTACCCAACAGATGCTGGAGCAAATAAATATCCTGTGCCGGATAGGCGCCTGCTACCAGATAGGCCTCTCTGTAAATCTTAAAGGAGTTTAAAAAGGAAAGAATTACTATCGTATAAAGGCTTCCTTTAAGATTCGGTAGAACAATATGAATAAAACACTGCAAGCCGTTGGCTCCATCTACTTCGGCAGCCTCTAAGAGCGCGTTGGGTATCCCCAGTAATCCGGCCAGCCACAAAATTACTGTGTATCCCGTATTTTTCCAGATATAACTAAATACCAATACCCAGAAAGCCGCTCCGCCTCCAATATAATCCGTATGAACCTCTCCCCAAAGCCCTGTCCATTCTCCCAGGCGGCTTAAGTATAAATTCAGGAACCCCTGCTTATAAAAAAACAGCTTCCAAACGATGACCACTGCTGCCGTAGGCATGGCGAGCGGAAACAGATATAAAGACTTTACGACTCCGGCTTCCTTTAGCCGGGAAAGGGGCACTGCGATAAGAAGCCCAATTATTGTGAGCAGCGGGATGCACACTCCCGTAAAACGTAATGTGTTTTTTACCGCCAGCAAAAATGCCCGATTACCAAAAATGGTCTTATAATTTTCAATACCGTTAAATTGGCCGGTGACCGCCGTCGTAAATGACCTTCCAAATACATCGAAAAAGGGCAGTATGACAAACAGAAGCACGCCCGACAGGCTAAATACCAGGAACCGGAGGAAAGCCCTCCGCTCCCTGACCGCCCTTTTATAGGTTCTATATTCCTTCACCGCTTCCTCCAATTAATCTCTAAGAATTATCCTCTCCGGATACGAAATCCTGTCCGGCAGCTTTATTCTGCCATGTAAATAGCCACCTTTTCCACAATGGCGCTTACCGCTTCCTCCAGACTCTTGCTTCCCTGTATGTAATTGACTCCTTCCTCACACACCGCATCCTCCAGCACACTATCCTTCACATAGGGAGTATCGGCATTAGCCATCCAGTCTCTCAGCTTTTGAAGCTGTTCTTCATCCACCCAGTAAACATCCATAGAAACCATCATCCCATCTTCGTCGGACATTGCGAGTGAACCGTATAATCCGTCTTCTTCCAGATATTCTTCATTCGGTACAAAGCTTTCCTCGAAAGCCGCTTTATTTACCGCAAGCCCTTTAAACAGAGATGACTGGTTTTCCTTTCCTAAAAGGACTTTAAGCAGCTCCTGTGCCATTTCCGTATTGGCAGAGGCCGAACTGATTCCTACGAGCGTTTTGGGAATGAACACGTTCGTACTCTGCCCGCTTAACGGAAGAAGCACACTATCCTCAAAGCCATTCACCCGATGCACGGAATTGAGTGATGCATAGCTGTAGGAATTGGATAAAGTTCCGAGTACGATGCGGGTACGTCCTCCTATGTAGCTCATTTCATCCGTCACGCCGAAATAATCCCCCTCTTCTCTGGTCGTTCCGTATTCCGTCATATAATAATCATCTACACTGTTGTATCGATCAATGTCTTTCTCCAATGCACCTTCCATCTGGGTGTCATACATTTGCTTCGCTCCCTTCAAAAATTCTGAAACAGCAACTTCCTCTAACGCTCCGCTCTCCGTTTTCCATGCAGGCGCTGAAACCATGGATAAAAGCCGTATCCATGCGCTCTCCGAATAGATATCCAACAGACCGCCATCCGGATTGTCCCTACGGAGCGCTTCCATTGCGGCAGCAAGGCTTTCCATATTATTTATCTCTGTTACATATTTCTCCTTCCCCAATACCAGTGGAAGCTGTACCTCACAAGGAATGGTATAAATCCCGCCGTTCTTCTTAAATGCGTCCACAATATTGGTAAACAACTGCGCATCCCCTGTCATGCCCTCCAGACAAAAGCTTAAATCAAGCAGCATACCTTTTTCGATATAGGAATCCACCGGCATATTATCCATTACAAATAAATCCGGACCTTCTCCCGCCATAATCCGCGTATTCAGCTTCTTTAAGGCATCTTCTCTTGTAACGGAGTTATTATCATCTATCCCAACCTCATACTCAATGAAAACATCCGGGTTATTTGTCTGATATATGGAAATTGCCTGACGCATAGTGTCACTTTCCTCTAAACTGTAAACCGTTAGATTTTCACTGGGCACGGAAGGTATCTCCGAATTGTAAACATAATGTACCAGCTTACCGCCTGAAAACAGAGTTAGAAATTCGTTATTTTCCAGCGCGACCATACCAATTAAGCCGTTGGCAGGATTGCTGAAGCTGGACAGACTTCCGTCAATGACCTGCTCTATGGCACTTCCCCCAAGTACATGCCGGTGCAGCCCTTGTTTCCCCGCCATGTACAGAACCCCTTCTTCTCCGGTGAAAAAGTAAAAGTCATATGTACCAGACCCATTTACTCCCCTTTCCGGATAATTCTCCATAATAAAATCGCTTAGAACCTCATCCTCCATATATTCTTCTTTGTCCATATCATAGATCAATATCCCATTTTCAAATGAGTTGCCGTCTATCAGCATAAGATTATCTTGAATCCTTATCATCTCAGGCCGTCCGTCCACCGTAAGAAATTTTTCACTGCTTCCATCCTCCTTCACCTCATAAATAGTGTTGCCCAGGGTGGTTACAAAAACCCTGCCGGAATCACTGACCCATATGCCATATGGATACTTCTCATCTTCCGTTAAAGAAAACTGTGCCTCCATCTGAGTTTTGTCCGGCTTTATTATCATACATACAGGATTGAGTTCAAATTCCTTATCTTCCGACTCCTGTTCTTCTTTTTCTTCTGAATCACCATCATGATAAATAACGCCGGTAGTCCCATCTTTACCTATTGCAATATCCATGATATAAGTGTCCCTGGCATCCAGTGCGCTAAACCAGTCTGCCTCTTTGGGGTTCCATGTAAGACCGTTATCTTCGGATACAATCTGTCCCATATAATAATCTGCAATGATGAGCTTTCCGTCGGACATTTTTTCGATGCTGTCCGACCGTTCGCAATATTCTGACAGATCTGTCACATTTTCTACGTACCGCCCCATCCCCGTGCTGCCTTCTCCGGTGGCTGGTGCGTCATTATCTATTACCTTCTCCTGACCGGTATTATTGCTGCTGTTCGTTTCCGCCGTACTTTGGCAGCCCGTAGCCAAAATGGTCATTGTTCCAACCAGAAACATACTCATCAGCCTTTTTATCAAAGAATTCTTTTTCATTACTATTCTCCCTATTATTCCAGCTTTTCTTATTTCACTTCATTGATGGATATATAATCCGCATAGAAATCATTTCCGTCCCAATTGCCTGTCATATCCAAAATCATGCCCGTTTTAATGTCCTCAAAAGATCCTTCTCTGCTTTCTACATTCCCTCCCCCATCTCTGATTATATTAAATTCATACTGCGCGCCGTCATTAAAATATATATTCAATATATTTTCATCTCCATCCTCAGAAACAGACGACACGGCAACCAGGCCACCATCTCCCATATCCATGGTAAATATCTGACCGACCGTTACCTTACTATCTCCAACACTTTTTACCATACCGCTTAGTTCTGCCTTCACACTTTGACTGCCGGAATTGTTTTCCGCGTTATTCTCCAGCGTTTTTGCTTCCGTATCTATATCTTTTGCTTTTGTATCTGTATCTTCTGCTTCTGTATCTTCTTTTTCAGGTATATCTTCTTCTGTATCTGCAGTAATATCTTCTGTTTTACTATCCTGCGTTCCATTATCTTCTGTTTTCACCGGCACTTCATC
Source organism: Kineothrix sp. IPX-CK (assembly GCF_039134705.1). NCBI lineage: Bacteria > Bacillati > Bacillota > Clostridia > Lachnospirales > Lachnospiraceae > Kineothrix > Kineothrix sedimenti. Next base: position 1,106,538 of record NZ_CP146256.1, on the reverse strand, counting down.
TTCTACGATTTCCGCTTCAAGAGGTGCAGCTTCTTCCTGCTTACCTTGGCAGCCCGCAGCCAGACAAAGCGCTGCGGCCATCAGCCCTATCATAAGAATCTTCTTTTTCATTGCTTTTTCTCCTTCTTCATTTATAATCAATCGGTATACTCATCATAACAGAGCATTCTCTAAAGTATCTCTAAGGATAAAATTATTTAGATTCAGGCTTTCCTCATATGGGAATATAAATTTTAGAGAATATTTAAAGATTTCTATGTTACTATGGTAATAGTATTTACATCCTAATTAAGAGGTCATATCAATATGAGAATTTTACTTGCCGAAGACGATACAAACTTAAACCATACACTTTCCTATCAGCTAAATGTTCAAGGTTTTATGGTAGATTCCTGTTTTGACGGGGAAGAAGCACTATTTCTGGCTAAAGAGAATATTCATGATGTCATCCTGCTTGACCGTATGCTTCCCACTATGGAAGGCACCGATATTCTGCAGGACTTGCGCAGAGAAGGCATTACCATTCCGGTAATACTAATAACCGCTCTTGGAGCGCTGTCCGACAAGGTAAAGGGATTGAATATGGGCGCGGATGATTATTTGGTCAAGCCCTTCGCCTTTGAAGAGCTTCTGGCCAGGATTTACTGCGTAACGAGACGCTCTCCTATCCTTGCTAACGATAATAAATTTATTTTGTCCGATATTACTTACTCTATTGAAGAAAATATTTTGACCGGTCCAACGGGAAACTGTTCCCTTTCCAAAAGAGAAGGCACTTTGCTGGAAGTTTTTTTACGGAATCAAGGGCAGACTCTTTCCAGAAATACGCTGTTATTAAAGGTATGGGGACCGGATAGCGATGTGGAAGACGGGAATCTGGATAATTATATCCATTTTTTACGCAGACGGCTTCTGACGATCGGAAGCAGGCTCCAAATCAAGACGATTCGGGGAATAGGCTACTGTCTGAAGGAAGGAACAGCTTATGTTTAAAAAAGTACAGTTTCGCCTGACGCTCATGTGCGGCGGCATTACAACTTTAATATTGGTGATCATGACGCTGGGCTACCTATACATATCTGAAAATAATTTAAAAGATACCCAGTTTCTTTCCTTTCGAAATAATATTAATACCGTAACTGCCAATTTAGAGCAGCAGTCTGTTATTAAGCATGAATGGCTGTCCAAATTAGAAGATAATGGTAAATATATGATTTTTTTAATGGACAACGGCATTCCCTTTTTATTTAACAGCCGTTGGGCACGTGCGGATGTGGAGGAATTGTATACAGAAGCTTTTGCCTATTATGAGAATACCTTTTCTGTAGAGCTCGTAGAGCCTGCTCTCTATCACTCCATTCATTTAGAATTTACCTTTTCATCCGCAAACGGAGAAGACTATTTCGCTTCGGTCATCACTTTGGAAAAAGGAAAAAACATACTGCAAATGCTGGTACTTTCATCTCTGGCACCAATGAAAGAGCAGCTTTTTAACCAGCGTCTTCTTTTTCTGGGGATCATTTCCTTCGTTCTCATTATTCTGTGGATACTTTCTTATGCTTTTACCAAATTACTGCTGAGACCCATAGAAGAAAACAGGAAAAATCAGGTTCAGTTTGTAGCCTCTGCCTCCCACGAACTGCGCACTCCTCTGGCAGTTATCCTCTCCTGTCTGGAAAGCTTTAAACAAGCGCCCGAAAATAAAAGGGAGACTTTTCTCAATATAATGGAATCTGAATCCCAGCGGATGTCAGCTTTAATCGAAGACATGCTTGACTTATCACGGTCCGACAACCACAGCTTTTCCATCGAAAAAGAAAGCACAGAGCTGGATACACTTCTGCTTAATTCCTACGAAGCCTTTGAACCTATGGCAAAAGAAAGAAATCTGGCTCTTACCGTTCATCTGCCGGATACCTCCCTGCCTTCTTGCCGCTGTGATAAGGCCCGCATCGAACAAGTTGCCGCAATCCTTTTGCACAATGCGGTAAGCTATACTCCCGCAGGAGGAAGCGTAAGCCTCTCTCTGCAGCAGAGAAAAAAGCATTTTCTTATTATCGTCAGCGATACAGGAATCGGTATTCCTAACGATGAGAAAGAGAAGATTTTTCATCGCTTTTATCGAAGTGAAAAATCCCGAAGCGCCAAAGGGCACTTCGGGTTAGGTCTATGTATCGCCTCTGAAATCGTTCAGGCTCATAACGGCTCTATCCGGATTACCGATACGCCGGGGGGAGGAGCTACCTTTACGGTATGCCTCCCTCTGTCTTAAATTTTCCCTATACTAAAGCTCCGCCGCCGTCTACAATAATAAACTGTCCCTGCACATAGCTGGAAGTATCACTGGAAAGATAAAGCACCGTACCGTTTAATTCCCCTTTGTTACCCGGACGCCCGGCAGGATTCATCGTATTATATTTTGTCAGGAATTCCTCTGACTTAAATAACGTTGAGCTGGTCATCTCACTTTCAAAAAGAGCCGGGCCTATGGCATTTACCGTGATTCCATATCTTGCATAGGAAGCTGCCATACCTCTTGTCAGGCCGACTACCGCTGCCTTTGATGAGTTATAGGAATGTCTGATGAATACATCAAATTTATCCGCAACGACGGCATTGACCGATGCAATATTAACGACCTTGCCATAGCCCCTTTCCTTCATTTGAGGAATCACATACTTACTTGTCAGAAATATCCCCTTTACGTTAGTATCAAAGGACTTGTCCCATTCTTCCACCGTCATGCTGTCAACACCGCCCCGCACGGCTACACCTGCATTGTTCAGTAAGATATCAATATGCCCGAAGGTCTTCAGCACAGTGTCGATTGCTGTTTTAACACTTTCCTCATCTCTCACGTCACAGCCGACTGCCGCAACCTTTCTTCCTGTCTTTTCAATTTCAGCTTTTACCTCATTGAGCTTTTCCACACGTCTTGCCAATAAAGCTACATCCGCTCCTGCCTTTGCATAAGCAAATGCAGCATCTGCTCCAAGTCCTGAGCTTGCTCCTGTTATAACTGCTACTTTCCCCGTTAAATCAAAAAAATTTTCCATCTGCATACATCCTCTCTTTCTTTTATTATAAGTTATTAAGTACCCCTAGCCGCAAAATCAAATACGCCCGGTTTCCATAAAAGCAGTACGGTCGTAACGTCCTGTCAGTAAATACGGAATAATCTCATCTGAATCCAGATTTTCTACCAGATTCAGCTTATGTACAAGCAGGCTGTTCTTCGAATAAGCGCCTCCAATGATAGTACTGATAGGCAGTTCTCCCCACGGATCATCCACGCTCGATTTTATATTCATTGAAACAGTGCCGGGCTCCCATGACTGATAATTGTATTCACATTGGTTCATGAGCAATGCCCCGCTTTTAAAGTGCGATACTCCGTTTTCATCCGGCATGCGGTCGAAATGAAAGTAAAAACCGCCTCCGAAGGTCTGCTTTCCTGCCGCAGGAAACTGATAAAGCTGAGCCGTCAGCGGGCTGTTGTATTCTCCCAGCTTCATGGTCACATCTACCAGCTGTGTTCCTCTTCTGCTGACTCCCGCATTAACCGTGTCCCCATTTCTTCGAATGACAAATTCCGCTCCCATTTTCTTTGGAATACTTCCATTATCACGTCCGCACTGGACTGCCATTTCCGCACCGGGACCTCCGAGAACAAGTCCCATCGTATAAAGGCCCAGAGATTTGCCATAGGTTGCGTAAACACCCAGAATCGCTTCATAATAGTCATCTGCAAAGGTAGGATTGTTCACATGGCAGACCGACAGGGTAACAACCGGAAGGGAAAAAGGCCTCAGCGGAGGAGGAAGTATTCTTGCAATGGCAGCCGGATCCGTAAGATAGCTGATATAAAGTCCTTCTTGATTGTCCATCAGGGATATTTTCCCGAAATTTGATATGTCAGCTGCAGGGATCTTGAAGCTTGGATTCTTGCTTTTGTCGGTAAACAGCTCTCTTCCCGCTTCATAGCCTGTACGGACAGCCGGCGCAATATTTCCGTCCTTCACGGCACTTCCCACTATCTTTACCTCTACGCCTTTTTCCTCCAGTTCAGAAACCAATGTCCTGTCCGGCCGAAATCCCAGAGAAAGTACCACCGCATCGGCAGAAAGCTTTACCTCTTCCTTATTTTGTACTGTTTCCAGTATAATGCCATCTTCACACACTTCTTTCAAGGAATGTCCAAGCATATAGGTAACTCCTGATTTCGCCAGCCGTCCGCAGACATCGGCTACATTGGTATGATTCGCATTTGGAGCCGGCTTATCGAGTACATCAATGACAGTGACCTTATTTTTCCCTTCCAGCAGGTATTCTGCTGTTTCAAGTCCAGTCAGTCCGGCTCCTACCACTGCTATATTTTTGCCGGTGAGGGCTGCTTCGCCGGATAATACGGCTTCAACCGTATATACGTTTTTACCCTCTATCCCTGGAATTTTTTCAGGTATTACCGAAACGGAGCCGGTGGCAAGAATCACTGCATCCGGCTTCTCTTTCATTACCATATCTGCCGTTGCCTCCGTACTTAGCTTTACCTCTACGCCAAGCCTTTTGAATTCGTTATTATAATATTCTGCAATCCACTGCATACGTTCCTTAAGAGGAGGCTTCTTTGCCAGATTCACGGTTCCTCCAAGCTCTCCCTGACGATCCATTAAAATTACCCTTACACCGCGAAGCGCCAATGTTTGTGCGGCACACATGCCGGCAGGTCCTGCACCTACCACCACTGCCTTATGCCCCTTCGTATCGTGAATCATGTCTCCGTATTTTTTCTCTCTTCCATAGGCGGGATTTAATGCACATTCCGGTGGAAGTCCCGCTCCGTTGTATTCATTCAGGCTTTCAAAACATCGAAGGCAGGAGATACACTTTCTAAGCTCCTCTTCTCTTCCCTCCTGTACCTTTCTTCCCCATTCAGGATCCGCATTCCATGTGCGGCCCATGGAGACAAAGTCCACTACATTTTTTTCAAGAAAATCTTCGGCAATTTCAGGATCACGGATAACAGATACGCCTATTACAGGAACCGTCACATGATTTTTCACTGCCAAAAGCAAATCCTTTCTCCACCCCTGAGGAAAGGAGATCGGTTCAACACAGGTCATTCCTGTTTCGTACAATCCGCAGCTTACATCAATGAAATCCATTCCCGCCCGTTCCAGTGCCATGGCAATTTTCACACCGTCCTGAACATGGATATACTCCTCCGTCACTCCTGTTTTATCAAGAAATTCCTCTACACTCAGACGAACTCCCACCGGGAAATCGGGCCCGCAGACCTTATGGATTCCCGTGATGATCTCCGTTACTATTCTAAGTCGGTTTTCAAAGCTTCCTCCGTATTCATCCTCTCTTTTGTTTGTATAGGGAGATAAAAACTGGTGAAGCAGATATCCGTGTGCCGCATGCATCTCCACGCCGTCACATCCGGCTTTCTGCACTCTTACTGCAGCCTGGATAAACTGCTTTATTAATTCTTTTATTTCCTCCGTGGCAAGGGCCCTCGTTTCCTGTCTGACCAATTTACATGGTATAGCCGAAGGCGCGACCACCGGCTGTCCGCCGATAAGTGCAGATACCGTTTCTCTTCCCGGATGATGCAGCTGAATAAATATTCTGCTTCCATGCTTGTGAATAGCCTCGGCCAGCCTGGAAAGCGGCTCGATGTGCTTATCCTTCGTAACGGAAAGCTGTCTCATAAGACCCGCTCCGTGCACATCATTGACTCGTGTGATTTCCGGTATGATAAGACCTGCCCCTCCAACAGCTCTCGCTTCATAGAAAGCAATCATATCCTCCGAGGGAGTTCCGTCCAGATTGGCAAGCCCGCACCCCATTGGCGACATGACCAGACGGTTCTTCATGGTTATCTTCCCGATACTTCCTGCTTCAAATATTTTATGATACATTTGCTACCTCCTTATTTACTAAGAAATACTGCAGTCTCCAGTTGTCCTAAGAATACTTGAAAGCACATTTTTTGACAACGTGTATGATAAATGATAAGAATTTGACAATTTGTTTATGATGCACTATAGTAAAGTAGTAATACAAATGTGGACATCATTGAAAAGGGGAATTTTATGACATTTACGCATTTGACAGAAAGAATCTCGAAAGAGTATCCGATCACTATTTTATCTCAGGGAGAGGACCTGAAAATACAGGATGTTGCCTTCCTTGATAATAAGCACGACACTGCTTCAAGGAATACACTTTACTTTGGTTATGATAGACAATTAAAAGACCTTGCTCTTCAACCAAACCTTTGTATATTGGCCAAAACCGGTTCCTCTTATCCACTCACTTCCTTCTCCGGATGCAATCTGCTTCTGGTAGACGAGGATAATCTGTTCACCATATTCAATGATACAAGGGCCCTGATTGAAACCACCAGCAGCAAAGGCATTTTCGAGGAACTTACAGAGCTTGCAGATAAGACCCACAGCATTGAAGCTGTTATTGACGCTGCCTCCATAAGACTCGGTAATTCCCTGATTTTCTGTGATATGAACTTTAAGATCATTGCATGTTCCACAACGGTGCCTGTTCTTGACCCTCTTTGGACGGAAAATATAACGCAGGGCTATTGCTCCTATGAATTTATAAGCGGAGTAAAGGAATTAAAATCTACTAAAAATACTTCCTTGACAACGGATGCGGTAGAAGTAACCTGTCCCCAGTCTCCTTACCGGAAGCTGACCAGCAAGGTTTTCCACAATCAGACACAGATTGGATTTCTACTGACAATCGAAGGCGAAAAACAATTTCTTCCCATACACTTTGAGATGCTTGCCACCATAAGCCGTGTGATCAGCTATACAATAGCTTATTATAGTCCCGGCTTATTCGAAGGAAATACTCTCTATAATGAGCTGTTATATGATATGCTCATCGGAACTCCCTCCAAAGAAATCATGCCAAAGCTGACCAAGCTGCATTTTCCTTCCAAAATGCAGGTTCTGTTCATCCGTCTCACCAGATATATGGGCGCACAATATTTGGATAACTTTATATGTAAAAGGTTAAGGTTCCTGATTCCCGGTACCCATGCCACTTTTCATAAAAAAGGGATCGTTGCCGTAATTCCTCTAAAAGAAGAGGAAGAAGGCGAATCTGAGTTATTGGAACTTTTAAAGGTGCTTTGTCAAAATGAACACATCCGGATAGGAATCAGCAATTCTTTCAGCAGCATCGAAAATTTTGTGACCTATTTTGAACAGGCATATACCGCCTATGAACTGGGGCAGAAGCTGCGGGCGGAAGAGACGCTGTGCCGCTATCAGGATTACCAGATATTTCATTTGTTTTCAGAGATAAAAAATCCCAATCAGTTAGGCTCTTACTGCCACCCTGCTTTATCCAGCCTCCGCTTATACGACCATAAGAACAGCTCGGAGCTTTATAAGACCCTGTGCGTTTTTATAGATAAGGGCTGTAACATCAAATTTACTTCTGAAAGTCTCTATATCCACCGGAATACCCTTGTCTACCGTCTGAACCGGATTACTGAATTATGTCAACTGGATTTCACGGATGTTAATACGGTATTCCTTCTTCGTCTATCTTTTCTCATCGACCGCTACAATGAGTTGAACACGAGCACGGAATGGAAATAGCTGAAAATGGCATATCAAAGGCTACTTGCCTTTTGATATGCCCTCTATCATAAATTACTCCCTGCCCTCCAAATACTTGTCAAAACGTTTTGTCGTTTTGATTACTTCATTCAAGAATTCCTTTGTACTTTCCGCATTCTGGAAGTTCTTCTCGCTGATTGCCGCAGCTTCTTCAGAGCTTGCCATAATTTCTTCTGTAGTAGCAGATAATTGGCTGATACTGTCAACAATGTGGTTATTTGCTTTTGCAAGCTCCGTAAGCATGTGGTCGATATCTGAAATATGTTCCGTTAAAGTTTCTACATTATCATTGATTTTTTCAAAGCTCTGGGAAGCCGTAGAAATGAGATTTCCTTGATTATCCGTTGATTTAATGGATTCCTGCACATTCACGGATACTTCCTGTGCATTTTGATTCAGCTCATCAATGATTGCGCTGATGTTCTCGGTTGATTTTCTGGTCTGTTCTGCCAACTGCCTGATCTCATCCGCAACAACTGCAAAGCCCTTTCCCGCATCTCCTGCCCTTGCGCTCTCAATGGAAGCATTTAAGGCTAACAAATTAGTCTGGCTTGAAATATTAAAGATAATATTTGCAATATCATGAACCTCTTTTGTCTTTTCCTGAAGCTTCTTCATGGAATCAACCACCAGTCCGTTTGTTGATGCGATATAAGAGGACTGCGCTTTCAAATCGGTCATAATCTGCAACCCCTCCACAACAGACTTTGTAGAATTATTGGAAACGGCTACCATCTGATCCGAACGCTCCACCGTCTGATTAATAGATTGCTGAATGGACTGGGTCATAATATTTTGTTCCTGGATATTATTTGCATTGACCTGTGTTGTCGTTGATATTTCACCAATGGCAGTATTAACAATTTCTGTCGACTCGCTCAGGCTGTGTACCAGTTGATTGCTCTGCGTCGTTCCCTCCTGTACGATCCTCGCAATATCCAGAACATCCTGAAGCATTGACTCTTGCAGCTCCTGCTGATCCTTTACCGCGTGAAGTGAATCAAAGGAAAACCGGTGTCCGATATCAGTACATTTATAAATCGTGTTGAGTGTTAATAAAATAATAAGCAATTCAAGATAATTTAAGGACATAGTATCCGCCTTCAGAAATGCCATTGTCGCCGTATATATAATATTGACGGCCGCCGCCAACAGGCAGAATATTTTTGAAAGCTTTCTGTCATAAAATAAAATTGCGGCACACAGGACAGGGATCGCGCTTATTCTTACAAAGGTTCCTCCCTCGGCAATCAAATAAAAAGAATAAATGATCAAATAACTGGTCAGGCTTCCCCAACCCAATTTACTGCTCGTTGGTTTTTTCTTAAACACAACCCAATTAATTACCAGTGCAATGAAACTGAAAAGAATTATGATGGCAGCAACTGCAAGGCTGACAGACTGTGTCAGGTAGCCGTTGACCAATACTCCTGCGTATACAAGATATAATATCGTTGTTCCAAGCAGCATAAACCAGTTTATTACTTTACATCTTTCTCCTGCTTCATTGTATTTTCTTACTGCCAACCCTTGATTTTTTGTATTCATTATTTTACTCCTTTTATGCTATGTCATTCCAGTAGAACTCAAAAGACTATTACCCTTGTACCATCCGTACCATCGATCGACAAGCCCTTATCCGACCGTGTGCGTCCTTGTCAATGGATGGTAATCTTCTAATAAGTACATAATATCGTAATAATACATAAAAACAGATAAATAGACAATATTTACCATAAATAATAAAAAAGCTTCATTTTGTTTATAATGCACTATAGCACAAATATTCCCGCCAATTCTCATCTATACCATACGGGACAAAACTAGTCACAAAGAAAGTGAAATCCGGAGGGCAAAGTGCCTTCCGGATTCTTAAATACTAACTATGAAATTATTTACGCTTTCATCTGCTTCTCTTTGTACCCTCTATGTACAATCAACGCTCCTGCACTTAAGAAACCGACTCCGAGGAGTACGAACAGTATTATGAAAGCGATAACGAGACCGAATTCCCCGCCGGTACTAGCTGCGCGGTTTCCGAACAGCTATCTTCTTAATCACTTTACTTTCTTACCAGATACTTCCTCATATCAATCGCACACGCTACGAGAATAATCAGACCCTTGATGATATACTGCAGGTTCTGGTTGATGGATAAGAAGTTCAACGCTACAAAGATGATTCGAAGCAAAAACACGCCCAATACAACACCGCTGATTTTACCGGTTCCGCCTACGAAGGACACACCTCCGATAACACAGGCCGCAATCGCGTCGCATTCATAATTCAGGCCGGTATTGGCTTGATTGGAGCCGATTCGCGCCGACTCTATGAATCCGGTAATGCCGTACATACAACCCGCAAGCGTATGAACACCGATGGTCGTCTTCATTACATCAACGCCGGATACATTCGCAGCTTCCGGGTTGGAGCCGACTGCAAACATATTCTTACCAAAGGTCGTCTTGTTCCAAATAAACCACATAACCGCCACTACGATACAGGCATACCATACATAATTCGGAATCGGAACTCCCATTACGGAGAGCTTACTTCCCGTAACAAAGCTCTTAAAGGAATTGTCCAGACCGGAAAGCGGCTGTCCGTTGTTACCATTAATCATAATATACATCAGCAAAACACCGTATACAATCAATTGCGTCGCTAACGTTACGATGAATGGGTGCAGAGAAAATCTTGCAACGAAAAAGCCGTTAACCCAGCCCACAATACCGCCTACTATAATAACAATAACAATGACGAGAGGAATAGGCAGCACAGGCAGATTAGGAAACATCTTTGTGGCATAAGTAACTGACTGCAGCAAGGAAGCGGAAATACATGCTGTCAGGCCGACAACGCGACCCGCTGAAAGGTCCGTACCCGTTAATACGATACATCCGGCGATTCCGCACGCAATTGGAATGTTTGCCGCCGAAAGGGAAATGATGTTAATGATAGAATTGATTGCCAGGAATCTATGATTCTGAGAAAACGTATATATGACCGCGATAATGAGCAAGATGTACATCGCGTTATTAATCAGCGCTTCCCTCCAGAATGTCCCCTTTTCTTTACTACTCAGTACTTTATAAGCAGCATAGCGGTCTTTTGCATTATTTATAGCTCTCATTTCGTACTGCCTCCTTTACACGTATTTTGCAGCAAGAGTCATAATTTCTTCCTGCGTTGTTGTTTTTGCATCCACCTCGCCAGCGAGCCGTCCTCCCGACATAACCAGTATCCTGTCGCAGACACCCAAAAGCTCCGGCATCTCCGACGAAACCATGATAACTACCTTATCTTTATTTGCGAGGTCCAATATCAACTGATATATTTCATATTTTGCTCCTACATCGATGCCGCGCGTAGGTTCATCCAAAAGCAGCACCTCAGGTTCGGTCAAAAGCCACCTTCCGAGTATAACCTTCTGCTGGTTTCCTCCCGACAGCGCCCTGATCTTCGTTGTCTGTGAGGGCGTCTTCGTTCTCATGGCGTCAATAGACCATTGGGTATCCTTACTCATGGATTTCTCACTCAGATACAAATGATGCTTTTTATGCTTTTTGAGGCTGGAGATGACTGTATTTTCCCGTATGTCAAGTATTCCGAAAATACCGGTCGCACGACGTTCCTCCGTCAGCATTGCGAAACCATTTTTAATGGATTCTTTCGCATTCCTGTTGAACACTGGTTTCCCATCCAGCGTAATGGTCCCGCCGCTTCTCGTAGCGATTCCGAATATATTTTCCAGACATTCCGTTCGGCCGCTGCCGTCCAACCCGGCGATTCCAACCACTTCACCCTTTCTCACATCGAAGGATACATCCTCAAGTACCGAATACCGGGCCGACAGCTTCCGCACCTCGAGAGCAACTTCACCCGGCTCGTTCGTCTTGGGCGGAAATTGATTGTTCAGCTCACGCCCTACCATCAGTCTGATGATTTCCTCCGTTGTAAGCTCTTTGGCCTGTTTGGTCGCCACATAAGTACCATCCCTCATGATGGTGACTTCATCGGAAATACGCAAGATTTCCGCCATCTTATGAGAAATATATATGATGCCGCAGCCTTTGTCCCGCAGCATATTTATGATTTTAAACAGATGCTCCACCTCTTCTTCTGTCAGGGAAGAGGTCGGTTCATCAAATACAATTATTTTCGAGTTAAAAGAAACCGCCTTCGCGATTTCTACCATCTGACGTTGGGATACCGGCATCGTACTCATGATGCGCTTAGGATCCACATCTATCTCCAGCTCATCGAATACTTTTTTCGTATCGTTATATATCTTCTTCTCATTGACCATGACGCCTGCGACCTTCGGATAACGTCCAAGCCAGATATTGTCCATAACGTTTCTTTTCAGCGCCTGATTCAGTTCCTGATGAACCATTGCTACAGCGTTTTCCAGCGCTTCCTTCGAGTTCTTAAAATTGATTTCCCTGCCCTCCAGAAAAATCTGTCCGCTGTTTTTTGCATAAATGCCGAACAGACATTTCATCAGGGTAGACTTTCCCGCACCGTTTTCTCCCATCAACGCGTGTACCGTACCCCTTTTCACTGTTAAAGAAACGTGGTCCAGAGCTTTAACACCGGGGAATTCCTTGCAGATGTCCTTCATTTCCAGCAGCACTTCCTGCTCCATAATCTGCCTCCTTTGCGTCAAAACGCTTCACTTCATATGCGATTTTGTGGTGGATAGAAAAAGGGGCCGCCGCCACCAGCTCGACAGCCGCCCCTTTTCTTTTATATATCTAAACTTATTTTTTTATCATTCTCCTGTGTAGGTAGCATAAGGAATGTAGATCTTGTTTGCTACTTTTTCAGAAATATTGTAAGAATCTGTTCCATCCATCAAATCTTTTCCCGAAGCCGCATTCTGAGCGAGGAAAGCGATGCCGTTTGCCATACCTTCCGCGTCTTGCTTAATCGTTCCCGTCATCTTGCCGTCCGCGATCAGCTGCTTTGCCGCATCAGTCGCATCAACACCGAATACCGGAATCATCGTGCTGCTTCCATCGCCGAGATTGTATCCCTTGTCGTTCAATGCGGAGATAGCTCCTTCTGCCATACCATCGTTGTTACAGATTACGAGCTCGATCATATTGCCGTTTGCTTCATTGTACTGGGAAAGGTTCGTGGTCATGTAGTTGTTGGATGCCGTCGCACTCCAGTTACCATCCTGGTCAACCTGATAGCAGTCCGCATTTGCCGAATCGAAGTAAACGAGCGCCGGCTTGCCTGCCGCTTCGAGAACAGCATTCGCATCCTCTACGCCATACTGCGTACGGTAAATCGCTTCTACGTTACCGAGCTGTCCCATGAACATCGCATATGAGATTTCTCCGTCGCCATTCAAGTCGATCGCGTCATAGTTCTCGAGTACGTATTCGCCAATCATCTGTCCCTGCATATGACCCGCTTCCGGTGCATCTGTTCCTACAAATGCGCATTTGTCATAACTTCCAAGAACAGTTCCTTCATCCTCATCACCTTCTACCGCACGATTGAAGAAGATTACGGGAACACCAGCCGCAGATGCTTTGTCAACGATTGCCTGAGAAGCATCTACCGAGCCGGAAGTAACAATATTTACAATCAGGAGCGTAGCACCCGTGCTGATAGCCGTATCGATTTGTTCGTTCTGTGTCGTCTGGTTACTGTTGGAGTCATAATCCTGATAAGTTACTCCGAGTCCGTCCAATGCCGAATCCAATGCTGTTCTGACCGATGCGATGTACGTATCGGAATATGTATAATAGAATACCGCGATACTTGCCGCCGATAAATCTGCCTGATCCGCCGCCGCGTCTACGACATCCTCCACTGCGTCCTCTGCTGTGTCCTCTGCATTTGCTTCCTCCGTCGCCGGTGCTGTCTCCGTCTCCGCTGTCGTCTCCGCTGCCGTACTTCCACAACCAGCCAATAAAGCTGCTGTCATGGACATGCATAAAAGTACTGCCAATAACTTCTTTTTCATGTAAAAGCCTCCTTTTTGTTTGCTTTGTTTATCCTATAACAGGATTGAATACACACAAAAGAATAACAAAAGGGAAATAAAAAACCTATGCAAAATCCTATCACAAAGGTACAAAATTTTACGTTTGCGTACATGGATTATACATAGGCCTTTCATATTTTATTACCATCGTTTGCTCAGTCAAAGGAAAACAATATTTTCTGATAGTCCGGGTCGTACATATTCTCCTTCGTTACAATCGTCGTGGCTGTATCAATGACCTTTTCCCGAATAAAAATGTCGTTGATGACATTGTATGCATTTTCTATTCCAAGATAGCCCATTGCATATGGATTCTGGACAATCAGCGCATCCACTTCTCCGGTTTCCAGCAGTCCGACCGAAACAACGTTACTGTCGAAAGCGATGACCTTCGTGCTGTCCCCAAGCCCCATTTCCTCAATTGTATAGCCCACTCCCAGGCTCGTCCATTCATTAAAGGTCGCAATCACATCGATTTGCGGATGCTGTTCCAACATGATGCGCGTGCCTTCCATGGCATCCTCCACATTGGAAAGCACGTTTATGGAATCGATAACAGTAACGCGGCTCTCTCCCATAATCGCATCACGAAAGCCCTGTTCCCTCTGCTGCCCGTTGGCGGAATTCTCATCGAAGTTAACGATACCGACATATAATGCCTTATCGTCGGATTCCAGTGCCGCCTCTCCCGCCATCCGGCCCGCTGCATAATTGTCCGTGCTAATGACACAGCTCACCCCACTGCTGTTCACTTCGCTGTCTATGACGACTACATTAACGCCCTGTGCTATTGCCCAGTCAATTGCCGCCGCATTGGCATTGAAGTCCACGGCAGAAAATACAATGACTTCTGCACCGTCCGCCACAGCCTTTTCCACCATTGCATTCTGTGTTTCATAATCCTCTTCGCTTTCGGGCCCGTCGCATGTGATTTCCAGATTGTATTCGGTGCTGGCGGCCTTTGCTCCTGCGAACACCGATTTCCAGAATGCTGATGTCGTGGATTTTGCAATGACCGCAACATAATGCTTCTGTCCGTCGCTGTCCCGGTTCCCCGCCCCAAATGTGGGATTCCTGAAAAGAACAATTATGAGAATACCGATTGTAATAAGGATTCCTGTGCAGAACACGATGAATAATTTCATTTTTCTACTTCGACTCATATTCACCCTCCAATATCTTCGGTATCCATATTTCGACCCGCGTTCCTACATCCAGCACGCTCGTAATTCTAAGGCCATACTTTTTGCCAAAATATATATGGATTCTGTCATTTACATTCTTGATCCCGATGCCGGTTCGATCTTTGGCCTCTCTATTAAGTATCTCCGCGCACTCCTCTTCGGTCATACCTACTCCGTTATCCTCAACACACAGAAGAATAGCATCTCCTTTATCATGAATGCCAATTTGAATGTGTCCTTCCTCCGCTGGGTCGAGTCCGTGGTAAATAGCGTTCTCTATAATCGGCTGCAGGGTAATTTTGTTGCAGTAATACTGCAGGCATTCTTCGTCCACATCGAAATCATAGGTGAATTGATCCTCATAACGGAACTTCTGTATATTCAAATAACTCTGCGAGTGCTGCAGCTCTTTTTCCAGTGTAATGAGTTCATGCCCTCTGCTTATGCTGATACGGAACAATCTGGCGAGAGCTGTTACCATCTCCACCGCTTCTTTGTTACGCTCCTCCTCGCACATCCATGCGATGGAATCCAGCGTATTATAGAGGAAATGGGGATTGATCTGCGCCTGAAGGGCGCTCAGCTCCGTCTTCCGGAGGGAAAGTTCTTCTTCTCTCACCTGTTCCATCAGATTTTGAATCTGAATGACCATATGAGCGAAAGAATCGGATAAGGCGACAATTTCCACCGTGCCATTTACCGGCTGGAAATCAAAATTCTCCGTATTCGTTTCGAATTCTCCCATCGCTTCGGACAGCCGTTTTGCAGGCATTGTAATGAGCCGTGAAAATAAGATTCCACAAATAGCTGCGGTGAAAAGCACGAGTACTACCAGCGCCAATACTATCCGGATCATATTCTGTACCCTCGTTGACACCATTTCATCCACAAAGCTGATTCCTACGATTCTCCAATCGGAATTCTCAAGCGTATGTATCGTATAAATCATGTTGGATTTGATATAGGAGCCATCCTCATCCTTCATGAGCTCCTTCGTGTCCTCGTTCTTCAGTCCGGAATAAATCAACTGCTGCTGGGGATGATAAATAATATTCCCAGCCTCGTCCATAATAAAGCAATAACCGTGCTGCCCGATTCCGACCTCATCCACATAGTTGGCAATACTGGAAAAACGGATGTCCATGGCGATACGTATATCCTTACCCTGACCATCCTGCAAAATCTGTGAAATCGTAACCACCCACGGATAGTTGTTCACAAACAGCGACTCCACATGCGGACTGGAAATATTCAGTTTACCGTCCTCGCCCTCGAAACTGACAAAAGACAGGTTTTTCATAATTTTATCCTTTAGCTTATATCCTTCTGTCCAGCATCTTTCCATATCGCCGTTTTCGTTATAAATCGTGATGGCGACAATATCGGAACGGATCTCCAATAAGTTCCGAAAGTATTCATTTCTCGGCATCTCATCCTTCGTAATATTGTCCTCAATCATATTCATAACTTCCTGAATGTCTTCTGTGTAATTCGTAATCGTATTCTGTACCTGTACAATCGCCTGCTCGCTGCTTATAATGGCATTCTGCTCCATAGACCGCTGAAACAGCTCAACAAATATAAGGAGGGCGAGAAATGTCGCGAAGAAAACGATGGCGACTACCAAAGCAGTCATAATTGCAGATAGCGAAACACGGTTTAAGATATTCTCTTTTTCAGGCTTCTGCCATTCTTTCTTCATATTCCCTCCGGCAGGCATTGGGTGAGATTCCGACTACTCTTTTAAAGCAGTAGCTGAAATAATGCTGGTCATTGTACCCGCATTTCTCTGATATTTCCCTCACCTTCATCGATGTACACAGAATCATCTCCTTCGCGATAGTAATCCGCTTCTTCGTCAGGATATCTGTGAATGTGCTTCCCGTCGATTTTTTAATCAACGCGCTTAGGTAGTTTGGACTGACCGCAATTTCAGTGCTGATAGACACAAGCGAAATATCCGGGTCCATATATCTCGTTTCTATGAGCTTCAATGCTTTATCACATATAAGGGCACTGCTCTTCTTCCTCTGCTCTGCGATAATTTTCTGCGCCGTCAGACAAAAACCGATATATTTTTTCTTGAGTTTCGAAAAATCTTCATAAGCAATCCGGCTCGAAAGCGGGTTCTGTTTCTGCAGTTCCTGAAGCATATCGTAATCGGCAACCGCATAAACAATCTGAAATACCGCTAATATCATCTGCACCATAACAAAGTTCATCGTTGTAATAGAAACATGTGCCTCCATCATCTTATCGAAAGTATTGTTCAGATAATTTTCCAATTCAAGGCATGTCCCGCCACGAATCAGACTCTCCACATCGTTGCTGAAGCTCTTCATCCCCTCCACATCGTATTCATCCGCCCGCTCGATATCCGATATAAATTGAATACCGTTTCCGTTTCGTTTAGAATACCCCACCGCATTCACTGCCTCGATATAAGATTCGTGAACGTTTTCCAGTTTTTCCACAGCCCGGCTGATACCGATAACACAAACCTTTTTCATGATCCGATGTACGCTTTGGGCGATTTCCTCTGTCAGAATATGAAGGTACTTGTCGAAGCCGGCCCCAGTCGCCACGAGCAGCGAGACGACCTTTCCCTCTATATAAAAACTCATATGCTTCACATACTTTTTTAGAATGGTGTCCACCGCGTTTACGTTCGCAGGCTCCGTAATATTCTCTCCATCCTCATCAAAAATCTCGACGACTGTAACAGCATACCTCAGCTCGCTGTTCTTCGCATTCAAAATTCCAAAACGCACCGCATTCTCCAAAATACCCTCCTGCTGTTTTTCGCTCAAACTTCCCCGAAAGCCGTCCAGCATCAGAGGCAACAGAAATTCCGCAGCCTTAAGTTGCTCCTGCGTCTGATTATGGGCAGTAAATTCTTTATATTTCTCATCTATTTTATTTTTTATGTTTATGAGCTCTTCGTTTATCTCGGCGGCCGAGACCGGCTTCAATATATAGCTAATGATATTGTACTGAATGGCCTGCTGTGCATAGCTGAAATCGTCGTAACCGCTCAAAAACGCAATTTGAGTCGCGGGCTTGACCTCGCGCACCTGTCTTGCCAGTTCAATTCCGGACAAGAACGGCATCTTGATATCCGTCAAGAGTAAATCCGGTTCCAGCTTCTCCACGAGCTCCAATGCTTCCGCCCCATTTTCGGCCTCCCCCACCAGTTGAAATCCTATTTCAGCCCAGTTGACATTCCGTATCAGGGCTTTTCGCAATTCTTTTTCATCGTCCGCGACAACTACTGTATACATGCATATACCTCCTGTATCTTCTCCCATACCAACTCCTCAATTCTATTTCCTTTCTTTTCCCATGTCAATGGAAAGGGGGCCTCCTCAAGGCAGACTCATGCTAAATTCTCTTCCATACTTATTGTACTCACAGCGACTTTAAGAGATATAAACACACCTTAGTTGTTAATCCATATCTGTGTTATCACTAATGAGAAATATGCTATTTACTTAAAAGAATAACCTGATTGTACGTATGTACTAGCAGGAGGAAAATCGAACGGCATCCTGACGTTCGCAAAAAGAATTTTATACGATCAGCGATTTAGGCAAGACTGTGAAAGTAAAAAACAAGCGGTTTCTATGAATATATTTTAAAATACGAATCATAGTATTGCTACTGAAAAGTGTCTGAGGATTTTTCAGGAAAATCCTTTTAAAATGGCAATAAACTCCTGAATGATTCCCTTCTTAATTACAAGTGCAAGCATTACTGTTAAGATGCCTAAAGCACCGGCGAATACTAACATCGGATGCCATTCTGAACTCATGATAAACTTTCCAACATCATCTCCCTGCGGTGGCGAAACTACCATACTAACAACAGGTACAATCAGCCATGCCAAAAGAGGTGAAACACCCCATAAACAAGCCGCCATGTAACAGCAATGATAAAAGATACTCTTTTTGCCCTGTTTATAAGAAATGATAACTGGCACTAATAATATTATTGGTAATAACATCCCCGCAGCGTGAAACAACGAATACATGGCCTTACTGAATATTCCACCATTATAAGACATATGGGCATTGAGAATGCTAAACTCTGTTATTTCCGCTCCGCAAACAATTGCGATGATGGTGTGCCCTAATTCGTGCACAACGATATATAGTAAGGCTCCCGCAAGGAGAATACCCGGAAATAAGATTGCGAATTTTATATTTGGTTTCATACACTTATCCTCTCTTCATATACCACTTTGCTCAAACTTTCATCCATTTCTTTTTCAATCAAATTCCCGTTATTTGCATAACATGATAAACTTTATGTTCATTATATACCCCGGATAAAATCATCTATCTCTTTAGCAATTTTTATCGTTTCGTATGCATGCACATAGTGCCCGCATTCCAATAACATAGACTTTCCGTTCTTAAAATCAGCTATATAATCGGAAAGCATTTTACCCCAGTTAGCGATTATTTTTTCGTTGTCATTTGAGATAAAAAGGTAAATCGGAGTGTTAACGGGGAGCGTTCCATTTTTAACCTTATCCGCATTTTGTCTTACATATTTTGCTTCATTAAGCATATCAGATGTAAATGTGCGATTTTTAAGTATCTCAATATATGCTTCGTTATCAGCTTTAGTTAGATATCCTGACTGTGCCGCCGGCGATTTTTTATAAAAAGACTTTACAAAAGGCCTATGTATTCCTATCTTGGTTAAAAGTCCAATAACGCTGAGAATCGCCGCGGACGGCATTTTAAAATTATCATAGGCTTCTGGAATTGCCGAATCCAATCCGATGATTGCCTCTACCTCATACGGATACTTTTGCGCCCAATAAATAGCCTCCAATCCTGCAAGTGAATGTGGAACCAATATAAATGGCGCTTCTATATTGGACAGCTCTAATGCTTTTCGTGTTTCTCCAAGTACAGTATCTAAGTCACGAGAGGTATTTGTCGTTTCACTCCAGCCATAGCCTGCCCTTTCTACTACGACAATTACATTTTCAGAAGATAGTATTGACCATAAAGGCTTAAAATCAAGGGTTGGGCAGCTCGTACCATGACCCGATAAAAAAACAAAAGTACGTTTCCCCTGTCCGGTGCAAAAAACATGGATTTTATGACCATTCACATCAACCAGATTGCCAAGCGCCTGAATTGTTTTACTCATTACTTCACCCTTTCCTGCGCAAATGTGCGCAAAAAAACAAATAATTTAAAGTTCAATCAATTTCTGCCCTGCATTATCATATAAGTATAACATAAAAAATCAGGCTAAAACAGATACATGTTTGCATCCATTTTAGCCTGATACCCTTACTGCTGGTGGCCGGACTTGAACCGGCACGGGATTGCTCCCGAAGGATTTTAAGTCCTTTGCGTCTGCCTATTCCGCCACACCAGCTCATACAAAAAACCTAATGGGACCTATAGGGCTCGAACCTATGACCCTCTGCTTGTAAGGCAGATGCTCTCCCAGCTGAGCTAAGATCCCATAATCAATATAATATTCAAATAAACGACCCGGATGGGACTCGAACCCACGACCTCCGCCGTGACAGGGCGGCGCTCTAACCAACTGAGCCACCGGGCCAACTAACCAAAAATATAAAACTTACAAATGGACCTTCGGGGACTCGAACCCAGGACCGACCGGTTATGAGCCGGTTGCTCTAACCAACTGAGCTAAAGGTCCGCAAACCCTAACGGGTATTACAACAGCCGATGATCGGACTCGAACCGATAACCTGCTGATTACAAATCAGCTGCTCTGCCAATTGAGCCACATCGGCGGACTGCGAACAAACGACTAAGTGTCATATTAAATTGACACGAGTGACTCCGACGGGAATCGAACCCGTGTTACCGCCGTGAAAGGGCGGTGTCTTGACCGCTTGACCACGGAGCCTTATCTCTTTCCTGTAGACCTCGCCACGGTCAGGTACTTCCTTACTAGTGTCTTATACTAGTTACAAGTATTTCTTACTTGCTACAAGTGTCCTCTACTTGTTACAAGTGTCCTCTACTTGTTACTCCCCGAGTAGGGCTCGAACCTACAACCCCGCGGTTAACAGCCGCGTGCTCTACCATTGAGCTATCGAGGAATCTGTTTCTTTAAGGGGCCATACCCTCAAAACCGAATACCAACAGGCTTCTTCCCTTTCGGAAATCTACCTACTACAGGTGTTGTTCACCTGTCACTCTCTCCTATCTCTTCCATCCGTTTCTTTCCTGTCTCTTATGAGCGTCTTATGAGTGTTTTCTACTCATTACTCATTATGAGTGTCTTATGAGTGTTTTCTACTCATTACTCATTACTCATTAACCAGCCTTACAAGGATAAGCCCTCGACCGATTAGTACTTATCAGCTCCACGCATTGCTGCGCTTCCACCTTAAGCCTATCTACCTCGTACTCTCCAAGGGGTCTTAATACAAAGCAAGCTTTGTATGGGATATCTCATCTTGAGGGGGGCTTCACGCTTAGATGCCTTCAGCGTTTATCCCTGCCGGACTTGGCTACTCTGCCATAGGTCTGGTACCTAACAGATACACCAGCGGTCCGTCCATCCCGGTCCTCTCGTACTAAGGACAGCTCCTCTCAGATATCCTACGCCTGCGCCGGATAGGGACCGAACTGTCTCACGACGTTCTGAACCCAGCTCGCGTACCGCTTTAATGGGCGAACAGCCCAACCCTTGGGACCTACTACAGCCCCAGGATGCGATGAGCCGACATCGAGGTGCCAAACCACTCCGTCGATGTGAACTCTTGGGAGTGATAAGCCTGTTATCCCCAGGGTAGCTTTTATCCGTTGAGCGATGGCAATCCCACGTTATACCACCGGATCACTAAGTCCTAGTTTCCTACCTGCTCCACCCGTCGGTGTCGCAGTCAAGCTCCCTTATGCCTTTGCACTCTGCGAATGGTTTCCGACCATTCTGAGGGAACCTTTGAGCGCCTCCGATACCCTTTCGGAGGCGACCGCCCCAGTCAAACTCCCCGCCAGACATTGTCCCGGGACCAGATTCATGGCCCTCGGTTAGAAATCCAATACTGCAAGGGTGGTATCCCAACATTGGCTCCATGGAGACTGGCGTCTCCACTTCATTGCCTCCCACCTATCCTGTACATACAGCATCGAATCCCAGTATCAAGCTGGAGTAAAGCTCCATGGGGTCTTTCCGTCCTGGCGCAGGTAACCAGCATCTTCACTGGTACTTCAATTTCACCGGGTGCATTGTCGAGACAGCGCTCAAATCATTACGCCTTTCGTGCGGGTCGGAACTTACCCGACAAGGAATTTCGCTACCTTAGGACCGTTATAGTTACGGCCGCCGTTTACTGGGGCTTAAATTCAAGGCTTCGGTTGCCCTGACCTCTCCTCTTAACCTTCCAGCACCGGGCAGGCGTCAGCCCATATACTTCACCTTTCGGTTTTGCATAGACCTGTGTTTTTGCTAAACAGTTGCTTGAGCCTATTCTCTGCGGCCCCATTTCTGGGGCACCCCTTCTCCCGAAGTTACGGGGTCATTTTGCCGAGTTCCTTGACAATGCTTCTCCCGCCGGCCTTAGGATTCTCTCCTCATCCACCTGTGTCGGTTTACGGTACGGGTACATAATGAACAATAGCAGCTTTTCTTGGCACATGGCTTGCATGCTTCGCTACTTTATTTCGCTCCGCTTCACGCCTTTGGATTGAGAAAGGGATTTGCCTCTTCCTCTCCTACCTCGCTTGCACCGGTCTTTCCTTTCCCGGCTCATGCGCTCCACATGCGTCCCTACAGTTCTGTCATTATGCAGTACAGGAATCTCCACCTGTTGTCCATCGGCTACGCATTTCTGCCTCGCCTTAGGCCCCGACTTACCCAGAGCAGATCAGCTTTACTCTGGAATCCTTGGATATTCGGCCAAGAGGATTCTCACCTCTTTCTCGCTACTCATTCCGGCATTCTCTCTTCCTGACGCTCCACGGCTCCTTACGGTACCGCTTCCCTGCATCAGCAATGCTCCTCTACCAATCATACGAATGTATGATTCCTAAGCTTCGGTGTCGTGTTTCAGCCCCGGACATTTTCGGCGCAGGACCTCTCGACTAGTGAGCTATTACGCACTCTTTGAATGTGTGGCTGCTTCTGAGCCAACATCCTAGTTGTCTTTGAAATCCCACATCCTTTTCCACTTAACACGCACTTTGGGACCTTAGCTGTAGGTCTGGGCTCTTTCCCTTTTGACTGCCCAACTTATCTCGTGCAGTCTGACTCCCATATAACATCTTCACGGCATTCGGAGTTTGATAACCTTCGGTAAGCTTTGACGCCCCCTAGGGTATTCAGTGCTCTACCTCCGCAAGACTTTTTATGAGGCTAGCCCTAAAGCTATTTCGAGGAGAACCAGCTATCTCCGGGTTCGATTGGAATTTCTCCCCTATCCACACCTCATCGCCACCCTTTTCAACGGATGTGCGTTCGGTCCTCCATTGCCTTTTACGGCAACTTCAACCTGGACATGGATAGATCACCCGGTTTCGGGTCTGCACATACTGACTATATCAACTTAGTTGATATTTGCGCCCTATTAAGGCTCGGTTTCCCTTCGGCTCCACACCTTAAGTGCTTAACCTTGCCAGTATGCACAACTCGCCGGACCGTTCTACAAAAAGTACGCGGTCCCACCTTAACGTGGTCCCACAGCTTGTAAACACAGGGTTTCAGGTTCTCTTTCACTCCCCTCCCGGGGTCCTTTTCACCTTTCCTTCACAGTACTATGCGCTATCGGTCACTGAGGAGTATTTAGCCTTACGGGGTGGTCCCCGCTCATTCCCACAAGGTTTCTCGTGTCTCGTGGTACTCTGGATACCGCTCTGTCTGGTCTGGTTTCACGTACGGGGCTCTCACCCTCTCTGGCTGGTCTTTCCAGGACCATTCCGTTACCTTTCCTGAATCAGTTCATGCGGTCCGAACCCCGGAGTGCACGCACTCCGGTTTGGGCTCCTTCCGGTTCGCTCGCCGCTACTTCGGAAATCACTGTTGTTTTCTTCTCCTCCGGCTACTTAGATGTTTCAGTTCACCGGGTTCCCTTCCTTACGCTATGGATTCACGTAAGGATACATAAGGTCTTCTTATGTGGGTCTCCCCATTCAGATATCTGCGGATCATAGGATATTTGCTCCTCCCCGCAGCTTTTCGCAGCTTATCACGTCTTTCTTCGGCTCTCAGTGCCAAGGCATCCACCCTGTGCTCTTTCTTGCTTAACCTGTTCTCGTCCCTCTAGCGTGAGGAACGCAGGCTGGTCTGCTGTCTGCGAGCTTTCGCTCGTTCAGCGACTGACTTTCGTCAGACTTTTGTCTCTAACATTTATAAATACAAGTGTCCTTCACTTTTACAAGTGTCCTTCACTTGTTGCCCATCCTTTCGGATGGACCTCGGATGTCTTTGATACTTGATTGTTTTTCGGTATTCGGTTTTCAAGGTACGGTTCTTTTCCGGTACGGAACAATGCTTGCTTCCTTCCCTTTTCGTCGCTTTCCTGGATCTTACTTGCTACGAGCGTATTCTGCTCGTTCCAGTTCCTCGACGATGGAGACAGAGAGATTCGAACTCTCGACCCCCTGCTTGCAAGGCAGGTGCTCTCCCAACTGAGCTATGCCCCCGTTTCTGGCAGCCACAGTCGTGCATTCCGCCAGTGGGCTTAAGTGGACTCGAACCACCGACCTCACGCTTATCAGGCGTGCGCTCTAACCGGCTGAGCTATAAGCCCAAAGTCAAGTCTTTACAGCCTTCACTTTGCTCTTTCTTCTTTTTACAAGTGTTTTTTACTTGTTACAAGTGTCTTTTACTTGCTACAAGTGTCTTTTACTTGTTTTTATCTGGCAGCCACCTGCTCTCCCATGCCGTCTCCAGCATAGTACCATCGGCCGCTTAAGTCTTAACCTTCGTGTTCGGGATGAGAACGGGTGTCTCCCCTAAGCGCATCGCCACCAGAATTTTCGTGCTGATAAATCTGATTAAAATCAGATCGGGATTGCAGATTTAAGGACAAATGGATGGGAGAACTCGTTTTCCCAGACTTTTTTGCTTAAATCTATTAGCGTCTTCGACGCGACCGAGAGGCTATGCCTCGAGGTGCAATCCTTCGGAACATCCTTCACCCTTCCAGGCGCTCTCTATTCCTTATAAATATCCTCCACTCTTTATGAATGGTCTCTACTTACTTTCTTCCTTAACAGCTAAACAGTAATACAACCCCTACTTCTTCTTCCTTAGAAAGGAGGTGATCCAGCCGCACCTTCCGATACGGCTACCTTGTTACGACTTCACCCCAGTTATCAGACCTGCCTTCGGCTGCTCCTCCCCTTGCGGGTTAGGTCACAGACTTCGGGCATTTCCGACTCCCATGGTGTGACGGGCGGTGTGTACAAGACCCGGGAACGTATTCACCGCGACATTCTGATTCGCGATTACTAGCGATTCCAGCTTCATGTAGTCGAGTTGCAGACTACAATCCGAACTGAGACGTGTTTTTTGGGATTTGCTCCAGGTCACCCCTTCGCTTCCCTCTGTTCACGCCATTGTAGCACGTGTGTAGCCCAAATCATAAGGGGCATGATGATTTGACGTCATCCCCACCTTCCTCCGGGTTATCCCCGGCAGTCTCTCTAGAGTTCCCATCTTACTGCTGGCTACTAAAGATAAGGGTTGCGCTCGTTGCGGGACTTAACCCAACATCTCACGACACGAGCTGACGACAACCATGCACCACCTGTCTCTGGTGCCCCGAAGGGAATAGGATGTTACTCCTACGTCACCAGGATGTCAAGACTTGGTAAGGTTCTTCGCGTTGCTTCGAATTAAACCACATGCTCCACCGCTTGTGCGGGTCCCCGTCAATTCCTTTGAGTTTCATTCTTGCGAACGTACTCCCCAGGTGGATTACTTATTGCGTTTGCTGCGGCACCGAAGGTTTAATAACCCCCGACACCTAGTAATCATCGTTTACGGCGTGGACTACCAGGGTATCTAATCCTGTTTGCTCCCCACGCTTTCGAGCCTCAACGTCAGTTACAGTCCAGTAAGCCGCCTTCGCCACTGGTGTTCCTCCTAATATCTACGCATTTCACCGCTACACTAGGAATTCCACTTACCTCTCCTGCACTCCAGCCGGACAGTTTCCAAAGCAGTCCCGGGGTTGAGCCCCGGGCTTTCACTTCAGACTTGCCCTGCCGTCTACGCTCCCTTTACACCCAGTAAATCCGGATAACGCTTGCCCCCTACGTATTACCGCGGCTGCTGGCACGTAGTTAGCCGGGGCTTCTTAGTCAGGTACCGTCATTTTCTTCCCTGCTGATAGAGCTTTACATACCGAAATACTTCTTCACTCACGCGGCGTCGCTGCATCAGGGTTTCCCCCATTGTGCAATATTCCCCACTGCTGCCTCCCGTAGGAGTTTGGGCCGTGTCTCAGTCCCAATGTGGCCGGTCACCCTCTCAGGCCGGCTACTGATCGTCGCCTTGGTAGGCCTCTACCCCACCAACTAGCTAATCAGACGCGGGTCCATCCTGTACCACCGGAGTTTTTCACACTGTCTCATGCGAGACCGTGCGCTTATGCGGTATTAGCACCTATTTCTAAGTGTTATCCCCCGGTACAGGGCAGGTTGCCCACGCGTTACTCACCCGTCCGCCACTAAGTACCTAAGCTTCCATCCGAAGACTTCCGCTTAATTACTCCGTTCGACTTGCATGTGTTAGGCACGCCGCCAGCGTTCATCCTGAGCCAGGATCAAACTCTCATGTTCAAAAGTTCTCTCCGATCCAAGATTAACTTTGGCTAATCTTTTCCCGTAGTCATTCCGGGCTTTCTCCGCTCTTTACGAGCTTCCTCTTCCCGTTACGACTTTTACTGTTTTTTAGGTTGCATCCTTTCGGATGCCGTTCTCTGAATTTTCATTCATGGTACTGCATGTTCCCCTTCCGGGGCATGCTCTCATTTAAGAATTTTCAGGGTTGCATTACTGTTTATTTGTCAAGGTTCAGATCAGGCAATTTTTTGAAAAATTACCAACCGTATAAATAGCAAACACGGTACGGAGAAGGAGGGATTTGAACCCTCGCGCCGCTATTAACGACCTGCACCCTTTCCAGGGGTGTCCCTTCAGCCATCTTGGGTACTTCTCCAAATAAAAGCTGATGTTGCATAAGATGAAGATTGATTCTCTCTTGCTTCTTAATGCTGTTTATAATGTTATCGGCTTATTGACAACATGTTCGGCGGAGAAGGTATCTCCAGCGGAGAGGGTGGGATTCGAACCCACGCGCCCTTTCGGACAAACGGTTTTCAAGACCGCCTCGTTATGACCACTTCGATACCTCTCCATGTTCGTGCACCGCTCAGCAGCGCAAAAATTATTCTAGCAAAAAAGGAGTGCTGTGTCAACAACTTTTCTCAACTTTTCTCAAAAGATTTTCCGTTCTCGTCTTTAGGGCGCTATTTATCGGCTTTATCCAAAAAAGCTTCCGCTATTTTTAAGTCCTCAGGAGTTGTGATTTTTATATTTTCGTAGCTGCCTTCCACAAGCTTCACCTTTGTATCGGTAAAAGTCTCCATAACCATCGCATCATCTGTGATCAGCATTCCCTCTGCCAGAAGACGCTTCTCGTCCCGAATCAAAATGCTGTAGGCTTCTTTTATTAAAGGAAAAGAAAACACTTGCGGCGTCTGCACCGTCCATACTAAATCCCGTTTCGGTGTCGTAGAGGCAAAGCCGTTTTCATCCACTAATTTAACGGTATCCTTGGAAGGCATGCCTATGACACATGCGTCATATTCAATAACGCTTGCGTAAGCGCGCTCTAAAATTTCTGCCGTTACAAAAGGTCTGGCTCCGTCGTGGATGAAAATATAACTGCATTCAGCTGCTGCTTCTATTCCGGCAAAGACGGAATGGTACCTTTCCCTGCCGCCTGCTGTTATGCGGGAAACCTTATCGAAACCGTATTTTTCAACAATTTCTTTTTTACAATATTCGATATCGCTTTCTGCCGTTACCAGTATGATTTCATCTATGAAGCTCTCCTGAAATACCTTCAGGGAATAATAAAGTACCGGCTTATCCTTGATAAAAAGATATTGTTTCGGTACGTCGCTGTTCATTCGCTTACCCTGCCCCGCCGATAATACGACTGCTGCACACTTCGTCTTCAATTTTAATCCCTCTCGTTAAATCCTCTCACCCAATTTCAGGTTAGGTACCGCGTTCAAATCATAGCCGTGCCTGATTCCGCTTATATAATCATAATAACCAGCCACACCTATCATTGCCGCATTATCCGTACAGAATATAGGAGAAGGGGAGTAGAATGCAATTCCTCTTTTTTCACATTCCTTCTCCAACGCTCCTCTGAGAGCGCTGTTGGATGCCACTCCGCCAGCGATGGCAAATTTATCATATCCATACTCCTTGACTGCAGCAAGGGAATGCTCTACCAGCACGTCTATGACCGCTTTCTGGAAGGAAGCCGCCACATCCGGTACATTTACCTCAACTTCCTTCATTTCGCAGGAATTCAGATAGTTCAATACCGCAGACTTTAATCCACTGAAACTGAAATCGTACTCCGCCCCTTCTACCTTGGCACGGGGAAAACGAATCGCTTCCGGATTGCCTTCCCTTGCAGCCTTGTCAATTTTGGGCCCGCCCGGGTATCCAAGACCTATGGCGCGGGCCACTTTATCGAAGGCTTCTCCTGCGGCATCATCTCTCGTGCGCCCTATGATTTCATATTCGCCATAAGACTTCACGACTACCAGATGGGAATGCCCGCCGGATACGACTAGGCAGATAAAAGGCGGTTCTAACTCTTTATTTTCAATGAAGTTCGCACTGATATGACCCTCAATATGATGTACTCCTATTAACGGGATTCCTGAGGCGAAGCTGATGGCTTTTGCCGCCGACACTCCTACCAGAAGCGCACCTACAAGCCCCGGCCCATACGTAACGGCTATCGCATCTATATCCGTCAGTTCTGCTCCTGACTCAGAAAGTGCCTGTTCGATCACCTTGTTGATTTTCTCGATGTGCTTGCGCGACGCAATCTCGGGCACGACTCCGCCGTACACCGTGTGAAGCGCTATCTGGGAATAAATAACGTTGGAGAGAACTTCCCTGCCATTTTTTACAACGGAAGCCGCCGTTTCATCGCAGGAGCTTTCGATTGCCAGAATTAAAATATCTTTATCGCCTTTTATTCTATTGCTCATCTTTAAAACCGTATCCTTTTTCATCAATTATCGGCCAATGTCCAGCCATATATTTTCCAGCGACCCGCTTCATCCTTTCGAAGCAGAAACTTCTCATTAGTGTTCATTACGGCCGTTCCCTTCCGAATACCGTACACGCAGTACAAACTGGCCCATTCATAGCCGCCATCGGTATAGTATTCCACATTTGTACTCGAAGAGATGGAGTAGCTGGAAATGACAAACTCGTTTTCCTTCATGGACGCAATTTCACTTTTCAGCTTTTCTATGTACTCTTCTTCCGTCTGATTTCCTATCAACTCCTCATCATAGAGCTTTTGAATCTGCATAGCCAGTGCATAAACATCTTCTTCCGAAATCTCTTCATTATAAAAACACTGAGTAATCTCGCTGTAATATTTCACTACCTCTTTGGGCGACAGCGGATATTTCCTGTCGAAATCGTATTGAAGCATCTGCCCGGTCTTCGTAACTTTATTACCTTCCTTCTCCTTCTCCCCCTCCGTCTTGGCAGACATATAATAATAAAAGCCCGCCAGAAGAGCCACTAGAATAATTCCTATTATTATCGTCTTACCTATGCTTTTTTGTCCATTGTTGCTTCTATTAGCAAGCTTTCCCATGCGTACCTCCTTCACTCATGCCCTAATCCTCTTCGAACATAAGCTCTATAGTTTTGCCATCCTTGCCTGCGACAGCCCTCGGAAAAATCTCTCTTACGGCATCCATGAATTCCTCCGCGCGCACAAGAGACGGGCTGTAATGAGTCAGCCACATTTGCTGTACATTTGCTTCCTTAGCCAGTTCGGCTGCTTCATAAAAGGTCATGTGCTTATATTCTTTCGCCTTTTCTTTTTTATCCGGTTCTCCGTACATCCCTTCGCAGATAAAAAGGTCAGCCCCCACCGCATTTCGAACGATACTTTCTGTAGGTCTGGTATCCGTACAATAGGTTACCTTAAGTCCCTTCCTTGCACTGCCTAATACCATATCGGGAGTATAGGTTTGTCCCTCCACTTCCACGCATTCTCCTTTTTGCAGACGATTCCAATACCTTCTGTCTATGTTAAGCTCCATCGCTTTTTCCAAATGAAACTTTCCGATGCGATCGATTACAATGCTGTATCCATAGCATATCACATTGTGATTGACACGAAAAGCTTCTATCCGAAAGCCATCCAGATCGATGCGCTGTTCCGGCTCCGCCAGCTCCATACATTCTATTTCAAAGGGCAGTTCCGGAGCAATTACCCGCAGCGCAGACACTACGCGGGTCAATCCTTTCGGCCCCACTAAAAGAAGCGGCTCTGTCCGCTCCGCATTTCCCATAGTGAGAAGCATTCCCGGCAGTCCGCTGATATGATCCGCATGATAGTGGGTAAAACAGATAATGTCGATAGGCTTCGGGCTCCAGCCCTTTTCCTTCATAGCAATCTGTGTTCCTTCCCCGCAATCAATCAATATACTCTTTCCATTATACCTTACCATTAAGGAAGTCAGCCATCTATGAGGAAGCGGCATCATTCCTCCTGTTCCTAACAAACAAACATCTAACATGAAAACTCCTATCCTGACACCTCGTTCAGAATCGGAGCAACGGTTTTCCAGACAGTACGATTAATGAGTAATGAGTGCAAGGCACTCATGAAACCTTCATAAAAATTCTTTAATATCTGTACTGTCCACCGGTATTCTGAACTTGGCAATCATCGCATCGTAACAGTCTTCGCACAAATCGAAGCTGTGATTTTGCCCGTCCTTTTTGCTGAAATATCCAAAAGAAGTGTTGATTTCCAGACAGCCTTCTTTTAAAATTCCATTTTCTACCAATAATTCTTTTTTACAATGATTACAAATAACGGCCGAAAGCTCCGTCTTTTTTTCATCCAGATATTTACGCATAGTCTCATCCTCCCAAGATGTACTAAATCCATCGTTCTATATCTGTAATTATACATGAATCCATAGAGCAAAAACAGTGGTAATTGTTTCGCACTTTTCCTATCTTTTCCACATGATCACGGCATCTTCTTTCGGTTTTTCGTAAAAATTTTTTCGGATGCCTTCGCTTTCAAAGCCAAACTTCTTATACAAGCGAATGGCAGGCTCATTTCCTGCCCTGACCTCCAATGTAAACGCTTCGATACCATGCCTTACGCCCTCATCTAGCGCTTTCCCCAGCAGCATTTCAGCTATTCCTTGTTTCCTTCGGCTTTTATCCACCACCACATTGGTAATTTCTCCTTCTCCCGCGATATTCTTAAGTCCGCACATTCCTATGATCGATTCATTCTCCTCAGCCACAAAATAATAAGCATAGTTCAAATGTATCGTCTCCAAAAAAGACTTTTGCGACCATGGCTCGGAAAAGTTATCCTTTTCCAATTCCTCCGCGCGGAGTGTATCTTTTTCTTCCATTCGTCTTACTATAATCAATCCGGGAACCCCTCTTACTTATTCACAATTTACAATTTTCATTTTTATTTGCTTTTTCACTTCGTTCCCTCTCAGCCTGAGATAGGCGAAGATAGATAGGAGCATGATCCTTGGGGTCCACGCTTTTACCGGCTTTATAATAAATGCCGCCAAGCGCCGCTACTGACGCCGCCCGCTGCCTGTTTAAATGGGCAGGTGCGAAGTGATAAGGAACCTTCATATGGAGCTTAAGCCTTTCTCTGAATACGGGCACGCCGTCTCCCAAAAATATGATTTCCCTTCCAAAATGATTCAATCTTTCGGCAATCTCCTCAATTCCCACCGCACATTGAGGCTCCACCTCTTCCAACCGATACCCGTCTTTATCCAAATCTTCGTTTTTTACAAATTCATAAACTCCCGTATATACCTGCCCCCTTCTGGCATCCATAATCGGACAGATATATTCTCTTGTTCCATACAGATTGTACGCCAGACCCTCTAAGGTAGGAATCTCGATAATCGGTATTCCAAGAGCGAGCCCAAGACCCTTGGCCGTAGCCGAACCGATTCTAAGTCCGGTAAAGGAACCTGGTCCTGCGGCAAGAGCCACCGCATCCAGAGAAGACATATCCAAATCTATCATTTTTTTAATTTCATCCAGCATTGGCAAAAGCGTTTGTGAATGAGTCTTTTTGTATTGAATGTCATATTCCGCAATCAGGTCATCGTCCTCCACTATTGCGACGGAGGCCACCAACCCCGAACTGTCCAAAGCTAATATTTTCATTGTACGCTTCTTTCTTTTTCTTCTATTGTAATCAAGCGATAATCCAGGCCTTTCTGTAAATCTTTACATATCGTAATCTCTTTATAGCGCTCCGGCAATATCTCATAAATAAGGTTCGCCCATTCTATAAAACATATGCCGTCGCCGTAAAAATAATCCTCATAGCCGATTTCATCCATTTCTTCCACATCGCCGATACGATAAACGTCGAAATGATAAAAGGGAAGCCTGCCTTCTTCATATACCTGCAAAATAGTAAAAGTCGGACTGTTTACAGACTCTTGTATCCCCAGTCCCTTTGCGACTCCTTGGGTGAAAACGGTCTTGCCTACCCCCAAATCGCCAATCAAGGTATAAATCTCTCCCGGCTTCGCCGTTTCTCCTATCTGCTGCCCAAGAGCAAAGGTCTCCTTCGCACTGAACGAATCCACTTTCATCTAAATACCCCTGCACCTTCCTGTTATTCAAAAAGACACCCGCTATGGCAGGTGTCTTACCATTCATTATTTTATTATACCCAAAATCTCTTAAAGTGCAAGCCCTTATCCGTTCTCAGTTATTCGTGGCGCAGCGCTTCTATAGGGCTTAACTTCGCTGCTTTTCTCGCCGGGTAGATTCCGAAGAAAAGACCGACCGCCGAGGAAAATATGGTCGCGCCCAGAATCGTGGATACCTGAGTTCTCGCTGTTACTCCGGCAATCGCGCAAACCACGTTCGCTCCAAGTATTCCTAACATGATACCGATCAAACCTCCCATTAGCGTGATAATTCCCGCTTCTGCCAAAAATTGCAAAAGAATGGAACCTGTTCTCGCACCCAGGGCTTTTCTTATACCGATTTCTCTCGTACGTTCTGTTACGGATACCAACATGATATTCATGACTCCGATACCGCCTACGAGAAGTGAAATTGCCGCCACAAAAGAAATAAATAAGGTTATGATGCTTAGAATGCTGTCGAACTGCGCACTTACATCCGTAAAGCTCTGTACCAGAATCTGACCTTCACCGCGCACATTGTACTTGTTTTCCAATATGTTCACCGCTTCCTTCGCTATATCCGAGGAATATTCCGAGCCATCCGCCATAATATAAAACTGTTCGAAATCTTCTATCCAATAGCCGAAATTATAGCCTAACACTGTCAGCGGAACCTCTACCTGAATGGAGGGTTCACCCATCATCATATTCACAAGGCTGGAGGCATTATCTTGCCTGATTCCCACAATGGTAAGCTCCTGTGTGATTCCATACAGCGTCACGTCGAAGCTCATTCCTATAACGTCCGTCGTACCGAATAGAGCAATTGCGCTGTTCTCCGTAATGACGCACACTTTATTTCCGCCTTCCGCATCCCCCTTGGAAAAATACTTTCCCTTGACTATCGGGTCGGAAGAAGCATACTGTAAACCTTCGTTACCTCCTGAAAGGGTGGCGTCGAAATCTCCCTTAGGTCCTTCCGCCGTTCCGTAAGCGTTATAGCTGGCTGTTACCGCCTTTACATGATCCACCTCATTCATGATTAAGTCGAAATCATCCTGAGTGAAGGTGACCGTGGTTTCCTTCTTCGAACTGTCAACGTAAACTGCAATCTGCCCGCCTCCTATGCTTTCCAATTCGTCATTTACCTGCCCTCTTACTCCGTTACCGATGGCCATGACCATGATAACCGAGGAGATGCCGATGATAATACCGAGCATCGTAAGGAAAGAGCGGCCTTTATTGCCCTTAATATTCATGAGAGCAATCTTAACATATTCCAATACCTGTGTCATCTTCGCTCTCCTTTATTGTTGCGGTACCGCCGATACTGCCATTCCCTCGGTAATTCCCGCAGACACCTCGGTCATTACCTGTTCACCCTCCTGCAGGCCTTCCGTAATCTCTATATTCATCCCATCCGAAATGCCCGTAGTTACAGGTTTTCTGACGACAAACCCGTTTTCCACCACATATACGAAGTCTCCGTCCATGTCCGTGTTCACCGCACCGGCGGGAACAATCACAGCCTGCTCCACCTTCGCCGTATTGACTGCAATCTTGGCCTCTACTCCGAGGAATATCTTTTCATCGGGATTCAGAATCTTAACATCTGCGCTTACCACTGCAGCTCCGCTGTTATTCTTCGTCGCCATCTTATTGATCTTGCTCACTTCACCATCGTATTTACTGCCTGCAATGGTAACTACTGCCTTCTGTCCTGCGGAGAGCTTTTCCAGATCATATTTCGTCACTTCTATAGTTACTTTTACATCATCCGTGCTTTCCAGTTTGAATAACTGCGTACCTACTGCAGGTGTTGCACCTTCTACTACGTTCATCTCAGTTACAACGCCGTTAAATTCCGCCAAAACACCGTTCTCAACCTCATTAATGGAATCCAGTGTGGTTTTTGAACTGATGCTCTGTATCTCTGTATTAGCCTCAAGCTCCTCTTTTCCGCCTTCATTCAGCTTCGTACCGTCCGCCGAGAGTTTCTGGGATTTCATCTCGGATTTATACTCCTTGCAGTTATTGAGCATCTCCGTATACTTGGTAATTTCATCCTGCCAAGCGCGAATGTCCTTATTATTGGTCTGCTCATAATTGTTGATCTGGACAAGCTTCTGAAGATTCTCATATTCGTCGGAATCCGGCTTGTCGGCCCAATCGATGAGCGATATTTGAAGAAGAGAGCCTTCATAGGCCAGAGCGGCTTTCTTGTCATCCACTTTTTTCTGAAGCTCCTTGATATAATTATCGATGTCGGTAATCTGCTGCTCCAAAACATCGAGGTTCACATTCGCTTCACCC
This sequence comes from Kineothrix sp. IPX-CK, assembly GCF_039134705.1. Taxonomy (NCBI): domain Bacteria; kingdom Bacillati; phylum Bacillota; class Clostridia; order Lachnospirales; family Lachnospiraceae; genus Kineothrix; species Kineothrix sedimenti. The sequence continues at coordinate 1,071,438 of NZ_CP146256.1, read as the reverse complement.
AAATCTCCAAGGCTTTCATTGTTCTTTTGTATGGAATTGCTATAGCTTCCCTCATTAGCCTGCAGCTTAAGCTCCGTCGTCTTCTTCTCGTTGGTAAGTGCTGTTTCATCGTATGTAATGACCGGCTCGCCCTTCTGTACGGTTCCTCCCGCCGCAACATTAATCTCACCAATCTTCACGCTGATAGGAGTGAAATAAGTCTTCGTCTCATCGGAGGTTACTGTTCCACTGGTGCTTAACATCTGTTCGATGTCTCCCTTGGATACCTGTGCAGTGTACACCACAGGCTTTGTATTTGCTGCCGCGATATTTGATATGACGATAAAAAGCACAAAAACGCCGGCAACGCCTCCCAGGATACTTCTCTTAATTATTTTTTTCTTTTTTGCCGCGTCCATAGGAGTCTTTTTTTTCTTCTTCACAGCTACATTTATTGAAGTCTTATTTTCAGTCTTATCCTCCGCATCCATGGGAATCTTCTTTTCGGTCTTCTCCTCCACGTCCGCGGGAGTCTTTTTTTCGGTCTTTTCCTCCACGTCCACGAGAGTCTTTTTTTCAGTCTTCTCCTCCACGTCCTTGGGATTCTTGCTTTTCTTCTTTTCTGTCTTTTCTGATTTCTTCTGCTCTTTTTCCTGCTTCTTAGTCAAGTCCTTATTTTCTTCCAGCTTCATTGTTATAACATTCTCCCTCTTCTTAATTCTCTCTACGCATGTTTCTTACCCGACGAGTGTTTTCTGCTCAATGAGTGTACTTTACTCATTTTTCTCCGCAGAATCATGAACAATCGATCCGTCCATTATTTTTATAACGCGTTCTGCCTGCGCTGCAATATCATTATCATGAGTAATCAGGATTATCGTACGTCCTTCCGCATGAAGGCCTTTCAGAATCTCCATAATCTCCTTACTGGAAGCGGAATCCAGATTACCGGTAGGCTCATCGGCCAGCACCACCGGAGGTGCCTGTGCAATCGCTCTCGCTATGGCTACTCTCTGCTGCTGTCCGCCGGACATCTCCGAAGGCTTGTGCGTCTTACGGTTCTCCAACCCTACCTTCTGAAGCGCAGTCTCTGACATTCTCGTCCTTTCCTTCTTGGAAACTCCTCTATAAATCAGCGGCAGCTCTACGTTCTCTATTGCTGTTAAATTCTGTATCAGATTAAATCCTTGAAAAATAAAGCCGATTTCTTTATTTCTGATATCGGAAAGCTCGTCGTCGCTCAAATGCGATACATCCTGATCATGCAAAAAATAACTTCCGCTGGTAGGTATATCCAGACACCCCAGCATATTCATCAACGTAGATTTGCCCGAGCCCGACTGCCCGATAATTGCAACAAACTCATTCTCATTGATGGTCAGATTCACATGGTCAAGTGCTCTTACTTCATTCTCTCCAGGATTATATACCTTACACATATCCCGAATGTCAACCAATGCACTCATTCATTACCCTCCTGCAAAAACACAGTTTTGTATTACTGTATTACTCGTCTAATACAATAATCTATTTTATACTATTTGTCAACTATAATTTACCTTTTAATTATAATTTATATTTTTAATAATACCACACTAATAACCTTAAATTTTTCTAAAAATTCATATACAAAGTCCCCCGTCGTTTCTTATTCATTAATATATAACGAAATAACGGGGGACTTTTCTTCAATTATTTTATGATATTTTTGTAGCTTTACTAACCTCGGACTTTTTATGGCCTTCCTTTAAAATAGGACTGAGCTTTTTATAGATAAGTACTGTTACCGCCGATACACTGGCTCCTTTTATGATGTTCAAAGGTGCTACCGCAAATATCACAAGAGTGGTAACGCTGTCAATAGCAGGATTTACCACTGTTCCCATCTGCACGATGGCATCTAACGGCATTCCGTATAGCTGTGCGAATTTGGGAAGCAGATAAATAGCGTTGAACGCCGTACCGAAAATCGTCATACATATGGTACCCGTTACGGAACCGATAAGCGCCGTCTTCTTCGTCTTCCTATGCAGGTAAATGATAGAAGCGGGAAGCACGAAGCTGCATCCGATAATGAAGTTAGCAAGTTCTCCCACGAACGCCGTAGTCGTTCCCTTCAATAAAAGCTCCAGCAATATTTTACAAAATTCGATGGTCACTCCCGCCATCGGCCCGAAAGCAAAAGCGCCTATCAGTACCGGAATCTCGCTGAAATCCAGCTTATAAAAGCCCGGCGCGAAGAACAGAGGGATTTCTAAAAGCATAAGTATCACGGCGATCGCCGAGAACATACCTATCATAGATACCTTTCGGGTAGAGAAGATGCGTCCCTTATCGCCGCTTTTCTTCATCGTCAACTTTTCATAAGCATAGGCCAGCGCGAACATAAACGCTACAATGCCGAGAAATTCTGCCACAAAAATCAGGTTTTCAGTTACCGCAGTCATTAACTCTTTCATTTCTTCCTCCTAAAATCAGCCCAGCTTTCTATTATTAGTCTGCACCGGGTTCGTAGGGAAAATTCTTCCAGCCAAAAATTATCTTCTCAGAACAAAAGTGTGCTCCGCTCACTCTCACGACTAAGTACTTTGGCCGCACAGCTTTTGTCCTCGCAGCTGTTTTTATGTAATAGGAGCAGTTTCCTGCTTACATAAAAAACCCCGAGTCGTAATGACTCGGGGTAATAATCTGTAATATCCATTCTTATAACGATGAACCGTTATTCGATATGCTTCTTACATTTCTTCTCTCATCCAGACTTTACTGTCGGTTTTGGAATTGCACCAAATCAACCGCTTCGATATTTATCAAAACGGGTCGCGGACTATTACCGCCGGTAGGGAATGACGAACTGCCTCGTTTCACCCAACCCCGAAGAATTTTCTCTCTTTAATTGTTCCTTATTTATCATATGTCCGAAGCTTCTCTTTGTCAAGATATTATTTATTACTCTTATTGATTTTCATCGTTAATGAAATCCGTTTCTTCGGAACGTCTACGGAAATCACCTGAACATCCACCACATCTCCGACACTTACCGCCTCTAACGGATGCTTGATAAACCTGTCCGTGATCTGGGAAATGTGTACAAGTCCATCCTGATGTACGCCGATATCCACGAAAATACCGAAATCAATAACGTTGCGCACCGTTCCTTTTAAAATCATGCCGGGTTTCAAATCCTTCATATCCAGAACGTCATGTCTCAGAATAGGTGCAGGCATGTTCTCACGGGGATCTCTTGCAGGTTTTTCCAGCTCCTTCAAAATATCCGTCAACGTAATTTCGCCGATGCCAAGCTCCTGTGCCGTCTTTTTCTTATCCCTCACCTTTTTCTCCAGGGAGCTGATATTGTGTGCTTGAGGCGAGCTCTCTTCCGCCGCGCTTTTACCGGGAGCTTCCTGAAGGGCCACGCCTCCCATAGCTGCTGCAAGGGCTTTTCCCATGGCAGTATCAGTGTTTCGGATCACTACCTTGTTCTGCTTCGGTTGTCTTTCCTGCCTTGGCGCTACCGTTTTCGTCTTCCCTTTTTCAGAAGCCGCCTTCTTCTGGGCTTCCTTCACATCCTCCATCGTAAGCCCCAACTTGTCCAAAAGCTTCATCGCCGCTTCATACGACTCGGGATGCACGCTGGTAGCGTCCAGAGGATTCACTCCATCCAAAATACGCATGAAACCCGCGCACTGTTCATAGGCTTTCGGCCCCAGTTTGGCCACCTTCAAAAGCTGTTTTCTATTGGTAAAGCGGCCGTTATTCTCTCTATAATCTACGATGTTCTTAGCGATTACCTTGGTAATTCCGGAAATGTACTCCAGCAAGGAAGCAGAAGCAGTATTTAAGTCTACGCCTACCTTGTTTACACAATCCTCTACGACTCCGCTTAAAGCATCGCTTAGCTTTTTCTGATTCATATCGTGCTGGTACTGTCCTACTCCGATGGATTTAGGATCGATTTTTACCAGCTCCGCAAGAGGGTCCTGCAGCCTTCGCGCAATGGACGCCGAGCTTCTTTGGCCTACGTCGAAATTAGGAAACTCCTCCGTGGCAAGCTTGCTGGCAGAATACACGGAAGCCCCTGCCTCGTTGACAATAACGTACTGTACCGGGGTGTCCAGTTCTTTGATCAGTTCCACGATTACCTGCTCCGACTCTCTGGATGCGGTACCATTACCCACTGAAATCAAAGATATCCCATATTTCTTAATAAGCCGCTTTACCTCCTTCTTCGATTCCTCTACTTTGTTCTGAGGCGCAGTGGGGTAAATGACTTTGGTCTCAAGCACTTTTCCTGTCTCGTCCACTACCGCCAGCTTACAGCCGGTACGAAAGGCCGGATCCCAGCCAAGCACTACCTTTCCTGTAATGGGAGGCTGCATGAGAAGCTGTTCCAGATTCTTCCCGAATACGGAAATTGCCCCGTCCTCCGCCTTTTCCGTAAGATCATTTCTTATCTCCCTTTCGATCGCCGGAGCGATCAGACGGCGGTAGCTGTCTTCGATGACCTCCATAAGAACCGGCTTCGTAACCGGATTGTCCGAGGTAATGACCTTCTTCGCCAGAAACAGTAAGATACGCTCTTCGGGCGCCGCCACCTTCACCGTAAGCACCTTTTCGCTCTCACCGCGATTCAGCGCGAGAATGCGATGGCCTGCCGCTTTCTTAAGAGGTTCCTCGTAATCGTAGTACATTTCATATACGCTTTCTGCCTTTTTATCTTTGGCGGTACTGACAATAGCGCCCTCTTCCATCGTAATATCACGAATGTAAATACGGTAATCTGCTTCATCGGAAATACTCTCCGCGATAATGTCTTTGGCTCCTTGTATCGCTTCCGAAACATTCTTCACCTCTTTTTCTTCATTCACGTACTTGGCCGCTTCCTCCTCCAAAGAGCTTTCGCCATTCTGGGCAAGAATCCATTTCGCCAGCTCTTCGAGGCCTTTTTCTTTCGCCACGCTGGCCCGCGTCTTCCGTTTGGGGCGGTAAGGGCGATATAGGTCTTCCACCACTACAAGAGTCTCTGCCGCAAGAATCTTCTCCTTCAATTCCTCCGTCAGCTTGCCTTGTTCCTCTATACTTCCGATTACCTGTTCTTTCTTTTCTTCCAGATTGCGCAGATATACAAGTCTTTCGTACAGATCGCGCAGCACCTCGTCGTTAAGGGAACCGGTCACCTCCTTACGGTATCGGGATATGAAAGGAATAGTATTCCCTTCGTCGATTAATTTTACGGCAGCTTCCACCTGCCATTTTTCCACCTTAAGTTCATCTTTTAATTTTAAAATAATATCCATAGCTTGCTCCATTCAAAGGTAAAATGTTTATTACTATTATTTATTATAGATGATAAAGTGCGTTATTTTCAAGATTGTATTATCAATTATTAAGTGTTACAATAACAATGTATATTTAGTATTACTGTTCACACAGCAGCTTAACACTTGCTGTTAATCTGCGTAAGAACGTGATTCAGGGGATGATTTCTGCTTCGTGAAGCGAATTAAAATGCAAAAAGTCTGCATTGCAGAACATCATGCGTTGCTGAGAACGGAATGAACAGTAACTATTTAGGAGGTTTTTCTATGGACTTTAATAATTCCAATCAGGGACACGCTCCCCAAGGATATCCTTATAGACCGCCGGTTAGGCAGGCGGGCGACAGTCTCGCCGGAGCAGCATTGTTTCTCGGCGCTATTTCTATTGTGACGGCATTTATGATGACGGTATATTTCCCTTTTATTTTCGGAAGTCTCGCCATTTTATTCGCCATTTTATCCAAGGGCAGGGCGGCAAGGCTTGCAAAATATGCCAGGGCAGGCATTATCTGCGGAGTTGTCGGTCTCGCCGTAAATGTGGCCGTAATAGTTAGTTCCTTTGTCTTCATATTGAACAATCCCGATATTCTGACGAGGACCGCAAGGCAGTATGACAATATGTATGAGCAGATTTATGGTATAGACTCGGAGGATGTGTTCGGCGACTCTCTGGAGAATATTGTAGGAGATTTTATCGACGGATTTAATGATTGAAAGGAGCTCAATTATGATGGGGATAAATTCGATCAGCGGAACTTCTAATATTTATGGCATAAAAGGATATGGTCAGGATGAGAGCGGCTCAGGTGCAATTTTAAATTCCGGAGAATCTCAGGTCAAATCACCCGGGCGGAAATCTTCGCCTGCAGAATGTGAGACTTGTAAGGACCGGAAATATCAGGATGGCTCCGACGAAATGGTTTCTTTTAAAAGCGCTGCACATATTTCTCCCGGAGCAGCCGCTTCTGCGGTGCGTTCCCACGAACAGGAGCATGTGTCCAATGCGTATAAGGATGCTGCTCAAAATAACGGAAAAGTTATTTCCGCTAACGTTTCCATACATACCTCCGTCTGTCCTGAGTGCGGACGCAGCTACGTATCGGGAGGCACTACCTCTACGCAGATTAAATATTTTAATGAAGAGAATCCTTACCAGCAGGATTTAAAGTCCACGGATGCTATGAAGTACCGGGGCATGAACGTAAATCTTGCAGGGTGAAAGCCGATCAGGCTTAGTCCAATACCAGGCTTAGCAAAATACCAGACTTAGAATTGGAGACTTAATCTATGAACAATTATAAATCTTCTGCCGAATTGAAAGCCATGGCAAAAGAGCAGCTATTTGGAAAATATACTACCGCGGTGGGAGCCTTTGTGACCGTATCTGCGATCACTTTAGTTATGTCAACCATCCCGGTTTTCATGATACCGCACGGCTCTATCGTTTATACCGTGATTTACTACCTGGTTTCTTTCATCATCAGCTTATTTTTAGGACTATTCGCCTCAGGCCAGGCTTTCTTTTATTTGAAGGTCGCATGCGGACAACCGGTTTCTGTGGGAGATGTTTTTATCGGATTTCGATTGCATCCCGATAAATCCATACTCATCCAGTTCACGCTTAGCCTGACTTCCTACTTATGCACAGCACCGGCAGCAATTTTTCAGTATCTTTATTTAAACGGCAGCAACGCTGTCATGCTGCTTCTCATGTCGGTTTCATTGATTGTCGGATGCATTGTCTTGATATTTGTAAGCCTGTTGCTTTCTCAGGCATTTTATTTGCTTCAGGATTTCCCCGATTATTCGGCAAAGGAGCTTTTGAAGATGAGCTGTCATATGATGAAGGGGCACAAGGGGCGGCTATTTTATATAGAGCTGAGCTTTCTTCCTTTGTTTTTGCTGGGACTTCTTTCCTGCTGTATCGCATATCTATGGATTATTCCTTATATGAACGCCACCATGGCAAACTTTTATATGGACTTAGTTAAAAATCAACCGAAGGAACAATAATAAAAAAGAGGGGATCGCAATTACTGAGAGTGATGTCCTCTTTTTTTATGTAACAGTATCTTTTAAAACTCTTTCCAAATTCATTACAACATTTCATAACGTACATATATGTTTTGTACATTTTATCTTGCGTTTCTATAAGTTCCGGTGTTATAATACGTGACAACTTATTATACAAACGATGAAAATAAAGGAGGATACTATTATGAAAAGCTTAAAACTAAAGATGCTTCTAGTTTTGTTGCCAATTATTTTGTTGGCATTAGCAGTAATTTCCGGAATCGGTTACTTTTTCGCCAGGCAGGTGATTCAGAAGAACATGGACGAGATATTATCGGAAACTGCTTATTCCAGTGCCAATAAAATAGAAGGCTGGTTGAATGTACAATTACAGATTATTAACAGCAGTAAGACTACCCTGGAGGAGATGGGCCTGTCTTCTGCGGATGAATTATCCTATCTTTCTGCAATTTTAGAAAGCAATCCCAACTTCTCTGATGTTTATATCGGTACAAAGGATGGTGTAATGATCGATGGATCCGGCTGGACACCCCCGGCAGATTATGATCCAAGACAACGTGATTGGTACACGCTTGGAAATGATGCTGAAACGGCTGGTTTCACCGATCCCTATCTCGACCTGGTAACGAATAAATTGGTGGTATCCAGCAGCGTCCTCCTCAATGATACCTCCGGAAACTTTCGCGGTGTTCTTGCCAGTGATATCAGTTTAGAGAATATCACGGAGTTTGTAAAGCAAATCACTTATGGTGAGACCGGATATGCTTATCTTGTTAACAGTATAGATGGTACTATTCTTGCACATCAGGATGACAGTATTATCAGCAAAAAGATAAGTGAATTAGAAGGCAGCGGTCTGAGTGAGCTTGAGAACAAAATCTCCAGCGGCGGATCAGAATCATCTGTCTATACCATAGACGGCAAGAAATTAATCGCATATTTTGCCCCAGTACCCGGCACTCACTGGTCTGTGATAATTGCCGTATCTGAACAGGAAATTATGAAAAGCCTCAATCAATTATTGATAAACATTCTGATTACATTTGTTTTCGCTCTTCTTGTGATTGGAATTTCTATTGAACGTGCAACACATCAGATTGTTAAGCCGATTCGTTCCCTCGATTCTTCCATCCGCACTATTGCCGGAGGAGATTTCACTCAGGAAATAACAAAGGCGAATCTCCTTCGGAAGGATGAAATAGGAATCATATCTGTTGGTATTCAGCAAATGCAGGTCGCCCTCCGAAATCTGATCAACCAGGTTAAGACGGAATCCAAATATATCGAAAGTGATGTCGACCAGGTAGTAAACAACGTCGGCATTCTATATGATAATATCGGGGATGTTTCTGCCACCACCGAAGAATTATCTGCCGGTATGGAGGAGACTGCTGCATCTTCTGAAGAAATGTCTGCGACCGCTCAGGAAATCGAACATACTGCACAGCAGATAGCAACACGCTCTCAGGAGGGGGCAACCGAAGCGGAAGCGATTAACCGGAGAGCAAATCAGACCAAAGATAATGTCATCGCTTCCACTCTAAAGGCAAAAGAGGCATTAACTAATACCCAGCAAAATTTGCAAGATGCCCTGAATGCTACTAAGGTTGTTAAGGAAATCGATATTCTTTCCGAATCCATTATGCAGATTACCGCGCAGACGAATCTTCTCGCTTTAAACGCCTCCATAGAAGCAGCCAGAGCCGGTGAAGCAGGAAAAGGCTTTTCGGTTGTTGCAGAAGAAATCCGGGTTCTGGCAGAACAGTCCAAGAATGCTGTTCTAAAGATCCAGGAAACTACCTCCAGGGTAACAGGCTCTGTTGACCGCCTGTCTGAATGCGCACAAGATGTACTATCCTATATTTCTACGGATGTTGTTAATGATTATGCCGTATTGCTGGAGGTTGCAGAACACTACAGTAAGGATGCCAAATACGTGGATGAACTGGTATCAGAATTTTATTCCAGTTCCAGTGTGCTGTTATCCGCTATCCAAAACATCATAAGTGCAATCGACGGTGTTGCTATCGCTGCAAATGAAGGCGCCAAAGGGACTACAGACATTGCAAACCGGGTTTCCGATACCACTCAAAAAGCCAGTGAAGTGCAGGAAATTGTAGAAAAGACAAAAAAGAGTACTTACAGACTAATAGAAGAAATTGCAAAGTTCCAGGTATAATTCATAAATATTAAACGAGAGGTCCGCAGGTGATTTTTCCACTTACTGACCTCTCATCGTTTGAATGACTGACTCTCAGGAGTCCGTTTTTATTGTTCTGTATTTTTCTTTCCCGTGCTTATCCATTTCAGATATGCATTGATGAAAGGATCCAAAGCACCGTCTAACACACCGTCCGCATTGCCGGATTCTTCCTCCGTCCTATGGTCCTTTACCATCGTATAGGGCTGCAGCACGTAAGAACGTATCTGATTTCCCCATCCGATTTCTTTTACCTCGCCGCGAATACCGGAAAGCTTCTCCGCATTTTCTTCCTGTCTCAGCATATACAGCTTCGCTTTCAGCATCTGCATCGCCTTATCCTTGTTTTGGAATTGGGAGCGTTCATTTTGGCACTGTACCACAATTCCGGTGGGAAGATGCGTGATACGGATTGCCGAGGAGGTCTTATTGATATGCTGACCACCCGCTCCGCTGCTTCGATAGGTGTCGATGCGAAGGTCGTCGTCATTGATTTCAATATCCATATCGTCTTCTATATCCGGCATTACATCCAGCGATACGAAAGAAGTCTGTCTCTTTCCCTGGGCGTTGAAGGGAGAGATTCTCACCAGGCGGTGAACGCCCTTCTCCGATTTCAAATAGCCATAAGCATTCTCTCCGTTGACCTGAAAGGTTACGGATTTGATTCCGGCCTCATCGCCGTCCAGATAATCCAATACGTCGATAGTAAACCCTCTTCGCTCCGCCCATCTGGTATACATTCGGTAGAGCATACCACACCAATCACAGCTCTCCGTTCCGCCGGCACCTGCATTAAGCTTTAAAATGGCGTTGTTTTTGTCATATTCGCCTGACAGAAGGGTATTGATGCGGATTAATTCGAAGGTTTCTATAAAGGAATTCAGTTCGCTGCGGATTTCCGCAGCCATCTCCTGATCCTCTTCCTCATAGCCCATTTCAATCAGCGCGCCAATGTCCTCGTACTGGCCCTTCAGACCGTTTATCGTATCCACTATATCCTTTAGACTTTTCAGTTCCTTCATCTTGCGGTTGGAAATATCGGGTTCATCCCAAAATCCCGGAGCCTCCATTTCCCTTTCCAGCTCTTCGATTCGCCTTTGCTTATTATCTAAGTCAAAGTGAATCCCTCACTTCCGCAAGCGGACTTTCATATGTCTGCAATTCTAATTTCATCTGATCCAATTCTACCACTTAACGTTCACCACACTTTCTCTAATTTCTGCCGTTTTAATCAAACGGCGATTTACTTGCGCCCGCAGCACTGCTTATACTTCTTGCCGCTTCCGCAAGGGCAGGGATCGTTGGGATATACCTTAGCCGTCTCGCGTTTTACGGGGCCTTTCTGCAAGGTATCGTCCTTATTCGTTCCCGTTACTTTCGCAACCTGTTCTCTCTCTACCTTCTGCTCGATTCTTACATGGAACAGCAGGCGGACTGTTTCTTCCTTAATATTCTGTGTCATCTCGTCGAACATCTCGTACCCGTTGAGCTTGTATTCCACAAGAGGATCTCTCTGTGCGTATGCCTGCAAACCTACTCCCTGGCGAAGCTGTTCCATGTCGTCGATATGATCCATCCATTTTCTATCGATTACTTTCAGTAAAATCACGCGCTCGATTTCACGCATCGCTTCGGGATTGGGGAATTCTGTTTCTTTGCTTTCATATAATTTTACCGCTTCTTCCTTAAGCTGCTGCTTTAGGCTGTTCTTCTTCGGCTTTAATACCCTTCCCGTATTGACCGGACGAAGGGGTATCGTAGGCAGAAGCAAGGCGTTTAACTCTGCAAAATTCCAATCGCCGATATCTGCGTCGTCGCTGATACTGGTATCCACTGCATCTTCCGCAATATCGGTAATCATCTTGAAAATGGCGTCGCGCATGCTCTGTCCGCTTAATACCTGACGTCTCTCTTCGTATATGATTTCTCTCTGTTCGTTCATAACCTGATCGTATTCCAACAGGTTCTTTCTGATACCAAAGTTATTGTTCTCTATCTTCTTCTGTGCGGATTCTATCGCTTTTGTCAAAGACTTATGCTCAATTTCCTGATTCTCTGGAATTCCGAGAGCATTGAACATGCTAATCAGTCTTTCAGAGCCGAATAACCTCATCAATTCATCATCCAGTGAAATGTAGAACTTGGATTCACCCGGATCTCCCTGACGGCCGGAACGGCCGCGAAGCTGATTATCGATACGTCTCGATTCATGGCGCTCCGTACCTACGATCTTAAGACCGCCTGCTGCCCGCGCTTCATCGTCCAGTTTAATATCCGTACCACGTCCTGCCATGTTGGTAGCAATGGTAACCGCTCCGTGCACACCGGCATCCGCAACGATCTCCGCTTCCAGCTCGTGGAACTTGGCATTCAGCACTTTATGGGTAATTCCGCGTTTGGTCAGCATCTTGCTTAACTCTTCCGATGCTTCGATAGTAATTGTGCCGACCAATACCGGCTGTCCCTTCTCATGAGCTGCTGCCACCGCTTCTACGATAGCGTGAAGCTTCTCTTTTCTCGTCTTATATACGGCGTCCTGCAAATCCTGCCTGATTATCGGCCTATTCGTCGGAATCTCAATAACATCCATTCCGTAAATGTCGCGAAATTCCTTTTCCTCCGTCAATGCAGTACCTGTCATACCAGCTTTTTTCTCGAACTTATTGAAGAAATTCTGGAAGGTTATGGTAGCAAGGGTCTTACTTTCTCTCTTGACCTTTACATGCTCCTTCGCCTCAATAGCCTGATGCAGACCGTCCGAATAACGTCTTCCTGCCATAATACGTCCTGTAAATTCATCTACAATCAAGACTTGATCGTCCTTTACCACATAGTCCTGATCTCTGAACATAAGGTTATGCGCTCTGAGAGCAAGGTTAATGTTATGCTGGATTTCCAGATTGTCCGGATCAGCAAGATTTTCTATCTGAAAGAATCGTTCCACCTTGGCAACACCTTCTGCCGTCAGGTTAACGATCTTGTCCTTCTCATTGACGATGAAATCTCCCGTCTCTTCTCTCTCCACACCCATAATGGCGTCCATCTTCGTAAGGTCTGCCATATCCTCACCGCGGGTGAGCTGTCTTGCGAGAATATCGCATGCCTCGTACAACTTGGTAGACTTGCCGCTCTGACCGGAAATAATGAGAGGCGTTCTCGCTTCATCGACGAGAACGGAGTCCACCTCGTCGATAATTGCGTAGTGCAGATCACGAAGTACGAGCTGTTCTTTATATATAACCATGTTATCTCTTAAGTAATCGAAGCCGAGTTCATTATTCGTCACATACGTAATATCGCAGTTATAAGCTTCCCTGCGCTCCTCAGGCTTCATATCGTTCAAAACGACGCCGACCTTAAGTCCTAAAAATTCGTGTACCTGTCCCATCCACTCAGCATCGCGCTTCGCCAGATAGTCATTGACGGTTACCACATGTACGCCTTTTCCCGCCAAAGCCTCTAAATAAGCCGGCAATGTGGAGACCAAGGTCTTACCTTCACCGGTCTTCATCTCGGCAATGCGGCCCTGATACAGGATCATACCACCGATAAGCTGTACGCGGTAATGCTCCATATTAAGTACTCTCTTCGCTGCTTCTCTGACAGTGGCAAAAGCTTCCGGCAGAAGGTCGTCTAACGTCTCTCCGTCTTGTAAACGCTTTTTGTACTCTTTTGTCTTTTCTCTCAGTTGCTCATCAGACAACTCTCTCATAGAGGGTCTTAATTCCTCGATCTTATCTGCAATACTTTCTATTCTCTTTAATTCCCTCTCACTGTGAGTTCCAAAAACCTTATTAACAATATTCATAGTCAAACTCCCATACCATCCGGCACTCAAAACAGGGTACCTTAATATTTAATTCAAAAAAATCCACTGTTTATTGTAACAGATTTAAAACTCATATTCAACTATTGTATCTGTTAATAGTTTATAAACTTTTTATTACTTATCCAGTTGTTCGCGTAAAATCCCCGTCAGACTGCAGGTTTTATCCAGTCCATATTCCCAGTACATCATTCCGTACATATTTTTATCCTTCACGTATTCGGCTTTGTATCGCAGAGCGCGTTCGTCTTCGTAGGAAACGAACTGCTCACCATTGTACAAATAGGCGGCTTTCGCTTCCTCATCCCACATCTTCGTATAGTTCTTCTCTCCGGTTTCCAAATATTTCACTATGGTGTCGTAGGAGTGGGTCTGCCCGCCTTTCTCAGCCGGACTTCCAGGCTTCGAATTTCGGACCCCCTTCCACTCGCGGCTGTAGAAAGCAGCTCCCATTACCAGCTTTTCATAAGGTACACCGGCGGATACAAAAAGGCGGACTGCTGCGTCGCTGCTTGCTCCTTCTCCTGCACCGGAATACAAGCCCGCATGGTGCCCTGTCACGCTGTCCCACTCACCGTACAAGTCATAGGTCATAAGCTGCACGTAATCCAAAATATCCGCTGCTTCCTTCATCTGTGTATGTTCCACATAGAAGCCCAGCGCCCCTGCGGCAATGGAAAGCAGTTTATATTCTGTAAAAGCGTCCAGTCTGCTCCTCAGTGCTTTCAGCAACAGGGTGAAGTTCTCCTTATCCTCGGGAATCGCACGGATCCCTGCTTTATCGGAACAAGGATATTCCCAGTCGATATCGATTCCGTCGAAGCCGTATTCCTCCGTAAGACGTGCCGCAGATTCGGCAAATTTTGCCCGCCCTTCCTTCGTTTCCGCGGCCTGAGAAAATCCATCCGCTGCCCAGCCGCCTACGGACAGTACGACCTTAAGCTTCGGATTTATCGCTTTTAGCCTTGCGATATCTCTCTTTCCATGCTTTTCCTTCCAGTAAACCTCACCGTTCTTAATTAAGCCAAAGGCTATATTCACTCCATCCAGCGCTCCGATGTCCTCAGCCGTCATATCTCCCAAACTCTTTGTAAAGCAGTATCCAATTAATTTTTTAGTTTTCATCTTTTCTCTCCTACGATTTCCAAATGTTTATATGGGTTGCCGTGAAACTCTCTATATCTCCTTATTTATATATATCTATATTCAAAAGTCAATGTATTATCTTGGCACTTTTTGTATTTCTTCCCGTTTACGTGCCTTGACCTTAAACATAAGAAGTGTTATTATTTTAACGATTAGATATGTCTTAGATAAATTAAAATATGAGGTGTGAACAAATGAGCAAAACTTTTGATGAGTTAATCTCCAGAGTAACTGAAATTCCTATGAAGAAGGTTTCTGTGGCAGTTGCGCAGGACTCCGCTGTATTAGAGGCGGTAAGAGCTGCGAAAGACAGAAAAATCGCAGACGCTATCTTAGTAGGCAATGAAGCTAAAATTAAGGATGTTGCGAAAGCGTCGGGAATTAATATCGATGATTTCGAGCTGGTGCATGTGGAAGATGATATCGAAGCTTCCCTGACCGCGGTAAAGCTGGTCCATGACGGCAAGGCCGACATGTATATGAAGGGTTTGATCGACACGAAGAATTTCTTAAAAAGCGTGCTGGATAAAGAGGTCGGCCTTCGTACCGGCAAAGCCTTATCGCATGTATGTGTATTCGACGTGGAAGGCATCGATCACCTGCTGTTTTTGACGGACGTGGCTTTCATTCCTTATCCTACCCTGGAGGACAAGGTAAGTATCATCAACAACACGTTGGAAATTACCAAGGCGTGTGGCATAGAGTGCCCTAAAGTGGCTCCCCTGGCTGCAGTTGAAGTGGTAAATCCCAAAATGCCGGTTACTGTGGAGGCCGCGGAACTGACTCAGATGAACAAGGATGGAAAAATTACCGGCTGTATCGTTGATGGCCCTCTTTCTCTGGACCTGGCTATCGATGCGGAGGCTGCAAAGCATAAGGGCGCCACTGACAGGCAGATTCAAGGCGATGCCGATATTCTTCTTTTCCCCGACATCCATGCAGGCAATCTCGTATATAAGGCGATGGTTCATACTGCAAACCTTAAGAACGGCAATATATTAACAGGTACGAAAGCGCCGGTCATCCTAACCTCACGTTCCGATTCCATGGAGGTAAAGGTCAACTCTCTGGCTCTCGGCGCCGTTGTTGCGGAATTCTTAAAATAATACTTAAATTGATCGATTATAAAATAAGGAGACTTGGTTATGTCAATAAAGAGTTTAATTATCAATCCCGGCTCTACCTCCACGAAAATCGGCGTGTTTGAAGACGAAACGCTGCTTTTCGAGGAAACGTTAAGACACACTACGGAAGAAATCGCGCAGTATTCATCTATCGTAGACCAGAAAGACTTTAGAAAAAAAATAATTCTCGACTTAATGGAAAAGAAAAACTTCGATATGAAGTCATTAAAAGTCATCGTAGGGCGGGGCGGTATGTTAAAGCCGATTCCCAGCGGTACGTATGCGGTAACTGAAGAGCTGTTACACGATCTTATGATCGGCAAACAAGGTGAGCACGCTTCCAATCTGGGCGGTATCCTCGCAAAGGAAATCGGCGATTCTCTGGGCCTTCCCTCATATATCGTAGACCCCGTAGTGGTAGACGAACTCATGCCTATCGCAAGATATTCCGGTGTTCCTGAGCTTCCTCGCACCAGCGTATTCCATGCGCTGAACCAGAAAGCGGTAGCAAAGCGTTATGCTAAAGAAACAGGAACGTCCTACGATTCCTTGAACCTTATCGTGGTACATATGGGCGGGGGAGTTTCCGTAGGTGCACATGAAAAAGGAAAGGTAATAGACATTTTCAATGCCCTCGACGGAGACGGCGCTTTTTCACCGGAAAGAGCTGGTGCGGTCCCTCCCGGTGCTCTCATTAAAATGTGTTTCTCAGGGAAATATACGGAAAAGGAAGTATATAAGAAACTGGTCGGCGGCGGCGGCTTCAACGCCTATCTTGGCACTAACGATATGCGGAATGTAGAGGCCATCGTACAGAAAGGTGATAAAGAAGCGGCTTTGATCCGCGATGCGTTCATCCTCCAGGTTGCCAAGGACATCGGCTCTATGGCCTGTGTCCTGAAAGGTAAAGTGGACCAGATCATTATGACCGGCGGCATCGCATATAACAAAGGAGTAACCGATGATCTGACCGAAAGGGCAGGCTTCATCGCTCCCGTTACTATCTATCCCGGAGAAGACGAGCTTCTGGCTCTCGCTCAAGGCGCTCTGCGCGTAATGAACGGAGAAGAAAAGGTGATGGAATATTAATTATGTGATTGATAACAGCAGTGTCCTTACCCGAACTGCTGTTATTTTTATGTAACAGGTCTGCCGCCCCGTTTTATTCCGAATTTTTCCCGCATGAAAAGAAGTCTGTCGACTTGTTGTTCATCCAGTTTATTTTGTTTTCCCAGAATCTTGTCGGTAATCAAAAGAATTTTCGCATAGTATTCCATGGACTCCAAACGATAGTATGCGGAAAACGCGTCTTCCGCCCACGTTACGGCTCCATGGTTCGCCAGAAGTACTCCGTTGTGTGTATTGCAGTAAGGGGCTATCGCCTCCGGCACCTCGTTGGTGCCCAGTTCGGCATAAGGTGCTATCGGCACGTCTCCCAATGTAATTATCGCCTCTGCCAATACCGGTGCATCCAGCGGAATTCCCGCGATGGCAAAGCATGTACAAATAGGAGGATGCGCATGGCAGACTGAAAGAATATCAGGGTTCTCCTTATAAGCGCGAAGGTGCATTTTCAATTCGGAAGAGGGCTTGTTCGTTCCCTCAAGAACATTTCCGTCAAGATCTACCTTCACAAGCATCTTTTTCTTCATGAATCCCTTGGAAACTCCCGTAGGCGTCGCCCATACTTCGTTGTCTCCCGTTTTTATGGAGATGTTACCGTCGTTAGCCGCCACGAAATCACGTACATACATCCGCTGTCCGATTTCAATAATCGCCTTTTTAGCCTGCTTTTCCGTCATATATATCATATCTCTTGTCCTTCTGTTATCTTTTTTTCAAAAATCTCCTGCAAAGATTGTGTAAAGGGAGCTCTTGCAATGCCGTATTCGGTAACGATGGCGGTAATCAGCTCATGGTCGGTCACATCGAAGGCGGGATTGAATACTTTTACCCCTTCCGGGGCCAGCCTCTCCTTATACCACATTTCTGTTACTTCCTCCGCCGGGCGCTGTTCGATACGAATGTCATCTCCCGTCTTCGTATTTCTGTCGATAGTCGAGGTCGGTGCACAGACATAAAAAGGAACATTGTAGCGCTTCGCAACAGCCGCCACAACGGAGGTTCCTATTTTATTTGCAACATCCCCATTCGCGGCCACCCTGTCACAACCTACAAAAACGGCGTCTATCCATCCGTTTCGCATAACGGCTGCCGACATGTTGTCGCAGATAAGAGTCACATCAACACCCGAGGCTTGAAGCTCATAAGCGGTCAGTCTCGCCCCCTGCAGAAGTGGTCTGGTTTCGTCAGCAAATACATGAAAATCATAGCCCCTTTCCTGCCCGAGATAAATGGGCGCGGTTGCGGTACCGTATTTGCTCGTCGCCAATTGTCCGGCGTTGCAGTGAGTCAGTATGCCGTCTCCCGGCTTTACAAGGCTAAGTCCGTATTCTCCTAATTTCTTACATACCCGTATATCTTCTTCCTTAATGGCTATCGCTTCGTCCCGCAGCTTAACCTTTATCTGCGCTACCGGCAATTTCTCATTCGCCCTGCACACCTGCTCCATGCGGTTAAGTGCCCAGGACAAATTAACAGCAGTAGGTCTGGAAGAATTCAGATATTCCTTCTGTTTCATAAAATCCTTATAAAAAACGTCGTAGTCCTCCGTATCAATTCCTTTGGCCAGTATGTAAATACCGAAAGCGGCTGCCACACCAATTGCAGGTGCTCCGCGAACCTTCAATAAATAAATCGCATCCCATATTTCTTCTGCCGTCTTTAAATGGATCAGCTGCGTCCGTCCGGGAAGCAGTGTCTGATCGATAATTACCACGGAAGCCTCGTTGTCTTCCAAAGCAACTGTTTCATATTCCATAATATTCTTCTTATCAGTCATCCGTCTAGTCTCTCTCTTTTTTTCTCTGTTATATGCTCATACTGTACCATCGATTGACAAGGTTACACACGGGCGTGTAAGACCTTGTCAATCGATGGTAATATCTGCATACTGCGCATGAGCCGCCTTTAACAGATCCGCCGGCGCGAGCTCCATTTGGGAACCCAACCTTCCGCCGCTGACAATCACCTTCTCTAATCTCTCCGCAGATATATCTACCTTCGTTACATATTGCTTCTTCATTCCGATTGCCGTGCAGCCTCCTCTGATATAACCGGTCACATCGACTATATCCTTTACATGAATCATCTGCACCGACTTTTCACCTACCGCTTTAGCTGCCTTTTTCAGATCCAGCTCCTTTGCAATAGGGATGACAAATACAAAATAGTTTTTACCGGAGCCCAACGTCACTAACGTTTTATAAACCTTCTCATAAGAAAGTCCCAGCATATCTGCTATTTGCAGTCCATCGATGAATTCCTCGCATTCATACGTATAATGTGTGTATTCTATCTTATTTTTCTCCAGAATGCGCATCGCATTCGTCTTAATATCTTTATTTTTTGCCACAATTTCACCCTCTTCTTAAAGTCTGCTACCTTTGTTACTGTTCACTCCGTTCACAGCAACTCATGCTTTCTGCATTTAAATTCTCTTCGCGAAGCAGAAACCATCTCTTATATCACGTTCTTGCGCAGCTTAACAGCAAGTGTTAAGCTGCTGTATGAACAGTAACATTCTTTCTCTAATTTGTAAACCCTCAACAAATTATTGACCATATCTTGGTGAATTGATATACTTATGACAAATATTCTAAAGAATAAAATCGGAGGTATCACATCATTATGTTCAAAAGAAAAGGGTCTTGCTCAGAAATGCTTCGTGTTTCTGAATATGTAGAAAATACCATGAATGGCATAGATACGGCGCCTTGCCCGCAAAGTACCTATCCTCTGCACAGCACTATTATAAACCATTTTGACAAGCTGCTGCAAAATGAGCGCCGCATGTCCGATGCTGCTAAGCAGGTATTGGAAATTGCTACCTCCATCAGTTCCTTCGATGTAGAAATGACATTTATGTCAGATGAACTTCTCCACTTTGCCAAAGAACTGGCTGATTTAAGCGAATCCAATCTTGCCATTGTGGAGGAAACTACTTCTGCGATGAACGAAGTAAACAATACCATCGACGATACTGCCCATACATTAGAACGCCTTTCGGAAGAATCCTCTTCCCTGGCCGCTAAAAATAACGAAAGCACTCAGATACTCCACGAAGTAAGCACGTTAAAGGAAAATGTAATTCAAGATACCAATGACATGAACGAAAAGATTACTCAGCTGGTAACTCTTGCAGACGAAGTGGAAAAAATCGTAGTGAGTGTCCAGAGTATTGCCAATCAGACCAACTTGCTCGCATTAAATGCCGCCATTGAAGCCGCCAGAGCGGGGGAACATGGTAAAGGCTTCGCTGTCGTTGCGGACGAAGTGCGCACGCTGGCAGACGATACCAAGCAGAATTTAAGCGGCATGCAGAAATTTGTAGCCGAAATTCACAGTGCTGCCAAGGACGGAAAGCTAAGCATCGAGCGCACCCTCTTCTCCACAACTGAGATGGATGATAAAATTGATTTGGTCTCCCAGACGGTCAGCAACAATATCGATATGCTGAACGGTGTTGTTCTAAGCGTATCGGATATCAATAAGTCCATGCAGGGCATAAAATACTCTGCTGCAAATATCAACAAAGCCATGGAGACCTCCAGCAAAAATGCAGAGATGCTCGCAATGATGACACAGAGTATTCATAACGATGCGGATGAAAGCGTTTCCTTCTCGAAAAACATTTCCGCAATCGACGACAAGCTCTCGCTTGTCTCCGCCAGATTATATGAAGGTCTGCGCAGCGGAAGACACGCGATTACCAACGAAGATTTCCACAGTGCCATTACTAAAGCGAAGAAGGCTCATGAGAATTGGATGGCAAAGCTTGCGGACATGACGGAAAACATGAAAGCAGTTCCATTACAGACCAATTCCAGGAAATGTGAATTCGGACATTTTTATCATACAATAAAGGTGGATCATCCTGCCATTTTGGAAGATTGGGGGAAAATCGCTCCTATCCACAAAGACTTACACGATGCGGGCGAAAAGATTATAAGGCTCATCCGAAACGGCGAAGAACAAGAAGCGAAACAGCTTCTTTTGCATGCGGAGGATGACTCGAAGAAGGTTGTCGCTTTGCTCGATACCATCGACAAGACCGTTGATGATTTAATGAAGAAGAATGTAAAAATCTTTTCTTAATTGATTCATACTACCGCTATGAACAGCTTTGCCGTCAGATATCCGATTGCCCCACATCCGGGAAATGTGAGAATCCACGTAACGATCATCCGTTCCACGACTTCTTTGTTCACGCTGGATATATCCTGCGCCGCACCCACTCCCATCATCGATGTGGTTTTTATGTGAGTGGTAGAAACGGGTATGCCGGATAAACTTGCAAAAAATAAGCATATCGCTCCCGCGGTATCTGACGCGAAGCCCTGCGGCTTTTCTAATTTCACCATATCGTTTCCTACCGTTCTTATAATCCGCTTCCCGCCTATTGCAGTTCCTGCTGCCATTATCCCGCTGCATAGGATCATCATCCAAAAAGGTATCTCAAAGTCTGTGCCTCCTGCGTTTTTGCCTGCAAGACAAATTCCCAGCATGAAAACTGCCATGAACTTCTGCCCATCCTGCGCACCGTGCATAAATGCCATCGCCGCCGCACCGGCCGTCTGGGCCTTAACGAAGGTTTTCTCTTTCCACCGTCCAGCCGCCCACAGACTTACCGCTTTACCGCAAACATATCCCATGCCTAAACCGCATATTACAGATAGCAGCAAGCCATACAGCACCTTCACCCATTCCGCTCCGCTGATACCCGTTACACCGTTATGTAAAGCGATGGCCGCCCCCGATATCCCTGCAATCAGCGCATGGCTTTCGCTGGTAGGTATGCCGAAGCACCACGCCGCCGACGCCCATAGCACAATAGCAGTCATAGCCGCACAAAGAGCTGCTAACGCCAGCTTCGTATCTGCCCCAAAGTTCGCAATATGATAAATAGTAAAGGCCACTTTGGAATTGAACATAGTCATAAAAAGCATTCCCGCAAAGTTAAATACTGCTGCCATTCGTATGGCACTTTTCAAGTCCATCGACTTTGTTGAAACGCAAGTAACGATAGCATTGGGGGCGTCTGTCCATCCATTTACTAATATAACACCTGTTATTAATAGCGTTGTTATTCGTAATATTGGATTTTGCAAGAATTGTTCCAAAAAATCGTGAAATAATATGGTCATTTCCCTACCTTTTATACTTTCTCAAAGATAATTTTGCATTAAATCCTTCATAATGCCTCCTTCTCTAATGTTTCTTCACAACAGATTCATTGTTGTCTATTCCACATCGTAAGGTCCTAACCCACTATTAATATAATAAAAAAATAAAAGGATTATGTCATCAATCGATGGTACCGCAAAAAACCGATGCGGCATACATCATATGACACCGCATCGGTTCTCATTATTATTTCATCACTGTTAATTACTATTTTATAATCTTTTACCGCATTTATTTATTAGCTGCAAGATCTGCTCTCAATCTCTCCGTAAGTGCAGGAACAATTTTGTTCAAGTCTCCCACAATACCGTAATCAGCCACGTCGAAGATAGGAGCTGTCTCATCCTTGTTAATAGCGATGATAACATCGGATTCTTCCATACCTGCTAAATGCTGGATCGCTCCGGAAATACCGATTGCGAAGTACAGATTAGGGCGAACGGTCTTACCGGTCTGACCTACCTGAAGATCCTTCGGCTTCCATCCGGAATCAACAGCGGCACGGGAACAGCTTACTGTAGCGCCCAGTACATCTGCGAGATCTTCCAATATCTTGAAGTTCTCACCGCTGCAAACGCCGCGGCCGCCGGAAACAAGGATTTTCGCATCCATGATATCTTCCGTCTCAGCAACAGATTTTACTATATCGAGGATTTCAACATATTTATCGTTAGGTGTAAATCCGGGATTGAACTCTTCAACAACAGCTTTCGCGTTTTCATCCTTACGAGCCTTCTGCATAACACCGGGGCGAACCGTCGCCATCTGGGGACGGAACTGCGGACATGCGATCGTAGCGATAGTATTGCCGCCGAATGCAGGACGTGTCATGAGAAGCTGGTTGTGAAGCTGCTCTCTTCCCGGGATAGGGTTGATCGGGAAATCGCCGACTTCAAGTCTCGTACAGTCTGCCGTAAGTCCGGTATGCACTCTTGCGGATACACGGGGACCGAGATCGCGTCCGATTGCGGTAGCACCAACTAAGAAAATTTCCGGTTTATATTTCTCGATAACAGAAGCCAGCGCATGTGTGTAAGGCTCTGTTCTGTATTCCTTCAGTTCGGGATCATCCACAAGAATAACCTTATCCGCGCCGTAAGCCGCGAGCTCGTCCGCAAGCGCTTTCACACCGCTTCCTACCAAAACAGCCGTAACTTCAGTTCCTAAATCTTTTGCAAGCTCTTTGCCCTTACCCACCAATTCCAAAGCGATACCGCTAAGCTCGTTATCTACCTGCTGTGCAAAGACAAATACTCCTTTATATTCTGCTATATTCATTCTTATTCACCACGCTTTTCCTTTGATTTATTAAATGATGTGTTTCTCTTTTAATCTTTCCATGATGTAGTCTACAGATTCCGTAGGATCAAGAGCAACCTTTGCTCCCACACCCTTTCTCACTCTGTCAGATGCTCTGGCGATCTGTGTAGGTGAACCCTTGAGTCCAAGGTTGGAATCCTCTACATCCACCAAGTTACTTCTTCCCCATACGGTAATCTCTGCATCATAAGCATCAAAGATTCCGCCCGGAGTCATGTAACGAGGCTCGTTCAGCTCCGCGAGCGCTGTAATCAGGCAAGGCATTTTAGCCTTTAATACGTGATATCTGTCATCATATTGGCGCTCTACCACTACGCTGTCGCCCTCTATCTTAATATCCTGCGCATAAGAGATTACCGGAATTCCCAGGTGCTCGGAAATCTGCGGTCCTACTTGTGCGGTATCGCCGTCGATAGCCTGACGGCCGGTGATAATCAAATCATATTCCAAATTGCGAATCGCTCCGGCAAGTGTCTGGGAAGTCGCCCATGTGTCCGCACCGCCGAGAACTCTGTCCGTTACGAGAACTCCTTTATCCGCGCCCATAGCGATCGCTTCGCGAAGCACTTCTTCCGCCTTAGGAAGACCCATGGTAATTGCGGTCACTTCCGCGCCGTACTGATCTTTTATTCTAAGAGCTGCTTCAAGTCCTGCCTTATCATCGGGATTCATGATGGTAAGCATAGCACCTCTGTCCAGCGTTCCATCGGGATTGAATTTAACGCCGCCCTTTGTATCGGGTACCTGTTTAATACAAACAACAATTTTCATTGTATTTCCACTCCTTATGTTTTCATTCATTTTCATTTGCTTAATTCACTATTTCAGTATTGCGCCGGAAATTACCATTCTCTGAACCTCAGAAGTTCCTTCGTAGATCTCGGTAATCTTAGCATCGCGCATCATGCGCTCTACGTCATATTCTCTCGTGTAACCATAACCGCCGTGAAGCTGTACGGCCTTGGTCGTAACTTCCATAGCAACTTCCGCTGCGTACAATTTCGCTTTTGCAGCTTCTACGGAATAATTTTTCTGAGTTTCTTTTGCTTTAGCAGCCTTATAAACGAGCAGCTGAGCAGCTTCCGTCTTCGTAGCCATGTCGGCAAGCTGGAATTGTGTATTCTGGAAAGCGGCAATCGCTCTGCCGAACTGCTTTCTTTCCTTTACATAGTCGATCGTTCTTTCCAAAGCACCTTCTGCGAGACCAAGTGCCTGAGCAGCAATACCGATACGTCCGCCGTCAAGCGTATGCATCGCGATACCGAAGCCCTTTCCTTCTGCGCCTAACAGGTTTTCTTTAGGGATTCTGCAATCCGTGAAAATCAATTCATAAGTAGATGAACCACGGATACCCATTTTCTTTTCCTTCGTACCGAAGGAGAAGCCGGGAGTTCCTTTCTCCACGATGAAAGCAGAAATAATTTTCTTGCTTCTGCCCTTTGCATCGGTGGAAACGCCCGTTACTGCAATGATAATATAAACATCGGCCTCTTTACCGTTGGTAATGAAGATCTTGGAGCCGTTAAGTACCCACTCGTCGCCGTCGAGAACAGCTTTTGTCTGCTGTCCCTGCGCATCGGTACCAGCGCCGGGCTCGGTCAGACCGAAAGCGCCTAATTTCTCACCTTTTGCAAGAGCCGGAAGATATTTCTTCTTCTGGTCTTCCGTGCCGTATGCCAGGATAGGGTCACAGCAAAGAGAGGTGTGTGCGGAAACAATAACGCCTGTAGTTCCGCAAACCTTGGAAAGTTCTTCTACACACATAGCATATGTCAAAATATCGCAGCCCTGACCGCCGTACTCCTTAGGTATCGGAATACCGAGAAAGCCTGCTTTTGCCATTTTTGCAACGGTTTCTCTGGGAAACGTCTCTGTCTCATCTACTTCTTGTGCTAATGGCTTAACTTCTGTTTCAGCGAATTCTTTGAAAAGAGCTCTTGCCATTTCATGTTGTTTACTTAACATAAAATCCATGTTTTTATTTCCTCCATAAAGTTTTAATCATAAAAATTTTTATTTTGATATGACTAATCACAACGCGATTTCACAATGTGACCTCACAATGCGATTTCATAACACTTGCTATTTATTTAGAATAATCGTAGAAGCCTTTTCCGGTCTTCATACCGAGCTGTCCGCCGCGAACCATCTTCTTGAGAAGCGGGTGCGGACGGTATTTGGAATCGCCGGTCTCGTTCTGAAGAACTTCCATGATGGCGAGCACAATGTCAAGACCAACCAAATCTCCGAGAGCCAGGGGACCCATAGGGTGGTTTGCTCCTAACTTCATTGCGTTGTCAATACCTTCTACGCTGGCAACGCCTTCCGCATAGATACCGATCGCTTCGTTGATCATCGGAATGAGGATTCTGTTTACAACAAATCCGGCTGCCTCGTTTACCTGTACCGGAGTTTTTCCGATTTCCTCTGAAATTGCTTTGATTTTATCAACTACTTCGTCAGGCGTATTAAGGCCTGCGATTACCTCTACGAGCTTCATAACGGGAGCCGGATTGAAGAAGTGCATTCCGATAACCGGTCTGTCCAGTCCTGCGCCGATTTCCGTGATAGAAAGAGAGGACGTATTGGTAGCAAAAATACAATCCTTTTTGCAAATATCCTGAAGCTCTTTGAAGGTCTGTTTCTTAATATCCATAACCTCTAATGCTGCTTCCACTACCAAGTCACAATCCGTACAAATCGTTTTAACGCCCGTTGTGATCTTAGCGAGAATAGAATCTGCGGCAGCCTGCTCCATTTTACCTTTTTCAACGCGTTTCGCAAAACCTTTTGCGATTCTGTTCTTGCCGTTTGCAGCGAATTCTTCGTTGATGTCGCAAAGAAATACTTCATATCCTTCTGTCTGGGCAAAAGCCTGTGCAATACCTGCGCCCATTGTTCCAGCACCAATAATACCTACTTTCATCTTAGTTCCTCCTGATTTGTATTTATATGATTTATGTGATCTGCCGCCTTACTCTGTGCGGAAGTCCATCAATACCTGATTAAGTTGCTGCGAAATATTTTACTTGTTAAGGAATTGCTCTACCTTTCTCTTTTCCAGGAAAGCTGCCATTCCTTCCTTCTGATCGAAGGATTCGAAGCAGTCGCCGAATAACTTCTCCTCGATGACAATTGCTTTATCCATATCCACATCCAAGCCGTCGTTAATTGCTTTTTTGCAGTTACGAACAGCTATCGGGGCATTCTTCGCGATACCTGCTGCCATTTTTTCTGCCGCCGGCATCAACTCTTCCTGCGTGTAAACAGCATTTACAAGACCGATCCGAAGCGCTTCATCCGCTTTGATATTTCTTGCTGTGTAAATCATCTGCTTCGCCATGCCAGCACCTACCAAACGAGCGAGCCGCTGTGTTCCGCCGAAGCCCGGTGTGATTCCCAGTCCTACTTCCGGCTGTCCGAATACTGCGTTGTCTGAACAGATTCTAATATCACAGCTCATGGAAATCTCACAGCCTCCGCCCAATGCAAATCCGTTAATCGCCGCAATGACGGGAATAGGGAAGGTCTCCAGCTTGCGGAATACATCGTTTCCTTTTTTGCCGAATTCTTCGCCTTCCGCCTTTGTAAGAGAACTCATCTCACCGATATCCGCGCCGGCTACGAAGGACTTCTGTCCTGCACCTGTTAAAATAAGGCATCTGACTACATCCAGGTTAACAGCATCCAAGGTTTTGTCCAGTTCATCAAGAACGGTGCTGTTTAATGCGTTCAAAGCCTTTTCACGGCTGATAGTAATAATACCAACCGCACCTTTCTGTTCATATACGATAAATTCCATCTTCATTACTCCTTTTCTTCTTATTATTAAGTTTTTTATTAAGTAGGTTATCTGCTGCCGGACATTTGGCTTTCCCGCCTGCCTGATCCGCAAATCACCTAATTTTTCATCCGAATACAGTCCGATAAGCAGACCTGAGAGCGCCTTTAACATCTCGATTAGTCTGCTTATCTTATTTTTAACTATTAATCTTACTCTCTTGTTACAACAGTAGCACAACCCATTCCACCGCCGATGCAAAGTGTAGCAAGACCGGTTTTGGCATTTTTCGCTTCCATTTCATGAAGCAGAGTAACCAGGATACGGCAGCCGGAAGCTCCTACCGGGTGTCCTAATGCAATAGCTCCTCCGTTAGGATTGAGCTGCTTATCCACATCTATTCCTAAGTCTCTTCCTACCGCTACGGACTGTGCGGCAAAAGCCTCGTTTGCTTCGATAATATCGAAATCTTCTATCTTCAGGCCGGTTTTTGCCATGATTTTCTGAGTTGCGGCAACGGGGCCGATTCCCATAACCTCAGGCCTTACGCCCGCAAGAGCTCCTGCCACGAAGGTTGCCATAGGCTTAACGCCTAATTCTTTCGCTTTTTCTTCGCTCATAACAACAACTGCTGCTGCACCGTCATTGATTCCGGAAGCGTTTCCTGCCGTTACATATCCATCCTTATTGATAGTACGAAGCTTTGCGAGAGCATCTATCGTAGAACCTGCACGAGGGCCTTCATCCACTTTGAATTCAACCAGCTCTTTTTTCTTCTTTACCATAACAGGTACGATTTCTTTGTCAAATGCGCCTGCCTTCTGAGCCGCTTCCGCCTTCTGCTGGCTCTTTACTGCAAAATCATCCAATTCTTCTCTCGTGAGTCCCCATTCTGCGCAGATATTGTCTGCAGTCTGAATCATATGGTAGCTGTTGAACGCATCCCAAAGAGCGTCATTTACCATAGTATCCACTAAGGTTCCATTGTTCATTCTATATCCGAAACGTGCCTGAGGAAGTGCGTAGGGAGCCAAAGACATATTTTCCATACCGCCTGCAACAACGATATCCGCATCTCCTGCCATAATCATCTGTGCCGCCATATTGACGCAGTTAAGTCCCGAACCGCATACTACGTTAATGGTTACCGCGGGAACCTCTACCGGCAATCCTGCTTTAATAGTTGCCTGACGAGCCACATTCTGTCCAAGACCTGCCTGAATAACACATCCCATATATACCTGATCAACTGCTTCCGGAGCAACTCCTGCTCTGTTTAAAGCTTCTTTAATTACAATTGCACCAAGCTCTGCTGCCGGTGTCGTGCTGAGACTTCCGCCCAGAGTTCCTATAGCCGTACGGCAAGCACCTGCTAAAACTACCTTTTTTCCCATTGTTTCTTCCTCCATACAATATTGTGTCTGCCAAAGCAGAATGAGTGTTGATTGCAATGATTGTTAATTTTTTATCATTACCAGCGTCATTATTATATCATAGGGTTTTTCATTTTGCAATGATAATAACGCCAATCGCTTCCAAGATAAATAAAAAATGTTACTGGAAACGAAGTGAACAGTAACTAAAAAATCACTTGACTTATAAACTGAAACAATTATAATTACAGTATATATTATGAGACCAGGGTCAAAAGGTCATGTGTTTCATGTTTGCATGAAAAAACATGACTTTGGGACCCCGACATCATATTATAGTAAGGAGGCCAAGTCATGAACAGTGAATTCGGTATAGCAGTACATGCGCTCGTCTTTCTGAACCGAAAGGCCTGTACCCTGTCCAGTACAGAGCTTGCCAGGAATGTGTGCACCAATCCGGCAAGAATACGCAAAATTATGGTAAAACTTAAGAACGCCGGACTCGTTTCCACAAAGGAAGGGCTGGACGGCGGCTATCATCTGGAGGCAAAGCCGGAGAATATCTCTCTTTATCAAATCAGTGAAGCTCTGGACTTCAAATTTATCTCCTCTCCGTGGAAAAGCGGAAATGTCGATATGGATTGCCTGATTGCTTCCGGCATGGGACAAGTGCTGGATAACATCTATGAGGATTTGGATGCTCTCTGCAAGGAGCGCTTAAAAGGCATAACAATAAACAATATAGACGACGAAATCTTCGGTGCACTTTCTATAGATAAGCCTTGTGCTCCGAAACAATAAAAAGAAACTGCAGTGTAACTATTACGTTACTGAGAACGGAGTGAACAGTAACACTATTACAGCAAACGGAGGTAATACATGAATTTATCAATTGAAACAAGCATCCCCGCAGCTACTGTATTTATCCAGGGATTAATCAGCTTCTTCTCTCCTTGTGTTCTGCCGCTCATACCGCTTTATATCGGCTATTTGTCCGGCGGTGCTAAGACAACGGATGAAGACGGCAATATCCGTTATAAACAGAGTAAAGTAATGCTCAATACCCTATTCTTCGTAATAGGAATCAGCTTTTCCTTCTTCCTGTTAGGGTTGGGGTTCACTACTATCGGACGTTTTTTTCACAATTACCAGACATGGTTTACCCGAATCGGCGGCATTATCGTCGTCCTCTTCGGACTTTCCCAGCTCGGCTTTTTCGGCAATCCTCTGATGGGAAAAGAACGGCGCTTTCATTTTCAACCGGACAGCCTGGCCATGAATCCTTTGACCGCCCTCCTTATGGGCTTTACCTTCAGCTTCGCATGGACGCCTTGCGTAGGCCCCGCTCTCGCCAGCGTGCTGATCATGGCTGCATCGTCGGCATCCACAGCCACGGGATTTCTCTTAATCGGAGTGTATACGCTGGGATTTGTCCTGCCGTTTATGGGTGTAGGTATTTTCACCGGCTCTTTATTGGATCTCTTCAAGAAACATAAGCAAGTGGTGAAGTATACGACGAAAATCGGCGGTATTCTCATGATCCTTATCGGTGTCATGATGTTTACCGGCTGGATGAATAACTTCAGCAGCTATTTATCCGGCATTACCGGTACCTCCACAGAAAGCAGCATAAACGCTTCCGACCAAAACGACGGGAGCGGCGAAGACAGCGATGCCGCAAGCATAGGCAGCAATTCGGAGAACGACGGAGAAGGCAATGACACTGCCGTCACAAACGATGCCGATGACGTAGATAAAGACGACACCGATGAAACTGCTGCGGAAAAGGAAACGGATACGTTTCCTGCTCCCGATTTTACACTCACGGATCAGTATGGCAATGTACACACCCTCTCAGATTACAAGGGCAAAACGGTCTTTCTTAACTTCTGGGCGACCTGGTGTCCTCCCTGCCGCGCGGAAATGCCTGAAATTCAAGAGCTGTATGAAGATTACGGCGAGAATACGGGCGACGTTATTATACTCGGCATCGCTTCCCCGGATGTAGGCCAAGAAGGTTCTGTGGAAGAAATTACCGCTTTTCTTGAAGAAAACGGCTATGAGTATCCGGTAGCCATGGATACCGGCGGCGAGATGGCATTTGCATATGGAATAAACGCCTATCCTACAACCTTTATGATAGACAAGGACGGAAATGTATTCGGCTACGTCTCCGGCCAGCTAACTAAGGATATTATGGTCAGCATTATCGAGCAGACAGTAGACGGTGTGAGAACACAATAGGAACAGAAATCATCTCCACAAATATATTCGGCTCGGTCACAATGCCTTTTCATCAGGCATTTGGTGTCCGAGCCAATTTTACGGCCTTCCTGAGCCTCTCCTTGGCGGATTAGGTTTCTGTTCCGTCAGCGAGAGGCTTGGATTTTCTTAAGGCAACCCTCGACACAACCTCCAAAGCCGGAAGAGCATTCCCCTCATAGTCGAATAACCCCTGATTCGCCCATTCGTTGCCGCACGGTCCGGAATCCTGCATATAAGCAAGAGATTCTTTCGTCGCCCATCCGCTGCCCTTTACAGGAAGCCATGCCGGTTCCCAGTAGAAATAGCCGATTCCCAGACCATCCTCCACTGCCGCTACCTCTTCCATGAATTTCTCCATGAAAAGGGTCTGTCCTTCCTTTGTTGCAGGGTATTCCAAATTCTTCTCAAGCGCCGGCTTTGCTGCCGCGCCTTTTCTTTTCTCCGGGGCAAGCCCTTCATAGGAAGCATAATCCTCCATCGTAAAGGGCTGGGAAACCTCCGCAACAATCATGGGCTTTCCGTACCTCCTGGCAAGCAAATTCATATTATCGATAAGCCCTTTCATCGCTCCGTTCCATACGGGATAATAAGACAATCCGATAATCTGGAACTCCTCTCCCCGTTCCCTGAAATGATCGAACCAATCGCGGCACATCTCGTGATCGTCACCATGGTCCAGATGCAGCATGATCTGCACATCGCTGTCTACCGCCCTCACTCCACGGATTCCGGCATTTACAAAACGTGTGATTTTATCATAGGCAGGCTTTTTTCCGTCAGGCCAGAGAAGCCCGTTTGTAATTTCATTTCCGATCTGAACCATATCAGGAAAAAGTCCGTCTTCCTTCAGCCGCTTCAATGTGCTCTGCGTATGCTCGTATACCGCTTTTTCCAGCTGCTCCTCGTCATAATCTTTCCATGCCTTGGGTTTTATCTGCTTTCCCGGATCCGCCCAGAAATCGCTGTAGTGGAAATCCAGCAAATATTTAAGCCCTGATGCCTTGATCTCTTTTATCATTCTTATCGTCGCAGGGAAGTCGTTTCCTCCGCCTCCGTAAGAAATTCCGTCCTCTGAATAAGGATCGACCCAAAGCCTAAGACGTATATAATTTACCCCATAAGATTCAAGGACATTGACCAACGTCTGCTCCGTGCCCTTATTATAAAATCTCCCTCCAAGACGAACTACTTCATCCATCGAAGAAATATCCACGCCATGTATAAATTCTCTCATTACAGCTCAATCCCTTTCGTCGTTATCCTGTTGTCATCGATACAATAGACTAGTGTAACCTGCACTAGATACCTTAATGCTTCGTGTATGTTATACTAAGCCTTCATCAGGATCCGGCATTCAAAGGCTGCAAGCTCTATCTTCTCTTCCACATCTTCTCCCGTATCCGCATCCTTCCACCGACCGGTGATTGCCGCCAATACCTTGTCATCGTTATAATTCTGAAGGAACACCAAATCCCGTTCTCCCTTTCTGACAGATACCGTCACTCCATAAGGAAGGCTCTCCGATAACGGATTGCCAATTCCCTTTTCCTCCCCGCGTTCCCTATAAAAAAGATTCAAAAAGTCCTGTGAAATCTCCGCGGCCAAATAGTAGGCCGTACCTTGTCCGAAGTCATTCCTGGTTACCGCAGGACAGCCCTTATAATATTCTTTTTCATAGACAGAGAGCACGTGAGCGCCTTCTGCGCAAACTATCTCACACAGACCTCCCGTAGAGTAATTGTGATTGTGATAAACAATGCAATTCACGAATTCCTCTCCCGGCGCGTCGATTTCTTCCTGACGGATTCCCAGCACCTCTCTTAACGGATGCTCTCCCGTGAAACAAAGATCCGTCTCATTCACGATACCGCTCCAATAGGTGGTCACATAGCTTCCGCCGTTTCTTACGAATTCCTCCACCCGCCCGGCATACCCTTCCTTATATAAATAGTTAAGCGGTGCCGCAATCAGCTCATAATCCGCCAGATCATAATCCATATTAATTACATCCACATCTATGCCGGCTTCCCAAAAGGCACGGAAATGCGTCAGAAAGGTCTTTGCATAATCGATATTCAGCCTCGGACCGGTGGCATCTTCTACTGCCCACCAGTTCTCCCAATCGAAGACGATTGCCGCCTTCGGTCTGTTGCAGGTCGCCAGAACCTTTTCGCTTACCTCTTCCAGCCGTCTTCCCACCTCCGTTACGTCCCGGAAGGTTCTCGTGTTATCCTTATTTCTATGGTCCAGGACGGCACCATGGAATTTTTCAAAAGAGCCTCTTCCTTTTCTCCACTGGAAATACTGTACCGAATCGGAACCGTGAGCCACTGCCTGCATACTGGAAAGCATATGCATCCGCGGCCTCTTGACCGGATTGAAAGCCCGCCAGTTAATGCAGGAGGGCGTACTTTCCATAAGTAAGAAAGGCTTCTTTTTCATGCTTCGCATCATGCTGTGAACAGCGGCGGTCTTTACCGCCACCGGTACCTCGTCCTTGTTCTTATGCCAAAACGGATAAGAATCCCAAGACACCACATCCATACACTTATGCAGTTCGTAATAATCCAGTGATTTGAAGAAAAACATAAAATTCGTAGTAACCGGCAGCTTGGAATACTCCCTGATGGAATCGATTTCCCATCTGCAAAAGTCTGTCATCTGGCAGGTCACAAAACGCCGCCAGTCCAGATTCAGCCCGTGCAGCAAATTTTCTCCGTTTGGCACCGGACTGTGTATCTGCTCCCAGTCCGTATAAATGTGGCTCCAGAAGGTACTCCACCACGCCTTATTCACTTCTTCCAAGGAACCATACTTATCCTTCAGCCATTTACGAAAGGCAGCGTTACACTCGTCACAATGACAGCTTCCGTCTCCGAAATTGCCGCCCAGCTCATTGGAAATATGCCAAAGCAGGACCGCAGGGTGATTCCCGAAATCCTTCGCCAGCTTCTCATCGATCCTTCTTGTCTTTTCCCGCATCTTCGCCGAGGTATAACAGAAATTATGCCTTTTTCCCGGAAGATTCCTTCTGCCGTCCGCCCCCACCTGCATAACCTCCGGATACTTCTCTGTCATCCAGTGAGGCATCGCACCCGTAGGAGTAGCGAGTATGACAGATATTTCATTTGCATATAGTCTGTCAATAATCTCCTTCAGCCATCCGAAATTAAACTTTCCCTCCTCCGGCTCCAAAACAGCCCAGGAGAATACTCCCAAGGTCACGCAATTGACATGCGCTTTCTTCATCAATTCGATATCCTCTTTCAATATCTCCGGGCAATCCAGCCACTGCTCAGGATTGTAGTCTCCTCCATGAAGCATATTCTTAAGTTCCACCGCACGACCTCCGCATTATAAATAAAATTAAAATTCAAAATTGGTAAATCTCTTCATCATATCCTTGTAGCGGAATCTGGCCATCTGATTTTTCTCAAGTACATCCTCTTCTGTTCCTACATACTGGCATCTGATGCAGTAATATTCCTTTTTATCCTTATCATAAAACATATCCATATCCAAGTCTCTCATAAAGCAGGAAGGACATCTGTAATTTAATTTACCTTTTCCAGACTGAGCCATGATACAAGTCCCTCTTTCTCTTTCAATTTCGCCGTATATCCCAGCGTGAACATAGGTGAAAATGCGTATCCCTCTTTCACATATCCCGTCGCTTCTTTTCTGTCCGTGCGCATGGATACTCCCGTCTCGATCTGGGGCACTGACGCCCGCACCAAATTCGCGTCAGGCATCTCGATTTCCCTGCACTTATATTCATAAGAAATCGTCTCTATACGTTCTTCATTCCTGCAGCTTAGGGTAATTCCCTCCATGGACTCCGAATATTCCGTAGTTCCGTAGCAGGCAACCATATATTCGTTCAGTTCTATCTCCGCACCGGGCTTGCTCATATTCAGTATCTTTCTCTCGAATCTGATTTCCGAACTGCCTTCCCCGAAGGATATGACCGTCTGCAGCTTTACCGTCAGGTCATCGAATTCGATGTCTACCGGGTCGAGTGTAAGAGTCCTCACCTTGCCCTCCTCAGAATAATGGGCTTTGGTCCGGCACAGGCACAAATCTACCTCTTCCCCCTGATAGGATAATTTCGCACTCTTTATGGTTCCTTCACCGGCATAGTGAGTAAAATAGCCCGCTCGGTATTTTTCCTGGATAAGGAAGGGATAGGAGGCGTCTGTTACGTGCTTCGTGCCGATACCTACCGGCCACTCCAGCTTAGCCGTATAGGGACGCAGATCCACCAGCGCACCGCCCTGATCCATATTGACACATGCCCTCATATCCGGATCGCAGTACCAGAATAACTGCTTGTCAGAGCCATACAGGATATCTCTCCAAAGGGCACATTCCGGCTCGGTATACGACTTTTTCTGACGGTAATAATCCGCAAATTCCGCCATCGTCATATCCTTCAATTTTCCTTCTTCCTTCAGCTTTCCGTAATATGCCATTCCGTCGTCATAGCTCTTAACCAACAATTCGTAGGAGGATTCCCACCTTCCCATTTTATTCAGCCAGCCCGGACCCACGAACATCATGTTATAGGAATAGCCGTTGTTGTATTTTTCCAGATTTCTGTATTGGTCGATCAAATTAAACAGATAAGGATATTCCCAGGTCTTGGTATCGTAGATCATGCCTCGGAGCACATTCTGCGGATGGGTTCCGAAATTGGAGCCATTTCCATCATAGCAGGCAATCAAGTCTCTTGACAAATGAGGAATCGCCACGATACCGCTGTCCTCTTCCTTGTTCGCCGCCGGAGCATGGGTGTTTTGCTTGGATGGAATCCATGGGTTCCACGGACCGCCGTCCATAAATGTGTACCACGAATTATTGCAGGTATGGTACGCCTTCGGACCTTCTTCCCAACAGGTTGCAACCGCACATTTTACCATAGGATATTGCTCTTTGATATAGTTCGTCAGATCTGCATCCATGTAATAGGAGCCGGTAGATTCCGGATAAAAACCAAATACATTATTGAATTTTTCAAAAACGTCGTTTATGATCGACTTCTTATCTTCCATGGAAAACATCCATATGCAGAAATCCTTTGTCTTATATTTTTCGCGGAATTCATTGCAGGGAAGCCCTAATAACGAAAGTGCGATTTCATCTCCGTATTTTTCATGGTGCTCCTTGGCAATCTCCACCGCTTCCTCATTAAACAATGACGCATATGTCATATGTATTGTCGTCCTCAGTCCGTATTTATGAGCAGTTTCCTGCTGAAATCTGAAAATATCCAGAGATTCCTTCAAAAGCGATGTCCTTCCGATATCCTCTTCCTTTCCATGGCCGGTCACCTTTTCCGCATATTCCGGCACCATTTCCGGGCGATGTATAATATTTAGAATAAAATCACTCATTACTATAACCTTGTTCCTCTCATATTTTTATGCTTTTCTTACTTCACCGCTCCGGTGATTCCTTCCGCGAAGCTCTTTTGCAGCATGAAGAAAATGATTACCGTAGGAATCGTGCAAAGCAGTACGCCCAGCATAAGCATTCCGTAATCCGTAAAGTAGCCTTCTTTTAAGTTCGCCACTAACATGGGCATCGTAATGCTGTCGTTATCCTGCATGATCACTTTAGGCCACAGGTAATTGTTCCAGGCATTCATGAACGTAATCGTCATCGCAGCTGCGTAAGTGGAGCGCATGGTAGGTATGAACATCCGGAAGAATATGGAAATCTCACTCAAACCGTCGATCCTCGCAGCCTCAATAATATCGTGGGGAAATGATCTGGCACTCTGCCTGAACATCATGATCAAAAAAGGGGTGGATATTGTGGGCAGAACAAAGCCTATGGCAGTATTCAAAAGCTTCGCCTGCGAAAACATCTGGAACAGCGGAATCATGGTCGCCGCAAAGGGAACCATCATAGCTAAAAGGATAATAGCCATTACCATATCCTTCCCTTTATCATGGTATATTTCGAAGCCGTAGCCGGCAAGAGAGCATACAATGAGGGAAATAACCGTAAGTATGATCGAATATTGGAAGGAATTGAACATTGCTGTTCCTACCTTCTGAGCAGCGAAAAGATTTTTCAGATTCTCTATGAAATAAGTACTGGGAATCAAAGTTCCTCTAACTACGTCCACACTTTTGTTGGTGGAAGCCACTACCATCCAGTAAAGCGGAAATATAGACAGTAATGACACTATTGTCAGAAATATATAGGAAAAAGCCATTCTTGCTTTACTAGTCACGCTTATCACCTACTTTCATCTGTATGAAGGCCAGTACTGCTACCAATATCAAAATCATGTACGACATCGCCGCCGCATATCCGAAGTTAGGAACATACTTAAAGGAAATGTTGTAAATATAGTGTGACATCGTTATGGTTGCATTTGCCGGTCCTCCATTGGTCAAGTTCATCGATTCATCGAAAAGCTGCAAGGTACCGTTGGTTGACATAATAGCCGTCAGTAGAATGGTAGGCTTTAACAGCGGAACGGTAATCTTTCGAAAGCTTTGAAAGGGCGATGCCCCGTCTATTTTGGCGGCTTCATATACTGAATATTCGATATTCTGTAATCCTGCCAGATAAAATACCATATTATAGCCGGTCCACCTCCATACGAGAGCTACGATAATGATAATTTTCGCACTGAAGGGATGGCCCAGGAAATTGTAGCCTGTATGTAAGATTCCGAGGTTAATCAGAACATTATTCACGAACCCATCCACCGCGAACAGGGAGCGGAATATAATTGCATAGGACACCAGCGAGGTCGCACAGGGAAGGAAAATCGCCGTGCGGAAAAACCCCTTAAATTTTAAATCCTTGTTGTTTAACATGGATGCCAGCACCAGTGCCGTGATTAGCATGATCGGTACTTGTATGATAAGATAGAAAAAATTGTTTTTTAAGGATTGCATAAAGACTGCATCCTTAAACATCCGTGTGTAGTTGGTTATTCCCGTATAGGTCATGTTATTGCCTATGCCGGTTTTAAAAGACAAAATGAGCGCCTGGACCATCGGCACGAAACTCATTGCAACAATCAGTACCGCCGCAGGCATAAGGAATGTCCAGCCTGTGAGATTGTGCTTCTGTCCCAAAGTCAGTTTTTTCTTCATTTGCCTCCTCCTCTCTCCGTTAGCTATGCAGCCTCTGTTTAAATATTATTTATAACCAATACCGCTCCGGAAATGATCAGCATAATGATCACTAACATCTTTCCTGTTTTCTCCGGCATGAACTTTGAACTAAGCATTCCTCCTGCCAGTCCAAGCGCCATAAAAGGAATCAGCAAAACGGCTTTTACAAAAATCTCTTTATTAATAATCCCTAAAATTATGTATACAATAATTCGGAACGTATTTTCAACGATAAATACAACGCAGATATTTCCCCTAAAGGAGCTGCTGTCCTTAGTTGTCCTGCTCATATATGCGGCCAATAGAGCACCGACTCCATATAAGCCGCTAAGCAGTCCGGAAAGCGCCCCAATAATGAAGAGCACCAGTTTTGAGGATTTTCTCTGCTTGATTTTATATTCCCGAAACAACATCTCCACTCCGAGGCCTATAACGATGATCCCGAAGAATATTTTTATATACTGCGCATTTCCGCTTTTTAAAAAAAGCATTCCGGGAATGCTTCCCAAGCATACGAGAAGCGCCGGAAGAAGCCATATTTTATAATCCGTATTCCTCCTTTCCTTCCATGCGATGACAAGATTGGTCGGATACCCTAAAATAAGCTCTACCGGGGTAATATTCACATTGTTGTATCCAAAACCGGTTATGGTGGTGAATACCAGCGTATTCGCAAAGCCGCTTATCCCTTTTACGAAAAAGGCGAGCAAGGCCGCGATTATCATTAAATAGTCCATAATGTAATTGATAGGGAACGACCCGAGGGCCGCTCCCCTTCTTTCTTAAGTTTATTGTCCCATTGCAAAATTTACGGTATCCTGAGCCACCTGAAGCTCACCGGCAACATCCGCGCCGGATACGATATTTGTAATTGCTGTCGCTACGGCATCACGTGCTTCATAGAAATAAACGCCCGTGTTGCAGGCAGGAATCTGTCCCGCAAAATCGATGATTTTCGCATATACTGCTTCTCCGCCGAAGAAATCGTTGGATGCACCGTACATATCGCTGTCGCCTGCCGGCAAGTAGCATGCGATTGCACCTGTATTCAAAATGGATTCATAGAATTCCACGCTTCCGCCGAAGGTAGCACCCATGAAGTCAGCCGCAAGATCTATGTTTTTGCAGTTGGATGTGATTGCCCAGCTGGAACCGCCCTGGTTTGCATAATTGGTAGCTGTCGTTGCGTTATCTAATTTAGGCATGTTCGTTATTCCCCAGTTGCCGGCCTGATCGTCAGCCGCCTGAATAGAAGCCATAATCCAGCATCCGGCCATGGTTCCTGCAACTGCTCCGCTGTTAAGGGTTCCGATATAGGAATCCCAGTCGTTCACTTCTACGAGGACACCGCTCTTAACCAGTTCCGCATAGGTGCTCATAACCTCTTCCAAAATGGCGTTATCAACCAACTGCGCGGAGCCGTCGTCTCCGAAGAAGCTGCCGCCTGCGGACTGAAGCATCATAACGATGATATCGGATTCACCGCCTACACAGGAGAGCATTGGTTTTCCGGTTTTCCCAAGAACAACTTTTCCTTTTTCGATGAAATCCGACCATGTGATATTTTCAAAATCGGAAATTGTGTACCCTGCCTGCTCCAGCAAATCTGTTCTGTAAGAAGCGATAACCGCACCGTTGTCGAAGGGTACACCGTAGTTCTTGCCGTCTACCGTAGAAAAGCCTACCTTACCTGCTGAGAACTGGCTGTAATCCAACTTGCCCGTAAGATCTGTAAATGCATCGGGATAACTGATTACGTTCTTCTGGAATGCCGCATCCTGCATTAAGAGGATATCCGGCAGCGTTTCGAGGTTTCCTGAGGTAGCCGCCGTGGTCAGTTTCGTCTGAACATCCTCCCAGGGTGTTTCTACTACTTCCAGTACGAAGTTCGGATGATCTTTTTGATAAACCTCAGCCGCTTTGTTCATCGCGTTGATGTTGAATGCCGGATCCCAGCACCATACGGTCAGCTTCTCTTCTCCGGCAGCTCCGGTATCAGCCTGCGCCTCGTCCTCTGATGTTTCCGCAGCAGAAGCTGCTTCCGTAGTTGTTTCATCGGTTCCTGTGGTCTGGCTCGCCGTCTCGGCACCTCCGCCGCAGCCCGCTAATAGGGAAACCGTTAATGCAGCCGCTAAAACGGTGCTTACTAATTTTTTCTTCATTCTCTTTCCTCCCAAATGATTGTATCAACTGTTATTATTCTTCAGAACGTTGCTCTCGTTTGCGCAATTGCTTGTTCTGAAAATATCATACTAAAATCTCTCATTGTTGTCTATTGACAGAATATACTTTTGTTGCGTTTTATTTTTCATCTATTTGCACATTTTTCAAATCCTTTTCAACTCTTTTTTGCGCAATTTTGCGCACCTTATTTTTCATTCGTGCGCACCTTTGGGACTATGGCATACTATCGATTTCCCATCACTTGGTAGATTCCCTGAAGATGATTTCATAACCTAACAGCGTCCTTACATCCACTTTATTCCCGTTGATCAAATCTAACAGAACCTTGCAGGCAACACTGCCGAGTTCGATAGCATCGAATCGGATGGAGGTGACAGAGGGCGTATAATCCTCCAGCACCTCGCTGTCGTAGCAGGAGGCGACTTTTATCTGCCCCGGTACCCGAATGTGCTCGCGGCGTAGCTTGGTAAGAATCCACCGGCACAGCGTATCGTCCATACATAGGATTCCATCTATTTTTTTCATTATAATTTCGTCCACGATTTTCTCCGCTTTCAGCTTATTGTGCACATCCAGGAATACGTAGTCGGGATTTACTCCGATGCGGTTGTCCTCCAGACCTGAGCAATAGCCATTGAATCTGGCATTGGTGACAATATGGCTTCGGTTGTTTCCAATCATCGCAATTTTGCGCATCCCCTTTAAAACCATAGTGGATACCATATCCCGGCAAGCCTCCTCGTGGTCGTTATCTATCTGTACCACTTCCGGATCATCAATGCTTCCTAAGGTCACAAAAGGCATGTTCACTCCCTTTAAATATTTCACGAACACATCATCCACATAGGTTCTCGCCAGTACAAAGCCGTCCACCTTCCTGCTGTTCACGATTCGCTCCAGGCTTCCGATATCTCTGTCCCCAGTCATTACAATAATGGTATCATAATCATTGACCATGGCAATTTCTGTTATTCCGATCATACAGCGCTGGAAAAACGGAAGGTCGATGATCCTCCAGTTATTGGGGATGACAAGTGCGATATTATTTGTCCTGCCCTTCTTTTCTTCAGAGGATAGCTCCGAATAGCCGCAGACATTCACCGCATAATCCCGTATCATCTTTCGCGTATCTTCTCCGATTCTCCCTTTCCCCGACATGGCGCGGGAGACGGTAGTTCTGGAAACCCCCAGCTTCTTTGCCATTTCTACATAATTTATCTTTTTCTTACCGTCCATAGCACTCCATTCCTACCCCTTACACTTGAAATTCTCCCAACGCTGCTTCTAACTGCTCTACCTGATAAAGCATTTTTTCTGAAAGCGTAGAAAGCTCTTCCACGATCTGCACCTGGTTCTTCGTCTTTCCATTTGCCGCTGTTATCGATTCAAAGGCCTCCGCTGTCACCTCCGAGATGTGTTCCATCTTATTCACCGATTCTTCCTTTTCCGTGCGCATCCTTTCGATGCTCAGCACAATGGCTTCCACCTTCTTCACCAGGGCCTCCACCTGCCCCTTCATACCATTAAAAGAATCGCGCATATCCTCTACCGCAATTTCCTGATAGCTAATGACCTCACCCGCATCGTTTGCCGCATTTACCGTACGCACTGTTTCTTCTTTTATCTCATCCACAATGCTTCTGATCTGGCTTGCTGCCGTCAAAGACTGGTCTGCCAGCTTCTTGATAGAATCCGCCACGATGGCAAAACCCCTTCCCGCCGCACCTGCTCTGACCGCCTCGATGGCAGCATTTAAGGACAGCAGTGTGGTTTCTTCCGAAATGCTGTCTATGGTATCCACGATGCCGCCTATCAGACCTGATTTCACTCTCAGCTCATCGATGGACTCTATGACTTTTTGGGTTATCGCAGAGGTTTCCTCTGTCTTTTCCCTCAGAATGTGCATTCTGTCGATGCTGTCTCCGATGGCAAAGGTCGTTTCTCCGGCGATCTCCCTGATTTCCATAGTTTCCGTATCTACAATTCCAATATGTTTCGCCAGACTCTCCAGCTTCTCCACGCCGTTCTTCGTATCGCTAGCCTGTTCGAACAGTCCTTGCTCTATCTGACCTATGGCGGCCGATATATAAGCTGCAGATTCCGAAATAGTCTCCGAGGACTTTACAACATTCTGTGCGGACTGCGCTGCCTCAAGGCTCACAGCTTTCACATGACCCATCAGCCCGTTCATACTTTCCAGCATGTGATTCATATGCTTCGCCAGCGTTCCGAACTCATCCTTCCGATTCGTGTGCAGACGAATAGAAATGTCTCCTCTGGTAATGATTTCCATCTTATCGATAAAATATTTAATAGCCCGGCTAATTCCCACTGCGATTCCACCGCCTATCAAAAGCGCAATGAGGACGGATGCCAATATGACAAAAAAAGTCAGATACTTGATATCCTCCACCTGTCCCGTAATCTCCGACTCGGGAATCAGCATGCATACCATTGCCCCGGTATCCGCTACTTTGCGGTATAGAAACAAATATTCCCTTCCCTCAAGAGACACGTTCTCCATCGTTCCCAGGCTTTCCTCCTCAGCCTTGGCCCGCTCATAGAAATCGGTACCGTAAAAACACGTTTCTCTGCTTCCGTTCCCGGAAATCTCTACTCCATCTCCTGTTACAAAGGCGATTCTGCAACTCTCTCCCATCTGTATTTTGTTCAGGATGTCGGTGACCGCCTGCTTATCGATATCCATGGCGAGAAAGGCTTCCTTCCGGTAAAAAGCTTTCACCATGCGAATCGCATAATTATTGCTGTCGACATTTAAAGTTTCGTCAATGATAGAAGGCTTGCCGAACCAGTAATAGGTCTGGGCGTCTTCCAGCAAGGCTTTTCCCTGCTCGGACTGCGTATACTCCGAGAACATATTTAAAGTAGATTTCTTATTCGTAGATAAGGAGGGAACACTATCCGAGAAAAGATAGATACTCTGTAAAAAAGTGTCGGCAGTTACCTTCGTGGTAATCTCCGACTTCTTGTCTGTATAATAAGTGGATTGGTCTGCCTTCTTCGCTACCATGCCTCCGGTCAGATAGTCCGTCACATTGGTATCCGACAAATATTCCACCGCCGCACCACTTACCGTATCGAATCCAAATTCCAGATATTCTCCCAGCATGTCCAGCGATTGCAGGGTAAATGTTTTATAATTCACTTTTATAGCACCAGAAGCAGAGGTGTACGCCGCCACCCCTGCTATAATAATAAATCCTATTAACAAACAGTAAGAACCCGCCAGCTTGAACCGTATGGTCGAGAACAGATTCTTCTTCCATTTATTTCTTACACGTTTAGATTTCACCATATTCCACCTCTTCATGTTATTCGATCATTCCATTAACATGAACAGGCAACTGCGCAAACACCAAATCTAAAATGATAGATTTCAATAATCCTTGGTCGATTCCTTCAGGCGGATCTCATATCCGAACAGATTGTTCGTATTGACCTCCTTGCCCTCCATATAATCGATTAATATTTTCCCGGCATTCCTTCCTAGCTCGCAGGCATCGAAATCGATAGAACTTATTGCGGGTATACGATTCTCCAAAAGGCTGCTGTCATAAAAAGAACCTACCTTTACGTTGTGAGGAACTTCGACATTTTCCTTATTCAGCTTATTAAGCACATAGAGACAGATGGAGTCATCCGTACACAGAAGGCAATCCACCCTCTTTCGAAGCAGTTCTTCTACCGCGATCTCCGCCGCCACATAGTTCTCTACGTCCATATAAACCAGACCCTGGTCGGCACTTCTTCCCGCCTGCACCATCGCCTCCTCGTAGCCTGCATAACGGCTCA
The DNA here is from genome assembly GCF_039134705.1 of Kineothrix sp. IPX-CK. Taxonomy (NCBI): domain Bacteria; kingdom Bacillati; phylum Bacillota; class Clostridia; order Lachnospirales; family Lachnospiraceae; genus Kineothrix; species Kineothrix sedimenti. The sequence continues at coordinate 1,027,630 of NZ_CP146256.1, read as the reverse complement.
GATTGACAATAAGCCTTTTATTGCCTCCTATGAGACCTATTTTCTCACAGCCCTTAAGGATCAACATGGAGGTGAACTCCTTGCACGCCGCCTTGTGGTCGTGATCCACGCGCAGAACATTCTCGTCGTCGTAGCTTCCGATCGCAAGAAAGGGAACTTTCTTTCCTTTAAGGAAATCGATGGCCAAATCATCCACATTCGTCCTCGCCAACACGATGCCGTCCGCCTTACGGTTGCCAACAAGATTCTTCAGATGAGAAATGTCGTTCTGGCTGCTGGATGTAACCAAGAGATTATAGCCGAAGGTCTCCGTCACTTCTAAAAGTCCCGTCATACACTGTTGAAAAAAGGGAATCTCCACCACATTACAGTCTCCGGGCATCACCCAGCAAATGTTGCGGGTCCTGCCGGAAATCAGTCCATTTGAGCCAATGCCCGGCATATAATTATGCTCCTCAATGTAGTCGAACACTCTTCTTCTCGTAGCCTCACCGATTCTTCCCTTTCCGGAGATGGCTCTGGATACGGTACTCTCGCTGACACCAAGACTTTCCGCCACATCTTTAATTGTTAATTTCTCAGTAACTTCGTCTCTCTTCGCTAAGCCCACACTCTCCGCCACACTGTCTTTCTCATCAATGATGTCAAAAATGCCATATGTTCATATTATCAACTGGCTCCGGCTTCGTCAATGTGCCAATTCACTAAGAAACGCCCACGTAAATTAGTTAAATCATCCACTGTTTGCGACTTTTTTATCCTTATTCCCCTATTGTATATTGCTTGTCATTCACATACTTTTCCTTTATAAATATAAGCAAACTTAATAATGAGAAACATGAAATACTCAAAATTTTATATGTAAACCAATAATGTTCTTGGGAATGGTTTGCAAAAACCAAAAACCACATAATAGGTAACACAGATATAAGAAGGAAAGCCACTATGGTTGAAATTTCATTTATAAATATATTACTTATCCTATTTTTCTTAAACGTCAAATCCTTAATAAAATATAGGCATATCATAATCCCCATTCCTACAAAAGGCCACTTCATTAATACTCCAAAATTTTTTATTATTGCATCCATACGACTTGTGTTTTCCACTACGCCAACACTTGAAGATGTCCTAAACATTGCCTGATTAAGCGCATCTGAAAATATATTACTTTGTAATAAAAGACTTCCAACGCTCCATTTCCCCATCCACATACCGAAATAGCCGCACCCCCAAGTTATAAGTCCTTTCATAAAATCATTAACATAATGCTTTTTAGAATTTATACGGTTATTTAAAATTATATACAATGTCATTAATATTCCAAATGAGGAAAGAGGATATGTAAGAAGATCCAAATAGCTAGTAATTACTCCCGTAAAAAATAATAATGTACAAAAATGTGAAAATTCTAAATGTTGTCTTTTATAATATATATATAATAAATAAATGGATGATAGTAAAATTATATAATATATCGAAGAGTACTGCAGCGATAATGCAGCTGTTAATGGATTCAAAACAATCAGGGCGCTTCCAAACGCCAATAAATTTTTCTGAATATTATTTTTATAAAATAACGATACTATTATACATATTAAAATGCTCTGCATTATAAAGTTAAAAACTCTAAAATCCGTATATTCAAAAAAAAGAAGAAAAATTTTTAGAGGAACTAAATATCCATGCCAGTACCTTGCATAACTAACAGCATAATAATCGAAATCTGCATTATTGGCATAGTTAGTTAACGCTAGTGTTGGAGATAAATCATCACAATCAATATGATAATTATTCATTGCTTCATCAAGGAGACTTCCTCCTTCTCCATAAATAGCTGCCCCTAACATAATACTGTCTGTGTAATTATCCAATTGAGTATACTTATATCCATTAGCCAACTGTGGATATATTCCTTCATAGTCAAAAACAGAACTAGACCTAGCTACGTTTTCTTTCATGCTTGCCGTTGGTAAAATATAAACCGCTAAAATCAACAATGTACCCGCTATAATGCAGATAACCAATTCTATCAATCTAATAAAAACACTCATTTTTTTCATAATATTCAGCTTTATCCTCCGTACTCACTCTTCAGAATAAAATCAAAACTTTTTTATTTTCTAATTATCTTAATAAATAGAAAGTTTCAAAATAACACTATCTTTTAAAAAGTATATCATACGAATAGCATAAACAAAATAACTAATTAAAAAGATGCTTGTTTTATGGTTATTCCTAATTTTAGTTTGCACAAATATAAAACTTATACAAAATCTTCTACATATTAAAAAAGCAACTATATAGTTAGTATTAGTAATTTTGTCATCCGCAACTTTTCACATTACAATGTCGAAGGCTTTATTCGTAACTTTTGTAGTTAGCTTTACGACCAACTTAGTGTTGGACTTGAAAGGTCCTACAGTCCCGTTTCTCCAACCTTTTCGTCAATTTCTTCTGTTCTTATCATAATATCATCGTTTCCAATATGCCATTTTCCATTCTCCCCAATTACCGGAGAGACAACGCTTCCATCTCCGTAACTATGTATACGTACTTTCCACAGTCTTTTTTGCATAATAATTTTCTTCTGCTTTAAAATTTACTAATTATTTTATTACACATGTTAGCCATAATGCGGAACATATATTTGTTTATCGCAACAATATAATCATCGGAATTAACCATTAAATATCTATTATGTATTTTAATTATTGTTTTAATCGTCTTTCCTTTTCTGTTTTTAGAGTTTATCCTTCATCAAAACAATCTTTTCTGCTTTGTTTTTTTCTATTAGATATCCCCATTATTTTCATATTAATGCCAGCCGATACAAATGTAACAGTCTTAAGCTCGTAATAGCAATTGGATAATGTAATAATGCATAATACATTAACATTTATTATAGTTCATAAAATTCAACAAAAATACACCCGCAGACATATGTACCTTCCACGAATATATTTTTATATTACTTATTATTTGTCACCTTATTTTACGGAAATGATTTTAACGGTAAATAATTTGTTCAAAGCAAACTACAGCATATTTAAATTATAGTCATGGAAGAATAACAAAATATATATCAGAAATTTTTTATCCTTATTTTCCCGGCTTTTTTATATTTACTTTGCTATTGTATTCCGTCACGGCCGGATCCTTCATATCATATACCCGGTACCACTCTTTTGTCTCCGTATTTTTCACAGTCTCCGAGCGATTCTTATATAAAAATCTGGTCAAACTATAGCAATCGATCCATATCTCGTTATTTCCCTCTTTCTGAGACTCGTCAAAAATAAGCTGTAATCCCCAGTGAAGATGGGTTACTTCGATATTGTTCACGTTCTCCTTCGTGCTGTAGCCCGTATGTCCCATGTATCCGATCACCTGTCCGGCAGTAACCACGCTGCCCTCCTCTAACTCCTTGAAATAGGGGAAGTTCTGCCGCAGATGAGCATAGTAATAATATCTCTTCCCGTCAAAGCTGCGGATTCCCAGACGCCATCCGCCGTACTGGTTCCAGCCGATGGCCTCCACGTAGCCGGATTCGATGGCAATAATGGGCGTTCCCACCTGTCCCATCATGTCATGGCCGAGATGAGGCCTGGAATATCCGTAGCTTCTGGAAGTTCCGAAATCGTCATAATCGTTATAGGCAAAGCCTTTCGCCACGGGGGAAAAGGCTTTTAAGCCGTAACACGACTGCCATTTTACCGTCCCGTCCTCCATTGGCTTTTGTATCTCATATTCCCCTACGAAGCCACCCAGCACAGCGGTATAAGCTTCCAGATAATAAGCGTAATATTCCATATCCTTCGTCAGTTCCCTCATCGTCGTATCCTTGGAAGTGATTTTCTGTGCAGCCTTGCTTATCTCCGATACGCTTCCCTTGGGAAACTTTCCTCCATTCTTAGCTCCCGCATAGGCCAGCAGCTCGATCCAGTTTAGATGCACCGCTTCCTTATCCTCCAGGTTCTCCTTATACGTGTCCACATCCCACTTATAAGCTTCACACAGGGCCTCATAAGATATATTGAAATCCACCCATTTGATATACTTCTTTTCCGCGAATACTTCCAGCTCTATCGCCTGATCTTCCTCCTCCGAAAAACCGTCTCTTAGAAATCCTGCTGTCCAGACGATTCCAAAACAGCTAAGAAGAATACACTCTATAATTACCGCCCTTTTTATTTTTTTCAGATACTGCATATTTCACCATCCGGTATACCTCATAGAAATATATGAAAAAGAGCGGGGTTCTATTCCCCGCTCCTGAATTACAGCAATTTTTCGTATAGGTAATCCTGCATATTGAAGTAACTTTGCACTCTTTCATAATTGTCCAGAATGGCAGGAAGCCTCCGATCGTATTCTTCTTTTGTACATTTCTTTATAACAGCTTCTATATTATCGATATCCTTTAACGATATTTCTATAATTCCGTCCTTATTAAAATAGCTGTCTATCTTGCGCGCTCCAAGGTAAATGGGAATGGTCTGGGCGGCAAAGCAGCTGGTGATCCTTTCCGTAAAAAAATAGTCCGACAGTTCATTTTCAATGGCAAAGGAATATCGGTAGTTCCTCAAGCTGTCATCGATGGACACATATTCGCCTCCGTCAAGAGTACCCATCACGTCCGCCAGCCGGTTTCTTTTACAGCAGCGCGCAATTTCCGCCCGTACTTTATGGAGCTCACACATTTGCTTGTCGGAACAAAGAATGGATATATTTTTATCCTTCTCAGCATACGCATTACAGTGTATGATTTCCGGATTACTCCGCCCATACCACACCTCCGCGCATATCGGGTAATATTTAGCATTTTGCAGAGAATCTAACAGCCTCTCATCATAAGTAAATATGGCATCGAATTCACGCTCAAGCCCCTTATGCTTCTTAAACATAAGATAGTCCTTCGGCACAATCGCTCTGGATTCTCCCAGCATTCCATACTTTCTTAGCGGCTTTCCCATAGTCTCAAGCATGGCACGGTGCGTATAAAAGTGCGTGTCCAGTCCCCAGTTATAGCGGTCCCACAAGAAATGCTTTCCTACATTGCCGTATGGATTATGGGCGGTATGCATATCTCTAATAAAAAACAGCTCCATAGGCTGTCCGCTCTCATTAAAAATGGGGGGCTGCTTAGAGCTGATACCCGCAGCATGATTATAATACGGCTTATAAATCTTTGAATTCTCCCTTATTGAAACAACCTTATTCCTCACCTTCCGGTATACGCCCATATCCATTCTTCCTCCAAAATAAAAAGGAGCCGTGTCCACCGATGATAGCTCATCCAATTTCACACAGCCCCCTTACCCTTCTATAATTCGGGCTCGATCAGACCATAAGTATTGCCTTTTCTCTTGTACACTACGTTTACCTGATCGGTCTCCGCATTGCAGAATACGAAGAAATTATGTCCCAAAAGCTCCATTTGAATACATGCGTCTTCCGGATACATCGGCTTGATGTCAAATTTTTTGGTACGGATGATCTTGATTTCCTCTTCATCCATATAATCCTTCTCTATGAATTCTTGTTTGAAAAAGCTTACAGACTGCTTCTGGTCTACCAGCTTATTCTTGTACTTCTTTAACTGTCTTTCGATAATCTCTTCTACCAGGTCGATAGAAACATACATATCGTTGCTTACCTGTTCCGAGCGAATGATACTTCCTTTTACCGGTATCGTTACTTCTATCTTTTGCCTTTCCTTTTCTACGCTCAACGTTACGTGTACTTCGGTCTCCGGATTGAAATATTTCTCCAGTTTACCTATCTTATCCTCTACCGCTGTCCTTAAACCTTCAGTAACATCGATATTCTTACCTGCTATAATAAACTTCATATCACTCATCCCTTTCATTGGATTATTGTACAAGCATTATACCATATTCCAATGACCTTGTGCAACAAATTAGAGATTTTGTTTTAGCTTCAAGACTTTTGTAAAGTCAATACCACTTTCGACATTTTCCGATAAAAAAGACATTTTTATCAGAACTATACAAAACATGCGTTCTAAAGGTTACCATAATTTCCTTCCCTCTTTTACTCCCAAAACATGTGGATAATGTGTATAACTTCGTGTATAACTGCCAAATGCCTATTTTTAGGCACTTTCCTATGTGGATAACTTCAAAACTTTATTAAGTGTATTTTGTATTGTTATTTTGTTCTTTGTGAATCTTGTACAAGTCGCAAATTGTCAAGATGATTTTGAATTCCCTCCGGTTTTCCCCACTCAAACGGCTCTTGCAATTCGGATGAAGATAATCAAAAAGGCGAATGCCAGAAAGCATCCGCCCGGTTTGTCCTATTATTTCTCCGATTAAAAAATTCTTCTAACAGAAAGAGGTGTTCTATAGTTAGCATTGGATACGATGATGCCTGTTTTAGAGGTAGAGGCATGTACAATCTGACCGTTTCCAATATATAACGCCACATGTCCGGAATAACATACGAGATCACCCGGCTGTGCATTTTCCAATCCGTTTACTGCCGATCCCACGCTTCTATCTGCCGACGAAGAATGAGGCAGACCAACGCCGAAGTTCGCATAAACACTCATAACAAATCCTGAGCAATCTGCTCCGTTCGTAAGGCTCGTTCCACCATATACATATGGATTGCCCACAAATTGAAGTGCATAATCCGCTACGGAACGTCCCATTGCGCTTCCGCCGCTGGAAGCATATGTAATCGTCTGCTTGGAAGAGCTCGACTGAGTAGCTCTTGCTGCCGCAGCTTGTGCTGCTTTTCTCTCCGCTTCTTCCTTAGCAAGTCTGGCAGCTTCTTCTTCCTTTGACTCTGCCTTGACGAATTCCGTCGAAAGCGTTATGTAATCTGTAGAAACATAACCATCGCCTTCTTCTATGTTCACCTTTACCCAATCATCCATTTCTTCCGTTACGATCAATTGATCTTCAATCGGTATCAGGCCGAGTACCGTCGCATCCATTCCGGGCTGCTCACGTACTTTCAGGGTCGTGGTTGTAACCGTTGCAATTCTCGTTCCTACTTCCTTTGCAAGTGTGATGGCATTCTCGCCTGTCACGCAATATTCACTTTTCACATAACCTGTCACAGAGCCGGAATTGATTTGATACCAGCCGTCGGTCTCCGAAATAAATGTTCCTACCGATTTATCATAAAGCTTTCCAACGATTTCTCCATCCTCACTCGGGGTATTTCTTACATTTACATAATCATTTACTTTTGCAATAACAAGGCTCTTAAAACCTTCCTCTTCATCCTTCTTGTCCAGCTTCTTCTCTACGCTCTTCAACACGCTTTCATCTACGGTAGATGCGTCGACCACCTTCGTCTCTTCAATGGTCTTTTCCGCTGCTTTCGAAGTATCTCCGGAAACAGTCTCTCCACTTCCCGTTACGGATGTTGTATTCGTGCTTCCTGCGGAAACAGAAGCCTGGGTGCTGTTATTCGATGTATTTCCCGATACACCGGCACTATTTGTGCTCTGAGTCATCTGCGTATTCGCTTCATCCTTAATATTTTTCAAAGAAGTTGCATTGGAAGCCAAGGTATAATCGATTCCTGCAGACGGCAATACAGAAGAAATTCCCGTCGCCGCGTTTGTCTTTATGTCAATACTTGAAAATGTAAGAACTGCTGTTACTGCACATATTACAATTTTCACGTTCTTATGTCTCATACAAGAAATATCCTCCGTTAATTGTTAACGCTAGTACTTAATTTATTACAAATTTATTACATCTGTAAAATAATATAACACCTTTGTAATACTTTGTCAACGATAGGATACATTTACCAATTTTTTCTTATTCCAAATACGGCGGTTATCATAATCATACAAAAAATGTATACAATAGTAAAACTACTGACAATAACCCGCACATATTCAACGGTAATCATATTCCCTGTAAACTTCGCCATCGGAATCTCTTTGTCATTATTTTGTAATATCCATCCGTCAAAATCTGCCGGCAGCTTCTCCTTATCGATAAACACCGGTTCCTGCTCCACTTCATCGCTCTGGCTGGTGGGCATGTAGATTGCCGAGGGTCTGTTCCAGTTCACCGCGTAGATCCCGCTGGTCAGAATTCCGATCAAAATGCTGATTATAGACCACTTCACCACATTTTTCTTAAGCTCCTCAAGGCATGAAGCCATAAATCGTGTTCCGGCTTGTTTGCATCGTACAAAGGCGAGAAGTGATTTCTCCGCTATGCTATAACCGGGCGCAAATAATAATTTTTCGCCCTTTCTCTCTTCCAGCATCTGAAACAGTAAACTTCCCATGAATATGATGGATATATTTTTGAAGGAAGTGTTGAACAAAAAGGGCTCTGAGGCTCCTGCGACGAGAATACCTATAATAATAGCCAATTCCTCTCTTCTATCCTCTTTTAAAAACCGGCGTATCATGACGAAATATGCCGCCATAAGAAATGCGAACAAAAAGATGCCGTAAAGAAGCAGGCAGCTCACATAAGAGCAGTCTATCACATAATTCTTCGGTGCCTCTGCCAAAGAGCTTCCGAATAAAGTGATTTCCTGATGAGTCAGAAAATATCTGGATAAATTGAACCGGGTATTAAGTACTTTATTAAAAATATCAAATAGCTTTCCGGTAAAAACCACAGGGCCTGCAATAGAAATCAGCGAACAAAAGGGCAGCACAAGCTGTATGCAAAAGCTTTCGAATCTGGTAATTCTCTTTCTTGTCACCAAATAGCACCTGGCAATCAAATAAACACCCGATAGGATAAATCCCGTGTAACTGATGGAATAAAGAAAAATATAACAATCACCAATAAACAAAAGTCCGGCGGTTATCCATGTCCATTTTCCCTTGGGCTGAAATACATAGAAAAAGAGCATCATAAAGATAACATATGAAACCTGAAGTACATTCGGATGAGGAAAGCCAAGACTGTAACGCAGTATATGTCCAAGTCCCAGCTTGTTATGAGCAAGAATCAAATCGTTGCTCAAGCCAAAAAGATGGATGAGTATCAGCCCCCAGAACGTAATGGTCCATATACACAACCCCAGTTTAAAAACCTTCTTTACGGATATATTCTTCATTCCAAGCAGAAGCATAAATAAAAAGAGTATTCCTTTTTCTCCCGAATTCAAATAAGCTATGATACTGAGCATTCCCAACAACGCTGAAACGAAATATTCTGCCGGAGAATATTTGGTAAGAATTACTTTTATCACAAAACAGCCCGCTCCCGTCAGTATACCCAGATTAAACAGGAACTGTCCCTCGATCAGTCCGAGTCCCTTTGTAAACAGCATGGTAGAAAAAAACAAATAAAAAAACAGTTCCTCCCAGCTCAGATTCAATTTTTCTTGCAAAGTAACTTTCTCCAGCTTTTTCATCTTTTCACTCCGCTCGTTCCCATTATTGTCTGCTCCTTCTCTTCTTCAATATCATCTCAACGATTGTTTTCGCGTATAACATCAAGGTTCTGAACTCTTCGCTCCTAAAATTAAATACGAAAAAGACCAGTGACGATATGATAACACTTATTATTCCCTTAACAAGAATATCTCCAAGCAAGAATTCCAAATAAAACAACGAGGAAATTTCCCCGGCTATTGCAACGGTAACGCCTAAAAAAATTAAGCGTAGTAAGAATTTTAAATAATATCCATAAGGTTTTTCTTTTATATAATATTTATATACCACTACGGTTCTTCCTAAATAAATCAAAAGATGTCCAACCACTGTTCCTATCATAACTCCTGTAACGCCCACAAGGGGTGTCAGCATAAGAGAGATTATTATGTTAACAATTGCAGCGGCTATCATATAATTTCTATCCCCGCCAAAATGTCCGAACGTATTACGAAAATAATTCATCGGATTATTGCAGATTGCAATAAAAATATTAACGGAAAGTACTATTAAAAAGGATACGGGGAGTTGGAATTCTGTCTTTTTCAGCCACCAGAGAATAAAATCCTGACCAACGATGACTATTCCTGTCGCTGCCGTTAAACCCATGTAAAATCCAACAAGATCCAATGCTTTGAAAAACTTTATTCCCTTTTTTTCTTCATCATCATACACAAGGTTACCAATGCTCGCTTGCAACGCTTTAAATATAGAAAGAATAAATTCCTGAATTTTAGCGGAGATCAGTCCATAATTACTGACCAGCCCATCCATTCTTACTCCCAACATTGCCGTAATGATGATATCACTAGAACTACCATAAATCGTAATTGCAACCTTGGTAGCCATCATATTTTTCACATCATGCCATAAATCAAGCTCTTTTATATCCGCTTTAGTGATTTTCACCCTTGCGATCTCCGGGTATTTCTTCCTCGACCACCATGCGATAATCAGATTAGATATAACATTATTAGCAATGGAAACGAGCAAATATCCAATGTAACTTTGGAATTTAAGCAAGACAAAAATTTTGAGCAAGGTAGCTGCGATGCTCATGACTGTATCTACCATAGTGCAGAAGTAAATTTTCTGATGCGTAACGAAAAGAATCCGTCTGTACGCTAAAAAGTAAGTACATATGGTGGCAAATAATTGCAGGAAATAAATGGTATAGATAAATAACCGGTCCTCTCCCGCCATTTGTTCTTTTAAAATGTAGGGCAGAAAGAAGCAAGCAACAATACCTGCAACAAGCACAAATCCTCCTACGATCTTATATACCATTTTATAAATATATAAAAGCTTCCGAATCTGCTGGGTGTTATTGGTAGCAATCTCACTATACATATGATAGGTGATAATTCCGGCAATACCCATCTCTGATAACGTAAGGAAAGAAAAAATGGAAGAAAACAGTCCATCATATCCTAAATAATCTACCACGAGAACATCGAGGAAAATACGTCGTGTCAGCAGATTGAGTCCCAGCAGTAAAAGAGCGGAGCCCCATATATAAACTAAATTGACCAGTGTGTTTTTAATTCTCATCTTTGTACCCTTATGCTATTCCATATCTTTTCAATTTCCTCCCCTGTTTTATATGCCTCTTTTACATAACCGGGGATGACTTCTTCCAAGTGCTTCCTTATATCCTCTTTGTAGTCCGACAACCATTGGAAAGCATCGATAAGCGCTTCCTCGTTTTGCAGCTGCTGTACCTGAAGTACGTAATTATCGTAGGTTCCGAATAAATCCTTTGCAATTCCCTTTGCTTTCACAGAATATCCCACCACCAAAGTGGGAACACACGCGGAATATGCCGCAATCGTAGCGTGAGTCCTGGCACCAATAAACATGCAACAGCGGGCAATGTACCCTTTCAGCTCCTCGCAAGTCCCGTCCTCTATCATAACCACCCTTCCGGTATTCTTAAATTCTTCAAACAGCTCCTTTATCGGCACTCTATCATCGTTTCTTTCCCATACCACATGAGGAATTAACGCAATCTGCATATCCGTCGCCGCTATGATATGATGGAGCAGTGCTTTATAACTTAACATGGTAATTCCCTTTTTGCTCTCGTTATCCTGAATCATAGGGCTGACATTAATTCCAATCGTATTGCCCTGAATAAATCCATCCGGCAACGGAAGTTCCTTTTTCCTTAAAGTAAATGCCGGATCAGGAATTAAGAACAGCTTTTCTTCCGGCACTATCAACTTTAATGCTTCATAAGTAATCGATTCTCTTGCTATAATCGTTAGATACCTGTTCAAATCTTCCTTTAAAGCGTCATTTAAACCTTCTCTTAAAAAAAGCTCCGGATCAATAGAGCAGCCTAAAAGCACTGTTTTGACTCCCCTCTCCCCAAACGCTTTATTGGCTAAAAGCAAGTCCTTAAGCATCATGTCATAGCAGTAATTATCACCGCCGATAGAAATCGCCAGCGGATAAAACTTTTTACCGAATACAGTACGATAGCGATAACGGATAAAGGATTCTGGATCTTTCATCACTTTTCTCCAGATATAATACATCACATGAGCAAACTTATGCCTCGAAAATTGCCGCTCTTCCTCCAAATAGCAAAGAGCGGTATCTTTTGATGCCGCAAGAGAATATTTCCGGTCTTCAGCCTTGCTGTTAGTCAGCACTAAAACATCTTTCTTCAGCATATGACAAACGCTGTTGACAATCGCTTCACAGCCATGATTTCCGCTTCCTGCGTGCATGTATAATAAAATTCTATCTTCTTCCATCCTTTTTACTGACATCAATTTATCCCTTTATCATTCCTCATCTTTTCAGTTCGTCACATTCCTAAAGTTATTTGTGCAATCCGTCTCCTAACCTGAATAAGAACCGGACAACATTTATATAAATAAGCTTAGGATTTTTCAATAAAAAATATAAAATCCTGTTTATCTTGTTTCCAACAATTACAGGATAAGTCATTACGATGTCCTGATTCCCATTACAAATTTCGCGTACTTTAACAGAATAGTTTTTCCGTCCGCCTCTTATTTCATTTTTTAAAGCGAACATCAACAGGTAAATATATTCCTTGTCCCCTTGCATTTCGCCATTCTGTCTCTTTTTATCCTCAAAAATTTCTTTTATTACAGAACGAAGAGTGCATATTCCTTGGTATAGCTTCTTATCATATTTATGGACCATAGAATCATAATTGTAAAAATAATGATAAAACAGTGCTTCTTCCATAATAACCAGACGCTCACAGTCTAACAGAGCCGGCAGCACGATGTTAACGTCTTCTCCAAACGTAATATCGGGATTACAATATTTCATATTGTCTTCTATCAATCTTCTGGAAAAAAGCTTCATGCACCTTGACATGGAGACCAAACGATTTTCATGTCCCAGCAACTGATCTTTTACGTCTGTTTCTAATTGCTTTCCTTCGTATATTCCCGGCTTAAGTTCGTGATAATGCTTTGTTACCTTGTATTGCCCGGAACTCATATCATCGCCCGTAAAGCGGTCTATCACAAAATTACAGCAGATAATTTCTTTTTTATCAGAAGGTATTTCCATGGAATCGGCATTGCCAGCGGAAAGAAAGGCATACATTTCTGAAATCATATCCGGTTCTACCCAATCATCGCTATCCACAAAGCAAAGATATTTGCCGTCACTCGCCCTGACTCCTGCCTGCCAAGCGGAAACTAATCCGCCGTTTTCCTTATGAATCACTTTCACCCGTTCATCCACCTTGGCATATTGATCACACATAGTCGGAGAATTGTCGGGAGATCCGTCATTCACAAGCACAATTTCTATATTTTCATAGGTCTGGCTCAATATGCTGTTTACGCATCGTTCCAGATACTTTTCCACATTATAGACCGGAACAATAATGCTGATCTTGTGCATCGATTCACTCCATTTTCTACAGAAAATAATTCTGAATGCTAGTCACCGCGTTGGCGCCGTCGGCTACAGCCGTGATAATCTGTCTGAGCTTCTTAGTTCTTACATCTCCCGCTGCAAAGATTCCGGCCGTGTGCGTAACGCAGTCCTCATCCGCGACGATATATCCTCTATCATCACATTTCACGGCATTCCCGAAGCTTTCCGTATTGGGATGGATTCCTACGGCGATGAATACACCGTCCACCACAAGTTCCTTTTTTTCCTCAGTCTTCAGATCTCGCAGAAGAAGGCCCTGAACCTGATCCTCTCCTTTGATTTCCTCCACTACCGTATCCCATATCACTTCCACATTATCAAGACGGCTTAAACTTTCCTGAAGGATATTAGCCGCCCGAAGTTCGTTTCTTCTATGAATCAAATATACCTTCTTGCTGGTTCTCGCCAAGAAAATCGCATCTTCCACCGCTACGTCGCCGCCGCCTACTACCGCCACAGTGCGGTTCCTGAAAAAGGCACCGTCGCAAGTAGCACAGTAGGAGACACCCATACCGGCGAACTCTTCTTCTCCCGGCACACCCAGCTTGGCATAAGAGGCGCCGGTAGCGATTAAAATCGTTCTCGTTTCATAATCTCCCTGGCTGGTGCTAATGCGATGTATGCGCTTCCTCCTGCAGGCGTCTAAATCGATATTCGCCGCTTTCATATCCTGCATGGGATGTTCATTACAGCCCGGCGCGTCAATACTTTTAATGCCCGTCACCTCTGCTTCCACGAATTCAATCTCCATATTATCCGCATGTTCTCTGAACTTCATGCCCAAATCGAAGCCGTTAATTCCCGGTAGTCCCAGATAATTATCCACCTCATAAGTGGTAAGCACCTGACCTCCGCTCATTGTACTCTTTTCCAAAACCAAGGTTTTGAGACCTGCTCTTTTCGCATATATTGCCGCCGACAACCCTGCCGGTCCTGATCCGATAATCACTAAATCGTACATAGTCATCCCTCTATTCTTTCTTATTTCAACACCATCCGCCGTCCATCGTTATAATCTGTCCCGTCATATATTCGGGTGCATCGATGATCTGCAGGATGAGTTTCGCCGCTTCCTCCGGCCGTCCGAAACGATCTGCCGGTATTTCTTCTGTAAGTGCCCTGCGTTCCGCTTCGTCAAAGCACTGGTTCATATCCGTATCAATTACGCCGCAGGCCAACGCATTCACACAAATGTGACTGGGGGCCAGTTCCTTTGCCAACGCCTTGGTAAAGCTGTTCACTCCGCCCTTGGAGGCAGAATAAGCCACCTCCATAGAAGCACCCGCGCTTCCCCATACCGAAGATATATTGATAATCCTTCCTGATTTCTTTTTAAGCATAAGCGGGATCGCAAGCTTGCAGGTATAAAATACGGAGCTCAAATTGGTATCTATTATTTCCTGCCACCTGGAAACTTCCATTTCAGACAAAAGACCGATATAAGAAATGCCCGCATTGTTCACCAGTACATCCAAATCGGGAATATGACCGAAAAGACCGCTTACTTCTTCATAGCTCCCCATATTACATATATATGCTGCACAATGAATATTGTAATTTTCTTCCAACTCATCTTTCAGTTCTAATAATTTCTCTTCCGACTGCCTGCATGTCAAGTACAAATCATATCCTGCTTCTGCCAGACTCTTTGCTACGGCACGGCCGATACCGCGGGACGCTCCGCTAACAAGCGCTGCTTTGCCCATATATTATTATACACCTCTCCATTAAATCAGATTCTTAATTCCGTCACATATTCTACGAGCCACTACCGGATTATTCATCGTAAAAATATGTATGCCTTCCACTTCGTTCGAAAGCAGATCCACGATCTGGTCGATGGCATATGCCATTCCCGCATCGAAAAGAGCCTCTTTATTACCGCCGTATTTATTCAGAATTTTTGCCAGCTTAGGAGGCAGAGAAGCTCCGCACATGGTCACCATCTTCTCTATCTGCGCTTTGTTCGTGACTGGCATAATGCCCGGCTCCCGCATCCACCTTTTTCTTAAGATTGCGTATATCGCTTATGGGATCTGCCGCCTCCAGATGGGTCTCGGGATAGCAGGCTCCGCTCACATGAAAATCTCCGTTTTTCTTAATGAACTCCACCAGTTCTCCTGCATATCTGAAATCATGCCTGGGGAAAACCTCGGGATTAATGTCGCCTCTAAGCGCCAGTATATTCTTAAGCTGTGCTGCCTCAAGCTGCTTAAGAAGAACACGTATTTCTTCTTCGCTGTGATTTATGCACGTTAAGTGTACGAGCGGCTCTATTTTGTATTCTTCTTTTATTTTTTTCGCAAGCTCTACGGTTTTATTTTTGCCGCCGCTCCCTCCCGCTCCGAAAGTCACACTGATAAAATCAGGATTCAGCTTCGCCAATGTAGAAAGCGTCTCATCGATACTTAGAAGCGCCGCTTCTTTCTTCGGAGGAAATATTTCAAAAGACAGCACGGGTCTTTTTTCTTTAAATAGGTTTTCTATAATCATGTCTTCAGCCTTTCGTACCCGCCACCCCAAGGGGTGTAAACTATAAACAGACATTTAGTCCGTTTCGTTATCTATTCATTATACTTTATATCCATATATTTTTCTACTTCTTAATTCGATTTATCCTTTCCCGGCTCCTCTTTTGTTACTGTTCACTGCGTTCACAGTAACCTCTTTTCCTAATCGGAAAGCGCCCCCGCACAGAGTTTTTCTATCTCTTCCTGATACAGCGAAAGCTCTCTTCTATCCACCATGGCCGGCTGTACCCCTTGCCTTGTGGAGCTGATGCCCGCCGCATAGGAGGCGAAGCTGATTGCCTGCCTTATTTCATTGCCTTCGCTTAAAGAAACAGCCAACGCACTGATGAAGGCATCCGCTGCTCCGGTACTGTCCACCGGATGAAAGCCTGCTGTAGGCACAAATCCCTGATATTTCGCATTTTTTAAGTAGCAGCCTTTTTGCCCTAAAGTTATAATTACATTTTTAACACCCTTTTTTATGAATATATCAGCCCTCTCCTCCACCGATGATGCCTGGGGAACCAGAAGTTCAGCCTCTTTTTCGTTAGGTATGAAATAATCGACATCCTGAAACAAACTTTCCCTCATTCTTTCCACAGCCGAAAGCTTCAGTATGACCGGGACCTTCATCTCCCTGCATTTTTCAATCGTGTATTCTACTGTTTCTTCCG
Organism: Kineothrix sp. IPX-CK; assembly: GCF_039134705.1. Taxonomy (NCBI): domain Bacteria; kingdom Bacillati; phylum Bacillota; class Clostridia; order Lachnospirales; family Lachnospiraceae; genus Kineothrix; species Kineothrix sedimenti. Next base: position 1,011,116 of record NZ_CP146256.1, on the reverse strand, counting down.
GAATCTCCGAGGTCAAAAGGCAGTAAGCAGCACCCTCCAGCAGTCTCTCGTATTGGTTTATCTGACTGCAATCCAGCTTCGCATTGGCTCCGGGATAGATGACGATGGTGCTGTCTCCTCCCGATGCGACATTAACATAGGCCCTTCCCGTAGAGACCGAATCATCGAAGACGACCCCCTCTGTTTTTACTCCGCTGTTTACCAGGCTGTTATATATCGTTTTTCCGTCGCTGTCGTTTCCAAGTCTTCCTATCATATAGACAAGACCCTCCAGCTTACCGGCTCCTACCGCTTGATTCGCTCCCTTTCCTCCGGGCAGGGATATGATGTTTCCCGCCTTTACCGTCTCTCCCACCGTCGGAATACGGCTTACGCCGATCATACAGTCCATGTTCATACTGCCCACCACCACGATTTTCCCGCCCCGTTCATGTCCTGACGGCGCTGAAACACTGCTTCTTTCGCATATATGCTGGGAAATCTTCTCCTTAAACTCATGAGCGGACTTTCTGTCCTCCATCATTTGAATCAGGACATTCACTCCCCGCGCACCGATTTCATCCATAGGCACATGTACGGCCGTCAGCTTCGGATAAATCTTTTCCGCAAGAGCACTGTCCCTTGTACTGATAACAGACATTTTATTCGGAATTCCATCTCCCCGCTCCCTGACTTTCTCATAAACGGCATTTCCCATCTCTGCACTGGAGCATACGATGGCCGTCACATCCGCCTTCAGGCACCTAGCAATTCCCTCTCTTTCGATTTCTTCCTCGGTACCCATGAAAATCCATTCCTCATCCGGAGAAACAAACCTTTCCTTATATGCTCCCCGGTATCCCTCCCTTATGTCCTCCTCATCCTTTTCCAAAAGGCATGCAATTCTCTCATGCCCCATTTCAAGAAGGTAACTGACCGCAAGGTATCCGGACTCTTTCATATCGAAATAAAGATCCGCAGCAGCGTTTTTTATTTCGCGCTCTCTATTTTGGATGCGCACGATGGGTATCTTCATTTCCTCCGGTGGCTCTGTGTCCTGACAAATGGAGATAATGCCGTCCACGCCTTTATTGTTAAATATTTGATAATACTTTTCCGCCTTTTTCTCATCCTGTGCCGTATTGCACAGCATGATGCCATATCCGTTTTTGGAAGCCGCTTTTTCGATGCTGTAAAGCATGTCTTGTACGCCGTATGTATTCTCGGCCAGAAGCACACCTATCATATTCGTCTTGGGAGCCGCACTGTTTATTACCTTGGAGTAAGGAACATACTGGTATTCCTTAATGATTTCCAAAACCTTTTTTCTCGTTTCCACGCTGATATCCGCATCCTTATTGTGTAGAATCTTGGATACGGTAGATGGTGACACACCGCATAAATTGGCAATGTCTTTTATATTCATACGAGGTTCCCCTTTCGTGAGCAAAATTTTTAAATATTATACCACATTTTTCCTGTTACTAACAACGAGCTGTACGTTTCCCCGATTATCCCGATATTAAGCATAAAAAGGCACGAGGTTCTCCTCATGCCTTCCTTCGTCTATTTTATATGCTCATGCTTTTGAGCACTTCATCCGTTTCCTCTCTGCTGGGAATCGAGGTCTGCGCTCCGTTTCTCGTTACCGCGATGGAGGATGCCGCGTTGGCAAAGGTCACCGCCTCCTTCTGCCCCTTCCCTTCCGCAAGCGCTACCACAAAAGCTCCGTTGAAGCAATCGCCTGCTGCTGTCGTATCCACGGAAACCACCTTCCTTGTAGGAAATATCTCCGTCATACTCTCATTCACAAGAAGCGCTCCTCTCTCACCCAAGGTAACCAGCACGTTCTTTACCCCCTTTTGCAGGAGTGCGCCTGCACCTTCAATAAAATCTTCCAACGTCTCTCCGCTCCGTCCGCATAGTTTCATAAGCTCCGTCTCATTAGGCGTAATATAGTCAAGCCTCGCCAGAATTTCGTCAGGAAGAGAGTCCGGCGCCGGTGCGGGGTTCAATATAACCGTCTTTCCCAGCTCCTTCGCTCGTTTTACCGCATAGAAAATCGCCTCATAAGGTATCTCCATCTGCAAAATGACATAATCGCAAGCCTTTATCGCATCGTCATGCTCCTGCAGATAAGAGACGTCACATTCCTGATTAGCTCCTGCAACTACCACAATGCTGTTGCTCCCATTCTCGTCTACATATATGCTGGCCGTTCCTGTCTTCTGCGTCTTGCTTCTCTTAAAACAGCCGGTATCCACTCCATTTTCCGAAAGACTATTGTTTTGTATATCTCCGAATTCGTCTTCTCCCACGCAGCCCAGCATCATCACATCTCCGGCCAGCCGCCCGGCCGCACACGCCTGATTGGCACCCTTTCCGCCGGGAATATAATTAAGCTGAGTTCCAAGAACCGTTTCCCCTACAAGAGGCATACGCTTCATCTCGATCACCATATCTACATTCAAGCTTCCGATTATCAGTATTTTCTTTTTCATCTTAAAAGTCTCCTTCCTCTAAGAGAGGGGCTATTGAATTGCTGTAAATCACCTTGAGAAATATTTTTCCTAAAATATTTTCTCTATATTTTCATATTACAACTTTTCCCGAGATTGTCAATACATCTTAAAATATTATTGAAGACTTCGCCAGTTTTATGTGCAATTCCACGGCCATGAAGCAGCCTGCTTAAAAACTCCTTATCTTATCCGTCCCATCATCTACCGTTTTTTCTATTTTCTTCACAACGATATAATAACTAAAACTGTCATTCACCTGTACGCACACTCTATCTCCTACCTTGTGCCCTATAAGTGCCTTCCCTATCGGCGATTCCGTACTGATAAGTCCTTCCAGCGAATTCCCCCTCATAGTCGTCACTATTTTATAAACTTCCAAGGCTCCATCCTCTTCAAACATCACCTCTACCGTATTATTAACGCCAATCTCATCCTCCTTCGATTCATCAGAAATAATCTCCGCAGTCTTTATCATCCTCTCAAGAAAACGAATCCGGCTCTCGTTTTTATTCTTCTCCCGCTTCGCCGCATAATATTCGAAGTTTTCGCTAAGGTCTCCGTGAGCCCTGGCTTCCTTTACCGCCTCCAGCGCTTCCTTGCGGATTATCAATTTCCGGTGTTCAATTTCTTCTTCCATCCTTTTAATATCGTTCAATGTAAGCTGATTGTTCATAATCCTGATTCCTCCCCCATGTTAAGTAAAATAGCGAGCAACGCACCTAAATTTCAGTCCAAAAACCTCATGGAATTCTTCTCCGTATTCAGAACTGCACGACCTCCAACCGGAAGTATTGCATGGTTCTCCCCATGTCCGAAATCATCGCAATAGGCTACCGGAATATCATATTTTTCGCCAAGTCTTCTAAGGCGGTTCAAAAGCTGTTCGGAAAGCGTATCCGAATAATTGCCGAAAAGCACGCCGGAAACATACTCCATAAAACCGCTTTGCTCAATGCAGGCCAGATACGAGCTCACCGCAGCAACGCTGCTGAAAGCTTCAAAGTCCTCCATAAACAAAATATACTTTTTGCTCCGGTCTAACTGTAAATACGGGGTATTTATGGAAAGGGCGAAGTTCCATGTATAACCGCCTATCAATGTTCCTTCTCCAATTCCCTCCTTCAGAGAATACCATTTACTGTTGCTCACAAAGCAGAAAGCATCCCTTCTCACCAAATGTGAGGAAAACTGTTCGAAGGTATATTCCTTCAGATCCCGGAAATGTCCCGGCGATTGCCCATAATATGTAATCAGACCCGTTTTGGTGTGAATCGCGTTCAAAATGGAGGTACCGTCACTATAGCTCAAAAACAGCTTGGGATTCCTCTTTATAATCTCATAATCTATATAGGGAAGCACTTCAATACTTCCGTAGCCGCCGCCGAAAAAGATCAGCTTGACCTCCGCATCTGCCGCCATTTCATTCAAGTCCCCGGCGCGTTCAGCCTCACTGGCTAAATATCCATAAGTATCCTTATATAGATTCCTCCCGGCCTTTACCTTAAACCCCTTTGCCTCTATCCCGGAAATAATTTCCGCATAACCCTCCATCGTAGCCACATGGCTGGGCGATATAATACCGATAGTATCTCCCGGCTTCAATTTCTCCGCAAGCATCTCTTTTTCCTCCTTTTACCGAAAAGCATTGCCCTATTTTATTTGCTGTTCCTGAAATAGTCTGTCCGTTATTTCCTCATAATCGCACAGCCTCGACGTTTTCTTTATCTTTTTTAGATATTTTTCACCTTCCGGGAACATGCGAATCATGTAAAACCACAATTCCTTCATCTTGAACAGAAGATTGACGTCACCGGAAAATGACTCCTTATAGTCCGAATACAGCTTGTCGTGAAACTCCTTAATCCGTCTCTTATCCGCCCCCGGCTCACCCTTTATTCTATCGATGAGCGAAGGATCTCTCAGCACGCCTCTGCCGATCATCACACTGTTTATCTGGGGGAATTCCCCGCAAATCTGCTGGTAATCCTGCTTTGTAACGATATCTCCATTATAGCATAACGGGTTTTTGCCAGCCGAAACCGCATAACCGAACATCTCTTTATTCGGTGTGTTGTTATAATAGTCCGTCTGTACCCTCGGATGAACGATCAGCTCATGGAGCGGATATTTATTAAATATATGCATCAGCTCATAAAATTCCTCTGCCGACTCCTTTCCGATTCTCGTCTTTACAGAAATTTTTATATCGGCGGCTGCGAATACCTGTTCCATAAAGATATCCAGTTCCTTGCGTTTTGCAAGAAATCCTGCACCCTTTCCCTTAGCCACCACAGTTCCTGATGGACAGCCGAGATTCAAATTCACTTCATGATAGCCGTATTCTTCCTTAAGTTCCCTCGCTGCCCGGATAAAATGCTCCGCATTGTTTGTAAGAATCTGAGGAACCACATACATTCCTTCGTTGTTCTTTGGCAGAATATCCTTCATTTCCTTCGAGCCCAACCCACGATTCTGGTTCGGCGATAAGAAGGGAGTAAAATATTTATCTATACAAGGAAAAAAGGTGTTGTAGGCATTTCTAAATATATATCCGGTAATTCCCTCCATAGGGGCAAAATAAAAATTCATAATATGCTGAATTATCTCCAATCAAATATTCTAAAATCTATAGCCATTGAATAAATGCAGTCTTATCCTTTCTATTATATCCTGCCTGCTCGTAGAACCTCAGAGTGCTTTCTTCCTTCGCTCCGGTAAGAAGCATCAGTTTATAACAGTTTTCCTTTACGGCCAAGTCTCTCGCATAATTCAGGCAGGCCGTCGCCAGCCCCTTTTTTCTATGCTCTCCGTCGGTAATGACGTTCTCAATGAACGCATAAGGCCGTTGATCGCGGGTGAGATTCGGGATGATGACGCATACGCATGAAGATACGATTTCATGTATCATAGATTATCTCCCTTTTCCACGAGTTGATTTTTCAATTATAGCATAAAACTTTTGCAATATATACTATCAAAAATGCATTCACTCTTCTATCGACAGACTTCTGTCCTCCACATGCTTCCGGTCCATTTGATGTCGCAATTTGCGATTTTCCACCGAATCGAAAATAATGGAAAAGTCATAATCCTCCGGATACAGTTCCGTCGCCGCCACATGCAGCTTGATCCGCTTATGGTTGATATAAATTTTCTTATCCTGCAGCTGTACGCGCAGCACTCCCTTTTCATCAGCCGTCTGACAGACGATTCCAATTTTTTTCTCAGGATAAACCATGACACTGTCTCCCAGCCGAAACTGCATAGCTTTCGTCTGACGGTTCGCCGGATCCTTCTTTTTACGTATATGCGCTCCGGCCGCTTTCTCCACCCTCTCTTCTCCGGCCGGAATATTCAGCTCTTCCGGCGGGTTATCTCCATAGGCCTCCTTTACCGCTCTTTGCAGCATGGAAGCCGGCATGCCCAGTTTACCGGCAATATAGAATGCACAACTTTCTCCGGCTTCTCCGATTACCATCCGGTACAAAGGCTTCAAGCTTTCTTTATCAAAAGTCATTCTGGCATTTACCACTCCCTCCGCTTTATCCGCATATTTTTTTATTTCGGGATAATGCGTTGTGACAAGATAAAGGGCACCGCTTTTCTTCAGCTCCTCCAAAACAGCAACGGCGATTCCCATACCCTCCGCAGGATCGGTGCCGGAACCCAGTTCGTCCATAATTACAAGGCTCTCCTTGTCCGCTCTGTTCAATATATCCAGAACATTGGTAATATGCGCCGAAAAGGTGGAAAGATTCTCTGAAATATTCTGACCGTCCCCGATGTCACACAAATATGCGTCATTCATACAGATATCTGCTTCTTTACAGGTTACATGAAGTCCACACTGGGCCATCATACAATTTAATGCTACCGTCTTGATCGCTACTGTTTTTCCTCCCGTATTCGGTCCGGTGATCACAATACCGTTTGTACCGTTTCCAATCTCAAACTCCAACGGGACATTGATATCCGGATCCATCAGCGGATGCCTTCCTTTTACCAGACGGATTCTTCTTTCGGTATTAATAACAGGCTGTACTCCTTTATACTCAAGACTGAGCTTTCCTTTCGCAAACATGAAGTCCAATTTTTCTATCGTCTTATTATTCCGTTCCATAATTTCTGCCACACCCGCAAGCATTGCCGTCAGGGAATATAGGATTCTTCTCACTTCGTTCTCTTCATCTATTTCCATTCCCTGAAGCTCTTCATAATACCGTCCCACCGCAGCCGGTTCTATAAATATGGTATTTCCGGTGGCAGATTTATCTATGACCGCTCCCGCTATTTTCAGCTTATATTCCTTTTTTACAGGAATACAGATATGCCCGTTTCGTATGGTACTGAAACTGTCCGACATGTATTCCTTATTTGTGCGCATTACGTTATCCGCTTTATCGCGCATTTTGCTTTCGGTCAGACTTATATCTCTTCTTAGGTCTCCCAGCAGCTTCGAGGCATAATCATCTACTTTTCCGTCACGGATGTTTTTTTGTATTTCTTCTCTGATTCCTTCCAGTGAATCCAGATTTTCCTCATAATAGGGAATGCTCAAATCGTACTGCTTACAGCGGTTTAAGTAATCTTTCAGGCGCTTAACACCAGTCAGTGAAATACCTACTTTTTCTAATTGTTCTTCCGTCAGACAGCCGCCTTTTTCCGCAATCTGTATCAACTCGCCGATACCCCTTAAAGATGTTAATGGTGGATTCCCCGCTTTTTCCAAAAGCAGCCTCGCCTCAGTTGTCTCCCGCATTCTCGCTCTCAGCTCGCTTTCCGACATGTATGGCTTCAGAACTTCTATTTCTTCCTTCGCTTTATCCGTGTATGCCAGTTCCATTAGCTTTTCTTTTACTGTATTAAATTCCAATATTTTTTCTGTATTCAACATTTTTATAACCTTTCTCCTTTCAATCTTATCCTTCCTTCGTTTTTCTTTTCTGAAGGCACCGGCCGCATCGGGTTCCCTTATTTGGACAAAAGTGTATTTTGAACATATTCCCCGCCGAATACATTGGCTGTACAGCTTCTGTCCCGCGCGCGCAGCTGCGCATACTGCACGAAGTGCCTTTATCTTATAGGACGTACTTTCCTATAAGGATTAGGGTGTCAAAAGGTCCTTTTGCAAACGTCTCAAGTCAATATGCTCAAAACAAAAAGACTCCTGCTCCGAATTCCAATATATAAGAAGTTCTAATTCTCAGTCTATTCGCGCCAAACATACCAGAAAACAAAAAACTCGCTGCGCTCAAACAGTTTTGTTTTCTGTTATGGCTCAAATATCCAGAGAAAGAACTTCTAAATATTTACATAGGCGCAGTCGTTCTTTTGGTTTTGGTCATATTGACCAGAATGTATTTATAAAGGACCTTTTCACCCTAATCCTATAAGATAACAAAATGAGCGCTGAAGTATCCGTCTTTAAGACATGCCTTTTCAGCGCTCATAAATAAAACAGCCCATAATAAATAAACTCCGTAAAAATATGTGTAAATGACAACAAAAAAGCACAACGATACCGTTATGCCTTCCAAAGAGTCTAAATAATACAAACGTCTATTTGAAGTGTATGAACTCTTGCCACGCAAGGGTTAAGCATTCAGTAAAGCAGATACACCGGCTTCATTCGCCGATAAAAGGACAGACCCATAGCGTAATCGCTAACGTCTTTCCTTTTCAACTATTTAGTTAGTTGTGTTCTCCAATACCGACTCACGTAACATGAACATACCTCTCTTTTTTTTAATAATGATTTTATGCTATCCCATTATATTGTTTTTGTCAATATTTTTTAATTCAATTTATATATTTATAAAAAAAGTTGACACTTCTATAACTATATAATATATTCCTATATGGGAGGATTTCTATGGACACACAAGGAGGATTTTTAATTACACAAATAAAACAGATTGGAGGGCGAATCTTCGAAAAAATATTATCCGAAGAAAATATTGATGAATTCAACGGCGCACAAGGAAAAATATTATATGTTCTTTGGCAGACGGACCGCATATCCATCGCAGAATTAGCGACTCAGGTGGGCCTGGCAAATACCACCTTAACCAGCATGCTGGACCGGATGGCTGAAGCGGACTTGATCATGCGCGTTCCGGACGAAGCGGATCGTCGGAAGAATTTGATTGTTTTAACAGAAAAAGCACGAGGATTACAAGAAAAGTACGAGCAGGTTTCCAGGCGGATGAATGAAATTTATTATAAAGGCTTTACCGAACAAGAAATCATTCAACTCGAAAAACAACTAACAAGAATCTTGAAGAATTTGAAGGAGGTAAATTAAATGAGTAAAATATCAATGCCCATATCTAACGATTTCTGCCCGCAAACGTTGTTTCTATATGGTACATATAAGGAGGATGGTACGCCGAATTTCGGGCTCTTTTGCTGGTTCAGCTACTACTGGGACAAAGAATTAGGTGTAATGGCATGTATTGGTGGGGAGAAACTTACGAAAGATAGGATCAATGCAACAAAAGTATTTTCTGCGAATCTAGTGACAGAGGAAATGCTGCCTCTTGCGGACTTTTTGGGATCGACCGACGGATACCGTGTGGAGAAAGCGGCTCATACGCTGGAGACAGAAAAAGGACAGGCCCTGAATGTTCCTGTCTTATCATGCAGCCCTGTAGTCTTTGAATTGGAAGTCGTCAACACCATGCAAATGGACGATGGTTCAGTGATGCTATGTAAAATTAGGAATGTTCTCGCCGAAGAATTTCTAAGTGATGCGAGCATGAGCGTGGAGGAGCGGATCCAAAAGATCGCACCTATCAGTACTACCTGCTCCACTTATTTTTCATGGGACGGGAAGAATCTCGGGAAATGGGGGACCTGCTTCGATTAACTTTCCATAAAACCTTGCAGCTTATCTGCATACGCCCTCGGATTGCCAAGGCTGCAGCCACAATGGCCGCAGCCTTCAAACACATCCGTTTGACTTCCGGGTATTTGAGACGCAGCGTACCGGATTTCTGCTTTCATCGCTCTGCTTTCTTTGCTGCCGCATATGACAAGGACCTTTGCCGTTGTCTGGCGAAGGCCTCCCGGCAGCTCGTAGCTAAAATACGTCCGGTACAAGTTATAGTTGCTGTCCGCACTTACGGCTTTCACATCTTCGGTAATCTTATCGGCTATCTCCATAGGCCATCCGCTGTATTTGCATTGAAGTCTCACAAGCCATTTCCATTGATACATTTTCTCCATGGCGTCAATCATCCTCCGTGACATCAGCCTTGCCAGGGCCTTCTTAGGGCGGCAGATCCCGCTCTCTAAAAATGCCCGCTCAGCTATCCGGGGCCTTTTGCCCAGAATCTCCATCGCTATCTGACTTCCCAAAGAAGCCCCCGCAATGCAAAATAGCCGGCCGCCCAGATTCTCATCGATATACCGGATGATCTTCTCTGCTTCCTCTCTTGTCGACATATACATAATGGCATGCTCTTCTCCATGTCCGTCCAGTTCAGGAACGATTATCCGATATTTATCTTTCATCAGCCTGGCAGCCCGTTCAAACATCCACTTTGAATTACCGCCTCCGTGAATGAGCATAACGACGGGCAGTCCTTCAGCCCCATAACAGTAAAATTTCATAAGGTATCAAATTCCTTCCTTTTTCCTTCGTTCAGGCATTCCTTGCAAGCAATGTGCCTGATACAAGATATTTGCTACTATTCAGCCTAGGGCTTAATAGCGGCAATTGATATCACGAATATTTTACCATTATTTCTTAATAAAGTATACATACCATCGTTTGACAAGGTCTTACACGCCCTGAACGATGGTAATATTATTGCAGTTTAAACTTACCGACCTCCTCATTCAGAAGAGCTGCCTGCGAAGCCATTTCCTCGCTTGTTGCCGAGTTCTCTTCCGCGGTTGCCGCATTATTCTGTATAACTGCCGATACTTGATTGAGCCCCTCTCTTATCTGATCGATTGAAATCGTCTGGTCGGCAGATACCTCTTCAATTCTGGAAATACCTTCTACCACTTTCAAAGTATCCACTTCAACTTCCTGTAAGAACCGCGCCGTTTCTTCCGCTATTTTTGTACCTGTTTCCACATCTTTCAAAGAATTCTGGAGAAGCTGTACTGTCTGCTTGGCCGCCTCTGCAGATTTTTGAGCCAAATCACGCACTTCATCCGCCACAACAGCAAACCCTTTTCCCGCTTCACCGGCTCTGGCTGCTTCAATAGCTGCATTCAAAGACAGTAGGTTTGTCTGGGAAGCTATTCCATCAATAACTTTGGTAATATCCGCGATCTGATTGGCAGAGGATTCGATGTCCACCATAGCTGCAGTTAGCTGCACCATACGCTGGTTGCCAACATTCAAACGATTCGCGGTATTCTTCAACTGTTCGGTAGTTGTTTTGACCAGATTCAGATTCTCCTCCGCCTGCCTTGCGATTTCAGTAGAAGATGCATTCAATTCCTCCACCGTAGCAGCCTGTTCCGTGGAGCCGGAAGCAAGTGCCTGTGCGCCGCCGGAAACTTGTTCCGAGCTGCTGCTTACCTGTGTGACAGACAAGCGGATTGTTGACAGAGTATGATTCAAGGAAGCCGATATTTCTTCAAATGCCTTTCTGATAGCAGCAAATTCTCCCACATAATCCTGCTCCAAATGAATACGCATGTCTCCTGCCGCCATAGTTCCCAAAACAGAAGCAATCTCTTGTATATATGCAATGTAACGCCTTAACTGTACAACTGTACGGTTAATAGCCTCTCCCATCTGCCCCACTTCGTCTTTCGTAGATACCTTGGCTTCAATATCCAGATTTCCCTCTGCAATAAGATTCGCCGTATCAGTCAGTTCCTTAATCGGCTTTACTATCGACTTCGAAACCATCAAAATCATAAGGAAAATGCAAAGGATAGCCAAAAGGAATATAACCAACAGCGTTCCCACCACCACTAAGTATTCCTGATTAAACTCCGTGTTCGGAAGTCCCGTGGCCATTATCCACCCCGTATCTCCTATCGGTTCCAGATAACCATGGTTAGCAATTCCGTGAGAGGTATAATTTATACGTCCCATTGAGCCTGATAGAATTGCATTTTTAAAATTTTCCGACATATCCGTTTCTGAAACATTAAGATTAACATATTCTGCCGCCGGATGGTAAATAATCTGTCCTGTACCGGTTGTCATAATGTAAAATCCCGTATTTCTCAACGTATAGCTTCCAACAGTCTCCGCCAGGCCTTCCAAGACGAAGTCCAATCCCGCCGCACCTATAATTTCCGATGTACCCGATTTATATACGGGTGAAACCACGCTGACGATCTGCTTTTTCGTAAAACTGTCTTCATAGGGCTCGGTCATAATGGTTTTATTTTTTTCAAGAAGTTCTATGTACCAGGATCGTGTCGTAATATCCCATCCGGTATTTAAAACAGAACCGTCCGACTGCGCAATCTGACTGGAATCAACATCTGCCATCCAAACGGACAGTATGCTGTCGGAATTCGCTTCTTCGATATTTATAAGAGTTTCATATGCCGCTTTGAAATTGCCGGCCTGATCAATGTTCTTACCCGGTGTAACTTCAGTAAACAACATTTCCATCTGAGTATTTAAGGAAAGCTGCTCCGTAATTTCCTGATATCTTGCAAAATATCCCTCCACTTCATTAGATGCCGCCAGCGACTGGGCACTCAGTTCATTTTCACTCAAACGGGTTACGGAAGCGACCACAATACCTACAATAATGATTCCTACAATTAAATAGGAAAGTATTACAGGACCTCCGATGGTAGTGAGGATCTTTGCAAAAAGTGTCCGGAATTCTCCTGCCTGTTTTTTGGGTTTCTTATTTTCTTTTTGTACAGTCATATCGACTACTCCTTTGTATAAATGTATTGTATTAACTTATGGTTATTTGGTTATAAATAAATTATATTTTGTATAATATCTAATGTTTACATTATATAATCTATACATCATTTATGCAAGCATGAGTTTTTCGATATAATTAAGGCTAAAAAAGGAGGTTTTACATGGTACGCTTGCGCATATTGCAAATATTATCTGAGCAGGAGCATACGAAGTATTGGCTATACAAACAAATGGATTTAAGCTATCAAAACTTTAACCGCATGGTTACGAACCAAACTTCGTCTATAAGGTTTGATAATCTTGACAAATTAAGCAAAATATTAGATTGTCCTGTTGGGGATTTATTCGAGGCAATAGAAGACGTAAACACTAAATAACCCCTCTTTGCGTTATCAACAAAGAGGGGTTATCAATACCCATTGAAAAATTTGCATGTGCAGTCCGAATCGGTACGCATGCTTTATATAGTCATGAACTTTATTACTTCCCGGTTAAAGAATTTGTATCCATCAAAGTTGGAATTATGACCGGCACCCGGAATGATCACCAAAGGATATCCGGCTTCCTTCGCCGTACAGCGGCATATCCCATGTTATCACGATCAGCTTATCCCGCAAATATTCTGTTTGCTTATCAAAAGGAGTGTGGTCTGCCGTTAGTCCGTGAGTAAACATAATGACACTTTTATCTTTTAAGTCGGCCTTCATCCTGATTTAAAATGGCATATACATAGGTATCCCAGTAAATAGGCCTGCCCTGCTCATCATTATGAAAAGAAATATTTTTTATAAAATGTGCTTCCTTCTTGAGTCCGCACTTCTCCATCAATTTCCATGATGGCACATTCCCGGGTGCGCATTCAGCAAAGATTCTATGAATACCATGGGCAAAAGTGTAGTTAATCGCCGCCGTGCAAGCTTCCGTTCCATATCCTTGGTTTTGATAGTTCTCGTTAAGGACATATCCGAGCTCCTTCGCATTGAAATCCCTTTTTCCTAAATAAACGTTACCGATCACCTTATGACTGGCTTTTAATTCAATAGCAAAGAATTCATCACTGCCAGTGCGGTATTCTATTTCCTGATCAGCTTTTTGGACGGTAAAATCGGGATAACTTTCGAATTCAGCACGAACACGCTGCAGCATGTATTCGCACAGGTCCTCTTTATCTCTTAATTCAAAGTTTCTGACAATTAATCTTTGAGTTTCTATTTTCATAGGGCTCCTTAATACGATCTAATATTCGTCCGGTGAATCTATCGCAAACATATTTCACCATTTTATTAAGCATGTGATATCTCCGGGAACATCATTTTTTCCAGTTCCACCTTCTTCAGATTGTCTCCCAGAATAAATAAAGTGCAATCTTTTACTATGTGCTGCTCTATATCGTAGTCCTCTTTTCTGGCCGGTGTAAATCCAAGCTTTATCTCCGATACTCTTCTGAAAGAAGCAGCAAGCTTTTTAATGTCTATCACGTCTTTGCTAATAATCTGATATATTTTGAGCGTATCCGCATTTAAATCGGCAATAATATATGCCCCTATATCCGGCAAATAGTATACATTCTCTCGAAATTCTTCCGCCAGCCAGAACTGATATAATCCGAGGTTGTCGCACATATTAAAACCATCGTTCGGATTATTTCCTCTTGCTGAAGAATTATATTCCATGATAGCGTTATACAATTTATCACATGTGCCTTTATCAGACAAATCTGTTTTCTCAATCCGGGATGCATTTCTTTCGATATCCGATATTGCTTCACTTTCCCAATGCAATTTGCAGCTATACTCATATTCTTTAATCGGGGTGAATCCGAACCTCGGATAATATTCCAGAACGCTGTCATTTCCAAAAAGATATATTCCATCAACCTTTCCCCGATACTTTTCCAAAATCTTTTCCAGTATGTATCTGTTAAGTCCCTGACCGCGATAATCAGGGTCGGTCATAACCGTCCCAAGCTGAATATATTTTTTAATTTCCCCGCCCATATTGAAGTACATGAGATTAACCGACACATTCGATATAACTCTGCCTTTATCCTCCAAGACATGAGGTATATATTTATCTCCCCATTGACCTCTTTCATACCATTGTTTGAAATCAAACCCGTATACCTTCTGCGTCAGCTCGTTAAAGCTTGCACGCAATTTATCATCATCTCTCACATTTATAATATAATTGTATTTCATATCCCATGTTCTCCTTTAACAATAAGAGCCAAAGCAATGCCACTAATATTATAACAAGCTTATCCAATGTTTCATAGCATCTTATAAAAAAACACCCCTAAATCAACAGCATTTCGCCATCGATCTAAGGATGTATAATTTAATCCCGGTAATCATGTAACGCTTTCATTTCATCAAGTAAGCTCCTAGGCACTTGTAACGGGGATTAAATAATCTGTTATTCCCAAGCGGTTTCCGAACGGGTCTTCAAATTCGACGGCATATCCTGTTTTTATCTTGAATGGTTCTGATAAGAAAACTATTCCCATTCCTTTCATTTCCTCATATTTCTTCATAACATCGGATACTTCAAACCATATGGTCGGCTTTAAATCCTCGAATTTGCTTTTATCCTTTAAAATAATTGCAGGTTCCTCATTTCCAACATTATATGCAATCATCCCCTTATCAGTAAAGTCAAATTTCATCTGTAGTCCTAATAATTCTCCATAATATTTTTTAGCTTCTTCCATATCACCGACAGGAAGAAAAAAGTTATCATAATTTTTCATTTTTATACCCATCTGTGCGTTGCGACGCACACTCAAATCAATAGTTGAATATACATTTTTATTCAACTTTTTATCCACTCTATCACTTACCTCCTACTAATTATGCATACCTCCATTTTTATTACTGCCTTTCATCACTCCTTTTCTTTCCTAATTCAGCAAAGATATCGTCAGATATCATGATATTTTCCTCCTCATAGATAAAGATGCTGCATTTATATAAAAGGCCCGGGTGAAAAGCTTTTATTTATATAAACTTCCGATTAACAGAATAATATTTTGATACCACTGCTTTGGCGGCTGCATTTCCGGAATACGGCGATAGTAAAATGCTATTTTATTCCTGGTTTCCAAATCAAATGAATATTCTTTTTCCTTATAATCAGGCAGGCTCTTTTTCATAGCCTCCTGAAGCTTCTCACGTGTAAGGTAGAATTCACTCCATGCTTCGCACCGGCACGGATTTTTTATATCCAGAATATTGCAGTGTCCCTGAAAAAAGGCATCCAGATTCATCCTTGCCCTGTATAGCAATCCCTTAACCGCTTTTGGCGTAATATCCAATATATCAGCGACCTCTTTGATCGATAATCCAAACATATCAACCAAAGAAAAAGTTATCCTTTGATTCAAGGAAAGTTTCCGAGCCATTGCCAAAAAGCATCCATTCCGTATTTTAATCATTTCCTCAGCCATAATGATTTCATCAACGACTATTTCCTGAACATCGCTCAGAAGGTCAGAATCATTTTCCAAATCTTCAATATTCTCTATGTAATCAATATTTTCGCGAGCTTGTTTCCTTATCATCATCTTAAATTCATTCACACATATTACATGAAGCCATTTTTTTAGTGCTGCAGGTTCTTTTAAGTTTTCAAGATGCTTCCATGCCTTTATGAAGGTTTCTTGCGCCAGATCCTCTGCCTTTTCAGCTTTACCCGACAGCTTAAATGCTAAATTATAAACATAGCTGCCGTATTGTTCTACTATCGTTTCAATAGAAATATATTCCATTTTTATCCCCATCTGTGCGTCGCCAAGCGTACTCAAATCAATAGTTAAAAGTTTTTTCTTCATTATATTCGTTCGAACGAATAATAGCAATGTAAAAGAGGACACATTTCAGCAATACTTCCACCGAAAAATGTCCTCTGAAGTTTCTCTTGTACCCTATTCTTTGTACGCAATTGCATCGATCTGAACGTGCAGCTCATCCGGTCCCCCGCTATGTGCGAACGCTGTCTGTATCGTCTTTCTCGCAGGGTATATGCCTTCAAACCGCTCCTTAAATACTTTTTCCATAACCGGAATATTCCAGACATCCTTTAATAAAACATCCATCTTTACCACATTATGCAATGACAGATTTACTTTTTTCAAACGTCTTTCCATATCATCGAGTGCTCCATGAACCTGTTCTTCAACTGTTCCTCCTACGTTTCCTACGCAGAAGCTGAGAAATACATAGTCACCGGCCTCCACGATTCCGGAATATGCGCACTCTTCATTAACATCCGTTCTAATTATCCTGTTCATAATTAATCTCCATTCTATCATAATCTGCAAGTTTGCGGTCAAACAAGCTTGTTGAGTGAAACTTAGACTTTCTTAGACTGCGTATTTTACTGTCTTAGAAAATATTTTCACTCTTCTTCCTGCTTTAAAATAATATCTTCATATGTGTCCAGACACTGTACGGACAGATACCTTGCGAAATCCTCAATTGAATGTTGTATCTGCTCTAACAATTCATCCGTAATAGTTATATTTTTTTCACACCACCAGTTTTTGATGGAAAACGGCTCATTTTTCTTGGGCTTTTCCGGTTCAAACCTCGCGATCAATTGATTTCCATATAGAACAGGAAGAACATAATATCCGTATTTGCGCTTATCTATTGGAGTATAGACCTCCCATCGATAATTGAAATCAAACAGTCTGTTTATCATCTCCCGATCCCATAGCATATTATCAAGCGGTGCCAAAAACTTTACATGTTTCTTTTCCAAGTTAACATCAAAAAATCTTTCATCTTTGCTAATCATATAAAATGGTGATTCAATCCCTTCAATCAGAACCATTTGCACTTCACCTATATGAACCAAATGAGCCAGAATTTCCTCTCTCAACTTTATATTTGATATAAAATGTCCCTGCCATGCACCCCCGCTTTTATTCCATAACAAACCTACACTTTGTATCCTTCGTTTGATATACCATTCCAAAAATTGTCTGTCGCTTTTGGAATCCTCTTGTGCCAGTATCTCCTTTGGCACTACATTTTCCGTAAAATCATAATATTTATGAGTCCCTCTTTTTTCCTTAACACTTAATTCTCCGGTACAGTAAAGATAATCCAAGGCAGCACTGGAAAGCTTTTTATGCCCCCAGCGGCTCGCTCTGCTCTCACCTATCGATATATCTTTACTGCTGGTGAGTCCGTACCTCTTAACGTGTTCTCTCACATCATCCAGCACATTTAATGCATCAAACTGTTCTCTACAGGCCAATCTCTCCTTTGCCGTCTCTCCGCAGGCAGCTCTTATCCTTCTGAATTTATTGAAATCATCAGCTTCATAAATACACATTTCTTTATCAAACCCATCAATTAATTCATATCTTTGATAAAGCAGTTCATATAACATGCCCGGCTCATATCCGCTTACTCTGGCCTGCAGGACCAAATCTGCATTTCGACCGACAACATTCAACGGATCGTATTGTATACTTTTCATTTGGCGAAAACACTCCATCACCCCCTCTATTCCTTTTAGATTCCTTGCCTGATTCAAATTATGGTAATTTACCAAAAAATTCCTTGCTTCTTCCATTGAAATTATTACTTCTCTGTTCATATGCCCTCCGTTAAAGCAAATATAACAAAAGAAGTATGACACCTGTATGTCACACTTCTTCAAATTATTTCACTATTTCGTTGCAATACATGCAGGTTCTCCAAAATACTCATTCAGACTCATTCAAAATTACCGCTTTTATTCGCCTTACTCCCGCTGAAGAAGCTTCTTCCTTAATGATCTTGAAAGCGCCTAGTTCTCCTGTATTCTCCGCATGCGGTCCTCCACAGATCTCGTTGGAGTAACCCGGTATGGAATAGACTTTTACTTTTTCTTCATATTTGCTCGAAAATACTCCAATCGCACCTGATTGATAAGCCTCCTCGATCGCCATTTCTTTCATAGATACTTTTATCTTCTTTTCAATTGCCTCATTAACAATTCTTGAAATTTCTGCGAGTTCTTCCTCCGTCACTTTCCTGTTAAAAGAAAAATCAAACCGAAGTCTTTCAGGCGTAATATTACTTCCTCTTTGATATATCTCATTTCCAAGTACTTTACGTAACGCGCCGTTTAATAAATGTGTTGCTGTATGGAGTCTGGCTGTCTGTATACTATTGTCAGCTAATCCGCCTTTGAATTTCTCTCCTGCACCATTTCTCGATTTGCTCTGATGCTCTGAATATTTGCTTTGGAATTCCTCTAAATCAACGCGACATCCCTTTTCCTGTGCCAATTCACAAGTAAACTCAATCGGGAAACCATATGTGTCGAATAATTTAAATGCCAGCTCTCCATTTAGAATACCGTTTGCTCCAACGCTTTCAAGACACTTTTCCGCCTTTTTTAAACCGGCATCCAATGTTTTTGTAAATAATTCAAATTCCTTTTGTAACTGGTCTACGATAAAGTTTTCATTTTCACCAAGCTCTTTATAGATATTCTTATACTGATCGATTATGACTCTCGCCAAATCGCATAAAAAATTGTGATCTATTCCTGATTTCTTAAACAGCCTTATCATCCTGCGGATCAAACGTCGTAAGATATAGCCCTGTTCCGTATTAGACGGACTAATCCTCTTGGAATCCCCCAGAATAAAACTGACAGCTCTAATATGCTCACAGATAATCCGTTTATTTCTCATTGACATTTGCTTATTCAATCCACTTATAAGATTATTTAAATGAGTCATTACGGGTACAAATAATTCTGTGTCATAAACATTGGTTTTTCCATTAAATACTGTCAAAACTCTTTCAAGCCCCATACCTGTGTCCACATTTTTCTGCTTTAATTCTTTAAAGCTTCCATCCGCCTCTTTATTAAATTGCATAAATACATTGTTCCATATCTCAACATATTTCCCGCATTTACATGATGGTCCACAATCTATGCTGCACTTTGGCTTTCCCATATCATAAAATATCTCTGTATCCGGACCGCACGGTCCCGTCTGTCCTGCGGGGCCCCACCAATTTTCTTCTCTGCCATAGTAAAATATTTGTTCCTCTTTTAACCCCTTGTTCTTCCATATGACCCCGGTCTCAATATCCTTCGGTACAAGTAAATCACCTGCAAAAACAGTTACCGCAAGACGTTCTACGGGGATATTCAGAACATTTGTCAGTAAATCAAAACTCATTGATATTGCTTCTTCCTTGAAATAATCTCCTAATGACCAATTCCCCAGCATTTCAAAAAATGTTAAATGTGTATCGTCCCCAACCTCCTCAACATCTCCGGTCCTTACACATTTTTGAATATCTGTAAGGCGCTTTCCCTGGGGATGATTCTCACCAAGCAGATAAGGCACTAAGGGGTGCATCCCTGCAGTAGTAAATAAAACCATCGGATCATTTTCCGGCAAAAGTGAAGCAGATGCAATTTCTTTGTGCCCCCTTTCTTCAAAAAAATTTACATACATTGTTCTTAATTCATTTGCTGTCATTAAAATGCTCCTTTCTGTTTATTTACTCAAAACAAAAAGCCCTAAGCTGACTCATTGTCAACTTAGGGCGAACTATCATGTCCGTGTTACCACCTAATTTCAGATTTCTCTGCTCTCAATCAATACGGGATATCTCCGATATTGTTTCCAAAATAACGGCGGAATTCCGTTGAAGCCTACTAAGATTATACTGTTCGGTTCAAAGCTCAGAGGCTGCTTCCATATTAGATCAATGAAGATTCGCACCATCCATCTTCTCTCTGTGAAATCCCTAATACTTACTATTCCTCATCAAAGCCTTTTCGTTTTAAGTTAGGTGTATAGTATCACGTCGGAACTGTATCTGTCAATTGAATATTATTTTCTTGAGTTTTCGTAGTTTTATCCACAAACCCCTTGTTTCACTAGTAATGCAATGAACAACTTTCAGAAAATGCCCAAAATATAAGGAATCACCAGTCCTTTTGTAGTAGAATTAAGTTGCGAAACAAAATCTACACTAAACAATAAAGAAAGGGATTCCTCATGCTTAATTCTACTACAAAAACCTACACTTTGAAACGTGAAATTTTATCTTTTTCAAACAAAATATCCCGTAAGCTTTCCAAACCGGACAAAAAGTTTACTTCGGACATGACCTATGGCATGTTAGCTTCTGGTAGTTGTCTTCTGACTGATATTGCAGATCAACTTCACGAAGACTCTAAAAAGGTCAACAGTGTTGAGCGCCTTACCAGACATTTAAATAAAGGGACTTCCAAACAAGCCTTACTTTCTTATCTTCAAACTGTTCGTAAATGGGTGCCCGATGATCCGGTAATCCATATCGATGACAGTGACGTCATCAAGCCTGACGGATATAAGTTTGAGGCTCTTGGTATGGTAAGGGATGGTTCCAAAAGTACTAAAACAAAAAATGTCTACGAGAAAGGCTACCATGTAACAGAGGCCTGTGTCATGACAAAAGACAATCATCCTGTCAGCATTTACTCCAAAATCCATTCTTCAAAAGAAAAGACCTTCACCTCTGTCAATAGCGTTACCTTCGATGCCATGGAGCGTGGAAAAGCAATGTTTGGAAAAGCTACTTTTGTTATGGACCGGGGCTATGATGATAATAAGATGTTCCTTAAGCTTGATGAATTAAAACAGGACTATGTGATTCGGCTTACTGCTAAAAGAAAGCTCCTTTTCCATAACAAATGGGTAGCTGCCACAGAACTTCGAAATCGTCGGAAAGGTAAAATCACGACACCTGTATTCTATAAAGGTAAAAAACGGGAGGCTTATCTATCCCATGTGAAGGTTCAGATCACCGCATCCAGAAAAGACATTTTTCTGGTTCTTGTCTATGGCATCACAGAGTATCCGATGATGCTCGCAACGAACAAAGAATTAAAATCCAGAGATGATGTAATCCGGATTGCAAGACTTTATTTCTCCCGCTGGCGCATCGAGGAATATTTCCGCTGCAAGAAACAGGTCTTCCAGTTCGAAAACTTCCGAGTTCGGAAACTGAAAGCAATCAATGCTCTAAATTTTTACATTACCATGTGTATGGCATTTCTTGCGCTGGTTTCAATGAAAGCAGAAACAAATGCCCTAAAAGTTTCAATCATACAGACAGCAGCTCCTATAAAGGAAAAAGTTCAATTCTGCTATTACCGATTAGCGAAAGGTATCTCTGGTATACTGTCGTATGCAAAAGAAGGTGTCAGGCTTTGGTTCAGAACAAAACGTCCTGCATACCGTCAACTTTGCTTTAAGCTGATCGCATAAATAGATAACATAATATTTCTCCCAAAGTCCGGTTCCCACGGGGCTTGTTTCGGTGACTCTATTCGAAGTATTGTCCTTTTATTTTTCAAAAAAAAGACAGATTGGTACTTTAGGAGAAGTTATATTTTTTAAAAATTACATTTTACGGAAACTCAAGAATATTATTTTAGAACATATTATTGAAAATGCGTTTCACGACCATTGTCCCGGTAGTTTTAATTTCTCCATATAAGGAAATTTCTTATCATATTCTTCCACTCTGTCCGTATATAATTGTTCAAATATTTCTGATTCATAAAACTCTCCATGAATATCGCCAAAAGCATTCGGTACTATCTCATACCCCATGAACGCATCAAAGTTCTTCCCTTCTTTCGTGGTGATTCCATATCGATCACAAGTCTTAAATCCATGCTTAGGATAATATCCCGGTTCACCAAAGATAATAATTCCCTTATATCCTTGTTCTCTTGCTTCTTTTATCGTTATCTCTAACAATTTTCCTCCTATGCCTTTGTTTTGGTAATCCGGATCTACACATAGCGGTCCAAAAGTCAACACATCCGCCCTCGCATTTCCATCCAGGACATATGCTTTGGAATAATAAATCCCTCCCACGATTTTATTGTCTAATTCTGCAACCCGGCTTAGATCTTCCATGTAGTCTGCACTGCCTCTAAGCAAATGAACCAGATAATGCTCATCACATCCCGGACGATGCAGATTCCAGAAGGCTTTCTTCGTCATATATTCCGCATTATAATAATCATCTTTGGTTTCTTTTCTTATTATTAGATTTCTCATCTCATTCCCCGCGCTTTCAATCTCCATTACCATTCCTCCATTTTGCTATTTACTTTTGACGAATTCCTCACCATTTTTTTATTAGTCTTCTTACTCTCTCTCGATTTATTTCTGCTTTCTTTTTCTGCTTGAAAATCTGATTCTCTTTGAAGCTTTAAATAATTTTTCCATCTGGCATCGGTTAATGTCCCATTTTGCAAAGCGCTTCTAACCGCACAATCCGGCTCGCCCGTATGAGTACAGTCGCTGAATCTGCATTGCACAGCCAAACTGATTATATCAGAAAAACTATAATCCATTCCATCTTCAACAATCCACATACCCAGCTCCCGCATTCCCGGTGTGTCAATAATCTTTGTGCCATTATCCAATACAAACAGCTGACGGTGGGTTGTCGTATGATGGCCTTTGGAATCCTCTTCTCTAATCCCCGCCGTCTCCATAACTTCTCTTCCGAGTAAATAGTTAGTGAAAGTAGATTTTCCAACTCCTGATGAGCCTAAGAATACAATTGTCTTATCCGGTTCTAAATACTTTTTCAGCGGTTCCATCCCTTCGCCTGTAATTGTACTAACCGTATAAATATCCGCACCCAATGCTATTTGACTGACCAATTCCACTTTTTTCTCCACATCTTCTGCGATATCCGTCTTTGTAAGTACAATGACCGGCTGTGCTCCGCTTTGCCATGAAGCAGTTATATATCGCTCCAGACGTTTGAGATTAAAGTCGAAATTAAGTGACATCATAATAAAAACATAATCAAAATTCGCAGCAATAATCTGCTCTCCCTTTCCAATATCCGGATCTTTTCTTGAAAACTTAGATTTTCTTTCCTTCGTCTTGATTATCAGACTGTCTCCCGTGGAATTATATGCTAATACAACATTATCCCCTACTGTGGGGAACTCCTCTTCTCGTTCATCCGAATAATAAACTCCCGTTTTTAATCTTGCATAAAAATTCTCACCATTTACATATACCTCATAGCGATCCCTATGAACTGCCGTAACAAAACCTTCGATTCTTTCTTTCAAATATAGCGCCTCTCTTTCCTTCTCATTGCAATAAACAGCATATCAACCAATCAAAAAAGGGCATAAAAAAGCCACAGTAAAAGCCCATAAAAGCTACAACTGCGATACGATCCACGAAAAAAGAGTACAAAAAAAACACATCCTATCATGTGTTTAACGTAAGTTAAGCTATTCATAAGAGTATAAAAGTGGCATTCCAAGAAATTCATCTTATAACATGCCCAATATTCAATTAGTCTGCAACTACCTCATTTACATTCGATTTTTTCATAGTTTATCTCCTTTCGAAATTGCTTAAGCTTTATTTTGGATATGTGACTTCCAATTATTATCAAGATAACATATATTATTTTCTGAGTCAATATTTATTAATTTGTTTTTAGCATGAGTTAGTGTAGGATTACAATACATATGTTACAAAACTAAATAATAAAAAGCGAGAATACCTTTTTGTGTTATATTTAAGTCACCACAACAAAAACCTACACAAAGGAGCGTATTCTCGCATGGCTAGTATAACACAGGATATGAGGTATCGTCTATCTCTCATTCATTACGCGGATAAGTATGGTGTCTCCAAGGCCGCTGTCAGATATAAGACCAACAGACAGTATATTTATCGTTGGAAACGTCGTTTTGATGGTTCTATCGAATCCCTTAGGGACCGTTCCAGAAAACCTCACCATCACCCCAACCAGCATACCGATGCCGAAAGGAAGCTCATTTCGGATATGCGCAGACGCAATCCAGATGCCGGACTGGTCGTCCTTTGGGTCAAGCTCATGCAGCGGGGATACTCCCGCTCCATCCCCGGACTCTATCGCTTCCTGAGAAAACAGGGCATTCTGGCACGAAGACCTCCAAATCCCAAGTACATCCCTAAGCCTTACGAAGCCATGAGCTATCCCGGACAGCGCATCCAGATCGACGTCAAATTTGTCCCTTCTGTCTGCCTGACAGGTGATGCTGTGAATGGCATAATAAAAATACCCACTTTTGGCGGAGAAAATTCCCCACCTTGTTATGCCTAACGTAAAGACCAAGTTATACTGAAAGCGTAACAAAGGACTCTCCCCATAAGGAGGAAAATTTTATTATGCTGGAGGTAGACATGAAAACTACAATCATGACTCTGTATCAGAAAGGATACAACAAAACCCAGATTGGGAAGATGCTTAGCATTGACAGAAAAACAGTACGCAAAGTGCTCAGAGAAGAAACGCAGGGAAAGGAGCTGCCACAGGAAACACAGGAGGGAACCTGGCCGTCCATGCTGGATGAATACAAGGAATACATAGAAATCCAGTTATCCAAGGAATTGTCCATTACCCGCATCCACCAGGATCTGCAAAAAGAGTTCGGCGTTGCCTGCGGTTATACCACCCTGCGCGATTATGTGAAAAAAATAAGGAAATCCCAGCCTCACGCCTACATGGTGCTGCATTCCCTGCCGGGCGAAGAGGCACAGGTAGATTTCGGTTATATCGGAACCTTGAGAGTAAATGGAACACCGCGCAAAGCATGGATCTTTGTCATGTCTTTGAGCTACTCCCGCTACATGTACGTTGCTGTTACTCTGGATCAGAGCGTGCAGACCTTCATCCGGTGCCACACAGAGGCATTCCGGTACTTTGGCGGAGTTCCCCAGACCGTAAAGATCGACAACTTAAAGGCTGCTATCGTTGAGGCAGACTTTTATGAGCCGACCGTGCAGCGCACCTATGCCGCTTTTGCCGGGCACTATGGCTTCCTTCCCAATCCGTGCCGGGTATACACACCAACCGATAAAGGGAAAGTAGAATCGAACGTGAGATACGTAAAAGAAAACTGCTTTAAGGGACGGGATTTTAAAGAAATCGAAGAAGCAAAGCGGTTTCTCCTGTCATGGCTGAAAGAAACGGCAAACCGTCGGATACACGGGACTACAAGCCGAAAACCGGAAACCGTATATCTTGAGACAGAAAAAGCATATTTAAAGCCGCTTCCTGCGCAGGACTTTCTCTTTTCAAAATCCGGGGCCGCCACCGTAAGGACAGACTGCCATATCGTTCATGACGGCAATTATTATTCCGTGCCTTACACTTATATCGGAATGGAAGTGGATGTCATCGAAGTGAATCATTTATTGAAAATCTACCATGCCGGAAAAGAGATCGCCCTCCACAGTCTGTGCGGGAATGCAAAGGGCGAACATGTGACGGATAAGAGTCATTACCCATCTACCAAAACAATAACACAGGAGGAGCTTTTGTCAAGCTATCGCGAAAAAATGGCACAGGTGGGGACAGGCGCGCTGGCATTTCTGGAAGCATTTAAGGATACGGAGATGTACCAGTGCCATCATTACCGGAGCATTTCCGGTATCCTGGCACTCCGAAAAAAATATGGGGAGGATGCCGTAGACAAGGCCTGCCAAAGGGCATGCCATTATGGAAACATTACCTACCGGGCAGTAAAAAAGATCTGTGAAAGCGGTCTGTACCATCTTCCACTGGAGGATGAACAGGAACTGTCCATGGAAGGAAGAAGCAAAATCAGGAAACTGTCGGATTACCGTCAAATGACAGGACTGGGGGTGATCTCCCATGAATGATTCCTTACAGGAAAAGATAAAAAAGCTCCATCTTGCCGGAATTCTCCAAACAGCGGATATGCGGGCCCAACAGGCAGCAAAGGAACAGATGTCCTATATCGAATTTCTTGAACTGCTCATAAATGATGAAAATCTTAACCGCTCAAGAAACAGACGTAACGATCGGATGAAGCGTTCGCGCATGCCCCAGCATAAAACAATGGAAGAATTCAACTTTTCATGGCAGCCCTGCCTGAACCGTCAGGTCATCTATGCCCTTGGGACCTGCGAGTTTATCCGGAAAAAAGAAAATATAGCTTTTATCGGACTTCCCGGAACCGGTAAGACTCATCTCTCCATCGCACTTGGCATAAAAGCGATTGAACAGGGGTACACGGTGCTGTTCACCACGCTTTCGGAAATGATGGAGGATTTATACATATCCCGTGCGGACAACTCTTTCCGCCAGAAACTGAAGAAATACATTTCACCGGATCTGCTGGTAATTGATGAGTTTGGGCTCAAGAAGCTGGGCCAGACAAATGTGGACGATCTTTATGAAGTGATTTCCAAAAGATACGAGACAGCCTCTACCATCATTACTTCCAATAAGCAGTTTGATGAATGGGGGAGCATTCTTTTTGACCCGGTACTGGCAACGGCCATTCTTGACCGTTTTGTGCACCACTGCAGCTTTATAACTATAGAAGGTGAAAGCTACCGGATGAAAGAACGGGAACGGATCAGCGCTGTGAAACGGCGGGGCAGACCGAAAAAAGAGAGTTCAGGAAATGGAACAAAGGAAGGTTTGAGCGAAATGGAAGAGACCGAAGAAAGCGGGGATTTATGAGATGAAAGAAAACAGGCTGACACGAAACGAAGCGATAGAAGCGGCGGATATACTGAGAGATATGCTTGATGATGAGCAAAGAAAAGCTGAACTGCTCAAACAGCGTAATAAAGAGCTGGAATTATTGCTTATGAAGAATGATATCGCAATTCCTGATTATGAATTATGGCATGGCGTATTACCCATGGTGTAAAAAGACAGTAAAAAACTGGAAAAAGCATCCATAGCGGTGCTTTTTCCCGGGTAAATAAAGTGGGGAATTTTCTCCGCTATTTTTGGGACTTTTTTATTGACAATCACAGGTGATGCCAAAGGGAAGCGTTTTTATCAATACACAGCCATCGATGAATTCTCCCGATGGCGTTTCGTGGAAGCCTTTGAAGAACACAGTTCTTATTCTTCCTCACAGTTTTTGGAGCACCTGATCAAAGCATTTCCCTTACCCATCGAGTGTGTGCAGACCGATAATGGGCAGGAATTCACCAAGCGGTTTGCTTCTTATGGTGGTTGCGATAAACCGACTCTTTTTCAGGTAAGGCTACAGCAGCATGGCATCCGTCATAAGTTGATCCGTCCCTTCACTCCAAGACATAATGGGAAGGTAGAGCGCAGCCACAGAAAAGACAATGAACGCTTTTATGCCACCCATCGATTCTACTCATTGGAGGACTTTGGCAGACAGTTAAAGATCTATAACACAAGGGATTATAACCGCTTTCCCATGAGGCCCCTTGGATGGAAATCTCCCGCAGAGATATTAAAGAATTATTTACGGTCACTGTAACATATGTTTGACAAACCTACATATTAATTTGTTTTTAGCATGAGTTAGTACATTATTAGCATAATCGATGCAGTTGACAAGATATAAAAGAATGAAAACATCGAGCAACACACTTTGCGCCCTACTCTTATTAATAAAAGGACATTTTCCGGCAAATTGCTTCACCCAAAAATGTCCTATGAAAATCTGTATCTTGACCTATGGGACTAATCTATTAATGTCTCTGGGAAATAATGTAGAAAATCGTACATTTTCCTGTTCTAATAGCCTGCTGGTAAAACGTTCCAATCCTAACCCCAATCCTCCATGCGGCGGCATACCATATTTATGCATCATGAGATAGCTTTGAAACTGTTCTATATCCATGTCTCTCCTTTTCATCTTTTCAATCTGCTCTTGATAGGAATGTATTCTTTGACCACCAGTAGTAATCTCCAGCCCTCTGAACAAAAGATCAAAGCTTAAGGTTTCTTCCCTGTTTTCTTTACTCTCCATGGCATAAAAAGGACGTTTTTTACTTGGATAGCCGGTTACAAAAACAAAATCACTTACGGTTTCCTCCTTTATCCATCTACAAAGTAATTTTTCTTCTTCAGGCTCAAAATCATCTAAATCATTTATTTCCCTATGATATTCTTTTGCAATCAATTCTTTTGCCTCTTTAAAAGTAATCACAGGAATCTCATGAATGACTGGCAAGTTTATTCTTAACAGCTTTATTTCAGATTCATATTTTTTTTGGAGATATTGAAAAGTGTATCTCAACATCAGGGTTTCCATCTGCATAATTTCTTCGAAACTATTGATATACCCCATTTCAAAATCTACGCTTGTGTACTCATTAAGGTGTCTGGAAGTATCATGCTTCTCAGCTCGATAAACCGGTGCAATTTCAAATACTCTCTCATATACACCAACCATCATTTGTTTATAGAATTGTGGACTCTGCGCTAAATAAGCATTTCTTCCAAAATACTCCAGATGAAATATGTTAGCACCACCTTCTGCACCAGCATAAACAATTTTGGGAGTACGAATTTCTGTGAATTTTTCTTTTTTTAAGAACTCACGTATTCCATCCACTATTCCTTCCTGAATTTTAAATATAGCCCGCTCTTTTTCATTTCTTAATGTAATTGGCCTAAAATCAAGTAATTTTTCAATGGAAGTATCTACATACTTATTATTGATTACAATTGGACTCGATGCTTCAGGGGCTGACAATACATTAATATTTCTAATTTGAAGATCATATCCAGTTTTTGATCTGTTTTCTTCCTGAACATATGCCGTAACTATAACACAGCTTTCCTCCACTAATTTCTCTAATGGAAATTCGGAGGTTTCCTTCGTATATATGCACTGGACAATTTCTCTTTTTGCTCTTAATAATACAAATGCAAAATCACTCATTTTTCTGATTTTGTAAATACTGCCATGTATTTGCACTGTATTACCTATTTGATTTTTTAATTCATCTGCTTCTACGGCTACTTTTTCTAATTTTCCTGTTAGTTTTATCATTTTAATAACCATGCCTTTCTCATAACCTGCAAACTTTGGGCCACAGGCACAAAGTTGCGTGTGAAACATTCATTTTTCACACTATCCTCCTGAATTCATCTTTCTTAAAAAAATCACAAATCCATGAGGACATAATCTATATGCCCCATACAATCACAACCTTTCAGTTACCTGTATGGCTAAAAAAAGAGCCACACAAGTAAAATTAATTTACCAATGTGGCTCTTAGTATATTTCTCCACATAGGCACAACACGTTTAGCGCTTGCACCTATGATTCTTACATCACGGTTACAAGCGCTATAAATCGTCGTCCCTATTCAACATTTCATATTGTTGATACTGATTCATTACAGCAGCCTCCATTTATTATTAAGAGATAATATAGCATATTATTAATTTATGGTCAACAAAAAAGATGTCCTCATCACCTGAATGCATTACTTTAAACAGCTCCATCACTATTTATATCCCTCTCTATTTCAATAATGATTTTATGTTCCTGTTTTTCTTCTGCCACAACAATAGCTCCGGACTTTTCTAATCCTTTAACTCCGGACCTCGTAAGATTTAAAATCTCAGCTGCAACTTTATCGGTTCGTATTTTGAGTGCATAACTGCTGCTAACTACCAGTAAATCACCTTTGCGAAAAAATTGCTATCTGTTCCATACGCAAATGCTAATTCACTGGAATTACTTAAATATCCCTCATATTCCTGCCGCAATATGGACTCCGGTTTACATCTTTCGTAGACCGTCAAATTATGAGTATGTTTACACTTTATACATTGATAGATCAACCATATATCTATTTTATTACCATTTGCATTTACACGAAAGCAATTTGTATTATGAAACACTGCTTTACAACCACATCCCGAACAATTTTTTAGTATTTTAAAAGATTCCTTCTGTATTATTGTATATTCTATTTTTCTTAAATAGTTCATTTTGCATTTCCTTTAGAATTTATAAATGGATTTGCAAAGTGCTATTACATAATCATCTGATTTTTATTTGAAATAGCCTTTGCTATGCAAAACAAACTGGGGTAGTCATAAAAATGTTCCTCCTATGTTAATTTCTTATTTAATTTTAGGAAATATTACATTTAATTCCCACCTTAAATATTTTTCTAAAAAAGAATGAGCCGATACAAATTTCTTTGGATCAGCTCAAATATGACAATATTCATTTCATTTTACGTAAAATACGTTGGATACTTTTCTCCGATAAAAATACTTAATTGATAAATCCTGAACTTTATGCCCATTTTGAAAGTCAGTAAATATCTGAAAATTCCGATCTTCCAATTCCTGCCGTATAAAAGTGTTGTTTCCCCATTCTTTTCTTTGATTTTCTTTTCTGGGAATATAAATATTTTCTCCATCCACATATTTATGTATTAATTCTATTATTTCCATTGGCAGAATTTCTTCCGCTTTTCTATAGCCCATATTTGCCTCCTAAATTATTAAATTCTTTAGGTTAGCAATAGCTATAACAAATTTCATATTATAAAATTGCAATAGCTAGTGCTATGCAAAAATAATAAATTTTCTCATAAAAAGTAATCCTCCTGCAGAAATATTTGAATAATTGATATTTATCTCTTTTCTTCGATATATTTTAACTATTATTATATCAAGGTAACTATTCTACGTAATATTATACAATAGATGTTAATATTTTTATAGTATTTCATCAATTATTTTTCTAACAGCCTGGCAATTACAATTTACCGTCCATCCCCCCTCTTCATTTTTAATTATTCGTTGCCACAAGAAACTATTTTCCTGTATATCAGAAAACATCCATTTCATCTCACCTTTCGTTATTTCAGTTAATATTATTTTATCCTCTTCTTTTACCGCCTCAAGTCTTGTGCTTTCTCCGTAACAACAGTAATAAATATCCCAATTCCCAGTTTTTGGATTATAGGTTCTTATTGTCGTTCCATATTCTGCATCAGGCTCCTTTATTTTTTTTCTTTCCTCCCTGGATGGACATATGAACAAATCCTGTATGCCTGTTCCTTCTAAGATTCTGGAAAATATCCATTCTCCTTTTACAATTCTTTCCTTCTCAGTTCCAATTCCATCATGCCAGGAAAACTCCCACTCTCCAATTAATTTTCCGAAATAATCTTTTTCTTCTGGAATCTTAGCGCTTCTATTTTCACTTATCAGTGCTTTCATAAATACTTCCATTTTTTATCCTTTCTGTTGTCTGTTTTATAAAAAAATGATAACATCTAGTTATTGATTAGTAAAATTAATTAATATTATTATATTAATCATTTTTTGTTATCAAAAGAAGGAGTCATTATGGAGATAAAACAATTACAAACTTTTTATATCCTAAGTAAGGAGCTCAATTTTACAAAAGCTGCAAATAATCTGGGATATACTCAATCGTGTATCACCCTGCATATCAAAAAACTGGAAGAAGAATTAGGTGTTCAACTTTTTGATAGAATTGGCAAAAAAGTAACGTTAACCCATGCAGGTCAACAACTGTTACCTTCCGTACGCCAATTATTAAAACTTTCAGAAAAAATAAACGACTTAGTATTGGAAACAACCGGTGAAACAAATTCCATACAAATTGGTATCTGTGATTCTCTATGTATCGAAAAAATGCCTGCCATTATCAAAGAATTTAAGCAGGCATATCCTAATGTCGACATTTATCTGAAGATTTTAAAATGCTCTGAATTTTTAACTGAGTTAAGAGAAAATAAAATTGATTTAGCTTACACGATTGGCTACCTAAATAAAATACCGGAAATTGAATATACCGCCGAATCAACAGAACCCATTCTCGTTCTTGCTTCTCCAGATTATCAATTAGCCTCCAAAAAAAATCTTTGTGCAAAGGACTTTGAAAATATTCCCTTGATTCTTACAGAATCCGCAGCATATTATCGAAGAAACTTTTTGAATGATTTGGAGCGAAATGGTGTCATTCCTAAAATCATCTTGGAAACAGAAAGTATTCAGGCAATAAAAAATCTGACTCAAAGCGGTCTTGGCGTCTGCATATTGCCAGAAGCTGCTGCCAATTCTGAAATAATCAGTGGCCAGTTAGTTCCTTTGGATTATGTATGTGATTATAACATTCGATCCCAACTGATCTGGCATCATGATAAATGGTTATCTTTTACTTTAAAGCAATTTATTCATATCGCCACTGAGGTTATCGAAAAGATTAATGAGCACACTATGAGCAATCATCACGTATAGACAAATCGAATAATGAGCATTTATCTGCGACATTCCGTTATCCGTGGCCTTCCGTCATCTGCGAACGCAGGAAGAACCTCGATTCCGCTTCGCATTATCTCTTGGAAAACTTGTAGAATTATCTGCGAACGCAGAAATAACCTCTAATTTGCTTTGCAAATCCTCGGTCATTCTTGCGTTCCAATGAACCATCCACATATAAAAAAGCCCCTTGAATGCAAGCATTCCGGGGCTTTGTATATGCGTCTGTTTCGCAGATAACTGCTTATCTCTTTGGTAACTTAGAATGCTGATTATATAAGGTTCTATACTCTTTTGTCAGTTATGTGTTAGTTACCCACAGATTTTGATAATCTTCTACGCTGCCTTGCTAATACATGCTTACATGACAATTAAACTTGTTTTCTATCCATTTTGCTAAATCATCCTTTGTATAACCTGCCAATATTTCCGATGTATACTCTGAATATATTGTATTCCATCTCAATTTCTTTTCCGTTTCCTTCCATGATGGCTGATAACAATTAATGAGTACTTCGTCACTATATCTATCATGTTTCACTACAACCAACATTTTTCCTATATTACTAAATTCTGCCCAATAATCACGACAATAACCTGAATATGCTGTTAAATTAAATGACTTATCAAAATCACAAAACTCATCAACTTCCTTACTTTCACATATTACTTGATTAAATTTAGTATCAATCAACAAACTTTTGTTATAAACTATATTCCCATTCTCATCATATCGTGTAAGGTTATTTTTTTCTACAATCGGATATGTACCTACTATTTCATATTTTTCATGCTCATAGGAATATCTAAATATTGCTGTATAATATGCACTATATGTACTTCCCCAAACATAGTAATTGATTAATATTTCTTTAGTAGAATCACCAAATATATTAGACACACAATTAATCACAGGATATAAATGCATTCCTTCCGCTTCAATACTATATGTAAATGTAGGTTTATATCTACTTTTCACCCCTAATAAGTCATTCATACTATGCAATATTTCGTTTTCAACGCTATCCATGATAACAAATTTATTTTTATCTTCCCCATCCCATTTTACATTTCCTGCATTACAAGATGTGACAATAATAGAATTATTTCCAAACCCATGTATATCTACATTTTCCATATTTACGATTTGTTCATCATCACAAATCTCATCTTTGATTTGTTGCATAATCAAATCATTATCCGATTGATTATTATTTGTAATTTGGCCCACCAAATAATATAACCCACCAAGAAAAATTGTTAGTGTAGACACTACCGATGCAACTCCATATAATCCTTTTAAACACTTCTTTAATTTTTTATAGAAAATTAGAAATTTTTCATTTTTATTAATATTCTTAATCTTATCCTTATTTTTTATCATAAATCCGTATATAAACATATATGTCTTTCGCATCAACTTTTCCCTTTTTCACAAAAATAATTAACACATTTATAATAACATATGGGGTAGCAATATGCTATCTCTAGCCTGCACAGCTTCATTGCTCAAATTTCTGTTGAATTAAATAAATTCTTATGATATATTATAGATAGAAAAGGAACAACCGCCCACAAGGGGTTGACCGATTATATGAGAAGCGAAGCCACCCTTAACCGTCCAAAGTTTATAGGGTGGTTTTGCTATGTACAGCTACTTACAAAACGTAAAAACAAATGTAAGTAATGCCAAAAGGAATAGACCAAAAGTCATCAAATCCTTAAAATCAAAACGATTTTTCATAGGCATCACCCCCATTCTTTTAGAATGAGGTCAACACACCCTGCAACACGATTGTCCTTGGGCATATTCTATCATACGGATTCACTTCTTACAATCAATAATTTTTCTATTTAGTATATCTATTTTATTTGTCAGTTACGTGTTAGTTATGTGTAAGTTACCTCTAAATTTTGATACCATTTACAAGCGTTCTTTGCTATTTAACAAATATAAAAACCCCGAAAACACAACGTTTTTCGGGGTTCTGCTGTAATTCGATTTTCTGTCTGCTTATCTCTTTGAAAACTGGGGTGCGCGTCTTGCGGCTTTGAGACCGTATTTCTTTCTTTCTTTCATACGAGGGTCTCTCGTTAAATAGCCTGCTTTCTTGAGTACCGGTCTGAAATCTACATCAGCCTGAAGCAATGCTCTTGCAATGCCGTGTCTGATAGCTCCTGCCTGACCTGTGTATCCGCCGCCGTGTACGTTAACCTTTACATCGAATTTGTCCAATGTATCCGTAGCGGTAAGAGGCTGACGAACGATAACCTTTAATGTCTCTAATCCAAAATAATCATTGATGTCTCTTTTATTTATAATGATATTACCTTTGCCGGGTACTAAATATACTCTCGCAATCGATTTTTTTCTTCTGCCAGTTCCGTAGCAATTTGCTGCCTTAGCCATTTTAATTTTCTCCTTTCAGTCCTCTTAATTAAAATGTTAATACTTCAGGTTTCTGAGCTATCTGATCGTGCTCTGCACCTGCGTATACATGAAGTTTTCTGTACATATCTCTTCCTAAAGGTCCCTTCGGAAGCATGCCTTTCACAGCAAGTTCTACAACTCTTTCAGGTTTTTTAGCTAACATTTCCTTCAATGTAGTCTCTTTCATACCGCCTACATAATCGGAGTGATGATAGTAAATCTTCTGGTCTAATTTTTTACCTGTTACTTTTATTTTTGCCGCATTAATTACAACTACATAATCGCCTGTGTCGATATGAGGTGTAAAAATCGGTTTGTTCTTACCTCTTAAAACTTTAGCAACTTCAGATGCCAAACGTCCGAGTGTCATATCCGCAGCGTCAACTACATACCATTTTCTCTCGATAGTAGCCGGACTAGCCATAAAAGTTTTCATTATGTTACCTCCAACCTTAAATCAATTTTCTTCGTTTGATTTCCATAAATCAAACTATTTCTTTTCATTGTTACTGTCTGTAATCTTACCATGGTGCGGATGTCCGGCCACACCTTCGGCTCGCTTACCGACAAGCTTTCTTCTCATAAGAAACACGCATCACGAGTTCCTTCGCTATTATATTTATAATGTACTGCCGGGGCTTTGGCTTTACATTATTAAACATTGTCACATTGAATTATTATATTATACGCTTCCGCGTGTGTCAACCTTAATTTCAACAAATTTTCCCGATCTCATGCCGCTTATCTAAAGCTTATTCTATTACTGCAAGCTCTGTATTCAGTACATCCCGGAAGACATCATTACAGAAATTCATAATTAGTTAACATAAGTCCGCGGGCCGGAGCTGTAGGCCCTGCTGCCGTCCGATCCAGCGCATTCAGGATGTCCGGCACATATTCTGCCTCCCATCTCCCTTTTCCTACCTCTATAAGCGTTCCCGCGATAATCCTTACCATATTATATAAGAAACCATTTCCGGTTACACGGATTATGATTTCCTCGCCTTCCTGCTTTACCTGAAGGTCATATATAGTCCTTACCGTGGTTTCCGCCTGACTGGCTATGCTGGAGAAGCTTTTGAAGTCGTGCTCGCCAACGAGATATAGCGCCGCAGCTTGCATCCTGATTACGTCGAGTGGAATATAAGTAAAATGAGTATAAAGCCTTTTCGTCGGTAAAGGAAACTGCGAATTAATGATTCTGTACTCATACGTCTTCCTGCTCTCGCAGCGGCGGGGATGAAAATCCGCCTCCACCTCCTTGGACCTGCGTATGCGGATATCCTCCGGCAAGCGTTGGTTCAACGCATAAGATATCTTCTCTCCGGGCATTCTGGCATTGGTATCGAACACCGCCACGTTACAGAGCGCATGCACTCCCGCATCCGTCCTGCTCGCTCCGATTACTTTTATGTCCTCCGAAAAAAGGCCGGACAGGCATCTGTTCAGCTCCCCTTCGATTGTCTTCGCATTTTCCTGCACTTGAAAACCGCTGTATGCGGTGCCGTCATAAGCGACTGTCAACATCACACGTTTCATAATGTAAAGATTCTCCCAAAATAAACGCAAAAAGCTACATATGACCATACCGCCGCGTAAGCGAATGCATCCTGCCTACGGTATACCAGCGGCTTCATCTTCGTCCGGTTGTCTCCCCCCCTATAGCATCTCGCTTCCATCGCCATCGCCAAATCGTTGGCACGACGGAAAGCGGAAAGGAAAAGAGGGACAAGAAGCGGCACGAGACTTTTCGCCTTTTTGATTAGATTGCCGCTTTCGAAGTCCGCACCTCGGGCAATTTGTGCCTTCATTATTTTAT
Source organism: Kineothrix sp. IPX-CK (assembly GCF_039134705.1). Classification (NCBI taxonomy): domain Bacteria; kingdom Bacillati; phylum Bacillota; class Clostridia; order Lachnospirales; family Lachnospiraceae; genus Kineothrix; species Kineothrix sedimenti. The sequence goes on along the minus strand of NZ_CP146256.1, from coordinate 974,386 downwards.
CGGTCTCTTCTAATAAAATAGGAATAAACCGAAGCGCAATCGCCATCATCATAGAAATCTCGTGCACAGGCACATGCAGTTTCTTAAGAGGAGACAGCAGCTTTTCCATGCCGTCCGTTAACTGATTCGGCGTAGTAGTAAGCGTCATCAGGGAAGAGCCTATGATAAGAAAGGTCAGCCTGATTGCCATAAATACGGCCGTCCGTATACCCTCCTTCGTTATCGTCAGTTTCCAAAAGGAAAATAACACCTCTCCCGGGGTCAAAAAGAGATTGAACACCACTGCTAAAATGAGCAGAAATACAATAGCTTTCATACCCCTTACAATAAACCGGAACGGAACCTTGGAGACCTTTATAAGACAAACAAGGAATACACCCGCTATGATATAACCTATAAAATTATTCACTATAAATAATGAAATAATAAACAGCAGCGTGGTAACCAGCTTCACCCGGGGGTCAAGCTTATGTATTACCGAGTCCGCATGATAATATTGTCCTAACGTAATATCTCTTAGCATCTTTTCTCCTACCTCTTAAGCACCCGAAGAATCTCATCCCTGGCTTCTTCTATCGTAATCACGTCCGCATTCACCAAATATCCTTTTTCCCGAAATGCCTGCATAATATAGGTTACCTGAGGTGCTGCCAGTCCTACTTCTTCCAGCTCCTTATAGTGACGAAACACGTTTCTCGGCTCGTCGTCATACATGATGCTGCCCTGATTCATAACAATGATGCGATCCACATATTTCGCCACATCCTCCATGCTATGGGAAACGAGAACTACCGTAATTCCTGTTTCTTCCCGAAGCTTCGCTATCTGATCCAGTATCTCATCCCGTCCCTTCGGGTCCAGGCCGGCCGTCGGCTCATCCAAAATGAGCACCTCCGGCTTCATAGCAAGTACACCGGCAATAGCAACCCTTCGTTTCTGCCCGCCTGACAGGTCAAAAGGAGACTGGTAAAAATACTCATCCTCCAGCCCCACCTGCTTTAAAGCTTCATAGGCACGAAGCTGTACTTCTTTTTCCGTAAATCCCATATTCTTGGGACCGAAACACACATCCGAAAAAACATCTATTTCAAAAAGCTGATGCTCGGGATACTGGAACACCAATCCTACATCACTCCTCAATTTCTTCTTATTGAAACCGGAATCCCCTATATCTTCTCCGTTATAATAGATATGTCCCGATGTGGGATTCATAAGTCCGTTCAAATGCTGTACCAGCGTGGACTTGCCGGAACCCGTATGCCCGATAAGCCCTATGAACTGACCGTCGGGTATTACGAGATTAATGTCCTTTAAGGCCGCTATCTCCATCGATGTCCCTTTTTCATATACATAGCTTACATGGTCCAAAATGATTGCCATCTGTTTCCACCTCATTCGCGACTTTTTAGCGCGTTATCTCTCTTCCTTGCAGTCTAAGCACTATAGCTTAAGCTCAAGCATAAGCTCTTCACAGGTCAAAATTCCATCCGGAAGATTTATCCCGCTTTTTTTCAGTTCGTAAGCCAACAAGGTAACCTGCGGCACATCCAGACGCAGTTCCTTCAGCTTTTCCACTTGTGAAAAAATTTCTCTCGGTGTGCCCTGCATGGCGATATGTCCCTTATCCATAACCACGGCTCTATCCGCATGAATAATTTCTTCCATATAATGAGTAATGAGTATTACCGTAATGCCCTCCGCTTGATTCAGTGCGCGGACCGCCCGGATTACCTCCCTGCGGCCGTTGGGATCGAGCATCGCCGTCGGCTCATCCAATATGATGCACTTAGGGTGCATCGCGATGACCCCCGCAATAGATACCCTTTGCTTCTGTCCTCCAGACAGCTTGTTAGGCGAATGCTTTCTATATTTATACATTCCTACCGCTTTCAGACTCTCTTCCACCCGTTCCCATATTTCGTTTGTCGGGACTCCCATATTTTCCGGTCCGAAGCCCACATCCTCTTCTACCACCTGACCGATAATCTGGTTGTCCGGATTCTGAAAAACCATTCCCGCATTCTGCCTGATATCCCAAAGATATTCTTCATTGGTCGTATCCTTGCCGTCTACCCAGACCGTTCCCTCCGTAGGATAGAGAATGGCATTCATATGCTTTGCCAGTGTGGATTTACCGGAACCGTTGTGCCCGAGAATAGCGACAAAGTCTCCCTGCTTTACATCCAGGTCCACTTCGTCCACCGCGCGGGTGATTCCCTCCACATTGCCGTCCTCATCCCGCCTGATATATTCAAAAATTAATTTTTTGGCTTCTATAATTCCCATTTGTTATCCTAAACCTTTAAATTAGTTTACATTTTGTCACGTTTTTTATTGTACTAGAAAATATTGATAATTACAAGATATTCCACTGCTTTGACGCTATAAATCAAAAAAAGTGATGCGTACTGATTCCATACTAAAAACTGCGGGATTGTGTATCGCTGTTTTTGCCATCCTACGATTGACAAAAGCGACATACAATCCCGCATACCGTTATCCTTCACTTCTTATTCATATAGCCTTTTTATCACTTCGCTTATTTCACAGTACCTTTCATATTTCTCCGCATAAACTCTGTCCGGCCGGTATGTAATTCCCGTTCTCACGAAATCCTGCGCCGCCTCCCGGTATGTTCCATATTTTCCGTCCGCTTTTGCACAAACTATCGCCAGTCCGCTGATTCCTGCATCCGCCGACTGGAGCAGACTAATATCTTTTCCAAGCACATCCGCCTTCATCTGCATCAAAACCTTTGATTTGGTGCAGCCTCCCGTCGCCGTTATCTTATGAATCGGCAGCTTAAGACTCTCCAGGCGCTCAAAGCTTTTTTTCGTCTCAAAGCATAGGCCCTCCAACAGTGCACGATACATCTGTGAATACTTTGTTGCCATTTCCAATCCGATAAATACCCCTAACGCCTTGTTACCGGCATCCTGACTTTTTACCTTCGACATATAGGGGAGAAAATACAATTCTCCCGAATCGGGAGCGCAGCCTTCATCCGCCTCCTCATAGCTTTTGCCAAGCTCGTCGGACTGATGCCCGATTTCCCGTATGAACCAGCGGATACTGCTGCCATGGGACAATTGCCCTACTGGAACTAGATATTTTCCTTTCTCCACATAAGGTTCAAAGATTACTTTCTTCTTATAAAAGTCTCCGGTTATATTCTCCTTGTCCACCACAAGATTAATGCTTTCTGTAGAGCCCTCACCCGCAATAATATCTCCTGCGGCTGCCGCTCCTGCCCCCAGCATGGCGCTGCACTGGTCATGACATCCAAGAACTACTTTTACGTCTCCGGAAAGGTTCAATTCCGAAGCTATACTTTTTCTTATTTTTCCCATAGAAGTACCTGTCGGCCTTACCTCCGAAAACCGGTCCAGGGGTATTTGAAATCTTTCGCCAACCTCCTTCGACCATTTCAGGTCAATGGCATCGAACAGCATTGTCCTCGATGCGGAGGATGGGTCTATCATCCTCTCCCCCGTCAGCATGTATCCGATATAGTCTCCGAACAAAAATATTTTGCTGGAATTATCTATGACGGAGGGACGATGCTCTTTTAACCACAATATTTTATTCAGCGAATACATCGGGTTCAAGGGAACACCGGTCCGGAAAAAAAGCTCTTCCTCATCGAAGCGGCTGCAAATGTCGGAAAGCGTATCATCCCCACGGCTGTCCAGGTAAGTCATACCGTTCATCAGGACATCATCCTTTTCATCCAAAATAACAAGCGCCTCCCCGATGGAGGATACGGATATCCAGCCGATATCCCTGCATTTGGTTCCAAGCTCCTTAAGAGTCTCCCTGACTGCCTGCCAGACCGTCTCGGGATTCAGCTCCACATACCCCGGCCTTGGCATTTCAAAGGAATATCCTCTATATGCGCTTGCGAGCACATCTCCCTTTTCGTTCACCAGGCCGCCCTTACATCCCGATGTTCCCACATCCAATCCGGCATACACCATTGTGCTCCTCCTTTTTCGCTTTTTCCATATTCCTCATTTAAACCCTGAATTTCGTTAAAATTTCAAGCTTATGTATTGCGACCGCTTCTACCGCTTTTCGTGCGGCAGCCATGATTTCCACAATATCTGCGTCCTCCCCCTTCGTTTCAAAAACCTCACAAATAGCGCGTTTATAGGCATTAAAGAAATCGGTTCCCACATTCAGCTTGGAAATCCCCATTTTTACCATCCTTTCCACTTCTTCGTCGGGCGTATTCGAGCCGCCGTGGACAACAATAGGGCATGCCACTTCTTCCAGCAAAATTCCTAACAAATCGAAGTTGATTTTCGGGGTGTATTTATATATTCCATGGGCTGTTCCTATCGAAACAGCAAGGCAGTCGATACCCGTATCCTCTACAAAGCTCTTCGCCATCACCGGATCCGTATAGCCGGCTGCAATTTCTTCTAAGGAGCGGTCCGCATCGGATATCATTCCAAGTTCTGCCTCTACCGAAATGCCTTTCCCGCGGGCAAGAGCTACGACTTTTCTAGTCTCTTCCACATTGAAGTCATAATTTTCGGAAGCAAGATCGATCATGACGCCTGTGTATAAATTGTCCACGCATGATTTCGCCTGCTCGTAGCTTCTTCCGTGATCCAGCCCCATGGCGATTTTCATATCGGTGTGCCGTGTTGCAACATCTGCAATTGCCCTGATGTAATCCGCACCTGCATAATCCACATGCGCATGATAAGTCTGTAATATGAGCGGAGATCTCATCTTATCCGCCGCACTGATGAGTGCCTGCGCTGTTTCCATATTCAGGGCGTTAAATGCTCCGACCGTTATTTTATGCTCTCTCGCATAGTTTAATACCTCGTTATAATTTACAAGTGCCATCTCTTTTTCCTTTTCCGTCCCGTCTCCGGCAACGTCCTTTCCTCTTAGTCATTTCTGTATTTCGTCTTCGTTTTTGCTGTTTCATATCAAAGTTCTATTTCTATGTATTCCTCCTGCGGAAAATCGCACAAAATGCAGTCATTCGCATACACTCTCTCCGGCATGACAATGAGCAGATGGAGCACATCGTTGTGTACCGGATAAGGTGATAAATGCCATACGCCCGTATTCAGCTTTACTATAGTACCTTTCGGCACAATAAACGCCTCTGTTTTCTGAGGGACCACTTCCCGTTTCGACGGTGGGGCGACGTGCATTACGGCATCATCGTCCAAAAACAAGATGCCCTCTCCCGTCCAATCGTGATATTCCGCCTTCGTCACTTCCATCCTGTCAGGCCGGTTTACCGTAAGCGGTGAAAATGCAATCTGTTCTTTTCCGCTTACGGATAAGGTAACCGGGTCGGGGTAAAAACAGCTTTCTTCTCCCGGAAAGCAATTTCCATCCGGCTCCAGTGCGTTTACAAAGCTTCCGTAGGGTCTGAAATTCTCTGCACTGATCGGCACCGCCTTTATTTTTCTCATCCTTAACGCCTCCTTACTTTTTATTGTTTTCTCTTTCTTTTCTCCAAATATCAAAGAATACCGCTATGAGGATAATCGTTCCTTTTGTTATATTCTGTACATACCATGGTATTTGCAGCATGCTCATCGCATTGGCCAATACTCCCAGTACGATTGCTCCCAGCAGGGTACTGCTGATTCTTCCTTCGCCGCCCAGATAACTGACTCCGCCCAAATAACAGGCAATTACCGCGTCGAACTCCATGGCATTCCCGGTAGTAGGCTGTCCCGTAGTGATTCTTGAGCAGGATATGATTCCGCAGACCGCAGCAAGAAACCCTGAAATACCATAGATAACCCATATTACTTTTTTAATATTGATACCGGTAAACCTTGCGGCTTCCATATTTCCGCCGATAGCATATACGTTCCGCCCGAATTTAGATTTTTCTAAAAGCAGAAACATGATAATGAAAAAAAACAGCAGATATACTACGGGGAGCGGGATAACTCCAAAGAGATAGCCGTTTCCCAATTCGCCGAATCTGGAATCCACGTTGATCATATTTCCCCGCGTAATGACATAGCAGCCTCCCCGCCCGATAAACTGCGTTGCGAGGGTGACTATAAATGGAGGCAGCTTCGTATGACTTAGCAGCGCTCCGTTAAAGATTCCAAACAGAGTGCCCGCCGCAAGAGCGGAGAGCACGCCCGCCCAGAAGGGCATTCCCACCATCGATATCATAAATGCACAGAAGCAGGAGGTAAAACCGATCACCGATCCCTGCGACAAATCAATTCCCTGAATAATAATACATAATAGCATTCCAAAAGCAATAATTCCGGTTATGGAAATGGAACGCAAAATATTCAGAAGATTCTTTGTTCCCAGAAATCTAGGCTGTATGACGGAAACCACCGCACATATCACTACAAGAAAAATCAGTATGCCTAAGTTCTGTTTGATAAATAGCATAAGGCCGTTTTGTTTTTTTATGGCCGCTTTTGTATTATTCATTGCCTATTCCTCCAATTGCCAGCTTCATAATTCCCTGCTCCGTCACCTCTTCTCTATTGATGGAGCCGGTAATCTTTCCGTTCCTGATTACGTATATGCGGTCACAGAGATTCATCACCTCCGGCATTTCCGATGAAATCAGAATAACCCCCACTCCACTCTTTACGATTTCATATATGAGCTTATAGATTTCCTGCTTGGCTCCTACATCAATTCCCCTTGTGGGCTCATCCAGAATGAGTATTCTGGGATTTGTTACCAGCCATTTGGCAAGAACCACCTTCTGCTGGTTTCCTCCTGATAAATTGACTACATTGCTTTCGTAGGATGGCGCCTTTATCCTCAGGCGCGTCGCTATATTTTCCACCATTTCATTATTGGTTTTCTTATCCAGACGTATGCCATGGATAATCTTATCCAAAATGGATATCGTAATGTTGAAGTCGATCGTCTGCCTTAGTACCAGCCCTTGCTGCTTTCTGTCCTCCGGAGCCAATACGATTCCTTTACCTACCGCATCCGTCGGAGTCTCGATGAGAATCTTCTCACCATCCAGGAAAACATCTCCCTTTGTGCTCTTATCGATTCCTAAAAGCGCCCGCATCAGCTCGCTTCTTCCGGCTCCCATAAGCCCGTAGAAACCGAGAATTTCTCCTTTTCTAAGCTCGAAACTGGTATCGAAAATATAATCGGAATTAATATGGTTTGCCTGAAACATCACCTCGCCCACTTCCGTCTCATGAGGCGGATACACATCCCTGATATCCCGGCCTACCATCATATTGATCAGCTCCTCATAGGCCATTTCCTTAACAGGCTTCCTGCCTATATATTTCCCGTCCCGCATAACGGTAATGCTGTCGCAGATAGTAAATATTTCGTTCAACTTATGGGAAATGAATATGATGGTAACGCCTTTTTTCTGAAGCATCCTCATGATACCGAAAAGCTGCTCCACTTCCGCCGTTGCTAACGAAGAGGTGGGCTCGTCCATAATAAGTATCTTGGCTTCCTCCGATAAGGAACGACATATTTCTACCATCTGCTTCTGTGCTGTACTGAGTCTGGATACTCTTTCGGAAGGAGCGAGGGTTTCCATTCCGATCATTGCAAGAAGCCTCGCCGTCTCTTCTTCCATCCTCGTTTCGTCTACCAGTCCATGCTTCAGTGGAAACTTTCCCATGTACACGTTTTCTGCAACCGTCATATTATTTGCCAGGCTGAGCTCTTGATGGATGACACTGACGCCCAGCTTTTTCGCCATCTGTACATCTGATATGAGCACCTCTTTACCATCCACATAAATCTTGCCGCTGTCAGCCTGATAAATACCCGCGAGTATTTTTATCAGGGTAGATTTGCCTGCTCCGTTTTCTCCAATCAAGGCGTGGATTTCATTTTTCTTCACTTCCAGCCGGATTCCGTCAAGCGCCTTTACTCCCGGAAAGGATTTGCTGACATCCTCTATTTTTAATATGAGTTCATCCATATCCTTATCTCCTTTTTAAAACAAAACTGTGCTTCACATACTCGCGCAGCCTGATTCTTTGCCTGCACAGCTTTTGTTCTGTGCACGCAGCTACGCATCCTGCCGTAGGGCTTTTATCTTATAGGACGTACTTTCCCTATAAGATAAAGAGGTATCCGTCCATACATGGCATATATGTTCAGATACCTCTTTATCCGCTTCTTTATTTTATCTATGCAAAAGAGCGGATATTTCTATTTCTAGAAACCTTCATATGTATCCGCATTGTCTATATTTACTTCCAGACAATCCAGCTCTTCCTTGGCCGGAACATCTTTTCCGTTCAAGAAATCGAGGGCATTCTTTACACAGTGAATGCCCAGTTCCTTCGGAAGCTGTGCTGCCGTAGCCTCCAAGTAGCCCGATTTGATCAGTTCTACCGCATTCGTCGTACCGTCTACGCTGGTTACCTTTACTTCCCCTGCCGCATATCCGTTAGCCTGTAATGCGGAACAGATACCGATCGCAAAGACATCGCCCGTGGTAAACACTCCGTCTACCTGCGTTCCGCCCTGCAGAATGTTCTCCATAATGGTAAGAGCCTCTTCGGTAGTTCCGTTCTGAACGATCTCCTCCTGAACGATCTTAATGTCGGGATATTCCTTCTCTATAAGGTCGTACAAACCTTGTTTTCTGCTATTGACCGCATCGGAGCCCGTGGTCGTGATAGTCACGAGATTGCCTTTTCCACCCATAGATTCACAAAGAGCACGTCCGGCGATTTCACCCGCACTGTAATTGTTGGATACAACCGTGGATACAACGCCCGTGGTCTCTCCTGCCGGGGTATCCATAACCGTAACCGGAATGCCTGCCGCTTCCGCTTCCTCGATAGCCGGAATGATCGCGTTGGAATCGATAGGAATCAGTATAATAGCCTTTACTCCCTGAGAAACCAAGTCTGCAACCTGATCCAGCTGCTTTTGAGAATCGAAATTAGCATCCGTTACTACAACATTTGCTGTAGGATCATATTGCTCAACTCCTGCCTGAACGCCCTTTACGCATGTAGCGTAGAAGGAGTTCGTCGCATTAGGTACAGCGCATCCATACACACCGCCTGCATTTTCTTCTCCGCCTGCTTCTTCGGACACTTCCTGTACTGCTTCCGCCGCATCATCTGCCGGCTCAGCACTTTCCGCGGGCTCAGCGGTTTTTGCAGGGGACTCCGTATTCGCAGGAGCGGTACTTCCGCAGCCTGTCAGCAAGGACACACCCATTGCCATTGTAAGTACCATTGCCAAAGCCTTCTTTTTCATTGTAATCCTCCTTTGTAATAGTTGATTGGTTTTCAAACACCCCATTGTTTGTTTCAAACATCATTGTTTGTGTTTGTTTGTTTATATCATTATATATAGCATTTTATGTTTGCAATGTCAATGTTTTGTATATATTTATATAATTTTTGTTCACTTTTCACATATTTCATCATATTATCAAACATATTCAATCACTATTATAGACTTATTATTGGTTATTTGTTATAATATGCTTATCTTAAAGCATCGGGCATAATTGCAATACTTAAAAATTCATTGTTTTACGCCATTTAAAGGACAATCCTTAAGGGCAATGTAAAAAAGGCAGGGGAACTATGTTAAAAGAAAATCGACAGCAAAAAATATTTACCTTGTTACAAAATAAAGAAGAAATCCTTGTAAAGGAGCTTTGCAATATCTTTCAGGTCTCAGACATGACAATAAGAAGAGATTTGGCAGATTTGGAGAGTGCCGGGGTCATCCGCCGTACTTTCGGAGGCGCAGTGATGAATGGCGCTATCCCCGAAACTGCAGATTTCCCCGGTGCTTATGTGAAACAATCCGAAAAGGGTGCCGATGTGAAATCCAAAATCGCATTAAAGGCTATCGAGTTGATCAAGCCCGGCTATACTATCTTTATCGATTCAGGAACTACTACCAGCCCTATCGCCAGAAACCTTCCGGACAGCAGCAAAATTACCGTGGTTACGAGCAACTTACGGGTAATCAATGAAATTTCCAAGAAGACCGAGGTATCGGCAATCGTAATCGGTGGCTTCCTAAGAAATGAAACGCTCTCCTGCTATGGGCCTCAGACAGAAGAGCAGATACGCCAATATAAAGTTGATATCGCATTCCTGGGAGCCTCAAGCGTAGGTGAGGACGGCAACTTTTATGACGGCTATCCTCCCGAAGCAGGCGTCAAGAAGAGCATCATGCAGTCCGCCAGCGAAACGTACGTGCTGGTAGATTCTTCAAAATTCGGAAAATATGAGTTGATTTCTTATAGCAGCATACGGGAAGTCACCGGTATTATTACGGACAGCGGCATCAACCCCGATCACTTGACTGCCCTGCGTCAAATGGATGCTAACGTCATCGTTGTTGATGTATAATGTAGAATGATGTATCATTACGACAATATATAAATTACAGTATATAAGTAAAAGGAAAACATTATGGACTTTAAGAAAATATCGAAACCTCTCATTCTAATACTTGGCATCATTGTCCTTAGCTCCATCTTCGTGCGCACTTTCTCCCACTCGGAAACACTGGCCGAATACGCTGCAAAAAATCCTGAAATTGCCTATAAAGCGAAGGAGACTGCCGCACCGGTCAAAGTCACAGACGATGAGAACAAGCCGGAAAATGTCCGTAAAGAAAGCAGTTCTAGCGGACAGCCCAATGACAATATAGATAGTAGTGATAATGAGGCAGGTGAGGTCACGTCCGAACCGGACGTGGAAGAAGAGGAAATGAGCACAAATCCAGATAGAATTGAATATGAGCAGGGCTTTTATTACGAGCCCCTTTCCGATGAGATCAAAAAGAAGATTACAGGGATTTCTTATCCCGTTACTGAAGCCGATAAAGATAATGCAGCAGTTACAGCAGTGAATATCGTATCCTCTGCGGAAGATATACAAGTTGCCTATGACGATCTCCGGTATGTGAGCGTACTTTATTATAATTTCAAGGGAATCGAGAGAACCGGAGAATTAATCTGCAACAAAGCAATCGCGCAGGACCTTGTGGAAATCTTTTATGAGCTGTATCGAAACGAATACCAGATAGAGCAGATATCATTAATCGATGATTATAGCGGAGATGATACGCTGTCCATGTCGGATAATAACACTTCCTGCTTCAATTATCGTTTGGTGGACGGCACCACGAGCCTTTCAAAGCATGCTCTGGGTCTCGCCATCGATATCAACCCTCTTTACAACCCTTACGTAGTATATAAAAATGACGGTACCACATATATCTCACCTCAGGGAAGCGAGATATACGCAGACCGTTCCAAAGAATTTCCTTATAAAATTGATGAAAATGATTTATGCTACAAACTTTTTGTTGAACACGGTTTTACATGGGGCGGCAATTGGAACTCCCTCAAGGATTATCAGCACTTCCAGAAGGTGCCGGAATAACTTTACCGGTTAATCGATACCGCCATTCTGTGATACGTGTGCCTCACACCCCGAATGGCTATCGAATATGCCATTATATTTTCCGGTGCCCCCATTCCCGGGTAGCCGGAATCGCCGATATGGTGGATATCCGTTCCCGTCATCTTGCACATCAGCGCAATCTGCTTAATTGTCTCGGTATCTGCTCCCTCTTGGGATGTTCCGATCGCAGTTATCGTCAGTGCGCCTAAGCTATGAGCGTAGGAAACCAGCCCTCTTATATATTCCATGGTGATTCCGGGAACCGTTCCCGGCGCAGGCAGGAGAATAATATCCGCTCCCGCCTCCACAAATTCTTTTATGTCATCTCTTGTAATGATATTCTCTCCGCCTTCTCCGATAATTCCCGAGGCGTGCATTTTTCCTGCCGCCAGAATCAGCTTATTCCCTAACTCAGCGGACATCGCTCTCAGAGAATCGGTAATTGCCTTATTGCTCACACCATTGCCCGGATTACCCGTAAGAAGGACCATATCCACACCTAGCTCGTACGCTCTTAAAGCATTATCCAGCGTCGCCCTTCGCCCTTCGGACATTTCCCACAGCGTTCCCTTATTCCCTTCCGCAATGGCATCCTCCACGGGCTCCAGGTTGATTCCTATCATCCTTCCGGTAAGGCGCTTTAACTCCCGAACCACTTCATCCTGCCCTACCTTGGGAAGTCCGCATATCACAGGCTTAATAACATCAAACATATTGAGAAGCAATATATCTGCTCCCATGGCTGCCGCGAATTCCGCATTGGTCACATCCGAAAGCACCGGCATTGTAATCCCGATACACTCACACGCTACAACCCGCCCCTCGCTTCCGGCAATAGAGCTTATATAATCTGCCTTTGTAAATTCCGAAAAATCTGAAGCCGTACAATCCAACATTCTTTTTGCCATATCTTTCTCCCTTTCCTGCGTCGTTCTCTGCTATTCTCCATTATTCTAAAATCTGAAGCTTCAATTCCACCGTCTTTTTCTCTCCCGCTTCAATTACCGGGAGCGTACCGTTTTCCCTTTCCCACTCCTGCCCCTTTACGTGGCAATTGCAGGGCTCAAATCCCATAACATAATCTCCTGAGGCCATAGACTTCCACTGGGTAAAACGGGGAAGCTGCTTCGCCTGAAAGCTGATCGACAGTCCGGCACCAACATTTTCGTTAAATACGGACACATTCGCAAAGCCTTTTTCATCCGGTTGCAGCATATGATAAAAAACCTCCTCTGGAAGCTTATCCACCGGAGCAGTAACCTCATTCCACGGCAGGGCCGTCTCCCCGTCTTCACCTAAAAGAACCGTTTTAGATGAAGAAATCCGTATCTTTGCTCCCACATCCAGCAGAGGATATCCTATATTAAAATGATACAGCAGCATAAATGGGCTGGTTTCATATGCCTGATTCTCAAACTCATCCCGAATCGCTATCTCCTTGCTCCCGCAATAAGTCTCTATGGTGCGCCTTAATACGATGTTCCCTCCAAATAGTGCCGCTTGTCTCATTTCTCCCGACAGTCTGATCTTATATTCTCCATCCTCCCAGTAGCAATCGGCACAAACATGCTCCGCCGGCGTAGAGCGCAGACTTCCGTGCATGGGAAACATATTATGAGGCTCGATTCCGGGCGTTCCCACGTTATCCGTACCACAGGTGAAGAACATTCCGCCCATGATGCTTCTCTGTCCCGCAAATCCATTATAATCATAAGCCTGTCCGTTCTGCAGTCCGGGCTTGCTTATAAAGTTGAAATTGATGCCCCGCCAGGACAATTCCGTAATATCAAGACACTTATCCTGCGCAGACGTGAACATAAGAGGACCCGACTTGACCTGATAGGCCTTCAGCCCTCCTGCCCTGCCCTCCGCATATTCGATCTTACGGATATAGGCCTCCTGCTGCATGCTTCCGATTTTCTTCAGCCACTCTTTTTCCATCTATGCTCTCCGTTTTGCCAATGAAACTATTTATTCTTTCTGCATATTACTAATGTCCCGTACTCAGTTCTTGTATAGTTTTCTAAATCGATATCCGGCTCATAGCAATAATGCCTGTCCTTGGGATTATAGAAAAGTATAAAATCCATGTCATTTATATCCGCCGTACTTCCTTCTCCCGCTCCCGTAATATCCGTACAAGTTTTTTTCTCATTATCCCACACATATACCTTGTCACGTCCATTATAACGCATCCAAAATGAAGCCGTAAGATCAGACTCTACGTAAGGTGAATATGCCGCCAATATCTTTGAATCCGCTGTCGATTCCTTCAAGACTGTGTTAAAAACCGCAGTTACGCTATCACCCCTGTAAGTATAGTATTCTCCTTCAGAAATCACAATCGGAAAATGTATCACAAGTAAACCTAAAATACAGCAGCAATATAATTTGCTTCGTATCCCCTTTATTCCATCCCAATTACTCAGTGCAATTACAATAAAATATGCATATCCGAATACCCATGGAATAATATAACGTTCCTCAAATCCAAGTTTTAAATAAAGAATAAACTGAGGAATCATAATTGCCATCGTCAACAAAAATTCCCATATCAAATTCTTCCATCTCTTAATTCCAGTCAACATAATAATGAAAATCAAAGCAGCAAAAACTGCAAACCACTGTAAAGGATTTTGTAAAATATAAATCCATAAAATTTTATAACTGTTCATGGACATTGAAGAATCATAAAATCCCTGGCCTGTACCAGAATGGAAAAATATAACCAGCAAGCAAAGAATTAAAAATATTATGAGAGAACATATCATAAAAATATTCTTCTTAAAGGATATAAAAACTGTTTTAAGCGAAAAACCATTCCTTTTTATATCATAATAAAAAAGATACGAAATAGCGAACGGAATCATCATCAAAAAACTTTCTTTAAATAACCCTGCCAATATCATCATAATAAGAGACAGCCAATTATACGCTTTTTTTCTTGTATCAACCCATTTTAAAAGAAAATAAAAACCGATTGAAAATAACATTAGTCCCGTACATTCCTGCGGACCCAACTTCCACCATACTACCGACTGCGGGCCTACCATAACTACCATCGCAAACAAAACGGAATAAAAAATATTACATTTCATTTCCCGTGCAATTAAATACAAAAAAAAGAAAGCTAATACCGTTACAATACCTTTTGCTATAGACCATGCAACCAAATTTGTTTCAAAAAAAACGGTGAAAGTAACCCTGATAAAATAATAAAGTGGACGGAACCTCCAAGATAAGTCTTTTACAATTGTATCTTTCAGACATTCAAAATAGGATAATTTGTCCATCTTCATCTGTATAAGATAATCGACATACTCTTGATCATCTACCAGATGCCATCCAGATGTAATCGTACCCGTAAACAATAAGATGTCAAAAACTAACGCAGTAAAAAATAATCCTGCAATGCACAATTCTTTTTTTCTAGATATTTTCATTCTTCGATCCCTCAATATGCAAAATCAGTGATATAAGAAAAAACTTATATCACCGATTATTATACTTTACTCTTTGTGTTCTATGAAACTATACCAACTCAAGAACAACTTCCATCGCAGCATCACCTTTACGCTGTCCGATTTTAATAATTCTTGTATAACCGCCCTTACGGGTTGCATATTTCGGTCCGTATTCGTCGAAAAGCTTTGCCACTAAGTCAACTTCCTTCGTTGCTTTCTTTTTTCCTGCTGCAGTTGAAGGAACCTCCGTTACCGGATATAATACCTTTAACATCTGTCTTCTTGCATGAAGTCTGGAAGCAAGATCTTTCTTGATTTCTTTTTCTACTTCGTCGTAAACCGTTACAGTAACGCCGTTTTCGATTCTTAAGATTTTGCCGTCTTTGTCACGGTGCGTCTCGGAAAGAACCTTCTTCGTATCCTTATCAACGATCTGCTTTACTCTCTTGCCGTCTTTATCCTTACGTGCAACCTTTGCAGTAACCTTTACGGTCTCGAAGTTATCTTTTTCTTTTGCAGCAAGTGCGATGAGTCCTTCAGCAATTTTCTGAACTTCTTTCGCCTTTGCCTGTGTGGTAATAATTTTTCCATTATACAATAAATTAGTTACCTGATTTCTAAGTAATGCTTTTCTCTGGTCAGATGTTCTGCCAAGCTTTCTGTATTTTGCCATTTTTACGGCTCCTTTCTCTTAATCGGGATAATTCCCTATGGAACATCCGGCCATGCACTTTGGACTTATTTACCGAATGCCGACTCCATATCATGAGCCCGCACACATACGCGCTTTGGACTTACTACACATGCGTTTTCACGAATTTACTCATCACTGGGATTAAGCTGTAATCCGAGTTCTTTTAATTTAGCCAAAACCTCTTCCAGGGATTTGCGTCCTAAGTTACGAACCTTCATCATATCCTCGGATGTCTTATTGGTCAATTCTTCAACCGTATTGATACCGGCTCTCTTTAAGCAATTGTAAGAACGAACTGACAGTTCGAGCTCATCAATGCTCATTTCCAATACTTTTTCTTTTTCGTCGTCTTCCTTCTCTACCATAACCTCTGCGGTCTTGGCATTCTCGGACAAATCGATGAAAAGACTCAAATGTTCGCTGAGTACTTTCGCAGCCAAACTAACTGCTTCGTCGGGAACCAAAGTTCCGTTCGTATACACGTCGAGGGTCAGCTTGTCATAATCCGTAATCTGACCTACACGAGTGTTCTCAATCGTTACATTTACTCTTTCAACGGGTGTGTAAATAGAATCGATCGCAATCACACCGATAGGCAGATCCTCTACCTTATTCTTATCGGCGCCTACGTAACCCCTGCCTTTAGTAATGGTAAGTTCCATATACAGCTTCGTATCTTTTCCGCTTAAAGTAGCGATTACCAAATCGGGATTTAAGATTTCAATATCCTGATCCACCTGAATATCGGAAGCCTTAACTACACCTTCGCCGTCATATTCAATATATGCCGTCTTAGGCTCGTTTGTATCGCTGTTATTTCTAATAGCGAGACTTTTAATATTCATAATAATTTCGGTAACATCTTCCTTGACACCGGGAATGGAGCTGAATTCGTGCAAAACGCCCTCAATCTTTACCTGACTTACTGCAGTACCGGGTAAAGAAGAAAGCATGATCCTTCTTAAAGAATTGCCAAGCGTAATACCGTAACCTCTTTCCAAAGGCTCAACTACGAATTTACCATACTTTTTATCTTCAGAGATTTCTGCAACCTCAATATTGGGTCTCTCAAAATCAAACACTGCAAATACCCTCCTTTACGAACAATTATATCTAAGTCGTTTAAGCAGATAAGAAGGATTCTCCTCATCTGCCTAACTTTTTTATCATAATGAAATCTTATTTTACTTAGAATATAATTCGACTATAAGCATTTCATCAACCGGAACATCGATCATCTCTCTTGCGGGGAGCTGCTTGATGGTTCCCTTCATAGCTTCCTGATCTACATCCATCCATTCAGGAGTAAGTCTTCCCGCCGTAACTTCGAGGATATCTTTATATCTCTGCAAGGATTTGGATTTTTCTCTTACTTCAATTACATCTCCGGCTTTTACTAAATAAGAAGGAATATTTACGGGTTTGCCGTTTACGAGGAAATGTTTGTGGTCTACGACCTGTCTCGCTTCTCTTCTTGTTCTTGCGAGGCCCATTCTGAATACTACGTTATCGAGTCTGCTCTCGAGAATGACCATAAGGTTTTCACCAGTCAGACCCTTCATCATTCTGTCCGCTTTTTCATAGTAATTTCTAAAGGGTTTCTCAAGAACGCCATAGATAAATTTTGCTTTCTGCTTTTCTCTCAACTGAAGACCGTACTCACTCATCTTCTTGCCTGCTCTTACGGCTCTGTTCGATTTCTTGTCATATCCTAAATAAGCTGGCTCAAGTCCGAGCGCTCTGCATCTTTTTAAAACTGGTACTCTATTAACTGCCATTTGAGGCTCCTTTCTAAATAAAGGCTCATATGCCTTTCACTATTGTTTACAACGTAAACTCCCATAAGAGCATTACGCATTCTTCCAACCTGCTATCAAGCGCAAATTACTGCTTCGCAGCATTTCTGTACGCTAATTGTCACTATGAAGCCTGGGGCAGCATAGTATCGCTCCGTGATTATACGCGGCGGCGCTTAGGAGGACGGCATCCGTTGTGAGGAACCGGAGTTACATCTCTGATGCTCGTTACTTCGAGTCCACATGCCTGAAGTGCACGGATAGCTGCCTCACGTCCTGAACCCGGTCCTTTAACCATAACGTCAACGGTCTTCAAACCATGTACAAGTGCAGCCTTAGTAGCGGTTTCAGCCGCCATCTGAGCTGCATACGGAGTAGATTTCCTTGAACCTCTAAAGCCAAGACCACCAGCACTTGCCCAACTAAGAGCGTTTCCTTCATTGTCTGTCAATGTAACAATTGTATTGTTAAAAGAAGACTGGATATGTGCCTGTCCATGTTCAACGTTTTTCTTGACACGTTTTTTTGTCACTTTTTTGGTAACTTTTTTTGCCATTTTAAACTAACCTACTTTCTCAACTTTTCATTCTCTGTTACTTTTGTTTTTTTCTTCTTATCAGCCATCGTACATAAGACATACGGTACTTTACCGAAGATTATTTCTTTTTATTTGCTACTGTACGTTTGGGGCCTTTTCTTGTTCTTGCATTGGTCTTGGTTTTCTGACCACGAACCGGAAGGCCTTTTCTATGACGGATTCCTCTGTAGCATCCAATCTCCTGAAGTCTCTTGATGTTTAAAGCGATTTCTCTTCTGAGATCACCTTCTACTGCGTAGTTCGCATCAATTTCTTCGCTGAGTCTCTTTACTTCTTCATCCGTCAATTCTCTTACACGGGTATCAGGATTAACCTTTGCCGCTTCAAGAATCTTGTTTGCACTTACTCTTCCTATACCATAGATATATGTGAGTCCGATCTCCACACGTTTTTCTCTAGGTAAGTCAACACCTGAAATACGAGCCATTTACATTTCCTCCATTTTCTTCGTAGCATCCTCGAGTGTTCTTTACTCATTTCGCTTATAAATATCTTTCGCGGGGGATGCCATGCTTTCGCATATTTTTCTCTGCATGAAAATAGTTCATGCCGCTACTAAGTTGATTGAGATGGCGTGATGCACATCCAACCGGAATCGAATCCGACCTTTCCAAATCCCTCTGAAAGTCTGCTGACTAAACAGCCGGACTTGGTATCAACAAGTAATCTCCGTAGGCTCCTACATTCAATTATAATCGATTTATATTCATCAGCACTTTTTATTATTAAATTAATGAGTGAACAACACTCATAAGAATAATCCGCGCTGCAGCCGCATATCATAATTGGACAAGGATCCTCTGCTATTCATAAAATTAACTGTTAGCGCAGGGATTATCCTTGTCTTTGTTTGTGCTTGGGATTCTCACAGATTACTCTGATTCTTCCTTTTCTTTTAATGATTTTGCACTTTTCGCAAATTGGTTTTACTGATGATCTAACCTTCATGTTAAACCCTCCTTTCAAAAAAGACCGTTTTACATTATACCATGGAAACAATGCAAATGCAAGGGCATTTTCACAACTTTTGCCCATTTTCCGCCTGTCTCTCCTGATAATACGTCCCTTAGACAGATTCATAATACAATTTATCTTAACACGATACGTTGCATACGACTTGCCTTCTACTTATCTCTCCAAATAATACGTCCCTTGGACAAATCATAGGGAGATAATTCTAAAGTTACTTTATCTCCGGGTAAGATACGAATGAAATTCTGTCTTAACTTACCGCTTATATGAGCAAGCACCTTGTGTCCATTTTCTAATTCTACCTGAAACATGGTGTTTGGCAATTTTTCGATCACTGTTCCTTCAATTTCAATTACATCTGCTTTTGACATACGATACCTCCTATCGCTTTCCTTATTTCTTCATTATATATTGGCTGTTTCTTTATCAGCTTCTCTTTTAGAATATCATCGGATTCTTTCTTGATAATCTGAATATGCTTTTTATTTTTCTTTTTTGGATGTTCTATATCTTTATATTTTCCATCTGCTAAATATACATATTCGGCATCTTCCCGTACTATGATATATACCGTATCTTTATCATGGCCTGCTTTCGATGTCGCAAACATTCCTATCATAAAAATCTCCATTCTGCCGCTACCTGCATACACCTGACCTCGTTACAACAAAGTGAGGATTTCCGGCTCGCCGTCAGTGATGAGAATCGTATTCTCATAATGAGCGGACAAGGAACCGTCTGCGGTAACTACCGTCCAGTCATCATCCAGCCATTCCACTTCCCAGTCACCCATATTGATCATGGGTTCTACCGCTAAAGTCATTCCGGACTGAAGCCTGATCCCCTTGCGGCGCTGAGCAAAATTCGGTATCTGCGGTTCTTCGTGCAGCTTGGTTCCGATACCGTGACCTACCAGATCCCTGACAATGCCGTATCCGAAGGATGATACATACCGGTCAATCGTATTTGATATATCATACAAATGATTGCCTGATTTTGCCATTTTAATCCCTTCAAAAAAACTTTGCTTCGTCACTTCTATCAGTTTTCTGGCTTTATCATCTATCGTGCCGACGGCGTGTGTTCTCGCCGCGTCCGAATGATACCCTTTATATATTAAGCCCGCATCCAGACTCACGATGTCCCCGTCCTGCAATATGTGATCCTTATGGGGAATTCCATGGACCACTTCGTCATTAACGGACACACATATGGATGCCGGATAGCCGTTATAATTCAAGAAATTAGGAATACAACCGTAGCTGCGAATCAGCTTTTCTCCCAGCCTGTCGATATCAAGCGTTGACATCCCCGGTTCGATTGCATCTCCGAGGCGCGCATGAACTTCTGCGAGTATTTTACCCGCTTCGCGCATCAGTTCTATTTCTCTGTCAGATTTAATTGATACTGCCATATTATAACCGTGCCTTTCTCAATGCACCATGGTGCATTACGCTTCCAGCGTACCCGCGATAGCGTCGAATACGTCCTGCATGGGCCTGGTACCGTCCACTGTCCTGAGTACACCCTTCTTGCTGAAGAAATCAATCAAAGGCTGTGTCTGTTCATGGTAAACCTTAAGACGGTTCAAAACGGTCTCCGGTTTATCGTCATCGCGGAGCACCAGCTCTTTTCCGCATCTATCACAAATCCCTTCTTTTTGGGGAGGAACGTGTTCAATATGATATGTAGCTCCGCACGAGGGACAAGCGCGTCTGCCGGACATTCTCTTTACGATATTTTCATCGGGCACATCCACATCGATAGCATAATCGATCCCATCGTTTAACTCGGTAAGGGCTTTATCAAGCACCTGAGCCTGAGGAATCGTTCTCGGAAAACCATCTAACACATAGCCGTTTTTGCAGTCGTCCGCTGCTACTCTGTCGAGTAATATCTTCACAGTCAGCTCATCGGGAACGAGCAGACCCTGGTCCATGTATTTTTTGGCTTCCATGCCAAGTTCTGTGCCGTTTTTAATATTTGCTCTGAAAATATCGCCGGTAGAAATATGGGGAACACTGTATTTATCCGCAATCATTTTCGCCTGTGTTCCTTTTCCGGCTCCCGGAGCACCTAACATAATAATCTTCATAGTTATATCGTCCTTTCTTAGCAAAAGTCCACACTAAAACAACGAGCAACACGCTTCGCGAATTGCTCATATGTTGAACAAACGGACACACGCTGCGAGGCGGGTGCCCATCTCAAAATCAGAAGTTCTTTTGTTCCTGATTTCGGAAGAAGCATGGGATCGGGCCACAGGCCCTTCCCCTTGCCTTCCTATTATGATTCTAAAAGGATTTTGGCTAATCCTAATCATTCAAAAATCCTTTGTAGTTACGAACTAACATCTTCGACTCAATCTGCTTTATCGTCTCGAGCACAACGCTTACGATAATGATAAGGCTCGTTCCTCCGAATGATACGCTGGCATTGAACACGCCGTTGAATACAAAAGGAATTACTGCTACAAGAGTCAGTCCAAGAGCACCTATAAAAATAATGTAATTCAATATTTTGGTCAAATAATCGCTGGTAGGCTTACCAGGTCTGATACCGGGGATAAAACCTCCCTGCTTCTTCATCCTGTCGGCTACCTCCAACGGATTAAAGGTAATGGATGTATAGAAATATGCAAAGAAAATTACAAGTAAAACGTATACCAAAAGTCCGATGGAATAAATCGGTTCTTTCGGATTGCACCAATGAGATGATGTAAGTCCCTTTAATATTTCTGCCCATATGCCCGTTCCCTTATAACCCACAAAGGAACCGATAACGACTGGGAGCTGCATGAGAGAAGAAGCGAAGATAATCGGAATAACGCCCGATGTATTCACTTTCAATGGTATATTGGTGGTCTGACCCCCAACCATCTTCCTGCCCTGCACCTTTTTCGCATACTGTACCGGAATCTTGCGCACACCGCCGTTCAAGATAACGACTAAAACTACCATGCCGACGATAACGCCTATGATAATGAGTGCCGCCACTACTGCCAACGCCGTAGATTTTCCGTATACAAACTGCTGGAATAAATTATTGATGTCATACGGCAGACGAGAAATAATATTGATAACAAGCACGATAGAAATACCGTTGCCCACACCACTCTCTGTAATTCTCTCACCAATCCACATAAGAAACGCACTGCCCGCAGTGAGCGCCGCAATGATGGTAATTACATTTATCGCATTGTAAGTCTCCAGCAAGCCTTGTCTTCCGAATCCAATCGCCATAGCTGCAGATTCAAACAAAGCAAGTCCCACTGTTACATAACGAGTAATCGCTACGATTTTCTTCCTTCCATCTTCCCCATCCCTCTGCATTTCCTCCAGCTTCGGAATCGCAATCGTCAAAAGCTGCATAATAATGGAAGAAGTGATGTACGGGGTAATATTTAATGCTAAAATGGACATATTTAGGAATGAACCGCCTGTAAAAGCATCCAGGAAACTAAATGCATCTCCTGTCTGTGCCGCAAACCAATTAGAAAAATAATGTCTGTTTACTCCCGGTGCGGGTAGCTGTGATCCGAGACGGATCACAACCAGCATCAGGAAGGTAAAAAATATTCTATCTCTAATCTCTTTGATTTTAAATGCGTTCTTTAAGGTTGTAAACATTACATCACCTCTGCTGTTCCACCAAGAGACTCAATTTTTTCTTTTGCCGACGCGCTGAAGGCATTAGCTTTAACCGTGAGCTTCTTAGTAAATTCTCCGTTTCCGAGGATCTTAACACCGTCTCTGGGATTTTTCACAATGCCCCTTTCGATCAACGCTTCCACATCGACCGTCGCGCCATTATCAAATACTTCCAGAACGCTCAAGTTAATACCTACGATATCCTTAGAGTTAATATTCTTAAAACCTCTCTTAGGAATACGTCTGTATAACGGCATCTGACCACCTTCAAAGCCCGGTCTTGGAGCTCCTGAACGAGCTTTTTGACCCTTGTGTCCTTTTCCGGCTGTCTTTCCGTTTCCTGAACCGTGTCCGCGACCTCTTCTAAAATTATCACTATGTTTAGAACCTTCTGCCGGTCTTAAATTAGATAATTCCATTCCTGACACCTCCTTATCTTCTTATACTTCTTCTACCTTTACTAAATGTGCTATCTGTCTGATCTGCCCTCTCGTAGCTTCGTTATCGGGCAGTTCGATCGTCTTGTTAAGCTTGCGAAGTCCCATTGCTTCAACCGTTGCCCTATTTTTAGGCACAGCTCCGATAGGAGATTTCACCAATGTTATTCTCAAAGTTTTTGTATCTTTCTTTGCTGCCATTTCCTATTTCTCCTTTCAATAACTAACATGAACCGCAAAGTAATGGCTCATGCTGCTATGCCAAAATTTCTTCTACAGATTTACCGCGTTTCTTAGCGATTTCTTCCGGAGTCTTCAATTGGCTTAATCCTGCAACTGTAGCGAGAACAACGTTCTGTTTGTTACTGGATCCCAAAGATTTCGTACGGATATTCTTGATTCCTGCGAGTTCGCATACGTTACGTACCGGACCGCCTGCAATAACACCGGTACCATCCGGAGCCTTTTTCAAAAGAACGGTTGCAGAACCGAATTTTCCGAGGAAATCATGTGTAATACTATTATTTTCATCGAGTGCAACAGAAACCAGATTCTTCGTTGCATCTTCTTTTCCCTTACGGATAGCTTCAGGAATTTCCGTTGCTTTTCCAAGTCCTGCGCCTACGTGTCCGTTTCCGTCGCCTACAACAACTAAAGCAGTGAATCGGAAGTTACGACCACCTTTTACAACCTTAGTTACTCTCTTGATGGAAACTACTTTTTCATTCAATTCAAGCTGACTTGCATCAATGATTGTATGTTTCATGTGATTTTCTCTCCCTTCCTAGAATTCTAAGCCAGCTTCTCTGGCTGCTTCAGCTAATGCTGCTACTTTTCCGTGGTATATAAAGCCGCCTCTATCAAAGACTACTGTTGTAATACCTTTTTCCAATGCTCTTTTAGCAATTAGTGTTCCTAAATATGCTGCTGCATCAACGTTATTGGTTTTCTCAAGCTCAGCCTTCACGTCTTTTTCAAGGGTGGAAGCCGACACTAAAGTATTTCCAACTGTATCGTCGATAATTTGAGCATACATATGATTATTACTTCTGAAAACAGCTAACCGCGGTCTTCCGGCTGTGCCGCTGAAACGGTTACGAATTTTCATGTGTTTTTTTACACGAACTTTTTGTCTAGATTCTCTACTAACCATTATCATACTCTCCTTATCTATTTCTTACCAGTCTTACCAACTTTACGTCTGATAGTTTCATCAGCATATTTGATACCCTTGCCCTTATAAGGCTCCGGTCTTCTCTTATCTCTGATTTCAGCTGCGAATTGGCCAACTTTTTCTTTATCGATTCCTTTAACAATAATGACATTCTGTCCTTCAACTACTGCTTCGATGCCTTCAGGATCATCCATCTCTACCGGATGGGAATATCCTAAAGATAAAACTAATTTCTTACCGTTCTTTGTCGCTTTGTAACCGACACCGTTTACTTCCAGCTTCTTTTCATAGCCGGCGGTAACACCTACTACCATGTTATTGATCAAAGTTCTCGTAAGTCCGTGGAGAGATTTCATTTTCTTCAAATCGTTAGGTCTCGTTACAACGATTTCAGCACCCTCCATTTTAATTTCCATTTCAGACGGAAGCACTCTTTCAAGTGTTCCTTTGGGACCTTTTACAGTCACTTTATTATTTTCTGCGATATCCACAGTTACGCCTGCCGGAATCGCGATTGGCATTCTTCCTATACGTGACATGCCCGTACCTCCTATTATTGTCTTGTTTCAATGTTCCCGGAAGAACGCAAGCGTTCTTCCAAAGTTCAATTTATTGAACTTTTGATAAACTTGTTAAACTTTTTACCATACGAATGCTAAAACTTCTCCGCCTACCTGAAGCTCTCTCGCTTTTTTATCGGTTATTACGCCTTGGTTTGTGGAAATGATAGCGATACCAAGTCCTCCAAGAACTTTAGGAAGCTCTTGCTTGTTGGCATATACACGAAGACCCGGCTTAGAGATTCTCTTAATGCCTGCGATGATCTTATCGTTTTTGTCAGCGCCGTATTTCAGTGCAATACGGATTGTTTTGAAGTTTCCATCCTCTATTATATCAAATTTCTTGATGTAGCCTTCCTCTAAAAGAATCTGCGCAATAGCTAATTTCATCTTAGAAGACGGAACATCTACCGTATCATGTTTTGCAGTATTTGCATTACGAACTCTCGTAAGCATATCTGCAATAGGATCACTCATCGTCATTTAGTTTGCCTCCTTTTTACCAGCTTGCTTTTTTCACGCCCGGGATTTGTCCCTTGTATGCTAATTCACGGAAGCAAATTCTGCAAATTCCGTATTTTCTCAAATAAGCATGTGGACGACCACAAATTTTGCAGCGATTGTATTCTCTCGTGGAGAATTTCGGCTTACGCTGCTGTTTAATCTTCATTGCTGTCTTAGCCATGAATTTACCTCCTCTATTTTGCGAATGGCATATTGAATAATGTTAATAATTCACGGGATTCTTCATCTGTCTTTGCCGTTGTAACAAAGATAATGTCCATACCTCTTACTTTATCCACCTTATCGTATTCGATTTCAGGGAAAATAAGCTGCTCTTTGATGCCGAGCGCATAGTTGCCGCGTCCGTCAAATGCATTAGCACTAACACCTCTGAAGTCGCGTACACGAGGTAATGCGAGGTTTACCAAACGATCGAGGAATTCATACATTTTCTCACCGCGAAGTGTAACTTTGCATCCGATAGGCATTCCTTCTCTTATTTTGAAGTTAGCAACGGAATTTTTTGCTTTTGTAAGGACCGCCTTCTGACCTGTAACCGTCTCAAGATCCTTTACAGCAGATTCCAAAATCTTCGCATTCTCTTTCGCTTCGCCTACGCCCATGTTGATAACGATCTTATCGAGCTTCGGCACTTCCATAATGTTTTTATATCCAAACTTTTTGACCATAGCGTCTACGATCTCATTTTTATACATTTCTTTAAGTCTGCTCACGCGTCTAGACCTCCTTCCTTAGAATTAATCAATAACTTCGCCCGTTGATTTAGCTACGCGAACCGCTTTGGTCTTGCCCGGACGCTTATCATCTGCTGTTCTCTGGATACCAATTCTGGTAGGCTTACCTTTGTGAACATACATTACATTAGATAAATCAATAGCTGCTTCCTTCTGAACGATTCCGCCGTTCTGATTGTTTGCAGAGGGTTTCGTATGCTTTGTGATCATATTCACGCCTTCTACTAACACTTTGCCGTTCTTTGCATCTACTAAAACGACCTTTCCTTCTTTACCATTGTCTTTACCGGCGATTACTTTTACAGTATCACCTTTTTTAATTTTCACTGTTGACATTAAGACACCTCCTATAATACTTCAGGAGCCAAAGAAACGATTTTCATAAACTGTTTCTCACGAAGCTCTCTTGCTACTGGTCCAAAAATACGGGTTCCTCTCGGAGTCTTGTCATCTTTGATAATAACAGCAGCGTTCTCGTCAAATTTAATATAAGAACCGTCTTTACGACGAGCGCCTTTTACAGTACGAACAACTACAGCCTTTACCACATCACCTTTTTTCACAACGCCACCGGGTGTTGCATCTTTTACGCTGGCAACGATGATATCGCCGATATTCGCATATCTTCTTGTGGATCCGCCCATAACTCTGATGCAAAGGATTTCTTTTGCGCCAGTATTATCAGCAACCCTAAGTCTGCTTTCTTGCTGAATCATGCTAATTCTCCTTCCAAAACTATTACAACACTTCGCCGCAGCGAAATTGTTCTATTTTGCTCTTTCGATAACTTCCACAAGTCTCCATCTTTTGTCCTTTGACAACGGTCTCGTTTCCATCACTTTTACTGTGTCGCCGATGTTGCATTCGTTATTCTCATCGTGCGCTTTCAATTTATAAGTTCTCTTTACAATCTTGTTATAAAGAGGGTGCTTTACATGGTCTTCAATAGCAACAACGATTGTTTTTTCCATTTTGTTACTGGTAACCTTGCCAGTACGTGTTTTTCTATTATTTCTTTCCACGATTGATTCTCCTTTCTAATCTGTCAGCCGACTTATATTACTTCGCAGCTTTTTCTTTCTGTGTGATAACAGTCTGAATTCTGGCAATATTCTTTCTCACGTCTTTGATTCTAGCTGTGTTGTCTAACTGATTTGTTGCGTTCTGGAATCTCAAATTGAAAAGTTCTTTTTTAGCAGCTACTAATTCCTGTGCTAAATCTGTAGCTGATTTCGTATTTAAATCTTCTACATACTTATTGGTTTTCATTTGATACACCGCCTTCCAAGTCTGCTTTAGAAACAATTTTACATCTACATGGAAGCTTATGTGTTGCAAGACGTAATGCTTCTTTTGCTATATCTTCGGGTACACCGGAGATCTCAAACATTACACGTCCGGGCTTAACAACCGCTACCCAGTATTCCAGGGAACCTTTTCCGGAACCCATACGTGTTTCTGCTGGTTTCGCTGTTACTGGCTTATCGGGGAAAATCTTGATCCAAACCTTACCGCCACGTTTGATGTGACGGGTCATAGCGACACGGGCCGCTTCGATCTGGTTAGATTTAATCCAACATGGATCTAATGCTACGATACCATACTCACCGTAAGTGATCTTGTTACCGCGGGTTGCTTTTCCTGCCATGGAACCACGGAACTGTTTACGACGTTTTACTCTTTTAGGCATTAACATTATTTATCGCTCCCTTCCTCCGAAGATACCTTTTCTTCGTTTTTGTTCTTAGTAGGAAGTACCTCACCTTTGTAAATCCATACTTTAACACCAACTTTACCGTAAGTTGTATCAGCTTCTGCAAAGCCGTAATCGATGTCTGCTCTCAAAGTCTGAAGCGGAATAGTTCCTTCGCTGTAGAACTCCGTACGAGCCATATCCGCACCGCCGAGACGTCCTGAACAAGAGGTCTTGATTCCAAGCGCTCCTGATTTCATGGTTCTTCCCATGCAGGATTTCATCGCACGTCTGAAGGATATACGATTCACAAGCTGCTGCGCAATGTTCTCCGCAACAAGCTGCGCATCTTTGTCGGGCCTCTTGATTTCTTTAATGTCTACTAAAACTTTCTTGTTTGTCAGCTTGGCAAGCTCTTGTTTGGTTATTTCGATTTCTGCACCGCCTTTACCGATAACAACGCCCGGTTTTGCAGTATAAATAATAACCTTTACTCGGTCGGATGCTCTTTCGATCTCAATCTTGGAGATTCCGGCACTGTATAATTTCTTTTTAAGGAATTTTCTGATGTTGTAATCTTCCACTAAGAAGTCTGAAAATTCAGCATCAGCATACCATTTGGAATCCCATTCTTTTATAATGCCGACTCTTAAGCCGTGAGGATTAACTTTCTGTCCCATGTTTACTCCTTTCTACTTTGCATCGAGCACAACAGTGATGTGGCTCATTCTCTTTTCGATTCTGTAAGCTCTTCCCTGTGCTCTCGGTTTTACTCTTTTCATTGTAGGACCTTTATTAGCGAAGCATTCTGCCACATAAAGATTCTCCGGATTCGGGTATTTTGTCGGATCCTGACTGTGCTTATACTCAGCATTAGCGATAGCTGATTCCAATAATTTCTTAACAACGCCTGAAGCATATCTGGGATTGTATTCCAAAACAGCGAGCGCCGTGTTCACATCTTTGCCTCTGATAGCATCGAGTACGAAACATGCTTTCTGAACAGAGATTCTAGCGTAAGATAACTTAGCTGAAGGTCTGATATCTTTCTGCGCATTTCTCTCTCTTTTAATTTGGGATCTATGTCCTTTTGCCATGGATATTACCTCCTTCTTATCTTACTCTTGATTTCTTTTCGTCCTTACCGTGACCTCTATAGGTTCTGGTAGCAACAAACTCACCGAGCTTGTGGCCAACCATATCTTCCGTTACATATACGGGAACATGCTTTCTTCCGTCATGAACTGCAATTGTATGTCCCACAAATGAAGGGAAAATTGTAGAACGACGAGACCAAGTCTTAACAACTTGTTTTTGTCCTGCTGCATTCATAGCATCTACTTTTCTCAGTAAGCTCTCGTCTGCAAATGGTCCCTTTTTAAGTGATCTAGCCATTATTCTTCCTCCTTATTTTAACGGCATAAAGTAGTCTTCATTACTTTATGCTCCTGCCATCTCTTCTTCTTACAATCAACTTGTTGGATGCTTTTTTCTTCTTACGCGTCTTTAAGCCGAGTGCAGGTTTGCCCCAAGGTGTAGACGGTCCCGGACGTCCGATACCGGTCTTACCTTCACCACCACCGTGCGGATGGTCGTTAGGATTCATAACAGAACCGCGAACCGTAGGGCGGATACCCATGTTGCGCTTACGTCCTGCTTTACCGATATTAATAAGGCTATGGTCAACATTTCCTACAACGCCAACGGTCGCTCTGCAGTTAATCGGCACCATTCTCATTTCGCCTGAAGGAAGACGCAGTGTTGCGTATTTGCCTTCTTTTGCCATTAACTGTGCGCTGTTTCCGGCAGAACGAACGAGCTGTCCGCCTTTGCCCGGATATAATTCGATGTTGTGAATCTGAGTACCGACAGGAATTCCTGATAGCGGCAGGCAATTACCTACTCTTACCTCGGCCTGAGCACCGTTCATTACGGTCATGCCGTCCGTCAATCCTTCAGGAGCGATGATATACGCCTTTTCGCCGTCTGCATAGCTGATGAGCGCGATATTTGCCGTTCTGTTAGGATCATATTCGATACCTACAACCGTTGCGGGAATACCATCTTTATTTCTCTTGAAGTCGATAATTCTGTATTTTCTTCTGGAACCACCACCATGGTGTCTTACTGTGATTTTACCTTGATTGTTACGTCCTGCATTCTTTTTCAAAGAAACACAAAGAGACTTTTCAGGAGTTGTCTTTGTAATCTCAGCGAAATCAGAGCCGGTCATATTTCTTCTGGAAGGTGTATATGGGTTGTATGTCTTAATTCCCATGATTTTTTCTCCTTTACTAATGAGTCGCGCGGTAGGCTGAGCATGGACGGCGCATGTCTGGCGGCTGAATTCAGCACCCATACCGGACTCTCCTGCGGCGTTCGTGCGAGTAACGCGGTGTGGGAACTAACGGGTTCCCAAATGCCTATCGCATACTTTTAACGTTACTTCTTCGATTTAATGTTACTTGTATTATTTCTTCAAAAACTATCAGAAAACTTTATTCTTAAAGTCCTGCGAAGATTTCGATATCTTTGCTGTCTTCCGTTAACTGAACGATCGCTTTCTTCACTTTAGAAGTTTTTCCGTAAGTGTTTCCGCGTCTTTTCGTCTTTCCATCCAAATTCATGGTGTTAACTTTCTTAACCTTTGTTCCTTCGAACATTTTCTCAACAGCTTCTTTAATCTGTGTCTTGTTCGCTTCTGTATGAACCAAAAACGTGTATTTCTTTTCGCTCATACCAGCCATACTCTTCTCGGTTACAACCGGTTTGAGGATTACATCATAATATTGAATCGCTGCCATTATGCGTACACCTCCTCAATGTTAGCTACCGCTTCTTTTGTAAGAACAACGGTACCATATTTCATAATGTCATAAACATTAATCGTGCTCAGAACATCTTTGATTTCTCCTGCTTTGTCGATCGCTACATAAGAGGTCGCAACAGCAGGGATGTTTCTTGCCGAACAGATTACGTTATTATCAATTGTTCCAGTAATCACTAAAGCTTTGCTTACGCCCAAGTTATCGAGAACTTTTTTGAACTCTTTCGTCTTGATTCCGTCCAGTTTCAGTTCATCTACAACAATCAATTTGTTGCCTTCTACTCTGCTCGTAAGCGCAGACTTGAGTGCCGCCTGCTTCTCTTTCTTGTTCATCTTGAAAGAATAGTCTCTCGGAACGGGTGCGAACACTACGCCGCCTCCGGTCCACTGGGGAGATCTTGTGGAACCTTGTCTTGCATGACCCGTTCCCTTCTGTCTCCAAGGTTTTCTTCCGCCGCCGGAAACTTCTGCACGTGTCTTTGCTTTCTGTGTTCCCTGACGATTATTTGCAAGCTGTTGTACGACTGCCATGTGTACCAGATGTTCATTGACCTGAACGCCGAATACCGCATCGTTTAAGTCGATTTTACCAACTTCTTTGCCTTCCATATTATAAACAGATACGTTTGCCATCTGAATGGTCCTCCTTTCACCCGTTTCAGGCTTATGCTTCAACCTTAACGGTTTCTTTTATTGTCACTAAAGCTTTCTTAGGTCCCGGAACTGCACCTTTTACTAAAAGCAGGTTCTTGTCTGCATCTACTCTTACTATCTCAAGATTCTGAACCGTAACTCTTACGCAGCCCATGTGTCCGGGCATTCCTTTTCCTTTGAACACGCGGCTCGGAGAAGAACATGCGCCGTTGGAACCCTGGTGACGATGGAATTTGGAACCATGTGTCATAGGTCCTCTGTGCTGTCCGTGTCTCTTGATCGCACCCTGGAAGCCTTTACCTTTTGAGATTGCAGATGTATCTACTTTATCTCCTATCGCAAAAATGTCCGCTTTGATTTCGTTGCCGAGTGCGTATTCCTCAGAATTCTCGAACTTGAATTCTCTCACATATCTCTTACCGGGTACGCCAGCCTTGTCAAAGTGACCTTTCATCGCTTTATTCACGCCATGTCTGTGAACCACTTCTTTTTTGCCGCTCTTGTCTTTGTTAACAATTTTTTCTTTCTTGTCAGCAAAGCCAACCTGTACTGCTTTGTAACCATCGTTCTCTTCTGTCTTGATCTGTGTTACAACGCAAGGTCCTGCCTGAAGTACCGTTACCGGAATCAGGGAACCGTTCTCATCGAAGATTTGAGTCATTCCGACTTTCGTAGCCAAAATAGCTTTTTTCATTTCTTTACCTCCTGTTTATAACTGTTCAGTGCCTTCACAGTTATCGCTTCGCGATGCGCACAAAATATGCGGAAAGCGCATATTTGGCGCTATGTTTTGGCCTTGAAAGTTACATTTTATTCTACAGCGGCCTAGTTCCTTATCGAAACTTTGCATACTAGTAGGGGTCTTATTTGTCTGCTTGCGATGAAAATTATTTGTTTTTCATCTTGATGTCAATATATACACCAGCCGGCATCTCGAGTCTCTGCAGCGCATCAACTGTCTTGGGTGTCGGGGTAATGATATCGATCAGTCTCTTGTGAGTTCTTTGTTCGAACTGCTCTCTGGAATCCTTGTACTTGTGAACCGCTCTAAGAATAGTAACTACTTCCTTTTTGGTGGGAAGGGGTACCGGTCCGCTTACCTGTGATCCGTTTTTCTTAACTGTTTCAATGATTTTTTTGGCAGATGCATCAACCAGGTGATGATCGTAAGCTTTTAATGTGATTCTCATTACTTGACTTGCCATAAAAAAAGTCGCCTCCTTTTCGCACTTTTTAATTTAAGTACGACAAGCGGTGACTGTACACTCTCCCGTGTGTGTCCTAAAGTTTCTCACTCATCGGACTATCTCACACGTCGTTTCCACGTTGCTGTCAGAAGATTATCTTCTACGTAGACCATATTATCTGTACAGTGACTTGTCGTCAGTTTCCTAAGCCGCTTATATCCGGCTCTCTTGACATTCGCTCCACGGAAAACCTGCCTTTCGGCAGCAACCTCACGCTTCATTGCTATCATGCCACAGCAATAAGTAGTATACATGATGTTTCCTCATGTTTCAAGTACTTTTTTAAATTTTTTTAATTTTTTTTAAAATGACCATTCTAAGGCCATTTTTCACAAAAAAATACCTACTCAGCAGTATAAAATATTATATAATGATACTATCATCGTTTGACAAGGTCACACACGGTCGGATAAGGGCGTGTAAGACCTTATCAAACGATGATAGGGTCAAAAGGGTCATATGTTTTATGCTTCCATGAAAACATATGACCTTGGGACACGCAAAACATGAGAAAGTAGCCCTATTAGGGCGGATTTCGAATGTTTTTAGGATTGTGGGAGCACAAAGTGCGTAACAATCCGTAAGTATCAGAAGCAAACAACAAAATTTTAACGGAGGTAATACTTTGATAACCAGAAAGATCAAACCTGAGGAAGTAAAACGCACGGAAGAATTGTTCTCTGTTTCTTTCGATTCTTCTTATAATAATGAAGAAACACCTATGGAATTATATCAGAAATATATAAGCGCTCCTGAAAGCAGGGAACAGGAACATTGTCTGGAGCGGTTTGCCGCCTTTGAGGACGACGACAAGACTATGATGAGCTGTTTTATCGTACAGCCCTTTGAGATCCGCTTCGACGGTCATAAGGAGAAGATGACCGGAATCGGAGGAGTAGCTACTCTTCCCCAATACCGGAAAAGGGGCGGAATTCGTGCCTGCTTTTCTACCTCACTTCCTTATATGTATGAGCAGGGAGCCGCTTTTTCCTACTTATACCCCTTCTCTACCTCTTATTATAGGAAATTTGGTTATGAAATATGTTGTAAACGGCATTCGTATCGTATCGCCCTGTCTCATATTCCGGCTTATCTAATATCCGGTGCATGTCATTTGCTGGAGCAGCATACGAAAACCGATGCTATGAGAGATATTCCGCTTATATATAGGAGTTGGCTGGAAAAGTATAACATGATGGTGGAGGATATGGATTACGATTATCGCTTTATCGAGACCGCCAATCCTTTTAAAGATCAGGTATTTACCTACGTGTACCGTTCCAAAAAGGGGGAGGCGCTTGGTTTTATGACTTTTAAATGCGATATTTCCCCGGAGCACAGGTCGATAGAATGCAGCCGTTTCTTCTATATTAATAAGGAGGGACTGCAAGGGCTACTGACGCTTGCAAAAAGCTTTGCAGCCGACTACCGTCATATCAGTTTCTCTCTTCCCGAGGACATGCCTCTTGAACAAGTCATGCCGGAATGGTCTATGGGTGCGGTAAGCTGTAATTCGATTCCAGGGGGCATGGTTCGTGTTATCAATGTAGAAAAGGTTCTGCAGGATGCCCGGTATATTGGAAACGGAGAGCTGTCTATAGAAATCTCAGATCCCTTTATATCGCAGAACAGTGGAGTGTTCACTGTTACCTTCCGAGACGGAAAATGTAAGGAAATTGCCAAAGGCAAGGAAGCGCCTGACATCGCGCTTCCTATATCGGCGTTCTCCGCACTGATTACAGGCGGGCATGATACAAATACTGTTCCTCTGTGGGAAGGGGTAACTATATATGGGGATATGACGGATATTTCCAGGGTGTTCTATAAAAAGGCGGTACATATCGCTACTTATTTCTAATTCTAAACGTCAGTCCTGGCGATGCCGTGTTTTCCGGACATAAAGATAAACCGAATATTAAACTTAAACACTTGCCTCCTCTACAAATTAAGTTTATAACTTGCAGGGGGAAATTGCTTGTACTGGGCTGAACGCTCCACTTTGCGGCATACAAGGTGGAGCGTTCAAAGAAGTGTCAGATAAAGAGGGTTAGATTACTATTTTTTATATAAAAATTTTTCTGGCAAAGTTACCTTGAAAGCTTTGGCAAGACTTCTAAATTCATCAGGTTGAATTGTCTGCAATTTGTTAGACCTCATAGATAGCATCTTTACCAGAATCTCTGCCGATTTTTCTACTGTATGCATCAGTCCGAAGGTCGAATCGAAGTCCTCACCTGCCGTAAACATTCCGTGGTGGGCCCATATAGCCACATCATATTCCTTCATCAATTTACTCGTCGCTACCGCAATATCTCTTCCACCCGGAACCATCCATGGCACAATACCAATTCCGTCAGGGAATACTACTGGACACTCCGTTGCCATCTCCCACAGTTCTCTCGTAAACACCTCATCCCTTAAGGGCAATACAAAGGTCAATGCAATAACATTGGTGGTATGGGCGTGATAAATCACATGGTAGCTGTCATCTGATGTGAGCTTCTTCACCTCGTGATTCATCAGGTGGGAGGCCAGCTCGGAGGTAGGCGTGCCGCCATTTACGAGCCCCCATACAATACGATATTTCTCTCCCTTATCATCCAGTTCAATCATGCAAATGGAATCTTCCGGCCTTAAAATGATATTTCTGAAATATTTTCCGCTTCCTGTTACTAAAAAGAATTCTTTTGCCAGATCTGGCACTCTAGTGCCTGTAGACCGCCATTCCCCTGTTTGAAAATTTCCCTTTATCTTAGCTACTTCTTCAGACCTGACACGGTAGGAAAGATTTCCACCGTTTCTTTCATGCCAGCCTTGTCTCCATCCGTCATTTGCCATACGGATAAATCCTTGTACAAATTCTTCATCTAAAAATCTCATATTCATTCCTCCGCATATTTAATATTAATTATTCTAACGGTGCATCAATGCTTCTGCCTCATATTTCTCTATATCTTCAAACCAGCTCTTATCCGCAGGTACGCCGCATTGTCTGCAATATTCTGCCCATATATCTCCAAAAGGATAGGTCTTCAGTTCCTCCTGCATTATCATAAGCTCCGTCAGACAGTTTTCCTCCTGAAGCCCTCGCAATGCTTCATTAGGCGTACAAAGTGCGCTTAACAGAGCTTTTTGCCAGCTTCTAAAGCCCACTGTCCATGCCGCTACACGGTTAATGCTGGCATCGAAGTAATCCAGCGCCATATATACGCGGTCAAGGCCCTCACAGCGGACGATTTCCTTGGCCATCTCCCTGGTCTCATCGTCAAACAGTACGACGTGATCGCTGTCCCAGCGGACCGGCCTCGTGATGTGCAAGGCGATTTCCGGATAATAGCATAGCAATGCAGGAATCTTGTCGGATACCACTTCCGTAGGATGATAATGCCCGTTATCCATTAATGGCAGGCAGCCTTCATGGGTCGCGGCAAAACTCAATGTGAACTCCCCGGAGCCAACAGTGTAAGATTCCACACCGATTCCGAACACCTTGGATTCCACACAAGGCTTTACGAGGTTCCTGTCATAGGGCTCCGATAAAATCTGCTCAATAGAGTCTTTGTAACGCATCCTCGGTCCCATGCGGTCGGCAGGCACGTCCTTATAGCCGTCTCCGATCCATATGTTCATGACGCAGGGTACGCCGGTCTCCCTTGCAAAATATTCCGAAATGCGGATACATGCTTTTCCATGGTCGATCCAGAACTTTCTCGTAGCCTCATCCGGACTGGATAAGGTCAGGCTATCCTTCACTTTTCCATGGGAGAAGAAAGTAGGGTTGAAGTCGATACCCATATTTCTTTCCCTGGCAAACTCCACCCATTTCGCAAAGTGCTTCGGTTCCAGTTTATCGCGGTCCGCATATTCGCCTTTTTCAAAAATAGCATAACATGCATGAAGATTCAGCTTCTTTTTGCCGGGCATCAGGCGGATTGCCTGATCCATGTCATCCATAAGCTCCTGCGGTGTCCTCGCCTTTCCTGGATAATTACCGGTAGTCTGGATCCCTCCGGTCAGCGGCCCCTCATGATCGAAGCCGGTAACGTCGTCCCCCTGCCAGCAGTGTAGGGATACTGGAATATTTTTTAGTTTCGCAATGGCCGCATCGGTATCTATACCGATTCCCTTGTACATTTCTTTTGCCGATTCATATCTTTCCTTATTTGTCATCATTTATTATCCTTTCTGTTATCTATATTTTTGTTATATATTTCCATCGGGAACGAACGATAGATGCACTCCCTCGCCTCTTTCAAATCCCTCAGTTCTCCTCCGGCTATCATCTGGGCCGCGATGTTACCGATAGCGGTAGCTTCTATCGGTCCGGCGATGACAGTACGCTTGGTCGCTTTGGCGGTGAGGCCGGTCAGATATCCTGCATTCGCACCTCCGCCCACAATGTGAATCCTATCATACTGCTTTCCCGTGATTTCCTCGATCTCCCCGATGGTCCTCGCATAACACTCAGCCAGACTATTATAGATCACCGCTGCTGTCTGTCCGATTCCTTCCGGCACCTCCTGCCCTGAGTCCCTGCAGGCATGCTGCACCTCTGCCGTCATGCTGGCCGGTGAGAGAAAGCGTTCTTCGTTGCAATCCACGAGAGAGGCAATCGTTTCTTCGGAGGCAAGTCTGCAGATCGTCCCGTAGTCCATGTTCTGCCCGATTTCCTTCTTCACAGACTGAATCATCCAAAGCCCCATTATGTTTTTCAAATATCGAAAACGAAAGTCGTAGCCCCCCTCGTTGGTAAGATTGTGCAGTTTGCTTTCTTCGGAGCAATCCGCCCGCATTAGTTCCGTTCCCATTAACGACCAAGTACCGGAGCTGATATAGAGGACATCCTCTTTACCGCTCGGCACTGCCATCACTGCCGAGCCGGTATCATGAGTTGCCGGAAGGATTACCTTGCAGTCATAGCCCAGCTCCTTTTGCAGATCTTCCGTCAAGTTGCCCAGCATCGTGCCGGGAGTCTTTATCCTTTGAAATATTTCTTCGGGATATCCAAGCCTTTTTATCAGCTCCATATCCCAAGTCTTCGTCTCGGGGCCTACAAGCTGCGTCGTAGTTGCGTTGGTGTATTCTGCTGCTGCTGTTCCCGTGAGCAAATAGTGAAAATAGTCGGGAATCATTAACAGCTTTCTCGCCTTTGCAAGCTGCTGCGGCTGCCTTTTTTTCAGCGCCATAAGCTGATATACTGTATTGAATATCTGCTTCTGGATTCCTGTCCTCCTATAAAGCTCTTCTTCCGGTACGATTCGATAGACCTCATCGTCCATTCCCCTCGTCCTTGCATCCCTATAAGCCACCGCATTGCCAATTCTCTTATTTTCTTCATCCAAGAGAACGAAATCCACCGCCCACGTATCGATTCCTACGCTTACCGGAATCTTGCCTTGTACCGCACACTTTTTCATTCCCGCTTTAATTTCCGCAAACAAACCGTCTACATCCCAAACAAGCTCTCCGTTCTTTTCTGTCATTCCGTTCGGGAAGCGGTGGATTTCCTCCAAGACCATCCTTTCCCCTTCTTTGCGGCCCAATATATGCCGCCCGCTGGATGCACCAATGTCAATCGCCAGATAATATTGCTCCATTTGTCATACGACTCCTTTCTTCCAAAAAATAAGACCATGGATTATGACTTTATCTTATCTTCTTTTTTCGCAATAAAAAAGAACACCTTTTGTTCAAAAAAGTGTCCTTATTTGCCATTCATCCTATAGGTCCTCGGCGTAACCCCAAACTGTCTTTGAAAGATTCTGTGAAAATAGCTGACGTTATCATAGCCCACTGCCATGGCGGTGTCCATGATCGACATGGAGGTGGTTCTAAGAAGATACGCCGCCTGATTCAGTCTTTTTGTCTGAACTAATTCCGTATAGGTCTTGCCCGTGCGTTTTTTTATTTCCTTGGACAGCCAGTAAAAATCGTAGTGCAGGCTGTTTGCCAGCTGTGTCAGCTCTCCGTCTCTATAGTGCTCCTCGATATAGCTTAAGACCGTAATGATCAGCCTCTGCTGCCCGCTGCCTTCGTCGGTTTCCAGCTTGTCCATGTGATTCATCAATTGAAGGAACAAGAGGCCCATGGTAGCCTGATTGATGCTCCGTTTGTTGGACTGTCTGTTTACGATAGTCCATATTAAATTTTCCACCAGATTCTGTATCGGGAGTATATCAGCCACCTTGAAATGCAGATAACCGGAAGAGCCGTTTTCCCCCCGCAGGGAGTCGATGACAAAATCTCTGAGCAGGTTCTTCTCCGCACCCATCATCTTGAGAGCGGAATCGAAGAATTCGGGGATGATGATAAAGTTGACTGCAATGTCATCCTCCCCTGCCGGATATATCTCCTGTGTGGCACTCTGGTTTAAAAACAGCAGCTCGCCCTGCTCAAGCTGCACATCCTCACCATTTACTACATGGTGAGTGGAGCCGGAGCACATATAAATCACCTCGATATAGTTGTGCTTATGTTTAGGAAAATGCACAAACCGGGTATGGGTGCGCACCTGAATCAGCTTGCCCGCCTCTAACAGCTTCCTGGAATCGATGGTATCCGTTTCGGAGGACATGTACAGCTCTTTTTCAATTTCCGGTTCCCCCGAAAGAAGACGTTCTTCTTCCGGAGTGATTTTCTTTAATTGAGATAGAAGTTCCTTTGTCATAGATACCCGGCGTCCTATTCTGAAAGAATAAATTTATCAATGTTATCAAAAAGTAATCCTGACTGTGTATTCAAATCATCGCTGAAAGCGGAGCATTCTTCCGCCGCAGCTACATTGCTCTGGACGATGCCGGATATCTGTCCGATACCTCCTGTAATCTGCTTCAATTCCTTATTCTGCTGCCTGCTCTCGGCATCGATTTCCTTCATGATGTCTTTAAAGCGCTCTATCATTCCGGTCATGCTTTCAAGCTCCGATGCAGTCTCTGCCGTATTGGCAGACCCTACGACGACCGCCTCCAATGAGGTGTTGATCAAGATTTCCGTTTCCTTTACCGCCTCCTGGGATTGGGCTGCCAGCTGCCGCATTTCCTCCGCCACCACAGCGAACCCTTGTCCTTGTGTCCCCAGACGGGCGGATTCGATGGCTGCGTTCAGAGCCAACAGGTTTGTTTTGGACGCTATCGCTCCGATAGCCTTGTTGATTCCGCTTATTTGCTGCGAAGTATTCTCGATGTTTTCCATGGAAATCAGAAGATTTTTCATCTTCTCATTGCCTTCGCGGGCTTTTTCAATTATTTGTATGATATAATCCGAGGCCTTTTCGACACTTTCCGTATTTTTTTCCACATGAGCAGAGATTTCA
This sequence comes from Kineothrix sp. IPX-CK, assembly GCF_039134705.1. NCBI lineage: Bacteria > Bacillati > Bacillota > Clostridia > Lachnospirales > Lachnospiraceae > Kineothrix > Kineothrix sedimenti. The sequence goes on along the minus strand of NZ_CP146256.1, from coordinate 934,644 downwards.
TCCAGGGATACGGACAGCTCTTCAATAATGCCTGCCTGCTCGGTAGCGCCTTCCGCCAGTGTCCTGGACATGCTGTATACCTCTCCGGCACCGTTTTTCACCTGCCCCGAAGCCTGATTGATAGAGAGCAGCACCTCATTAAGATAAGCGGTAATGTCCTTTATCGATTCCTGAATGGGCACGAAATCGCCCACATAGCCCTGCGCGGTATTTACGCGCAAATCGCCGGTGGAAATCTTCATAAGATTGACGGATATATCCTCCACAATGATTCGCAGCTGGCTGATCAGGCTGCTTTCAGCTGCGGCCAGTATTCCCGTTTCATCCATTTCCGTTATATTGCCGACACCAGACGTATGTACATCTCCCTGCGACAAAAGATGTAAACGATCGGTAACTGTGGTCAGGGGCTGGGTTATCTTGACAATGACCTTTTTCAGCCGCTTGGTTCCTATTATCATGCTGACGGCACTGACGAGAACGAGAAATGCAACAGCTACGATCCGGCGCATCTTCAGCTTCATAATTTCCTGATCGATGTCATCATAATAGTTGCCGGTGCTGATATACCAGCCATAAGGTTCGAATTTAACAGTGTACGCCCTTTTCTGAAACATACCGTCTTCTCCGGGTTTGGTAAAATAAAACTCTGTGTATTGCGTTCCGTCATCGGCAGCATTTATTAGATTTTGTATATAATATTCGCCTTTTAAGTCGGTAGCGTCTAACCGAAAGGTACCTTCATAATCGGGATTCATGTGCACGACGCACAATCCATCCGCCATGTCCGCCCAAAAGTAACCTTCTCCGCCGTTATAACGGGTGTCACGGACGATTGTTTTCGCAGCCTCAAGGGCCTCTTCCTCGGTAATCTGACCATCCTCATAGCGCTTATAGTTCACTTCCAGCACACTCATCAGGCTGTCTGTCGCTGCCTTGATTTCCATATCAAAGGCTTGTTCTTTTTCGTTTATTGACGTTTCATACGCTGCAAAAAGGAAAATTCCTGCAAGCACAGTAAGCTCTGCGATGGTACTTATCAGAATAATTCTTACGGTAAACAGGATTTTGTCCTTCAGCATCTTTGGTTTTGCATTTCTGCTTTTCATAGATTGCCTCCAATGACTTTTTTCTTTAGTATTCAGATAGGATTATAGAATGTAACGTAGCAAAAAACAAGTAGCTTGCTTAATTTATGTTAATATAGCAGGGTCTGAGCATTTGTTCCGTAGAATATTTCTTCTTTTCCTGCAAGCTTATCCAGAATTTTCTCCATTCGATTCCAATTATTATTAATATCGAATTCATAGCTATGACCCCAGATATAAAAAAGCTGAGGGGCTTCTGATTCGAGATTCAGGAAGTCATCGATCAGTGTCATTACATCTGTATCATCGTGATGGCAGGTGGGCTTTAGCCTAAGAAGATCCTGAGGGATAGCAAAGTTTTTTGAGCTTTCTACTGTTCTTGAATATTGAATGCCACACCTTTTGAGGACTTCGGCTATCGCATCGTTGTAAGTGCCGAAGGGGTATGCCATTCCGTTCATGCTCCGGCCGAATATTCTTTCCAGATTCTGTTTGTCCATATAGACTTCATTATAAATGGTATCTACATCGCATTCGATCAGGTTGGCATGAGTCAGACAGTGAACTGCTATTTCGTGACCATTATATAATTCAGGGAGCTCTAAGGTATTCATGCGATGAATGGTAAGACCATTATTGTCCCATGAGGACGCATAGCTTTGTAATCCGCTGTTCAGGTTAAAGGTACATTTTACCCGATAGTAATTGAACAGCTCTGTAAGTCGTTTGTCCTGCGTTACACCATCGTCATAACTGAAAGTAACGGCTTTCTTTTTTTCGTTCCACATATGTTTTCACCACCATTTCAGATTTTTATATTAATATTTTTATTGCTCTCATCAAAATCACTTTCCCCTTCATAATCCATTTTTTATCTGCGCGATGTTTTCTTCCGTCAAGTCCATATACTGGATTGAGATTTCCGAAGCGTCTCCAATATAAACGTTGACCCACTCATTGTATTCGGATGCATCTACCGGGTGCGTGTCATCATATTGTCCGTCTTCCATGATATAGTAGACAAATCCCGTCCCGCTTTTATCTATATCACTTGGAAACGGATTATTTTGTGTGTCCGTTCCCGGAAAGTTTCTGTCCCATGCATCCACCATGCCAACCAGTACATAACTATCCGAATCCAGATTGTATTGATATAGGCTGTATGGCCAAAAATCACCGGCACGTCCCTGATTATGCGACCATAATGCCTTGGCGGTACCGTTATTATAAAAAGTCAGCGACGGAAACTCATTCAGTTCCGTTTGTAGTGCTCCAGTCTCATCGTCATAGGCAAATACATATCCTGCCATCCCCGCAGTAATTGTGGCGGAATACAATATTATAAGCTCTTCTTTTCCATCATTATCCACGTCATAAACGGCAAACTTATTCTCGGACATATCACCCAGCGGTTCGCCTGCGTCAATGCCGTCAGGGAATATATGGTTTTGGACCAGGTCTTCAAGTGCAGTAAAATATGCATGATACATATCGTCAATATTATCGGCAGGTATATCAGGTTCTGACGGTGTGTCTGTTACCGATGGCGAGGCCGGAAGAGATGAATTTTCACTATTATCATCTATATTTATTTCCTGGCTGTTGCCGCAGGCGGCAAGTGCCACACATAAAGATATAAAAAAAACAAAAAGTACTATTTTTTTCATTTAGAGGATTCTCCTTTTCACACAGAATATTATATAAATAATACACTTGTTCATAATACCACTCTTTTTTAAATAAAAAAAGACATACCTTCCGCCAGGCGGAAGGTATGTGTATCATCCTCATATTACTGCATTTATATATACTACGCGGGGAAAGCGACTCCCGCGCGCAGTATAATGTTCGGATAGGGCGTAAATTCTCCCGTACGGACTGCAAATTTTACATGCTTTGACATTTCCTTCAATTCCGTATGGGGTATTTTCCTTCCTTCTATTTCATTTAGCTTATCCTGGATATAGGATAAAAGTACAGGATTCTTGTCTTCGATTTCTTTCGCAATCGTATAAAATTCCACTTCCGTTTCTTCCAATATGGCATCAAGAGTCTGAACGAAGGTAGGAACGCCTCCGCAGAGTGCCAGATCCACAATCGGAATCCCCGGAGGAATCGGCATTCCTCCATCCCCTACCATAAATGTATCCATATGTCCAAGCGCGGCGATATAGCCTGCGAGCTGCGCATTTATAATTCCGCTTTTCTTCATAGCACCATTCCCCGCTGTTTACTTGCTCTCGTTACGAGCCATTAACGCCATCTTGGCCTGGAGATTCCTTTGGAACTGGTCAATGATTACGGCTAAAATAATTACCATACCTTTGATTACCATCTGCCAGAATTCAGACACTCCGCACATAACCATACCGTCGTTGATAACACCGATAACGAACGCGCCTACAATCGTACCGCCAATGGTTCCAATACCGCCCGCCATGGATGTTCCGCCTAATACGGCTGCTGCAATCGCATTCATTTCCCACGATTCTCCTGTTTTCGGGGTTGCTGCAGCCAACTGGGCAGAGGCGATAATACCGACTACCGCAGAGCAGATACCGGAAATCATATATACAAGAATTTTCACCCGGTCTACCTTAACGCCGGACAGTTTTGCCGCCTTCTCATTTCCGCCGATAGAGAACACATGCCATCCAAACGATGTTTTCTTGAGAAGTACCGCGAAAATAAGTGCCAGAATAATCAGAATCAAAAGTCCTGCCGGAATTCCGAACACACTGGAACCAAAAAACCTAAATCCCTGATTTCCAAGTCCTTCATACCCTTTTAAATCGGAATAGGTAGCTCCCGACGAATGAATATTCGCAAATCCGCGCGCCATATACATCATACCCAGGGTGGCTATGAAGGGAGCCACTCGAAATCTCGTGATGATAATACCATTGATGATACCGATCAGCGCCCCCAGTAAAATGGAAATAGCAACAATTACCGGAACACTGAAATATAAGGTCACTCCAAAAGCATTCAGCGCCAGGCCGTTCTGAATCAGCCCGCCTGCCACCATACCCGAAAGGCCTACAATTGCTCCTACCGATAAATCAATGCCTCCCGTAATGATAACATAGGTCATTCCAATTGCCAGAATCCCGTACAATGCGACATGCTTTCCAATCAAAAGCGCTGTATTCATGCTTAAAAAGTTGTCTGCCGCCACGCAGAAGAAGGCCAGCAAAACAATTAGTACAATAAAGGTTCTTCCCTTTAACAAAGTCATTACCAACGTACTGTTGGAACTTTTTCTATTCGAACTCATCTCCATATCTCCTTTTTACGATTGTTGATCGTGGTGGCCTTTATAAGACGCCAGCACTAATGCCTCTTCCCGGATTTCCTCTCCGCTCAATTCGCCCGTCTTAATTCCATTCGATAGTACGATTACACGGTCCGCGATCGAGATAATTTCCTTTAGCTCAGAGGAAATAACAATAATAGAAAGTCCCTGCTCCGCATATTGATTGATGATATCGAATACCTCTGTCTTTGCACCGATATCGATTCCTCTGCTGGGCTCATCCATTAACAGAATTTCAGGATTTGTCAAAATACCCTTTCCTATAACGACCTTTTGCTGATTTCCTCCGGACAGGGACAGAATCTGAAGCCTTTTATCCGCCACCTTGATATGGATATCCTTTATCTGGGATTCCACCATTTCATTTTCCTTTTTAAAGTCCACAAAGCCATATTTCGTATAATTTTTGAGCGCAGACAACGAGCAGTTTCGTCCGATATCCATCGTCTGCACCAGCCCCTCCCGCTGACGGTCCTCCGGAACGAGCGCAAAGCCTCTGTCAATCTGACCGGAAATGGACTTGATATCCATCTTCCTGCCCTCAAGATACATATCTCCGGTATGCTCAGGCCTAAGTCCCATGATGCACTCGAAAACCTCAGTACGCCCTGCTCCCATCAATCCGTAAATGCCAAGGATTTCTCCTTTTTTCAGCTCAAGGCTTACATCTTTAAGCAAGTAACCGCCACCGCTTTTCGGCAGTGTCAGTCCTTTGACTTCCAGTACATTTTCCCGTTTTGTCCAGTCGATTTCCCTGTCTTTCTTAGGATAGGACTTTCCTTCCCCGGTCATCTGCTTGACAATCCACGGTACATCTATATCACAGACGTCGGCATCTGCCACATATTTGCCATCCCGAAGGATGGTTACATGGTCTCCTATCTGCATAATTTCCTCTAACCGATGAGATATGTATACAATGGAGATTCCCTGCGCCGTCAACTCCCTCATAATCTTAAAGAGAACCTGAACCTCCTGCTCTGAAAGCGACGAAGTAGGTTCATCCATAATCAATATCTTCAAATCATCTTCTATGAGATTGCGCGCAATCTCTATCATCTGCTGCTGTCCCACCCTAAGATCCCCTACCAGGGTCTCCACCGGGATGGGGTATTCCAATCTTGCCAGAATCTTTTCCGATTGCTCTTTATGGAATTTATTATCCATTCCGAGCCCTTTTTTCTTTTCCTTCGCCATAAAAATATTCTGAAAAACCGGAAGGTTGGGAAATAGATTCAGCTCTTGATGAATAATGCCGATTCCATACTTTCTCGCTTCTGTCGTATCCTTAAAACGGACTTCTTCCTCACCCATATAGAGAGTTCCCTCACTGGGCTGTTCGATCCCGGCGATCAGCTTCATAAGCGTAGATTTACCGGCACCGTTTTCACCGATCAATACGTTTACTTTTCCCGTAAGCAGATCAAAATCCACGTGATCCAATGCCTTTGTACCGGGATATATTTTACTGACGTCCTCTGCATGAAAACAGACTCCCTCTTTACACATATTTGCCATACCGAATACCTCCTGCCTTTATTTTACGGTTAGTTTTATCGGTGTAATCAACAACTCTTCGTTTCCATTTTCCGTAAAAGTACCTATGAAGTCTATGGATTTTCCGGTAAGCTCTGCAGGATTCGCAGGTTGAATTACATTGCTGTCGATCATGGAATGCAGTTCCTTGGAAATCGCTGCCCATTCCTCCTGGTTGGTATAATCTCCGAAGTCGATGATGTCCAGAGCATCTCTCGTAGAGGAGCCTTTGTAAATGCTTCCTATCTGGAGCTTTATAATTTCCGGTCCGTCATAGCCGTCCAGCTTAACCGTCATATATCCTGCCTTCTTCTCCTGATTTACCTCTAATACCGTGCCGCTTCCTTTTACCGCATAGCTGATGCTTCCTGTTTTTCCCTCGGCATATTTGGAGGCAAGCGATTTCAAATCACCGTTCGCTTCGGTCAGCATGGCAACGATGTCTAATGCATTTTCTTCAATATTCGCCTGCGCACTTTCCCACAAACCGGAAACGCTTTCACCGGCATTGAACTCGACTTTACCGGTATACTTTCCTTCTTCACCGTTTTTTACGACCTTTACGCACCCCGTCATAGTCGTGATTACCAGAACACTTACGATAGCTAGGGATATTAATCTCCTTTTCATGGCGCTCTCCTGTCTTATCATTTTATACTTAAGGCCGGTTTACCAGCCTGATTTGCCAAACCATTACCAAAACTATACTACCATCAATTGACAAGGTCTCACACGGTCGGATAAAGGCAGATCATATGGTTCAGCGCGTGTAAGATCTCGTCAATCGATGGTATTAAAATAAGGATAAAATGGGAGCTATCAGAAGCCTTTCGGCTTCCGATACCCCATCATGAATGCTATTCGGAATATACGAATGTTTTTAAATTGGCAACGTTATCTGCCGTAATTGCAAGGCAATCTACCAATTGTTTTTCTTCCAATCCCGTAGTTCCTTCTTTTAAGTATTTATCAGCCTGCTCTACTGCCATTTCCGCGATAAGAGCGCATTGCTGAAGGGCGGTACCCGTCATCTTGCCTTCCTTAATTAAAGCCGCTGCTTCGTCAGAACCATCCACGCCGATAATCTTGATATCGCTTCTGCCTGCTGCCGCGCAAGCCTCTGCCGCTCCTACTGCCATCGTGTCGTTGCCGCAGATAATACCGGTTATCTCCGGATTAGACTGCAGGATAGTCTCTGTCTTTTCATATCCCTGTGTCTGCTCCCAGTTTGCAGTCTGAACCGCTACGCACTCCAAGGTATCATACTGGTCGATTACTTCATGGAAAGCTGCCGATCGAACACCTGCATTGGTATCGGATTCCTTGCCCAACAACTCAGCATATTTGCCTTCTTCGCCCATAGCTTCCACCCAGGCTTCTGCAATCGCTTTTGCTCCCTGATAGTTATTTGCAACGATCTGGGAAATAGCAACGCCTTCCTGATTAATTTCCCGATCGATCAAGAAAGTAGGAATTCCCGCATCTCGCGCTTTCTGAACTGCTTCTACCGTAGCATCCGCTCCTGCATTATCACAGATAATTGCCGCCGCTTTATCCGCAATGGCATTATCGAACAGCTCTAACTGCTTTGTAGGGTCATCATCATGTGATGCAGCCTTTACTTCATAACCTAATTCCGTCGCTTTTGCGCTTGCCGTATCCGCTTCCGTCTTGAAGAACGGATTGGAATGTGAAGGCGTGATAATATAAATAATATTGGAACCTCCCCCTGGAAGAACCTCTGTGGTCGCTTCTGCGCTCTCTTCGGTAGTTTCTGTCTGTTCTTCTGCCGGCGCCTGTTCCTGTGCCGGTGCCTCAGTTTCCGCCGGTGCCTGCGCCGGCGCCTCTGTTGCAGCTGATCCTCCGCAGCCTGCCAACATGGTTACAGCCATTGCTGCACTCAGTAATACTCCTAACATTTTCTTCTTCATTTCTTGTCCTCCTTGATAAATATATAGTTTTATTTATACAGCCGTCCTTCTCATATGAAGCGGCCTAGATTACGGGCTTCGCCCGGAAATCTCATGTTATTTGGTAAGCACATGGGAAACAGCAGTTTTCCAGCCGTTATACTTTTTTTCCCTTTCCTCTTTTTCCATCGAGGGTGAAAAAATCCTTCTCTCCATTCCATGAAATATATCTTCTTTTTTGTAGATTCCTGCGGCGATGCCTGCCGCATACGCGGCTCCTATGCCCGACAGTTCCTCTGCCGACGGCACTTTTACAGGAATTCCCGCCATATCACTTTGAAATTGCATCAAATATATATTATGGGCAGGTCCCCCATCCGCACGAAGCTCTTCGATTGGTATGCCCGATTCCCGGCTCATTGCCTGTATCACATCGGTAATCTGATATCCGATGCTTTCCAATCCCGCTTTTACGATCTCTGCCCGTTTCGTAGTCCTCGACATTCCCCATATCACTGCTCTCGCTTCGCTGTCCCAGTACGGAGCGCTAAGTCCCGTAAAAGCGGGGACAATATAGGTCGTATCCTGTTTATTTGCTTTTTCAGAAAGCTCTCCCGTCTCTCCAGGGTCACTTATCATTTGAAGGTCATCCTTCAGCCATGAAATTACTGCGCCCGTATAGTTAATATTCCCTTCCAGAACATAATTTATTTTACCGCTCATTCCCCAGGCCAGGGATGTCACAACGCTTTTGCTGAAAATAGGAGTATCCCCGATATTCATCATGATAGAAGATCCCGTTCCATAAGTAGCCTTTATCATTCCTTTGCTCAGACAGCCTTGCCCGAATAAAGCTCCATGGGAATCTCCCATCACACCTCTGATACTTACCTTTTGTTTTAAAAATCCATCAAAATCGACAGCGCCATAATCTCCGTCCGAATCGGTGACCTCCGCCAGAGCACAGATTGGAATCCCAAACAGGCCGCATATCTCTTCATCCCACGAAAGCGTCCGTATGTTAAAAAGCTGAGTTCTGGATGCATTGGAATAATCCGTCTTAAAAACCTTCCCTCCGGTAAGCCGGTATACCAGCCAGCTGTCCATCGTCCCGCAGCATAACTCTCCTTTTTCTGCTTTTTCCATAGCATATGGGACATTCTTAAGTATCCACGAGATTTTCGCCGCCGAAAAATAAGGAGACAGTTTAAGCCCGGTACGGGAGCGGATCATATCCGCATGCCCATCCTTCTCAATTTCCTCACAAATCTTAGCGCCCCTTGCGCACTGCCACACCACAGCATTGTAGATCGGTTCTCCCGTAATCCTATCCCAAACAAGTGCGGTTTCTCTCTGGTTGCTGATGCCGATAGCTTTAATTCCTCCCTTTTCCACTCCCGCCTTTTCCACCAGATTTTCTACTGCCTGCACTGTGTTGGCATATATTTCCTTCGGGTCATGCTCTACCCAGCCCTTATCATCTATCATCTGCTTATGGGACAAGTCCGTTCTGCAAAGAATTTCTCCCCTTTGATCGAACAACAGGGCCTTGGTGCCTTGGGTGCTTTGATCGATCCCAAGTATATATTCCGCCATTATGACAAATTCTCCTTCACCGTCTTAGCGATGCCCTGCGCATTCAGTCCATAATAATCGAATACCTCTTTCGAGGTTCCCGTAATTACCGGTGCATCCGGAAGTGCCAGATTGATCACCTTTTTCGGACATTCCTCCGAAACTATCTGGCTAACCATAGAGCCCAACCCGCCAAACGGCGAATGCTCCTCTACGGAGATTATTACCTTTGCGTTTTTGGCAGCTCTTATTATTGCTTCTCTATCGATTGGTTTTACGCAGTACATATCCAGTACCGATACATAAATACCTTGCTCCTTCAAGAGCATCGCCGCATCCAGTGCCGGCCTCACCATTTCTCCGCAGGCAACAATAGCAGCATCTGAGCCTTCCGTCAAAAGGGTTGCTTTATTCATCTCAAAAGGGCAGTTCTCTTCCTCATAGACATCTTCCACCGGATTTCTCCCCACGCGGATGTATGCAGTTTTCTCGTCTAAAAGCAGAGAATCTATTAAGTGCTTTGTCTGGAACCTGTCGCTGGGCAGATAGACTCTCATATTGGGAATCGCGGACATCGCTGCAATATCCTGTGCCGAATGATGGCTCATTCCCAGTGCACCATAGCTCACGCCTCCGCTGATGCCTACCAGCGTCACATTAGTATCGGAATATGCGCAGTCAACCTTCGTCTGCTCATAACTTCTTGTGGATAAGAAACAGGCCGGAGATACTGCAAATGCCTTTTTTCCGCACTTTGCAAGTCCTGCCGCAATACTGACAAGGTTCTGCTCCGCAATCCCCACTTCTACAAACTGCTCCGGGAATTCCTGTGCATATGGTACCAGCGAAGCGCTTCCTCTGGAATCGCTGCACAATACGACGATATCCTTATCCTTCGCTGCTTTTTCCATTAATACTTCGCAGATAGCCTGGCGATTTGGTATTTTATTCATGAAGAGCCTCCTCCTTTCTGATTGCTAAGTCATTAACTATCATCTTATATTCTTCTGCACTCGGCAGCTTGTGATGCCAATTCGCCTTATTTTCCATAACCTCGGAGCCAAAGCCTTTTATGGTATTGGCAATGATAACGCTGGGCTTTCCTTTTGTACTTCTCGCTTCTTCAAATGCTTTCCTAAGCTCTTTATAATCATTTCCGTTTGCCGTTATTACGTGCCATCCGAATGCACTCCATCTTACTTCCAGGCTGTCGTGAGCCATGACATCCTCCGTATTTCCGGAAATCTGCAGGCGGTTTCTGTCCACCACCGCGCATAGATTATCCAGCTTATATTGATTTGCAGCCATTGCACCTTCCCATATGGAGCCCTCCGCCAGTTCCCCGTCACCCATTACCGTGTAAACACGGTAGCTTTGTCCGTCCATTTTTCCTGCCAGGGCCATGCCCACGCATACCGGAAGCCCATGTCCCAGAGAACCGGAATTCATTTCGATTCCGGGAAGTTTATTATTGGGATGCCCGATAAACTTCGAGCCGAATTTCGAAAATTCATTGATGACTTGCTCTATCGGAAAAAACCCCTTTTTTGACAAAACTGCATATAATGCCTCTACGGAATGTCCCTTGCTCATTACAAAACGGTCTCTATTCGGATCTTCGAAATTTTCAGGGCTGACATTCATCTGCTCAAAATACAATTCTGACAGGATATCTAATACGCTCATGTCTCCGCCGATATGTCCGCCCTTTCCGGCGATGATTATATCGACTACGTCCTTTCTCAGGTCATAGGATAATGCCTTTAAATTTTCCATACGTTTTCCATTCCCTTCTTTTTATGTGACTAAAATTTTCATTCTCCTCGCAGGTATGCCTTTATATCTTCTTCGACAGGATCATACAGATCCGGCTTTATTCCCATATATTTGCAGGCTTCATATAACACCGGAACAACGTCTTTATGTATTCCTACACAGTGGTGTATGTAAGGACCTTCCACAATCTTCGCTTCCAGCCTCTTGATATTATCCACTTCTACCCAGAGGTAAGTTCCCATTCCCTTCGGTCCCTCGATTCCCTTGGCATTTCCAAGGAGCAGCGAATATTCGCCGTTATCTCCGTCAAATCTCACAAGGCTTACGTCCCCGTGCTTCGCTTCTGCCGTAATGCTTCCCGGATGGTCAAAGGCCAGAGGATAAGTAAGCTTCGGTTTTTCCCTTGCTATGGATATAGGCCACGGTCCGCAGTGCTGTAGCAACTCTCCGTTTTCTACGTCAGGATGCCTTATCGTCCAGTCCGCAAAGAAACTTCTCGTCTCTCCCATGCCTGCCGCCTCCACCAGAAGCGAGGTGATAGCTCCGTGAATATCCGTTTCACACACCACCGGAATTCCCTCATCATTCATTAAAGAATTGGCCGCACAGGGCATGATTCCGATTTCCGACTGTAACTGATTCCAGCACTGGATTCCCACCGCCTGGCATCCGTATTTCTGAACGAGATTGCTCATCGCGACTTTTAGGGCGGCAACGTTTTCCAACTCGTTTTCCTTTATCTGAATTTCCATTTTCTCTTTGCAGTAAGCGACCACCTTCGCTACCTCCAGACCCTGTGCCTTAACTTTTCTTATTTCGTCGGTAAGTTCCGGCATTGGAATCGGCGCCAGCTGAATGTTGAATTTTTCAAGCAACTCTCCCTCATTGCACATGGTCGTCCAGAAGTCAAAGGGCCTTGTAGAGATTTGCAGGATGCGCATATTCCGAAAGGTCTTTACCACGTTACACACTGCCAGAAAATCCTTGATTCCTCTTTCGAATACAGGATCGCTCAGCCTGCAATTGGTCATATAAGTAAATGGAACCTGAAATCTCCTAAGTACCTTGCCGGTCGCAAACAGACCGCACTGCGTATCCCGAAGCCTCACTCCGTCCGGCTCCGGCCTTTCATCCAGCGGGCCCCATAGAAGCACCGGCACATTCAGTTCCTTGGCAAGCCTCGCACATTCATATTCCGTGCCGAAATTGCAATGGGGCAGGAAGAGTCCGTCTATTTTCTCTTTCTTAAATTTTTCTGCTATTTGGCACCTGTCTTCATCATTATAAAGAAGTCCTTCTTCATTAATGTCCGTAATGTCTACAAAGGAAACTCCAAGCTCATTAAGTCTGTCCGCTGTCAGCCCTCTATATTTGATCGCATCCGGCGCACTGAAGATGCTTCTCCTGGTAGGCGCGAAACCCAATTTAATATTTTTCATAATCCGTCACTCCTTTTCCTATTTTCTTTTACACTGTCTCTTTCTATGAAATCAGGACAAACCAAGATTTTGGTCTTTATGGCTTGTTCTGCTTTTCTCATTTCCACAATTCTCTGTACGGCCATTTCTCCCATAGCCTGCTTGGGCACCCTAAGGCTGGTCAGCCTTGGCGTCGAGATCTCCGAAAACGGCAGGTCGTCGAATCCTACAATGGATACTTGTTCGGGAATCTGTATTCCCGCCTCCAGCATCGCTTTCATACACCCCAGAGCAATCATGTCGTTATCTGCAAAAAACGCAGTGGGAAGTTTCGGCTGTGTTCTAAGGTAGGCCTGCATATCCTGATAGGCACCATCCATCGTCACCGATACGGTAATACTGTTTGCCGGATCGCAGGTCAGCCGATGAAGACTCATTCCTCTTTGGTAGCCTGCCTCCCTTGCCTCAAAGGCCTTTATTCGGAAAGCTCCTCTTAAATAACCGATTTCTTCATGCCCCTTTTCCGCCAGATAATGGATGGCTTTTATTACCGCATCTTCGTTATTGATTAAGATTCCGTTGCAGTCCATCGTCTCATTCCAATAGTCCAAAGTCAAAAGAGTACACTTCGCATTTTCAAAAAAATGAAAATCCTCATCCATCAACTCAGCTCCCACAAGCACTACTGTCGCCTGGCTGTTTTTTGTCAATTCATGTACCCTCTTTTCAAAATCCTCTTCCCGCCTATCCAAATACTGCATGACCATTTCAAAGCCAAGCCTTTTGCATTCATTTTGAAAGCCGTCCATGATCAGGTTGAAAAATGGAGTATCATCCGTTATCAGCCCGTTCGTCTTATACATTACGAAAAGTATCCTCTTCAATATGGGTTCTTCGAAATATTCCAGTTCTCTCGCCACTCTCATAATCGTTTCCGTAGTAGCCGGATTCACTCCCCTTTTATTATTGAGAGCATTTGAGACAGTTGCCGGAGAAAAACCTGTTGCCTCACTTATTGTACGGATGGTAGTCCTCATCACATTATTCCTTTTCTCCATTTGTTGAATTTTCTTTATAAACATCATTATAAACATTTTATATATTTGTTCAATAATTTTTATATCATTTTTGCCAAAAACGTCATTGTATACCATTTGTACTACTTAATTTTGTATATTTTGCATAATATTATTTGACTTTTTATTATTTTTTATCCACCGCCCGCTTTCTTTGATGTAAATGTTTATATAAATTTTTATATAAACATTTACATTTAGATAAATAACTATCTTTGTAATACTTTGGAGAACACCCGGGACTTGCAAAAAATGTATATCAGCCTCTCCCAATATATAGTAAAATAAAGTTAGATTAATATTTGCTACAGCAGTTAGCCCGCCGCTGGCAGATTCATATAAACCGGCAGCACGTCGGTTCTGATTGGGAAAGGGGATATGATGGTAAAAATACCCGTAGACGGATTCACCGAAAACAATAAATATATTTGCAGGAACAGCAGTATTTATTTTTCATGTATCCTTAAAAATAAAGCAGATGGTATCATATGGGGAAACCGAAAAGATTCGCCTGATTTCTTGCTTGTGTGGAGCCCATATCAAGAAGGTTTTCAATTAATGGGAGCACCGCTGCCGAAAGAAGATTGGATGGGATTTCGAACATGGTTCGACCATACGATAATTCCATTTCTTAAAAATCAAGGGCTGGATTACTTTGAGTATGGTACAGACACTAAAGAATTGGCAGACATGTTTCAGCAAATATTTATAGACATACATATTTTTTCGGCAAACCAAAAGTTCTTTTGCTGGTCCGGGAAGAGTAACGAACTACAACCGCCTGCAGGATATGAGATCAAAAAGATAGACAGACCTTTTTTAAAAAAGAAATATCAAAATATAAAATCTATTCTGGACGAGTTGAAAAGGGCGTATGGTGATATAGAATCATATTTTGGGCATGGGATTGCCTATGCCGCAATATATGACAATACGGTGGCAGCAAGAGCAGATATGCTCTTTTGCGACAATGGGTATGGCAACATTTCCGTGAATACGGAACAAGATCACCGCCAAAAAGGGCTGGCGGCATACTTGACGAACAAAACTATCGAGGAAACTTGCAAGCTTGGACTACAGCCTATTTGGGATTGTACGGATGACAACTTGGCTTCGGAGAATACTGCAAAAAAGTGCGGCTTTCATATGATGCGGGAGGATGTTATCTCTTGGTTTATGCTGAATAGTTGAAAAAAGGCTGCACATCGACCGGTTTTATCCAGCCATGTGCAGCCATCCGTTTTCTTTATATAATTACTTTGTGTTCAGGTTCCTGTCTTTCACCGTCTCCCGTACTATGAATTTGGTACAAACTTGTGTTTTTACTACAATCTCATCTCTTCCTTCTATCAAATCTGCAATTCTCCGGACCGCTATTTTTCCCATTTCCGTATTAGGCACCCTCAAGGTTGTCAGTCGCGGAGAAGATATTTCGGAGAACGGCAAGTCATCGAATCCAACGATAGAAACATCATCAGGAATCCGATATCCTTTTTCCTGCAACGCTTTCATAGCCCCAAGCGCCATCAAATCATTATCCGCAAAAAAAGCCGTCGGCAAATCCGCCGCCGACTCCAGATAACCTTTCATATCCTGATAGGCTCCTTGTAAATTCGGCGTTACTGTAAACGTATGCTTTTCCTGATATTCCAGTTTATTTTTACGAAGAGCAGTCTGATAACCTGCAAACCTCGAACGAAATCCTTTGATCCTATATGAGCCGCGGATATATCCAATTTGCTTATGCCCTTTCTCTATGAGATATTCGGTTGCCATCCTTGCGGCATCGGAATTATTGATCAACACCGAATTAAACTCCATATGCTCGTCCCAGTGATCCATAATGAGCAACGGACATACCGCTTTTTTGAATATCTCCAGATCCCCTTCCAGCATCTCCGTAGCTAAAACCACCGCCGCACTTCCGCTTTCCGTAATCAGATTCAACACTTGTCTCTCATAATCCGAATCTCTCTGATCCACATTGCATATTACCATTTCATAATGGTACCTTCTGCATTCCTGCTCGAATCCGTTTATCAGAGAAGAAAAGAAAGGTGTATCGTCAATAATGGATCCGTTCTTACGAAAAATCACCAATTTGATCTTGGTAATGGAAGTCTCGCTGATATAACCGGTCTCTCTTGCTATGCGAAGTATCTCTTCCGCAGTTTCTTTATTCACACCTTTTTTATGGTTCAGGGCATTGGATACCGTAGCAGGCGAATATCCGGTCATCGCACTGATATCTCTAATACTTATTTTCACCTTACACACCTTCATTCATTAATATGATAGGAGCAATGTACATACCCGCTTCATTTTTTTCATCATATCATAATTTTGGATTTCAGTCTATTTGTTATTAGTTAAAGAACACCTTCGCAAATTCAGGCATATATTTGGAATAAACATATTTTTTATTGTACGTGTATCTCTATCTGTAAAAGATACTTTGTGGAATCGATGGTAGAGGTCTCATCGAACAAGTACTCCTCATATGCATCGCCGCATACTTTCAGGCCCGCTTCTTTAATATAATTAAGAATCCTGTCATATAGGCCTGCGCTTTGTGAATATTCACCATACTCCCGCCCAATTACATACAAGCCTTTGGGCTTTTCTGAATTGCTCGGATAGCTGCCCCCGGATAAAGGGCAATAATAATACCGGGAAGGATGAGAAAAATTTCTTTTCAATAAATCCGAATGGGAAATAATCGAACCTGCAGGCAATCCGCGAATGATCTGATTATCGTTGCAGAAATCATAAAATTCCACAAGATAGTACCAGCCATCCAGTACATGACTGGTCTCCGGAAGCTTTGGTCCCAGCAAAAGCGGTACGGCATCGTATTCCTTAACTTCAATAGTGCTAATATCATTCCTCACGCTCATTCCCTTTTTTGTTAAACTAATTCGGGTATCCAGCATATCGTTAATCTGTTCCAGCGTTTGAATCTTTTCTTGGACCACAGTTTTTTGTACTTGCAGCATATCGACTAGATTCTCCGGCGAACGATTACTTATATAATCTTTAACTTGTTTCAAGGGCATGCCTATTTCCCGCAAAACAGTAATCACATTGGCAATATCGATCTGGGGATAGGTATAGTAACGATAGCTGTTATTTCTATCGATCTCCGCAGGAGAAAGAAGTCCTATTTTATCATAAAACAAAAGGGTCCTTCGCGTAATCCCAGTCACATGGGCAAATTCACTTATTTTCATACGATACTTTTCCATCTTTTACCCTTTTTCGATTTTTTAAAACATTTTATAATTCATAGCTTGACTGTTCAGTATGTGTACAGTTTATAATAGCCAGTTGAACTAATCAATGTTTTTTTGGAGGAGTGTATGCTAAACAAAATTTTAAACATGAAACACATTAATAAGCAATTTTCCCGATATGTGATCCCATCCGTAATCGGAATGCTCGTTCAGGCACTATATGTTATCCTGGACGGCGTTATCGTCGGACAGGGTATCGGCGAGGTCGCCCTCGGCGCCATCAATATCGTTTTCCCGTTCAGCATGCTGGTCATCGCTCTGGCTATGCTTATAGCCGTAGGCGGCGCAAATGTATACTCTTTTCATAAAGGGCAGGGGGAAGCAGAAAAGGCGAATAATATATTCTGCCAATGTCTGGCATTGGCAGTCATGATAGGTATCGTGCTGGCATTAACGGGCTTCTTCTTTCGGGAAAGGATTTCTATCTTCCTGGGTGCAAACGAAGAATTGTTGGTCCCTGCAGTTGCCTACCTCAAATGGTCGGCTCCCTTTTCTCTTATACAAATGGTCACATTCGGTCTTTCTGTTTTCGTGCGCAATGATAATAACCCTAAGATCGCCATGCTCGGTTCTGTCTTTGGTGCTGTCATCAACGCAGCTCTGGACATTATTTTTATTCTCGTTCTTCATTATGGAATAGAGGTAGCAGCGATTACAAACGGCATTGGTATGGGTATTGAATTTCTTTTTTATATCAGCCATTTTATTTTTAAAAAGGGTGCTCTGCGCATTCGCAGGCCTGTCTTCCATTTTGGGGAAATAAAAAGAGTATTGAGCAACGGTATGGCTTCCTCGCTGATGGAATTCAGCGTGCCGGCCTTTACCTTCTCCTATAATCTTGCCGTGGTGCAGATCGCAGGAACTCTTGGTGTATCCGCATATTCCATCGTTGGTTATGTATGTTCGATTATCAATATGGTAGTAATGGGCGTAGCGCAGGGAGTGCAGCCCCTCATGAGCCTCTATCACGGTCAAGATGAGAAGAAGGGATTTTCCTATGTGTACCATCTCGGAGTCATTACCAATATTGCCGCCTCCGTCGTATTGGTTGCTATTTGTGTAATCTTCGGAGAAAACATTGCCCCGCTGTTCCATACCGGCAATACTGCTTTAACCAGTCTGACCGCATATATGCTCAGTCAATATCCATTTGCATATATTTTTATAGGAATCACTTTAATGAATATCCTCTATTTCCAGACCATGGAACGCAATATCTATGCAACGTTGATTTCGTTTTTACGATGTCTCGGCTTCGTTCAGATTTTTTTACTGCTTTCGGTATTCGTATTTGATGCCAAGGGGATCTATCTTACTTTTTTGGCCGGTGAATTGTGTCATTTTATCATTTCCCAGGTATTGGTAAGAAGGACAATGAAACGTTATGCGGTATAATACAAAGATGCCGCGGTCCGACATCTCATCTGTCAGGCCGCGGCATCACGCATATCTATCTCACCCCAGCATAAACACCCTCATGCTAAGATTCCGTTTTTATTACTACTGAGCATTTGCAAAATAAGCATCCAACTGTGCATTTGCTTCATCCACTACCGTGCTCATTCCGGCAGCTTCCAGCTTATCGAGGAATTCAGGCAATGCGGTCTCAGGATCGATTGCACCAACGCTAAGTGCCAACGCATACTCTTCACCTACGTTTGCCAAAGCAGCCAGTTCTGTTTCAACATTAGTAGGGTCGAACTGATATCCGAAGGCAGGGATAGCCTTTGCAGCTTCATAGTAAGGGATGAATGTGTTCGTAAAGAAGTCTTTCCCTTCACCTTCCTGAGGAGGAAGCAGAGTGATATTACCCATACCGTTTCTCCAAGGCTGGTAGTTATCGCGTTCAGCGGTAAATACTACGAGTCCGTCATCATTTAAGTTATAGTGAGTACCTTCCACACCATACTCTAACAATGTCATTAAATAAGGATCTGTGTTCAGCAGGTTAAGGAATGCCATTGCTCTTTCAGGGTTCTTGGAAGCTGTAGAAATAGCCATCATAGCGCCCTGTGTAGATGTCTTATCTACGTAAGGAGGTGTGCAGGGAACAAAGGCAACTTCAATACCGCGTTCCTGGCTTGCCTGTACCTCATATCCCAAAGCGTAAGACTGCGTACCGATCAAGTAAGAGCCGCTGAGCTGCTTGGAGGTACGTAAATCGTTTGCCGTCTGCTTGTTTGCACATCCGGGATCGATATAGCCTGCTTCATAGTATTCACGAGTCTGCTCTACGAATTTCTTATATTCTTCCGTAGCATATTTGTTAACGATCTTGCTTCCGATATCTTTGGAAACATCCGTAGGATCGATGTAGTAAGATAATACGTTAAGACTTCCGGAATCGCCGTTTACGATGATAGAATTATCTACCATTCTTTCCAGAACGAAACCTTCAACGAGCAGCGGATAGAAGTCAGCGCCTTCGCCTTCTTTAACAGTCTTAAGAATATCGCCGAAACCATAGTAATCGGTATTCTTGATGTCGTCTAAGGTATAGCCGTATTTCTCTAACAAGGTAACGTTAATATCCCATGTGTTCTGTGTTCCAAAATCCTTGAATGCCGGAAGAGCATAAACGCCGTATCCGTCGGAACCTTCGATTTCAGCACCGGTCTTCAGAACTTCCGGAAGAGCATTCCAGATGTCGCTGCCGTAGTTTGCCAGTAAATTGGTTTCCGGATCATCAAGGCGTACCCAAGCGCCTTTTTTCGCAAAGGAGTTGTACTCATTTGCGGACCATGAGCATGTAAAGTAAATATCTACGTCGTCGCCGCCGTTGATTGCAAGCGTAGAGCCTTCATCGAAGTCACCCCATGTTCCCCAGATAGGCTCAAGAGTAACATTCAACTTCTCGCCGAGGTATTCGTTTACTTTCTCCATAACCGCCTTATCGTCGTTTACGGTGCTTCCATGGAGATACCATTTTAAGGTAACAGGCTCGGAAGTGTCCAGAGCTGCTGCTTCCGCAGGAGCCTCTGCTGTTTCTTCCGCAGCCGGCGTTTCTGCCGTTTCTGTTGTTTCTGTCGCATCAGTAGCTGTTTCCGTACTGCCGGTGCTGCCGCATCCCGCTAACATCGTAGCGGACATGGCGATACAAAGCACGAGTGATAATAATTTTTTCTTCATGTTTACCTCCCTAAAAAATTTATAGTTTTATGTAAGTGGCGTTATTGCCAGACCTACCGTGTAGATGGGCATCAGCCCTTTACCGAGCCTATCGTAAGGCCCGCAATGATGTATCTTTGGAAGAACGGATACGCAAAAGCGATGGGAACTACGATCAGTACTACCAAGGCCATCCTAAGACTCTGCGTGGGCAACTTGCTGGCAGCCGCAGCCGCATCCGCTCCCATGTTGGCGCTGTTCTTTGCCAAATATTCCACATTCCTCTGCATCTGCATAAGTAAATACTGAAGCGGAATCTTCGCTCTATCTCTTACGTACAGCAGGGCGATGAACCATTCGTTCCAGAATGCCAGGGCATTGAGCAATGCGATAGTCGCAATACCGGGCTTTGCGATCGGTACGATAATGCGGAATAAAGTATTGTATTCCCCGCTGCCGTCGATTGCCGCAGCCTCGATCAGCTCCTCAGGAACAGAGCTTTGAAAAAATGTTCTCATAACGATAATATTGAACGGATTTACCAAAAGAGGTACGATAAGCGCCGCATAATTATCGCTGAGCCCCAGCATCTGTTTACATACCATGTAAGTCGGGACCAACCCTCCTCCGAACAACATGGTAAAAAAGCTAAAGAAGGAGAAAAAGCTTCTATACTTGAAATCCCTGCGGAAGAGCGCATACGAATACAGAATACAAATCAACACGCTGATCACCGTACCAACTATCGTAATAAAAAAGCTGTTGAAATAGGACAACCATAGCTGGTCTCCCAGTTTCATTATGTATTTATAAGCCTCTATTCCCCATGACAGCGGAACAAAGGAGTATCCAATCTGTCTGATGCTTTCTTCCGTCGTAAACGAAATAATTACAACGAAGATGAATGGAATAACGCATGCCGCACAGAACAATGTCATAACGATATTGATAATGATTTCTGCCGGGATACTTACTGCGTTAATAGGCCTTTTTCTCTTGCGACCTAAAGCCATCTGTGCATTTTTACTCACTTTTATTACCTCCATTAGAACAAGCTGCTGTCCTTGTCAAATTTACTTACAATACCGTTAGCAACCATGATGCATATAAATCCGACAACATTCTGCAAAAGTCCGGCTGCCGTCGTCATACTGTAATTCTGCGTCGCAATCATCGCACGGTATACGTAAGTATCGATTACCTGCGTTACCGACATAATCGGTCCGGAGCTCATCGGCACCTGATAGAACAAGCCGAAATCGGCGTTAAAAATCTTACCTACCGCCAGTATGAAGAGTATAATAATCATTGTTTTCAAATGGGGCAAAGTCACATAGAAAACCTGCTGCAGCTTCGACGCTCCGTCGATGCTGGCCGCTTCGTACTGGGTCGCGTCGATACCCGTTATAGCCGCCAGATATAAGACAACCGAATATCCTGTACTCTTCCATATGTAAGCTATCGTCAATATGTATGGCCAGGGTCCCGTAGTGTTATAAAAGTCAATAGGCTTCATACCCCAATTCTGCATGGCATGCGTTAAAAGTCCGTTGGTAGGATCCAAAAACGCCTGCAGGAAGTAGCTCGCTACTACCCAGCTTAAAAAGTAAGGAAAAAACATCAATGTCTGATATGCTTTCGCAACGAACTTTTTGGTAACCTCATTCAATATAACAGCAAAGGTTACAGAAATCAGCAGTCCCAATATGATGAAGACTATGTTATAGCCCAAGGTGTTTCGAATCATAATCCATGAATCGCTGGTCGCAAATAGAAACTTGAAATTCTTTATCCCCACAAACTTGCTATGCATTATATTATTAATTAACGACGGCGCTTTCGTGTAAATTTTATAATCCTGAAATGCCATCACGATGCCGAACATCGGCAGGTAGCGAATCAGTATCAGCCAAATGGCTCCGGGCGCCACCATGGTAAGCAGCATAAATGTCTTCTTTTTTCTCGCCGAAACCGTCGTATGTGCCTTCTTCGCAACAGATACTCGTGACATTCTATCTCTCCTCTCGTTTGTCCTTATCTTCAAGTCTGAAATCATTTTGTATCTTGTGATTTCTTAAGTAAATCATACACAAAAGCCTCCTTTCTTACCATTTCTTATGTTGCCCTTTTTTGTATATTATTGTGCACATATTTCCATTTTAAAAGGTACGTTGTGTATAATTTATTGCCAAAGGTGTGCCGTTGGTGTATATTTAAAATAAATTTTTATAAGGAGTTATAGAATATGTGGATTGCAGATCAATGGAAAGATTATGAAGTAATAGATACCTCGTCCGGGGAAAAATTGGAAAGGTGGGGCGATTACCTCTTAGTCCGTCCAGACCCTCAGGTCATATGGAATACTGAGAAAAAGAATTCCGGATGGAAAAAGAAAAACGGCCATTACCACCGCAGCGCCAAGGGCGGCGGAGAATGGGAGTTCTTCAATCTTCCCGACGAATGGACCATAAAATATCGCGAACTCACATTCCATTTAAAACCGTTCAGCTTCAAGCATACCGGACTTTTTCCCGAGCAGGCGGTGAACTGGGACTGGTTCTCCTCCCTGATCGCACAGGCTGGCAGACCCATTAAGGTTCTCAATCTGTTCGCTTATACCGGAGGCGCTACTCTCGCCGCCGCAAAAGCAGGAGCACAAGTCACTCACGTGGATGCTTCCAAGGGTATGGTAAACTGGGCAAAGGAAAATGCCGCCGCTTCCGGACTTGTTGATTCTCCTATCCGCTGGCTTGTGGACGACTGTGTCAAATTCGTAGAGCGGGAGATCCGCCGGGGCAGCACCTATGATGCGATCATTATGGACCCGCCCTCCTATGGACGCGGCCCAAAGGGCGAAATATGGAAAATAGAAGAGAGCATCTTTCCCTTCATCGAACTGACGGCAAAAATACTCTCTAAAGATGCACTTTTTTATTTAGTAAATTCCTATACTACCGGACTGCAGCCGGCAGTACTTTCCTATATGATCCACCTCGCCGTCGCTTCCAAGCTCGGCGGACATGTATCTGCCGAAGAAATCGGCCTTTCGGTAGCGGACAGCGGCCTCGTTCTTCCCTGCGGCGCCTCCGGCAGGTGGCAAAGGAACGCGTAAGCGTTGTTATATGCCTTGAACGCCAAAGGCGATCAGCATGACTAACACAATAAGAATATAAATCGCCAGTACCACGCCCGCGATGATCAGGTAAGCCTTGAAAAAGTTGGATTTGCTCTTTTTTTCCGTCTTGCTGAATGCCCATACAAAAACTAAGACGATGCCCACGCAAGGTACGAACATAGCTAAAAGCAGCGAAACTAACCATTCGCCCACACTCATAGGCTCCTCCAGCTCCTGCTGATAACCGCCCTGTGATGGATATTGGTAGCCTTGGCCACTCTGCTGACCATAGCCGTAGCCTTGATTCTGACTGCTGTTCCCATAGCCATTCTGCTGGCCGTAGGCGTAGCCTTGGTTCTGATCGCTGTTTCCATACGGATCCGGTCCGGTCCCGGTAAATACTCCGCTTTGCTGTGTCCCGTCGTTCGGGTACATGTTGTTGTTATCCATCGTATGATTTCCTCCCTCATTTATGTATACTCTTTTTCTTCACTATATACAGTATTCATTTTATCATATACCTAATAATCTATGCAATATTTCTCTGTAACCGGGAACATATCTTTCCAAAAAGCTGCCTCCTGTGTAGACATACGGCGGCCTTTCGGGAAACACGGTGCACATCCTGTAGACATATACTGCGAGCATAGCGATCCCAATAATTATAAGTCCGGTTTTCCAGCCTTTTATCCTTTTTCCGAGGATATAGCGGCATATCACACAGTAACCGATGAATAATATAACGGGAATCGCCATCGGATTGAGATTCCATGAGCGCATGAACTGTCCGGTCAGCATGAAAAATACGGCCCGCGTCATTCCGCAGCCCGCACAAGGAAATCCCGTCAGTATGACCAGCGGGCAAAATGCATGATATATAGCGTGTACAATAATATAGTAAGCCGTAAAAGCAAGCAAAGCTTCCTTAGCATTCCACAAATCCGCTCCTATTCGCTTACCTATCCCCTTTATCCTTTGTTTCATGCTCCCTCCCGCTCAAAATCCACTAATCTATTTCTTCCATGCAATATATTACCGGTTTTCCGCCCTGCACTTCATCACTGGCTTTCTATCCTGCTGTTCAGCTCCTCAAGATACATCCAGCGGTCCATTCTTTCTTCCAGCTTCTGATCGGTTTCTTCCTTTTCCTTCGTCAGCTCATTTAATTTTATGAAATCCGTGGAAGCCCGCAGAATTCTTTCCTCCAATACCTCAAGATGTTCCTCCAGCTTCGCGATCTCATCCTCTATCGTTTCGTAATCCTTCTGCTCTTTATAGGTAAACTTAAGCTTGGATGGCTGTGCCTTCCAGCTCTTTTTTCCGCCCTCCGCATCATTTATGGCACCGTTCTCTATAATACTGCTCTTAGCCGCCTTCCCGTTCAAGCTTCCACCGGATCCTGCCGCCGGCGCAGCGTTCATAGCTGCCTTCTTATTGGCATAATCAGTATACCCGCCTTCATATTGACGCAGCTTCCCGTTTCCTTCAAAGGCAAAAATCCTGCGCACCGTTCGGTCTAAAAAGTACCTGTCATGAGAAACAGTTATAACGATTCCCGGAAATCGATCCAGATAGTCCTCTAACACCGTCAGAGTAGCAATGTCCAAATCGTTGGTCGGCTCGTCCAGAATCAGTACATTGGGAGCCCTCATAAGCACCTTCAGTAGATTAAGCCTGCGCTTCTCTCCTCCCGACAGTTTGCCGACCAAAGTATATTGCTCACTTCCGGAAAACAAAAAACGTTCCAGCATCTGAGAAGCTGTAATGCTTCCATCCTCTGTCTTCACATATTCCGCCACATCTCTGATATAATCAATGACCTTTTTGTTCTGCGGCATCTCCAGAGCGGCTATCTCCTGCGCGTAGTAGCCTATTTTTACAGTCTGCCCGATTTCCACCCTGCCCGAATCCGGCTCGCACTGTCTCGTCAGTATTTTCATAAGTGTGGTCTTCCCGCAGCCGTTCTCACCGATAAATCCGATTCTGTCTTCTTTCAGGAAAAGATAGGAAAAATCATCGATCAAGACCTTTTCCCCGTAACGCTTGCTGACATGACTGATTTCTACTGTGGTTTTTCCAAGCCGCGAGGCCACCGAACTCATCTCCACCTTTGCATCATAAGAAGGAGCCTGCATCTGTTTCAGCTCCTCGTATCTCTCAAGTCTCGCTTTTTGCTTGGTGGAACGAGCTCTCGCTCCGCGCTTCACCCATTCCAACTCTGTACGCAGAATGGACTGTCTCTTTCTCTCTCCTGCAAAGGCTTCGTCCTCGCGCAATGCCTTTAGCTCTAAGTAGCCGGAATAATTCGCCTGATAGGAATATATCTGTCCTTTATCGATTTCCACGATTCTATTCGACACGCTGTCAAGAAAATAGCGATCATGAGTTACCATAACGATAGCTCCGCTTCTCTTTTTCAGCATGTCCTCCAGCCAATCAGCCATCTCGTTATCCAAATGGTTAGTAGGCTCATCCAGAATGAGGATATCCGCCGGAGAAAGCAGCGCCGCTGCTAACGCCAGCCTTTTTCGCTGCCCGCCGGAAAGGGTCCCGCATTTCGCCGTCACATCTGCGATCCCAATCCCCATCAGCATGGCCTTAGCATCGCTTTCCTTAGCCCAGACCTCCTCACCCACGCCCTCCGCGCGAAGCTTCTCCTTCGTCTCCTTCATTACTGCCTGTAAGGCGGTTTCTTCTTCATCGAAGCTCGGGTGCTGGGACAGGTAGGTACAGATAACATGGTTGGCTCGAATGACATTTCCTTCATCCGGCTCCTCCAGTCCCGCCATCATCTTCAGCAAGGTGGACTTGCCGGTTCCATTGATGCCGATAACTCCCACCTTCTCCCCTTCCTGCAGATAAAAAGAAGTATGGTCGAACAATTTTCTTTCGCCGAAGGATTTTACTATATTCTCAACTGTAAGTATATTCATAAATGTTATAACTCCTAATATCCCCCATACGGTATTCCTCCGCCGCAGCACATTCCGCCGCCTCCGCAGCAAATATTGCATATCATATTAGCAATACACAGCTTTACACATATATTTCCGTTCCCCACATAAGGGTTTCCATAGGTATACTGTCTCTGCTGATACTGCATGCCGCCGTTTTCAAACCGGTATGCCAGGTTACTGTAATCCGAATTCCCCGGCTCCATCGCCGCCGCACGTTTGGCATGCTCCATCGCCGCCACGTTATTTCCCAGTCCCGCATGGGCAAGTGCACTATAATAATACCATCTTGCACCCTTTTCGTCCATGCCGTCAAGCACAGTTCTCGCTTCTTTATAATATCCGTTTCTTATATAATTGCCTGCAGCACGCAAATGGCCGTCCTCTTCATAACCCGTGCTGGTGCTGTCTCCGAAGCCTCCAAACCCGCCAAAGCCCCCAAAACCGCCGCCTCCATAACCATCGAATCCTCCGCTGCCATAACCACCATAACCGCGGCTTCCATAACTTCCGCTTCCATAACCGCCATAGCCGGAGTCACTTCCGTAACCCTCCGTGCGTTCCTTCATAATCTGGCTGTAGGCCTCCTGAATGGTCTTGAACTTTTCCTCCGCCTGTACTTTATTCGGGCTGTTGATGTTAGCGTCGGGGTGGTATTTTCTGCTCAGCGCTCTGTATGCTTTTTTTATCTCTTCTTCGGTAGCATCCGGGGATACCCCAAGTATTTCATAAGGATTTATCATTGTTCCTGCGCCTGCCCCTTTTCTTTTGCTTCTCTTTCCGAGTGTATTTTTTCGTAACGGTACCATACTCCCGAATAGATGATATTTCTAAGGATCTCGATATGGTCTAGGATCGGCAGCTTTTCGAATTCCCTGGAGCATTCAGACATCATCATGACCAGAATGCTTCTGCACTGCTCCTCGAAATCGGGATATTTATATAACTCGTAAAAGGGATTATAATTTCCTTCCTTCAAGTCTTTTTCTATGTCCTCATAAGCATCGCACAAATAGATGAATTTCCCCAGGTATAAACCCATTTTGTAGAGGTTCTCTTTCCATTCATCATCCTTATATACCGTGATTTGCGCCATGACCTCTCCAAACAAGCGGGACATTTCATCAACGTCTGTACAACCATCTATTTCCTTCTTAGTGAGCTGCTCCATCAATGCTTCAATACGGCGGATCTTACATCCATACTTCTGCTCCAAGTGATGATATCCCTTCTTAAGCAACTGTGCATATAACAGCCTGCCGTATTTTTTATTATCCATCCAGTCATCCTTGCATTTGTAATAGGACAGCAAAATGTTCATATCCGCCGCGTATTCTGTGTATTCATTTATCTTCGTCATATGCCTTTCAAAGGGATGTGCGACACATTTGCAATAATCCGTCTCTGTCTCCGATTCGTACAAGCCGGAAAGCAGCATGATGATGAAGGTCATATCATAGGACAGCGTCATCTGTCCCGTCAAACCGTATTTTTCTTTTAATACTTTGCATAAACCGCAGTAATAGGCTTGATAGATATCAAATTCCTTGAATTTCATATCACCTTTGTTGATAATTATATATCCAAACATCGTATCACCTCATATATCTTATATAGTAACCAACATTTATATTTTTCTATCAATACTCTATTATCCTACCGTTTTAAGCCGTATATATCAATAAAACTGCTATAAAGAATTTATTAAAAAAGAGTCCGTTTTATCAATACAGCAGACTGTTATCCAGCATTCTCCGAAAAGACTCCTCAAACCGCACATCATCTTCCTCCGTTCTCTTCCTCGGCCCCTTTAAATGGCTCTTGCCGGATTTGCGCCTTTCTGACTTGGCGATATGACGCTCCATAAGCATCGTGTCGATATTCTCGTCGGTATACCTTTTTCCGCTCTGGTGAATGGCTCTCACACCTTTTCCCAACGCCATGACCGCTACTCCGTAATCCTGCGTTACTATGACATCCCCCCGTTCGCTCAAGGAAAACAGCTTGAAATCCGCTGCGTCGGCTCCTCTGTCCACGATTACCACCTCGGAATATGCCGAGCGGAGAACATGGGCATTGTCGCAAACTAAAATTACCGGAATATCTTTCTCTTTTGCCACTCTTTCCACAATCGCTACCACAGGGCAGGCGTCGGCATCCACAAGAATCTTCATATTAATAACCATGCCTTTCCAGCACCTGCAAACTTTGGGCCGCAGGCACAAATTTGCGTGTGAAAATTTTAATTTTCACACTATCTCCATCTTTCCCTTTATTTTCTTCCAAACAGCCATATAATGTACTTTTTCTTATCATGCCACACCGCCTGCACTGCGTCAACAACCCTGTACATTAAAAAATGTGTTTTGTCAGGAGTCTTATGCGGCTCCCGCAAACACACTTTTTATTTTTATTGATTTATATCTGCTCGGCACAGATTATAAGGGGCTTTATATTTTCTTTTGAGGAATTATCACTGGACCTTTCAAACAAGCGAAGCATTCCCATATCTTCCTGCGTCTTATCCTTTTTCTTTTTCAGCATCTTATACATGGTCTTTAACATTGTTCTGGGGAAAAATCCCATTTTTTCAAAATCGATTCCTCCCTCCAAATAAAAGAAAGGAATTTCCTTCTGTTCCTCTTTGGTAAGGTTATTGTCCTTTACTGTAAGAATAACCTCATCCGCCTTCATAGGCGCACCGCCAACCGCATATACGATCAGCTTTTTACCGCACCGCTCAGGGATTTTCTTCACTTTATCCCATCCGTTTATCCTTCCTGCCATAATCCCTGCACCATAGATAATTACGTCGTTCTCCTTCCAGTGCTGCGGTGTCATATCCTTGTAGCTTACCGCTTTGCATGCAAGCTCCTGCGCTATCCATTTTCCGTACTTCTCGCTAAACCCTGTCTTACTGTTATACACCACGATTCGCTCCATTTACTTTTCCTCCCTGATTGCAATAAGATTTTTCTCGATTTTCATCATTACATTGTAAGTAAGCTGCACTTCCTCCTTTGTAATTCCTTCATAAAGCCCTGCCATGAATCTTTCCTCCTGCTCACGATACCTGTCGCTCAATGTTCCCATTTTCTCCGTCGCCGCTACTCTTACTTTCCTTCTGTCATCCTTATCGTAAAAAGTAGTTACAAATCCTTCCTTTTCCAGCTTATTGACAATCTGCTTCACGTTCTGATGCGAACTTCCCATCACATCCGCAAGTTCATTAATCATGGGAGGGGTCTCCTTAAATAACGAAAGGCAGATGAGAAGAAAAAACTGCTTACACGTAATTTCTTCATAAAAAGCATCACCCGCAGTCTGCAAGCGGTTCCCGAATGCGAAGAACAAACCGAACAGAGCCCTTTCGTCATCAAAATCTTCCAGTAACCTGTCTCTATCCATACTCATGATATTTAACTCCTTAAATTATATAATTCTCCCTCACATTATGTAATATATTACATAATGTGATTTTTGTCAATCGACGGTAAAGCAGGAACATTACTGAGAACGGAGTGAACAGTAATGCAGGAATAAAATTTTGCCCTTATCCGGCCGTATGTGACCTTGCCAATTGATGGCAGCTTCCCTTATAATATTACTTGGAAGTGAGGTTTATATGAATTATCGGGAAAAAATAAGAAATCAGTTGATTTTCACAGGACTTGCAATCCCCCTCGGCATAGCCGCCGGATCTATCGCCGCTTTGTTCGGCAGGATTCTGCTTTACATTGGGAATATCAGGGACGAATATGTTTACTTTTTACTTCCTTTTCTCGGCGCCGTCGGTGTCTTTATCTTATGGAGCTATCAGAAATTCGGAGACAGGAGCAGTAAAGGAATGGCTTTGCTCTTTGAAGCCGGACATGGCTCCAAAGAAACGATACCTCTCCGTTTAATCCCCTTCGTCATTATTGGAACATGGCTTACTCATCTGTTCGGCGGAAGTGCCGGAAGAGAGGGGGTAGCCGTTCAGATAGGAGGAGCCCTCGGACATACGCTCGGCAGACGTTTTTCCATAGAGAGCGGGGAAAAAATATTATTACTTACGGGAATGGCCGCCGGCTTTTCCGGGTTATTCAGAACGCCCCTCGCCGCCACCTTTTTTGCTCTCGAGGTGCTGACCGTAGGCGTACTGGAATACAAGGCTCTGCTTCCGGCTTTGACCGCGGCATTTACCGCAAGCTATATTTCCGGCGCACTGGGTCTTGAAAAATTTTCCTACGTTCTGTCAAAGAACTTTTCTTTTTCGCCATCCCTGCTTTTCAAGATACTTTTCCTCGGTTTTTTATTCGGGATAATGGGGCGGCTGTTTTCCTATTTCCTGCATAGGACAAAAAAGCTCTTTTCAGAGAAGTTGAAAAATCCACTTCTGCGCATTCTGATTGCCGGTACCGCGATCGGTCTCTTTTCGTTACTATGTTTTCAGGGAAGATACTCGGGACTCGGCACCAACTTAATATCCATGAGTCTTAATGAGGGCATTTATTCATGGGATTTCGCTTTTAAATTTCTCTTTACGGTGCTTACTTTGTCGGCAGGCTTTCAGGGCGGAGAGGTCACTCCTTTGTTTTCCATCGGCGCAACCTTTGGTGCATTCCTTGCTTCGCTGCTCGGCTTACCCATCGCCTTCTCCGCAGCGTTGGGCTATGCGGCAGTATTCGGCAGCGCCAGCAATACTCTGCTTGCACCCATCCTGATAGGCGCAGAGGTCTTCGGTCCCGAAATGCTGCCTTATTTTATCGCAGTGTGCGGACTCGCCTATATCTGCAATGGTAATTTGTCCATTTACCCGCTTCAGAAAAAGAAAAAGTGAGACTATCTGATCTCCAGCCTTCCGAAGCTTTTCAACTGCAGCAGCTTTTCAATGGCTTTGCTGGACTTCCACCAATTCTCACTAATGGCGAACGCCTCGGGATA
This sequence comes from Kineothrix sp. IPX-CK, assembly GCF_039134705.1. Taxonomy (NCBI): domain Bacteria; kingdom Bacillati; phylum Bacillota; class Clostridia; order Lachnospirales; family Lachnospiraceae; genus Kineothrix; species Kineothrix sedimenti. The sequence goes on along the minus strand of NZ_CP146256.1, from coordinate 903,553 downwards.
TTTCCCGCCGTTATACCACTCCCATGGGATATCCCAGACTCCATTTTCAGGGCGCTCGTCAATTATGGCATCCAGGGCCTTGTGTACTTCCTCTTTATTTTCCTCATAATACCTGCTCTCCGGAGACCATATGAATTCCAGTGGATTTGCCATGAAATTGTCTTTTTCCGTTTCTATCTTTTTCCGTACCTCATGGGAAACCTTTTCACATAGATATGTAAAGTCAAATTCTTCCGTAATCCCTGCTGCCTCTATATCCTCCAGCAACTCGCAGTAGCCTCCTACTCCCATATCTCCCAATCGCTCTGTCCCCTTTAACCGCTCAATCAACGAGTTCGTATATTCCTTCGCCATCCGGTACAGGCCCGACTCTTTTTCTCCATACCGGAGAATAAAACCACATAGGCTTGCCGTCGTTCCTATACTTTGGAACTCATTGTCCTTGGGATTATAATCCCACCAGATGCCGTGCGGGTAATTATCGTTAGACGGGATTGTAAAAATCCATCCGTAATCTGCCCTGTGCTCCGTATTCTCCAAATAACGGAACATTCCGCGGTAAAATGGATGCTCCATATCGAGGAACTCTATCTGCCGCAGCAGTTTTATGACGATCTGTACATTGTACGGGGTAGAATCCGGATTCCAGCTATCCGGGTCAATCGTATTGCCAAATCCGCCATCACTATTCCGATAGCTGGATAAGGCCGATAGAACAGCATCTTTGCTTCCATCTTCAAACCAGTATTGCCATAATGCGAAGTCCAGCGGCCTCGCATTCCGATAAACCCAATTTTTAATTTCATGAAATGCTTCAAAACTCAGTTTTTTCATGTCTTTTCTCCTTCGGATGATCCAAACTTTATTCCATAATAAAATATATCCGCCGCTTTGTGTTGTAAAAAAGCGACGGATTCGCGATCATCTAAACTCTACCGGACACTCATCTATAATCTGCCGATACCTAAAGCAATGAATATCATGGTCATTAATAATCCCGCAGGCCTGCAGATGAGAATACACCGTAATGGAGCCAAGATACTTAAATCCCCTCTTTTTCAGTTCCTTGCTTACCACATCCGACAAATCATTGCTGGCGACCGGCACTATTCTATGATCCTCATAAATAATGCTCTTATACCCGCTATATCCCCACAGAAATTCATCAAAGGATCCGAATTCATCGATTATTTTCTTATATGCTCTCGCATTGTCGATAACCGCACGAATTTTTCGAATCGATTTTATCATATCTCCGGTTTCCATGATTCTATCTATATCCGCATCACCGTACAAGGCAATTTTCTCATAATCGAAATCATCAAAGCACTTACGAAAGGTTTCTCTCTTCTTAAGCATCATCGTCCAGTTCAGCCCGCACTGCATGACCTCCATCATCAGAAATTCAAAATGCTTCCTGTCGTCATGCAACGGAATTCCCCATTCCTTATCATGGTATTCTTCATTGATCCCGCCATCCTTACACCAATTACATTTATCCATACATAGCTCTCCTTTTGGAACTTACGTCCCTATTCTGAAACAGCCGCATAAGCATCCTGAATCTCCTGAACAATCTGCTCCGGAATAGGGGCAGGCTGAAGCTGCGGCCTGGCGATATAGTATCCCTGTAAATAATCAACGCCCAGGCTAATAAGCGTGCGAAGCTCTTCATAGGTCTCCACTCCCTCCGCGATCACACGTATATCACGGCCTTCGGTATAGGACAGCAGATTCTGTAAAAGCTTACGGCGGTTAGCATCGTTGTCGATATTGCGCACGATTGAAATATCCAGCTTTACAAAGTTCGGCATGGTCGCCAGCAAAGCAGTATCGGAATTGTATCCGGTACCAAAGTCATCCAAAGCAATCTGACAGTTCCACTTCGCAGCCCACTCCAGTTTTCTGCGAGTCTCCATTTCGGTGGAGCGTTCCTCTTCCGTAATCTCAATAATTACTCTTGGAAGCAAATGTGAGAACCTCTCTTGAATATATTTCTCGTCCTTGGCATTCAATTGCTGACTGGCAATGGAATTCACAAATATACGGATAGAAGACGCTGCTTCCGGCAGCTTCTCGAATGCCGCAAGGCTCTGCCGCCAAGTCAGTCTCTCTATCCCATAGAGCTTAGACTGTGACTTCGCTAACAGCAGTACTTCCCCCGGGGACTTGATACTCTCCAGCGTGGGACGCATTAAAGCTTCATATCCGAACACCTCACCATTTCTCGCATCCACGATAGGCTGAAAGTGGAAAGTTACTTTCTCCTTATCTATGAGACGGTTGATTTCCTCCTGATTCTGCAATAAATAAGAGTCCCTTTTATAATGTTCCATATCGAATTCGCCGAACTCTCCTTTGGTCGTATTCTTCACCTGATACATCGCGAAATCGGCATATTTCAGAAGCTTATCATAGGAGGTAGCATGGTCTGGGTACCAGGCGATTCCAGCGGATGCACGAATATTGATGCTGGTATTATCCGGCAGGAAAAATATAGTCTGCCGCACACCGTCTTCAAGTACATGAATGATTTCCTGCACCTCTTCTCGGGAAGAATAACCGGAAAAAAGCACATAGAACTCATCGCCTGACATACGGGCAATAAGCGTCTGCTCCTGCGGATTGCTGAAACGTTTTTTGAGCTCTACGCTGAACGCCCGCCTGTTGAGCAGATCCGTCAGCAGATCATAATCCCTCTCTCGCTCAATCTTGCGCCTCTTTAAAATCTCTTGTGTGACATCACTGACTACCCCCGTGATATGATTATTAGAAGAAACCACTCGAAGCCGCACCCACCTCGGAGCTTGCGCCGGATGCTCTATGCGAAGAATCTTCGTGCTCCCATCCTCTGTTCCATCCTCTACCTGCCCGTTCAAGGTCTCCATCAACTCATCGAACTCCTGCTTATCGATAGTGCCGTCTGTGGCCTGCTCACTATAAAATCCCAGCATCTCGAAAAAGTGACCTGTGCAAAATACCCGGTCCGAATCCGGCTGAGTCTCAAAGGCACCGATTTCTACCCCCGCCATATCGATAATCTGAGAAAGGCGGCTGGCCTCTCTCGCTACCCGTGAGCTAAGCGTCTCAATAGCCCCGGACAGTTCGTCGATCTCCGAAATCTTCAGCTTACCAAGCTCGAGAGGACGTCTGGGGTCACTCTCACGAAGCTGCTTGAGAAGTCTGGTAATAGGATGGGCTACCGATAAACCGGCTGCCCAGGCGGCGGTAAGCCCCAATACAAGGGAGATTCCCCATGTCACCCATATCGAGCCGGATACGCCTTGCGAGAAACCCAGAAGCTCCTCGTCATCCAGCATTCCAATTAACGCCCATCTCTCATTTTCAAAAGGCGTATTGGTATTATAGAGATTAAAGTATTGTATACATCCATAGACGTCTCTCTTATGGCCGGAAGTATTGTCAATGACCCGATAGGAATCCGCATATTCATCTTCCTGTGTAAAACTCATCTGCTTTGCCATTCCGAAACGATGCTTAAAGACAGGGCCGGTGGAAAGCTGCGTATTGAAAATCAGCTCCTCGCCCTCAGCAACACCGACAAAATACATTCCTTGCTTCTCCTGATTCAATTCCTGATACGGCATCTGCTTGCTTAAGTAATCGACGGAAAGCTCCACTCCCAATATCGCACGCACCACTCCGTTCTGATCCCTAAGGGGCATCGAATAGGTAATCGTATCCAGGCTGTCTCCCGCCGCACGAAAAACCGGGCTCCAATATCCCAAATCTTTCTCCTCTATTTCAGGATACTTAAGCGCGGCCTCATAAGGCTTACTATAATAATTCCAGCTAACCAAGTCATCAGGGTCAAAGCTCATACGGGACTGCCAATTGGAATCCAGAGGGATCCCTAGCTCCTTGGATATACATACCGGAGCATGCAAAAGCAGTAAATCTGAGTTATTGGCTGAATTGGTGGCTGGGTCCATATCACGGATATACAGACCGTGCTTTTGCATCTGTCCTTCTTCATCGCGGCCTTCTCCATCCGTCAGGATAAGAAAAACTCCTATTACCAAATTGCGGCGCAGCAAACTAATCAGCTCCGGCGCACTTTGGCTCAGAATCTCATTTCTGAGCAAGGTGCCCGCCTCGCCTATCTGAATCGGTTCCTTACTGAATGTTCTCCTGATATTCTCTGACGCCGGATCCAAGTTGGACCAGCGCGACAGCATCTCGCTTTGAAGATAGTTACGACGATTATTCACTGCCCCGTTCAGAATGTCAAAAGCATTGTGGTTGAGCTTTTCAATGGTACCGCCCCAAATTATATTTACGGAAAAAAGGCCTGCCTGCACGAATAAGGCAACGATTACCGGAATTAAAATGCGGTTCATAATCGAATTGCCTGACCTGCGGGATTTATCTTTTGTTTTCTTTCGTTCCATTTACATCCTCTTCCTGTCAATCCCCATCGATTATAACGCGGACTGCATTTATCAGTCCTTCATACCAGCTTTGGAAATTTTCATCCGTCGCAAATTGTGCTGTCGCGTCCTCCATAGACATTCCGCCCTCCGTCAGTGTGAGAATCTGTTCACGGTCAGCCTTAGCGCGGTCTGAAAGAGAATATTCAATTACTTCTCTGGCATCGGCAGAGCCAGAAAATGCTTTCTCAAAATACAAATCATATCCATTGACCACGTCCACCGACACGGAAAGAGCATCCTTAAGTGATGCAGGAAGTTGTTCAAAGCCCTCTGCGCTTTCGATTAAAGACATATCATTTGCCGCTTTCTCTACCGGAAGATAAGCGGAGGAAATCGCGAAATCAATATTTTGTTCCTCCTCCACAAACCATTTCAAGAAGATCGCCGCAGCCAGATCGTTCTGAGGATTCGATGAAAGAACCGCCATCCCCGCACCCTGCTGAATGGCACTAAGCTCTGCTCCTTCAAAGCAGGGGGCCGGAAGGACTGCCGCCTCAATAGGATAGCTGGATTCATCCTCCAAGGTAACCCGCTCCGGAAAATAAGTCGCTCCCGAAGTAGATCCTACCAAGACAATCAAATCCCCGGTCTTGGCGTCGTCCGAACGGAAACGTCCGTAGGCGCCGAACCAGCCGTTGATATAAGGGATATAATAGTTATCCCAGAGCTTTCGGAAAGCCTCCTCGTCCGGTTCGAAGGCAATCGTTCCTCCCTCATGGGTAAAAAGAGAATTGCCTGTCAACTGATAATAACCGAGAATAATATAGTTCGCCATAGCATCCCGCCCGAACATAGCTTTACCGTCGCCCGGAATATCCGGTGTCTCCCCGTCAGTCCAGTTATAGTAAGACTCGGAGGTCTTCACCACGCCCTCAATGGTTTCAAGCTCCGTCATCGACGTTCCGGTAGCAGCCGCAAATTTATCCCAATCAGTTTTATTGATCATCATGATTTCTGTCGCCTTTGCTATCGGGATGATCTTCAAGCCCTCCGCCTCGCCAAGCCGGCCTTCCTCGATATATGCATCCACGTATCCTGCCAGTTCCTCTTCGATAAAATACCCGCCAAGGTCAGCTACCAGTCCCCGCTTGTCCAAATCGTACACCGTATCTGTATAGGCTGCAAAAATCGTCGGTACCTCGCCGGCTCCTACCTTCTTATCCACAGCGTCATGCACCTTTTCATAAAGCTCATTCACATTTCCCTGACCGAATGCCTCTACGACAATGCCTTGCTCCTGCCCCATCGTCTCATTAAAACGTGTAACAAGACTATCGAAAGCCAGCTTCTGAGGCCCATTGTAATAGTGCCATATCTCAATGGAAACCGGATTGTCAGGGTCCAGCACCGCCTGCTCCTCCTTCGTTCCTTTCGTACATCCGGCAAGCAGAATCGCGGCACCCGACACAGCAGCGATAATCTTAACCACAGATTTTCTCATTCGTAAATTTCCTCCCACAGTTTATTTGCTATATTATACTACAGTAATAGGAGAAAATGAAGTAAAAACCCGCATTTTATCGCGCTGTGTCCTGTTTTTTACCGGCCGCTTACCTGATAGTTTGCATAGACTCTTTTACCTGCCACAGCAAATATCCCCCCCGCAAGAATATACAAAATGGGAACTGCCTGCCACGCTGTAAATGTTCTGCCGGCAAGCGATACCGTCCGCGAGCTGAAGATGCTCCATACGGCAACAAATTCGCTGGGAATATAGCTCAAAAGCTGGGACGCCGCCCGGTACTGTTCCGGTATGTTAAAAAACAATAATAATATAATCATTCCAACTACCAGCGCCAGCGTACCGATGCCGCTATGAAGCAGTTCAGACAGCATCATTACAAATATGCCGGTCAGAACTCCCGCAATCATCAGCATGCTATAGGAAATCAGAACCGCTTCTCCCACGCTTAACGGATAAGAATAATTGGTATACATCAATTGAAATGCACCGGAAAAGCCGTCCGCACCATATAATGCAAACGCAAGGCCAAAAGCCAGCACAATATACACTATCGACACAAGAAGTGAAAAACTGATTTCTGCTAAAATCTTAGCCCAATAAGCCTTATGCCTTCCATATCTGCTGCAAAGTATGAGCTGATCCGTTCTTTTGGCATGCTCCTCCGCAAAAACGCTCGACAGGCAGACCGTGATCATGATAAGCATCATCAGGCCTATTGTATTCATGCAGTCAAAAAGCTGCCAATATCCGTCTTTGTATACAAACGTCATCGGCCATTCCAGATTATCCTCCTGTTCCTGCCAGAAGACCTTTTCGCCCTGCGTCAGGCGGAGTTCTTCCCTCGTTTCTTCTAACATTCTTTGACGCATTGCATGCATATCCTCTTCGTCTGCCGCCCACTGCCGCACTTCAGAAACCGTCATATTTGCCGTATTTCTGACAAATTGAAATATTGCGCTATATGGCCGTGCATATGCTTCATACTCTTTTGTCAATGTATATGCCTCCACATCGGAAGGAATTTTATCATACCCGGCCTTCATTTCCTCCAGCAGGCTTTGGTCAATGGACCTGCCGCTTAATCTTTGCTGATACTCCTTATCAGTCTGGAACATATGATAATGGGTATCGATTTTAACACCATTTGCATAATAATCTCCAAGAAGAGCTGCTATTACCGTAAATATGACAATAGGCAGCATAATAGCAGCGGTGACCAGAACGATTTTACGTCTTATTATTTTCTTAAGTTCATATCCATACAATGTTTTAAAATTATCCATGATTTTTTCCCTCTTCAAACTGCTCTAAGTAAAACTGTTCCAAATCTCCGCGATTCTCGTCCCATCCTCCCTGATATATGAGCTGTCCGTCCTTCATCATCAAAACAGTATCCGCGATATGCTCGATATCGGACACGATATGGGTGGAGAGCAAGACGATATTATTCTTTCCAAGCTGCGCGATCAAATCCCGGAATCTTACTCTTTCCTTCGGATCAAGCCCCGCCGTAGGTTCGTCCAGTATCAAAAGCTGCGGTTCTCCGAGCAAAGCCTGAGCGATTCCCAGCCGCTGCTTCATGCCCCCGGAATAGGTCTTAATCTTCTTTTTCCCTGCATCCTGCAAAGCCACCAGTCTAAGTAATTCTACCGCCTTCCGCTTCGCCTGCGCCCTGTCAAGACCTTTCAAAGCGGCCATATACAGCAAAAAATCCATTCCCGTAAAATCAGGATAATATCCGAAGTCCTGCGGAAGGTATCCCAGCCGTGAACGGTATTCCTCGCTGGAAACATCCTCACCATCCAAAGAAACGCTCCCGCCCGTAGGCTTTAAAATGCCGCATATCAGCCTCATCAGAGTAGTCTTTCCTGCACCGTTAGCCCCCAGCAGACCATAAACTCCTTTTTGTAATTTAAGTGTTACTCTGTCCACCGCGATTCTGCTTCCATATTGCTTGGACAGCCTGTCTATTATAAGCTCCATAAAACGCTCCTTTCTTTTAAATCAATTCTTCCGTCCTTACTACTGTCTTTCTATATTCCACTGCTGTAGCGACACAGAGAATAGCCAATAAAACCAGCCACCAGCCAAATACTTCCGGCTGGTACAGCAATGTTATAGTATATTTGCTCACGATGGGAAAAGCGCTGATAATAATGGCATATCCCATGCAAACATAAGAAGTCTCCCTGCTGCGAATTTTGCGTACCAGCCATAAACCCCCGGCATTGGTAAGAAGATAAGGCACCAGCAAGTAAACTCCTGTCTGAAGCGCCGTAGAGACGCCGTGCATATGCCCCAGCGGAACAAGCAGGCAAAGCAGTATCAAATGAAAGACTCCCAATATCCCCATACGGGCCAGCACTACACTCTTTAACGAGAATCTTGATGCCATTTCCAACTCCGCCATCCCGTACACCTCTGAGCGGACATTTTCTGCTATTGAGACTGCTGCCAGATAGGGCATCAGTGCCGAAAGTACCCATATCACCTCTCTCTCCAGAAAGCCTCCGCTTATGAGAGCCACTGCAAAAACCGCAAGTGATAATCCCCATATCCATTTTCTGATATAAGAAGCCTGGAGCAGTATAAATTTAAAATATCCGATTCCGGGCTGCCTTATATTGTTTAAAAAGACTTTCTTTCTCTGTGACTCCGGCGCTTCAAACGCATCGTACAATGCCCTTCTTAATTCTTTTTTCATATAAAATCCTCCTCTCCAAGCTTATCCTGCAGCGATTTCAAGATTGCCTGTGTCCTGCGGTAAACCGCAAACCGTGAGATTCCAAGCAGCCTGCTGATTACAGACACAGGAACCTCATTCACATATCTAAGAAGCATCAGCTCCCGATCTTCCTCACGAAGTTCTTCCAAAGCCTCTCTTACCGCAATAGAAGTAAGCAGCTTCTCCTCCATGTCATGCTCTGCACTATCATGTATTCGTCTGTGATAATCCTTCTCATCCTCGGGCAAGCGTTCATAGGATTTTCGTCTGTATTCGTCAATACAGAGATTCCTCGCCACCGTATAAAGATACTGCAAAGCCTGTCCGGTATTTCGATATGTCGCGCTCTCCAGAAAGCGCAAGAAGGTTTCTTGAGCGATATCTTCTGCTATATGCTGCTGCCGCAGCTTAAAATAGCAGTACCGGTATATCTTGTCATATTGTTCTTCTATGTCCATGGACTCTCTTAGGAACCTCCTTTCATAGTATTTAACGGTTGAAGGGTGACGGATGTGCGGCGTTTGCATACAAAAATAATAAAAGCCCGGAGAACTGCTACGCTCCGGGCTTTATCCTGCTCTCCTCTATTAACTATTCTGTCCGATCTCGGCTTACTATCAAACACTCCTGAAAAATCATAATAATCTGAGATATTTAACTTCTTAATTTTATGAACTCTTTCATAACTCGATCATTTATAGATAAAAATATATCATATGGTACGTTTTTTATTGGGAGATTTTTTTACCTTCAGCAGCAAAACAATTTCACTATATAAATTATCGTCTTCCACATCAAACATTAGCCATTTCCCATCATGGTATACCTCTGTTCTATCATATATTTCCTGCAATTCATGAGAAAACTGATTTCTTATCTCTTCAAATCTGCTTCTTTCTTCCTTGCCGAGTATGACCCAGATACCTAATTGTTTCTGACGGAAATATAAGGTACAGAGCGTTTTTCCGCTGCGGCTGTAGCGAAGGCAGATATCTCCATACTTTCCTCCCTTACTCCACATCTGATTAACATTATAATTTTCCATAATGAAATTATTTACCCGCTCATACATCTTATAACAATCTGCCCCTAATAGCTCCGGGAAAAAATCTGCCGTGTTTACATTATCCTTATTTTCTAATAATTTATCGATATAATTCATACATCTTGATCCTTTCTGTTTTACCGGGATTTTACTTCTTTATTTTTTCATTATCAAATAGCCAGTCAAACTATGTATTTAACGAATAGCCGTCCAGTTGATCCGAACGATATTATCGAGCATATTAGCTATAATCATTGTTATATAAAAGCTAAAGAGCGTAAGGAAGCTATAGCGGATGAATCCCTTGGAAGATATCTCTGTCTTTAATTTTCTATAAAGGCATGCTATGCACATAACGGAAACCAGTATAGATATGAGAGCCGGAAGAAATATGAGAACCGAATAGCCTGTTGCCTCCGCCAGGGCAAGTCCCGTTCCATACTCATCTTCATTATGCACTCTTCCCGTCAGCAACGGAACCATGATCACGAACAGACATGGTATTAACCGCATGACACTATTTGCAGCTGCAAATCCTAATGCAATTATTTTTCCCTTTTCTCCTTTTTGCAAGCAGAAAAGAATCGTTCCTGTAACAGCCAGCATAAGGGTTGCCGGTACGCCAAAATCTAATAAGCTATCCGATACTGCACTATATTCTGCCCGGAAATCCGCATCTTTCGGATACTTGTATATGTCACCCACACGATTAAAGCCCGTGCTGCACTCAATGCCCCGCAGGGAGTTGGCAAACCCATGCCCGCATTCGTGTATAAAAATTGAAATCAAGAATATAATCACGCACAAACCCTTACGCCATTACTCATTTTTTCACCCGCCCTAACAAACTGTAATTTAATTTTACCATTCATTCAAAAATATCAGGGTATCCTCCAAAGACTTCATATTACTTTCCATACATTCTTCCGGATATCTTCGTTCTACAGCGAACATCTTCGCCGATTTCAGCTTATAAGGAATCAGAAAATGGCTCGCATATTTATAATTATAATGCTTATGCTGATAGGGAAAGAATGGGGCCGTTGATGTTCTCAATTTTAATATGTGCCTTTTCTGGCGCTGAGGCAATTGCATTATTATAACAAGAGCGCATACAAATACTTCTTCGCTTCAGCATATCCTTTATAATCTGCCATTTGTTATATTGAAGATTTGCATAGGGGATTTCCTTCTCTCGAAAACTCCATGCAGAACAATCCAATAAACTTACTGATTTACCCTTCCGTATACCCTGGCAACAAATATTAATCGGGCACACTGCTACCACACACGAAATTAAATTCTGCAATATGCTTCCCGAAATCAAAGCATACTCTGAACCTTTTGAAATGCCCCACATCCCAATTTTTATGTAATTATTATCTTTAAACCATAATGCTGCTCTTTCTACATATTCCACCGGTATTTTTTCTAAGGCATCCGCAAGACCGGGCTGATTCCAGTATGCAAGTGCCATCACGGTAAGACCGTGTTTTACAAACTGTTCTGCAATCAGGCAAGTTAATGAGAAATAACCGTCACTGCCACCGGACATGATTAACGCTTTACCTTCAAAAGAATTATCCTGAGGTTTGTACAGACTACCGATGAATCCATCATTTTGTATGTTAAACGTTTGATCGGGTTTCATTGTTAAGAACTGTTCCGCCGGTTCTTTTCTTTTACTCATCCTCATTTCCTCCATAAACATTTATTTTCTTACGCGCCAGACCGGAATCCAACAGATAACTCCTTGCAATAACTAAAATTGCAATTAGCATATCCTAACTCTTTAATCACAATAAAATCACTTGTTGTTATCGAAAGAAGATCGGCCGTATAGGTCTGCATAAGCCCTGTTGTAACCCCAGACACTCCTAAAGACCAAAACAAGAACCATTTACAAAGAAGCTCAAAAATATTGCGGGATTCATTCTCACAAACCGATTTTCCTACCCCAATTCAAACAATGCGTCCTCATAATCTTTTACATAGTATTTGATATTCTTCCTGCCCTTTTGAATTATAGTGTGTCCTTCTGCTTCCAGCCTTTCTTTCTGAGCTTCCATTCCGCCCGGATATTTGGGATTCAATTCACCGTTTGCTTTTAGTGTTCTCCAATATGGCGTTTCGTTTTCGGAACGCTGATAGCTCGCCCATGCCGCAATAGACACAAAAACTCCGGCGGTAATTGGCTCCGTGAAATCTGCTCCGTTCAACTTGGCAAAATACACACGGATCTGGCCTATGGTAATTACTTTACCACGGGGAACTGATTTCATTACCTTGTCATAGTCAATTGGCGGCGCAAAGTACATGATGTTTCCACCATATTTTTGAATGCTTTTTAGGTCTGTTATCGTCTGAATCTTTGGCATATCTTTGCTGTCGTACAACATTGAATTAAAATCTTTCTTATCTTCGTTTGCCATATCTTTCACCTCCTGCATAAAGAATATTGCAGTTTTACTATTCATGCAATGAGACAGTTTTAAAAACTTCTGATTTACCGTTATAATTATATCACTCCTTCCTATCACCTGCCATCATATTTTAAAGGGCATGGCCGCAGCCCTGCCCTTCTTCTTTATTGTTCAAAGACTTTTCTTTTACATATTTCATTAATACTTTAATTACTGATTCTATCGATTTCCAGTATTGTGTTCAACAATACATTTGCACCCTTTAAGCAATTCTCAAGTGGTGTATATTCCAGCTCACAGTGGCTATGTCCTTTATCGCTAGGTACAAATATCATTGCCGTAGGAACAAGCTCGCATATATATTGAGAATCGTGACCGGCTCCGCTATACATTCTTTTTGACGAATAGCCTAATTTATCCGCACTTGTTTCTACAAAGCTTACAAGTCTTTTATCGAAATCCACCGTTTTCCTGTCCCATTCTCTGACTGCCTCTACCGTACAGCCAGACAGCTTCTCCGGGACATTTTCGATTACCGAAATAACCTGCTTTAGTACCTCCGGACTTTTATGTCTGGAATCTATCGTCATTCTCACTTCTTCCGGAATAATCGTATGGATATTAGGATAAGCGGCTATCTTCCCTATGGTATACACAAGCTCTTCGTCGAGCTTTCCCAGCTCTGTATATAGATATTCCAAAGCCTGAGCGGCGGCATACAATGCGTCCTTCCGATACTTCATTGGCGTAGTACCCGCATGATCCGCCTGCCCTTTCACTCTGAATTCATAATTCACCATACCCACAACTCCCGACACTATACCTATATCTCTGTTCTCTTCATATAAAACAGGGCCTTGCTCCGCATGCAGCTCAATACTGGCGATATATTTTTCCGGAGACATTCTATTGCCGATATCGCCCATAAAGCCGCTCTCCAACAAGGCGTCTTTAAAGGTATAGCCCGGAATATCTTTTGCTTCCGAACGAAGCATTGTATCTTTGTCAAACTTACCGCATATTACGCCCGAAGACATCATTGCCGGTTCAAATCTCGCTCCCTCTTCATTTGTCCATACAACTACAGTAATAGGATGCCTGTGAGGAATATGGTCTCTGACAATCGTCTCGGCAGCTTCCATCGCGGTCAGAACTCCCAATACTCCGTCGTAATTGCCGCCTTTTACAACCGAATCGAGATGTGAACCGCTCATAATTGCCGGGAGGTCCTCATCTCCTTCGATTGTCGCATACATATTTGCCAAGTCATCTGTCACGACTACTGCACCTAACGCTTCCATTCTTTTTTTAAACTCCGCTCTTGCCGCAATCGCTTCTTTCGATAGGGACAGTCTGGTTATTCCGCCATTCCCCGTATCGCCGAATGAACTAAAGGTATTTATCTTATCTTTCATTCTTTCCAAACAACAAAATTTCATCTTTATACCCATGCTCCTTTCAAAGTCTGATCACTTACGTAACAATCCAGAATCTATAGCTTAAATTTTGTTCTCACATAGTGCTCAACCAAATCCACACATTCATTTCTGCCTATCCGGTCACTGTTCAAAGTCATGTCATAATTGACAGGGTTCGTCCAGTAGTTGCCTCCCGTATAATATTTATAATAATCCGCTCTGTACTTGTCCGTTTTACTGATCAGCTTATGAGCCTGCGCTTCGGATACTCCCATTTTATTCATAATGGACTTCACACAGGCACTTCTGGGCGCCTCCACATAGAAGCTCACCACATTATCACAATCCTTAAGAACATGGTCCGCACACTTTCCCAGTACAATAAATGAAGTGGTTGCCGCAAGTTTTCTAATAATTTCTGCCTGTATATTAAAAAGATTTATATCCGATTCAAACCGCTTATCCTGCGGAGATACCACAGACGTAAACGGAATCTTCTGCAGCATTTTTGACAGATGACTGCCTGAAAGCTTTTCGTCTACTCTGCCGAACAGAGCTTCATTTAATCCGCTTTCTTCCGAAGCGAGCTTTAATATCTGGTGTTCATAGCATGGAATTCCCAGCCTTTGTGCCAGTTTTGTTCCTATTTCTTTTCCTCCGCTGCCAAATCCTCTCGCTATAGTAATCGCATAATTTCCCATATTCTTCCTCCCTGACCCTGTACTTACACACTTAAGTATTTTTTGCTTATATCATCGGTAAGCTCATCTATGCTTCCTTTATTCACAACGGTCCCTTTTTGGATAATAAGAAATTTGTTGCCTATTTTTCTGGCAAATTTCAGATTCTGTTCCACGATGACAAGAGGAACCTTCTTCTCTTTATGATATCTGTCCAGCGTATTTGCGATTTCCGATACGGTATTGGGCTGAATGCCTTCCGTAGGTTCGTCGAGAATAAGTATTTGGGGATCTGCCATCAAGGCTCTGGCTATAGCAAGCTGTTGCTGCTGTCCGCCGGAGAGAACTCCTCCTTTTCTCTTTAAATGCTGTGACAGTATCGGAAAATATTCAAATATCTCCTCTACTTTTTTATGATATTGGACAGCATGTGCCATAGCGCCCAGTTCCAGATTCTCCTGAACAGTAAGCTGGGGAATGATCTCCCTTCCTTGGGGTACATAGGCAATACCGCTTTGCGACCTTTCAAATGTCTTTATTCTGCTTATATCTTTACCCTCCAGCGTTAAGCTTCCTTCTTTTAGGTTCAGAAGGCCAATAATACTCTTTAGCAAAGTCGTCTTGCCTACTCCATTGCGTCCGAGAATTACCAGACTGTCTTCTTTTTTCACATGAAAGGATACCTCGCTTACAACTCTGCTTTTGCCGTAATTAACCGATACGTTTTCTACCTTAAGCATAATCTATTCCTCCTCGTCGGTCTTCAAATATACTTTTATTACCTCCGGATTGGCCGTAATCTCTTTATAGCTTCCTTCTGCCAGTACTTCTCCCTGACTGAGAACCGTCACCGTCTGAGCAATCTGTTTCACAAAGTCTATATCGTGTTCGATAACAATCAACGTTTTGCCTTTCATAATCGTCTTTATCATCTCACCCGTTTTATATGTCTCATCGGCGGACATACCGGCCGTAGGCTCATCCAAAGTAATAACTTCCGGCTTTTGTGCAAGTATCATTCCCATTTCCAGCCATTGACGCTGACCGTGCGACAGGAAAGACGGAAGGACATTTCTTTCATCATATAAGTTAATCTTTTTTAAAATATCTTCAATTTCATTTTTAACCGCCCGGGTCTTTCGAAAGGTCAATGTTTTTATTAGGCTGTTATATCCCGATAGCGCTACTTCTATGTTCTCATATACCGTCATATAATCGAATACATTCGGACCCTGAAATTTTCTGCCGACCTTATATTTATTGGATATTTTATAAGGGTCTTTTCCCCCGATGCTCTCTCCGTTAAGAAGCACACTTCCGTAGGTAGGCTTTGTTTTACCGGTAATCATATCGATAATCGTTGTTTTTCCGGCACCGTTAGGCCCGATGATGACCCGCAGTTCTCCCTTTTCAACAGACAGATTAACTTCATTTACGGCCCGAAAGCCATTAAATTCAACTGTGAGGTTTTTCAATTCCAAATATGCCATATTAATAACCACCCTACCTATCCTTTTTTTGCAGTTCTTTTACAATCCTGCTGTTATACTGCATATCGATGATCGTACCTATTATTCCCTTTGGAAGTATAAGGACAATCGCTATAAGTAAAAGGCCTAAAACAATCTGCCAAAAGTCTCCCAATACGCCGGACAGCTTACTTTGCAGCAGACTGACCGTCAACGTTCCGAATATAGCTCCCGACAGACTGCCCCTGCCCCCTACTGCCAGCCAGATAAGCAAAATAGTAGAAAAAGTAATTCCTGCATTCTCTATAGAAATAAAAGAAGTAATGGGCACATATAAAGCTCCGCCAAAACCGGCTATGGCACCGGCTATAGCAAAAAGGGCCATTTTAAACACTGCTGGATTATATCCCAAAAACTGTAGTCTTGCTTCATTATCTCTAACCGATTTGACTACTTTTCCAAATCTGCTTTCCGTCAGCCACAGGCAAAAGAAATATATAATCACCAATGAAACAAATGCTATGTAATACCAGCCCCTGATGTCAATTGTATTTCCAAATAAAGCGATATCTTTCAATCCTTTCGCAACACCATTCACTCCGCTGGAGCCGCCGGTATATACTTGATTTGTCTTGATAAATAATTCGAACAAGGCCGCAAATGCCAACGTAATTAAGTTGAAAAATACTCCCTTTATCTTACTTGTAAATATAAAATATCCTAAGAATAGAGCCAGCAGGGCCGGAAGGAGAACAGACAGCACGATTGCCGCCTGCATATTCTCCAATGGCCTGTAAAACCAAGGCAGCTCTTCAAGTCCCCCTGCTTTCATAAATGCGGGAAGACCATTCCGGCAGGCGAGCGCTATGCCGGTGATATATCCTCCCAATCCAAAAAATACCGCAAAACCAAGATTCATTAATCCACCATACCCCCACAAAATGTCAAGAGCCAGTGCCAGTATGATAAATGTAATAATTTTCCCCATAAGCTGTGTTGTATATAAGGATGAAAACACCGGTAAAATTGCTAATACAAGAAACAAGCCTGCAACAATATATTTATCCGCCGTTATACTTTTTATTGTTTCTTTCATATTCTGCCTCCATTAGCTGTTTTTTATCTTTTATCCTTTGAGGAAAATAAACCCTGCGGTCTGAATCTGATTAAAATAATTATTACAATGAATATCAAAAGCTTTGCTGTTACAAGGCTCATATACCCTGCCATGACAGATATCGATTCTTCTATTACACCTGCTCCCCAGAAAGAGCCGATCACCGAATTCAAGCCGCCAAGTATAACTACCAGAAAGCTGTCCACCACATATTCGGTGCCCATACCCGGCGTGACACTGGAGATAGGTGCCAGCAGTGCTCCGGCCAATCCTGCCAGGCCGCAGCCATAGGCGAAGGTCATTCTATCCACTTTATCGGAATTGATTCCCAGACATTGCGACATTTTTCTGTTCTGTGTGATCGCTCTAAGCTGCATCCCAAATTTAGTTTTATAAAACAAGAATATGGTTCCGGCCAGGATGACTCCCGCCATTACGATAATAAAAATATTATAATAAGGAACGGTTATTTTACCTGCGCTAATGCTTCCTTTTATAGGATTTTCGATATTCTGGTTTTCAGGTCCGAACAATATCCTGACAATTTGAGGGATGATATAAGTCAGAGCAAACGTAACAAGTAATGTTTCCGCCACCTTACCATATAACTTCCTGATAAATAACTGTTCAAGTATCATGCCTAAAATCGCTGTAAATATAAAGCTGACAGGTATGGATAAGAAAAATGGTACTCCCAACTGATTGACACATACACATGAGCAATAAGCTCCTAACATAACGAACTCACCATGCGCCATATTTACAACATCCAGCATACCGAAAATAATGACCAAACCAATTGCAACGATAAACAGTTCAGCCGATCCGCTTATGCCGTTAATTATCTGTGACAAAAGCAATTCCATAGCTTCACCACTCCTTTTTCCTACATTTTCAAATTAATCTACCACAGGTGCTACCAGACCATCAGAGGATGAAATGATATCAAAAGTTAAATTTTCATTGACCTTACCAATATAAACATTCAGCCATGCATGATGATTTTCCTTATCCATTTTTATTACTCCTGACGGCGCTTCCACTTCAATGTCCGCAGCAGCGTTTACAATGTCCGCAGTCTCTGTAGAACCGGCTTTTTCTATTGCTTTTGCCAGCATATAAACTCCATGGTATGTGGCTTCGGCTCCATTATTTACTGTAGTTTCAGTTCCGAACAAGCTTTCATATTTTTCAACAAATGCCTTATTTGTCTCCGTATCCAGCGTATTGAAGTAGGAAAAGCATGAATAGGAACCAATTGCCGCTTCCCCGATTCCTTTCACGGTACCTTCATGGCAGGCAACCGAACAAATTGGTGTTGTCTCCATGTCCAGTCCATACTGAGCGCAGTCTGTATAAAAATAAACGGAATCATTTCCCGCGACTGCCGAAAAAATCACATCCGGCTCCGCCTCTTTGATCTTATTTACTATGGATGAGAAATCATCGGTTCCCGTCGGTGCATATTCTTCTCCGGCGATTTCACCTCCTGAAGCCTCCACCAGCTCCTTCGCATAAGAAATCGTATTTCTCGGAAATTCATAGTCGGATCCTACGAAATATACCTTTTTGCCTAAGTTCTCTAAAATATACGGTATAAATCCGTCCACCTGCTGACTGGGTACGGTATTGGTATATAAGACATTATCCGACGGTGTTTCTCCTTCATAAAAAGTATTATATACAAGCAGAGAATCATACTGTTCAATGGTAGGGATAACCGCTAATCTTGTGGACGATGAATTAGTCCCGACTATTGCAACAACTTCGTCTTTTAATATCAGTTCTTGAGCTTTCTCCGCCGCCATGGCCGGATCGGAACCATAGTCAGTATATATGGGTTCAATAGGCGCCCCGTTAATTCCTCCCGCCTCATTAATCTCATCGATTGCCATCTGCGCCGCATTTTTCATGGGCGTTTCCGAAATGGAGAAATTGCCTGTTGTGCTCAAAAGAACACCTATTTTTATTGCCTCTGTATCACTTTCCGTATTGCTTACCTCTTCGGTACTTTCCGTATCCTCAGCAGCTTGCTCGCTGCTTCCCGCACTTACTTCCGTTTCGGCCGGTTCCGATGAACCGCATGCTGTCAATGAAAAAACCATAACTGCCGCCATTAACACCGATAAAATCTTCTTTTTCATATTTTCTCCTCCTTGTGTTATGTGAGTGGTAATTAGTATATATAAACAAAGGAACTCACGGCTATCATAACCGGAGCTCCTTCGCTTAAGTCAATATTTTAATCCCATAATTTCTTATAGATTTGAATTAGATCGTCCTTCTTTACTTTCTTTATCGTATTGGAAGGACTTCCGCTTGCCATGGCATCCTCAGCCATCTTGTCTATCCTTTTCTCAAAGTCTTCTTTGTCTATGCCATATTCCCTCAATGTAGGAATCTCAACAGTAATACACAGTTCTTCCAAGACCTTAAGGAATGCGTTCGCAGCCGTTTCCTCTGCCTCCTCATAGGCAGCGGCACCGATTGTCCTTGCTATATCCGCGAACCTATCATAGCATCCATCCAAAGCGAAAGCCAGCCCTTCCTTGATTATCATGGCATTAGATACACCGTGGGGAACATGGAACAAGGCTCCTATCGGTCTGCTCATCCCATGAATCAATGTAACAGACGCATTGTTAATGCAAATGCCCGCTTCGTATGCCGCTATTGCCAGTTCTTCTCTCGCCTTCTTATCTTCGCCATTTGAATATGCTATGGGCAGATAGGTGAAGATTCTCTTTATAGCTGATAATGCAAAGATATCCGTTATCGGATTTCCTTTTCTCGATGTATAGGATTCCACCGCATGGGTAAGCGCATCCATTCCTGTCGCTGATGTAACGCTCTTTGGCGCGGACATCGAAAGTGACGGATCGATCACTGCTAATCTGGGCAATAATGCATCTCCCTTTAACAGCATTTTTACATCTCTTTTGGAATCAGTGATGATCGTGAATTTTGTTGCCTCCGAACCGGTACCCGCCGTAGTGGGTATTAACACCATGGCTGGAAAGTCACCCTCTATTTCTTTCCCTAAATAGTCGGAAATCTTACCTTCCAGCACCGACATCGCCCCTATCGCCTTTGCACTATCCAAAGGGCTGCCGCCTCCGATACCGATGATAAAATCACATTCCTTGTCCTTATAGACCATAACGCCCTGCTCTATCATATAGTCCGTAGGCTCGCTTGTTATTTCATTAAATATCTCATATGATATGCCTTCCTGCTCCAGAAGGTCTGTCAGAACATTTACTATTCCTGCTTTCGTTACCACCTTTCCCGTAACGATCAGCGCTTTCTTTCCTATCGCTTTTATTGCCGGCAACGATTGTTTTAATGAATCCTCACCAATAATAGTACGATCCGGCACTACAAATTGATATGCCATCCTGCCTCCCTTCCATACTTATATTACAAGCACTGCTCTCTGTTTCCTAATTATATAAAATCTCTGTCAACGATGTCTAGTACCTCATCCAGCTTTTCCAATTCTTCTATGAGCTGACTCTCCGTAATAATCAGCGGCGGACAGACTAAAATCATATTTTCATGTGAATAGGTCATAAATTTACGCTCTTTTAACATTCCTACTATTCTTCCCATGATTCCCTGAGGATCATTTCCGTAAGGAACGATCGCTTCCTTTGTCTCTTTGCTCTTTACCAGCTCTACCGCTGAGAATAAGCCGATATACCTCACATCCCCAACGCACGGATGTGCCCTTTTCATCTCTTCCAAATGCTCACCCAGAACCTTGCCTACCGCATTCACATTATCTAAAATATTCTCTTCTTCATAATAATCAATACAAGCCACTCCTGCCGCACAGGCTAAAGGATGTCCACTGTAGGTCAGTCCGCAGGACAGAAGGTGCTCATCGAAATATTCTGCAATTTCAGCAGATACCGCTACTCCTCCAAGAGGAACATAACCACAGGTAACCCCCTTCGCAAAGGTTATGATATCCGGTTTGATTTCGAAATGTTCAAAAGCGAACATTTTGCCCGTTCTGCACCAGCCAGTCATCACTTCATCGCAAATCATCAGAATACCATATTTGTCGCAAAGAGCCCTGACTCCGGGCATGTATCCTTCGGGCGGTATAATGACACCGTTTGAGCCTGTGATCGTTTCCATTACAATTGCGGCTATTTGATTTGCACCTTCGTATTGAATCTGTTCTTCTAACTTAGTCAGATAGTATTTGCTCGCCTCTTCTTCCGAGGCAAATGCAATTGCTTCTCTATAAATATATGGATCAAAAAATTTAATAAATCCGGGAATTCCCGGCTCCAACGTATATCTTCTAGGCTCTCCCGTTAAATTGCCTGCACCGAAGGAGGAACCATGATAACTTCTATATCGGCTGAGTATCTTATTCTTCCCGGTAAACATCCTTGCTATCTTCACTGCGTTCTCATTGGCATCCGCACCCGCATTAGTAAAAAATATCTTTCCGAAATTGTCCGGTAATAAATTCACGATCTTTTCAGCTAACTGCGCTCTCGATTCAGCTCCATAGGAAGGACCTACAAAACAATATTGATCCACTTGTTCTTTAATAGCATCTCCTATTTTTTTATTGCCGAATCCTACATTCATATTCACTAACTGAGAAGACATATCGGTGTATTTGTTCCCTTCGTAATCCCAAAAGTAAATACCGTCTGCTTTTTCTACGGAAATAGGGTTGATTCCCCCCTGCTTGCTCCAAGACTGCAAATTATACTTTTTCTGCTTGTTTCTGATGTCAAAACCGTTCATAATAGCATCCTCCTAAAAACAAAGGCCCGGACATATTCATATGACCAAGCCTCTCTGCTTTTCTTTATTATGTACATATTATAATACGGCGTTTTTATTATTACAACGTATAATTGCATAGTATTTATTGTGCTAATGCACATTTTGTTACTGTTCACTTCGTTAACAGTAACGCATGATTTCTGCATTTAAATTCGCTCCGCGAAGCAGAAATCATCTCTTGAATCATATTCTTACGTAGCTTAACAGCAAGTGTTAAGCTACTGTGTGAACAATAACCACATTTTTTCTAATTATTATAAAACATCCTTTATCATAAGTCCAATGGAACATATAACCTTTGCTTCCAGATTAAGTAGATTATACCCTGTGATCCTTTCAACTTTCTTAATCATATTGTTTACCGTATTCCTATGTATGTATTGCTTTTCAGAGACCAGCTGAGGACTTCCGTTACAGCTGATATATATTTTCAGAAAATCCAGTAATCCGGTACCGTTCTCCTTATCATACTGCTCTATTTTTCCAATAATCGTATAATAGTAATCATATAACAAATTTTTATCCTTCACATCCATAAATATCTTTGTCAGGCCAAGCCTATCGTATCTTACTATCGATGTATTATTTCTTACCGCTATTTTATTGGTATTAATAGCGTTCTCAAAGTTATTCCTCTGATCCGATATCCCTGAAATAATAGAGCTGACACCAATATAAATATCTGCCATTACATTGGCGTTTTTGATATTATACATAAAATCATCCAGAAAATGATTCACTTCTACTTCCGAATATTCCACCAGGACAAGGATCAGCGCTTCCTTATAGACAAAATGAATAAACAAATCCCTTATAGACCTTCCTGCCTTTTCCGCATATCTTGAAAGTCTCTTATATTTTTCAGTAAGGACTGAGTTATTATCCTCCTTTGCGGAAATACATAGGAAGCAAAAGGCGTTATCCCTCATAAATCCGTAGCGCTCCATTTGAAGAATCTGAGTCTCTTTATCACCTATTTCGAATAATATATTCTTTATTGCAGAAGCCAGGCTATTTTCTATATTGTCACTATGTATGATTTTTTCACAAAAATTCCTTGTTACATCCACCAATCTGATTTCCCACGGAATGGTAAAAAGAGGCATGTTTACCTCATTGCAGAAATCGATCACTTCCTGAGGCACTTCTTCTATATGAGGTCCCAGGTTTATGACAAATGCACTTGTGCTTACACTGTTTAATCGCTTTGCAAAGTCGAGCAGCCAGTTTTTATCTTTATTTCTTATTCCTGCCGTAAAAACCAGCTCCTGTCCATGCAAAAAGCTGCTGGCTTCTTCGTCTTCGATCGTATGAACCCATTGGACGAGATTATCCAGCCCGTTTTTTCCGGCAATCAATCTCATTTTATACAAAGACATCCCTTCGTTATATAACTTTCTGATCTGCAGTGCCATAAAGTTTCTCCTCCCGAATTACCGAATAATCTAAGCATAAAAATCTTTCATATATTCTGAAAAATGAAATTATCTTTATAACATTTATCCGCCAGTTTCCGGTTCATTTGCTCCAGCTCATTCTTATGGGCAAAATATTCCTCGTTGCGCTCCTCCCTCTCATAAGTACGTTTATACCACATCTGCTCCCAGAATTCCATATAATCCGTACTATCATTCATAATATTTGCTTTTCTATTTTTCTTTGCTGAAGAACTGGAGGAATCTTCTGAATAATCCCACTCATTATATCCCTCTCCCCGGCATTCTTCTTTTGTCGCACCTATATATTCATAATCTGTGCCGGAAATATATTCCTTCTTATTCGTCATCATTGACATATTTACTGAGCGATTCTCTCTATTATAACCAAGCACCCATTTTTCATACTCTGGATCATCCTTCATCGCTTGATAGCCTTCTTCCGAGATTACAAGTGTCTCCGCAATTTTTTTGTGCGAAGGATGAGATGGTATTTTATCGATTTCCCGGCGAATCCTGCATTTGTATTCCTCTAAAGTTTCCACATCATTTTCTACGGTGTCTGAAATATTCTTACTATTGTATGCATAGACTCTGCCTGCTCCCCAATTACTTTCTAATAATACCGACATTTTTGCCCCTCCTCATTTTTTATTGTATTCCTTTTATCGATTATTTAATAGCTTATATTTTTTGATCTAATTTCAGCTTTAAAAAAATGACACTAAAGTTCTTCTGTTTCAAGAATTTTAATGTCATCCGTGACTAACTTTTCTATACTCTCTATATCGGCATTTCTTCCAATTTTTTTACCTTTCATTTGTTTGTTCCATTATATATACTTATAATTTGTTACCATAAATAAAGGGGCAATTCTACTAAAAAACCGCAATCCCTCATAAATGAAAGATTGCGGCATTTATTTTAATCTATTATGATGCTAAATCAAGATTACTCCATAATTGTAGCAACACGGCCTGAACCAACGGTACGTCCGCCTTCACGAATAGCGAAAGTAAGCCCCTGCTCCATAGCGATGGGATGGATCAATTCAATCGTCATCTCTACGTTATCACCAGGCATGCACATTTCTGTTCCTGCAGGAAGATCACATACGCCAGTTACGTCAGTTGTTCTGAAGTAGAACTGAGGTCTATAGTTATTGAAGAAAGGAGTATGACGTCCACCTTCATCTTTTGTCAGAACGTAAACCTGAGCTGTAAATTTCTTGTGACATTTTACAGTACCGGGTTTGGAAAGAACCTGGCCTCTTTCGATTTCTGTTCTCTGGATACCACGAAGCAATGCACCGATGTTATCACCAGCCTGAGCTTCGTCAAGCATCTTGCGGAACATTTCGATACCGGTAACAACGGTCTTTCTGGACTCTTCTTTGATACCAACAACTTCAACTTCCTCATTGAGGTGAAGTGTACCACGCTCAACACGTCCTGTAGCAACCGTACCACGACCAGTAATCGTGAATACGTCTTCGACAGGCATAAGGAAAGGCTTATCTGTATCGCGAACCGGGTCCGGAACATAGCTGTCAACAGCGTTCATAAGCTCAAGAATCTTGTCGCCCCACTCGCCGTTCGGATCTTCGAGGGCCTTTAAAGCGGATCCCTGAATAACCGGTGTGTCATCGCCCGGGAATTCATACTCAGACAATAAGTCTCTAACTTCCATCTCAACTAACTCGAGCAATTCAGCATCATCAACCATATCACATTTGTTCATGAATACTACGATATAAGGAACACCTACCTGACGGGAAAGTAAGATGTGCTCTTTCGTCTGAGCCATAACACCGTCAGTTGCAGCAACAACGAGGATAGCACCATCCATCTGAGCAGCACCGGTGATCATGTTCTTTACATAATCGGCATGTCCGGGGCAGTCAACGTGTGCATAGTGTCTCTTCTCTGTCTCATACTCAACGTGAGAAGTAGAAATCGTGATACCACGTTCTCTTTCTTCCGGAGCCTTATCGATCATATCGAATGCAACAGCCTGGCCTGTGCCCAGTCTTACATTCAACGTCTTTGTGATTGCTGCTGTTAAAGTTGTTTTACCATGATCAACATGACCAATGGTTCCAATATTACAATGGGGTTTGTTTCTTTCAAATTTAGCTTTAGCCATTTCTAAAGTCCTCCTTTAATTTGTTTAACAATATAATTTTATTTTTTTCGATTAACTCGGCTACCTTTGATTATATTAAATAATACCAAGTTTTTCAAGCACTATTTATGTCCTGCAGTTTGATTATTTTGACTTAGCTGCCAGAACCTTTTCCTGTACGCTCTTCGGTACCTGCTCGTATTTCTCAAAGAACATGGAATAGTTACCTCGTCCCTGTGTCTTGGAACGTAAGTCAGTAGCATATCCGAACATCTCAGCAAGCGGAACATAACCTCTTACCATCTTACCGCCTCCGATGTCCTCCATACCTTCGATACGTCCGCGCCTGGAGTTGATATCACCGATAACATCACCCATGTAGTCTTCAGGCATCGTAACTTCTACCTTCATGATAGGCTCCAAAAGTACCGGATTCGCTTTCTTCATAGCTTCCTTGAATGCCATGGAACCTGCAATATGGAATGCCATTTCGGAAGAGTCGACTTCGTGGTAGGAACCGTCATAAACGTTAGCGTGTACACCGAGTACGGGGAATCCGCCAAGAACACCTGACTTGGAAGCCTCTTCGATACCTTCGCCTACAGCCGGGATGTACTCCTTCGGAATAGCACCGCCCACAACTGTGGATTCGAATTTGAAGATTTCCTCGCCGTTAGGATCCATAGGCTCGAATTTAACCTTACAATGTCCGTACTGTCCACGGCCACCGGACTGTTTTGCATACTTGTAATCCTGATCCACAGGTTTTGTAAACGTCTCTTTGTAAGAAACCTGAGGAGCGCCTACGTTAGCTTCTACCTTGAATTCACGAAGAAGTCTGTCTACGATGATTTCCAGATGGAGCTCGCCCATACCTGCAATAATCGTCTGTCCGGTCTCCGGATTTGTGTGAGCACGGAATGTAGGATCTTCTTCCGCAAGTTTTGCCAAAGCTTCACCCATTTTACCCTGTCCTGCTTTCGTCTTAGGCTCGATTGCCAACTCGATAACCGGTTCAGGGAATTCCATGGATTCGAGAATTACCGGATGCTGCTCATCACAGATAGTATCGCCAGTCGTTGTAACTTTAAATCCTACCGCTGCAGCGATGTCGCCGGAGTAAACCTTATCTAACTCCGCCCTCTTGTTCGCGTGCATCTGAAGAATACGTCCAACACGTTCTTTTTTATCCTTTGTTGCATTCAGTACATAAGAACCTGAGTTCACCGTACCGGAATAAACTCTGAAGAATGCCAGTTTACCTACAAACGGGTCAGCCATAATCTTGAATGCCAAAGCAGAGAAAGGTTCTTCATCGGAAGAGTGTCTTTCCACTTCATTGCCGTCCAAATCGACACCCTTAATAGCCGGGATGTCTGTAGGAGCGGGCATGAACTCCAAGACTGCGTTTAAAAGCTTCTGAACGCCTTTGTTTCTATAAGCGGTACCGCAGCATACGGGTATTGCAGTACACTCGCAGGTTCCTTTTCTCAAAGCTGCTTTCAACTGCTCATTGGTCGGCTCTTCGCCTTCCAAATACATCATCATCAAGTCGTCATCCAACTCGCTGATCTTTTCTACTAATTCCGAGCGATAGAGCTCAGCATCATCTTTCATATCGTCCGGAATATCTACGATAGAAATGTCCTCGCCCTTTTCGTCATTATAAATATATGCTTTCATTTCAAACAAATCAATGATTCCTTTGAAACTGTCTTCTTTACCTATCGGTAACTGGATGCAGATAGCATTCTTACCAAGTCTTGTCTTGATCTGCTCTACTGCTCCATAGAAGTTCGCACCCAAAATGTCCATCTTATTGATGAATGCCATTCTCGGTACATTATAGGTGTCAGCCTGACGCCATACGTTTTCAGATTGAGGCTCTACACCACCCTTTGCACAAAATACGCCTACTGCGCCATCGAGTACACGGAGTGAACGCTCAACCTCTACCGTAAAGTCAACGTGTCCTGGCGTATCGATAATATTGATACGATGTTCCAATGCTCCAGGCTTCGCTTGCGTGCCTTCCTGCAATGTCCAGTGACAAGTTGTTGCGGCTGATGTTATTGTAATACCTCTTTCCTGTTCCTGCTCCATCCAGTCCATGGTAGCAGTACCTTCGTGAGTATCACCAATCTTATAATTAACACCGGTATAAAACAAGATACGTTCCGTAAGAGTCGTCTTACCCGCATCAATGTGAGCCATAATACCGATGTTTCTGGTTCTCTCTAATGGATATTCTCTTCCAGCCAAGGGTTATTCCTCCTTTAGAATCTATAATGCGCAAACGCCTTATTAGCTTCTGCCATTTTGTGCATATCTTCTTTTTTCTTAACGGATGCTCCTGTATTATTAGAAGCATCAAGAATTTCATTTGCTAATCTTTCCTGCATCGTCTTCTCGCCTCTTTTACGAGAATAAGATGTCAGCCAACGAAGAGCAAGAGCCTGACGTCTGTCTGTTCTTACCTCGATCGGAACCTGATAAGTAGCACCACCGATACGTCTAGCCTTTACTTCGAGAACAGGCATAATATTATTCATAGCTTCTTCGAACACCTCGAGAGCCGGCTTGCCTGCCTTTTCTTCTACTGTCGCAAATGCTCCATATACGATTTTCTGAGCAACGCCTTTCTTACCGTCTAACATGATGTTATTGATAAGCTTGGTTACTACCTTATTATCGTATAAAGGATCTGCTAATACATCTCTTTTTTGAATATGTCCTTTACGTGGCACGATTCTTCCCTCCTTATTAGTCTCCATTTATTAATATATCGATAAATGGATTGATAATTCAACGGTACTCACTTGCTAATGTGTTCGTGCTGTCATTATGCTTATATTGATATATCAATAACAGAATTCCAACACAAATTAGTTATGCTGTAGTACTAGGTCCTAATTATTTACCAGCCTTAGGTCTCTTTGCTCCATATTTGGAACGAGCCTGTCTTCTATTAGCGACTCCCGCAGTATCGAGCGTACCTCTGATTACATGGTATCTTGTACCCGGTAAGTCCTTTACTCTACCGCCTCTGATAAGAACAACGCTGTGCTCCTGCAGATTGTGGCCTTCTCCCGGAATGTAGCTCGTTACTTCGATTCCGTTAGAAAGACGAACTCTGGCGATTTTTCTAAGGGCTGAGTTAGGTTTCTTAGGAGTTGCTGTCTTAACAGCTGTACAAACACCCCTTTTCTGAGGAGAAGAAGTTTCGATTGCTTTCTTATGAAGAGAGTTGTAACCCTTCTGGAGAGCAGGTGCTGTTGACTTCTTTTCTGATGTCTGACGTCCTTTTCTTACTAACTGGTTAAATGTTGGCATTCTGTT
This sequence comes from Kineothrix sp. IPX-CK, assembly GCF_039134705.1. Classification (NCBI taxonomy): domain Bacteria; kingdom Bacillati; phylum Bacillota; class Clostridia; order Lachnospirales; family Lachnospiraceae; genus Kineothrix; species Kineothrix sedimenti. The sequence continues at coordinate 875,043 of NZ_CP146256.1, read as the reverse complement.
TCACCTCCTATGGTATAAACTTATGATTTTCTTGTGTCGCATCCGATCCGTTTCAGTATTTATTAAAATGCGCAAAAAAAGAAAACGCATCTGCATGCACACTTTGTTAGTATAAGTGGTTGCAGATGCGTTGTCAATATTTTTTTTATATTTTGAAACGTTTTCCTATAAACTTAGACTTCTGTTTCTTCGAAATTCTCTTCTTCAGCATATAAATCGCCAAAAGTCATCTCTTCATCGAAAAGACCGTCCTCATCAAAGGAAATTGTACCCATCAGATTGTTGTCCGTATCCAGCGAGGTGCTGCGGTATCTCTTCATACCCGTTCCCGCAGGAATCAGCTTACCGATGATAACATTTTCCTTAAGACCGATCAGCGGATCTACTTTTCCTTTGATTGCCGCTTCGGTAAGAACCTTCGTGGTCTCCTGGAAGGAAGCTGCGGAAAGAAAGGAATTGGTGGCCAGAGACGCCTTAGTAATGCCGAGCATTACCTGCTTGCCCTCCGCCGGTTCTTTGCCTTCTTCTATCAGCTTATCATTCATATCCTCGAAGTCCAGGATATCCACCAGAGTTCCCGGCAGGTATTCCGCATCGCCATTGTTCTCGATACGTATCTTCTTGAGCATCTGGCGTACGATGACCTCGATATGCTTATCACTGATATCAACACCCTGAAGACGATATACACGCTGTACCTCGCGAAGCATATAATCCTGAACTGGGCGCACGCCCTTGATCTTCAGCAAATCATGAGGATTCACACTTCCTTCTGTCAGCTCGTCGCCGGCCTCAAGCACCGTTCCGTCCAAAATCTTTATTCTGGATCCATAGGGAATGAGATAAGTCTTAGTCTCTCCCGTTTCCTCGTTAGTTATGATGATTTCGCGCTTCTTCTTCGTATCCTTAATGGTTGCTATGCCACCAAATTCTGCAATGATCGCAAGTCCCTTGGGCTTTCTCGCTTCGAAAAGCTCCTCGACACGGGGAAGACCCTGTGTGATATCATCGCCCGCAACGCCGCCTGTATGGAAAGTACGCATGGTAAGCTGTGTACCGGGTTCACCGATTGACTGTGCCGCGATAATTCCGACTGCTTCACCTACCTGTACAGCCTCGCCCGTTGCCATGTTGGCGCCATAGCACTTCGCACATATTCCATTGTGCGAACGGCAGGTAAGAATCGTACGGATTTTGACCGCTTCCAAAGGTTCACCCTTTTCATTCACGCCGACGCTCATGATCTTAGCTGCGCGGCTGGGAGTTATCATATGATTTTTCTTTACGATCAGATTACCGTCTCTATCTTTTACATCCTCGCAGGCATATCTGCCATTGATTCTGTCTTTCAAGCCTTCGATTGTTTCTTTTCCATCCATGAAAGCCTTTACGACCATTCCCGGAATCTCTTCTCTGCCTTCGCAGCAGTCCACTTCGCGAATGATAAGCTCCTGAGAAACGTCGACCATACGCCTTGTCAGGTATCCTGAGTCAGCAGTACGAAGTGCCGTATCCGACAGACCCTTGCGGGCACCGTGTGCGGACATGAAGTACTCCAAAACGTCCAGCCCTTCACGGAAGTTGGATTTAATAGGAAGTTCAATGGTTCTACCGGTAGTATCCGCCATAAGTCCACGCATACCTGCCAGCTGCTTAATCTGCTGATTGGAACCACGGGCTCCGGAGTCGGCCATCATGAAGATGTTGTTGTACTTATCCAGTCCTGTCAGAAGAACTTCTGTCAGCTCTTTATCCGTCTCGTTCCATGTTTCCACAACGGCACGGTATCTTTCTTCCTCCGTAATAAGACCCCTTCTGAAATTCTGGGAAATCTTATCTACCGTTAACTGAGCCTCATTCAACATTTCCTGCTTCTGCTCCGGCACCGTCATGTCGGAAATGGAAACCGTCATCGCCGCCTTGGTAGAATATTTATATCCGGTGGATTTAATTAAGTCCAGTACCTCTGCTGTCTTGGAAGCACCGTGTGTATTAATAACTTTTTCGAGGATCTGCTTTAACTGCTTTTTGCCTACATGGAAATCTACTTCCAGCTTCAGAAGGTTCTCAGGGTCGGTTCTGTCCACGAATCCCAAATCCTGAGGAAGTATCTCATTGAATAAAAAGCGTCCCAGTGTGGATTCCACATTTTCGCTCACTTCTTCGCCTTTTTCATTCTTCCTCGTCACCTTTACCTTGATTCTGGAATGCAAGGTACAGAAGCCGTTTTCATAAGCGAGAATAGCTTCGTTTACGTTCTTATAGAACTTGCCTTCTCCTACCGCGCCCGGTCTTTCCTGTGTCAAATAGTAGATGCCGAGGACCATATCCTGTGAAGGAACGGCTACCGGCCCGCCGTCGGACGGCTTAAGCAGATTGTTAGGCGAAAGCAGAAGGAAACGGCACTCCGCCTGCGCTTCCACGGAAAGCGGAAGGTGTACGGCCATCTGGTCACCATCGAAATCGGCATTAAATGCGGTACATACGAGAGGATGGAGCTTGATCGCCTTACCCTCTACGAGAATAGGCTCAAATGCCTGAATTCCCAGTCTGTGCAGCGTAGGAGCACGGTTAAGCATAACCGGATGCTCTTTAATCACTTCCTCCAAGACATCCCATACCTGCGAATCCAGTCTCTCTACCAGCTTCTTTGCATTTTTAATATTCTGCGAAATACCTCTCCCTACCAATTCTTTCATAACGAAAGGTTTGAAAAGCTCAATCGCCATCTCCTTCGGAAGACCGCACTGATAAATCTTAAGCTCCGGCCCTACAACGATAACGGAACGTCCCGAGTAATCGACACGCTTTCCGAGCAGGTTCTGACGGAAACGTCCGGACTTACCCTTTAACATATCGGAAAGAGACTTTAAGGCTCTGTTGCCCGGCCCCGTTACCGGCCGTCCGCGGCGGCCGTTATCGATAAGTGCATCTACGGCCTCCTGAAGCATTCTCTTCTCGTTGCGCACGATGATATCGGGAGCGCCAAGCTCGAGGAGTCTCTTCAGACGATTATTTCTATTAATAATTCTTCTATATAAGTCATTTAGGTCGGAGGTCGCAAAGCGTCCGCCGTCCAGCTGTACCATAGGACGCAAATCCGGAGGAATTACCGGAACCGCATCCATAATCATCCACTCCGGGCGATTTCCGGATTCTCTGAAGGCTTCTACTACCTCCAGTCTCTTAATAATTCTCGCTCTCTTTTGCCCCGTGGATTCTTTTAAGCCAGTTTTTAATTCTACCGATTCCGTTTCGAGGTCGATAGCCTGAAGCAACTCTTTGATTGCCTCTGCACCCATACCTACACGGAACTTATTTCCCCACGTCTCTCTCGAATCCTGATATTCTCTTTCAGACAACACCTGCTTGTATTCCAAGTCGGTTTCGCCCGCATCCAATACAATATAGGAAGCGAAATACAACACTTTTTCAAGCACTCTCGGGGATAAGTCGAGAATCAAACCCATACGGCTGGGGATTCCCTTAAAATACCAAATGTGGGATACCGGGGCCGCCAGTTCGATGTGTCCCATACGCTCCCTGCGCACGCTGGCCTTCGTTACCTCTACGCCGCAGCGGTCGCAGACAACGCCCTTATATCTGATTTTCTTATATTTACCGCAATGACATTCCCAGTCTTTGCTGGGTCCAAAAATCTTCTCACAAAACAAACCTTCTTTTTCCGGCTTCAATGTTCTGTAATTGATGGTCTCCGGCTTTAACACTTCTCCTCTGGACCATTCTCTGATTTTCTCGGGCGATGCTAAACCGATCTTAATCGCATCAAACGTCATAGGCTGATACATTTCCTGTTTTGTTTCTGACATTTTGGGTACTCCTTCCAGATATTATGTCACTACTGAGCCTGTAGCTTCATAGCGACAATTGATGCCGTTCGGCAATGGTCTTACTCACCAAAAGACTCTACAAATTCAGCTTCTTCCTCTAACTCCAAGTCTATATCATCATCCAGATCTTCCTCGTCGTCGGAGCTTACCAGTTCGCCGCTGTCCTCATCGAATTCCTGCTTCTGATATCCCAAGGAACCCAATGGCTCTTTCTCATAATCATAGCCTCTGGATTCGCCTTCGATCTCATAGCGGTAATCTGTATCGCCGTAATCGATGGTCTCCATAATCTCGACCTCGCTCTGGTCCTCGCGGAGTACACGAACATCGAGTCCAAGAGACTGCAATTCTTTCAAGAGCACCTTGAAGGATTCAGGAATACCGGGCTCAGGTATATTATCGCCTTTAATGATGGCTTCGTAGGTCTTTACACGTCCTACGACATCATCGGATTTCACAGTAAGAATCTCCTGAAGTGTATAGGATGCGCCGTATGCTTCCAAAGCCCAAACTTCCATTTCACCGAATCTCTGTCCGCCGAACTGCGCTTTACCGCCAAGAGGCTGCTGGGTTACCAAAGAGTACGGTCCCGTTGAACGGGCATGGATCTTGTCATCTACCAAGTGGTGGAGCTTCAGGTAGTGCATGTGGCCGATAGTTACCGAACTGTCGAAATATTCGCCGGTCCTTCCGTCACGCAGCCTTACTTTACCGTCTCTGGAAATAGGAACTCCCTTCCAAAGCGCTCTATGGTCTCTGTTCTCGGATAAATATTCCATTACCTCAGGAAGCAGCTCATTTTTATATTTCTTCTCAAAATCTTCCCATGTCAAATTCACATAATCGTTGGCAAGATCAAGCGTATCCATAATATCGTTCTCGTTAGCGCCGTCAAATACCGGAGTCGCAACGTTGAAGCCCAGTGCCTTCGCTGCAAGCGAAAGATGGATTTCAAGTACCTGTCCAATGTTCATACGGGAAGGTACACCCAAAGGATTGAGCACGATGTCGAGAGGGCGTCCATTAGGCAGATAAGGCATATCTTCTACAGGAAGCACGCGGGAAACAACACCCTTATTACCGTGACGTCCTGCCATTTTATCTCCTACGGAAATCTTTCTCTTCTGAGCGATATAAATGCGCACGGCCTGATTTACACCGGGCGACAGCTCATCGCCATTCTCTCTTGTGAACACCTTGGCATCTACAACAATACCATATTCACCGTGAGGAACCTTAAGGGAGGTATCCCTTACTTCTCTCGCCTTTTCGCCGAAAATCGCGCGAAGAAGCCTTTCTTCCGCCGTAAGCTCCGTCTCTCCCTTAGGAGTAACCTTGCCTACCAGAATATCTCCGGCGCGAACCTCCGCACCAATTCTGATAATTCCTCTATCATCCAAATCCTTCAGCGCATCATCGCCCACGCCCGGTACGTCTCTCGTAATTTCTTCCGGGCCCAGTTTGGTATCGCGGGCTTCTGCTTCATATTCCTCGATATGAACAGAGGTATAAACATCCTCCTGTACGAGCCTCTCGCTCAGAAGAACAGCATCTTCATAATTATAGCCTTCCCAGGTCATGAAACCGATCAGGGGATTCTTGCCAAGTGCTAACTCGCCGTCTGCAGTGGAAGGACCGTCTGCAATTACCTGACCTTTTTCCACATGGTTGCCCTTAAAAACAATAGGCTTCTGGTTGTAGCAGTTGGACTGGTTACTTCTGGAGAACTTCGTAAGACGATATTCATCTCTCTCCCCATCATCGTAAGTCATCTTAATGAGCCTTGAGGATACATAATCCACTGTGCCCGATTTCCTCGCAACAATACAAACGCCGGAGTCAACCGCCGCCTTCGGTTCCATACCTGTTCCTACAGCAGGAGCCTCGGTAGTCAAAAGGGGCACGGCCTGACGCTGCATGTTGGATCCCATCAGCGCACGGTTCGCATCGTCATTCTCCAAGAAAGGAATGAGAGCCGTCGCAACCGAAAATACCATCTTAGGCGATACATCCATATACTCATACATAGCCTTGGGATATTCAGACGTTTCGTCTTTATAACGGCCGGAAACAGTATTTCTTATGAAATATCCTTTGTCGTCCAACGCTTCGTTAGCCTGAGCTACATGATAATTATCTTCTTCATCTGCCGTCATGTAAACGACATCATCCGTTACACGCGGGTTAGCTGCATCGGACCTATCGATAATACGATAAGGAGCCTCCACAAAACCATATTCGTTAATTCTCGCATAAGTTGCGAGAGAGTTGATCAAACCGATGTTAGGACCTTCCGGCGTCTCGATGGGGCACATTCTTCCATAATGAGAATAATGAACGTCGCGGACCTCAAATCCGGCACGGTCTCTGGACAAACCACCGGGACCCAGCGCAGAAAGACGTCTCTTATGAGTAAGCTCGCCCAGAGGGTTGTTCTGATCCATGAACTGGGACAACTGGGAGGAACCGAAAAATTCCTTCACGGCAGCCTGCACCGGCTTAATATTAATGAGCACCTGCGGAGAAACTTCTTCCGAATCGTGAGTCGTCATTCTCTCACGAACAACTCTTTCCAGTCTGGACAGACCGATCCTGTATTGGTTCTGGAGAAGTTCTCCTACCGCTCTGATACGTCTGTTGCCCAAATGGTCGATATCGTCGTCATTACCAATACCATATTCCAAATGGATATTGTAATTAATGGAAGCGATAATGTCTTCCTTCGTAATATGCTTCGGTACAAGTTCATGTACATTCTTCTTAATCGCATCCGCAAGAGCTTCCGGATCGTCACCGTATTCTTCGAGAATCTGCTGCAAAACGGGATAATATACCAGTTCTGAAATGCCAAGCTCCCTTGGATTGCAGTCCACGAAATTTGTAATATCCACCATCATATTGGAAAGAACCTTAACGTTCTTCTCCTCCGTCTGGATATATACATAAGGAACCGCTGCATTCTGAATAGCGTCGGCAAGCTTTGCCGTCGCTTTCGTACCGGCAGCCGCCAAGATTTCGCCAGTAGTCACATCCACTACATCCTCTGCAAGGATGTGATGTCTGATTCTATTCTTCAATGCTAATTTTTTGTTAAATTTATACCTTCCAACTTTCGCCAAATCATATCTTCTGGGGTCGAAAAACATTGCGGTAATCAAACTCTCCGCACTCTCTACGCTTAAAGGTTCTCCCGGACGGATCTTTTTGTATAACTCTAACAGACCCTCCTGATAATTCTCAGCAGTGTCCTTTCCAAAGCTCGCCTCAATCTTGGGTTCGTCACCGAAAAGCTCTCTTATTTCATCGTTGGTACCGACTCCTAACGCTCTGATCAATACAGTAATCGGTACTTTCCTCGTTCTATCTACACGTACATAAAAAACATCATTGGAATCAGTCTCGTATTCCAGCCATGCACCACGGTTAGGAATAACAGTGGAAGAAAACAGACGCTTACCGATCTTATCGTGTCCAATGGCATAATAAATGCCAGGGGAACGTACCAACTGGCTAACGATAACACGCTCCGCTCCGTTGATAACGAAGGTCCCCGTCTCAGTCATTAACGGAAGATCTCCCATAAAAATCTCATGTTCGCTGATTTCTTCTTTCTCCTTATTATAAAGGCGAACCTTAACTTTTAACGGTGCCGCATAAGTCGCATCTCTTTCTTTGCACTTTTCAATAGAATATTTAACATCATCTTCACACAATTCGAAGCTGACGAATTCCAGACTTAAGTGTCCGCTATAATCCGCAATTGGAGATATATCGTCAAAGACTTCTTTTAAGCCTTCTGAGAGAAACCATTTATAGGAGTCCTTTTGAACTTCTATAAGATTGGGCATCTCCAAAACCTCTTTTTGCCGTGAATAACTCATACGTATGTTCTTGCCTGAGGCAATAGGACGTATTCTGTTCTTTTCCATTGACATTTCACCCCGTTCTTTATAATTTACTAAAAGTATCCACACCTTAACACAATAGTGCATCATCCATTCTACTACAAGAATTTTGTATAGTCAAGAAATTTTTGAAAAAATTAAGACAAATGGACTTTAGCGAACAAAAGTACCATCCGCTCGTACAATTGATGTTTGGCATCACAGCTTTTGTTCCGCTCATACGACTGCGGTTTCTGCTGAACTGCTTTTTATATAATAGGAAAATCTGAGGTTTTCCTATTATATAAAAAGGGCGGTATCCGACTTTCGGATACCGCTGTATATCTTCTGGTAAAATATAATTATTTGATTGTAACTTTAGCGCCTTCTGCTTCCAGTTTCGCTTTGATGTCTTCAGCATCCTGCTTGGAAGTAGCTTCTTTTACCATCTTAGGAGCAGTGTCAACTAAGTCTTTAGCTTCTTTCAAGCCAAGGCCTGTAGCTTCACGTACAACCTTGATAACCTTAACCTTGTTAGGGCCAACTTCTGTAAGTTCAACGTCGAATTCTGTCTTCTCTTCTTCTGCTGCTGCGCCGTCGCCTGCACCTGCTGCTGCAACTACAACACCTGCTGCTGCGGATACGCCGAATTCTTCTTCGCAAGCTTTTACCAAATCATTTAATTCTAATACTGTTAACTCTTTAATAGCTTCAATAAGTTCCTGAGCTGTTAATTTTGCCATTTTCATTTACCTCCATTATAATTTTGTAAGTTTCAATTAATTTTTATTTTCTGATTTTATTTCTTATTCAGCAGGAGCTTCTTCAACCGGTGCTACTGCTTCTTCAACCGGCGCTTCTTCTGCTGCGGGTGCTGCTTCCTCTGTTGCTTCTACTGCCGGAGCCGCTTCTTCTGCTGCCGGTGTATCGCATGCGGATGCGCCGCCTTTTTCTGCCAGCTGGTTCATGACACGAGCAAAGTTCGTAATCGGAGACTGGATACTTCCAAGTAACTTGGAGAGCAGTTCTTCTCTTGAAGGAACCTTAGCGATTTCGGCAATGCCGTTCGCATCGTATGCAGAACCTTCAACCACACCACCTTTGATCTCGAGCTTAGTTGCTTCCTTCGCAAATTTGCACAGTACTCTAGCCGGTGCCGTAGCATCGCTTGTAGAGATCGCAATCGCGCTGGGGCCCTCCAGATACGGAGCAAGCGCTTCGAAGTCTGTTCCCTTAAACGCGAAATTCATCATCGTGTTCTTGTAAACCTTGTAAGTAATTCCCTCTTCGCGAAGCTGCTTGCGAAGTCTTGTATCCTGCTCTACCGTAAGTCCGCGGTAATCCACGAGCACTACTGACTGCGCATCTTTAATGTTTGCGGAAATTTCTTCTACAACGGGTTGTTTCAATTCAACTTTTGCCACTTTTTCTACCTCCTTATAGATTTGTAAGGGCTTTGGCCCTCTTCTTGCCGATAGGAGTTTTATACATATAAAAAACCTCTCTGAAGACAGAAAGGTTTAAAGTCACAATACATCATCAACTCTTCTCCTCGGTAGGCGATACACTTACGCCGCAGGAACAGATGACTGTTCACATTCGGCACCTACTGTCTTCGGCACGGTCAAAACGACCTTTATTAATATAATATATTTCTCCGCATTTTGTCAAGCATTTTATGACAACACTTTTTCAAATTCTATATTAATTTATAAATCCTTCTTCGTCTATGTTCACACCGGGAGAGATAGAGCGCATATAGGCAAGTACTCTTTCCTTTTCCTCCCCTTCCAGCAAAGAGGTCCTGCAGTCCTTTTGGAGGGCCGGAATGAACTTAAGGCTTTTTAATCCATTCGCATCGATGGCGGCTTTTACCAGGCAGGTATCCACCTGTTTGGAGTTGAACCAGAAATTGCCGAGGCTGTATACCACAGGAACTCCATCCACATATTGAATGGGCTGGAGACAGTGGGGATGATCGCCGATAATCAAATCTGCTCCCGCTTCCACTATTTTCGGTGCCTGATCCAGCTGGGCGGGGTCAGGCTCCTCCGTATTCTCTGTTCCCCAATGAATATATACCACCACAAAATCGCTGTTTTCCTTCGCCGCCTTTACCGCTTCCAAAAGGCCCTCAGGATTCCAGCACCGGAATACTCCCGCAGAGTTATCCGTCGCGCCCTTGGTATCGGGATTGTCCAGACGCTCAATTTGGGTAGCGGACAAATATGCTATTTTTATATCGTTGATAATGAAGTAGACAGGCTTTGCTGCTTCCTCCAGATTACGGCCCGCCCCTACATAGGGCATCCCTGCCTCTTTTAAAATATCCAGGGAATCCAGAAGCGCTGTTTCTCCGTAATCGTACGCATGATTATTAGCAAGCGATACGATATCCACCCCCATATCGTCCAAAAGACTTACGGATTCAGGCTTTGCACGGAAGGTGAACTGTTTCTCCGGCGTCGGCGTTCCTCTGTCGGAATAAGGGAATTCATTGTTCAGCATTAAAATATCTGCGCTCTTCATTTCATCCAGCAGCTCCGCAGATATGCTGTCATAGATGCCGTTTGTCCTCTGCAGCAGTTTTACCATAACGCTGTAACTCGGATCGAACAGTATATCCCCGCCAAAGGACAGCGTTACCTCTTCAGCCGATGCTGCCTCCTTCGTATAAATATTGTTCCGAGCCATATACTCTTCATCCGCCAGGATCTCTCCATAGCGTCCGCTTGGAGTAAGCGCCTCTTCCCCTGCCTTCGCCTCCGGTATTTTCTCCGAAAACATATGCGAAACGGCCTCCGACAATCCGGAGGGTGAAAGTGTCACCGCGTCTGCTTTCCCCACAATGGCATTATATATCAATATTCCTGCAACTCCTGCAATCACCACTCCGGCAAAGGTTATCCAGAAGGTTAGCACGATATTCAGAAAGTGAATTTTTCTTCTCCGGGTTCTCTTCATCTGTTATGAGCTCCTGCTGATTTTTATAGCAACAATGTAATTATAACACAATTCATTCACACGTCAAAATAACAAGGTCTTTCCTATGATATAAAAGGGCTGTCACACTAATCTCTTAGTGCGGCAGCCCTTGCAAACTCTACAAACAACGCATATTAGAACTTCGCTACGCTAACCTTTACGCCCGGTCCCATAGTGGAAGAAAGCGTAATGCTTCTTAAATACTGCCCCTTCAATGCTGACGGTTTTGCTTTTACAATAGCTTCCATCAATGCTCCGAAGTTCTGTGACAGCTGCTCCTCCGTAAAGGAAGCCTTGCCAACCGGTACGTGTACGATGTTGGATTTGTCTAATCTGTACTCGATCTTACCAGCCTTGATATCGTTAACTGCCTTGGTTACATCCATCGTTACCGTTCCAGCCTTCGGGTTAGGCATCAAGCCTTTCGGTCCGAGAACCTTACCGAGACGTCCTACAACACCCATCATATCAGGGGTAGCAACAACAACGTCGAAATCTAACCAGCCTTCGTTCTGGATTCTGGGAATAAGCTCATCGCCGCCTACGAAATCAGCTCCTGCTGCTTCTGCCTCGGAAGCCTTATCTCCTTTTGCGAATACCAATACTTTTACTTCTTTACCTGTACCGTTAGGTAATACAACGGCACCACGAATCTGCTGTTCTGCATGACGTCCGTCACAGCCTGTTCTGATATGAACTTCAATCGTCTCATCAAATTTTGCGGTAGCAGTCTTTTTTACAAGAGCGATCGCATCTGCTGCTTCATACTGAACGGAACGGTCTACCTGCTTTGCAGCTTCATTATATTTTTTTCCATGTTTCATTGTCAATTCCTCCTATGGTTCAACCGGCAATCATCATTGCCTCCCACTTTTACTTGTTATTAATCTTCTACTGTAATGCCCATACTTCTTGCTGTACCTGCGATCATGCTCATAGCCGCTTCGAGAGAAGCCGCATTCAAATCAGGCAATTTCAGCTCAGCGATTTCTTTTACTTTGTCTTTGGAAATCGTTGCTACCTTCGTCTTGTTAGGCACTGCCGAACCGGACTTAAGGTTGCATGCTTTCTTAAGAAGTACTGCTGCAGGCGGAGTCTTTGTAACAAAACTGAAGCTTCTATCTGCATATACCGTAATAACAACGGGGATGATAGTGTCTCCCTTATCCGCTGTTCTGGCGTTGAACTGTTTCGTAAATTCAACGATGTTGACACCATGCTGTCCAAGTGCGGGACCAACCGGTGGAGCCGGTGTTGCTTTTCCGGCAGGAATCTGTAACTTAATATATCCTTCTACTTTCTTTGCCATTTTGGCACCTCCTAAAATATTGTGGTCTGGCGCTTCATCCTCCATACGGTAAAAACCGATGGGATGATGCTCCCACTGCCCTGAAAAAATCCCCAAGGCTTTTCATGTTACTGATTTATATTTCAATCGGAAAAAGAATTCCGACAAAATATCGCTTACATCCTTCTTACTTCTGCAAAGCCAATCTCGACCGGCGTCTCCCTGCCGAAAAGCTCTACATTAATCGTAGCCGTCTGTTTGCCGTAATCGATTCTCTGTACGACGCCCACAGTGTCCTTCCAAACTCCGGCGACGACCGCAATCGTATCTCCCTCCGCAAAGTCCACGGAAATATTTTCCATTCGAATGCCAAGAGGTTTCATTTCTGCTTCCGTAAGCGGTACCGGCTTGCTTCCCGGACCCACAAAGCCCGTAACACCTCTCGTATTCCTGACGACATACCAAGTGTCGTCATTCATTACCATATTAATAAGAACATAACCCGGGAACATCTTTTTCTGAACATTCTTCTTAGCGCCGTTCTTCATCTCCACGACGTCCTGCATAGGTACACGGACCTCCAGAATCTCTTCCTCCAGATGTCTGTTCTCGATTGTCTTCTCAATATTGGCTTTGACTTTATTCTCATACCCGGAATAGGTATGCACTACATACCAATTTGCTTCTGACATTTATCCACCCTCACTCTATAACGTCGTCATGAAATCTACACCATACTGAATAATAAAATCGAGTACGGCAATGATTACTCCTACTACAACCGAGGCACAGACAACTGCTGTAGACTGTTTGAGAAGTGCATCCTTATCCGGCCATGTAATTTTCTTAAATTCAGTTTTTACACCTTTGAAAAAATCCGTCTTCGGTGCTTTATCTGTATTTGCGGAATCTCCCATATTGTACTCCTTTCAAAAATTACGGGCCAATTATTTAGTTTCTTTGTGCATAGTATGAGTCTTGCAGAATCTACAATATTTCTTTGTCTCCATTCTATCCGGATGTGCTTTCTTATCTTTTGTTGTATTGTAGTTACGCTGCTTGCATTCCGTACATGCCAATGTAATTCTCGTACGCATATATTTTTCCTCCAATTTTTGAGCATAAAAAAAAGACCTAAAACTAATCTCGTTTGATAACTATAACACAAGAAATCCGCATCGTCAACTGGTTAGAGCGGTTTTTGTCCTGATATTTTTAATTTATTTTTATATAAATCTATTCTTAATTTACTTTTCCCATCCGATATATATTATGGTTACTGTTCATGCATTACTGAAAACGGAGTGAACAGTAACGTTATATTTGTATATTATGTATATTGCCATATTTTAGGCTTTCATAATATAATAAGTAGATATTACATCAAGAGAAAGGAGGGGGACATTATGGCATATAACGGCGCTGTTTTAAGCAATATTCATAATAATTATCTGACTTCTTATGCGTCTAACAGGAATTCACGTTTTGACACACACAAGAAAAGCGAACTTCGCAGCATATACAATTCCATCGTCAAATTGAATAAGGATGCCCCTCTGTACAAACTCGACACCAGCAAAGAAGCCAAGACCTTCGCGGTGGGAATCAAGGAGGATGCCAGATCGCTTCGAAGCGCTATCGCTTCCTTAGGCGGCTTGGATGAGGAGAAAATCCTGAATAAAAAGGCCGCTTATTCCAGCAACGAGGATATGGTCTCCGTTTCCTTCATCGGAGAGCAAATCGAAGCATCCGGGAATCAGGAAGTTCCTTCCTATAATATTGAAGTCAATTCTTTGGCCTCCGGTCAGTTCAATATCGGAGTATTCCTTCCGGACACGAAGACAAAGCTTTCTCCGGATACCTATTCTTTCGATATCAGTATAAACGATTTGAACTACGAGTTCCAGTATAATATAAAAGAAAATGAAACTAACCGAGAGGTTCAAAGACGCCTTTCAAGGCTGATAACCAATGCGGATATCGGATTGAGGGCGGATGTCATCGACGATGGCAAAGGCAACAGCTCGCTTCGTTTAAGTTCTATTTCAGAGGGATTGAGGGACGGCAGTTCTTCCATCTTCACTGTTTCGGACGACCATACGAGCAAGAGCTCCGGTTCCGTTTCTTATTTCGGTCTGGATTATCTCGCACGCCCGGCTTCCAATGCAGGATTTTTGTTGAACGGAATGCCTCGCACTTCGACCGCTAATACCTTCACTGTCGATGGGCTTTATGAAGTTACCTTAAGAGGTATCAGCGGTATGGCCGGGCAGACAGCTACCATCGGTTTAAAGACGGACGTAGAATCCCTGACAGAAAATATCAATGCGCTCTTAAAGAGTTATAATTCTTTTATAGAGGATATGACCCGCTATACCGACAATTTTTCCGGCAGCCGCCGTTTGTTAAGCGAGATGAAGGGAATTACCGACCGTTACCAGAGCAGCTTCGACGTTATCGGTCTTAAGATTCAGGATAACGGAACGATTAATATCGATAAGGATGAATTGGCTTCGGCAGTTTTATCCAGTTACGCCAAAGAGGATTTTTCCTCAATTAAGAATTTTGCCAATTCCTTAATCCGCAAGACTGACCAAATATCGCTCAATCCTATGAATTATGCGAATAAGACTATCGTGGCATATAAGAGTCCAGGGAAGAATTATCCTACTCCTTATATTACGAGCGCTTATACCGGGATGTTGTTCAATTACTTTTGCTAATCATATAAGTGAATTTACATCACAAGGTCTTTCCTATAAAATAAAATAGAAGATGCGGTAAGGAATACGAATTTCGAATTCCTTACCGCATCTTTTCAGTGACTTTAACAGTTCATGTTCTCCGGCAATTTATAGAGGTATATTCCCATGCTTTTTGTAAGGGCTTTCCACCGATTTGCTTTTCAGCGCCTTTAATGCCTTTAATATTTTCTCTCTCGTTTCCTCCGGCTTAATCACTTCGTTCACATATCCCCTCGCGGCTGCCACATAAGGGTTTAAGAATCTATCCTCGTATTCCTGCTTGCATTGCTCGCGCATTGCCTGCGGGTCCTGAGCTTCCTTGATTTTACGTTTGAACGCAATATTTACAGCGCCGTCTCCACCCATAACCGCGATTTCCGCGATGGGCCATGCGAATACCATGTCCGCGCCCATTTCCTTGGAGTTCATAGCTATATATGCCCCTCCGTAGGCCTTGCGCATGATAAGGGAAATCTTCGGAACTGTGGCCTCCGCATAAGCGTACAGCACCTTCGCTCCGTGCCTTATGATTCCGTTGTGCTCCTGCTCCGTCCCCGGAAGGAATGCCGGAACGTCAACTAAGGTTACTAACGGGATATTGAAGCAGTCGCAGAAGCGAATAAAACGTGCAATCTTATCGGAAGCATGATAGTCCAGGGAACCGCCCATCATATTGGGCTGATTTGCCACGAAGCCTACGACCTCCCCGTCCATTCGCGCCCATCCGACTACAGCATTGGCGGCAAAATCCTTTTGCACCTCGAAAAAGCTTCCTTCATCCACGATGCATTCCAGCACTTCCTTCACATCATAAGCGCGTCTGGAATTATCCGGCACGATCTCTCTGATACGGTTCACTTTGTCTTTTTCCCCCTGCGATAAAGTCTTTCCAAGACTCCCGAACTTCTCGATTACCTTATTCACGCTAAATAGAACCGAAGGGCGCTCCTTTATATTCTTCACGACGGGCACCATTTCCTTGTTGTTCGACGGCAGATAAAAGAGAAGCTTTCTCACTCCCATAAGACAGTCGCCCTCAGATTGATAAACAAAATGTGCGACACCGCTCTTTTTGGCGTGTACCTGTGCTCCACCCAATTCATCTACGGATACCTCCTCGTTGATAACCGTCTTTACCACATTAGGTCCGGTAATGAACATCTTGGAGATATCACTTACCATAAAAATAAAATCACAGATTGCAGGCGCATAGCATGCACCACCGGAGCAGGGACCAAGAATGACTGAAATCTGAGGAATCACTCCGGAAGCCTTCGTATGGCGCAAAAATATGCCGCTGTATCCGCTGAGTGATGAAATCCCCTCCTCGATCCTCGCTCCGCCGCTGTCATTGATACAGATAATCGGGGCCTTCATCTGCATTGCCATATCCTGTATGTGGCAGATCTTATAGGAATGGTACTCTCCTAATGTTCCTCCGATCACCGTGAAGTCCTCGCTCGCCACAAATACCAGCCGCCCGCCGATTTCTCCATAGCCCGTCACTACACCATCCCCCGGCACCCGCCGTTTATCCAGATCGAAATCATCGATTCTGGATTCTACAAAACCATCCACTTCCACAAAGGTGCCTCTATCCAAAAGTATTTCTATTCTTTCTCTCGCCGTGAGCTTGCCGCTTTGGTGCTGTTTTTCGATTTTAGCAGTACCGCCGCCAAGCGCAGCCTTCTCGCGGCGTACCTCCAAATCCTTTATCGCTTCGTCCCAACTTCTGTTGCCCATCGTATAATACTCCTTTTTCATCTAATTTCATTGGATCTCTTTTAATTTGATTTTATAATATTTTGATATTCAAAGTATTTAGGAATATTATAGCACCATTTTTCATTTTTTCAAGAGCTTTTTTATTCAATAAATTGAAAACTTAATAAACAGAGACAAAAAAGCATACACTCGGTCTCACATCGCCCAGTATATGCTTTTTCCGTTTTTACTTATTTTTTATTCTTTTATTTATAACTCCATTCACATGTCTCTTTCTCCATATCAAAGATGGCTTCTATTTTTTCGCCCCTATTCAGTATCAGCTTTTCCCCGGTTGTATGAATCTGAAATCCATCCCCCGGTTTTATGTATTTCTTCCTGAAATCTGCCAATTCTTTGATAATATTCTCAGGAGAGTCCTCTCCCGTCCGGTCCTCCTCATATTCCCAGGGCATAGCCTTCCTGTATTCATTCTCGGCTACTCCCTCTATGCCTCTTTCATCTCCGTAAAAAATGCATGGTACTCCGGGCATCATCATCAGGAAGCAGACCGCCATTTTCCATCGCTTCATATTTCCTCCGCACAAGGACAGGAAACGGGGAACATCATGACTGTCTAAAATATTGAGCTGTCCTTCGGCAACCTCCTTCGAATAACGGAGATACATAGATGTTATTTGTCCGGCAAATGTGTCTTTATCTATGTTGCCCAATGCAAAAAAGTCTCTGCAATGCCTCCTGAAATCATAGTTCATAGTAGAATCGAACATATCTCCCCTGAGCCAGACTTCGGAATTCTCCCATACCTCCCCAATGAAAACCGCATCTTTATTTATCTCCTTTGCCGTTTTGCGGAATCTGCGCCAAAAATTCTTGTCCACTTCATTGGCCACATCCAACCGCCATCCGTCTACCCGGTATTCCTTCAGCCAATAACTGCAAACATTGCAGAAGTACTCCTGCACTTCAGTATTTGCAGTATTTAATTTGGGCATCTTCCTTTCATAGGTAAAACTGGCATAACCCGGAATCGTCGTCTCATCCTTCGGTCGGACAACCGGTTCTTCCAGACGGTAAAACCAGTCCCAATAGCGGGATTTCTTTCCTTTTTCAACAACATCCTCAAACGCAAAGAAATCCCAGCTGCAATGATTAAATACTCCGTCGATAACAATATACATGTTACGTTCATGTATTTTCTCTACCAGCTCTCGAAACTCCTCATTCGTTCCAAAACAGGGATCGATCTGACAGTAGTCTCTGATATCATATTTGTGACATTCTCCCGCCACAAAAATCGGATTCAAATACAAACAGTCAAAACCCAGTTCCTTAATATAATCCAGATTTTCCATGATTCCTCTAAGAGTTCCACCTAGTCTGGACTTGCATTTCTTCTTGTCAGACGCCTCTATTTCTTTTGGCATCTTTTCTATATAGCCCTTTCCCGTCGCGAAGCTGTCCGGAAAAATATTATAGACTAAGGCATTTTTAAACCATTCGGGCTCTTTATAGATTTCCGATTTAAGCAAAAAAGGATACTGGTAATATTCGCTTCTCCCATCTATCATAAATCCGTCGAGCTTTATGTCCGCCATTTCTTCCCTGAATTCATCGCCATAATAATATATCCATTCCTCGTCCTTTTCCAATTTGAAAAAATAGCATACTCTGCTATACGGGCTTTTAACCACGCATTCATAATAATCAAACAGTTCATCCGAATACACCGTTTCCATCAGTACACTTTGGAATTCTATCGGTACACTTCCGCACGCCCTGTCTGCATAATAGAGTGTACATTTCGTCAGATCCTGCTTTCCTGTGCGTATCCTGATCGTCAGCTCGAATTCTCCGGAAGCAAATGCATATTGGGAAAGCGGTATATGTAAAATTGCGCTTTTGTTCATGTTTGTATAGTTCTCCTCTCATAGGTTGAAAGAGGAAATTCTTTCAACCCTTTACTCCACCGGCCGTCAGCCCCGATACCATGTATTTCTGAATGCAGAAAAATACGATCAGAATCGGCATCGATACCATAATAGCGGCTGCCGAAAATAACGGCCAGCTCCTGCCGTAATCATTCGACTGCAATTGATACAGTCCTCCTGCCAGTGTATAGCTTTTTTCATTCATCATAAAAGTTGTTGCAAATAAATATTCATTCCATACAGATATAAGCACCATAACTGCAGTCACAACCACTGCAGGCATGGCAAGAGGTAAGACTATTTTCCATAGCAGCTGAAAATCTCCCGCCCCATCAATTCTCGATGCTTCCTCTATTTCTATCGGAATCGTATCAAAGTACCCTTTCATGTTCCAAATGCTGAATATACACATACTTCCCGCATAGATAACAACAAGCCCTATTTTCGAATCCAGCATTTCCATTGTTTTAAACAGCCTGAATATGGCAAACATGGAAAGTATCTGCGGAAAAGCATTCAGCACAAGTAAAAGCTTAAGAATACCGTTTCTCCCCTTAAATTTAAACCTTGAAAAGGCATAGGAAGCAACTACAGCAAAGCCTATGGCTATTCTCATGGTAGCCACGCTTAATATTACCGAATTGGAAAGCCATGTAAAAAAGGGTTCTTCCACAATAATCTTTCTGTAATTTTCCAGAGTCAGCTTCTCCGGCAGCAGAGAAAGTTCAGCCGATAAGGCACCGCCGCCGCCGCTTAAGGATAAGGAAAGTGCATATAAAATGGGTATCAGCCCTAAAAAGCATAGTAAAATCAATATGATATTCAACGCTATTAACTTTAATTTCATTCTCATTTTTTTTGAGCTTATTTTTTTCATAACTATACTCCTTTAATCTTCCTCTTTCAGTCCTTTATTCGTTCCCAGTGAAAATCCTATAATAAGCACAAAAATAATAATTGAAACCGCAGAAGACAAGCCGTAGTTATTCGATACAAACGCATTTTGATGAGCATATGTAATAACCGTCTGCAGCGAAGCCCCCGACAATGCTCCCTTTTGCATCGTTAAAAGGTAAATAATATCAAACTGCTTAAAGGTCGTAAATGTTGTCATAATAACTGCCGGAGCAATAATACCCTTAAGCGCCGGAACCGTGATGTAAATGTTCTTTGCTATAAATCCCGCACCGTCAAGCTGAGCACTTTCGTAATAGCTCTTGTCTATACTTTGCAGGGCGCCGTCTATAATCATAATCATGAAGGGCAGGGCCATCCATAGATTCAGGGCAAGACAGGACAAAAATGCCGGCATATTAGTTGATAAAAAGTTTACTTTTTCCAATCCTACGGCTGTAAGAACCTTATTAAGCAAGCCAAACTCCGTATTATATATTCCTACTCGCCATAAAAGGATCGAAACATATGCCGGCATCGCCCACGGAAACATGAGAAACGTTTTATACAGACGTCCGAGCTTAAGTCCCTCCGCGTTAAGCGCCAATGCAATAAGATAAGCGAGCACCACTTGAAGAACTATATTTACCACAGTCCATATAATCGTTGTAAGCAAAGCATTTAAAAAACCGGAATCCAGCTTTAGCAAGGCCCTTCCATAATTAGAAAAACCTATGACCTCAAAATCAAGCCAATGGTACAGATTCATATTGGTAAGTGAAATGTAGCCAGTATAAATAATAGGAAATACAACTATTATTCCTACCAATATAAGTGCCGGCAAAGTGTAAATCCAGGGTAACATTTTATTACTTCTTCTCATATTTTCGCCTCTGTTGTTACTATTCAGCTTGCGGCTTCATAGCAATCCTCTGTCTCTTTTTCTGTCGCATTGCTATTGCATATCTGCAATTGCCGTTTCTGCCTGCTTCTGGTATTCTTCCGCTGCCTCATTTACATCCTCTCCGGATTTGTTAACAGCCGTAAGCAAGCCTTCTGTCGGTGCCCACATTGCGTTCATTTGCGGGATATTCGGCATCGGCTGTGCCATTTCCGCAGTTGCCTTCATGGCCATAATCATTTCATTGCCTGCAACATCTTCATTCTCGTATGCCGTAATGTTTACGGGCGCACAATTAGAAATATTCGCAAGATCAATTCCTACCTCCGGCGCGGATATCGCTTTCAAGACCTCTGCTACTGCTTCTTTTTTACCCTCTGCCGCATATTTCAGCACACTGATTCCCTGTACACCGGAATAGGGTGCCAAAGTCTTTCCGTTAGGCAGGGTGAAATCGGAAAGCGCTTTGATTCCCAAATCTATCCCCGCATCCTTGATTCCCGAGATAAGCCAAGGGCCTCCGATAATTGCCGCCGCCTTCTTCTCATTAAATAATGTCGTTACCGTATTATAATCTCCGTCAGCCTGCAAAGCGGCAAACTTTTTGTTATATTCGATCGCATCCTTTGTTTCCTGCTTATTTAATCCCGGATTCCCGTCTTTATCTATAATGCAGCCTCCAAATCCGTTAATAAAAGGCGCTACATTGTACGCACCGGAATGTTGATTGACCAACGCATAAGTTCCAGCTGCTGCATCTGTATTCGCACTCATATACTCATAGAGCTCCTCTGTAGAATCCGGCACTTCGCCATTCCAAAGTTCCTTATTGTATAAAAACAGCAAGGTCTCAAAGTAAACAGGCATAAAATACTGTTCCCCTTTATAGGTACCCGCTTCTACCGACATAGGCAGCAGATCCTTCGTTAAATCTTCATCCGTTATATCCTTGATCGGTGCAAGAACACCCATCTCCACAAAAGTTCCCAGAGGATCATGGGCAAAGAAATACATATCAGGGCCGTTTACCGCATCGTTCCCATACAACTTAAGCTGATCTGTGATTCCGCTCTTTTTCTCGAAGCTAACGGTAATCAGCTTATCTGCCAGCATGTCATTCACTCTGGTTTCGATTGTCTTCATAATTGCTTCGTCGTTGTCATGCCATATCCTGATTTCCACCGGCTCTCCCGAATTGCTCGTCTCTACCCCCTGTGTACTTTCCTCTTCCTTAGTTGCCTCATTATCAACCGCTGCGCTGCTTGTTTGCGCTGAGTTCCCACAACCGAATAACGCTCCCGCAGCAAGCAGTCCGCATAACATCAAACTAATTTTCTTCTTCATTCTTGTTTCTCCCTTCTTATATCTCTTTATTTCTTGGAAAATTTTCCTAAAGATTTTTTGTTTACTATGTATTCCAACAATTGTTTAAGTTATTTCTACCATTTTCTTCTCTTATTCACAATAGTCTTTTGTATGATTTGTTTGACTTTGTTAGGAAAACGCTATACTATAACATTAAATTTGTAAATAATTTTAAGGAGCACCTTTCATATGCCTGTCACTATCCATGATGTTGCGAAAGAAGCGGGAGTTTCTACCTCCACCGTCTCCAAGGTATTAAACCATTGGACCACGATTTCATCCGATACAACCGCCCGTGTTAATGCTGCCATTATAAAATTAAACTATACTCCCAATGCACGTGCTGTCAGCTTTGCCAGAAAATCCACCAGAAATATTGTATATCTTACATCCCTCGGCAAGGATGAAGCGTACCGCAATCCCCATATGTTCGATATTATGTGCGGCGTGCATAAGGAACTGACAAAGCATGGCTATACCTTAACGCTTGTAGATACCTCCGACGAGGCTTTCCCCGGCGAAAGCGTGCACAATGTCATTGACGGG
The DNA here is from genome assembly GCF_039134705.1 of Kineothrix sp. IPX-CK. NCBI lineage: Bacteria > Bacillati > Bacillota > Clostridia > Lachnospirales > Lachnospiraceae > Kineothrix > Kineothrix sedimenti. The sequence goes on along the minus strand of NZ_CP146256.1, from coordinate 852,929 downwards.
AAATATTCCGACGGTTTGATTATTCACGGTTCCGCCGTAACGAAAGACCTTTCCAAGCTAATTACAGAACAGGATTACCCACATATTATTATTGGTCATCCCGGATTCGAAAGCAACCTTTGCTGGATAGATCCCAACCATGCTCTGGCTGGTCAGTTTGCGGCAAGGCATATGCTTTTATGCGAATACAGCAGCGTGGCTTTTATCGGCGGGAAAAAGACCGACTACATATCCACGCAGCGGCTAAAGGGATTCGTGGGAGGCATGTATGATTACGGATATTATATCCCCGCTTCTCATATAGGATATACCGACTCCTCCATAACCGAAAGCTATGAAGCCGCCTATTCCATGCTGACAGACCGCCGCCCTCCCCGTGCGATAGTCTGTGAAAATAATACGATTGCTCTCGGCGTTGTAAAAGCCATAGAAAACCTATCGTTAAAAATACCCGATGAAATTGCGCTGCTTCTTTTTGACGTTTATCCTTATTCCAACATTATCTTTCCCAAGCCTACCGTCATTGATATTAACGTTTACGACATGGGAATACAAGCGGGAGACATTATGCTGAGAAAATTAAAAAACCCTTCTTTATTTGTACAAAGCTATACGACACTCCCTATTCTGATACAAGGGCAGTCCACGCAGCCCCTGCGAAAGCAATAACAGTACATTGTTCTTATGTTCAAAAAAAATAATTACCGGAGCGTTTCTTCCGATAATTATCCTTTTTAACTTTATTTCTAATTCCACATTCAGACCCTTCTGCTTCACAGTTGTTCCTCCGCCATAGCGAGAGCCTGAGCAATTACCTTATCCATATCATAATACTTATACTGTCCCAGGCGGCCGCCGAACAATACGTTTTCCTCCTGATGCGCCAGCTCTTCATATTGTTTGAACAACTCGTCGTTTCTCGCATCGTTCACCGGATAATAGGGTTCGTCCTGGGGTTTCCACTCAGCCGGATACTCTCTCGTAATGACCGTTCCTTGCTGAGTACCGAACTCGAAATGCTTGTGCTCGATGATCCTCGTATACGGAATTTCCCGCTCTGTATAGTTAACTACCGCATTTCCCTGATAATTATCGCATTCGGAAAGCAGCTCCTCTTCAAAACACAGGGAACGGTATTCCAAAGTGCCCAGACGATAATCATAATACTCATCGATCATGCCGGTATAAAGCACCTTTCCGAAGGAAACTGCCTTTGACAGCTCATTTTCTTTCAAAAATGCCCTATACTGCGTACCGGTACGCACGTCGATTCCCTCAAGAAGCTTTTCCACAATCGACGTATATCCGCCCACAGGAATTCCCTGATATAAATCATTAAAATAGTTGTTGTCGAAGGTAAATCTGAGAGGAAGTCTTTTGATAATAAATGCCGGCAGATCCTTGCAGTCCTTACCCCATTGCTTCTCGGTATAACCTTTGATCAGCTTTTCATACACATCTCGTCCTACCAGGGATAAGGCTTGCTCCTCCAGATTCGAAGGCTGCCCGATATTCAGGCCGGCAATCTGGGATTCTATTTTCTCCTTAGCCTGCGCCGGGGTCCGCACCCCCCACATCTTGCTGAACGTATTCATGTTAAACGGCAGGTTATATAATTCATTCTTGTATATCGCCACCGGAGAATTCACAAATCTGTTAAATTGGGCATACTGGTTTACATAATCCCATATTCTTTTATCGGAAGTATGGAAAATATGTGCTCCATATTTGTGAACGTTAATTCCAAGCACCTTTTCTGTATAAATATTTCCCGCAATATGCTCCCTCTTATCGATGACCAAACACGTTTTTCCATGCTTTTTCATCTCGCAGGCAAATACGGCCCCGAATAGACCGGCACCCACTACCAAGTAATCGTAATACATGAAATTTCCTCATAGGCAAACTGCAGCCTTTTTACTCTTTCATCTGATATTTTTCTAATTGTACGTAGTCCTCCATTAGTTCAAGAACCTTCTTACGTCCCGTCTTATTCAGCTTCACATAATACTGCATGACACGGTTCTCCAGAATCTTCTCGCCGAGCACCGCCCCTTTTTCAAGGGAGGAAAAATCTACCGGATTAAGATTCAGCTTATCGCACATCTTAATTACTGTTCCATATGCCATTCCTTCGATTCCTCTATCAAGAGCCGTAACTAAAGTACTATAAGGAATCTGCATCTCGATTGCAAATTGCCGCACACTTTTGTACTGTGACAAAATTTCTTTTTTTAATATTTCTGCTTTTATCATACCTAAACATCCTCCTATATTTCTGTTCGTGTTTTTATGTTCGTTCCTTCATCTATTCTGCCCCATTGGCATACATGTATACATCCTCCAGAGCTTTTACATTATAACATATATACGTTTTTTGGTCATCGGTTTGCAAAATATGTTATAAAAATTTAATAATTACATATTCATGTTTATTCTCTAATATGTGACAGCCAGCAGACAGACCTGTATGCCGCTTCCGAGAGAACCAGCGGCATATGGCGGTAAAACCAAGAAAACGCTTTTACCGAGGGCTTTCTGCCATCCGGCAGAAGCGGATCCTCCTTCCACGGAGAGATTGCTGCCGCTTTAAAATATTCCTCCTTCATCGGATGGGTGCAGTTCTCTTCCCACGGCCTGCCTACAAGGCCTGTAGTAAAATGAAGGATCGCCGGATTGCTCTTCGCCTCGTCAAGTTCTTCCTGAGAATAAAAACTCTCCATGAAATAAATGCGGCGTATCGTCTTCGCAGAAAAGGAATAAATGTTGGAGGTCGCGTTAAATCCAGGCTTCACTGCCAGCTTTCGCTTTCTGCATACACCGTTAATGGTACCCTGATCATGATGGGGCACATTGCCGTCAAACTGCCGGATGAACTCTGTGAACCGCTGTTCCAGTCCTTCGCTTCTCCAACCCTCCAGATCGATCAGCAGGATTCCGGCATTCACATAGTATTCCTCCTTATCCAGCCCGATTTTTTTCAGGAAAAAGCTGTCTACCGTATCCCTCACACCTGCCACCAGATATCCCTCTAAGTCAGCATTCCAAAGTTCATCTATCTTACCCCGCACGATAGTGTCGCAATCTAAATACAGCACCCTCGTACAACTCTTTGGCAGAATCGACGCAAGAAACAGCCTTGCATAGGAGGCGATGGATATTTTCCTGGCTCCCATGTGCAGATCCAGACTGGACACCGCCCTTTCCATGGAAATGAATCCAATCGTTCTGCAATACTGCCTTGCGATGGATTCGAGCTTATTCTTATTCTCCTCTAATATTCCGCAATCCAGTACAAAAACTTCTATCTCCTCGAAGCCCTCGTTCGAGCGAAATAAGGACAGCATGGAAATGCCCAGATATTTTGCATAGTTATCATCAGCCGCATATGCGACGCTTAGTTTTTTTTCATCTGTCATATTTACCACCCATTCTCTTCTATCACATTCTCATAATCCGCCAAATAATCTACTTGCAGGTCATAAGGACTGTAAGGATTCTGTTTCATGATATAAGCGATATAAATATCATCTTCGTAATAGACCTTGAAGTTTCGGGGATACATCTGTTTAAATTTCAGCGCCCAATAATATGCCTGGGACTCTATCGTCGCCCTTTCGAAATAATAATCCTGCGTATTGGCGAAATAAACGAAGTCCATCGCCGCATATTTCAAATCTACATTTACCGGTCCATAGAAATAGTCCTGTAAAACCTTTTTTTCTATGAAGAAGAAAACATATTCCGTAGGAAAGGTAAAGGCTTCCTGATTCTTATTTACCATATTGATAAATTCCGAAAGCTGGGTATGCCTGCCGTAATCTAGCACATCATAATATTCGTCCGTGGGCGATACGATGGTAAAGGTATTCTTTTCATAGGACTTCTTTATGTTCCTAAGCAGGTATTCCGACTCGTTATAATACGCCTGATTGACATCGAAGAAGGAATGGTACCAGCCTAAGGTAACGATCATATAAGCAGCCCCTATGCAGACTGCTGCCGAAAGCGCATTTAAAACGGCCCGGTAATACTTATTCTTCCACCCCCCCAAAACACGGAATGCAAAATCCACAGGCAGCATGTAGATGAAGCCGATGAAGGGCTCGGCAAAGGTAGAGGCTCTCGCCGCCGCGATCAGTTCCATCAGCCCTAACTGCTGTGCCGCTCCCAATGTACAGAGGATAATCATGTTAATGATCATCGCCATATAATCGTGCCCATAACATCTCGTCCTGCCATACAGCATTAAGAGTACCGCACAGACAGCACCAAAGAGCATACAAATAAACATAAGCCGAATCGCATCATACCCGAACATTGCAAGAATACCGAAGTTGATCAGCGCATTGAAATAAAACCGGAGAATTTCTACCGGTGTCATGACAGAATAATCTACCCTGACCTTTTCTATTTCCTCCTCCGCCTCCTCATCAGTATCCAGGGAACCGCCTATGTCATCCCTATCCAATGCTTCCGCCAGCTCCGACTGGTAATCAGGGTCGCTTCCCACCCATTCCTCTCCGGTCATAACACTGGTAGCCCAGGCCATGGATTCCTGAAACGGGATTCCCTTCGCCAGACAAGCTCCCATGGGAAGAACCGCGATGAACGCCCCCATAATGCCGCAAAATAATAAGGGAATAAAATATTGCTTTTTAAATATCCTGGGAATATAGCCGATGCCTATCGCCGCCACGAGGAAAATCGCCGCAATCGCCGTGTAAAAATGGTATGCGATGACCAAACCTACGCAGAGCATTAGGAGAATCTCCTCCGACCGGATATACCTTCGATTAATATAGGAACCTGCACGGAATATTCTGCGAAGGCGGGAATCCCCTTCAATTACGAACTTCTTCCTATCCTCGTGCAAATACCTGATCATGAAATAAGCGATCCCTACTACCGCATACATCCCCGCCTCCTGCGGAAGAGAAGCAGCATAACGGCCTTGATTCAGCATAAAGCTGATAATCACAACTACCGTAACCGGCGTGTATTTCCCATGGAAGATTTCTTTCGCCAGAAGAAACAGCCCGACGAAGAGCAGAACCGTCTGGTAGGCTCCTGCGTAGAGCAGTATTTCGCGCAGATTCAGTCCAAACAGCACGCGTATGATGTATGTCATGGCATGCATTCCGAAAGGATATATTCCATCAGAAAACAAGTTCCCCTGCTCCAGCTCGTAAATCCAAGACTGATGTACCGGTATATCGGAGAATTGATAGCAATGATAAAGCATAACATTGTGCGTCAGGAACCATATATTATATACGATCAATCCTGCCATAAGAAGAGTTTCCAGCCAGTGCCTCAGCATATAGCGCCAAACCATCCAGCCGCCTATCATTCTTATAAGTTTCTTCCACCATCCCGCGATCTCATGCAGAAGGTAGATGAGCAGTCTGTTATTTCTATATGCCTCCCAGAAAGAGTCAGACCATTCCTTAATGCGTCGAAAAAACTTTTTGTCGGAAAAGTTCCAGAGAATCAGAAGATAAATGACAATATTGCAGCCGATTACCGTTCCCCTGTTGCATATATCCAAAAAGCCAAGAAGAAGTACGAGATTGATCTGAAGGCTGGCTTGCGTAATCACACAGAACCAGAAACGGTATGCATAGCTTTTGTTCTTAAGATGATTTCTCCATACGAAAAGCGGAATCAGAAAATCTCTGACCGCACAGCTTAGCAAAACGAGTATCATAGACAATATATAGGCATTAGTATCGACTATCACCTTCCGCATCCCCTCCTTTAATAATATCCCTCACATTCCGGTACTCCCTGCTTATAAATATCACGTAGATTCCGCAGCCGAGCAGATATACCGCACCTCCCGCAAGAATCTGCATGGGAAGCAGCAAAAACGGATTTATATTCAATCCGCACATGGAATAAGTCACCGCAAACTCGGCTCCTCCGCAGACCATAAATGGCAAAAGCATCTTAATGAGCTGGCTGAGTCGATAGACATCCTTAATATAGTGCATCTGGTAAACACAGACCAATATCTCTGCACATAAGGTTCCAATCACCGCGCCGGAAGCACCGTAAGGCGGAATCAGCAGCAGGTTGAGAACGATATCTGTAACCGCTCCCAGCGTTACCGAACGGATATAAATATTTTCCCGCTTGAACGGAATCAAATATTGGGTCTGCACCATCTCGGCCAGACTCATCGGTATCATGACCATCGCAAGCTCCATCGTCAGCACGATTGCCGGCACATACTCTTCTCCGAAAAACCACGGAATGAATACCGGGGAGACTCCGGCGATTCCGAAGCACAGCGCACAGCTCACGAAGCTGTTAAACCGGATGGCATTCCTCATCTTCCGTAGACCCTCCTCGATCCGCTCGTTCGCCACCAGATTGGAAATTCTCGGAAGCATTACAGTATCCAGCGCGGACATTATCCCCTTCGGCAGATTGATGATATTCTCTGCATAAGTATAAAACGCTACGATGGCCGTACTTTTCGTCATAACACCCAGCATGATTTTGTCCATCCAATGGTAGCTGCTAAGGGCTAATAAGGGGACGAACAGCTTTAAGTTCGGTACGATATGGCAGACGATATCCTCCTTCTTCAGGCGCACCCATTTTATCTGCCGGAATAAAAACGGAACGAGCTGGATCTGCTCCAGCAAAAAGCAGGCACTCATCACGCAGGTATAGACCCACAAATCCTTTTCCGAATGCACGAATATAAAAACACCTGCAATAATGAGCGTTCTGGAAATCAAACTCCGAATCATCGTAATACGAAACCGCTCCATGCCGTAAAAGAACCAGCTGACGTCAAAGAGTATGGATCCCACATACATAAGCTGCATCCAATACACAACACTATCCGCTTTAAAAACAGTCACGATGAGAAGGATAAAAATGAGAATGGAAATAATGGAGGTAAACACCTGCATGGTATAGATTCCCCAAAACACTCTGCTTCTCTTCTCTATATCATCCCTGCAGGATGCAATACTCCGGTTTCCATAATTATCCAGCCCCATCTTGCCGAACATAATAAAATAGCAGGCCACCGTACTGGAAAAGGCATAAAGCCCCACCTGCTCCGCTCCCAGCACACGTGCCACATAAGGAGTGACAACCAACGGCAGAATGCAGATGGAAAGCCTGTATATTACATTATATATATAATTTTTCTTCACTTGTGAACCCATTGATAACATCCTTTAGCCGGCAGAAGCAGCCTCGTTCCCTTCGATTTCGGGAATCCGCACCTGCGTATGCCTGTCGAAGGCCGTAGGCGAGATAGAGGTATCTCCTGACATTATAATTGCATTGGTAAGCGAGCTACATTTCGCAAAAGCCTGATGGTTAATGGAAAGCACTTTCTTAGGAATCTTGACGAGCTTTAAATTCCGGCAGCCGTAAAAAGTCCGCATAGGAATCCTCTCGATTTGGTTAGGAAACAGAAAATAATCCAAGGTCTCGCAGTGCATAAAAGCACACTTTCCTATGCCTTTCAGCGCATCGATCTGCGGAATCGCCACTGTCTCCAGCTCCTTGCAGTATGCGAAGGCATAGCTTCCTATATATTTCACCCCTCCGGTCAGAACCACATTCTGCAGTCTCCGGCAGCCCAGGAAGACTCCGTTTTCTATTGTCTCCAATATGCTGTTCACACCGAATTCCACCGACAGCAGACCGGTACAACCCAAAAACATATAGCGGGGAAGCGTGCCTAGCGCGGTAGGATATAAATTATTCGTCCTTTCCTCTCCGCGATGCAGGTAGGTAAAGGATAGCTGCCTTAAGGAACAGCATTCGGCAAAAGCGTATTTGCCGATTTGCACGATATTGGAGGGCAGACTCATCGTTTTTAACAGGCGGCAGCCCGCAAAAGCATAATCTCCGATTTTGCCGAGGCGGCTTCCTTCTTTGAAGGTGACATAGCGCAGGTTCCTGCATTTATGAAAGGCGTAGGCTTGAATTTCCAGTACTGTATTAGGTATTTCCACGCTGATCAGATTATCACAGCCATAGAACATGCCTTTCTTAATTACCGTCACATATTCCGGGATGACAATACTATTAAGCTTTTTGTCAAAACAAAAATGAAGAGACTTCTTCTCATTATATTCACGGGCAGAAGAAAACTCAAGTGGTATTTGTTCATCCTTCTCCGGCTCGCAGGGAGCCTTCAGCGCTTTTACCTTTTCCAGCTTCCCGTTTTGAATCATATGTATATCCCGATTCAAACGAAGCTTTCCGGCCAGCATCCGGAAGGCACGCTTATTCCATTTCATCATATAATAAACGCTTTTTGCAGCCTTCTTGAAAAGCATCCAGACAGAACGCAGCGGCGACTTGATGAAGTACATATAAATATAGATGAAATAGTTCAGCCACATATAGTTGACTCTTGCAAGAAAGAGCATACGCCCATAAAAATTCTGTGTCATGCGCTTATTCACCAGGAAAATCTCCGTATATTTATACAGAATCTTCTGTCCATCCTTAAAATCATTCCAGTCATAGGCTTCGTCGTCAGACGTAATCCTGCATTCGCACAAGGAATCGGCAGGAAACAGAATCCTTTTTCTGCGGCTTAGCCGAAACAGCATATCGCCGTCGCAAAAGTTGACAAACTGTTCGTCAAATCCGCCCTCTTCCAGCACTGCCGCCCTTCTGTAGATAACCTGACCCGGACTCCTCGCCGGATTGTCTAGCAGCCATAGAGAGGAATCCTCCTCCGGGTGTTCCATCAAAGGCTCTACTTCCAACTCCGATCCCCGCTCGTCCATGAGTATTCCACCGCTGCAAGACGCCGCTGCCTCCGGCGAATCTTCCAGCCCGCCGATCTGTAATGCAGCTTTATCCAACCGCCATATATCATTGCTGCTCAAGTATGCGATATACTCTCCCTCCGCATTCCCAAGCATCTGATTACGGATAGCTGCAATCGAAAGAGAGGGGTCCAGCCTCACATACTCTACCTCCGGAAAATCGATCAAATCTTCCTGCATCCCCAGACTGTATAAGCTATCGGGCTCATTGGCATCCACCACCAGCACCTTAATGGGAGCATAGGTCTGGCAGAGAACACTTTGCAAAGCCCGGACAAAGCTTAACGAAGTATTTCTTCTTGCAATTAAGATAACATTCAATAATAAATCCGACATAACTTTTCCTTTACTCTTACACAAAAACTGCGCACCCTAAGAAATCACCGTAAAATTGCCAAGATTATAATTTCCCATATGATCCGCCGACGAGAAGGTATCAGCCAGCTGAATCGGACTGTCCGCCTGCGGGTCATAAATTCCTATACATAAAATATAACTGCTTAAGCCAAATTGCTCCGTAGAAATCAACGCTTCCAGTTCCACCGGCTCTTCCGGCATCCACATACGGGTGTCCGTATCCACCCCGTATTCGTATATCTCAGAAAACGAAGCGTCGCGAATTACAAACTTCACCTCATATTTATGGTAACAGGGCGCGAAGCCCCGGTTGACTATCTTAACAGAGGCCTTAAATCTTCCGCTTTTATCCGGAGCAATGGACAGGGACGCTTCTTCTACCGTAAACCGGTATCCCAAATGAGCTTCTATGTATTCGAAAGCCGTCTTCTCCTTCCATAGCGTCTCGTTTACACCTGACTTGGAAGCCTTCCATTTATTCAGTACTTTCTCGTCATAATCGCTGTGAAGATAGGAGATCCTCATCTTTCTAAGCACCTCCAGCGCAGGACCTGCGTCGTTACCCGGGCATTCGTTAATTACCTCTCCTCCGTTGGCGACGTATCGGCACAACTGGTTCTGGAATTCCAGCTCATCCTTTCGTGTCCACTTTTCGCTGTAGGATTTGGAATCCTTCATACCCACATTTCCATAGGTTCCAAAATCCGTGTCAGAAGCCATGATGCCGTCATTAAATAAGGAAAACCGCGCCTTCTGAATATCCGTGAAAGCAACAGCCCTTTCTAATGGCCGGCAGGTCTTGAAAAGCATTCGCCAAAAGTTCGGGCACCTCAGTGCAATCTGGGTATTTTCTCCAGAGCATTCGTACAGATGTCTGGCTAATCTGGCGATGTGCCGCTCGCTTAAGTAACGGGAATTATGCATCTCCCCCCAGCTTCCGATAAAAAGGCCCTGAAGGATGTAAATATGCTTCGTATATTCCTTCAGCAGCGGCTCGAGCTGGCTCATATGGTTCATAATAACGGCAATATCCTTCGGCTCGCTCAATATCCCCTTTCCTTCCCAATCATATAAAAAGCGTACCACCATTTGCTTTTTCAGCTCAATAAAACGTTCAAAGATCATGCGTACAATTTCCAAAGCTTCTTCCGGCAACTCCGTCTCGTTAAAAGGCAGAAGATTGATTTCCACAAGGCAAAGCTGTTTCGAGGGCTCCGCCCGCACCTCTTCAATAGGCACTCCCTCTACGGCCTCCGTCCTACTGTCAGCAAAAAAACGGTAGATGGAATAAAATCCGCAATATGGATTGTATAAAGCCTCCGCCTTTTCCGTTCGGGGAAGCGGAATCCATTTCAATTTTGTAATCCTACCCTTATATTCCATAAAAGAATTCCCTTCTGCATCATTTACTTCTGTAATCCTCTTCTTACACGAATGGAAACCGTCCAGATGCTAAGAGGCATGATCATCATATAGGTCAACTGCTTCAAAAGTCCGGTGTGCATACTCACTCCTGCCGTCCTCTCGTGCATGACGGCGGTAGTCTCTTCCACTTTGTATCCCAACAAAAGCATCTGTATTATCATATTTGCATCTGGATAAAAATAATCAAAGTTGCCGTAAATAGAATAATAAGTGAAAGCTTTTCTATTTAATCCCTGTAACCCGGAGGTGGGGTCCGTAATCTTCTTGCCGGTCATCTTTTTAATCAACCATGAAAACATATTGATGGACAATCTCTTTATACCGGAAATATGAAAGGATTCGCTTCCTTCCACAAACCGCGAGCCTATGACAATATCCGGCAGGCTTCCGTTTTCATTCGGCGTAGTCAGGCATTGATAGATATGGGAGATATTTGAAATATTGTGTTGTCCGTCCGCATCCAGCTGGATGACATATTCATAGCCCCGGCGCACCGCATATTTATATCCTACCTGAAGCGCCGAGCCGTATCCCAGATTAAATACGTGGGTAACCAGGGATACACGGTACGACTTTGCGATATTCCCCGTCATATCCTTGGATGCATCGTTGATCACAAGAATATCCGCGAAGCTGCGTATCTCCGGCTTACAAAGCTGGTCGAACAGAGCCGTCATATTCTCTTCCTCGTTAAATGCGGGAACAATAATCAATACGTTATTCATAAAGAAATCCTCCTTCGTTACAGCTTCGCCATACAGCTTAACTGTCTCCCTCATTTTTCCTCAAGCATAGAAAGCAGTTCTTCCAAATCCTCGGGGAATTCCAGTTTTTTCTCAAGTACATGCTGTTCATAGCTTATTCTAAGCGCCGAATCGTCAATCACAGTTTTCAGTCCTCTCGCCAGCTTATCCGCATCCAAAGGCAGAAGCATACCGTCGTAACCGTTCTTGATTTGCTCTCTGTTGCCGGTACAGTCCGACGCAACAATGGCCTTTCCCAAAATCTGCGCTTCCTCTATGGCAATGCTCTTTCCTTCATAACGGGTAGCATGGACATAAATATCCGCCTGCTTTATATAAGGATAGGGATTCTCCCTTACTCCAAGGAGGAAAAAAAAATCTTCCAGCTTGAACTTACGGATCAACTGCTCCAAGGCCTTTCTCTCCATACCCTCTCCTATCACATACCAGCGAGCGTCACAGCCCTGCGCCCGCAGTTTGGCTAACGCTTCTATTGCAATATCATAGCCCTTCTGGTAATGAAGCCGTCCTACGGTGACAAGGCGGATTCCCTGAAATTCATCCGTAAATCCCTCATTCTCCTGCGCCTTTTTCCTAATCCCCCGGATATCCAGAAGATTGCGAAACAGCCGAATCTTATTCCGGTACTGAGGATAGACCTTACAAAACTTCTCGCCTACCTCTTCGGAAACGACAAAGATTTTTTCCGCCTTCTTATAGCAGTCCATATCCATATCTAAAGTATAGCCAGCTTTTTCATAATCGATGTGGATAAAGGCAGCTTTGTGTTTCGCATTTACCCTATCTGCAAGACAATAGGCCGACGCTCCTTCTATGTAGGCCACCGCCAAATCGTAATCGCCTGCTATCATGGGACGCCCCTCGGCTAACAGCCGCCAAAAAAGCTTGTCATATTGCAGTTTTCTTCCTTCCTTTTTCTGCATTCGGATATTGCGAAGCATATCGGGAAGCAAACGAAAACCGGTAAGTTTATAGAAAAACGAACACAGCACGCTTGCAGCAGCATGCGCATGACCTTTGAAAGAAAGAACAGAACCGTTTCCTATCCGCTTATTCAAAATGCGAACATCCTCAGGTACCTTGTCGAACAGTTCACCGCAGGGAATGACAGTGTAGAGAAAAAGCTCATACTTTTTCAAAGAATCGAGCTTTTTAAGAAGCTCAATCAAAGCAGTCTCCGCTCCGGCCCGGCCCATTGTGTTGATAATAAACAATATGCGCTTTTTCATTTTGTTTGCTCCATAATGGAATCCACCGGTTCCTCAGAAATCGTTGGCTCCTCCATATCTGCATGCTCTTTGATAACTCCTTGCAGCTGCACCAGCTCCCCATCCCTTTCTATCAGTACCTTCAAGTGACTATTTTCCTCATTCAGCAGGGAAACCTGCATCGCCAGCTCCTGCACCCGGGAGGACAGCTCCGCTATTGAATTATAACAATTGAATATTCCATAGGCCGCCAGAACGATAGCCAGTGCGAATATAATAGAAGGCGGATATTCTACCGAAAACAAATCCGAAATAAAATAAACCAACTGGGGAATCAGTCCAAATAAAATGATGATAAATCCCCCGATAATCCAGAACAAACTCTGTTTCTCCGTCATCTTACGAACGATACTGGCCTTTCGCGCCATATAAATCAAAACAATACCCGTAAAACATACAAAAATTCGAAGTGTAATAGACATATGTGCCCTCCTTGTCATCGTACCTTTGATTTTTTCAAATCCGTTTTCCCTCTATATATATTATAAACATCCGCCTCCGGCATATCCGAATTCACTTGCTTCAGCACTGTTCCCCGGCAGAAGATGTGATTATCCAGGTTTTTCTCCACGGAGCGGAGCCTGAAATAGGAAAAGGTAAACGCTGCAAACGCCGCCGCCGTAAATCCCGCCCCATACCAGATAGCAGGCAGCCTTGCGGAAAATATAGAGCCTATAAGCGCTACTCCCGCAAATATAATGCCGTTTATCATTGCTCCTGTCAGATCATCGAAGTAATACAGGAACAAAAGCTCTGAATACATCAGATAGGAAATGAAATATCCCACGGCAAGCTGAGGATATATCTCCATAACCATCCCCGAGAATCCCATAAAGGGAAGTACCACGATTGCAACCAGATAGACAATGACTGACACGATGAACTGAATATGCACAAGGGAGAGAAGCTGCGAGGAAAGCCCTCTAAACATCCGCTTCTTCGCCTTCTCGATACTATCCAGTTTGCCGCCGATAACGGCCTCCGTATAATCCTTATATCTCTCGTGGAAATGCATTTCCACTCTGGAGATGAACAGCACACTGGCAGAAATATTGGTGAACATGGCCAGACAGGATGCCATATCATAAGGCTGATTGCTTACGTAGGTATTACGGACGACCATGTGCCACGGCTGGGTCCAGAATACGAAATTATGAATGAACAACCCCAGAGTATAAAGAAAATTAGAAACGATCAGTTTCCAGTATATTCTGTAATAATGAAGCACAGCTTTATAGTTTCGGCTATTGGCCGGAAAGTATTGCAGCACATTGGCAAGCTCCAGGGATGCAATGAGCAGAAAGCCAATAGTCAGCGAAAGCAGCATACTATACGTAATAGAAAATCCAAGTCCAAAACGGAAAATCGCGGACAGAATAAAACTTACCCCCATGCAGCATATAAAGTATAAGGATATTTTCTTATACTGCTTTAAAATCGAGTTATACACCATCGTGGAAAAGGTCAGTGACAACCCAAGAAATCCCATATAAGTAGTAAACACATAATATACCGGAACGCCGCCCACTATGGTTTCATAAATATAGAACGGAATCGCCACCATGGAGGAAAAGGTCAGGTTTGTAATCGTTCCCACATAAATACAAGGTCTGATATCCTCATATCTCTGCTCATATATCTTATCCGTCTGGAATTTCGACAGCACAGAGTTAAAAGGGGCGGAGGTCAGAAGGGAAAAGATGAATATATAGAGAATGCTGCTGGAAAACGTCTCTCTTTCCAGATACCCTACCGTATCGAATCCCAGCACCTTATACATCGCAAACAGACAACCGATGACCACCAGCATAGGTGCAATCGTGTATACAAAGCTAAAGCCTATCCCGTAAAGGGCGGCGGCTACCGACCGTTTATCGAATATTTTATTTAACTGAATGCCAAGACCGGCCATATGCTATGCCTCCCTTTCCGTTGTAACCTATGAAGCTCCCCGCTATGGGTGAGGTACGAAGATCTCTTCCGTATATTCCGCCGAACCAAGCGTTCGGTATATCTTACGGTATGCTTCCTCCATATAGACACTTTTATATTTGTTCATCAGACGGTTATATCCATTCTCTCCCATCCGGCGAGCCATCTCGGGATGTTCGGCCAGCCTTAAGATCGCACGGGTAATTTCGGAAATATTCATAACGGGCACAACAATACCTGCCTCACCGAAAGAATCGTCTTCTCCGTAAACTAAGCCGTAGCAGTTACCTACGTTAGTGGCGATGCAAGGTTTCTTCGCCGCAAAACCCTCAAGAATCGTAAGCGGCTGGCCTTCGCTGATGCTGGTAAGAATCGTCATATCCATCCGTCCGATATAATCCGTCGTCTGAATACTTCCTGTAAATTCAATGTTTTCCGCCTGCAAAGCCTTTACCAGATCTTTGCAGTCCTGTGCGTATTCAGGATTCTCATCGTCAGGTCCCATAATCCAAAGCTTCAGCCGGGGTTCTTTCTCGTGTGCGTAATAAAACGCATTAATCATCGTCTTTACATCCTTAATTGGTGTCACACGAAGAATCGCACCCACATTGATATAAGGATCCTCCGGATCCTTCCCCGAAACTGCCGCAAACCGCTCCGCATCGATGCCGTTAGGCGTCACGATAGCCTTGCCTGCAGGACATCCCAGCTCTATCTGCAAAGTGCGCGCATGCTCGAAAAGTGCGGTCACCAAATCCGCATAGTGATAAGCACATTTGGACATCTTGCGAAACTGCTCGATCCAAATAGTCTTGTACACTCCCTGTACCCATTTTGCCTTAATAATCTCCTCTTCCCTCTCCCTCGTATAAATACCGTGTTCGCTGATGAGCAGCTTAGAATCAGGATACATGGAGAACGCCTTGCTGCCGATGATTCCGGCATAGCCCGTAGCCACGCAATGATAAATGTCAGCCTTGGGCGGCTTACATTTTAATGCGAAAAAAAGCGGCAGATAGATAGAGCGCAGCGTCCATAGAAAGTCCGAAAAGGTTATGTCTGAGAATTTCATGGAATAATATTCTTTCGTAATCTCAAGAAATTCCGGACTCATCAATATATGGTTAATGGAGATTTTCCTCTTATTAAACATAGAAAACACTCTCATCCAGTCTACATCCTCGCCGATTACCAGGCTGCGCAGAGCCTCGGCCTCCTCATCGCTTAGATGAAGCCGTTTCTTCCCCGCCTTATGATGTCCTATCCAGTCCACGTCCTGAAGATACACCTCGTGAATCTCCGTCAGATTATCCGGAAGCTTATAGGCGAATTTGCCGCTTACACTACGGTCGGCAACTATTGTAATCAATTTAAATTCTATATTCGGAAACAACCGAATGATGCTGTGTATCCAACTGGATACACCGCCGACAACATAAGGATAACACCCCTCCGCTATCATGCATACAATCATATCCAATCCTCCTGCCAGTCTTACTGCGGGTTACTGGGAACCGTCCTGTTATTTTCCGGCTTTTCCAGGACATTTTCCTCCGATAAACGAATCCTTATCTCCGGAGCCAAAGCCCTTATCAGGTAAGCCGTATCGGAAAGTTGCTCCACATCGGCATTCTCTGCAGATTGCACGCTGTTATTATAGGTACAGAGCACGAAGTAAGCCTCTTCTTCGAAATTCTTCATCCGAACCATTATGCCCTCTTCGTCCCGCTCATAAACATAATCAAGCGCCATAAAGCGTCTGATACGCTTTTCCATCTCATACAAGGATACCGTATCCAGCTTGGAAAAATCCTTGAAATACGTATCGCCCCTGGACCATTTCAGGCTTAGATTGTTCCATTCGTCCTCGTCGCTTTCAGGATAAAATACCCGTCCGATATCCACCTCCATGTTACACATTCCCAGAGCATTTTCTACACAAATCATGCGCAGGTCGTCCATTGTCTCATGCTGGTAACCATCCAGATTGAATTTCACAGAGAGAATGCCGCCGTCCAGAAAATCTATCAGGGAATCCCCTTCCTCATATCCCGACATAATCAGCCTTATATCCTTCAGATTCTCGTATTTCGAATTCTCTGTCATTTCCTCAGGCTTAAAGTCCGCCGCGTATAAAGCCGTAAAGCCGTATTCCGGCAGGTTTTTCTCCAAAAACTGCTGGTTATCCTTTTGTATCTCATTCAGGCCCGTATCCGACACATGGCCGAAGGACAATCCCATATCACCCGGAAGCTTGCTTATCTCCCGCAGGTAAAAATTAAGATAATCTGCGCGTTCCACTTCGTCCGACCCGTAATCCAATTTCGAAGAAGCAAAAAAGCTATAGGAACTGCCGTAATTTTTCAATATCTGGACAATGTTAGACCAAAGCAGATCTCTGGCTACCGCCTCGGAGCTGCGGCTGTATAACTTCTGCATCGTCTCATCGTTTTCGCCGGAAAAATACGGATAATTCAGCACCGAAATCGTCTGGGCATTTACTATGGGATAAAGAAATACGTCTCCCTCCTGTGCCATGAAGCCGGTAAGGATACCGAGCAGGGGCATTCCATCAAAGATATCGCTGTTCACCGAGAAAATGAAAGACTTCTCAGTGGTAGTCTTCCAAAGAAGAGGCGGCAAATCCTTATCCTCGATGCCAAGCTCCTTCTGGTTCTCCAGGACACCTACCGCATACACTTCATAACCCGACGTCAGTGAATAATACGGTACTTCAATCTGAGTGTCATCCTCCTCCCCGAAGTAATCACCTTCTTTATACACTCTCTCCTTATTCAGCATGAAATCAGAAAATATCTTGATTCCGTCCGCCTTCATTTCTCCCTCTACTCCCTCTTTGATGCCAAAAAAGGCGGCAAACCGCGAATCTCCAGCAATCTCATCATAAACCGGAAGCTTTGTAAAAATCATAGTCTTGCCCAGCTTCGCATAGGAGTATAGAATATCGCTGTTCTTAGCCGTCAGCTCATAATCTCCGAACAGCAGCAAATCATAGGCACCTATTTCCTCCTCCGGCACCCACGAGGTATAAAGCTGATAGGGATATTTATTATAAACACACCATTCCTCAAGAAGCCTGGAAACTGCATTTTCACCGTATGATGTGAGGATGGCAACACTCCGCTTCTGCTGCGCAGGAAAGACCTCTCTGTCCTCATAGCTGACCTCGGCCTTATCTTCAGCTCTGGTATTTTCCGATGTAGCCGACAGTACATTGGACGAAACACCTGCAAACATGAACATGACAAAGACCATAAACAACAATATGAAAATTACAAAATAATTTCCTTTTGAAATCATAAGCTCCTATCCTTCTGGTTACCGTACAATCGAAACAGATTCAGAATCTCTTCATCCACTGCCACATCACTATCGCCAAGCTCATCCAGACATTCGAAAAAAGCTGTCTGATTGCGCTGATTATAATATAAATGCAGTCTCGCCTTAAAAGTATCCAGCACATTAGGTCTGTACTGTCCGGCTCTGGATACCCACTTATCCGCCATATTATAGTCCTTAAGGCTAATAAACCAATCTGTCATCCAAAGATAATGAGTCGCACTCATATACCAAAGATTATGGGTAAAAAGATTCTCCGCAACATTATCCAGTGTGTAAATATAAGCTTCCTGCTCCATATTCGTCATAATCTTCATCTTCAGCACCTCATGGATATAGTCGAAGGTAAGCAGGTTCATCTCCACGTCCTCCGGAAGCTTCTGGGTATGCTCGATCATATTCTGAGCGGTGGAACGAAACTCCGACAACGCATCGAGAATAACTGATGCCGCATAATGGGAAGTCTCCGTATCCTTGCTGTTCATGGCTACCGCAATACTGGCCACAGTTCTCTTCGCATCGTTTCTAAGCGCATC
This sequence comes from Kineothrix sp. IPX-CK, assembly GCF_039134705.1. Classification (NCBI taxonomy): domain Bacteria; kingdom Bacillati; phylum Bacillota; class Clostridia; order Lachnospirales; family Lachnospiraceae; genus Kineothrix; species Kineothrix sedimenti. The sequence goes on along the minus strand of NZ_CP146256.1, from coordinate 834,468 downwards.
CAGAATCAGGCGGCGAAGGCTTAAAGTATCCGAAACCGCCATGGCATCCTGAATAGGAACATAATTCATCTCCGTCTCCAGATCCGGAGGCAGAACAAGCTTCTCTCTCTCCTGACTGAAGCTTACATCGCTCATATCCACGTTCTTCCTGCGATTCAAAAAACTAATAAAACGGCTGAGCAGCAGATACAATAGTCCGAAGAAAGGAACGATAAAAATGAACCATGCGATTAAGAATCCTGTGCTGCGCCTGCCCTTTTTCTGGAAGCAGGCCCAGAAGAATATACCTAATGCCACGAGTACATTTCCTATGCAAATTGCCATAACCGGTCCAATCCCTGTCATATTTTCTGCTCCTGATAAGTAACGATCCCATTCTCTTCCAGGCGTGCCTTTACATATGCCGCCTCGTTCTTATTCGTATTGGTCAGAAGCACCGCTATACCGCCTCCCGCTACCACTCCTGCATAATCCGTGTCGCGCAGCAGCAAACGAATCTTACTGCTTAGCTCCGTAAGCGGCATGCCTTTTGATTGAATATAGAGAACGCTGGACTGCGCATACCCCTTCTCTCCCGCATTCCGATAGATATCTAACATCGACTCGAATGCCTCCGCCTGAAGGATACCCGTTCCGGGAAGAAATCTGCGGTATGCCAGCGCATCCATATAATCTGCATCGCGGACTACCATGGAATATACGAGGGCACCCACCACCGTCAGAAGGTTCGCCTGATACAAAGTCATCTGCTCATAGGGAATATTCCAGAGCAGCACAACGATTCTCATAATGCCTTTATCGTCAAAAAGTGCGCTTCCCATCATAGGAAGCTCGGTGTCTAACGACCGGTTGATATAAACCTGTTTCCTCATCATCACGTCAAACATTGCCCCATAGTCGGCTATTGCCAACGATTTGCCCAGGGAACGGGCCTTCTCGCTGGAAGCCGAGGCCAGGCGGCAATAGTTCTCGTTGGAAACGAGATAAATCGAAACGTCTCTCGTTTCCATGATCTCGGATAGAGTATCGAGAGCAGAAAACAGCACCTCTCCCGTCTTGGCCCGTTCGAGCCTTGAGGTGATTTCGTAAATACGTCCGACACCTTCCGCACTGCTGATCAATTTTTCCGCAAAATAATTCTTGATCCTCGTATTGCTGGAATTGATTACAGTAATATCGCTCAGCCTGTCCGAGAGGAAGTCGATCCGCTCGTTCTTGTCCTCCTCTGTCTCGCGGAACTTATCCTTCAAATGTCCCACTGTCAGGCCCACAATAAAAATCTGTGCAGTCCATATGTAAGTATTGATATCTATTAATAAGGAAAATCCAGAAGTCGTATACATCTGCCCGAAGCAGTAGCCGATTACGCTGAGCAAGGCGGAGAAAATTGCCTGCTGCCTGCCGTGTACCACCGCAAAAAGAAGTACATATAACAAGTAGAAATTAATCTGTCCCAAATAAGAGCCGCCCTCTGCTTGGATGTTCAAAAAATAAACCGGAAAGAAAAAGATTACGGTCTCCAAAAACGGAACCGCCTTTTTCAGCAGACGGAGCATCCGGTCCTGAAACCTCTTGCCCTCATATTGTTCGTCATTATGTAAAAAAAGATTCTTATGGCGCTTCATGTGAGCGATAATCATAGGAATCATTTCTTCGTACCCGTTCCTCACCTGAAAGGGGAATTCCGAGCAAAATCTTTCGTTGGATAAAATAACCCGCTGGCGCAGACCTACAGTGCGGTCCACGATTTCCACAGGATGAGAATATTTTTCCCGGATGATCTCAGCAACCTCGTCTTCGGTTACTTCCTCCATGGAAGAAACATGGTAAAGTCTGTGCTTTCTTTCCGGCGCATCGATCAAAAGATACACCGCTTCCACGCCGTCCTTCACATACAGCGCAGACAGCACCCGCTTCGCGTTCACAGACAGTCTGCCTGATACTAACGCCTTCATGCACATTCTGGAATAAATATCGGTGCAAGACTCTCGGTTCACAGGAATCCCATACATACGGGCAATGCGCAGGATCGTCACTTCCATCTGCGTCGTCGCATTAAAGTGCATCGCCAGGTTCTCTCCCTGGGAAATCGTCATCCCCTGAAAGCTATTAGGTGAAACCGGCATCTCCTCCCTGATATCCACCGCATATTCATCCTCATACACCCTGTCTGAGGACACATAAACGAAATGCCGCACTCCAAAGGCCACTGCGGACATAAGAAGATTGCTCAGTCCAGCAATGTAGTTCAGCGATTCCTCCTGCACGTGCTCGTCCTCCCACCGATAAAGCGGGTCATAAGCCCCTGTGAACAAAATCGCATCCGGACGACAGCTCGTTATGACCTCTTCCACGCTGCCGCTGTCATAAGCGAAGGTATACTGCTCAAATACATGTGCAGGCTTTACAAGCCTCCGGCTATTCGTCAGCGTGTAGATTTGCCATTTCTCTTTATAGAATTTGTTGATCAATTCCTCCGTAAAGGTACCGTAACCGCCTACGATCAATATGCTGCTCATACTATAATCTTTTCTCCCGCTTTTGATAAAAACGAATTGAATCTTGAATATAACTATAATACATCGCATGTATGGATTCAAGTAAAAATCCCAAATTTAGTATATAAAAATACGCTCTTCGCGCATGCTCCGGCTCGAAAAATGTCAAAATCCGGATGACATTGACAACACAATCTGCTTAGGCTAATATTATGATATTAGGGTCAAAATATCTATTGACCCTAGGGCGTGTCTGAAAACTGATTGTGTTGGCTGAATGTTCTTCTTTGTGGGAGGCAAGGAATGATTGGGAGGTGTCGTGGATACGTTCCCAAGAATTATGACACAATATACCGCAAAATGGGAAGTTTAGAACGGTGCAATGAGTTTTCAGACACGCCCTGGATAAAACCCTAAAATAAAGGAATGAATAATCATGAAAAAAAGCTTATTTGGCTATAACGTATCTCAGACCGATATAACTCTGAATGCTCTTCGCGAAGAAAACGAAAGTTTAAACGCTGCCATTATCGATCTGAAAACTCGAATAAAAAATATCGCGTCTGAAGAAAATGTTAAAGTAAGTCTTTTGGAAAATAAGATTATTAAGAATAACGAAGCTTTGCAAAATGCAGCCAATGAGAAAAGGGAGCTTTTGTCGCAAATCGCGATGCTTTCCGAGGAAATGGGGAAACTTCGAAACGAGAGTGAGGCGATGCGGATAGAAATAGAAGCTGTTGCAGCAAAAGCCTCGGCAGCGGCTGTTGAATCTTCCTCACAAATACGCACAATGGCGCATGTACAAACATCTGCTGCAGCTTCTCACAAGCCATTGCAGCGTCGGAAACACAAGACATCTCCGAGGCCAGCTTCTAAAGAACAGCACGTCACATCCGTATTGAAAAGTATCGGCGGAATACGCAAAAAAATAACCCGGGGTAATCAAGAGCTTGCAAGAAGCATTAAGGAAACTCCGGGGAAAAAATAGTGGAATTTCCATTAATGCTTAACTTATATTACCATCGTTTGACGAGGTCACACACGGTCGGATAAGGACAAATTTTTGTTTCTACTGCGTTACTTTTGTTCCGCGTACGTCCAGTACGCGTTAGTCAAGTGCCTTGCAGAAACGAAAATTTGTCTCTTTCCGACTCTTCGACCCTGACCATATAAATTTTCCTAATTTTCAAGGCGGACGATTGAGGCGTACTGGACGTACGCCGATTGAGGACAACGCAGAAAATCAGGGAAATTTCATGGCTCAGGGCGTGTAAGACCTTGTCAAACGATGGTAGGGTACACTAGAACAAAGGTGTGCAGCCATATTTATGTAATAGGAACATTTTCCTATTATATAAAAAATTCCGCAGGAAACTTTTCATTTCCTACGGAACTTATAATTAGCTTATACAAAACATACAATCCGATACTAATCCTATATAAACATCCCCTTTTACACATCACAGCTTAGTATCGAAAAATATACTTCACATATAAGCAAATTACCATTTATTACCTTCCCATGATAGTAAGTATACTACACATTTCCTAAAAAGTAAATAGATTTTTTATTTTTTTTATCATTTTTTCACATTTTTTCTTTAAAAATATAAATTTCAAATAAAATGCTTTCAATAAGAATTCTTTACAGCACTTCATCAATCGCTTTCGAAAAATTATTCAGAAATACAATGATATCTTTTTCTAAAACTTCCGCTACTTTTCTATTATTCTTGCTCTGCATCGCTTCATTGAACCTCAAAATACTTTCGTTTACTTCCGTCTTCACAATGCGGATCTTACCTTCATTAATTAAGTCCGATGTTCTATTATAAATCTGTATCGTCCAGTTAAAGCCATTCAGGCATTGCTTCAGGAAATCATCGGTGTCTTCCTTCCTATCGCCTCTCAGTTCAGGTACAAGGCTTTCCATTCCTGCAATCAACTTTACCAGATAATCCTTCGCTACTTGTAATGCTTCTTTTTGTTCTTCTCGTAATTGTCCCATGTTTTTTATCCTTTCTTGTTCATTTAAAGGTTTAAGATACTTCTGCTATATTTTAAAGAAATTGAGCTCAAAGTCGTTGTCAAACCCTCGTTGAAACCGGTATCTGCGCTCCAGCCCAGCTTTTCCAGCTTCCCGGCATCCAGCAAAGCCTTTGTTGCAGAGGAATAGCCCTGACGCTCCTGCTCATCAGGCAAATCAAAGATTACTCTCGTGTGAGCCTCATCTGCTAATATACCGGCTAAATCTTTCAAAGTTATCTCCGAATCCATATCGGATACATTATAAGCCTCTCCATCTTTTCCCTTGCAGAGAATATGTAATATAGCGGATACCGCATCCACTACGTAGGTATAGGAATAAAGTTGATTTCCTCCGCTCTTTAATACAATATCTTCACCTGCAGCTGCTTTTTTAATAAACTGGCTGATTGCTTTTGTATCGGACATACGCATAGTTGGTCCATAAAGCCGGCTTAAACGGGGGATTACAATATCAAGCCCGTAATGCTTACGGTATGCCTGGCACAATGCTTCTCCTACTCTCTTCCCTTCAGGGTACCCTGCACGCAAGGTATTGCAGTCCAGATAACCGCAATAATCTTCCGCAAAGCGCTCCGCATCTCCTCTATTTTCTCCGTATATCTCTACAGAAGACAGAAATACCATTCGCTTTACTTTTTTTTCCGCCGCAAAGTCTAACAGATTCTTGAGCCCAAGCACGTTGGTCTGTATCGTACCGATTGGATCTGACGCATAAGCTAGCGGATGTGTATTGCTGGCAGCATGAATAATGTAATCTATCTTGCCAGTCTGAGGCATGGATTGATTAACATCTCCAACCACACATACCAAATTCGCCTTATCTGCATAACGGTCAAAAGTTTCCTGCATATGCCTGCCATTTCTCGCAATGGCAACGATACCGATATTCGCATGCTTAAGAGTGTCATATTCCTGCAGGAGGTCTATCATACAGGTGCCGACCATTCCAGTAGCTCCTGTAATTAAAATGGACTTATTTTCTAATTCCTCTAAAAAGTCACATCTCTCAATCACCTTATGCAATTGTGCTATATACAATTTATTGTCATTCATATCATATCTTCTTTTCATCATTTCACTTTTCAATGTTATCTCTTATATTTTGCTATATGAGTATTGTTCTTCCTATATGAATCACCTTCAAATCCGTTCTCTTTTTCATAAAGTAATAAGATAAAAGAACTTCTCCCCAATATCCCTGCTGTCTTTTTTCGATTACTATCTGTTTCTCAATGCACCGCTGCTCTACTTCAAAAATTATATTAAACAGCCATTCACAGTAATCATCAAGGACTTTCTTTTTAGCTATCAGCATATTAAAATTATAAATATACCGGTCTTCCAGCAACGCTTCATAAGACTGCATCTCTTGTACGGAACACTCCGCCAATACTTCACGGATTATCTGGCGAACGGCACAGCTTATATATCGCTTCTCATGTACGGCAGCATTCGGATACTGAATAGAAGGGTACGGCAGAATCACATCACCCCCGCTATCTAACATCTGAGGCAGTTCTTTATCGCGAAAAACAAACCAACGCCGATAATGGCACAGACCTGCATAATCGTTTCCCGTATTTTTCCAAATCCAATAGAGGGCCGTCAGCTCACAGTAGTAAGGATTTCTGTCAGAAATATTATTTCCGGTATCATCTGCGATATCCGCAATTCTTATATCCGATAAGGCTTTTCCCGCTTGAATGGGATACATAAATCCAGATATTTCATAGCTCCTTTTTAACGATTTGTCCCAGGGACCGCAAGCCATATAGATTTTACATTCTGATGAAGCATCCTGATGTTGAGCAATTTTTTTCGAAGAATCCCAAACAGGAAAACGTGCCTCTAAACTATAGTAATCATAAAGGAGCATATTTTCCACTTCAGATGTAATACATCGATATGCTATATCAGCCCTCCGGCATTTTTCCTCAATTTCTTCCTGCAAAGGCTCCGGGATGGCTATCAGAAGCATCTCATTATCCTTTTTGATTCTGCTATAATCATCCCACGACACAACCGGCCGCTCCATAACCATCTGAGGGTTAATCTCTGTATCGGAAACTACAAAGCAAAAAGGAAGTACACCTCTCATTACAAAAAGAATCTCGGCTACGCTCGAAGCAACCATACCTGCTCCAAATATTGAAAATCGCTCTATTCCATTTGCTATTAAAATATCATCAATATTATTCTTCATTCCCTATACCATCTGTTTCTTCATTATCAATCACTGCATATAACACCGTATCAAAATGGTATGGAATATAATGTCTAATGTACAATTTATACTCCGGTACTAAGTTCTTAATCAATCGTGGTATTTCAACTATATCTTCCGGTTTATGATACAGACAAATAGCCAACCTGGGTTTATCTCTTTGTATAGTCTTAACTGCGCCCTTTAATGCTTCCAATTCCGATCCTTCTATATCCATCTTAATAAATGTCACATTCTCCTTTACCGCTTCATCTATACTTGTTACTGAAACACTCGCAGTCCCTTCCTCTGCGATCCTGGAGCCAACACTATGTTCTTCATAAAAATGTAAAATGGTCCGCTCGCTCCATAATCCGGCATTCAAAATTTCAAATTCGGATTTTAAATTTTTCTCAAAATTCTCCCTGCATTTTTTTATATTCTTCGAGTCCGGCTCGAAAGCATATATTTTCTTTACGTTCCCTTTACACCAATTGGCAAATTCTATTGAGTTACTCCCGTCAAAAGCGCCTCCGTCAACAAAGACTTCCTCTTTCAAAGGGTGTATAATCTCATCGTCAAAATACATCTTTCTTTCACTATATGATAGTCGAATAATCTGTTCATCATCAAATGACTCTTGATGTAATTGCTCTAAAATCTCTCGTTCATATAAATCGGTAGCTATCAAAATATGTGCATCCCTATGTTTTGAAAATAATTCTTCCGCTGATAGAATTATCTTACCATACATCGTGCCCCCTGCTTTATTACCATCATTATCGCAATAAGCATAAAATTCCAGACCACATTGGCATAAAACGTTCCTTAGCGCATGTCCCCAGACCCCTGTTCCAAAAAGCACTATTTTTTTATCTCTAAACAATCCCGGTTCTGCCAATACGTCTAACAGATTATAGTAATCTTTATCTTTCTCTCGATAATACATTAGCATATTTTTTATATATGACCAGTTTCCTGTCATACTATAAAGCAGCCTTTGACTAAAAATCATCTTTGACTCTTCATCTGCCAGAGCGTCATATAATTCTTTTAGTTGTTCATACATACCTAACCCCATTCGTTTATCCGATATCTCCCAGTCAATTCATCAACTTAAGCAATATGGCATCTTCATCTTTTTCTGTTATTGTTATCCATACAAGCTGCTCTTCCAAGAAACCTTTTCCATGCAAAAAATCTTTAATATTTTTCACTGCTGTCTCACTGAAGACTGCTATAATAACCTTTACGCCCTCATCGGGCCGGACCATATCTATCTGCTTAACGGGCAATCCCAAATTCTGATAAGAATGAGCATCTCTGTCTACCCATAAGGTCACCTTCAACAGATTATTTGCCGATGCATATTCGTAGACAGCTCTACCAAAAGCACCTGCACCATAAAGAATAATCGAATCCCCCTTTTTCACTCCTTTAAAAGGGTATAGTACATTGTCAGCTCCATAATTGGCATACCTCTCATAAGTTCTAACCAAAAGATTATTTATTATGTAACGCCTCAACGATTTCTCCAATAATGGCATTACATTGCACTCATTTAATTTCGACTTTAAATATTTATAAAGCTGACACGTACCTATGTATTCTTTATTTCCCTGCTCTTTTTTCCATATCATAGAGCCTTTTCTTATACAGTAATGATAATGATATCCACTTGTTACTGCAATGCAGTTCGAATCTGTCATCATTGGATACAGCGCAGCGCCATCCTCACCAATTCTAATTTCTTCATCTACTGTTAACATATGTTTTAATGCTAATTCTCTACGAATTAACTTATTCCATAAATAGGGCTGTATTCCCAGGTTAAAATAGTCTTCGCAATTCATCATATTGGTAAGCAGATATATTCTTTCTTTATCTCCTCTATATATACCATCAGGCAACATATTTTTCACATATTGCCTGCTTCCATTTCTATCCTCTATTACCCCTTCGGCCACAATATCCGCATTATGTAAAACAGCCATCCTGTAAAGCTCATAAAACATCTCTTTCTCTATCCAGTCATCGCTGTCTACAAAACCGATATATGTACCCGTCGCAATTTGTACACCTGTTTTTCTGGCTTTGACCAATCCCTCATTTTTTTTATGAAATACTCTAATTCTCGTATCTCTGCCAGCATAATAATCACAGATTCTTCCTGAAGAATCTGTAGAACCATCATCAACCAAAATGATTTCAATCTGGTTGAGATCTTGATTAATAATACTTGTAATACATTGCTCCAGGTATTTCTCAGAATTGTAAATTGGCACAATAATACTTATGTAAACTCTTTGTTTATCCATTATCCTTCATTCCCATTATGACAAGCCTCCTGCCAGTTTACCCAAAAAAACATCATCTAACAATTCGAAATGTGACAAACCTTTTTCTAGTAATTTTTTTTCTATTTCTCTATAATAGCCTCCGCTTGTCGCCACTAAAATAAGATTCTTACGATCATAATCATCAGGCAGATCATTGATCTCCACAATATCCAGATTTTCCAATTTCTTTTCATTATTTCTCTTTGAAGAGACTATAATGAATCCTACTTTCTCTAAAATATTAAGATTTCTTAAATAATTTATAAATGCTTTTGCATAATTACCTGCACCATATATTACTATTTTATCATTCTTTAATATTAAGTTTTGTATATAACTTTCATAATTATTATATTCATTATCAATTATTGTTAATATTTTTTTTAATGGGCTTATTATATAGTTATCATCATAATGCTTTTTTACAATTGTGTTAACTTTGATTAATAATTCCAAAATTTCCATATTTTCCAAACTAACCCCGTGTAGGATAATATGGCCATATTCATATTCTAAACGTTGAAGCGTTTTATCAAATAATAATTCTAAGTTATGATTTTCCGCAAATTCCAGATTGTCCAGCAAGCCAAGCAGTAAATGTTTGATTTTTTTATTATTCATTTTTAGAATTATATTGGACTTTCTATAACAGCATAAATCAGTGTCTGCAATCATAAATTGCTCCGCATAAAATAACGCTTTTGCAAAAAAAGGAGGATCTTGGTATCGTCTGTATAAAGGGAAAAATACTCCATTATTGACTAATACTTCTTTAGAAAACAGAAAACTGCAATAACCATAATCCATTTGAAAATCCAAATAACTATAAATTTCATCTGATGGTTCTATTCGATAGAAGTATTCATCCGACACTTTTCCATTTTCTAATTTTTTACTCTTACTACCGCAAGCCTTTAGTCCGTATTTGTCACAGATAGAATACATTTTTTCAATTCCATCTTTATCAATCCAAAAATCATCGGAATCCAAAAAGATCAAAAATCTTCCTTGTGATTTATTTATACCAAGATTACGGGCTTCGCCTGCACCTTTGTTCTCTTGATGATAAACTTTTATTCTGCTATCCTCTCTGCTATATTTACATAAGATATCGTATGATGAATCAGCGGAACCATCATCAACACAAATAATCTCTATATCTTTCAATGTCTGATCAAGAACACTTTCTAAACACTGTACAATATATTTTTCATCATTATATACCGGAATAATAACAGATACCTTTACCATAATTAAAACCTTTCTTTTTTCCTTTGTTTATTTGATATCTACCATTTTAACCGTTTTCCCTCAGAAAATTTCTTTCTTAAATAATTTAAAGCTTTCCCAAACTATGTACTTATATGATTTTAAAGTAAGCTTTTCCCTGATAGAATTCCTATTACTATATAATATCCTAGAAGATTGCCCTGCTTTATGAATTAAATATGTATTATCTATTTCTTTTTCTTTTATCCCAACCTTCTTACATGCTAAAAAAAGTAATATTTCCTCCCCATATAAAAAAGTTCTGTCATAAAGTCCTGCATAATAATTAAAAAATTCCGGTGTTAATAGAAGCACGCAACCATGCAATATCCTAATTGGTTTAAAACTCTTCAATTTTCTTTGAAAACATTTCTCAGCTTCATCCCACCCACTTTTCGCTGCCCAAAGACTTAAATAACGATATAATGTGCCGGGGAAATCAAAATATTCATAATAGTTACTTTGTTCTTTCCCGTTTAATAAATATATTTTACTTCCAATAACTCCTATTCCCCGCTCATCTGCATCTATCATCTTTTTTAAATAAAGTTTATCACATAAAACCGTATCACTATTTAATAAAAGAACATATTCCGCATTATAACGCCTTCTCGCATAAGAAATTCCGACATTATTTCCTTTTGCAAATCCGTAGTTTTTATTAGTATGGACTATTGTAATCAAACTATTATATCTATATTTTTTGTTAAGATGCATAAAAGATTCATTATCCGACCCATTATCCACAACTATTATATGAAAATTGCATTCTCTTTGTCCTAACACACTGTCCACACATTGGATTGTTTCAGCAAAATTCATATAATTCAAAATCACTATACATATTTCTTTCATCAACATAAATCCTCTGACATAAAACCTAGGGTATAAATTTTATGTGTATTCTTCTTGAGTTATCGCTTTCTTGTTATACATCGTACAATATATCTTCCAGAGAAATAATAGGACAATCTATTTTCTTTGATAGTACCTCTTCTATTTCATTGAAGAAAAATATAGGAGTTACTACAATTACATCTACATCCTCTAAATCTTCATCTACACTTATCACTTCTATGTCCGAATAAATGACATCTGCCTTTTTATCAATGCCATACTTTATAGTAACATCACTACCTTCCAGTTCTCTTAAAAGGCGTTCTCCTGCATAACTCATGCCATAAATAGCAATCGTTTTATAACCGTTCTTATTAAAATAATCTTTTAAATTTTTCCCTTCTTGCTTTACTAAAACCCACTGGTTCATTAACAAAAATAAAGCCAAATGTTTGTCCGACATTTCTTGTGCCTTTTTTGTAGCTTTACTGCAAAATCTTTCCGTTGCTACGGCACTTGTTATCGCACTAATTAATACTAAAAATATTGATGATATTATTTTTTTCATAGTTCTACCTACCTTGTCGTTTCATTATTATATTCTGTTGATAAAAATCCGCTTTTAATAGCGTATTTAAATCTCATAGACAGCATCCTCTATAGATACAATCGGACGCTTTACCTTCTTGCTCTTATCTAATTGTCTTCCAATCAGGTAACAATATATTTTTTTGATTAGTAAACCATGCTTCTGGCTTTGGTGCAACGACTATTTTATTTTCATTCCTGTTAAGCCACGCCCCCCACCAGCTAAAAGTACTATTTGCAATAATACAATGCTTACACTTACTCATCAGCACTAATTCTTCAAAATCGCAGTATTGACCCTCTTCATTCAAAAAAATAACTCTTCCTTCAATTTTCAGATGCTCTTTTACCCATTTGATATCATCTGAAAAAACTAGATATATTGGATTCACTACCTTTTGCTCTATATATTCAACGGATTTTTTATAATAATTTAAGCTTAAAAAATGTCCGTTTTTGTAATCCCCTCTCCTAAAATGTACAGCTACAGTATTATTATTGACTAAAACTTCATTTAAGAAAGATGAAATATTCAGTTCATTTTTTAAGCTAAATTCTTCCAATAATATTTCCCGAATATCGCTAAAATACTTTTCATTTTGGAACCATCCTTTTATGTACCATTCACCTCTAAGATACTGCAGTTCTTCTTTATAATTTGTTACATCATCTATAGACTCCGCATAGTATTTTTTTTTGCCTATTCTATAGCGAGCAAGCTGATATCTTGCCGCATCAACAGAATTCTCTTGCTTTAAAAAATTCCAAGTCACCAGTTCACTTTTACTGCACAATGGTAAACTTGTTTGAAATTGATTTAATAGAAATTTTCTTTTAGTTCTATTTTTCCTGGCTAAATTATCAAATTGATTAGTATAATCCAATATTACTCTTTGTCCCGTTTTCAATTGAAGAGATTTAGCAAAAGCATATTGAAATATTTGATTTCCCAATCCCTCATATATTTTTACTACAATCATAATATCCTCTTACTTTTTCTAAATGCTATTATAATCTCTTCGTAATATTTTTCTAATTGCTTAGCTAATCGTTTGGCTTCAAACCTCTCCAACTCCTTTATCGCATTTTCCTTCATCCTTTTCCTTTCATCTTCTTTCATCTCCATAACATTGGACATACATGTTAATAGTTGCCTTTCATTATCGATTTCAATCAATAAACCGCTTATTTGATTTCTAATAATTTCATCCAAACTGGATTTCCTGGTACCTATTACTATTCCATTTAAATATAATGCTTCTAAGCAGGAATTGGGTAAGTTGTCCATTATTGAGGGCATAACCACACCTATACTTTTTCTTATTATAGGATATAATTGTTTATGCTCTAGTTGCCCTAAATATATGATTCTATCATTATACTCTTTTGCCATCCGCTTTACCAATTTCAAGGAATTAAACCCATTTATACCGTACGCAACATTTCCTGCGAAAACAAAATAGCAGTCCGGATATTTCTGCAAAAATTTATAAATACATTTTGCAATAGTAACCACTCCTTTATCCTTTGATATTCTACCAAAAAAAAGAAAATACTTTTTTTCTTCAAGTTTTCTTTCCCATACACTTTGATCTTCTTCATCTTCCGAAAGATCAATAACAAATGGTGTTCTTATTACAGATACCTTTCTATTTACATCTACGGAAAATACTTGTGCTGTAACTTTACTTGGAGCAAAAATCCCATCAAAATTTCTAGCCGCCATTCTTTCCGACCAAGACATAATATCAAGTTCCTGTTTCGAATATTCCGTACTCAGCTGAACTCTAGAATATGTTGATATCCTCAAAACAGAAGGCATCTTTCTATTATATAATATTCCTACACCAAACCAACCCGCATATTGCACTAAATCAATTTTTCTTATTTGATTCATTGATTTTAAAGCATTATTAAACGATATATCTCTTTTCATGGGATTCAAAATATATTTTACAAATCTATTCTCAGAACATATTGGCGTATAACAAATTGTATGAACTTCAATCCCCTGATAATTCCACACCCTATCTTTATGCCCTGTGGTTAATATATTAATATTATGTCCTCTTTCTTGCATTAGGACTCCTATTTTATATATATATCTAGGCATCCCTCCCAAAATATCTTCATTTTTCTGGGCAAATAGCCCGGTAACGTATACAATATTCATTCCATTATGCCTCCAGAGAAATGAAATAACTTTCGCAATAGAAGATGTAATAATTCTTTCTTGATAGCACCTTCAATAAACTGGTTATTTAATATTCGAATGCTCATTCTCCTAACCACTTTATATAAACGCCGGGATTGCTCGGAAAATTTATCTTTATTGCTACTGTTCTCAATATTCCTTATAGTAATAATTATATTCTTTATATACATCGCTTCCGCTTGTTTCAATAATCTCGGAAAATGATAATTTACATCTGATAAAATATCTCTTGAAAATAATACAAAATCTATTCTGCGCTTGGAAAATTCACTTCTTGAAATACTATTTTGTCTTTGATAATTAAAGTATTTTGCTTGTCCTATATTTATAATAAAACGACTTCTTTTTAATACCGAATATACAAATGGTAAATCTTCACTTGTTTTTTTTATCGGAAAAATAATCCCTTCCAATATCTCTCTGCGAAATAATTTGTCACAAACGGAAAAGCTTAATGCCTTTAATTGAAGTGCTTCTTCTAGAGCCTCTTCCCTTGTCATTTTTCTTATCCCTGATGTTGCATATACCACTCGCTTCTTTTTATAACTTTCAGGATAAACAATAACCCTTCCACAAGTAACAATATCTATACCCTGTTTCATATAGCTAATGAGTGATTCATACATGTCCTCGCTAATGTAATCATCGCTATCCACAAAACCAATATATTCTCCTTCTACATACTGTAATCCCATATTCCTGGCACTGGAGGGTCCTCCATTCTTCTTATGAAATACCTTAATTCGTTTATCAATTATGGCAAGTTCATCGCATATTTCTGAACTGCCATCGTCAGAGCCATCATCAATAATAATTACTTCAATTTTGGTATGTGTCTGGTTCAGTATTGAAATAATACATTTCTCTAAATAATCTTTAACATTATAGACTGGAATAATAATACTAATTAGCTTATCCTGATTTTCATGCATAGATGCTCCTAACTCTTAGACTTACATAATTTTTATAAATTTTTGTAATTTCTTTTTACATACTTCTTTCACTGCTTTTTCATTATACATTTCTTTTTCTTTACACAAATTAGTTATCCTCATAGTCATAACAAATACCTTATATTTCTCTTCCAATGAAAACACTCTATCCTCACTTCTCGAGAATGCCCTCCAAACTTCAGGTCTTATTGGCATTTTATTTATTCCAAGATATTGTAATTCCTTCATCCTAATATAATTGGCACACTTTTGTTGCTGTTCAAACTTGGCTACCGAAATCTGTTTCTTGCTAACGCGATAGTCAAATAGCACTTGAGGCATAAACGCCAAATCATAAATTTTGACTACACGAGATTGAAAGTCATAATCTTGTGCATATTTTAGTCTTTCATTGTATCTGATACCAACATCATTCATCGCCTTCCTATCAAATATAAAACCTGGATGTGGAAGCACTGAGTTAAAAATCAGCATCGCTCTTATCTCGTCACAAGATACCTTACAAGACACCGTTTTTCTTGCACTTCCAATGATTCTGTATCCACAGCTGGCTAACTTTATCTCACGATGGTGATCCATAAAATCAACCTGCTCTGCTATTCTATTTGGATATGCTACATCATCACCATCCATACGAATGATATATTGTCCTTTTGCTATTTTTAATCCTGCATTTAAATTTTTTGTCAGACCACGATTTTTAGTGTTTTTTATTAATTTTATACGCATATCTTTATAACATTCAATTAACGATACAGTTGAGTCTGTAGAAGCATCATCAATAATAATGAATTCATAGTCCACGAAAGTCTGATTCAAAATACTTTCTATAGATTCGCATATATATTTTTCTTCATTATAAACCGACATTATCACACTAACCCTAGCCATATTTGTCTGTCATTCCTCCGTAAGTAAATTACTAACTATTTTTTATTTATATTAAATATTCTAAAATTTTTACATTATTTTCTTTGCTCCGCTGCTGATATCATAATTTGCTCAGGAATATACATATCACAATAATCGCAAGCTGTACACTGCGGCTTTAAATATAGTCCTTTAATATCTTCTTTTAACCTATTATTATCTATCAATATGTATTCATTATCTTCCTTTAAGATTTCTAAATAATATAGTGAAGCTGCTCGCGAGCAGATAAAAATTTTATTTCCCATCAAGGTATGGCAATAATGGCTGGCCGGACATTGCATATACTGTGATATTTGTATTCGCAAATCCCGATTCCTCTTATCGCATCCCCCAGCTTTAATCCATTGCATATCTTCATATACCGTATATTTAATGTGATTTTCTTCAAATATATTTGTTAATTTGGGAATATTCGAGTATTTTCCGTAATCGCTTATCTTTACAATTATTTTTTCATTCGCCAGCAAGCCAAGAACTTCCTTTGAAGGAATAACAGTTCCATTTGTTGTTACTTCGATAGCTCTGATTTTTTTCAGTTCAAGCACATAATTTAAAACCTTTGGTAATTCTTTATATAAGAAAGGCTCCCCGCCCACCAATTCACAATAAATCCATTCATCAGCAGCATGGGCTACTTTTGTAATATTATCTATTATTTCTTCAGCCGAAAACTCTATTGGATTATTAAAATATGGAACCAAATTATTGCATTCTTTACATCGAAGAGTGCATTTAGTAGACAGAATAATTGGCATCCTTGGAATTACTACATAATCATCTTTTATTAATCTTTGACGTAAATTATTAGTCTCCATTTCTATTTCTTTATCATTCAGCAATAAAAATTCTTTACAATATCGCTGATATCTATTAATACAAGGATCAATATATCTTGTTTCCATGAATTCTTTACTTCCTAAAACATGTTCCCTTACACATGGCGAATGAAAAATGCGGTATTTCTTATTAAAATTATTATTTATATATTTTATTATTTCTTCCCAATACATACTTGTTATCAGTATAATATAATTCTCGGGATTCAAGTCTTCAAGAAATTGAGGTGAATAAACTGGAAATATGCCTACTCGGGGAATTTGTATTGTTGTATTCCATAAAGCAATGTTGCTATCCACAAACCCTTCAATATTATCTTTGGTTAATGACATTTCATTTACAATCCGTTCTGCACTTTTTCCCGCTCCGAAACATATAACTTTTTTACTTTCTATCATCATCATAAAATCATTATAAAAATTTGTCACCTTTTATCCCTCTTAGACCTTTCAAACAATTTAACATGCAATACTTTTTAAAGATGATAATTAATCTATTTTTTTATATATACTTTATTTTCTCCTATTGTTCGTATTTTATAAAGTCCATATTGCCCTAATGTCTGCGCAACCTCGTTATCTATTTTATACTCCAAACGAAAACGTTCGTGGGTTTCAATAATCATTACCTTACACCCTTGCAACCAACTATAATTATTGCATGTAAAAATTTCATGCTCAGCACCTTCAATGTCCATTTTCATAAAAAAATTCCCTATGTTATATTTTCTCACTAAAGTAGACACCCCAATTGCCTGTATGCCCTCTTTATCTTTTATATCTGTTTCTCCCACATACCACGCACCTTCGCTGTATGTATTACTAATCTCCATTCTTACTCTGCTTGGATATACTTTAACTTTACTGTCTCGATACCATATTGCCATTTGTAAACACTCTACATTTTTTAGATCTTTGGTATTCTTTCTTAATAAATGATAATTATCTTTCTCTGGTTCAATTGCAATTATTTTTTTATTTGGAAACTTTAACGCATATAGAACTGAAAATAATCCAATATTCGCACCACAGTCAATGATAATATCTATAAACTCTAAATTCAAATTTATATCGTATTCGCCTTTATATATATGTCTTCGATTTTTCTTGCCAATTAAGATAGATTCTACAAAATCCAAATCTCTGGAAAAAAGCCTTATATAGAGATTTCTATTTTTATATCTCAAACAAATAGTACGTTTACTTAGATACCTTACATAAATATGTGTATGCATCCAGTATGCCAAGAAATATTTTATTCCCGATAATCCGAAAATCGAATATATTTTATTAATTCGCACCATATCCATATCTGTCCCTCGTTTTCCTGTCCTAAAGGTGACCATTACAGTTTGTATAAAAGAAAATTATTTAAGTTTCTTTTATATAATTCAAAAAATAACTCTGAGGAATTTCCGATTCCAATATTATACCTTCAAGGAGCTCCAACTTTTTATGTAAGGATTGTGCAGAAAAATTCGTATTATCATTTAATTGTTCTAAATATATATTTGTTTCCTTCTTCACTATCTCCAAAAACTTTCCGCTTTTTCCCAACTGCACAATTAATCTATTATTAAAATCAAAAAAATGGCTATATTTATACCTCGAATCCAAGAAGTCATCCTCTACTCGCATACTTTCTTCTACGTCAATTTTATACACTACTTCTCCATCTGTAACTATTGCAATGCTCATATTTGCTTTCATTGCAAATAAATAAATTATCCCATCTTTTATTCCACTTACACCAAAGTTTCTAATACTATCCGGTGTGCTCCCCAAAAAACCAGATGGCATATCCATTTCTTTTTCTATTAAATTCTTTACCGGATTCCAGATATAAACTCTTTTTCCATCGCTTGGAATTAACCAAAATCTATTATTTACATAAAATACGCTTTCGAATGCCAACTTTAAATTTCCCGGAAAGATTTGTTCAAAATTCTTACTATCCAAATCAAAAATTAGAATTCCTTTATTATGCATTAACGGAATGAAAATTCTTCTCCCAACTTGAATTGGAAATCTCCAAGAAAAAATCCAAAACTTCACAGAAAGAACCGATTCCTCTACCTCTCCGAAAGATATATCGTAAGACTTCATGTCATAATTTTCTAAGTTTATTTCAACTATTTCTTTAATGGTAATTGGAATAAGATACAAATTGTCTCCGTCTAAAATAGCAGACCCAAATCTATTTCCCTGGCTAAGTATAGAACGCCCTTTAATATAATCTAATTTATACATATTATTATTATCTGGTGTAAAAATCGTTATATAATCTGCCAAATTAGGTATAAATATCAACATATTTTTATAAGAAACTATTTTTGAAAACAGAAGTGCCTTTATTTTTTCATGAAAAAATTTTGTAACAAACTCTATCGTATTAGTCGTTTTATTTATGCGATAAAGTGCATTTTCAAATGTTGGTACATACCAATAATAATCGCCCGTATCCACAGCCGCTTCAAAAGGTGGCACTTTTTTTTGTTGAAATTCTAATGCACTTTGTATCATAACCGGCTTACCTACATGCCTAAATAATTGCATTACAGACCCGCTATCTCCATAAAAAGCATCCGATAAAGCTACCGCTCGATCCATGTTCGTCGACTCATCATAGATACCCCATCCTTCTTTTTTATATTTTGTTATGATATCTTGATATCCATTTGTCAATTCAGGACACATCGATTGAATAGTCGCCCCTATCAACGGATGCGGTCTCCAAAGTAATACTATATCCTCTTTATATTTGCTAAAAATTTCAAGAGCGTATTTTATTTTGCTCAGCATTCTTTCTTTATATTGAAGCAATTCGCTTATACCTATATTATAAAAAACAACCTTTTTCCAACTACCGTCTTTCTTCTTCATAATGGTTAACCATTCTTCCGGAATCTCAAAATCTTCTTTTCTCATTCTGCGGACTTTATCGAATTTTGGAGAACCCATTTCTACGAACCGCTTCTCCAAAACTTTCCTATCAATCTTCTTTCCCCGCTCTTCCATCTCTTTCAGATACTCATTAATATATATCTGCCGTATATTTTCCGATTGCAAAATAACCTTATTAGCATAAATAGTGCCCGCCGTATAGCAAAAATGTTTTATCTTATCTATTTGCGCTTGATTATTTGGCTCAATTTCCGGTAATACAAAATAAGGAACATACACTAGCATATTCGTATACTTATAAAGATTACTCGCATAAAATCTCGGATGAACACTCGTCACATAATTATACTCATCATACGGATTATGAATATAAATCGCATCCGGCATTCTTTCTTC
This sequence comes from Kineothrix sp. IPX-CK, assembly GCF_039134705.1. Taxonomy (NCBI): domain Bacteria; kingdom Bacillati; phylum Bacillota; class Clostridia; order Lachnospirales; family Lachnospiraceae; genus Kineothrix; species Kineothrix sedimenti. Next base: position 814,448 of record NZ_CP146256.1, on the reverse strand, counting down.
AAAGGAATAGGCCTTCCAATCGGTTATCAGAATATTTGCCGGATATTCATTTCCTTCATAATGTATTTCCCCGAAACTTCCATCTGGATTTTTATCGAAATAAGGAATGGGAACACAATAAGCATCACAGTTTGAATCCTTTATTGCCGCCAGATAAATGCTTTCCAAAGAATCCCACATCGAAGCTTTATAAGGAAAAAATACCACTTCTTTCTTAATGGCAATATCTGTCGTAACACTCTTGCTTATATTTTCTAAATTATCTTTTAGCATTAATAATGCGCTCTTCCCATCGATTGAACCATCTAATTTCTGACTAACCAGATAAAGGATTTCACAATACTCCTCCAGAAGACTTACTGTCACACAGCCTTCCCCCTCGGTCTCTTCAATAACATGCCCAACATCAATTGCACTTTTTTGGCAATCTGCCAGCAACTCTAGTGAACGCCCATACTCTTGGGCATCTATGGAATCTTGAATACATAAATGCAATTCCCCTAAGCTATCAATTATGTGATGAAGCTTCTCCTGCTGCCACTTTCTCATTCCTTAATCCATCTTTCCATCTCTATATTATCGATGTTATACGCATTTTTCAACTTCTTACAATTTTATCCTTTTATGTGTATCTCTTATAATCATTATCACCATTCAAAAACTTAATCCAATTAACTGCGCCCGCCAGATTATCACTATTTGACATATAACGGTTCGCATATGCCGGCCAATTTCCATGTGACTGATACCTTACCCTACTGTCATTCCAATCAGAGCAATATATTACAGACTCTAAATTTAAATCTTTATGATATACCCCGAGTTTCTTTTTAATAGGCAGCTTATCAAACTCATATGCTGCTTCATCCGTTTGTATAGTCATCAGCATTGCTATATTCGAGTAATTAATTCGCTTTACTCTTTCATTCCACTTAACTATTGCATCACTTGCACTTTGATTATGATTAAAATACCAAATAATTCTATCATCCAAAATTCCTCTTTGATAGAATGATTCACATCCTAGCGTTCCACTTATGTATTGTTCCGATATGTATTCTTTCATCTCACTTTTTAATAATACCTCATATTCCCTGAGAAATTGAATATATTCTTCACCCAAACAAAACATATTTACTGTGGGAGACAACACTTTCAAACCTAACTCCCTATAGATTGTTCCCCCTAGACAAAAGTTGGAAAAAATGCTAACATTGCTACTTTTTAATTTTATATATTCCTTAAAGCCAAAACATGGATTGTAAAAGACATTACTTCTAATTATTTTTTTATCTTCGATCCCAATACTAAGAAGTTTCTCTTTTATTTCTTTCCATGCTATGACCGCTATAATGATATAATCCATAGCAGCTACATCTATTTCTTCTATTGTTATATTTTTCAATCCATCTATGCAGGAAAAGCCTTGCCTCTTCGTAGTCACTATTCCCATTATATTAAATATATCACTATACAACGGAAGATACGATGATAATCTGTTATATTCATAACCAGCGCCGAAAATATATATATTATATGTATCTCCACTTTTCATTCGTATCCTCTTTCCTGCCGCCTTCTCATTCCTTAATCCAGCTTTCCCTCTCCATACGGCACAACGCCTTAAACATTTCCAAGTCATCCACAGTCGTGATCTTTATATTTTTTTCAATCCCCAAGGAAAAATACACTGTTTCTCCTAAACGGAGCATCAATGTATTAATATATACTTCATTCGTTATATTTCGCTTTTCTGCTTCTTCGTAAGCCCATGCCGCGTTTCCATAAAGATATGCCTGAGGAGTCTGTACACGCATAATTTCCTGCCTGCCGATTCCATCCGCTCCGCAGATGCCGTTTTCCGTTCTGACTATAGTCTCCTGACACCTTATGGCACTTAATCCCGAGCCATATTTTCTGCACTTCACAATAGCGTCGGAAATCACTTCCCCGGGAAGATATGGCCGGATAGAATCGTGCACCACAATAATATCATCTGCATCACATACATCTTTCAATGCCTTGATTCCGTTACGAGTAGATTCTTGTCCGTCGTTACCGCCGCTGACAATCCACCGTAATTTATCAATATGATATTGTCTGGCATAAGCGCGTAATATTTCATGCCAGCCCTCCAAACATACCACAAGAATCGCATCGATATCTGGATGTCTTTCGAAATTCTCCAGCGTATATATAATTAAGGGCTTATCATATACGTTTATAAACTGCTTTGGTATATCCTGCTCTGTACGGGCGCCATAACCCCCAGCCAACAATATTGCTATGTTCATTTACATCAACCTATCCTTCGTCTCTTTTCATACAATACAAAGCCCGAAATATCTCAACATCCTCAAGCGTATTAATTTTCAGGTTTAATTCCGAACCTTCTGAAAAGTATACCTTCTGCCCCATCTTTGTAATCATAGTACTGTTATCCCATGCTCCAACACAGTTTTTTTGCAATGCTTCATTATGAAGCGCCCAAATATAATCATAATCAAATGCCTGGGGTGTCTGTACCTTCATAATTTCGTATCGATTAATGCTCTCTTCCCCTTCCAGCCCATTTTCCGAACGCATGATAGTATCCATAGTATATATCGCCGCAATGCCCATACCTTTTTTCTTGCATAGCTGTATACTGGAAGAAATCAATTCGTCAGAAACCATGGGTCTTATCGCATCATGGACGACAACAATATCGCCTCTGCCCATCTTTTCCTGCATGGCCATCAATCCTTGATAAGTAGATTCCTGCGCATCCCTACCTCCCTGAATGATCTTTGTCAGTTTGGTAATATTGAATTGCTTTGCATACACTTTTACCATCTCCTGCCAACCGTTCAAACAGGTAATTATAATTTCGTCAATTTCAGGATGATTTTGAAAAATCTCTAAAGTATACACGATAATGGGCCTATTAAACACATTGACAAACTGCTTAGGCACGTCCATCTCAAATCGGGGATCGACACCTCCTGCTAAAATAAGAGCAATATTCATAATTTTATCACCTTTTTACTAATTATTCAAAATAAGCCATCCACGTATATTACATGAATGGCTATTAGCCTTTTCTTATCTCGTGCCTCCATGCAACCTATTTACGACTTTCCATGCCTTTATATTATTCTTTTTAAGCTTACTTTATATATCGGCTTTTTTGTCAAAAATATTATAACACATATGAACGCATTAAATCCTTTGTATTCGTTTTACTCTTTTCTTTCCTCTTGTATACCGCTCTTTTTTATTCCTGTTCTTCATGCTATAATAAATCTAGTTATTTTTAAAAAATATTAGTATTTTATATAAACTAATTGCCGGAGGAAATATCATGCTGCCAATATCCGTATGTATCATTGCCAAGAATGAAGAACAGTATATCGGCGAATGTCTGAGTCGCCTTATTAAATTTGATTGGGAAATCGTTGTTGTAGATACCGGCTCTATCGACAGGACCGTCGATATTGCGCGCACTTATACTCCGAATGTATTCCACTTTAACTGGATCAATGACTTCAGTGCCGCCAGAAATTATTCCATATCCAAAGCTCACAACTCCTACATACTTGTTATCGACTGCGATGAATATTTGGAGGTCCCATCCTTAACAGCAGAAACTGTTTTGACACTTCCAAACCTTGTCTCACCAAAGCAAGTAGGACTTATAGAGCTTCATAATCTTTCCACGGCATTAACTGACGATTTGCCAGAGGGCAATCCCGATATTATTTGTGACCGCGTAGCCCGTTTTTTCCATAAGGATTACACTTATTATCAAGGCTCTATTCACGAGCAGCTCGTTTCTAGAGATGGGAACGCCTTATCCTTTGTTTCCCTTCCAATTCGCTTTCAACATGTGGGTTATAATACCATTGAGGCCAGAGCCGTAAAAGCGGCACGCAATATTGCCATGCTGCAGCGGGCGCTGGACGTTAATAGCTCCGATCCTTACCTGTACTTCCAAATGGGACAATCCCACTTTGGAATTGCTGACTACAAAAAGGCTCTGCCGTATTTCGAAAAGGCTTTATCTTTGGATGTGGATGAACGAGAGGATTTCGTACAAACACTTGTGGAATCGTATGGTTATTCCTTGCTATATCTCGAACGCTACGAAACCGCCTTACAATTAGAAGGCGTATATGATATTTTTTCCAAACGGGCTGATTTCGTCTTTCTAATGGGACTCATTTATATGAACAGCATCATGTTCGAAAAAGCTATCGATGCTTTTCTTCATGCGGCTTCCATCCCAAATCACGCTGTAGAAGGCGTTAACAGCTACAAAGCATTCTATAATGTAGGTGTTATCTATGAGTGCATGAGCCATATTCCGGAAGCATTGAAATATTATGAGAAATGCGGCAACTATGCTCCGGCCCTTCATAGAATCAGCAGTCTCACGCAATAATAGCGTATATCCTTAAACTACATAGTAGTATTTGCCTTCATATCAGTGCCATATTCTTCCAAAAAACGCTGCCTATATTTATCGTGATTCCATAAACTAATCACTACCTTGTCATCATGAATATACCATACATCTCTTTGCTGAGGAACTACTACAAGATATCCCGCCCTTTTCATCTCAAAGCATTGAGATATATCATAATAGTCCCAGCCATCAAATATATCCTCTCTCCATGGAATATCATACTGGGTGGCCATAAGCAGCCCGTCGACTGCCTCCACTTCCCAATATCCATCCTCTTTCATTCGATATCTATATTCCTCAAATGGGACCTCCTCTGTCTCAAAAACAATTCGCTTTCCATACCACATCACTGCATTCGCAGGCAGCGTCGGACTCCCTACCAGGCCGATTAAACCGATTCTGTCATCTTCCTTAAATATTTCCAATATGTCAAAAATAAAATACTTGTTTCTAATAAATACATCCTGATGCAGGTAAATCTTATATTTTGCATCGCTGCTTTCCATCCCTTCATTATATCCAGAGGTCATGGATACGCATCTCTCACTTCGATAAGCTCAATTTCCATATCGTCCGGCTTTTCCAAGCACCCGATATACCTGCAGCATTCAGGAAAAAAAAGAGCATCATTTGCACAAATAATAAAACAGATTTTCTTTTCATTCATTTCTATATTTTCTCCCTAATTTCTGCAGCTCCATTTTTACTTTTTCTTTATTAAGTATTTGAGACTTTTCCACTATATGTTTTAATGCTATCTCAGATAATCCCATTTCATCAATATAAGTAAAGATCTCTCTTTCCTCTCCCAATACTATGTTATATTCAATCCGCCTAAGATAAAAAACCGTCTGCAAAAAAAACACGGCACATTTCATTCATGCTATCATATTGAAGAAGGCTTGATTGATTTCTTTTCGTATCTCTATGCAGTTCTTCTATGGATATATTTACATAAATAGCCAAACAGTAAAACTCCCAAAAAATTCCCAGCAATTCAGAAGTGAAATTTCTCTTATACCATGTAAAAACTTCCCAGCTGATATCCTTATCCTTTTGTCTAAGAAGTCCATCGATATAAAATGTCAGTTGGCCTTTTAACGAAAAAAAAGGCTCCTTCTCGCTTGCTAACAAATGGTATATCTCATCTACATAAGATTCTTTTATATCGCCATATTCTTTAAAGCATTCATTCATCATGCTGACCCAATAACGGTTGCCGTTTCTCTTCCTCGTCTCTTCCAGGCATTGTATCGCGTCGAATATTTCCAATTCTCCTAGTTTAAACAACATCGTATACATGAAGCAAATATATTGCTCATACATTCTCTTATCATCCGGCACGGTAAACGGAAGGAAATAAATAGTTTTCAGTCCGTTATTAACAAATTTTTCATACAAAGAATATTCGTTTATAAATACATAATTTGTATAAACACCAATATTTCCCAAATCCTGCAGTAATGCCGCATGATCATATACCCAGGAAACATATTTGGTACCTGATTTGTCGCATACCACTGCAACAGACGAAATATAATCTATGGAAAAACGAAATGGTATGTTTTTTCTTTTAAAATATCTTCCAGTGTTTTCTTCTCATCCTCTAAAGAGCACAACGTTATACTGCAATCACATGTTTTTAGACTGCTTGTAATATATTTTTTCTCAAATTATCACTTTCCAGAAACAATACTTCTAACATATGTTCGCGCCCACCATTCTCTTTTTACTGTTCATTTCCTTCTATTATAGAAAGCAGCTCTTCTCCTCTGTGTTTCCACAAATGCTCCTGAAGCGCTTTTTCAAATCCTCGCTCTGCAATTTTCTCAAGCTTTGCACCGTCAGCCAATAAAGACTTAACAAGCCGGGGCAATTCTTCCAATCTTTCCAGATCAAAGAGAATTAATTCTTCTCCATTTCTGAAATTCTCCATCAAATAAGTGCTCTTGTCGGATAATAACACGGAACGGCACAGCAATGCATGAGCGGTTCTTTCCGTAAAGCCGTCCTTATGCCACGACATAATATTAAGGGAAAGCTTAGACCGCTGCATTACTTCCAAGCTTTTCTCCACATTGACCGACGGGTGATGTATGAAATTCTCATGCTCAATAAAAGGGGATTCTTTCCATGTATCTCCGAAAACATCAATGCGAATTCCTCCATCCAGCAAGGTCCTGATTACTTTTTCCCTATAATACAGCATAATACAATAGCTCACTTGTCTGAACTCGTTAAACGAATCACAGAACACTTCGTCGCTCACTTGTAGCCCATAATAATCCAGCATCTTTTGAAAAGCACTTTCTGCCGTCAAATTGGGGTTTCTTCTCATAATACGTATGTAACGTGCTGCAAAGAATCTGTTCTTACGACCATATCCCTTGATCACGCTCAAACGCTCCCTGTAATCATGATAAGTTCCGATAAAGGAAATATTATACTTCTTTTTGCCGTCATACAATTTATCAGGTATCACTCCGGCAGGAGAAAAATGATAGCTTCTGCCAATATTCTTGAAATATCGGTCAACGTACACAAGATAATCCCTGTCGTGAAGGAGCAAATGATAATCCTTAGGAACACTGGAGAATGCTTCCTTCAAAAATGCCGGATGATCCAATATCATATTATATTTAGGACCAGTAATTAAATCATGGATCAGCGTAACCTCATCCAGCATCATGACCATGAATACATAGCTCTGTATCCCTATAACCGCCTTAAACCGCATTCCGATAAAGCGAGTGAGCGCCTGCGTTCCCTCCTCCTGCACATCAAATACTTCAACTCTTTGTCCGAGCAAGAGCAAAGAATGCGCCAGTTCTTCCGCAAAAATATTTAATAAATTATAGGCTATACCGTTTGTCTTATAAACTAATATAGGACGTGTATTGTCATCTATCACATAATATTCCGGAGCATGCCCGATCATCTTCTCAAGCCACGCAGCACCACTTTCCCAATATTGCGATGCCGCCGCCCGCTCGAGAAGAGCCGCTACTACCGGATCAAAGTATCCTGAGTCCAACAATTCCCTTTGATATTTACCCGTTACATAGCAATCTGTCCGAAAAGATTCCCAATTGTCCTCCGGCAAAATGCAAGAATATTCTTCAGTGCCCGTCCCGATTGCTCTAACCGGATAGCATTTAGCGATTCTCAAAAGAAATTCATAATCCTTCTTTTCCTGAAGGACTGTGTTTTTACAGCCTATTTCGGCACAAAGGGCTTCGGGATATCGAATATCTCCTTCCGCCCACGTATCATCCAAAAAAATATCCATAAATGACAAAGTACATTCTTCTCCGGCTAATAAATGCTTTGTGTAGCAGATTACCTCCATCACATTTGCTTCCTCTCAAATTTTCTTTATATTACTCTTTTCCCAGTTCCAGTTCCGTGTTGGTAATATAATAATTTTTCTCAATAAATTGATTGCAGAGTGCAAATCTGAAGTTTCTCTTCCATGCAGCATAGTTAAAGCAATACTTACCGTATATTAAGTCTTTTGCCGTGCCTTCCCACCAGTCATCCAGCACCTGACATAATAATTCATCCCTGTGATTTCGAAATATACACCGCGTATCTATCATCCCGTAATGTTCCGGATAGCCTTCCTTTCGATAATTATAAAATTTCTGTCTGCCCGCAATGTTCATATCATCATTATTCATCGTTGTAAAAATGAGGTCGTAGACATTGTCATTTTTATAATCCGGGAATGCCAGAAAAGAGGAATTCTTACCATATACCTCATACCACTGCTCCAATTCACCCACAATGTGCATTTCGGGCGATATCCATATGCTGAAATCATAATCCGGAAACAATTTATGGGCATTTATCATATAATAAATCGTAAGTGAGCCAGGTTTCCAATTTTGGGGATTCACCGCCTTGCGAAACTGCCAGACCCCTTCCATTTTCCCCCATTTGTCCTCTTGGTCTGTAAAGCATATATAATCCCAAAAAGCATTTTTATATACCGGCTCCTTTACCTGTCTTTCTTTATTGAACAGACAGGTGTAAACAACCCCCCGCACACCCGGTAATGGTTCTTCATGCCCTTCCCAATGCCCTTGTCTTTCTTCATGAAGTGTATACTGCTGTCTGGACCATGCGTCTCCCATCTCTCTAATCGTTTCCTGATATACTTCATATTTTCCCAAGGCATCATATATGCTTCTATATTGCATCTCAAACACTTCAAGCAAGCCTGCACACCCTTGCAAGTCCTTTTGCCCGACCAGATAGCGAAACAGTTTCATATATACAGCAGGTATTTTTTCATAGCCGTCTTTTTTCTCACTCGTAATACAGGACCAAAAAGATTGTCCCAACGTGTTTTCCAATAAACTCGAAACCTCCTCCATGGGAAAATTTTCTGCAGCCATTTCCCCTGTCTCCAAGGCGTTTCTTGTCTTTTCAATAATGCTAAGTACCTTATTATTAACACCTAATATACCCATTTTACAGCCTCATTACTTAATATTTTCTTTCTTCTTTTATAATATCCAGAATCAAATCCAGTCGCTTTTCAAAAGAATGATATTTTTTTATCTTCTCATATCCGTTGCGGGCAATTTCTTTCCGCTCTTTCTTATGAGATAAATAATATTCCACCTTTTCCATCAAGTCTTCATAGCTGGTATAATAATCAAAGTCTTCTCCCGGTACAAAGTATTCCAGAAAATCCTCCTGATAATTGGACAAAAGAAACCCGCCGCTTCCCATGATTTCGAATATTCTGTAGGGCATTCCCGAGACGATGCTTCGAAGCGACATATTTAAATTGATATCAGAACAGCGATAAATATATACGGATTCCCTCAGCCTTCCGGCAGGTCCTCTATTCTCTACCTTTGGCAGATGCGGCGTCTTTTCATTCGTATATAAAACCATGCGGTACTTTTCCGACAACATTTGAAGAATCTCCCGCCGTTCCAACGTGGTCACCCGTCTCGCTAAATAATACTGGGCGAAAACCCATGCAGGACGCTCGAAACCGTCTTCGTTCATCGTCCATCGCTGCACCGTTTCTATTTCCTCCATGATGTCTGGCGTCAACAGCTCTTCCAGTATCAACTCTCCATATAGCTTCTTCTGCGCTTGAACAATCCCCTCCAGATAGCCTCTGGTATAGTCGTCTACATTCTGCAGCCGGTTATACAATCGGTGCTTCTTCTCGCTATAGGTAGAACCAACAAAGGAGATAGGTGCGGCATAAACATCGTAAATGCTCCGATCCATCTCGTAGCCGTCATATGTCTTGATGTCCGTAGCCATCGGAAGATAATACACCGTATTGATGCCAAGCTTTAACAAGTCCAGATATGCAGCTTTGTCGAATATAAAGACATAATTATAAGGAAAAACAATCGTATTGGAATATAACGCCACTACCGGACTATCATACACCCATGAGATATACTTCACTCTACAGGCATTGCAGGCTATAGAAACCACTGGAAAATAGTTATAAGAGAATACAAGATCAAAATTTTTCCCTGCCATAAAGCGAATCATCTTCTCAGCATATTCCCGGTTCAATCTCATATCTTCCGTCCGGTTTAGTATAAAGTGTTCCACCTCATAGCCACGCCTCTTGAATTCATTATAGATCCCTTCTCTTCCCAGGGAATCCCAATCCATCCACAATATACGCATGCTAAATATGTTCTCCTTTTATTCTATCGAGAATCTCTCCAATGCGTCTGTCATAAGTATGTCCGCGCAGCATCTTATCGTGGCCGTTTCTGGCTATCTGCCCGCGCTGTGCATCATGTGAGAGATAATAATCTATTTTATTCAATAAGTCTTCATTGTCCGTATAATAAACATAGTCAACATCCGGTTCAAAAAAATCCAAAAAATCCTCCTGATAATTGGTAAGCAGGAAACCTCCGCACCCCATAATATCCATCGCCCTTAAAGGAATTCCCGAATGAATGCTCCTAAGTGTCATATTCAAATTAATTTTAGAGTTTTTAAAAACATATGGCATTTGACTTGTGTAATTTACCGGTCCGCAGTTTTGAACCTTCATTAGCTCAGGTGTCTGCACCGGCGCATATAACTTCACCTCATGTTCATTTGAAATAAGGTTTAATATCTCTTCCCTCTGTATTCCAGTAAGTCTTCTCGCCAAAAAGTAATTGGCATATACCCATTGATCCGATTCCCATTCATCCTCACCTTTCATGATAGGACAAATGCGCCTTAACTCATTCGTCACTGCTTCGTTCAGCAAATCTTCCAGCATAAATGCCCCGTAAACATTTTTTTGAGCCTGAATAATCGCTTCCAGATATCCTCTTGTATAGATATTAATCCCTTCGAATTTCTTATAAAAATTCTGATTTTCTTCCGTATACAGCGAGCCTACAAAGGAAACATCCGCCTGAAAGTGTCTTCCCCCGCCGCTATCCATATTATCATAGTGTTCTACCGGCGCCGCCATGGGCATATAATATACATTGGTAACGCCATCATCATTCAGCTTTCTGCACAACGTCTTATCGAAAACATATACTGTCGTGGTCTCATGTTTAATATGTTCAGAATACAACAGTAAATACGGAGAGTCATATACCCATGAAATATACTTTATTCCGCAGCAAAAGCAAGCCTCTGATGCCACGGGAAAAAAATTTAAGGAAAAGATAAATGCGTAAGTCTCACCCCGCAATTTCTTTTCCAATTCTATTTTAAGCGCTTTATTATTGCGCATATTCTGCCTTCCAAATGGCCACGGAAATACTTCCACCTGATATCCTGCTTTTTGAAAAGCCTCAACAATATATTCCTGGGCGAAACTATCCCAATCTAACATTAAAATTTTCATAACAATTTCCACCAAAAATTTTTTAGAAAAAAAGGGCTGATAGAATCAGCCCTTTTATAAATCGTTCTAGTGCGATATGACTTCTTACTGAAGTAAGGATAATACGCCCTGATTAACCTGATTAGCCTGTGCAAGCATAGCCTGGCCTGCCTGTGCAAGAATCTGGTTATTGGAGTAAGAAACCATCTCTTTAGCCATATCCGTATCACGTACACGGGATTCAGCTGATGTAGTATTCTCAACAACGTTATCCAAGTTGTTAATCGTGTGCTCAAGACGGTTCTGGATAGCACCGAGTGCTGAACGCTGGGATGCAACATTCTCAAGTCCTGACTTAATCGCATCGATCAAATCTGTCGGATCATTGGAAGAATCCGACCAATCAATCGAACCGGTAAGCTCTGTGGCAATATCTGTAGCATACATAGCGTCAATGGTAACATCCATCGTTTCGCCATTCTCGTTACCAATCTGAAGAGTCATTGCAGTGGAAGAGAATCCGCCAGTTAACAATACCTGATCGTTAAATCTTGTAGTCGTAGCTACTCTGTTGATTTCAGAGGTCAACTGATTGATTTCGTCAGAAACGTATGCCTTCTGAGTAGTTGTGTAAGTACCGTTAGAAGCTTTTACAGTAAGCTCATTCATTCTCTGAAGCATATCGGTAACTTCGTTCAAAGCACCTTCTGCTGTCTGAACCATGGAGATACCATCCTGAGCGTTCGTGGAAGCCTGTGTAAGACCTCTGATCTGACGTCTCATTTTCTCGGAAATGGAAAGGCCTGCTGCATCATCCGCTGCGCGGTTAATCCTATAACCGGAAGATAATTTCTCTGTCTGCTTTGCCTGTGCACTTGTCGTGATACCTAAATTTCTGCTAGCGTTCATCGCTGTAAGATTGTGTTGTACTACCATAGTATATTCCTCCTTGAATATGTAGTGGCTTCCCTGCCACTTGTTTTTTTGTAATGTTTTCTTCGGACCGTACGCTTCCTCTGTAAACATTAATTTTCGTAAGTAATTATTTTACTTGTAATATATATCGGCTCAAACCTGAGATACTTTATAGCAGATTATATATTTTTTTATTTTTTTTTGTCCATAAACTGGGGCTGCACAACCTGAGAATTATTCATATTCTTATAATAATCCAATGCTGCCTTGGAAGCTGTCCTATTTCTCTGCAGGTTCTTTCTTCCTAAAGTAAAATAATCTTTGGCAAGCTTGTTATTCCTGGCTTCCTGCGTCTGAATAGCAACGCTCTTCTCCGTTACTTTTATAATTAACTGCTGCAATTTGATGATTTGATTCTTATACTGCTCTTTGCCTGCAGACAGTTGCTCCTTGATATGCTGATACAGCGTCTCAAAGCCTTCATCCAGCTTCGTTAGCTCTTCAATGAGCTTACCTTTCTTGTCAATTGTAACATCAAAATCCTCCGCAGAACCTTCTTCCTTCAGAATCTGCTCCTGCTTCTGATTGATTTCCTGTATAAGGGACAATATATCCGCTTTTTTATGTAAGCTCTGCTCCAGAACTTGAAGATAATTTTCTATCATACAGCTCCCTTTTCCCTATTAAGGCGCATTACTTCTTTCCACGTATCCCGCACCGAGCGAAGATGCTCGCATATCTCCTCAAGTATCGCAGTATCCTTTTTCACATTCGCTTCTACCAGACGTCTGTCCAAATAAGCATATATATTATCAAAATCCTTGGCCACTGAATATTTCATATCCAAAGTGACTCTGAGATATTCAACTATCTTCTCCGCCTTCACAATATTGGTATGAGCCTTCTCCATATCCTTCTTCTCTATCGCCGCAATTGCGACATTACAGAACTTAATTGCACCATTATAAAGCATAAGTGTCAATTCTGCGGGCGAGGCAGTCAGAATCTGATTATTATTGTATTGTGCATATCCATTGGGCAACGCCATTCCCTATCAACCTCCTAATAAGCTTGTTACGGCACTTTGATTGGATTGAAGTCTGGCCAACGCAGTCTCCATAGCTGCGAACTGATTATAATATCTAGTCTCCATAGCTTCAAGCTTTTCCTCCAAATCACTAATCTTGGTCGTATAGTTATTATAATCCTCCTGCATCTTTTTGTCATCATAAATCGAACCGAAGCTTCTTAAGTCTGTTCGTGCCGTCAAGCTGTTCAGGTTGGAATAAAGGTTCTGTGACAGCTGGGAAAAGAACGTGATAACGGAATCCGGATCTGCCGCAATTGCCGCTTTCAGTTTATCTTCATTCGTGCCGGTGCTGCTGTCATCCGAATCGCCATCGATATGATAAGCATTTCTCTCATTCTCAGCCGAACTAAAATATCCCAGCGTGGATATTCCAAAGCTCGACAGATACATCTTCGTGCCATCTACTTCCGCACCTGCAAGCATGATATTCTTCAAGCTGGACGCAACGGAAGAGAGATTGGAATCACCTCGCAAAATAGAATCCTTAATCTTCGTTTCCCATGCTTCAATTTCGGAGTCAGACATTTCATCCTTTTCATCGTCCGTAAGCGGCTCATAGCCTTTTGTGGAATCTGCGTTATAAAGCTTATCCATTTCATTTATCAAAGAATTATATTCTTTGATAAAGCTTTTGATCATATCATAAATACCCTCGGTATCCTGTCTGGTCGTTAAGGTTACTTCTTCGCCTTCTCCGCCCATTACCGTTATCGTAAGCCCGTTTATTTCGAACACATTACTGGTAGAAGTATATTCCACTCCATTCAATGAAATCTTAGCATCCTTACCGGTTATCCGTACGATACCGCTATCTGTTATACCACCAGCCAATGCGTCTTTAGCCGTCTGTATTTCCGCTTCGATATCAGCAGTAACTTCTGTTGTTATCTTTCCGCTGTCACCGCCATCAGTAATATAGGAGTTTACCGTGTCCAACGAAGCTTGCGTGGATGCGAGCTTAGTCTTGGCATTCTCATATTCATCCACATAGTCCTTTTTCGTTTGAAGTGCGGCTAGTTCCGCCATCTTCTCCTGGAGTTCCTCAGCATCCGCAGAGCCTTCTTCCGGTTCTCCTATTTCTTCGATACGTGCCTTTATAACGGATATCTGATCTTCTAAGTCGCTGGAACTAATACTGTCTATCGATTCTCCTTCATACATCGCACTGTAACTAACTTTTAATGCTTCGATTGCTGTTTCCTGATCACTTATCGATTCCGTCAGGCTCGTCTGTTGGCTTAAATAGGAAGCCAGACGTTTTGCCACTTCGGTTTCAATAGCCGACTGCTTTTCCTCCTCCGTCATATTTGCATATTTCTCATATTCCGATTTAAGTTCATCCCCGGAAAGGAGCTTCAGTTTGGTCAGGGCATCTACCCCTGCCGTATTTGAGGCGGTAATAGTAAAATCATTATCCGCACCGCTTTTCTTAGCGCTTATATAAAACCTCTGGTTCTTTTCATCGAAGTTCGCATCCACTCCTGCACTCTGCAGTTTTGTCAAAAGGCCGTTTATCGTCATACCTTCGGTCACTTCTATATTCGTGGTTTTTCCATTCGTCGTAACGTTGAAAGAACTTCCCACCTCAATGCCCAGGTCCGCCAGCTTGCTTTTACTCGTATAGCTTCCATCCAGCTTTCCGCCTGTCAGATAGCCTGATGCCGCCGACTGATCGATGGTCATCTTCTGCGTTGCATTCATAGCACTGTTGCCCGTTACAACACTGACATAAGACGAATTGGACACATCCGTCGTCTTCTTGCTGTAATCTGTCGAAAAACGCATATTGCTAAGGGTGGTATTAAAGAAAGAATACACCTTCGTATTCAGCTCTTTCCACGCATCCTGCTTCCATTGCAGCTTAGTCTGCTGCTTCTTCACGTTGTCGACCTTGGTCTGCTGGGCCTTCATTAACTCTGAAATAATAGACTCTGTATCCAACCCAGAGTTCATACCTGTAATTCTTATAGGCATATCAACTTCCTCCTATCTCTTCTCATCCACCAAAATGCCTGCCAATTCCCACACCTTCGCAATCATATCCAAAGTCTCCTCCGGCGGGTATTCTCTGATCACTTCCTTCGTATCCCTATCCACGATCTTGATCATTACTCTGTTCGTCTCATCATGAATACCGAATACAGCTTCGGAATGCGGCATCTTCTTATTGAGCTGTTCTACAGCTTTCTTAATTTTATCGTTTTCTGCCTGACGCGTTTCTCTGCTATCTGCACTTGTATTTTGTGCATCTTTATTTTCTGCTTTGACAGCGGGTGCTGCAGCCATGCTTACATTTGCTGCTGCCTCGGGAGCGGAAACCTCCGTGTTTTCTACAACCGGCTTCTGTGTTACTTGTGTCTGAATATTCCTGATACTTCCTAATGGTTCCATTGCCATTGTAATCACCTCCGTGTGATAATCGTGTTATATAACACCCTTTAAATTCCCAGGAAAGCTTATTCCTTGTACTTATTAATTATATCGGATGAATTTTGCAATAATTTACCCTTTTTTCTAATACCACAAATATTTTCTTTTTTGAATCAATAATTATTTCCCTATGTTTTGCCATTATGATATAGTAAAAGTAATCATATCTTGTTATGAACCAAAGGAGATTCCATGAAAATACAATATTTAAACGGCGGTCTGGCCAATCAGGTATTTCAATATATATTTGTACGCTTTGCAGAATTATATAATCCTTCGGAAGAACCGTGGTTAATTGACGATTCTTTCTTTTTTGTTAATAATGTTCATAACGGATACGAACTGGAAAAAGTATTTAACATACAGGCTAATCTTTTAAGTAGGAATTTCGATTCCGATGTCTGGAATGAATTTATCAAGAATAAAAAAGAGGGAAGCAGTATCGCCCAATCTTTTAAAAATCTGGGATTCGACGTACAAATGGTTGCAGAAACAACTAATTATAAAGAGCACAATCCTTTCGACGGAAAAATATTCCAAATATCTGCTAATGAATTCCACCCGGAAATAACAAAGCTCCCAGGTGAGGTGATTTATTATCATGGCTATTGGATTAACACAAAATGGTTTCGAACCTACCGTAATATACTGGAGAGGGAATTAGCCATGCCGGACATAACCGATGAAAAAAATAAAGCCTATGCATCCCACATCTTATCTACACTGTCAATTGGCGTTCATATACGCCGTGGCGATTATGTGGATATCGGCTGGGCACTGTCGGATACCTATTATCTTCAATCAATGAGAACTTTAACAAAGAACTACCCGGGTGCCACTTTTTTTGTTTTTTCCGATGATATATCATGGTGCCGTTCAAATTCAGACTCTATGGGATTAACGCTTTCCCCAAATATAGTATTTATAGAGGGCAATACCCAAGACAGCAGCTATATCGACTTGGAACTGATGAGTATGTGCGATGGGATGCTCATGTCTAACAGTGCATTCTGTTATCTTGCCGCACTGCTTAATAAACGGTTAAAGTTCTGCATGGAACCTCCCAGGTAATTTTTTCCGTCACTTTGGAAACTGACTGCGTATAAAAAAGGGGGTACTCCAAAGTACTGAAGTAACTCCCTTTTATCAAAACCGGAGAAGACAAAGCGTACCTTTCCGATTTCATACAATTAGACCAGAAATTTCTTTAATGCATCCATGCTCTCCACATCAACGGACGCTTTATTTTCCTCTTGTATCTGCACATATACTTCTTTACGGTATATAGGTACCTCCTTAGGCGCTGTGATTCCTATCTTTACCTGCTCGCCCTTGATTTCTAGAATAGTAATTTCGATATTATTGTTAATAATTAAAGCTTCATTTTTCTTTCTGGATAAGGCTAGCATCTATTCACCCGCTTTCTTTGCCTGAAGGATGTCGTAAATAGGATATTTAACCTTATATTCATCTCCCTCTATAATTACCTGACATGCTTTTCTTTCTCTCGCATTAACAACGATAGGGCCTTTCAGATTCACAGTCATTTGGGTTAAATCCTGAGGCACAGTTACGGTTACGAGCACCAATAACTCTTCTGGATTGAGGTCGCCGAGGGGTTTGATCCATTCCTCCTCCACTTCCGGGTTATAATCCGGTTTTATAATCAGCGGATCCATGACCGGCATTGCGAATGCGGGCTCCTGCAAAGACTGCAGCCAATGAATCGATCCCGCTCCAGTCTCTTTATCATGAATCATCGTAAATTCTGTCAACTCGGAAAAACCCACAATTCCTTTCGGGAACGTAATAATCTTCTCAGCATCGATCGTAATCTCACCAAATACTTTAGTTTCTATTATCATACCTTCTCCTTAAATATAATTCATCAATGAATTCTGCATAATCTTACTGGTTGCAAGAAGCGCCGACTGATAAGAATAGTTCATGCTCGTAAGCTGTATCGTCACCTCGGTAATATCTACGTCTTCATTGGCGGACTGAAGCGTCTGGAATGTGGTCTTCTGAGTCATCAGACGATTCGTTATTAAATCGAGGCGGCTTCCTCTCGTACCATTATCCGTAATGGCAACGCTGGTATTATCCAGTGTTCCGTTTACTTTGGTAATCAGACCCTCAAACATTTTCTGTATATTTTCGCGGATATATGTATAGGCCTTATCCGCCGCATCTGCAGTAGCCTTTAACTCATCGTAGCCGGCTTCTCCTTCGGTCATACCATCCAGCATATTATCGAGATTCGTCTTAGCCTCACCAATCTCCTTCAAAGCAGCTAACGCACTTTCCAAATCGTCGATATTTCTGTCTACATCCAAGGTAAATACTTCATCGGCTGTAGTATTGATACGAATCTTCTGGTTATATCCTACATCGTACTGAATAATCTGCGACGCTCCTTCATCAGTCAGATAGCCTTCGTTGTAGTCTATGGTTTTCCCAGTCGCCGAGTCCGTATATGTACAGGCAAAGTAATGCTGAGGGCGCAAATCGCCATCCTTCCAGGAATCCTTCTCA
Organism: Kineothrix sp. IPX-CK; assembly: GCF_039134705.1. NCBI lineage: Bacteria > Bacillati > Bacillota > Clostridia > Lachnospirales > Lachnospiraceae > Kineothrix > Kineothrix sedimenti. The sequence goes on along the minus strand of NZ_CP146256.1, from coordinate 796,202 downwards.
TAGGTCACCCGAATTTCCTGACCGGAATCTACTGCGCCTGTAATATAGTCGTCATACGCATCCGCTCCGATAAGGAGTTCGCCGGTTTCCGGCACCAATACCACCGCATCAGGATTTTGAACAATATAATCATATGGATTAGGGTTTGCTGTTGATGACATCGTTGTGACAGAAGGAAATACATCCACATACGCGTCTGTTCCCGCATCATATTTCGTTACAGAAGGCACCCCGTCCTTCAAACTATCATAAGATAGTCTTATCCTATAAATATCGTTATTTTTTATTGTTGTATCCGCAATGGCACCATCGGTCTCCGGATCATAATTCGCTGAAGATATTCCCTTTAAGTCACCGATGCTCGTATAATTAATCGTATCGAGTGCAGAAATATCGAGCTGTTCGGTAATCTCGAAATTCTCCGTCTTATTCTCCGTATAAGTCAAGGTCGTATCCGTACGGTACCCGGCAAATACATAACGCCCTGCATAATCCACATTTCCTGTCGCATAGAACTCGCTCTTTAAGGATTTCAACTGGGTAACTATAATATCCAACTGCTCTACACCCAGATCCTTATTGCTTCCCTTGGTACATTGTTCTAACATATCTTCAATAACAGAAGTCGTCGTATTCAGCGCATCCGCAGTGACCTTCAGCCAGCTTTCCGCATCCGGCGCATTTTTTTCATAATACTGTTTGATCTGAGATACGTCACTCCGAAGTCTCAGAGCACGGATAGCGATAACCGGATCGTCGGAGGGCCGAGTTATTTTCTTCTGGGTGGACATCTGCGTGCTCAGCTTGTCCTGAAGCACCTTATTATTATTGATATTATACAGCGAATTATTCTGCATAATTTTGTTTGTCATTCTCATATCGGATTCAATCCTCCCTTCATCACACGCCAGTCTCAAGAATCAAGCGGTCGTATATTTCCGTCAATACCTGCATCATCTTGGAAGAAAGCGTATATGCGTTCTGGAATCTTACCATGTTCGTCGCTTCTTCATCCTCATCCACACCTGAGATAGAGGTTCTCTGATTATCGATAGTTACTGCGATCCCATAATATGTATCGTAAAAGGTCTTCGCATTGCCGGCATTCAAAGCTACGTCAGAAAGCAGACATTGCAGGAATTCACTCGCTGTAGAATTACGGAAGCTGAACTTGGTCTTATCCTTCAGAATCGAAATCAGCTCGTCAATCTTGCCGCATTCCTCCACTCCCACTTCTGCACTGGACCTCGTTCCAAGCAAATCAGCGTCCGCCGACAGCGCTTTGTTTACTTGAAAGTTAAATGCCGTCAATTCATAGTAACCATTGGCATCTTCAAAATCGCTTTCTCCGTATTGAGTGTCGTTCTTATTGCTTCCCGTTACCGCTTTCGCTGCTGTGAAAAGCATTACACCCTCATTGCCGTTTGAATCATAGCCACTGGTAAAAACTTCGTTTACCTTGGCGGCAAACGCGCGGACGAATTCGTTCAATTGGGACAGATAATAAGGAATTCCCTGATAACTGATATCGGCGCCTATTTCTGCTTCCTTGGCAATTTTGGAAGCGTCGATTATCGTATCGCACTTCGCGTCATCCATCTCTAACGTATAGGTAGAAGTAGCCGCATCGAAGGTCCATGATTTATAGTAATAAACAGTATTTCCGATAACAATGCTTCCTCCTGTATCGGAAAGATTGCACTTATTCATATCCGTCAGATATTCTTGTGTCACCTTAATCTGCACTTGTGCATTAGAACCGTCAGCAGTTCTTCCCACATTGGTAACCGTGCCGGAAAACGCCTGACTATTATTGCCGTCACGCATCGCCACAAGGCCCTTTAAAGCTCCGCCCATAGATGCGTTATTTAGATTGAATTCATTGCCGTTATCCCAGTAAATGTCATACAATCCATCCGCATCCGTCATATTTATTTTCTCATTTTCCGCTCTGGAAACACATTCGAGCGTATGGTATTCATTGCCGTCTACTAACGTCTGCCCTCCTGCTATATACACCATAAAACGCGTTCCACCGGTCTCTCTGTCGGGGTTATTCGCATCAGTAACAGCAATCTCTTTCGTCTCAATATCAACGATTTCCGCCAGCTCGTCCAGCATCAGATCCCTTTTATCCCTTAGCTCATTGGCTGCCGCACCTGTCATCTCTATAACATTAATCTGCTTATTCAACGTAGCGATCTCTGTGGCAATAGCATTGATTCTATCAACTCTGATCTTGATTTCGGAATTAATATCCTTTTGCAGTTCCTTTAAGTTGCCCGCCGTATTATTAAAATAATCGGCCATACTTTCCGCCGCTGCAATGAATTGAGCTTTACTGTCCGTGCTGCTGGAATTGGTAGAAACAGACTGTAATGCCGCCCAGAAAGAATCATAAATCGTACCAAAACCCGAGGTCCCGTCATCGTCCAAATATTGCTGCAGAGTATCCGTGTAGTATTTCTTTATATCATACTCGCCCAGCGTAGAGTTATTACTGCGAAATCTCATATCGTAATAGCTGTCCCTCATACGCTCTATAGCTACCGTATCTACACCCGCTCCGGCACAGCCGTATGTTGCGAACACACGAAGGGCGTTGGCAGCCTCCTGCGTCACAGTCTGTCTGCTGTAGCCTTCTGTATTTACGTTGGAAACGTTATTTGCCGCTGTATTAAGAGCTGCATTTGCTGCCCGTAATCCCGAGGATGCGATTGTCAGTCCAAAAAATTGTGATGGCATCTTAGCTCACCTTACCTTCCCAGTGTATTCAAAATATGTTCCATCATTTCATCAATAACGTTTATGTATCTGCTGGATGCATTATACGCATTCTGGAATTTAATCATGAATTCCATCTCTTCGTCGGAGGATACCCCTAAAACCTGTTCTCTCGAGTTAAACGTTTCATTTACCGCACCCGCCTGTGCCGCTGCTATTTCCTTGTTCGCTTCACCCGTGTTGCTTACCTGAGAAATCAAACTGGAATAGTATTTTATGAGGTTAGTCTTTGTCTTCAGGTTTGGATTGAGCGTATATGACTCCTCGGAAAGCACATCCAAAAGCTTCTGGGTGGTATCCGTATCTTCTTCTCCATTCTGCAGACGGAGGGAAAGCAGAGCCGGTTCTGCAACGAGATCCTCATTTATTACAATATTGCCAATAGTAAAGCCTACATTGTCATCATCCGCAATCATCTCAAACATCTGATAGGGCTTGCCGTTTTCATCCTTCAAATAATCGGTGTCAGGCTCGCTTTCTGCTGCCTCTTTGAGTACATTATTGATTACAGTAGTAATCTTATTTATCAGCTGGTCGAACTCAGCCTGTATATTCATGAGCAAAGACTGGGATATATTGGTATTGTAATATTCTTCGTCTTCCATATCGTGGTAAGTGGCACGTTTTTCGCCCCTTGCCAGCAGCAACGCTCTCGTGGAGCCTATATCCGTATTCAAATCAGAAGATATCGTCTGAGTCGGGTCATATACTCTGGCCGCGTCGAGATCCAGAACCTTTTCTCCATTTACAGTTTTATAGTTGGCAAGCTGTGACCAGTAAGGGGTATAGAATCCTGTAGTATTATCCTGATACAGCTCAATTTTATTCACCGAATCCGACCTCACGAAATCGATGCCTTCGAACTTCACGGTCACTACACCGTATAAATCCTCCGAATAACTGATGTTTCCAAGCTTTGCCAGCTCGTCCAGTATCTGGTTTCTTTTATCTCTTAAATCGTTGGCATTCTCAGTGCCTCCGGTCTCTATTTTCAATATTTGTTTGTTGATATCAACCAACTGCTGCCCGTAATCATTAATAGTATTTACGTTAGTCTTCACCTGTGTATTCAGGTTGTCCTGCTGCTCACTGAGTCCATTATAAACGAGCTGCGCCCTTTGAATGAATTCTTTGGAGCGAGTCACGAACAAGTTCTGATTGGTAAGCTTACAGGGATCCTTCGACAACTCTTCGATAGCCGTCCAAAGGTTCTCCAGAGCCTCCGAAAATTCTACTCCCTGAAATTCACCAAATAAGTCCTCCACTTCTTCGATGACCTGAGTGTTCGTCTCATAGAACGCACTCCGCCCGGATTCCTTACGATATGTTTTATCCAAAAATTCATCTCTTACTTGTCTTGTTTGGGAATAAAATACGCCCAGACCGGTCTGCTGGTATGCAACAGAGGAGGCGTTGACCGAGAGAATATTATAGCTTCTCGTACCGAGCAGGATCTGTTGTCTCGTATATCCTGTGGTATCAACGTTAGCCATATTATGCGCCGTCGTATTGAGCGCGTTTTGACTTGTTTGTAATCCGGATGCACCGACGTATAAGCTTCCAAATAATGACATATGATATTACCTCTCTAAGGGATTATTGTTTTGTATCGAATCCGCTTCTGTCTACCCCGATTACACTTCCGGCATTATATGCACCTTTGTTGTAATTGGCAGTTGCAGGAGCTGCCTTCATTGCCTGGACCATATTTATCTCAAACTCTACCATCTCCAATGCGCTGGACAGCAATTCTCTATTTTGGGAATTCACCCTCTGCACCTTGTGTACGATGTCCTTCAGCCTGTCATAGACTTCCGCCAGTTTCTGGCTCTCCACCGGTCTCGGTTCAAGCATTTGAATAATGTTAGCAAGCTTCAAATCTTCAACATCCCTGTTTACTACGTTGGCAATATCACGGACCACTTCTTGTCTGTCATGATCCAAATGATTAATTCTGCTTACAACGATTTGTTCTTCATCCGTGATTTTTGATAGCTCTTTCAAATCACCGGCTATGATAACCGGAGTCTTATTTTGGGATAGCCCCAGCAAGTTTTCATACTCATCGCACAATTTACCTAATATATCTATCAGGTTCTCCATTAAACTTGCCACAGGACTACCTCATTTCTTCACATTTCTGCAACAGCTTATCAGCAAATTTCTCCGTGCTCACCTCGTAAGTACCTGCTTGAATACTCTTTTTGAGAGGAGCAGTTAATTCTTCTCTGACATCTGCAATGCCCGCTATCGCTTGTTTCGCAGTATGATATTCTTTTCCAACGCTAGAAATAGAAAGCTGATCGGATACGCTTGCACTCACTGTCTTCTGGCTTTTATCAACTTTTTCCTTCTTATATATCTGCTGAACCTGTGAATAAGCTTCTATACGCATTGCTCACTCCTCCTTTCGTGTTATTTTACTGTTTTCTTATTATTAGTATCGGTTTTTTTTTTAATAACTTTAGAGGAAAACAAATTTTATTTGCCAAAATTCATTTGAATTTGTTTTCCCTCCATTGCATCTTCCAGCGTGGGGACGATCAGCTCCGTCTGCGCGATCATAGACTTAGGCTTTTGTTCGGGATTATCCTGCCCAAAAGGTACGAAATAAATTCCTTTCGCATTCATCAGCACTCCGATATTGGAAAAATTCAGACCCAGCGCATCGTTGGTGGAGATAGAGATTACCAGGGGCTTATTATTTCTCATATGGGATTTGGCCGCCATCAGAACCGGCGTATCCGTGATTCCTCCTGCCAGCTTGGCGAGAGTATTACCGGTACACGGTGCCACAATAAGGATATCCAGAAGGTTTCCGGGCCCCAAGGGCTCCGCTTTCTCAATGGTAACAATAGGCTCATTTCCGGTAATGTTCCTAAGCTTTTCCTTAAAATCCGACGCCTTGCCGAAACGGGTATCCATGGAAGCGGCATGAAAGGAAAGTATCGGGACGACATTCGCGCCTTCTTTTTTTACATTTTCCACTTCCTTTAATATTTTATCGAATGTACAAAAGGATCCTGTAATAGCAAATCCGATATTTTTTTCCTTTAATTTCATAGTTCCACCATCTTTTCCCTTTCCTTAAGAATTGCTCTTAACAAGATTTCCGCGCTGGTCTTCGGAGAATATCTTCCTGGAATGCCAAGCGACAGCACTGTCTTTATTCCAGCGCGCCCGCAAGCTGCAAAATCCGTCCCTCCAGGGGACGATGCGATATCGACAATAACCGCATCCTCTTTAAGAACGGCGATTTCCTTCTCCTTAAGTACCATAGCCGGTATCGTGTTGAAGATAAATAACATGCCGGAGATCACATCTGACATATCCTTTAGAAGTACGGTACCGTACCCTTCCTCTCCCGCCTGCGCTAATGCGGTTTCACTCCTCGCCGCAATTGTCGTATCGATTCCCCACGCCTTTAGAAGTCTTGCAATTGCTTTCCCGCATTTCCCGTATCCCAACACCATACACTTACCGGAATGGATATTATTCAGGCTAAGCCCGATGGCCTCTGCCACCGCTCCCTCCGCGGTAGTCAGGGCGTTCTCTGTCTCCACTTCTTCTATCTGTAAGAAATCCCTGCAAAATACACCTTTTTTTTCTGCCTCGCTTATAACTTCAACCGGAATATTTCCGCCGAACAAAACTTGCTTTTCCCGAAGTCCTCTGTAGAAATCCTCTATCCGGACCTTCTCCTTCCCTTCTGAAAAAACATGCACTCCGTCTTTGGAAAAAGGTACCGGTCCGATGATTATATCCGCCGTCCTCATCACCTCCGCAACAGAATCCGCACCGCAAGCTTCTATATTAATATATTTATTCACACCACTCTTCTCGCCTTCATCTTCCGTTCCCGCATACAGAATGACCTTTTCAAAATACCCGGTCAGTCCCTCCGCCAAAAACGAAAGCCGCCTGTCTCCACCGATGACTACTGTCGTTCCCATCAGACTTCCTCTCCTTTCCTTACCAACTTAATATAACGTGGTATTTCTCCATCCAATAATTAATCTGATACATATATGCCAGCATCTGCGGCCCTGCCATCAATTGCCCGTACCATGGCTTCCCGTAATCCGAAGGGGCCAGGAGAAACTTCTTAAGCTTCTCAGGATCGATGAACTCTAATACCGGCGAGGAACTGTCCTGTACGATTTTTGTCAACTCTTCCTCTAGCAGCCGCTCGTATTGTTTGTCATAGGTCTTGGGATAGGGCGATTTCCTGCGGTATAATATCTCATCCGGCAAATATCCCCTTCCGCACTCTCGCAGAAGGCTTTTCACTACTTTGCCGCGGGATTTCATGCCCCAAGGAATATTCCATACATATTCTATTATCCGATGATCCGCAAAGGGAACTCTTGCCTCGAGACCGGAATACATGCTGGAACGATCCATGCGGTCGAGAAGGGTCTGCATGAACCACTTCTGATTGAGATAAGCAATTTCACGCCGCCTTGCTTCTTCCTCCGAGTCCTCCATAAGCCTGGGCGTTTCGGCCACAGATTTTTCGTAAGTCTCAGACACGTATTCATCCATATTTAAATATTCAATAAATTCATCTTTAAGGAGGACCTTTCTCGCCTCCAGATTCATCGTCCATGGAAAGGTATGAGCCTTGAAGCATTCCTCCTTATGAAACCATGGGTAGCCGCCGAAGATTTCATCCGCACATTCTCCGGTAAGTGCTACCTTATTGTATTTGCTCACCTGTGAGCAGAAATAATGCAGAGAGGAATCCACGTCCGCCATGGCGGGAAGATCTCTGGCATCCACGGACTGCTTCAAAAGCTCCGTTTGACCCAGGGTGGTGCATTCCAAAAACCTATGTTTTGTATCCAGATATCTTACCATGCGCTCCGCATAGGGGCGGTCTTGTGTGGGCTGAAAAGAAGAAGCCTCAAAATTCTCTCCGTTACCTACGAAATCAAAGGAAAAGGTGTTCAACTGCTTTCCATTTTTCTTCAACTCACCCGCACACACCGCCGACACCAGGCTGCTGTCTAATCCCCCCGAAAGAAAGGTACAGATCGGAACATCCGAAACCATTTGCCGTCTTATAGCGTCAGTTACCAGCTCCGCTGTCTTTTCTACCGTCCTCTCATAGCTGTCCTCGTGGGGCAAGCTAACTAAGGACCAATAGCATTTTTGCGTCAGGCCGTCCTTATCAACGCGGATGTAGTGTCCGGGAAGCACCTCGTCGATTCCCGCGAAGACCCCGACACCATAGGTTTTGGCAGGACCTATGCCAAAGATTTCGTTCATTCCATTTTTGTCTATGACCGGTTTTACCCCCGGATAGGATAAGATTCCTTTTATCTCAGAGGAGAAAATAATTCCTGTTTCTTCCTTTTTATAAAAAAGCGGTTTTACTCCGCTTCTGTCTCTATATAAATAGAGCTGTCCGGCGACGGGCTCCCATATAGCAAAGGCAAATATACCGTTTAGCTTTTTTACAAATTCCGGTCCATATTCCAAGTAGCTGACAAGAATGACCTCCGTGTCACTTTTTGATTGAAACACCCAGCCCTTTGCGGTCAGGTCGCTCCTAAGCTCCCCGGTATTATAAAGCTCTCCGTTATATACAATTGTCCATGTATACCCGTCTACTGTATAATGAAGGGGCTGTTTTCCTCCTTCAAGGTCTATGATGGAAAGACGCACATGGGCCATTCCTATGTGGGAATCCAGAAAAATTCCCTCCTCGTCGGGTCCTCGGTGTTTTTGTATGTAGTTCATTCCCTCCAGAACCTTCCTGTAATATTCCCGACGAAGCGTATAATCATTTTTAGAATCAAAAAATCCTCCGATACCACACATCCTCATTTCTCCTTCCAACAATGCGACACTATTCTTCATTATCATATGTTCCCAAAGGAGAAATGCCACCGTCTGTTGCCTTTTTCGACACTTATCCACGCTATATAAATTAAAAAAATAAAAAAATTCAAATTTCAAATAAAATTTACTATTTTTTTTAAAAGTACATGATATAATGTGGAATGAATGAGTATAATTACATAATTAATTAAGGACAACACGTAAGGAGAAAAGATTATGGATATTACAACAATTTTGGGGGTAATTGTAGGACTCACAGCAATCATAGGCGCCATGTACTTCAAGCACCTCAGCCCTACTATCTTTCTTAATCCCGCCGCATTTTTTGTTATAATCGTTGGTACGGTAGCTACCATACTAAACTCTTATCCAGCAAAAAATTTGAAATCTATAGGTTCACTTTTTAAAATCATTTTTACGAATCAACAAAGTACTGATATTGCTGAATTAATTAAGCAAATGGTTGCTCTGGCCAACGAAGCAAGAAAGGAAGGTTTATTATCTCTGGAAAACAGGGCCGGTGAGATCGAAGATCCCTTCTTGCGAAAAGGGCTTCGTATGGTTATTGACGGCATGGGCGACGAATATATTATGGATGTTCTTGGTACCGAGATCGAAGCGATGGAGGCAAGGCATGAGACAAATGCCGGTATCTTTACATCTGCCGGTACATATGCTCCTACTCTGGGAGTTTTAGGTGCCGTGTTCGGACTGATTGCCGCTATGGCCAACATCGACGATACAGGCGCCGTGGCTGAAGCTATCGCAGCAGCATTTATCGCGACAATCCTCGGTATTTTTACCGGTTATGTTTTATGGCATCCCTTCGCTAAGAAGCTGAAGATCAAGAGTCAGGAAGAGGTGCTGTTAAAAAGCATGGTTATCGAAGGGTTATTATCTATTCAGAAGGGTGATTCTCCTTTGATGGTTCAGGAGAAACTTCTTTCCACACTTCCTGAGTCAAAGCAAAACGAGGTTCTTGAAAGTCTGAAACAATATTAATGTCCTGCGGCAGGAAGTACGCAGATCATAAGAAAGGGTTATTCATATGGCAAGAAAAGGAAAGAAAAAACATCATGAGGAAGAAGCCGGAGAAGCATGGCTCCTCCCTTATTCCGACTTGATGACTTTGTTATTGGCCATTTTCATAGTTTTGTTTGCTGCAAGTAAGATGGATCAGGGAAAATCGGAAGCGCTGGCAGAAGCCTTTCGTCAGAACATTGTGGAGAGCGGCGGAGACGGTATACTATCCAATGACGGCAAATCTATTATCAATCTTTATCCCGGCGCTCCCATTACGGAACCTTCTACCGGAGACGCCGACAGTGAAAGTGTCGGCGAAGGCACTACGGATGGGATTTCGAACAGCGAAGATGCAAGAGAAGCTCTGTATGAGCTACTCGGACAGCAGGAAGTCAATAATCTGGAGGAGGTTCAGGCAGAGCTTGAAGATCTGTTCCAGCAGGAGAATATCGATACTTCAATTTCCTCACGTATCGACGAGAGAGGACTTGTCATCAGCCTAGATAATGCGATTCTCTTCGATTCCGGAAGCGCGCAAATCAAGAAGGAGAATGAAGATACTTTGCTTAAAATAGCGAGCACTATCAATACGCTTGATAATTATATCCGTATCGAAGGGCATACGGACAACCGCCCTATCAATACGACCGTTTATCCTTCCAACTGGGAATTGTCTGCAGCCAGAGCGACCAGTGTCGTGAAGCTTTTCCGCGACCGCGGAGGCATATTGCCGGAGAAGATGGTTGCCGTAGGATATGCGGAATTCAAGCCGGTGGCAGATAATTCTACAGCAGAAGGCCGGGCGAAGAACAGGCGTATCGATATTATCATTCTGAGCCAGAGGTATGATAGTCTGGAAGAACAGGTCGGTGATATTCAGTCGATCGACAATACAAATTAAGATAATATGACTTCGGGGAAGGAATCCTAATGAATTCCTTCCCCGTTTTTGTGTGATTTTATTTCGTTTGGAAAGTATTAATTAACTCGTTCAATTCTTCCGCCATTTCATTCAGTCTTGAAATGTTATTGGTTATTTCATTCACCGTCATCGTCTGCTCTTCTGCAGAGGAAGAGATTTCCTCCATGGCGGAGACATTTTCCTCAGCAGTCTGGGCAATGCTGCCTAGCATATCCAGTATATAATCCTTTTTCTGGTTCGTCTCATAGCTGCGCCGCGCGATTCTCCCGATATCTCCCATCAAATCCTGCAATTCTTCGGATATCTTATTGAAGACATCTTCCGCCGTGGACACCGTGCCGTTAATATTTTCGACACCCTGCCTGTTTATTTCGACAAAATTCACCGCCTTACCGGACTGCTGCATCATTTCATCCACCTTGGCCTTGATACTCTCCGCAGCCTTAGCCGTCTCCGTGGCGAGGATACGGACCTCTCCTGCGACCACGGCAAAACCTTTCCCCGCTTCTCCCGCTCTCGCTGCCTCTATATTCGCATTTAAAGCCAGAAGATTAGTTTGGTCTGCCACACTGGAAATAATGTTTACGATTTCTCCTATTCTCTCGGAATGCTCGTATATTTGTCCGATGACCTGTTCCATTTTCTTAGAGTTGGCATTATTCTCATCACTGGCTTGCTTCAACTCCTTTACAGAAGCAAGTCCATGCTCCTTTAGCTTCATCGTCTCTTCAGTTGCTTTCTCCATCTTCTCACTGGCAGCAGCCGTCTCTTTGATGTCATCCCCCAGCAGATTGACATTTTCCACGCTCTTTACGGTATTTTGCGTCTGGACCTCACTAAGTTCAGTCATCTGGTTTATGGACTTGGAAACCTCCTCCGTCATATGCACCACACTATCCGCAGATTCTTTCAGCTCACCGGAAAACTGATTCATCACTTCTGCAGAAGAAATGATAGATTTCACAATAAGGTTCAGCTTATCGATCAGAACATTAACGGAATCTGCGAGGAGCTTGGTTTCGTCCTTCCTCCTTATGTTGATTTTCTCTACAGTCAGATCGCCTTGAGATACTTTATGCAGAATTCCGGAAATCACTTTAATAGGCCGGGTTATTTTTCGGGTAAGGAGTATTCCTGCGCTCAGAGACAGCACCAGTATAATCGCCAGAGCCGCCATATTGTAGTCCCGGATAATCTGCGTACCTCTGAATAAGTCGCCGTTATAGATTACTGCCGTAATCGTCCAGTCCCAGTATGGAAAGTACTGCGTATACACCGTTTTTTCCCCGGAGATGCTGCTTACGTCTCCACTCAGCTCATATTCCAGCATTCCGCCGCCGCTTTTTGCCGTCTGAATTATCTCCTGTATAATAGCCCTTCCGTCCTTTGACGTTAAATCCATGATATTACCGCTTAAAAAAGGATGGAAAATTACGTCTCCGGCAGAATTGACTACGAAGAAATATCCTCCCTCCCCTAAATCCAAGGTATGATATTTATATTGTGTATTTTCAGTAGCTGAGGATACCGCATCTACTTCTCCGTCTGCATCCGAGGCCGTGGTTGCGCCGGATACCGCATCAGAATCTGCAGTCGTCCCGGAGGATAACGTATCCGAAGTGCCGCCGTGCATCTCACTAATAGCATCTATGGAAGTTGCCTGAGCCTCCTCCTGTGTCATCCAGCCGCTTTCTTCCGTAGAATAATGGTAATTTTTGTTGATTTCAAACAAGCAAGACTCTATCACATTTTTCAGAATAATCTGATTGGAGCGGGTGAGTTCTCCCTTGGCAATGACATAATTGATGGAGGAGACACCTGCCAACGCGACGAGAACAATGGCAATGATAAAAATACAGATTTTTTTATTTATGGTATCGATTTTAAAGAATTTCATAGACTTTCTCTCTTTCTTTTGTATGCAAAGAAAGTACAATGACCGCAAAAGCCTCTCTCTTCCGATTTGATATTGTCAGACATTTCTTTGTTATTTAATGTAATAACACATTTCTAAACAATAATCAATATCGGTTAAGAGTAGTCTATGATATTTTTTCTCAATTTTTACATGCTTCTTACTTAATGGGATTTTTCAAAAGCTCCACATCTTCCCCACTGATCGGCTTGCTGAAATAATAGCCTTGAATATAATCCCCTTCCAGATCCCTTACTCTATCCCTCTGATGCTTTTCTTCTATTCCTTCTACCGTGATCTTCAAACCGAGACAATGAGCCAGACGTATGATATTTTCAATAAAAGCGTCTTTTCCCTCCGTTAAGAAAATATCGACCAGAGACTTATCCAGCTTTATCTTTTCCACCGGTATATATGTCAAATAGTTAATGGATGAATATCCCGTACCAAAATCATCCAGCGCCAGTCTGACACCGATAGAAGAAAAATCTTCGAATAGCTTCATAGCCTTTTCGTTATTATTAAGGAAAATACTTTCTGTAATCTCGATTTCTATCAAATTAGATGAGATATTGTTCTCTTCCAGCAAGTCTTTCAAATAACTGACGTAACCTCTGTCCTGAAGCTGTTTGCTGGAAAAGTTAATTGCCACCGGCCTTAGCTCCATGCCGTGCTCTCTCCACGTCACCATCTGCTCGATTACCTTCTTCGTCACGATGCGCCCCAGCAGTATGATAATTTCCGACTCCTCGGCTATCGCGATAAACTGAGCGGGAGAAATCGCATGATCCTTCAGTCTCGCCAGGGCCTCATAGCCATCCAGCATACCGGTGACCGCATCGACCTGAGGCTGATACAGAACATAGAAGCCGTCGTTTCTGCAAGCTTCACTTAGGATATTCTTAATATTCTTTCGCTTGAGCGCTTCATCCTTCATGCCGGCATCATAATAAATCCATTCATTCGTTCCCAGTTTCTTAGAGGCATACATCGCGTAGTCGGCATTGGAGACTAATTCGCTGGCATCCGCCGCATCGCCTTTAAAACAAGCGATTCCAACGCTTATCCTTATATAATGCTTCTTTTCATCGAAAACAATAGGCATTGCAAAATCCTGCTTGATCTGACATATTAATTCTTTGTCCTGCTTCATCTGATCCGCCTTTATGATCAGCATGAATTCATCTCCGCCCAGCCGCGAGGCATAAAAAAGTCTATCGTCCGTAAGTTTAAGCAGGCGTCTGGCGGTCTCCCTTAAAATCTCATCGCCGCAGGCGTGTCCATAAGCATCGTTAGTCTCCTTGAAATCGTCGATATCCATGACGATGACTGTGCATTCCTCCTTTGCCGCAATCAGCCTATTCAGCATTTCCATTGCGGCACGTCTGTTGGGAAGATCCGTCAGATAATCGTGTTCTGCCTGATAGAGGATGTATTCCTCCTTCGTCTCGAGGTATTTTATGTAGTTCTTATTTTCTTCATATTGTTGCTTTAGCTTCTCTTCGGTAATAATTAATTTATCGTAGGTCTCCTGTAATTCTCCGTGAGATTTCTGTATTTCCCTCATCAGGCGGCGGCGCTTTATATTATCCACGATCAAAATAAACAATATGCACAGGCAAACCGCAAGAAGTAGAAGCACGGGAACAAGTATCTCTTTATACTTTTCAAAAACTGTCTGGGACTTGTTCACAACAACGGCATCCTTAGGTATAAGAGAAAAATCGATGTCATACTTTTTCAAAACCTGATAGTCGAAACAATACTGGCCCTCGCCTTTGGTTACCACAGGAATATCAGCAACGTCCGCCCCGTTCAGAATATCCAGCACTATGGAGCCGGCTAAATAACCCGACTTCTCATAAGAAACCATCTTACCGCCAATCAGTCCCTCTCCGACTCCGGCAACGGAAACCCGATATATGGGCACCCTGGTATGCTCCACAATATACTGCACACTTTCCGGTATGGTATATAGGTTACCGTTCACGTCTTCAAAACGGCTCATATATATAACAATACTGTCCTCAGAAATCTTATCCAGTTCTTCTCCGAATCCCTCCAGCGTATATTCGGAGGAATTAATTCCCGAAAATTCATATCCGGGAAAATCATCTTTCACAGAGTAAAACCGTTTTTCATCCCCTTGCCCTGTCAGCGTGCTGTCGTAAATAGCGACCATCTTCGTCGCCTCAGGCTGGAACTTAATCGCCAGATCGAGGGTATCTTTCAGATACAGTTCTTCCACTGCGCCGGTAATATAAGGATTCTCCCCTGCCCTTATCGCATTCTCCGCATTGTTGATACAAAAGAATACCATAGGGATTCCCGCGAACAGCTCCTGCTGATAGGTCTCCGCAAATTCTAAAGCGGCATCATCTCCAAGCAGGATCACATCGTATCTCTCAAAATTATTCAGCTTGTACTTAAGGCTTTGATAAAATAAATCCTCATTCTCCTTATTATTAAATCTCTTCATATCCATATATTCGATATCGAGCTGAATATTGCTGCCTGAAAACGCCTTCCCGATCCCCGCCTTCTGCGAGTCCAGAGTCTCGAAGCTCTCGCTGTAGGAGCTGATAAAGAGCACATGCTTAACAGAAGGATAGTCCTTAACAGCAAAGGAACTATCCTCCCTATAAAAGAACAAATAATAAATCAATATTGCCAGAGCCGCCGCTAATAAAAGGACTCCAATCACATATCTTGGCGCCAGCTTTTTTTCCTCTTTTGTCATAAGAAACTCCTCTATATCCATATACTCTTTTTAATAGAAGTGGCTTCCACATAAAAGCATATCATTTCGTTCTTTTTTTATTGCTATTCTATTTTCCATTATACTCCTCCCAATAAGAAAGTAAAAGTATAATAATTTTCATATTTTTATCATATTCCTATCATATTTATACCTCATTTGTACCTTATTTGCAAATAAATTAATTTTTATGCAAATTTATGGATAATAATTTTCTTCAAAAGAATAATATCAAAAAAATCAAGTCACTGCAAAAACAGCGGCAACCGGCTCATCTGCAAGGATAAGCGGCGCCGCTTCTTATGGAATTTGGAAATCGATTTCCGTGTATTACAACTCAAGTCCGATATTTTTACTCAATTAATATTTATTATTACTGCCACACAGTTTTATCTTATTTACAACAAGCTTTTTTACTTCTTCTTTCCCCTGCTTATTATATTTTTTGGGGTCATATACCTTATTATCATTTAAAAGAATTGCATTTACACCTTTCGTAAAAGCAACTCTAAGCTCCGTAGCGAAATTGACTTTACAAATTCCAAATCCAATTGACTTTTTTACAGCCTCATCCGGTACACCGGATGCCCCGTGCAGCACCAGCGGAACAGAGACCACCTTATGTATTTCCTCTAATCTTTCAAAATCCAGTTTAGGTTCTCCCTTATAAAATCCATGCGCTGTCCCTATCGCTATGGCCAGAGAATCTACACCTGTTCTCTCTGCAAATTCCTTAGCCTGCATTGGGTTTGTATACAGAGCATCTTCGCTCTTAACTTCATGACTATCTTCTTTGCCGCCCACAGTACCGAGTTCGGCTTCGATCTGGATTGCAGAAGCTCTGCAGAAATCTGCAACATTTTTTGTTATATTAATATTTTCTTCAAAACTTAATTTAGAGCCATCATACATAACAGATGTATATTTAGCTCCCACTGCTTCTCGGCACAGCTCTAAGCTATCGCCATGATCCAAATGAAGAGCGATTGGTACATCTGCCTCATTTGCCGCCGCAAATACCATCGCACGAAACATGGCAAGACTTGCGTATGCTACCGTAGAAGGGGTCGTTTGAATAATAACCGGCGCTCTCATTTCTACTGCCGCCTCTACAATTGCCTGAACCATCTCCATATTTTCCGCATTGAATGCTCCAACCGCATATTTCTCTTTCTGTGCTTTTCTTAACAGTTCTAATGAACTTACTAATGCCATATTAATAACCGTTCCTTTCTTATTATAAAAGAGAAAAGTAAACAAAGCGATTTCTCTCCCGTTTACTTTTTTCTTATACTTAATGATATTCTACAAAGTTATTCTGTAAGAAAATCATCGACGTTATCGATTGTAATAAGCTGAAAATCAACTTTATATCTGCTTTCCACTTCTTCTCCGCTGGCAACTTTAACCGCCACGTCTATAGCCGCTGTCGCCTGTCCCTTTGCATCCTGAAGAACCGAAGCACTTAAACGTCCGTCTTTTACCGCCTGAAGCGCATCCGGAATTCCGTCTGTTCCAATGATGATCATTTCCCTGCCCTGTGATTCACATGCCTGCAATGCACCCATAGCCATGTCATCATTTTCACATATAATCGCTTTTAAATCCTGATATTTTCCTAACCAGTCTTCCGTGGTAGACATTGCTGTACTTCTTGACCAATTGGCAGAGAGAGTTGCCACACATTCAATTCCCTCTTCACTAAGTATTGTATTTTGAAGGCCTTCATATCTCTTAATCTGAGCGCTTTGTCCCATTTCGCCTTCCAAGATGGCAATCTTTCCTTCGCCGCCTAATTGTTTGGAAACAAATCTGCCCATTATTTCACCGGCTTCAATGTCTTCAGAGCCTACAAATGCCGCATAATCCGTTCTTGTCGTTTCCGTATTCACTTCCACAACAGGGATGCCTGCTGCAGCTGCCAGATCCAATACCTGTGCGGAACCATCCGCATCTTGAGGATTCAGAACAATAACGTCGACCTGTTTTGCAATTAAATCTTCTGCCTGAGAAATCTGCTTCGCAATATCAGCCTGTCCATCCATTAAGTACAAAGTTGAATCCGGGTAGTCAGATTCCATGTAGCTTTCAATTGTAGTCCCAAGTTTATTAGAATAAGTATCGGACATCGTTTTCATCAATACTCCGACTTTCAGCGCTATTCCTCCTGCTTCCTGCGATGCCTCTTCCGTTGCTTCTTCTGTTAATTCTTCTGTTACTTCTTCTGTTACCTCTCCAGCACTTTCCTGAATATTCTGCTGTTCTGTTCCCGCGCTGCTTCCTCCGCAGGCTGCGAGTCCCAATACCATCATGCCCGCCATTACCACTGCCAATACCTTTTTCATTTTCATAGTTCTTCCCTTTCTTTTTGTACTTACTATAATTTATTTTGATGAATCCTTGGAACGGATATCAAAGCATACAGCCCCAAGAATAATCAACCCTTTGATGATCTGTTGGTAGTAAGAGGATACATCCAGGAGATTTAAGCCATTATTTAACGTCCCGATAATCAAGATACCAATTAATGTGCCTCCAATAGTGCCAACGCCTCCTGTCATGCTAGTTCCCCCGATTACCGCGGCAGCAATTGCATCCGTTTCGTAAGCGACACCCACTGCCGGCTGCCCGGAGTTCGTTCTGGATGCTAATACGATTCCTGCAATACCTGCTAAAACACCACCTAATATATATACTTTGAGCAATACTTTCTTTACATTAACACCCGAGGCGCCAGCTGCTTTGATATTGCCTCCGGTGGCATAAATGTATCTGCCGAATTTCATCTTGCTTAACAAAATGTGAGACAAAAATGCAATGATCAGAAAGATAATAATCGGTACACTGCCTTTCCCAATATAGCTGAATCCTTCCGAGGCCAATGTGTAAGGCTTACCGTCCGAATATACATATGCAAATCCTCTGGCTATCGTCATTCCTGCTAATGTTGCAACAAAGGCAGGGACTTTCATATGTGCTACAAAGAATCCATTCATGGCACCAAATAGACCGCATGCCAGCAACGCTGCGAGTATGGCCACTATCACCCCATTAGGATTAGCGACCAGAATACTTCCTGCCACAACACCGGATACGGCAATTAAAGACCCTACTGTCAAGTCAATACCTCCGGTCATAATCACAAAGGTCATACCGATAGCTATTATACCGTTTACAGATACCTGCCTCAGAATATTTACTGCATTATCCATTGTTCTAAATGTTGGAGAAACACACAGTAAAATCAACCACATGATTAGCAGCACCAACAGAATCCCATATTTTTGAGCAAAATCTATGTTAGATAATTTCTGTTCCTTTTTCAATTTTCCATCCTCCTATACTTCCTGTAATGCGCTGCTTAACAAGTTTTTCTGTGTGATTTTCCCCGAATCAACGTCTTCTTTTGAAAAACAGCCGGTAACTTTACCGTTAGAAACTACCAGTATACGGTCACTCATTCCCATTACCTCCGGCAATTCCGAAGAGATCATAATAATAGCAATTCCTCTTTTCGCCAATTCTACCATTATTTTATATATTTCAAATTTGGCTCCTACATCAATGCCCCTTGTGGGTTCGTCTAAGATTAATACCTTAGGATCTGATAGCAGCCACTTCGCCAGAACTACCTTTTGTTGATTGCCTCCGCTCAGTGTTCCTACATTAACGTTGATGTCCGCACATTTTATGGCAAGCGACTGTTCGTATTCCTTCACCGTATCCTTTTCTTTTTTTTCATTAATAAAAGGAGCTTTATATTGGGTATCCAGATTTGGAAGGGAAACATTTTCCTTTATGGAACGGCATAATACTAATCCATAAAGTTTTCTATCTTCACTGACCATAGCTATTTTATTATTGATGGCATCCTTAGGAGATTTGATCTTCAAACTTTTGCCTTCTAAAATGATTTCTCCGCTGTCATATCTGTCAATACCGAATATGGCATTCATAATTTCACTGCGTCCCGCACCCATTAATCCCGATATCCCTAAAATTTCTCCGGAACGCACCTCAAAACTAACGTTTTCAAATACGCCTTTTGATGTAAGATTTTTTACTTGAAACAACACATCTCCCATTTTTACATCTTCCTTGGGATAAATCTTATCCAGTGTCCTGCCGACCATCATTTCCACTAATTCATCTTTGGTTACACCTTCTGCGGACACTGTTTTGATATATTCTCCATCGCGAAGGACCGTAATTTGATCCGAAAGCCTTAATATCTCATCCAAGCGGTGAGAAATATAAATAATAGCAACATTTTTCTTTTTCAAATCTTCGATAATCTGAAACAATTTTAGGGATTCTTCATCAGATAACGACGATGTAGGTTCATCCATGATTATGATATCCGCATTCTTCCTGACAGATTTTATAATCTCCAGCATTTGAATTTGAGCTACGCTCAATTTGCCGACCTTCGTTTTAGGATCATAAAGCATACCATATTCTTTTAATATTTCTGCGGCTTCTTTATTCATTAATTTGTCATTTAAAAACCGGCCTTTCATTTTTTCCTGTCCCAAAAAAATGTTTTGTGCTATACTCATATCCGGCAACGGAGCGAGTTCCTGATGAATCATCGCAATTCCTTCTTTTTGAGAGTCTGACATAGATCTATTTTTCAATAGTTTCCCATTATGATAGACTTCTCCTTCATCCGGAATATATTCTCCAGTTATCATTTTCATGAGCGTGGATTTCCCGGCTCCATTTTCACCGACAAGAGCATGTACTTCGCCGGGCTTTATTTGAAAGCTTACACCTTTTACCGCGTATACTCCTGGAAATCTTTTGTGTAAATTTTTCACTTCCAAACGATATTGCTCCATCTTTTTTCTCCTTCCCTATACAAATATGCCGCCGATAATATGACCTGGTCTCACTGCATAGTTATAATCCTCAATCAACATCTTTATATTATCCTTTGCCAGTTCACGTGCCTTCATATTGAGTTTTTTATCTCTAACCTTTATATATTGCAGCGGCATATACTGCTGCAATAAACTAAGAGGTATCTCGACGCTATCAAGGTTATCAAATAACTTTTCCATACTTTTTATAATTTCAGGCTGAGCAAAATAGTAGCGGCATCTATCAGAAAAACTATACTTTCTTTTTATTTGCAGTTCCTTCTCAGATCCATGATAGTGCTTCTTCCAATTTTCCGGATTACTCACCATAACATCTTCCAATACATCAATAAAATTGGCCCGTTTTTCTCTCGTTATTAATTCTTCTTCTATACGGCTTAAAGCAAATAGCCCTTCTCTGAGTGCAAAAGTAAGTGCCGGTCCAACTTTTAATATAGCGATACCGTCTTCTACCATCATTCGCAGGTTCTGAGGAGACTGATAATCAGTAGAATGTCCTTCCAATACGATACCTTCGTATTTTTTAACAGAATCACAGAGTTCTTTGGCATTGTACCTGTCATAGTGAAAGATTTCCGCATCTCCGAATTCCACACCCGGCTGGACAACAATTCCAATCACATTTTCAAACGCTTTGTCAATCCCGGCTTTTTCAAACTCTTTCCTATAAACTTCCAGAGTATTTTCCACGTCCTGAGGCTTGGTGACAGTGATACTTTCTTCCTCTTCCTGTGCGCCTCCCGGTATTGGAACCTCACTGCCAATGATATAAACAGGTCTGGCCTCCGAAGGATTTTCTTTCAACAACTCCTGATATGCTTCTTCGCATACCTTATATAGTTCAGCGCCTCTGCGGGCGATTACTTCATCGGATAGCTTCTCATCAATAGAATCACTGGCAAGACGCATACTTGTATCCAAATGTATTTTTTTATAACCCGCTTTCACAAACTGTCTGACAAGCTCTTTTGATTTTTCCATAGCGACGCCTTCATTTTCGCCGGTCCATATAAGGGGACCAAGATGATCACCGCCTAAAATAATATTTTCTTTGGGAAAATATATTTTATCTGCTATTTGATAAACAAATCTTTTGAAATCAATTGGTTTCATTCCTGTATATCCTCCAAATTGATTCACCTGATTAGCAGTGGCTTCAATCAATGCCACATCACCGTTCTTTTTTGCCTGCTCCAAAACAGCTTCGATCACTAATTCATTGGCCGTACAAAAAGAAGCAATTCCACACGGCACTCCTGCGCTGCGCCTTTCTATCATATATCTTATTGAGTCTTTCATGGCTGCTCTCCTAATTTTCATTAATCATTTTCCAAACTGTTTCCTGACTAATATTTCCTTCCATAGGTCCAAATGCGGCGGCATTTAATGCTCCGGCAGCAGCTCCCATCTTCGCAGCCTCCGATATATCTCTTCCTTCTATCAATCCTGCAATAAATCCTCCGTCAAAGCAGTCACCCGCTCCTGTGGCATCTTTCTGTTCAATTTTATAAACACCCATTTCGACCACTTGATCTCTTGTATAAATAACACTTCCCTTAGAGCCATTTTTCAGTGCCAAAATCTCCAGCTTTGGATTTTCAAAGCACATTCTAACGGCCGATTCCACACTGGCCTCACCAGTTATAGACAACAGCTCCTCAACTCCAGGCATAAATACATTTGTATTTTTTATAACTTCATTTACCACTTCATAAACAGAATCATCAGAAAACAATTCTTTTCTAATATTTGGATCAAAGGAAATTTTGGTTCCGTTTGCCACCAGCATCCTCATAGTCTTTAGTATTTCCTGTGCAAAGCTTTTGTTTGCCATAAGGGAGCATCCCATAATATGCATATATTTCACATCTTTAAAATCGCCTACATCCGGAGATTTTGCTTCCACTGCCGGAGTATTGCCCATATGGAATATAAACTTCCTGGAACCATCATTAAAATAGGTCACAAACGCCACTCCTGTTGCTCTTTCTTCGCTTTCCAGCACATAACTGCAGTCCACTCCGTCATTTTTTAACCGGTCTAAGATATTCTTTCCAAAATCATCTTTTCCGACACCGCCTATAATGGCCGTTTTGTGCCCCAGCCTTGCAACAGTATCTATAAAAATTGCAGGAGCGCCGCTTGGATATGGTCCTTTAAATATATCTGTCGTATATAATTGAACATCTTCTTCTGTTCTCATTATTTCTACGAGCATTTCGCCCATTATCAATACTTCTATCATATTATCTCCTTATTCCGCAAAACAGCCTTTTAAAAACTTCAAGGAATCACTAATGTATTTATCCATTTGTTCACTGTCAGCGCCATTGCTCAAGTCGCGCCATACACGAATATCGCGGCCTACTTCTCCGCCAGTCAAAAGAAACGGTTCCATTACTACTGCTTTTTCATAATTAATATCTTTTAAAGCTCTACCGATTTTCTTCCAGTCAATACTGTTATTCATTCCCGGAAGCTTCCTGTTATTTTCTCCTACATGAACATGTCCAAGTAATTTTCCTGCTTTACGGAGTGCCTCGTACATATCATCTTCTTCAATATTCATATGGTAAGTATCTAACAAAATCGTAATACTTCTGCTCCCAATTTTTTCAACATATTCAATAGCCTCTTTACATTCATTCAATATATAGCTTTCATTTCTGTTAAGAACCTCTAACGCAATTTCAATATCTAATTCCTCTGCCGTTTTACTCAGTACTTTTAAAGCTTCAATACTGTGTTTCCATGCTGCCGCTTTATCTGTGTAAGCGAAATCGGACGGCCAAAAAGAATATATAGCTCCTACCAATATTTTAGAGCCTAATTTTTTCATGTTTTGCATTACTTTTATAAAATAATCAATACCATGCTCTCTGACTGCTTTATTAGGTGACGCTAAATCATTTTCTCTTGATGGTCCGCTGTTTGTAGTAAATTCTATATTTCTTTGTCTTCCTGTTTCTTTGAGCCGTTCGATTTCCTCATCGGACATATGGTATAAATGATCTGCTCCTATTTCTAAAATATCAAAACCAATATCCGCCACTTTATTTGTGACCTGTATATAATCGCAATTCCAATCATTTCCCCAATATGCATAACCTGTTCCAATTTTCATAATTATTTTTCTCCTTACACTTTGTGCTCGAGCACATTTTTGTATTTGCATTGTAACACTAAATTTAAAATGTATCAATTATTAATATATAACATATTTTTATATTTTTTTTGTTTATATTGCATAATGAATTTTTGTTGCTTTTTATCTTTTTGTGCTCGTGCTCTTTTATCTGGACATTCTTTTGTTATCATGATAATATAAAACAATAATAAATATGATTTTACTGGAGGGGAGTATTATTATGCCTGTTACTATAAAGCAAATAGCAGAGTTGGCAAATGTATCCAGAGGTACTGTTGATAAGGTTCTTAATGATAGACCGGGAGTAAAAAATGAAACCAGAAAGAAGGTTCTGGAAATAGCAGAAGGATTAAATTACCAGCCTAACTTTATCGGCAAAGCACTTGTGCAAAGTAAAGATCCTATAAAGATAGGAATTATCCTTACACCAGAATACAATCCCTTCATTCAGGAAATGCTGCTGGGCGTAAAAAATGCTCAGGAAGAATATAAAGCTTTTGGAATCGAAGTGAATATAAAAATGCCCATTTCCCTGGAACCCGCCGAGCAGATAAGTATACTGACCGAATTAGAAAATGATCGTGTTTCAGGTATTGCCGTATTTCCAATAGACGATGACAGGGTTCGCACGAAAATCAATCAGTTGATTGACAGCGGTATCGCAGTAATAACCTTTAATTCAAAGCTTCAGGGAACTAACGATATGTGCTTTATCGGACAGGACCACAAAAAGGGGGGACGTACGGTTGCCGGTCTTATGAGCAAGTTATTGCCCGAGGGTGGTGAAGTCGGCATTAT
Organism: Kineothrix sp. IPX-CK; assembly: GCF_039134705.1. NCBI lineage: Bacteria > Bacillati > Bacillota > Clostridia > Lachnospirales > Lachnospiraceae > Kineothrix > Kineothrix sedimenti. Next base: position 772,124 of record NZ_CP146256.1, on the reverse strand, counting down.
TATCAGTTCTTATAATCTTTCTTGCCACAAAGACCGCCTGCAAGGGTTTATGGACAAAATAAATCTCAATTCGTTTCCGATTCACATATTAGATATTCGGGAAAACCAAGATCGTAAGGATGAGGCATTCAAAATTACACTCGAATACTTTAAAAAAGTGCCCGATCTTAAAGGTATATATATTACAGGCGGTGGTGTGTCCGGAGTCGGAAATGCTCTTCGTATTTTGGAAAAAACAGATCAAGTAGCGCTAATATGCCATGACCTTGTGCCGGAAACCTTAAAATTGCTGGAAGATGGTACCGTAGATTTTGCATTGGGGCAGAGTCCGGAATTTCAAGGGTACCAGCTGGTTAAACTCCTCTTCGACTATTTAATCAAAAAAGTACGGCCATCTGCTACATATATAGAGGTTCCTATCACTATTTCAACGCAGGATTCTTTGTAATTGGAAAACTGCCCGGATTTTAAATATCCGGGCAGTTTTTTATTCTAAATTTTTTATAATATTTTCCAGATGAAGCCCATAGCGGCCGGCAATATCCTTGGCATAGCTCAGACCATCCGGTGTAGTTCGGGAAATTTTATAGCTTCTGCTTCCATCCCTTTCGCTGTCCATCTGTGCCACGAGATTATCTATCTTTCCTTTAACGAGATTATCTATCTTTCCTTTATTTTGAGGATGACCGTTATAAATATCAATTTGCTGAGTCAAATCATGAATATGTGTAACAAACATACCGCCGCAGCCGATGGCTCCGATTCCGGTAAGCACCTCGGAGGCGATGTATCCGGCCTCCAAGCCGCTGGTGCTGGAAAAGGTTTCATCCATGAGCAGCATATCTGTGTCCGTCAATTCTTCCATAATAGCTCCCAATCGGGAGCACTCGCTCTCCAGCCTTCCCTTCCCATAATTGTTCTCGTCGGAGGATGGAAAGTGCGTGTATATCCCTGAGACAGGACTCATGAGCGCACTTTCTGACGGAACAAACAGCCCCAGCTGAAACAGTGCCTGTGCCATGCCGATTGAATAGGCAAAAATAGATTTGCCGCCGTGATTGGGCCCCGTCACCAAATAAAAGCGTCCCTTTTCATCAAACGCAAAGGAATTGGAAACGATTCTTTGCTCGATGGATTTTCTCGCCAGAGCCGGGTTGTACACATTTTCCAGATCACATTTTTTAGCCTGCATAGGAGCAATTTGCGGCCGACACATAGGCAGACCCAATTCTTTCATAGAAAGGATAAATCCCACACCCGCCGTCAGAAACCGTATATCGTCCAAAAGCGAAACGAAAAAGGAAGTGCTGCTCCTGTAATACTTTTGAATAAGCGGCTCAAAGCTATGTAAGGATTTGTAGAAAATTGTGTTCAACGCGGACTTTACCCCATAGTTAATCGATTTCAGTTCTTCCTTTGTCAGACCTTTCGGCAACGGATATAAAGGTGCCATCAAGGAGAAGCTGTCCTGCGGATTTTTCTTAAGCAGCTTTTCTATAATGGTTCCTTCGTGATAGAGCGTACTTTCCACAGAAAGCAACCCGGCATCCTTTACCCGAAGAGTCTCATCCAGATTTATTCCAACTGAAATGCTTTTAATCGTTCCGAGCCTTACTTCCATCCCGGAAAGCTCAGCGCACAGGCTTTTATAGTCATCGCTTTCCTTAATGCTTTCTATCTGTTCCTTGAAAAACCGCATTCCTTCGGATTCCGGCGACAGACCCTTTAGCCCGCCGGCGAATAATTCCACGATTTCTTCATACATCTCCAGATACCGGATAACACCCAGTGACGCTTCCACCGTAAAGTCACTGCTCATAGTACATGACACGTCGTGGATATTACGGATTAAATTGATCGCCCTGCAAAAGACCTCATATAAATAGGGATTGCCGATTATGTCGTTCACAATGGCAAGGCGATAGAATAATACTTCCGTGTCCGTCGTAAAGTAATCTTCCAATGAAAGCTTCTGCAGCCCCAGATAACTTTCATTGATCAAAACGATCATCGTATCGATTTGAAGAGTGTGGATAAAATCAAAGTTTTTCATGGTGTTATGGGAGTTTTTCTCATAACCCGGGGGATATAGCAAACGAAAATTACTCTGCATCTTTATTCTCCTCTACCATCTGCTCAATAACTCCATTCAGAATTATATTTATTACTTGTTGTTTCATTTCATCGTCTTCACCCTGTAAGCCGGTCCATACACCATATAACGCACTAAATACTGTCGAAACTATCTTTGTACTATATGCAAATGGAATTCCACGCCGTACAAGGACATAAACAGCATCCATATTCTGTGCTGTGAACTCTGCTAATCTCTGTGCAGATACCTTTCTCGATATCATTTCAATATTTGCAGAATTTATCTGACATAAGATTGGATATTCCAGCATAAGCTCATACATTTTTAAAAAAACCTGCTTTACCCGTTCTCTGGCAGAATACGCTTTATTTTCATCCAGCATCTTTTCCAGGTTAGTAAAGACATCCGCTTGAGCCTTTTGAACGATGTCCAGATAAAGGTATTCCTTCCCCTCATAAAATTTATAGAAGGAAGCCTTGGCAATATTAGCCGCCGCCGCCAAATCATCGATGGTCACTTTCTTTAACCCGTATGCTGTAAATAAACGTTCCCCTTCCGTTAAAAGCTTTTGCTTGATCTTCTCTCTTTCGGTATCGCTAAAGCGCGGCATTTATCGTCCTCCCTTGTATTATTTGAAATCGCTTTCTTTTATTTTAAGGTGAATAATCTGGCTACGTTTTCTCGTAGAAGGCAGGATGTTTAACATCCGCAAAATCCATGGCTGGCGTTTCTTTAGCAAGCTCCCAATGCTCCACGACTTTACTAATTCGATATGAGAGTCCAGCTTTTCTAAATCTTTTGCCTTGTCTATCCCCCATAGGAACTTGCTGCTGATTCCCTTATTTATGAAAAAGGGGTGCACTACATCAAAAAATATATCTGCCCCGGGAAAGGCCTCCGCTATCTTCCGGAGAATTTTTTGTACATCTTTTTCCTCAAAATACATGAGCAGACCTTCCGCTATGACTATTACCGCATCGTCTTCCTCTATTTTAATCTCATCAGTCCAGCTTTCATCCAAAACAGACTTCGCAATAAAATGAAGATGACTTTCACCGGTAAACTGCTTCCTAAGTTCTATCGTCTCCGGCAAGTCCAAGTCGTACCATTCCACCCCTTTACGGGAAATTCTATCATATCTTGTATCCAGTCCTGCCCCTAAATTTACGATAACAGCTTTTGAAGCACAGGACAATATTTTAGAGGTTTCCTCATCTATAGTCTTTGTACGGGCTAAAATCCCCAGAGTGGATATACTTCCGCCGCTCACTATGAGATTCGCCGTATCCGCTCTCTTCAGGAATTCCACCGCCTTATCATCACGAATCACACCGTCCACTCGCAATGTTTCGTCAGCCCGAGCCGCCAATGGTATAAATAATGTCTCTGAAATTTCAGGTATTTTTAGTTTTTCATTCTGCATTTAAACCACCGCTTTCATTAAATCTAAATCTGACTTGCTTGAATCCGATCAACAGCAAGCGTCCCCCTTTGAGTTAATTTTCTTCATGTCATTTTTTATATGAACCAAATAATCATTTTAGTATTTATAGTATATAATATACTTTTTCCGCTGTCAATTAAAATGATCTTGAAGCCACGCCCTTCCGCAACCGGAGATTAGTGCGAAAAGTACGGAGATTAGAATGGAACAATTAAAAAAGCCTATGAAAATATCAGGCCGATATATTCATAGACTTGAATCACTATAAGATTTTTATCATCAAAATTTTGCCATAAATCTCTGTCATACTATATTTCAATAAACGTAGTAGCATTTGAAACTTTAATTTTAGTATCCAATTCTTTTAGCAGGACATCTTTCTTCTCCGAAATATCGGCAATCTTCTTTTGGATTCCCAGGGGGTCCACCAGTTCCGTGGTGTTTTCCTTTACATAGACTTCTACCACCTCCAGCGGCCTTTCATCTTTCTCCTTACTTTCCCTTCCAAGAATACTTAATCGCATTTCTTCCGCCGCATCCTGTAATTTCTCATTCTTATTTTCAATAAACTGAATTCTCAATTGGTATTCCTCAAGCATCTTCTCACACAAGTGTCCCTCAAAATCCGCCTCTTCGTATATTCCTGTATCCCTCAGACGACTGCGGAGCGCTAAAGAGCTCTGTATCGTATACCTGCCGTAAGGAGTATCGATCCATGTATTTGCATTGGAATTGACAATTGCCGCATCAATTTTTTGATACCGGTCAATCAAATCAATAATCTGCTGATAAGCAGACTCAGCCTGCTTTGCAAAATCTTCCCGTGTCAAACGGCTGTCATACACCATTCGCTCGTTGTGTTTTACCGTATCGACAAAACTCGCATTCCGAATCCTATCCCCAATCTTCTTTACCAGCAAATCCCTCTCATCAAGAGCTTGCGTCACCAACATTCTCTCCGCCATCACATTTACCTCCTATTTGTTCGATAAAATGATTTTACAGAGAATGACGATGCATGTCATCCAAGTATGTCTTGGAGACAAGGAAATAATAGGTTATTAATCTATAACTTTGTTTATCTTCTTTCACAGAATCCAGAAGATAGCACACCTGTGTGAACCGGTCGGCAATAATCAGTTTCTCCATGGAAATCTTCAGCAGCTTGCTCAAAGCATAAAAGTTGTCCAATGACGGCAGAGTCTTCCCGTTAAACCAATCGTAGATCGCCTGATTAGAAGAAATGTGGAGTGCCTCCTGCAAATCTCTCACAGAAACCCGCCGCTGCTTGCATATACAACGCAGCCAGCTGCCGGTTTTCTTCATATCGATATGCGGATATACAAAGATTTTTTTATTCTCCATGCCTCTTCACTCCTTTTTACCCTGGCTTAAATAGAATTAGGGTGTCAAATGTCCTTTTTACCAGTTTTCACAAGCAATAGGAACAAAACTGTTATTTAATGTGACCTTATCCGACCGTGTGTGACCTTGCCAAGCGATGGTTGCAGACATTTATAAAACAATTCATGGAATGGGTCAAATACTTGTTTTTATGGTAAATCACTTTAAAATCGCGCTCAAAGACGAGATCGTCAATATCGACCATGCAGAGTATCCCCGCCTCCGCTTCTGCTGTGACATAGCGTTTTGATATGACAGAAATGCCGATCCCTTCAGCAACTGCTGCTTTGATAGAGTCCGCATTGCTGCATGTCCATGTGCAATTCCAATGAAGCTGCTTTTCTTTCATCTTATCTTCAAAAATCTTACGCGTTCCGCTTCCGACTTCCCGCAGAATAAAATTTTCCTGCTCCATCTCCCGTGAGTTGATACTGCTGCGCATGGCAAAAGGATGGCTTTTCGCGCAGATCAACACTAAGGTATCCCGCATAAAAGGGGAATTTATCAGATCCTCCGAATCTACGTCGCCTTCCACAAGGCCTATGTCCAGCTTATCTTGGAAAAGCAATTTCTTCACCTGCTCCGTATTCCCTATCTCGACCTTCAATGTAAGCTGAGGATATGTCCGCATAATCTCTGATGTGAGCCCCGGCAGCACACATGTCCCAATCGTTACGCTCGCTCCGATACGCACAACCTCGTTCTCACTCAAGTCGCGCATATTCTGCTCTGCGTCCAAATTCACCCGGATAATATGGCGGGCATAGCCTATAAGCTGTTCCCCCGCCTGTGTAAGATACAGCTTTTTGGACAAACGTTCAAACAAACGCACATCATAATGCCGTTCCATTTCCCCAACAGCCTGGCTGACTGCGGATTGTGACATGTACAGTTTGCGGGCCGCAGCAGTCATGTTCATCGTGTCGCAAACTGCAATAAAAATCTGAAAATGGCGAAACGTCATTTCATCCGCCTCCTGACTATCTGTTAATAAACCATTAGCATTTACTTATTACTATAATAAAATTATATTGTTTTACTAATGCCAAGTCAAGGTATATAGTAAACCTCGTAATAATTTCTAACTAAAAAAGTTACTGTTCACTCCTCACAGCAACTGGCCTACAAATGGACTTCTTTCAGATATCAAAGGCAATCGAATCCGAAGCAAAAGACTCCCGCTTCGAATTCAAATATATAAGAAGTTCTAATTCTCTGAATAGTCAAGCCAAGCATAACAGAAAACAAAAAACTCGCTGCGCTCAAACAGTTTTGTTTTCTGTTATGGCCTGACTATTCAAAGAAAGAACTTCTAAATATTTTCATAGGCACAGTCGTTCTTTTGCTTCGGATTCGATTGCCCGTAAAAGTTTGTAAAAAGTCCATTTGCCGGACATTACTGAGAACGGAGTGAACGATAACCCAAAAAGGAGTATTAAAATGAATGCAATAAAAGATAAGTTACCCGGAATAGCACTTTCTGCTGTAATTGCTTTTCCTGCCTGGATAATCGGCAATCGGTTTCCCATTATCGGAAGCCCTGTACTGGGCATTCTGTTTGGTATGATGCTGTCCCTATGGAAAAGACCGGCAGTACTTTCAGAGGGAGTGAAATATACCTCTAAAAAACTGCTGCAATATTCTATTATTCTGCTGGGATTTGACATGAATTTATTTCAGGTTTTTCAGACGGGCCGGGAGACGCTTCTATTAATGGTCTTTACTTTGACTGCAACCTTCCTCGCTGCTTTTTACTTTGGAAGGCTGTTAAAGATCGACAGGGATACGAATATTTTAATCGGGGTAGGCACTGCGATTTGCGGAGGTTCCGCTATTGCTGCTGCCTCACCGGTCATTCGTGCCAAGGAGGAGGATGTGGCGCGCTCCATCTCAACAATATTTTTCTTTAACGTTATAGCCGCATTCCTCTTTCCCTTCCTGGGACATGTTCTTCATATGACCGATTATCATTTTGGCTTATGGGCGGGCACTGCCATCAATGACACATCTTCTGTGGTCGCTGCCGGCTATTCCTTCAGCAATGAGGCGGGAAACCTCGCTGTAATTGTGAAGCTGACCCGAACCCTGATGATCATACCCGTCACTCTTGTACTGGCACTGCATACCGCAAAGCGGGATTCGCATACAGACGGAGCGAAGTATCAGATAGCAGAAATATTCCCATGGTTTGTATTAGGATTTGTCGCCGCCTCTGTAATCAGTACATTTTTGCCACTGCCTGCAGTTGCAGGCACATTCTTGGCAAGAGCAGGGAAATACGTTATCGTTATGGCTATGGCAGCAATTGGCCTTAATACAAACCTGATATCACTTGTAAAAAACGGCTGGAAGCCAATCGTACTGGGATTAAGCTGTTGGGCCGTACTGGCTGTAACGTCTCTGCTTGCACAGTTAATCATAATCCAAGATATGCCTTTTTGACTTTTTCATCGTTAAGCAGTTCTTTTGCTTCCCCGCTCATGGAAATATGCCCTGTTTCCAAAACGTATGCCCTATCTGCTATGGATAATGCCATTTTAGCATTCTGTTCCACAAGCAGAACCGTGATTCCCTGCTTATGCACTTCCTTAATGATATTAAATATTTCTTTTACAAGAAGAGGAGAAAGTCCCATGGACGGCTCATCCATTAAAATGATATTCGGTCTGCTCATCAGCGCGCGTCCTACAGCAAGCATCTGCTGTTCGCCTCCTGACAGCGTTCCCGCAAGCTGCTTTCTTCTCTCCTTTAATCTCGGAAACCTTTCAAATACTTCTTTCACTGACGTTTGAATACCGTCCTTATCATTTCTGATATAAGCTCCCATCTCCAGATTTTCTCCTACCGTCATTGCCGGAAAGATATGGCGTCCCTCGGGGACATGGGCCATGCCCAGCGTAATAATTTTACTGGGCTCTATTTTAGTCAGGTCGTTTCCGTTATATACGATGCTGCCATTCATGGATTTCTTTAACCCGGTAATCGTATGAAGGATTGTTGTTTTTCCCGCACCGTTCGCTCCAATCAACGAAACAATCTCTCCGTCATTCACAGTCAGGCTGACATCATAGATAGCATGGATAGCGCCATAGCTTACGTTCAAATCCTTTAACTCTAACATAGTGCCACCCCTTCCTCTTCATCCTTCCCAAGATATGCCTCAATCACTTTCGGATTATTCGCAATCTCCTCCGGTGTGCCGGAAGCGATCGTTACTCCATAATCAATGACCTGTATCCTCTCACATACCTTCATGACAAGGCTCATATCATGCTCGATCAAAAGAATGGAAATATTAAATTTTGTACGGATAACATTGATGATATCTAACAGCTCCGAGGTCTCGGTAGGATTCATTCCCGCAGCCGGTTCGTCTAAAAGAAGAAGCTTCATTCCCGTTCCCAATGCTCTGGCAATTTCCAATCTCCTCTGCTGCCCATACGGAAGATTTTCGGCTGTAATATCCGCTTTATCCTTTAAATTGACAATATCCAATAACTCTAATGCCTTCTTCCTTGCTTCTTCTTCTTGTTTCCAATACTTGGGAAGCCTGAAGATTGATGAGACAAGCGAATAAGACATATGCATATTCATTGTGACCATTACATTTTCAATTACCGTCATTTTTTTAAACAAACGGATATTCTGAAAGGTTCTGGATATTCCGGCTGCCACTACCTGATGTGTTTTCTTCCCATTCATCTTCTGACCTTCGAGATAAAAAGATCCTTCTGTCGGCATATACACACCCGTAAGAAGATTAAACACCGTAGTTTTTCCGGCACCATTGGGACCGATCAATCCAACAAACTCACTTTTCCCAATGTCAATGCTAAATGAATCGACCGCTTTCAGGCCGCCAAAGGTAATTCCCAGATTCTGTACTCTTAAGACCGGTACCTCTTTTATTTCCTTACTCATAGGCATTTCCTCCTTTTCTGGCATGAGGGGCTTTTATAAAGGCTGCAACCTTTCCAATCAGTCTGGTAAGGGAGAACTCCCATGTGCCGAAGATTCCTCCCGGCTTGAAAATCATGACTAATACAAGGACAACGGAATAAGCCAGTATCCGGTAAATAGAAAACTGACGCATGGCCTCGGGCAGTGCCGATAGAAAAGCCGCTCCGATAATCGAACCGGTTAGAGAGCCGGTGCCGCCGATTATAACCTCCGTCAGCATTTCCGCAGAATACATGAAGTTAAAATTAGTGGGGATCATCGCCGTCATATAATGCGCGTACATCGCTCCCCCGATTCCCGCAAAAAAAGCTGAAATCGTAAAGTTCAGCACCTTATAATATGTAACATTAATTCCGCTTGCACTGGCTGCAATATAATCTTCCCTTATGGCAATGACTGTCCTGCCGAAGCGGGAGCGGGTATACATATACATCACTGCAACACAGATCACCATAGCCCAGTAGCACCAGTAAAAATCCGAAAGCTTGGCAATACCGCTCATAGTACGCCCGGAACCGGTAACTGCAAAATTACAAAATGCAACCCGGATAATTTCCGCAAAGGCTACTGTTACAATAGCGAGATAGTCGCCTCTCAGTCTGAGCGCCGGTATGCCCACAAGGACACCCATACATGCGGCTGCGGCTCCTCCGACAAGAAGCGCAATGATAAACAGCAAAAGCTTCGGCATCCCGTAGTCATAAAGCGAATTGGTCAAAATAGCAGAAGCATAGGCGCCCACCGACATAAATCCCGCATGACCAAGAGAAAATTCACCCATAAATCCCACCAGGAGGTTTAAGGAAGTCACCAGAATAATCGTATAACAGGCCGTAGTAAAAATACCTTTAATGTAAGATGTCCTGGTGCCTAATACATTCGACTGGAACAAGCCGTACAGACCTATGAACAACACCAGAATACCGATCACATTTATAATATAAGATAATTTTTTGCTTTTTGGCATCCAGCTCACCTACACTTTCTCTCCGGCATTCTTACCCATAATGCCGGTCGGCTTAATCAATAAAACAAAAATTAAAAGACTGTATGTGATTGCCTCATACCAGCCCGGAGCGATATAGACTTTTACAAAAATCTCAACCAGCCCCACGATAATACCTCCTACCATAGCTCCCGGTATGCTCCCGATACCGCCCAAAACAGCCGCTATAAATGCCTTAAGCCCCATCATGGAACCCATATCCGTCGTACATCTCGGATAAGTTGAGCAGTACATAAGTGCCGCTACCGCTGCGAGCCCGGAACCGATGGCGAAGGTCGTTGTAATAATTTTATTTACATTGATGCCCATCAGAGTCGAGGCTTCCTTATCCTGCGGCACCGCACGCATCGCCTTCCCAAGCTTTGTTTTCTTTACAAACAGCTGCAGCCCCACCATCATTATTATACCTATACTTATCGTCAGCAAATATTTCCACTGCAATTTTGCTCCCAATACCTCAATAGAAGGCAGCGTAAAAATAGCCGGAACGGATTTCGGATTAGCGCCGAACAATACCATGGCGAGATTCTCCAAAAACAGGCTCATTGCCAGTGCTGTAATTAATGCAGACATGGAACCTGCTCCTCTCACAGGCCTATATGCGATGATTTCTACCGCAACGCCTACTGTAACGCAGACCGCAATGGCAATTATGACCGCCATCCATGCCGGCATACCGTAATTAATCATCAGGGGCACCGTATAAAACAGCGAATACGCTCCGACCATGATAAAGTCTCCATGAGCAAAATTAATCATGCGGATAATACCGTATACCATTGTGTAGCCCAGTGCTATCAATGCGTAAATGGCACCCTGGTTAAGCCCGTTTATGATACTTTGTATAAATAAGGACACTTACCTGCACTTCCTTTCGTTCTATATTCCCGCAGTCTGAGGGTTGTTTGATATAGTAAAGGCATAAGTTTCCGCTTATGCCTTTACTTCCTGTTACCTGTGAATATTGTTATCCATTATTAATTTCCTTCAGGAGAAAGTGTCTTATACCACTTAACAGCACCATTTTCATATGTATTAATTGCAACGCTCTTAGCGGGATCGCCGTTTTCATCAAGCGTGAAGGTTCCACCTACTCCGGTAAAGGTAATACCTGTCATTCCGCTGACGAGGGAAGCAGTGTCAGTTCCTCCGCCCTGTTCAGCCGCCTGTACCAGCATATAAATGGCATCGTAGTAAAGTGCAGCACATGCGTTTAAGCTTTCAACGCCATATGTATCGGTATATTTTGTAACAAAGGACTGAACTGCTTCCGAGGTATCCTCAGAAGAATAATGGTTCGTAAAATAGCAATTGTCAAAATAGGTTTCCAGTCCAGTCGTATCGGAACCATCCCATCCGTCTCCACCCATAATGATACCTTCAAAGCCTGCATCCCTTGCCTGTTGAACCAGAAGAGGAACAGTATCCAGAAAGCATGGGTAAAACAGGTAATCTGCCCCGGAGGCTACTGCCTGGGAAACCTGAGCAGTAAAATCGGTATCCTTTGTGGTGCATTCTCCGGTGTATGCAATTTCAATGCCCGCAGCTTCCGCATTTTCTACAAATGCATCCTTCAATCCGTTGGAATAGTCGTCATCCTTCGCATAAATAATCGCTGCTTTGCTGACCCCCTGCTCTTTGGCAAACGCTGCCGCCATTTTACCCTGATACGGATCTATAAAACAGTCTCTGAATATTGTAGGACCAACTTGAGTGACCTTATAGTTCGTCGCTCCAGTCGCCATCAGAAGCATTCCCTGCTCGTTTGCCAGTTCTGCCATCGGAAGTGTAACGGAAGAGAAAAATGCACCAACTACAGCTTCGGGCGCCTCGGGCTCAAGACTGTTATAGGCGTTGACTGCCTGCTTGGAATCACTGGCATCATCGACAACCTTGCCGCCGTTTAGTATCTCCACCTTAATCTCACTGTCGCTGCTGTTGATCTCCTCTGCAGCCATTGTAACAGCATTCTGAGCACCTTCGCCATAAATAGCCGAACCGCCTGTCATAGAACAAATTACGCCGATTCTTATCACTTTATCTTCTTCTCCTGCGGGAGCGCTTTTTTCAGCGTCCTCTTCTTTTGTTCCCGACTCTGCCACTTCTCCGGTACCGGACACGCTTGAAGCTTCAGAACCGCAGCCGCTCAGCAGTGTTCCGGCTATTGTTGCGCAAAGCAGTAAGCTTAACACTTTTTTCTTCATATACTGAATCCTCCTCAATTATTTTATATAAATCGCTCCTATTAGCGGATTTATCTTTTTATGGTACCATGGCCGCTCCCGCGACTACCGCATGACATGATACTTCATTCGTATAATTTCTTTAATGGTGTCGGCACTCTGCTCATAAGTCAGCTCACCAGTATTAATACATAAGTCATAATTGCAGGGACTCTCCCATATCCGCCCGGTGTGATACTTATAATACTCCTTGCGGTATTTGTTATTTTTTGAAACATATTTTTCCGCTTCTTTCCGGGATATTCCCTGCCGTTCCATTTCCCGGCTAATACAGACATCATCCGAAGCACAGATAAATACTTTAAGAACATTGGAAAAATCCTTCAAAACATAATCACAAGCCCTTCCTACACAGACATAGGATTCTCTCTCGGCAAGTTCCTTTAAGACCTTTGCCTGGTAATTGAACAAGTTCTGATCAGACACAAAGTCATTGCTCTCCGGGGATATCAGTTCCCCGTTATATACTTTTCTTGACACCTTATACAGCAACTTGTTTCTGGTACTCTCCTCCACTCTCGCGAACAGTTCCTCATTGATTCCGCTGTCCTCCGAAGCAAGACGAAGCAAATTTCTGTCATACATATCAATACCATAATGCGCCGCCAGCTGCTTGCTGATCGTAGTTCCTCCGCTCCCGCACGTTCTCGTAATCGCAATCACAAATCTTTCCATATTTTGTTCCCCCGCTGAACTTTTCATGATAGGCGCACTTTCTTAATTACACAAAAAAAGGTGCAACCAAATATATGGTTAACACCTTTGTATAACGCACATTATAACACATGCTTTTAAAAAAGCAATACTTTAATTTAATTTGCCATATTTTTTGCATGAATGCGATTAGGGTGTACCAAAAGCACATACGTTAATCCCACTCTCTTCAAGTGCCTTCCTAAGACTCTTAGCAAAGACAAATGCCTTCTCTCCGTCTCCGTGGACACACACACTATCTGCATTGATCGGTATTTTCCTGCCACTTGCCGATGTCACCCTATGTTCCAGCACCATTGTAAGCACTCTTTCAATTGCAAACTTCTCATCTGTGATCATTGCTCCGGGCTTTGCTCTTGCCACCAGAGATCCATCCTCCTCATAGGCTCTGTCAGCGAAAACTTCTTCCGCTGCCTTCATACCAAGATCGTCTGCCGCCTTCTTCATCTGGCTTCCCGCCAATACAAGCATGACCAAATCCCTGTTCACCGCACGGACGCCTTCGCAGACAGCTCTCGCCAGCTCATAGTCTTTGCCGGCCATATTGTACAAAGCCCCGTGGAGCTTTACATGCTGCAGCGTTATCTTCTCGGATTGGCAGAATGCATCTAAGGCTCCGATTTGATACTGTACCATTGTTTTTGCCTCCGCCAAAGAAACGTTCATATTGCGCCGGCCGAAACCGGACAAATCCGGAAATCCGGGATGCGCACCAACAGCGACACCGTATTTTTTACACAAAACCACCGTATTTGACATCACGAGAGGGTCTGAGGCATGAAAGCCGCAAGCAATGTTAGCAGATGAAATGAGCGGAATCACGCGTTCATCCATTCCTATTATGTAGGTGCCGAAGCTCTCTCCCAAGTCACAATTCAAATCAATCCTGTTCATAATATTCCACCTATTCTTTTAAACAAATATTTTTCATATCCGTAATCAGCATATGTCCCGGTGCATGCGTAATACAAAACTCTGTCCCGGAAGCCATAACCGCAGCCTGGGGTGTTACGCCGCATGCCCAGAATGCAGGAACTTCTCCTTCTTTCACCGTTACCGCATCCCCGAAATCAGGCTGATCCAAACTGCCAATTCCAATTGCTTCCGGACAGCCTATATGTACCGGCGCTCCATGCACTCTGGGTATTGCAGATGTCACAGTTACCGCCTTCACTACCTGCTCATAGGGAATAGGTCTCATACTCACGACCATATTACCGTGAAACGATCCCGCCGGAACACAAGGGATATTTGTCAGGTACATTGGCACATTGCAATGTTCCGTGTTATGACGCATCTCAATTCCCGCCCCTGTCAGCTCCGATTCAAAAGAAAAGCTGCAGCCAATCAGGAAGCTTACAAGATCATCACGCCAGAACGGAACTATGTCCAAATATTCACCTGTTAATTTGCCATTTTCATAAACACGGTATTTCGGAATATCCGTTGCTATATCCGCATTGTATGCAATTTTTTTCAAAAATCTGCTCCCGGTATCGCTAACCTCCAAAAGTGGACAGGGCTTTGGATTCCTCTGTGCGAATAACAAAAAGTCATATGCATACTTTTGAGGCAGCACTACCAGATTTGCTTGCGCATAGCCCGGGCAAAGTCCGGAAGTAGGTTCTTTCAGCTTTCCCTCCCTAATTTGCAAACGCACACTCGCCGGCGATATCAAACTATTCTTCATAAGCTCCCCCTGCGTATTCTTTCTAAATAACCCATATTTTGAGGACAGTACCCTGTCCGTCTCATCATACGTCTCTTCTCTCTCTTATCTTTCCGGTATAAGACTTGTGCTTCTTCTACCGTCACCCAGGAAAAACGCACGGCGGTGCCCGGCATACACTGCACGAGCTGAGGCAGATCAACCGCAATCACCGTTCCTATTTTGGCATACCCTCCAGTGGTCTGACGGTCGGCCAGCAAAACCATTGGCTTTCCACCGGAAGGAACCTGAACAGAGCCCTCTGCGATTCCGTCAGATATGATATCGGCTTTATCACGGCAACTGACGGCTGGTCCTTCCAGCCGATATCCCATTCGGTCAGATTCCCCCGAAACAACATATTTTTCGTTCCCGAATGTCCGTATCCCTTCCTCAGTAAAATGGCCATACTGCGGACCGGGAACCACACGGACGTTTATTTCCGGAAGATAATCACCGTGAAAGATTTCCTTTTGTTCTAGATTTAACAGACGCTTTGTCTCTGTACACAGAAGAAGAATATCCCCCTTCTCCAGCTTTCTGCCCCGAAAGCCTCCTACTGCACATTTTAGATGAGTCGACTTGCTTCCAAGTACCTCGGAAATCAGAAATCCTCCTGCCACGGAAAGATATCCATACCTGCCGTTTCGGGCTGTACGACATCTTAACAGATCTCCGGCCTTTGCTTGTATTGCCTGATAACAAGGGATTTCCTTTTCATTCAAAAGCGGAGACATATCGGCTCCCGTAAGAGAAAAAAAAGTATCACAAGAAAAGCGGAAAGTGCCGCCCATGTAAATCATTTCCAAAACAGCTTCTCCCACCGGATTATTCAACAGGAAATTAGCTTCCTGCATAGCATTTAGGTCCATGCATCCGGAGACGGAAAAACCACTTGCCTGATAGCCGTATCTGCCCGCATCCTGTACTGTTGTCATCAGTCCCGGTTCCAAAACATCCAACTGTATCCGTTTGTCCATACGAGCCTCCTCTTCATTGCGTTATATAACGGTGCCTATATATCCCCTGTTCCACTTTTGCCGAAATCTCATCATACTCATCCCTTGTAACAGACTGAAAACGGATATAATCCCCCATTTTATACAAAATAGGTGGATTGCGGTGTACATCATAGGGCCGCAGGGGCGTTTTTCCAATCAACCGCCATCCTCCCGGAGAGTCCAGAGGATAAATTCCCGTCTGCTCTCCCCCTATACCAATACTGCCTGCCATAATACGCGTTCTCGGACTTTCCAGCCTGGGACAGAAAATACGTTCATCCAGTCCCCCCAGATAAGCAAATCCAGGAAGAAATCCTAACATATAGATCAGATAATCCCGTCCACAGTGAAGCCGTATAATTTCCTCTTCTTTCAGCCCGGTATATTCCGAAACATAACCAATATCCTCTCCAAAAGTGTCGCCGTAGCACACCGGAATAATATGAATTTTCTTTTGACCGGACTTTACCGCCAAAAGACCGGCAGCTTCTTTTTCCAGGATTCTTTTCATTCTGCTATAGCTGATTTTCCGGCAATCATAGAATACCAGCAGGGAGCAGAATGCCGGAATCATTTCCCGGATTTCTTTTCTTTTTCGCAGCTTCTCCATCAGAAAACGGATCTTGCCGTTTGTCTCTTCACTGATTTTCTGTTCAAACAAAACGGCAATTCCCTGTTCTCCTACCGCCGAAAAAATTATTTCATCCATATTTATACCCATGCTTTTTTCATAGTCTTTATATCTCAAAGAATTTTTTATCGATAACTTTTTCAAACCATTCCCCGCACATCGTAAAATGACGCAGTGAATTCACCACACATTGGCGCATAATCTCCAGCAGATACAAATGGAACTCCATTCCTATTCCGTCAATCGCATAATCCACCCAGCCGTACATATCTACCATGCCGCAGTTAGACGCTGTCTTTATAGCCTCTTTTTCCAAATCTCCGGCATGAATAAGCTCCGGCTGTTTAAACAGCCATGCGGTAGCCGCGATAAGAGCCTCTGCGCCCCAATGGGATATGGTCGTGGTTATTATGTAATCTGCTGCCTCCGAAGCGCTACACCCGCCTTGGCATCCGCAAACGCATCCGTTTTCTTCCATGTAAGGCACATATTTTTGCAAATGCTTTTTCAGCGTGCCCATCCCCAATTCGTTTCCCAGATCTCCTATTGCAATATTTAAAACACCCGCTTCCTTGCACCTGCGGAACAAAACATCGGTCTTTGCCTCCAGCTCCGTCACATCGAGTCCCTTCGCCGTATGGTATACTCCTTTTGAATTGGCCCCCGGTGCCTCAATGGCAATTACCGCTTTGGGAGGAAGCTCATGCAGAATTTCTGCTGCCTGTTCTTCTGCTTTTTCTTCCTCCTTCGTAAAGATAATACGCCCTACGGCAATCGGCATGCTTTTGATTTCCATGTATCCATCATACAGATGAAGACCCACAACACTGGAAAGACTCTGCACGGCATTCTTACATTCCTCAGGGCAGATAATCACAGGCTTTGCACCATATGCCCTCACAAGCATCCTCGCTAACAGCATAGCTCCGATAATCCCGTCTGTCTCCGCATGCCTGTGGGGCAAAAGAACAAATCCGGTAATAATGTACACTATATCCTCCTGTCTGAGTACATTTTGTAATTTTTTTGCACACTTCATGACAGCAGGCTCTCCCATATATTCCCGTGTACCTTTATAGAGGATTCTGCAAACGCCGTAGCCTCTGGGATCTAAATTGATTAACTGGTCCAAGTCTTCTCCGATGTTTAATTCTGCCACTTCTTCTGCAATCATAGCCAACCTCACTCTAACCCGCAGTAAACACGGAATTCTGCAACGAGATAATCCTGAATCACCTCAATTAACTTTGGTGCTTTTCCGCCCACCGGTCTCCCCTTCAGCGTTTTTACCGCAGAGCAGAAATTGCTTGAGCTTGTAACAATAATTTCATCGGCCGCTTCCATTTCGCTCATCGTAAAGGCTGTTTCGTCCACCGGTATCTTTAGTGCCTTGCAGGCCATGATTAAATGCGACTTCGCAATACCCGGTAAAATATATCGATCATTAGGATGCGTTTTTAACATCCCGTCTTTTAATATAGATACATTGCTGTGTGCACACTCAGTCACAATATCTCCCCTGTAAAATACTGTTTCCTGACACTCCTCCTCAGATGCCTTCTGAGAAGCCATTACACTGGGCAGCAGATTCAGTGTCTTTATATTGCAATGAAGATGCCTTGTATCTTCCATTGCCGTCAATGCCATACGTTCCTTTATATTGCGCAGTTCAAAGGGCGTTACTGTGATCCAGAAATTTGCCTTTGTGTCCGGAAATGCATGATTCCTGGGCGCAGTACCTCTTGTCACCTGCCAATAGACAAACGATTCCTCCGCCTCCACCATAGCTGCCATTTCCTCTAAAATAGCTTTTACCTCTGCTTTTGTATGTGGAATAGTGATTTTGATCTGTTCCGCACTGTTAAAAAAACGGTCAATATGCTCTTCTATCAAATAAACCACATGATTTGCGCTGAAAGTTGCATCATATACCCCATCACCAAAAAAATGAACTCTGTCATTCATTGGGATCACCATTTCTTCAATCAATCCAAATATTCCATTATAATATCCCAGATTTTCCATCCTGACCTTCTTTCCGCAAATATGCCATCCGCCCTCATTGTTCTATTTGCAAAATTATTTTTTCAAAAAAAACGCATGTGAGAAAAGACCTCTCTGTCCTCAAATGCGTTGTTGTAAAGCTTATATTATTATGATTGTAATTATATCCCTGACAATAATTTTTGTAAATATTTATAAAAATTACGATAATATTTATTTAAATATTTACTTTTCATTTTAATTTTTATTGTGTATATGCTAAAAATATGCATTCGGCTAAATTTTTTTCACTTCGGGAACCGGAGCCAAAGTGTTTTTTATCTCCTTCAATACAAAAAATGTTTTTGTACCAGACACTCCCCTAATACTTTTTATTTTCCTGTGCAGCAATTCCAGTTCTTCCGAAGAGCGGGTATTGATTTTAATCATAAAATCATAATCTCCCGTAACGTAATGGCATGCTTCTATATCCTCCATGCTTTTCATTTTATCCGTAAATTCGTCATAATATTTGGGATGTTCCAGACTGACCTCCATAAGCGCCATAACATCGTTTCCTATCTTATGCTGATTCACAACAAGCGTATACTGCTGAATAATCCCGATATTTTCCATTTTATTAATCCGTTCGATTACAGCGGCAACTGAAAGATTGACCCTTTTACTGATATCCGTAGCCGATCGGCGGGAATTCTCCCTAAGCGCGATTAATATTTTTCTGTCAACTTCATCCATATGCATTCCTCCCATTTATCATGTCTCTGCCTGCGCAGTTATGGTTTCTCCCTCTACTATAGCAAAATCCAATATCCTTTTCGTCTCGGTTTTTTCTTTATTAATTAATTCAAAAAGGAGATTCACGGCAGTGGTGGCTACCTGCTCTGCCGAATTATCAATAGTTGAAAGCCTTGGGGTAACGTATTCCAGAGTATCGATATTGTCGAAACCCATGATTCCATAATCCGCAGGTGAGGCCAGTCCTTTTGATTTCAAATATTTCATTAATTCAAGGGCGAAGATATCTCCGGAGCAGAAAAAGGCGGTACGTTTCGAGTCCTCCAGCTGGCCGGCACACAGCTTAAGGTTATCTTTCTTATCAATAACAACTGCCTCCCTGTCCGGATATTGACGCATGGCCTCGTTAAAGCCTTCAAGCCGCTGCTCATGTACATAAATATTTTCCTTATAGCGGTCAGAAAGAGGTGGGCAGACGAATACCATCTTCTCATATCCTTTTTCCAATATCCGCCGTACTGCTTCTCTGGCGGCTTCCCTCTCCTTGATCCCAACGAAGGGAATTCCCTCAGCAACCTTATTGTCTATTGTTACAATAGGAATGTCAAAGCTATTTAAAAAATCCTTATACTCTTGTCCCTGATTAACAGAAGAAAGAATCATACCATCCACACGGTAATCCGCCAGCCTTATTATCTGTTCCTTTTCCATCGCTTTATTGTTCTCATGCAGAGCGATATTAATAAAATAGCCGTGTTTTCTGGCTTCCATTTCAATAGCATTGAGCATTTGCGCAAAGTACCGGTTATTCACATCGAGCACGATAACTCCTATGTAAAAGGTCTGTCCCTTTACAAGCCCTCTCGCCAAAAGGTCCGGTCTGTAATCATAGTCCTTGGCGGCCTTTAATATCGCGTCCTTCGTCTGCGGATTAATTCTTCCCGTATCCGTCAATGCCCGATGGACTGTGGTTCTTGAAACACCGCATATTTTTGCAAGTTCTTTCGTTGTAATTCCCATCTTTGGCAGAACCTCCATTACGCTCATTCTTTCTTAGAGTATAGCATAAAAAGAGGCCGTTGCAAAAATTCTTTTAGAGAATCTTACTACGGCCTCAGGCTTTAAGGTTACTGTTCACGACCTTCACAGTAACTCATGCTTTTGCTTTTATTTCACTTCTATCCTTATCATATGGAAGGAAAGCGGCTCCATAGTTAAGATCACCTCATCCCGTTCCAGTATGTTATCCGTTACATGATACGGCTTTACTTCTTCATGATTTACAAGATTCGTGGCCTTTTTGTTCCGGTGACTTAGCGCCAGATGTTCTGTCACTCTCTGCGGTTCAAACCCCTGAAGACAGACCGTAAGCGAGACCGCTTCCTCTTCGCCGCGATTTACCGCAAACAATACGGCCTCTCTCTTTTCTTCATTATAAACAGTTACCTCATCTACATATGGAACCTCACCAAATCCGTCACAAAAATATGCCGGACAGTGCAGGACATCCCGCAGCACTTCTCCATGTCCGTATCCGGCCATCCATGAAAAAGGATAGAAAACCGGCTGCACCCATACATCTCCTCCACGCTCTGTCATGATTGCCGCACTGATATTCGTGAGCAATGACTGACAGGCAACCTTAATACGGTCTGCATATTTCAGAAAGTTCATCATCATACTTGCAAAAAGCAGGGAATCTTCCAGCGAATAAATCTGCTCACTAAGGTGGGGCGCCACTTCCCAAGCCTCCTCATGCACCTGCGATGCCACCTCTGTATCCGGAATGGACCATACTCCCCATTCGTCGAAACTGATATACAACTCCTTTTCCGAGCGCTTTTTCGCTTTTACAAAATCACAGGTCCCAATCACAGTCTTAATATAGTTCTCCATATCCAGTGACTGCGCCAGGAAAAACGGCGTCCCCTTTTCCTGATTTCCGTAGTATTGATGAAGCGAAACGTAATCTACATAATCATAGGTATAGTTTAAGGTTGTCGCTTCCCAGTCGGGATATGTCTGCATGTCGGATTTGGAACTTCCGCAGGATACCAATTGAATGCTGCTGTCCACCTGCTTCATCGCCTTTGCCGTTTCCTGCGCCAAACGTCCATATTCCTCTGCCTGCTTATGTCCTATCTGCCAGTCTCCGTCCATTTCATTTCCCAGACACCAGAGTCCTATTCCATAAGGTTCTTCCACGCCATGCCCTTTTCGCATATCGCTGTACAAGGTTCCCCCTTTTATATTGCAGTATTCCACTAAGGAAACTGCATTTTCGATTCCCTTGGTTCCGAGATTTACGGCAAATATAGGCTCTATTCCCGCCTTTTTTGCCCACTTCATGAACTCGTTGGTGCCGAATTCATTAGTCTCTATCGCTCTCCAGGCTATTTCCAGACGCCTTGGACGTTTCTCTACAGGACCCACTCCGTCTCTCCAGTCATAACAGGATACAAAATTACCTCCCGGATAACGAATTCCGGTCACTCCCAGTTCTTTTACCTTCTCAAGTACATCCTGCCGGAAGCCATCCTCGTCTGCGCTTTTATGCCCCGGCTCATAGATTCCCGAATAGACCACCCTACCCATATGTTCTACAAAGGAGCTGTAGATTCTCTTATCTATTTTCCCCTTACTAAAATCTTTGTTAACGATTACTGTTGCTTTCATGTTTAAAACTATACTCCTTTCAGTATCTTTTACTTTTGCGACACAGCCTTTTATGTAAGCATGATTTCGCATTTTATTCCTTTGTCCCTGCCGTGGCAATTCCCTCCACAAAATATCTCTGGCAGAACAGATAGAGAATCAGAAGAGGAATCAGGGATATCATGGTCGCCGCAAGCGTAGGCCCGTATTTGATCACTTTATTACCTACAAGTACCGCAAGGCCAGCCGATAAAGTCCTTTTATCGGATGAACTGGTCAGCATCAGCGGATAAAGTAAATCGTTCCAATTATTCATAAAGTGGAAGATACCCAGACTTATAAGCGCCGGCTTGCATAACGGCAGCATCAGCGAGCGAAATATCCGGAATTCTCCCATTCCTTCTATTCTTCCGGATTCTTCAAGTGATTTCGGAAGACCTGCAAAAAACGAACGCATCATATAAATACCAAAAGCGCTGGTAGCTCTGGGCAGAATCAGTCCTAAATAAGTATCCAAAAGCTTTAATTTAAAAATTTCAATATAGAGAGGTGTCATAATGATCTGGAACGGAACCATCATGGTAAGCAATATAATGGAAAAAAGCAGCTTAGAGCCTCTAAAATTTAATCTTGCAAAAGCATAACCGGCCATCGAATCGAATAAGACACTCAATATGGTCACGCCTCCTGCAAAAAATATGGTCGTTTTGGTCATTGAAAAGATGGGAATGCTCTCAGTCACATATCGATATTGGGAAAAGGTCCACTCCGTAGGAAAAAAGTGAGGCGGATAGGCTATCACTCCGCTGTCTGTCTTAAAGGAGGATACAAACAGCCATATAATAGGCACCAATACTAAAATAACCATGCCAAAGGTGAGAAGGAATCCCATCAGCTTTCCCAAGTTCCATTTTTTCTTATTTGCATAAAAAGCTTGTTTCTTCAACCTATTCGCCTCCCCTCTCCAATACAAATCTTCTAAGTACAAAGGTTATGACAGCTATAATTATAAACAGATACACGGAAATGGCGGACGCATATCCCAAATCATAGGGTGCCGTCTGAAATCCTCTGTCGTAAATATACTGCACCACGGTTTCCGTCTTATTTAACGGACCTCCCTGAGTCATTACATAAGCCTGATCAAACATCTGCAATGCGCTGATCATCGTAGTTACAATACAGAAACTGACGGTAGGCCATATGCCGGGAATAGTAATATGTATGAATTTCCGGAATAAATTAGCGCCGTCTATCTCCGCCGCCTCATAAAGGGATGCCGATACGTTAAGCACGGCTGCCGTTATCAGCGTCAATGTATATCCAAAGCCTTTCCATGCGCTGACCGCAATAATAGTGGGCATCGCAAGCGCCGGATCTTTCAAAAAGGAAACGCTTCCTGCCCCTGTCAGCCTGAGCAGATAGGGAACCAGTCCCATATTCGGATCCAGGAGCATTGACCATACAATACCTATGGCAGTCATGGAACAGACAAAAGGCAAATAATAAATAGTTCTCAGCGCTCTTGTATACCGGTTATTCTTCGCAACAAACAAGCTGAACAAAAGGGCGAGTCCTATCTGCAGAGGCACTTCGAACAGGGCAAAGTAAAGGCTGTTAAAGGTAGCACTATTTACTCTGCTATCCTTAAATAGCCTGACAAAGTTTTTCATTCCTGCGAAAGAAATATCATTCATAAAAATATTCATATTCAACAAACTGATGATCAATGAAGCACCAAGGGGAACAAAGACAAATACTGTGAGAATCAGCATGGATGGCAGGATAAAGAGGTAGGCACTTCTCTGATATTGAAGTCTGCTTTTTTTCTTTTTATTCATCACTTATACTCCTTTATAAATTGCAGCTTTCCGGTCTCTGACTTCTTAAGGGCCGGAACAGAACTGAAATAATACATACTTTACCGCTCACAGCCTTGAGGAGAAGAATCCTGACAAGTCTGTCAGGATTCTTGGGAATCAATATACTACTCGACCTCTACTGCGCGAGCACCGTATCCATGGCGGAAGATGCTTCCTTAAGAACAGCTTCCGGCGTTCCTGCACCCGTAATTATCTTTTCAAACATTGGGATCATGACATCGTTATCTATCTGGCTTGCAAGAGAATATCCCAGATTATAGGAACGTCCTATTTCCGTTGCTTTGGAAATCGAATTCAACACCTCATCGCTTTGAATCTCAGGATCCTCTGCCAAAGTTTTCGACCATACCGGGAATCCGTTTCTCTGTGACCATTCCTTTAAAATTTCATCGCTCAGCCAATACTTCATGAATTTATATGCCGCTTCCTTTTCTGCCTCGCCGGTTCCTTTCGGAATTACATAGCTGCATCCTCCTGCGGGTGAAAAGGCGCCTGCGGTACCTGACACACATGGTGCAATACCGAAATTAATTCCCTGTGCTCTCAGTCCGTTGATCTGCCACGGCCCGCTCATGTACATGGCAATCTGACCGGCCTGAAGCATAACGTCCGCATCGGAACCAGTTATGTTCTCCGGAGTTACCTTCTTATTGAATGCCAGATCCTGCAGATATTCCAAGGTCTTTAGGTTTTCCTGAGAATCTAATAAATTCTTATTCTCCGAAGGGTCATTGGCATCTCCGCCGTTTGCCCAAAGGAACTGCATATACGTTGTGTTTGTCGGCAATGCAAGGCCATATTGATTTTTGGAAGTATCCGTAAGCTTTTGTGCATATTCCGCAAGCTCATCCATTGTTGCCGGAGGCGTATCGGGGTCCAGGCCTGCTGCCTCAAATAAGTCCTTATTCCAATACAGATAAGAAACATTATACTGCATAGGTGTTCCGTAAAGCTTACCCTCCACGTAGGACAGCTCGGTTACATTTTCCAGAAAGTTGCTTTTGTCCACGCCTTCCTTCTCCCAGAAATCGCTGATATCCTCCAACGAATCGTTGCTTACATAAGGAGCGATATTTTCCACGCCGAACAGGACAATATCCGGTGCGGTTCCAGTTGCTATCGATGCCGGAAGTTTTTGCTGCAAAACATCATTGGGCATGATATCCATCTCGATCTTGATGTTATCTGTATTCGTCTTATTGTAGTTATCTACGATCTCGCGGAGAATGTCTCCGTCCGAACCCGTAAACACATTCCAGAACTTAAGCGTAACCTTATCCCCTGTCCCGGCCTTTGCCTCATCACCGGCCGCGGTTTCTGTCTGCGTTGTCTCCGCTTTCTCTCCGGTGGTTGTCTCCGCCGTACTATTACTTCCGCATCCTGCTAACAGGGAAGATACCATAGTCACAGCCAATACGATACTTAATAGCTTTTTCATTTCTATACCTCCTGAATAATAGTGTCGTGTGCGTCCACGTGTACGCACCCGCGGTTTATGGCAAATTCTTAATTAACATTTATATCTTGAATTTGCCTCTGCACTTATGTATTTTTTCATGCGTACACGTGTACTCTATAAATATTATTATGCACATTTTACAGTAAATGTCAACAATAATATCATAAAACAAAAAAATTACTTCGGATGTTCAGAACGGTGCATGCCTTTAAACAATGCATTAATTATCACCTCTGCCATATAACTAATCGTTATCCCGCAAAGCATTCCCGCAATAACATCGCTGGGATAATGAACGCCTAAATACAATCGCGATATACCAATCAAAAACGCCAGTATAAGAATCGGTATCCCTATTTTTTTAGGCAGCTTTCTGTAAAATATGTATCCTGCCGCAAATGCACTGGCCGTATGGCCGGATGGAAAGGAAAAATCTGCCGGTTTATGGATAAGCGGTACAAGGGTCGTTATTGTATCAAACGGTCTGCTTCTTTCCACCAGATTTTTCAGCACCATATTATTGATAATCATTGACAAAATTAGGGCACACATTCCCATACAGCCTATTTTTCTCGTTTTGGGGAAAACGAAAAGGAGGATAGAAATCAACGTCCATATAAATCCCCTGTTTCCTAAGTTGGTGATAAAGATAAAAATTGATGTTAAAGTATTATTTCTCAGAAAGTCTTGTATAAATAATAGGATGCTGCTGTCTAAACGAATGAAAGCTTCAATCATACCATTTGCCTCTTTTCCATTTTCTCTTCATCTTAGAAAAATATATGTGCCGCATACGAAAAAGATGAGAGTACGGAAAACGGTATTGCACTCACCGGGCAGACTCATATTTTAGATTTTGCAATGGATTATTTACTATGGACCGCACAAAAGGAAAGATAAAAAAATAAGCCGGCCGGAAATCTGTTCCGGACGACTCATTTTTAATTTTTATTACTGCATTCAGGCTTCGGATTCCACAACGATCCGAATTCCCCACGCCTCCAATACAAGAGTCTGTCCGTTTTTCACACTTTCCTCTTTCAAAAGCTCCTTTCCATCTCCATGCAGATAAGGCTGCCTGATCTCTTTTTCTGAATAATTCAGGTAAAAGTGCACCTTTCTGCCGGTTTCATTCACACCGTTTCGTATGATGACCGGAAAAGCTGCTTGTTGCTCTATTCCCCATATTCCGGTCTGTTCCAGTACTCTTTTTAAAATTTCCTTTGTGTAAGCAGGCGTAGTCAGACATGCCACATAAGTTGCCATGCCTTTTCCAAAAGCATGCTCTGTCACAGCCGCATATCTGCCCCAGAACGGATGGTCATAGTGTGCCAGTACATCTGCGCCTTCCGTTTCCACAAGCTCCATAAAAACCGTGGCACTGCATTCTTTTGCCGCTGCCGCATAGACCTGATCCGCCAGCCATACATCGTCCGGCTGTGTAAACTCGTCATACCGGATACCCAGACATTTCTGCAGGACAGCGGGCTGCCCCTCATGTCTTACTGTTAAGAACTCGTTGGCAAAGCCGCTGCGGAAGGCCGCCACAAGATGTCCGCCCCTCTCCGCAAAATCAGACAAAGCCGTTAGCAGCTTGGTGGGCGCGCTATAAAGTACAGGAACTACCAGCAGCTCATACTGTTCGAAATACTCTGCATCCTCCGGGAATAAAATATCACATTCCACATTCAGCTCATACAAAGCGTCATAGTAACGCCTTACCACGTCATTATATGTCGTCTCCCCTCCCGGCAGAGGGAATTCGCGCAGGCCGGTCAGCGATTCATTGCTGACTAAAAGCGCTGCGCGATTTTTCTTTTTCAAGTTTATAAGCGACGGACCAATCCTTGCCATATCCGCACCGATTCCTGATATCTCCCTGTAGATCCTGTTCGGTTTCAGATCATGGCTCAATATCCCTTTCCAGTACGTTTCAAAGGAATTATGAATCGAATGCCAGTGCCAGTACATGAGAGCTGCAGCACCGCTCGCTATATGGCTGAACGCATGCAGCCGGAGCTGCCCGTCATAAGGCGTCCAGTTCACATGCCCTTGTGCCTGTGTTTCCAGTACAAAATAACTCCGGCGCTTTAAGCTTCGCACCAGGTCTCCTCCGAATGCGATTTCCTTTCCGGTCAGCTTCGACTGTGTCAGATGATAGATATCGCAGCCTGCAATGTCGAGGCACTGCACTGCCTTCTTATGATCTGCCTCTGCCTGCACTCCATAAGTATAATTGCGCCATTCGAAATCCAGATTATGGGTGATGAACTGTCCCTGTCTTATATATTCCCTGACGATTCCGCTCTGCCATTCCAGAAATTCAGTAACGAGCTGCCTTCTGAATTTTTCGAATTCCGCCCGGAAGCTCCCGTTAATGGAACCTGTTGGATCGGGCACATTCTCCCAAGCATCCACCCGGTTGCTCCAGTAGGAAAAGCCAAATTCTCGATTCATTTCTTCAACATCCCCAAAGGTCTTCTTCAAATATCGTACGAACAGACGTTGTACATTCGGCCCCGATGTATGGTAATGTTTGGTCTCATTATCCAGCTGAAAACCGATAACATTGGAGTACCTTTGTACGCATTCCATTAGCTTGCGTATAATACGCTCTGCATAATAACGGTAAGCAGGACTTGTAATGTCCATATTCTGTCTGGCCCCGTATTTCTCCTTTCCCCGTTCCGTCACGGCGAGTATTTCGGGATTCTGGGACGCAAGCCAGGGCGGAATGGCATAGGTAGGCGTCCCTACTATGACACTGATGTCATATCTTCCGGCCGCCTCCAGTACCCGCTCCACGTGTGAGAAATCAAATTCTCCGCTAACTGGCTCCTGCGTGGCCCAAGTGGATTCCGCAATCCGGATCACATTGATGCCAGCCTCGCGCATCAGGCGCATATCCTCTTCCAGCCGCTCCACGGGCATATATTCATCATAATAGGCCGCCCCAAATAAAAATCTGTCCATGCTCCTTAAACACCCTTACCTTACTCCGGCAATTCGATTACCATCGTTCCATAGCCTTCCAGCTTCTGACTGCCGATAATCTCCTGCCCCGTATAAAGGTCCTTTCCTTTTTTATGCAATGTAATATCAATAGGCTCATTCTTGTAATTCAAAAGGAACATACAGCATCCCTTCTCACCGCTCCTTACCGCAATTTCACAACATTCCGGCACGGTGACCACATCGGCATAGGGGGCTGCCACACCAAGCTTCTCAAGAAAGATTCTTGCGGACCTCTCATTCCAAGCCGAACCGTAATACCATGCCTCTCCCTTTCCAAAGCGGTTACTGATCAGCGCTCCTGCTCCCGCGTAATAATCCGTCGTGTATATCGCTTTACACTCTGCCGCATTTCCGACGGGCTCCAGTAAATCCGTAAAGACACTGGCTGCAAAGCTGCTCCCCTCCCAGTCCACGTTCACAGTTTCTGCGTCCGGCGCAATGAACGAATACTCCAGTATATCGGTTCCGGTCAGTTCTCGCAGAAGTCCCGGCAGCTTAGCCATCACACATTTTCCTGTCATATCCTTATAAGCGCTTCTGCATCCAAAGACAAGCGTTCCTCCGTCTGCCACATATTTCTTCAGAACTTCCGCCCGTTTTTCATTAATAAGCGTTGGATGCGGGTAAAAGAGAACCTTATATTTGGCCAGTCTCTCCGACTCCGTTTCATCCTTCAAATACACATAATCAAAGGGAGTATGCGTCTTCTGTGCCGCTGCAGACAATGCTTCCTGACTGCTCTTTTCCACTCTCCGATGCCATGCATCCACTTCCGCATCCCACACATTATCATAATCCTTCAGTATGCCCACCTGTGCCTGATACACCGAGCCTGCTGCCATGCCCAGCTTCTTTATCTTTTCATGTACTTCACGCACTTCCTTGATCCGGCGATTCTCCCGTCCGGAATAATCCAGAATACCATGCCAGTAAATCTCCGTTCCCATGGTACAGGTACGCCATCTGAAATAGCTGACAAAGTCCGCTCCGTGAGCAATGGACTGCAGCGTCCACAGAGTAAGCTGTCCCGGCCTGGGCGCCGGCGCTTCCATATGAGTATTCCAGCCATTGGCCCCGGACTGCTGCTCCATAATTCCAAAGACCGGCGATATGGAACGCACTTCCGTCAGATTCCGGCTCCACTTTCTATCGCGCAGCTTTTCATCACCATCTTCGTACATATCCAGGCAATAGGCAAAGTTCGGATAGGAATCGTAGGTCATGAAGTCCAGGCTTTCATCCGCCATCTCATGATTATCCAGATGTCCGAAAATCCCATTGGTGGTAACGAAATCTTCTGGTTTTTTATGTAAACGTATTATTTCACTTTGTCTTTTGACAAACTTTCTCGCACTGGCCGATATAAATCTGAGGTAATCCAGCATCTCATGAGGATTGGTTGAATTGCTGTAGGTCTGCCTTGGCAGATGCACCTCCTCCCAGTCCGTATAGGTCTGGTTCCAGAAGGCTGTGCCCCATGCCTCGTTCAATCCCTCAAGCGTATTATATTTTTCCTTAAGAAAAAGACGAAATGCCTTTGTATCGCTTTCGGAATAAAAGACGTTTTTCTCACAGTTGATCTCGTTGTCGATCTGCCATCCGATGATACATTTTCTGGGACCATAATGTACTGCCAGTTCCGTCGTGATCTTCCCGGCTTTCTCCTGATAAACCGGAGAATTATAATTATAGTGCCTTCTTGCACCGTGGCGGTAAAGCACTCCGTTCATATCCGCATTCAATACCTCAGGATATTTCTCCGTCAGCCAGGCCGGAGGTGTCGCTGTGGGCGTACAAAAAATTACTTTCACCCCCACTTTCTCCGCCAAATCCAGGAACCGGTCAAAGAAATCAAACGAATATGTTCCCTCCGTTAACTCTACCTTGCTCCATGCGAACTCGGCAATCCGTACGACCTCAATCCCTGTCCCAAGCATTCTCCGCAGATCTTCCTCCCATAAATTTTCCGGCCAATGCTCCGGATAATAACAGGTTCCAAGAACCAGTCTGTCCCCTTCCAGAATCATACTCATAAATATTCTCCTTTCTTTTCGTTTCATCGCTATGTTTCTGCAGCCGTTATTCTTTTACCGCACCTGCTGTAAGGCCATCCATAAAGAATTTTGAAGCACATAAAAAGCAAATGAGAAGAGGCAGTACCGCACAGGTACTTGCGAGCATCAATGCCCCGTAATCCGTCCCCCTGTCCGATACCATGGCACGAAGCAGAAGCGGCAGCGTATACAGCTTCTCCTTACGCAGGATAATCAGCGCCTGCATGAATTCATTCCACATATTGACGAACTGCATTATTCCAAGTGACGCATAAGCCGGCTTCAGAATAGGCGCGATTACCCGGAAGAAAATCAGCCACTCACTGCAGCCGTCAATCCGCGCTGCCTCCATCAGTGATTTGGGAACATTGTTCTGACAATACTGTCTCATCCAGAAAATACCAAAGGCATTGGCACAGCCGGGAATGATCAAGGCATAATAGCTGTTTACCCATCCGAATTTACTCATCATAATAAACCACGGGATTATACCTGCCGTAGCCGGGACCATCATCGTTCCGAGCAGGATGGCAAACAGCTTGTTTTTTCCCGGAAAATCATAGACCGAAAATGCGTAGCCTCCGATAGAGCAAAAGAGCAGCACCAGAAACGTATAGGAAAAAGTAACGATACAGCTGTTCAAAAAAGCCCTCGGAAGATTGACCGCCGCCGTCATATTTTTGAAATTAGTCATCAAATTGCTTCCAAACTGCACGATTGGCGGGAAGGAATATATTTCGTTCGTAGAAAGAGTCGACATGACGAACATCATATAAAACGGAAGCAGCATAATAAGTGCAATCAATCCCAGAATAAAATAAAGGGAAATTTTCTTTCCTATCGGATGTATCACAGATAAAAGGATTAAAACAGCAGCTGTTACAGCGATCATGATTAAAAGTGTTTTCATAAGCTATCTCCCTCCTCTTCTCTTTACAGCATCCTTCTCTTCTGTCACTTTGGTCAAAATCACTGAAATTATGACGATGATAAGCGTGATCACATAAGCGATCGAGGATGCGTAACCATAGGCATTTCCACCCTGAGGCGCTTTATTGAGCAAATACATCATAAGTGTCAGTCCGCCGTTGTTCGGTCCGCCGCTCCAATTACTTCCGGTCAGGATGAAAGGCTCGGTAAATAAACTGAACATACCGATGCTGGACTGGATCAATGTAAACAATATGATTGGCTTCAAAAGCGGTATTACGATAGAAAATACCAGTTTTCCATGATTCGCCCCGTCAATCCGTGCCGCTTCATAAATATCATTGCTGATTCCCTGCATTCCGGCCAGATAGATGACCATATTCCAGCCAACCCATTTCCAGGCAAACATAATGATAACGGCCACACGAATCAGCGAGCCGTCTCCGGCAAGCCAGTTTACCGGCTCTTCTCCGAAAAAACTTAAAAGATAATTGATCAGTCCGTAATTATTTCCAAACAGATTCTGAAAGATGATGGAAATTGCAACGGAACTGGTCACCATGGGCATGAAATAAATTGTCTTGAAAATGTTCTGTCCCCTGACCAGCTTGGAATTCAAAATATACGCCAATACCAGTCCCCCTAACAGGATAGGGATATGCGCAATAATGCCGATGAGCAGTGTATTGGACAACGCCCTCCAGAACAGCGGATCCTGAAACAGGTTAAAGTAATTTCCTAACCCCAGAAAGTGCATGGCTCCGAGTCCATCCCAGCGGAAGAAGCTCAGTGCAAAGCCAGCCGCCATCGGGAATAGACCAAAAATGAGGAACAGTATATAAAACGGTGCTATGTAAACATAGGCTACCCGATATGTTTTCAACGTCTTCACAAAGCCTTTTTTCTTATTTTCCTTCACATTTCTCTTCCTTTCCTAATCCGATTGTGTGCCGCCTACCCGTAATAGAAATGGCCGGACCCTTCATCCGGCCATTCTCATTTTATCCGACAGCTCTTTCTTTGTGCTTTACCATGCTTTATTCTTCCCAGGCTCCGGCATCCTTCAGCGTCTGTATCTGCTGTTCCTTCAATTCTGCGCAAGCTGCCGTGATGTCCTTGCCGAGACGTTCCCTGATCTGCTCCGGCGTCTCTCCCGCTTCGGCTCCGGCATTGAAGGAACTGTACAGATATCCTTCCGCCGTCGTATCCATGATCGTATTGTTCACAACCGGTACTTCTGCCGCAATTTGGGCTGCAAGCGCATTCGGTGCCTGCCCTCCGAAATAATCATCCCCTTTGGTATACAGCTCAGGAGCTGCATCCCAGGCAGGCGTATAAGCCGGGAAATAATCAACGGCCTTGAACATTGCATTCTGTCCTTCTGTGGTTGCCAGCATATATTTGATGAAGGCCCATGCTGCTTCCTTATTCTGTGACTGCTCCGGAATGACAAGGAAAGAGCCTCCCCAGTTAGTAGACGGCAGACCTCCCGGAAGAGAGGCAGCGCCCCAGTGTCCGGCACCGTCCGGGTCAATATCCGTTTTTAAGAAACCGGAGAACCAGGAACCGGCTGCTACCGATACGCAGGTGCCGGCCGAATATGCTGCATAGGCCTCAGCGCTCCACATATCCACATTCATATCCCAGCCGTTATTACGGATGTCAAGACATGCCTGCAGACATTCCAGATCTCCTTCTCTTTCCAGATTCAGATTCAGCTTTTCATCGTAATAGTCGCGATTGATGAACATCCACTGGTACGGATAGGCTGCAGAAGGCAGGAGCCATCTCTCACCAGGTATGGAAACCGCCTCTGCGACCTGCAGTACACCTTCCCATGTGCTCATCAGTTCGGCAACCTCATCCGGATCAGTGGGCAGTCCGCATTCGGCAAAAACATCAGTGCGATAATAGTATAATGTGGGCCCCAGATCCCATGGTATCGCTACCAGTTTCCGTCCGTCCGAGGACGTTGCCTGATCCCATTTGAATTCAACAAAATCATTTTTTAAATCTGCTGCACCCAGCGTGTTCAGATCACACAATGCGCTGCTGTCCCTGTACTGGGAAATGTAGGCGCCTTCCACCATTGCCACATCGGGCGCCCCGCTCCCTGCGGTCAGCGCTGTCTGCAATGCCTGGTGGTGCGCAGTCGTATCTGTAAATACTAATTCCACTTCAATATTCGGATATATCTCGTTAAAGCCGGCCATCGCTGCTTCAAATCCATCGTCGCCGGAGGGCCAGCCGCCTACTTCGATATGTCCTGAGACAGAAGACGGATCCGCCTCCACCGCTTCCGCAATGGCCGCTCCCTCTTCTTTGCTTGTAGTACCGGACGCGGTACTTTCCGCGCTCTGGCTGCCTCCGCATCCCGCCAGCATAGAAGCCGACAGAGCAACACTCAGCGTCATGGCTATCAGTTTTTTTACCGTTATCTTTTTCATCGAATACCTCCTTAAAACCGTTGACTAGTTATCTATTACTCAAACCGTGCATGCTTCCGGTTTTTTCATCTTTCTATCGTTCTAACGCTTTCCCCTTCTTCAACACAAAGCGGAATCCTTGTCACGTATTTTACTTTTTTCCCTTGAAGGACATCCAATAGCACTTCCATACATCTGGCTCCCTGCATTCTAGGGTTTAACTTCAGCGAGGTCAGAAAAAGATCCGCATATTTCCTGGCATATATTCCATCAATGCCTACGATGGATACATCTTCGGGAATTCCATATCCCAGCTTCTTAAGCCCTCTGTAAAAACCAAGTGCCATATCATCATTAAAGCAGAGCGCCGCAGTAGCATCACATTTTCTTTCCCGGAAAATCTCTGCCGCCAGCATACCCTTTCCAAAAAAGTCTTCCGGTATTGTAATGTTATCCTGAATCTTCTCTTCCATGAAATTCATTACACGTTCGTCATTGATAAGACCTCTCTTGCTGATTCCAAAGTAATATTCCCTCATCTTCTCTCTCAGCTCATACTGCATAAATTCCTTGTAGGCACAAGTCCGCGCATTGGCATTCTCCAGTTCATAGGGCATAATCATCGCAATCTTACGGTGCCCTCTGTCCCACAAGTACTGCAGTACCATCCTCGTTCCCTCCCACAGATCACATTCCACTATCGGCACGGATTTTACAAAAGAAATGGAATCTCCATAGGACGCACTGACTACCGGCAGATTATAATTCTTTCCGGCTCCTTTCAAATAAACATCCGTTATCTTTTCGCTTGGGAGGATCAGCCCGTCTACCATAATGCTCCGCACACTTTTAAAATCAAGCTTGCCATGCACCACCACCATGTAATCATGCTTCTTCGCCACCTCCAGCATTCCCTCATATACTTCGATATTGAATGCGTTTTCTAATTCCCTGCAATAGAAAAGAATCTGTTTTGTCCTCTGTGTCATTAATGACATGGCTACCGGATTCGGATGATATCCCATCTGTTCTGCGATCATCAGAATCTTTCTTTTCTTTTCTTCTTCTACATATCCGCTGTTATTGAGTGCCCTCGAAACAACGGACACTGATACGCCTGCACGCTGTGCAATATCTTTTCTCGTTACCATGCTGCATTCTCCTCTGCCGCACTGTTTTTCTGCTCGCTTCCACATTTTTCGCCATTTTCCAATTTATGTATTTTGTATATTTTTACCTTGTTTTTTCATATTCTTTTGTCTCTTATGCCATCTTGTATGATAAAATTATATAGAATAAACTCATTTGTGTCCATTATATAATATGTGGTCGCGTAACCACATTGGCAATCTATTAAGAAGACATGCCGCCAAAAAAGGACAGCAAACAAATTGTCTGCTGTCCTGAATAAATTGTAATTTTTATCATGCTTCACAGGAATTTATCCATAGGTTAATCAGATTCAGAGCTCCCCGGTATCCGACAAACGGCGGTTCAAATGGGTACAGACGCCATTTAAGATCCGGATTTGAAATCTGAAGTTCCGTCTTTTTCCCACCCCATTCCAATGCCTCCGCGCTGCACATCAGCAATCCCTTATCATGCCCTTCTATAATTTCAATCCATTCTTCCTCTTTCAGATACGGAATTCCCTCCTCTTCCATTGCCGGACTGTCACACCAGCACCTGGCCTGCGGGAAGGATAATTCCGTACAGCCAAATTCAAGAATTCCCTTTACTACATCTATATGTCCGCCTAGCGACAGGGCAAGGTTCTCCGGCTCCGACCGAAGCAGCCTCTGGAAATTAGGCGAAACGGTACGGTATCTGGACCATACAAACTGCTCCTCCTTCCGGATAAACTCCCGGCTGCCTTCGTATCCGATCACCTCGGCAATTTCTTCCAGCCACGCCGTAGTACCCTTTACGCCATATGGTCTGCCGCATACATAAGGCGTCCCAAATCTTTTATACAGTTCCCGCGCTGCTTCCTTCCCTTCCCGGCGGATCACCAAATTGATATGAGCAGAGCCCATCTGCTCTATTCCGGCAATTTCCGTATCGGACGACAAAATACAAAGAGGTTCCATCTGAAATGTCTCCCTAAGCAGGCGCACCAGCTCTTCTTTGTCTTCCTGAAAGCGAAACAGGTCCGCACAGGAGCCAATCAGGTTGTATGTTCTGTTCGGAGTCAGACCGGCAGATCCGGTCAGCTCTTTCACCAGCGTGGTCAGCGTTTCTCTCACACCGTCATGCAGCTGCTTGTCAAAACCTCCGCTTCCCAATACGATTAGCCGGTTATCTGGAAATCTCGCCTGAACCTGTCTGCAAAAGCCGTGCAGATCGATGCCGATCACCTCCGGGACCGCGGAAGGTGTAAGAAAAATAACCCGCGGGTTTATCTCCTTTATCACGGTCTCAATTACCTTTTCCAGGCGCGAGGTATCTCCCATAGAAATATCCGACTCATTCAAATGCGTGGAATAAAGCCTGCATGCATCCTGAATCCCTATGCGTTTTAAAGATGTTCCCGCATACAGCATGTGTCCCATACACCCGAATTCAATCACTGCGGCATCCCTGATTGTTGCCAGCGTCCATAATACACCCATCCGTCCGGATGGAACCGGTTTAAATCTATGCAAGCCCATGGCATTCTTCCTCCTCTCCTTTATTCTGATCCAATGCCCCCATGATCCGGTCCAGTATTGCCATTGTCCGCTCATAGCCAATCATCCCGTAGAAATCAAGCATATTATCCACCCATGTCACACACTTCTCAGCATCCGCTAAATAACCGATCCCAAGATCCGGAGATAATTTCTCCAATAATCCATATGCTCCGGATTCATTGACAATCCTGCACACAAGAGGATCATATCCAAGTTTTTTAATTTCAGATACATATCGATGATCCTCCGGGTAGAATTCCTCAAGATGAAGCAAAACCGGGTACATTCCAAACTGCTGTATCAAATAACCGGTCAGAGGAATCGGCAGGTCCACCCTCAGGGTCATCAGGAATCGTTTATCACGGAGTAATTTCCCTGCCGCTTCCTCCTTCATCCTCAATGCCTGTTCATCCTCTCTAAACATACATACAATCCGGCATCCCAGGATATCTTCCACCCTCCGATACGCCTGTTCAATACCTGGCGTATCGTAGATCTCCTGCAAAGCGACACACTCGATGCCGAACTTCTGCTCCATTTTCCGCGCCATAGGCAGGGTATAGGGAGAGACTACAATATTTAATACCGCATCCGGGGCTTCTTTTATCTCTTCCATGGAAGATTTAGGACCAAGATAACGGAGCTGATAGCCCGACTCTTCAAGATAGGCAAAAAGCTTGGGTTTCGGACTATGCTCCTCCTTCGGTGACCTGCCAAGCACATTAACGCTTCTCTGATTTCTCTGCTTGGGCTGCATCAGCATAACCAATGCTTCCATCGTCTTATAGGAACCTGCAGGATAACTGATATTCTTGAACTGTCCCAGCAGAATACAGGCTGTCTTACTATTTGTCTCAGCCTCTAATTCATATGCGATGCTTTCAAAGTCTTCTCCTATCAGATCCGGAATACAGGTTCCGATTACCAGAATATCTTTCGCACCTTTTTCTTCCATTTTTCTGACAGCTTCTATTACTCCGTCCCGGCATCCGAATACAATTTCTCTGGAGTCAAGAACGTACAGCCAGTGGAGTTCCCCTTTCCTTCCCTGTGCCGACTGACTGAACATCCGGGAATAAGTTGTGCATTCCGGCATGCCTACCAACAGTGAGGATAACCCCTCAATCTCTTCACAAATTACGGAAGCCATCCTCATCGGGCAATGGGTCCCCGGCGCGACATCCGGTGTCAAAAACGGGATTCCCGCATTATTTCTAATCTCCGATAGCGGCTTCAGATGTCCGAAAGCATCCTTCATTGCTCCACCTCCAGCATCCGCGCTGCCAGTGCCTTATATTCCTCTGCCATTGAGGATTCAGGGAACGCTTCCACTACGGTTAATCCAATCTCCTCTGCTTTTTGAACAATTGGGTTTCTCGGCATTTTATGTATGATTTTTGTACCGATTTCGTCAGCGGCCCTTTGCACCAGCGCCTCCTCCTCCAGAATGTTTTTGGCATTCAGAATCAGCCCCTTTAGTGATGCGTACCCTCTGCTGCCAAAGCTTTTCACAGCATGGGCAATATTGGATGCCGCGTACAATGACATCATCTCTCCTGAGGTTACAATATACACTTCATCCGCATATCCTCCTCTGATTGGCATCGCAAAACCTCCGCAGACCACATCGCCCAGAACATCATACAAGACGATGTCAGGCGCATATACCTCGTATGCATGCAATTCATTCAGCTTCTCAAAAGCTGTGATAATCCCTCTTCCCGCGCAGCCTACCCCCGGAACAGGACCTCCTGATTCCACACAGTATACACCGCTGCTGCTTTTCACCACAAAATCT
Organism: Kineothrix sp. IPX-CK; assembly: GCF_039134705.1. Classification (NCBI taxonomy): domain Bacteria; kingdom Bacillati; phylum Bacillota; class Clostridia; order Lachnospirales; family Lachnospiraceae; genus Kineothrix; species Kineothrix sedimenti. The sequence goes on along the minus strand of NZ_CP146256.1, from coordinate 734,287 downwards.
TCCAGTGCTGCATTTTCCTTGGTACGCAGAGTATCGAGCACTGTCGCGATATTTTTTCCTCCTGTCAGATTTCTCGTAGAATCTGCTTTGGGATCACATCCGATCTGCATTACGGTATATCCCATAGCGGACATCGCCGCTGCCATATTGGAAACTGTTGTAGACTTTCCAATACCTCCCTTTCCATATACTGCTATTTTTTTCATACTTCCTCCGTCTTTACCAAATCATAGGACAGGCAGATCGGCCTTCCTGTTCGCTGGTCCATTACAATCTGAGCATCAATCTGGTAAGTTTTCATTAAAACCTCTCTGGTCATAATTTCCTCCGGTGTGCCTTCTTCGAGTATTCTTCCATTCTTGATCGCAATCATATAATCTGCGTGTCTGGCCGCAAGATTAATATCATGCAGCACCACTGCGATGGTATAACCATTAGCCTCATTCAGATGCTTCAGCAATTCCAACACCTCCAGCTGATAGGACAGATCCAGATATGTGGTCGGTTCATCCAGTAATATTACATCTGTCTTCTGTGCAATTGCCATCGCGATCCACGCCCGCTGCCTTTGCCCTCCGGACAGGGTATCCACCGGAACACATGCGAGATCACTAAGATTTGTGATCCCAAGTGCCCAATCCACGATCTCATGATCTTCTGCTGACAATGCTCCAAAACCTTTTTTATGGGGATATCTTCCGTAAGAAACAAGGTCGCCGACTGTCAGGCCCTCCGGTGCCTGTACCGACTGGGGCAGAATCGCCATCCGTTTGGCCACCTCCTGTGTAGACAGACGATGAATATCTGCTCCATTCAGATACACGGTTCCTTTTCTCGGCTGCAGAATTCTCCCGAGTGCCTTTAATATAGTAGATTTTCCGCATCCGTTCGCCCCTATCATTACAGTAATTTTACCCTTGGGAATCGACATATACAGCTCTTTTACTATTAATTCTTCCCGATAGCCGATATTGAGCGCATCAGCCTTTAAAGCATCCATCCGTTTTTATCCTCCTTCTTACCGCTTATCTGCGCCAAATTTTCTCTTGTATCTATTTTCTGTCATTTTCTTTTTATAAGTAAAAAAATAAAATACGGCGCTCCAAGCAGTACCGTCATGATTCCGGTTGGAATCGAAGATGGCTGAATGATGATTCGGCCGACAGTATCTGCCAATGCAACCAGAACGGCTCCAACCAACGCACAGCCCGGCAGCAATATCTCATGTCTTGAACCAACAATTTTTCTTGTCAGGTGGGGGGCGAGCAAACCAACAAATCCGATATTTCCTCCAATCGCAACCCCGGATGCTGCCAGCATAACAGAACAGCCCAGCAAGATTCTCCTCTCTTTCTCCATAGATACGCCAAGTGAGACAGCCGTCGGATCTCCAAGACTGCATATATCCAAAAGTCTGCTTCTATACAGGACAAGCGGCATCAAAAGCAGCATCCATGGCAATACCACAAATACATGGCGCCAGCCGGCTCCCCAAAACTGTCCTGCCTGCCAGGCCGCAAAAAATTCAAACTGTGTTTCGTCCATCTTCACTACAAGCAGCGTAGTCAGCGATGATATCCCCGCCTGTACCGCTAATCCCGTCAATATCAGGCGTACCGGAGTCACCTTATCCTCTGTACGGTATGCAAGCAGATAGACTAATATTGCCGCAAGACCGGCACCTGCAAAAGAAAGAAGCGGAAGTCCCATGAGCGCCAGACCGGACTCCCCTCCAAGGAACAGGATGTACAGCATAACCATAAAGCCTGAGCCGGCATTAATTCCCAATAGTCCCGGATCCGAAAGCGGGTTGCGGGTAATACTCTGCAAAATACACCCGGAAAGTGCCAGCCCGGATCCAATCAATGTACTCAAGATAATTCTCGGCAGGCGAAACTGAAACAATATCTGTTTCTGCTGCTCTGTTCCATTTCCAATCAATGTCTGAATGGTATCCATTACCGTAAAGCTGGAATAGCCGGCTTTCATACTAAGAAATAAGGTTCCAAGCAGCAGCAGAATCGCGGCGGCGATAAAAATCTGCTGCCGTGCTGCGACTCCTTTTGCAGCATAGGACCGTCTTACTTTCTTCATCCCATTCCCCTCCTTTGCTTTCTGGCCAAATATAAAAAGAACGGAACTCCGATTAATGAGGTCAATACCCCAACGGGAGTTTCAAAAGGCGGATTAATGCTCCTTGCCGCCAGATCCGCCGCAACCATCAAAAGTGCGCCGAATACCGCACTGGCCGGAATGATATGCCGGTAGTCTACTCCCACCAGAAAACGGACAATATGAGGAACGATCAAACCGACGAAACCAACTGCACCAACAACGGATACCGATATTCCTGCCAGTATGACCATCAGTAAGGATAGAATTCTCCGGTATTTCCTGCAATTCAGTCCCAGTCCCTGCGCCACCTCTTCCCCCAGGCTCAGAAGAGTTATCTGCCTTGCTGTCATTACTGAGAAAAACAGAGCTCCAACGATTATCGGGGTCATGATTCGTATCTGATTCCAGTCGGCAGCGGACACTCCTCCCATCGTCCAAAAAGTAATACTCTGTGATACATTAAAACATAGAGCGATTCCCTGACTGAGTCCGGTCAGAAGAGCACTCACTGCCGCGCCAATGATAACCATATTGAATGATGTTTCTTTTTCCCTGCGAAGAGTCGTAATTCCATTGACAAATACGGCACTGAGTGCCGCTCCCGCAAAACAGAAAAAGATTTTCTGCAAATATGACAACCCTGAAAAAAAGGCAAAGCATATAGAAAGAGCGAAGCCTGCTCCAGCATTCAGTCCCATCAATCCGGAATCCGCCATCGGATTCCTGGTCATTCCCTGCATAATTGCCCCGGCCACCGACAAGGATGCGCCGACCAAAAGTCCGGCAATAATTCTGGGCAGACGATGATCCATCAGTATCAGATGATATTTATTCTGAGCATCAAACTGGACAATAGCTTCCCTGATTGTGGAAAGAGGTATCCGAATCGAACCCTGAGTTACGGAATAACAGGAAACCACAATCACCGCAGCCAGCCCTCCGAACAGCACATAATAATATTTTCCTCTCTTCCTTGTTTCCATCTTCTTCTCCATTCTGTTATACTCTCGCGCATCCTGCCCGAAGGGCTTTTATCTTATAGGACGTACTTTTCTATAAGGATTAGGGTGTCAAAAGGTCTTTTTTAAAAATATTCGAGTCAATATGACCAATACAAAAAGAGCGACTACGCCTATGTAAATATTTAGAAGTTCTTTCTCAGAATATTTGAGCCATACCAGAAAACAAAACTGTTTGAGCGCAGCGAGTTTTTTGTTTTCTGGTATGTTTGGCGCGAATAGACTGAGAATTAGAACTTCTTATATATTGGAATTCGGAGTAGGAGCCTTTTTGTATTGGACATATTGTCTAAAGACGTTCGCCAAAAGTCCTTTTGGCACCTTAATCCTATAAGATAAAAGCGTCAGAGGCATACCACTCTCTCCCCTGACACTCCCTGTACTGCAATTATTAATTGCTTCATTCTTCCGTATAAAGCTCCATTAACTTCTCGGCCGTCAGCTTCATTGCGAGCGGTCCATTCGAATTCATATTTTCATCAAAATAATAAATCCGGTTATTCTGTACCGCGTCCAAAGACTGCCATACGGAGGAGCTTTCGAGGCTCTGGACAAATGCTGTAGTTGCTTCATAATTATGCTGGAATACAATGTAATAGGGATCCATTTCCGCTACCGCTTCCAGCGATATAGTCTCACTGGATTCCGGATAACCCTCAGGTTTGGTCAGACCAAATGTTTCATAATAGGATGGGGTTCCAACTGCAATAAATCCTTTGCCATCAGTACGAAACAGTGCATAGCTTCTGTCCTGATACTGACTGACCTGTTCCCCGGCATCAGCAATCGTCGATTCCACTTCCGTAATAACGTCCAGTGCTTTACTTTCCTTGCCAATAATCTGCGAACAGCTTAACAGCTGATCCTGCCATGTGTCACTATAATCCAGAAGAATGACCGGAGCGATTTCGGTCAGCTGGTCATATACCTCATCTATGCCCCCATGGATGGAAAATGTGATAATGACATCTGGTGCCGATTCCAGCACTGCTTCCAGATTAACCTCCCTTGCACTTCCAAGGTCCATGATTTCCACTCCGCTCATATAAGGAGCAAACAATTCCGAGCTCTCCAACGACTCTGTCTGACCCAGAAGATTGCCAAGCGATGCGGCAGTGGGGGTTACTCCAAGAGCAAACAAATGCTCAAGATAAAATGTATGTAATAAGGTAATTCTCTCCGGCATACTTTCAAGAACAACCTCATGCCCGGCCGCATCTACTATTGTTCTTGGCCATTCTGCTACTGCTTCTTCACCGGCCGAGTCTTCCTCTGTTACTTCTTCTGCTTCTGCCGTGGGAGCCAGAGCCTCCTGAATCACCGGCACCTCTTCTGCGGAAACGTCTTCACTCTTATTCGTTCCTGCGGAACATCCTACGAGCAGCATGGACATTACTGCTGCAGATAATATGAAACTCATTGGTTTTTTCAATTTTTCTCCTCCTGTCTTAAAATAGAATTGCATGAGTTAGCCTTTTCTAACTCATGCAATTCTATCATACCGATATTTATAGATGGAATGGAGAAATCTTTAAATCACCATGGATTATTCCTTAATAACTTTCCTTAACTCGCTTGGGGAACAACCTATTCTTTTTTGAAAGATACGGCTGAAATACAAGGGATCAGAATATCCAACCTCCCCGGCAATTTCATGGACGTAAGCGTCTGTTGTCAGAAGAAGCTCTTTAGCGCGGTTCATGCGGTACAGAATCAGATAATCCCCCGGCCCCATACCGGCATACTTATGAAAAATATAGTAAAGCCGGTTCGGGGTCAGCTCATACATTTCTGCCAGATCTCCTACCGAAAGTTCCTCCGAATAATGCTCATGAATATAATCACTGATTCTTTCATAAAGATCCCTGTCATGAGAAACAAATCTTTTTTCCGTACACACGAAAATCTCCTCCAGCACGCACCGAAACAGAGTCTCCCGTTGAAATTCCGATAAAGTATCCGGGATATGGGATATCTTCCACAACCGGTTGAGCAGTCCCTTTAATCTTGGGCTGTGACCAATGGTAAGTTCAAAATGTGTATCCGGCAGCCGCAGACCATTTCTATGTTCATTCTTAACTTCATAAAGAATTGCCATATACTGCAATTCCTTGTTTCCTATTACCTTTTTATCGAGCAGCATCTCCGCTCCCCCATGAATAATCTTCTTAGGGTCGGTTATATACTGGATCCCGTTAAACCCAAACTCTGCTTTCCCGCTAATCGGAATCAAGATTCCCGGAAAAGGTGCTGTTCTTTGCCTGCCCTTTCTTCCCGGCTCAACTTTATAGCGGTATACTTCCTTCACACGAAAATCCGATTTGGCAAAGCTTTCCACCAATTGATTAAATTCAAACTCCATTTATTTTCTCACCTTTTTATCTGACTGTGTTATCTTAACAAATCCCTTTAGTTAGTTCAATCTAACCGTATTGTATCATACCTTTCCTGACTGGTATAATACATTTTCTTCCCGGTAATTTCTCATTTTCTGCTACATAAAGGTCGGTATTGCTGCTCTCCCTCTTTATCCCCAAAAGGCTGGATAAAAGCATTGGACTGACGAATAAATATTCCTGATTCCCATATATCTAAGAATTTTCCTGTATACAGTTTGCGGCATCAATGGCAATAACAAGCATCATCCCCATCAATTCATCCGCCGGATCATCTATATCTATCACATAGGTATCACCAAAATGGAGTAATTGCTTAGAAATATGTATAATGGCGCTTTCTCCGGAATACACATCATAATCCCACCCGAGGAAATCTCCTTCCACGCTCCAGCCGTTACAATCGATCTCATACTTTGGTCTGAATAGAGTAAACCGTTTCTGGATTCTTCCTCTAGTCACTCCACCAATCTCCATTTCAAATGCCGGGAGAAACGTAAACAGTTTTTGTTTTATCATCCCTATTTCATTCCGGTTGGCGTCGTATACATGGAGCTGATGCCCCAGCGCTATCAGCTCTGCTTTCACCCAAAATCTGACATTGCCGCTTTCATCATACACATCATAGGAATCTGTCCATGAAAATACACGTTGTTTTATAAGTAATTTCATATTTGCATCACCTTTCATCTATTCACAAATCTTCTGTACTCTTCCGACGATACCGCCTTCTAACATTACCTTTATCCCTCTCGGGTGATTTGCTGAATTGGTAAGTAATCTTTGTACGATACCTTCTGTCAGTTTTCCTGTTCTCTGATCCTGCTTCTGTACTACAAGCACTTTTGCACCTATTTTAACATTACTTCTAACTGTTCCATCCATCGCCTTATCTCCAATCGCTTTTTACTCTTATATACAATATTTACTAATTTAATTCTTTGCTTTTTTCTCCTTATCAGCGGTAAGGTCATAGCTTCATGGCAAAAATAGGATGATTCCTATTATATAAAACCTCTCTTTTTCGCCTCTTCCATTAATTTAGGCTGTATATTCGGATAAGTCCAGTTCTCCGGATATCCACTCATCAATATGTTTTTTTCAATTTCACTATGAAGTTCTGTTTCAAATGTTTTTACTTCTGCATAAAATAACATTCCAAAACTTTCTCGTCCTTCAAGATCATCCAGAGCCGTTACTGAATATATGCAAATTGGCCTTATATCAAACTCTTTAGCGCCTGTTTCCTCATATAATTCTCTTTTTGCCGTATCGAAGATATTTTCTCCCTTTTCTCTGTGACCTCCGGGTACTTCCAGCGTGTTTCTATCTTTGTGCTTACAATATATAAATTCTTTGCCTTTCTTTGCAATAATAACTGCAAACTTCAAAAGATTATCATCAACATCATCATAGATTTTTACAGCTGTCATTTATTCACTATTCCCTTCAAATATAACTTTATCTTAACTTTCTACAGATGATAGGTCTCTACTAATGCAACCCTAACACACTACCACATTACAATCAAGTAAAAGAGTAATCATTCCAGCCATTGTAACAAGATATTCTTATTTCTTATGTTTAGGGAATCCATCGGACAGACAGTATGAGCTGTAAGTATAGCTCGCGATGAATAACAGTACAAGTTTTGATAGTCCGGAGCATATAATAGTAATAAAGAATGTCTCTCTGTAAAGAAGATTAAAACGAAACTTATAGAAGATAAAAGCGCTAAAAAGGGAAAAATATGAGAATAACGGCAGTAGAAAGTGTAGAAACAAAGAACTGGAATGATTCCAGATTCTTGTCACAAAAAAATATGACGACACAGACAGTCCGTGAAATAAAAAATGAAAATAATAGCTTCGCTGCTACGCTGACTAAAATTATGAATAAAAAGGACACGGCAGAAGGGCCTTATACATAGGTCCCTTAGTATATCTATACCATGAATACTCTTTAATATATTTTCCGCTTTCCTGCATTGCGAACTCCCATGTCCTTGGGAAAAGACATGGGAAATCCAAGCTTTGCTATGATACTATATAAAATTCAACATATTATCCCCTCATTCTTTTGCATAATAATAATATGAATGAGAAAAAATCTTGCCACAGGCCCGGCTGATGATGAATTATATCAAATCCGGAAATATCCAATTGCTTCCGACAATTTCTGAATATCGTTCTCCAGTTCTTTAGCCTTATTCGCCATCGAATTAATGTTTTCTGTCTGCATTGCTACCGTTGCATTGACCTCCTGTGTGGTAGCTGCTGCCTGCTGGGAAATGGCCGAGATACTTTCCATAGCAATCATAGTATCTGTTCTGGACTGTTCCATTACTTTCGTTTCTACCGTAATATCCTTCATGTTTTTTGTCAGAATATTAACTTTTTCCTGTATCTCTCTAAAAACAGCTATCGTACTTTCCAGTGCACTTTCCTGTGCGAACACAATTTTCCGGGCCTGACTTGCAGATGTTGTCGTGTTTTCCGTCTGTCTTTGTACTCCGTCAATGATTCTTCGGATTCGTTCCACAGCTTCTACAGACTGATCTGCAAGCTTTCTGATTTCATCGGCTACGATAGCAAAACCTCTGCCTGCCTCTCCGGCACGTGCCGCTTCCACAGAAGCATTTAGTGATAATAGATTGGTCTCGTCAGCGATTTCATTGATAAAATCTACGACTTCATAAATACTGCGCGACTGTTTACCAAGCTCTTCCATACCATCCATTACCTGTCTGGTGATCTGTGTCGTCTCTTTTCCTTTCGTACGCAGTTCCTCTACAATATCCATTCCTTTAGCTACTGTTATATCGGTTTCTCTGGTCTTCTCCATCGTATCAGAGATATACCCCGTTACATCTTCTATCTTTGAAGACAATAGTTCCATCTGCGTTACACATCTTTGTGTATCCGCTGCCTGTGACTGATTACCCTGTCCGATTTCATCAACTGCCTGGGCAATTCCTCTTGACCCTTCCAGAATATCTTCTGCCTGATCAGACACCTCTATTGCAATCGTATGTACTCTGTCTCCGAATTCAGTAACCTGTCGGATCAACTGTCTGACCTGTTCCACCATATGGGTCAGCGCATATGCCAGTCTGCCAAGCTCGTCCTTTTTCTTATCCTGAAAAATAACCGTCATATTACCTGCCGAAGCTTTTTCAGACATTCCTACCATGCTATTGATACGATTCCCAATTCCCAGTGCTAACGTTAATCCAATAATCAGAGAAAGCAATGCTGTTGCAATCGTGATCATAATTGTAATCTGTTTAATCTGCTGCACCTGGCCGGTTATGTTTTGTTCCGGAATCATACTGCATACCATTGCGCCTGTTGTCCCTATTTTAGAATAAACAAACAACTGAGTTTGATTATTCCATTCTGTTTCCAGATAGCCATTATCTGTCTGGCCCTCCAAAGCCCTCCTGAAACACTCCATATCCTTAAAAACAACCTGAATATCTGTATCATTGCAAGTAATCTCTCTTCCGTCCGGGGTAATAAAGCTGACGATGCTGCCTTCTCCCAAATCCATTTCTTCCAGGACAGAACGTACGGTATCCATATTCAGATCAATAATAAAGAATCCGTTTCCTTTACTTAATTTTCGTACATAGGAGACCGCATAGTAATCCGATGATTTTGAAAGAAGTTCATCAAGATAGACATGTTCCCCATACCATGCTTCTTTTTTGCCGGCTGTCCATATCTGTCCCTCTTCACCTTGTGTAAAAGTCTGATAGGTATCTGCCGGCAGTTCCCCGTCCGTTGAAAAGGGTTTGGTAACAAAAGTCCGGTAACCAACCTTACTCTGTCCGCTATTAGCATCCGAGGAAATCTCTTTCGTCTTTGCCGCCGTTCCTTCTCCAATAATATGTACCCCGCTAATAGATGGTACCGCAGTCTTTATAGCCATTAAGTCTGATTTAATCTCCCGGTACATGGTATTGCTGTCTCCGGCTTGTACCGGATCCCTTGTATAATACGAAACAATCTGAGAATTATTCCCCAGTTCCTTTGCTTTTTCAGACAATGTGCTCATCGTCAGATCGAAATATTTTCCAATTGCACTCATTGTTTCTGTAGCAGAGTTTTTGTAATTATGTACAATCGTTGTTAAGGCCAGTCTGTATGATACCGTTCCCAGCAGCATGATAAATCCAACCGGAATAATAAATCCAACAATCAAATTTCTTAAGATTCCTCTGTGAAAGCTTTTTTCATGATTTACTTTGACGTTTTTTTTGCTCCTTTTTACTTCTTCTTTTTTCTCTTTTCTCACTTGCATCTGCTAAGCTCCTTCCCTTAATCCCAATACGTTTAACGTTAAACTTATCGTTTTGCATTTTTTTCTTTTACTTTCATAGCAATCCCAGTAGAATCCCCATTATTCTATAGATTACTATATAAATACAATATTTAAAATGGTTTAACGTTCAACTTAAAACTATCATTCCCACTCTGCTTTGTCAAGGAAAACCATTTTCATTTATATTCTCATATCTCTCTTGGTCTGATCACAAAATACTGTTAGATAATTTTCTCAATGAATGCAAAAAGGCTCTTCGTATCAGTATTTCTACTAATAACGAAGTGCCTAATGGTTTTGAGGTTCTACTAAATCAATCCATCCTCTCCTAATTAATATCTTTTACCCTGCAGCAAGCTACATAATGGTCTTTTTCAACCTCTTCCAGCTTTTGAGGTTGTTTACATTCCTTTATTGCGTAAGGACATCTCGCTGAAAATCTGCAGCCCTGTTCCGGATTAATCGGCGAGGTGATTTCTCCCTTTAGCTGAACCCGCTGCATGGGATGATAAATATCTGTAGATGGAATAGCTGACAGCAAAGCTTTCGTATATGGGTGAAGTGTATTTAGAAACAAAGCTTCTGTGGGCGCTTTCTCTACAAGCTGTCCCAGGTACATTACACAAATTGTATTGGAAATATGTCTTACTACAGAAAGATCATGTGTTACAAACATATATGCAATTCCTGTTTTTTCCTGAAGATCCATAAGTAAATTCAATACTTGTGCCTGAATCGAAACATCTAATGCTGATACGGGTTCATCACAAACAATAAAATCCGGATTCAGCGCTAATGCCCTGGCAATGCCCACTCTTTGACGACGCCCCCCATCTAATTCATGGGGATAGGATTGTCTTAGTCTCTCGTCTACGCCCACTAATTCCATTAATCTATGAGTCTGATCTCTTAATTCAGCTTTTGTTTTGTAAAGCTTAGAATGCCTTAAGGGTTCCATAATCGTAGATTCGATACGAATTCTCGGATTAAGGCTTGAATATGGATCCTGAAATACAATCTGCATTTTCTCTCGTACCCGCCTTAATTCATTTCCCTTTGCATTTGTAATATCATGTCCATTTAATAAGATCTTACCACCCGTTGCCTCCTGCAATCTTATCATGGTTCTTCCCAACGTGCTTTTTCCACATCCTGATTCTCCAACAACACCTAACGTTTCACCTTTTTCAATCTTGAAAGAAACATCGTCTACTGCGTGATTAAGCCCAGTTGGAACTTTAAAGTACTTTTTTAAATTTTGCACTTCAATTAATGACATGTTTTCTCCTCCTGTTTTAAGTTACAGCACCGGCAAAAATGTCCTTCCGCTATTTCAACAAATGGGATTTCGTCTTTACTGCATTCCTCTGTAACAAATGGACATCTTGGTGCAAAAGAACATCCCGTTGGCAGGCATGTGGGATCAGGCGGTGAACCGATTATCGGGTTTAATCTTTTCTGTCCCTGTGTCATGCTCGGCAGTGAATTAAATAGTCCAATCGTATATGGGTGGAATGGGGATAAAAATAAATCTTTTTTTGTTGCATACTCAATGATCTTACCTGCATAAACAACTGCAACATTATCACTTGTCTCTGCAACGACACCAAGGTCATGCGTAATCAAAATCATTGATGTATTATGCTTTACTCTTAAGGTTTTAATCAAATCCAAGACCTGTGCCTGAATTGTAACATCAAGCGCCGTGGTAGGTTCATCTGCTAATAACAATATAGGATTGCACGCTAATGCCATCGCAATAACAACCCGCTGTTTCATACCTCCTGAAAACTCAAACGGATATTCCGCATAACGTGCCTTAGGTATTCCAACTAATTCCAGCATTTCCTCAGCTTTTCCTATTGCCCCTTCCTTCGTGTAATCATTATGCAAAAGTAAGCCCTCTGTAATCTGATCACCAACAGTCATTAGGGGATTTAATGCTGTCATCGGATCCTGAAAAATCATTGCGATTTTTTCACCTTTGATTTTCAATTTCTTTGCATCAGGCATACTAATGAGCTCTTCTCCTTCAAGCCATATCTCTCCCCCGATAAGTTTGGCCGGCGGGTTAGGAAGAATGCCCAAAATCGATTTGGCAATTGTTGTTTTTCCTGCTCCGGTCTCTCCGACAAGCGCTAACGTTTCACCCTTGTTCATATCGAATGAAACTTTGTTTACTGCCTGGACTATTTTTCTGCCTGATGTATATACTACCTCCAAATCCCGTACGGATAGGAACTTTTTCTCATCATTCATTTTTTATTCCCTCTTACTTTCTTAATTTTGGATCCATTGCATCTCTTAATCCATCACCGATTAAATTAATCGCTAATACCGTCAATGCAATAAATAGTCCCGGGAACATAATTAAGTATGGATAGTTTAAAATATGAGTACGTGCATCAGCCAGCATCGCTCCCCATTCCGGAGTGGGTGGCTGAACGCCAAGTCCAATATACGAAAGCGCTGCTGCCATCGTAATAGTCATTCCGATTCCCATAGTTGCATCTACGATTACAGGAGAAATAACATTTGGCAATAAATGACGAAACATAATACTGATCTTAGAACAATTAATTGATTCTGCAGCTTCGAGGTACTCCTTTGAACGTTCGGAAAGAATCTGTCCGCGAATCAGGCGTACACCAATTGGAACATTTCCAATTGAAAGTGCGAGTACTGTATTAAAGAAACCTGCTCCTAACACAGCAGAAATCAAAATGCATAAAAGCATACTTGGCAATGATGACCAGATGTCCATGAAGCGCATGATTATTGTTTCGGCCCGGCCTCCTAAATAGCCTGCTACACTTCCAATAATTATTCCGATTACCGAACCCACAACAGCTGCACATATCCCCAGCGCCAATGAATACCGTCCTCCGTATAATAACCGGCTGAACAGATCACGTCCCATTCCATCGGTGCCCATTATATGCTTCGCGCTCGGTCCCTTAAACATGTTTTTCAAATCCATTTCATTTAATCCATATGATGCTATAAATGGTGCGAATATACACGCTGAAACAATTATAAATAATATTATAATTCCAACTTTTGCTCCTGGATTCGACCAGATTCTACTCATGGTCTCTGCAAAAAGAGAGGTCTTTTTTTCTTTTCTCATTATTTCATCCTCCTTCTCGCATTAGAATACTGCGCTTTAATTCTAGGATCTACAAATGCATAAATAAGGTCGACCAACAGCATTGAAAGTGCTGTAAACACTGCAAAAAACAGGACACATGCGCGGACTACCGGATAATCACGGCTATTAATTGCAGTAAGCAGGTAAAGGCCAACACCTGGAATCGAGAATACGCTTTCAATAACTGCCGACCCGGCAACTACACGTGCAAACCCATTTCCTATTGATGTAATAATTGGCATTAGTGCATTAGGAAGCATATGCCCATATACTACTCTGCGTTCCTTCTGTCCTTTTGCCCTTGCTGTTGTTATATAGTCCTCGCGAAAGACGCCTAAAATGCTGGCACGTGTTTGCCTTGCGTTAACTGCTATACCGCCAAGTGCACTGCAAATTATCGGCATGATATAGTACTGCGGTCCGCCAATTCCATATGATGGAAGCCATCCCAGTTGCGATGAGAATAATAGAATCATTATTAACGCCACCCAAAAATCAGGACATGAAATAAAAACCATTGCTATTCCCATGGTAAGCGAATCGTACCATTTTCCTTCATGCGTTGCAGCAAAAATGCCCATTAATAATCCAAGTGTTAAATTCAATGCCATTGCTGATAAACCAATGATCAAGGTTCTTGGAAGCCTGATAACCAATTCATGCAAAACAGGTTTATCATATACCCACGATGTACCTAAATCAAATTTAATAAATGTGTTGTACATAAATTCTCTTAACTGTTCAAAGTACGATTTATCAAGTCCTAATAAATGACGTAAATTTGCAACATCTTCCGCCTTTGCATTTCCACCGGCAATAACAACTGCCGGATCACCTGGCGTAAAATAAAGGATCGTGAAAATCACCAATGCAGTTCCAAATACGATCACCATCATCCATAACAATCGCTTTAATATATATCTTCCCATACTTTTCTCCATTCCAATGGCATACCTTAAAATAGCAGTATCCAGTTCTTCAGTATTATTAAAGACTGGATACTGTTATTTTACATAAAACTAATCAAGATAGTAGTCACATGAACCTGCTCGAAGAAATTCACTTTCACGATAAACCAGTGTTGCAAAATCCTCACTATACACTGCATTTGTTGCAGGTGAGCATAATGCATAGTAATAGCCATTTTCTAAAATGTAATTGACAAAATCTGTTTCATTTTCTTCAGTATGTCCGGCAAGTGAGTTCACATTTAGCAATTTTTCCTGTAATGTATCATCTGCAATAAATGCCATATTATATCCTGTTCCGAATTCAGTGTTGTTCATAGGACGATTCCACTCCCCGACCTGTGAACCTCCGCCAATCTGGCTGATTAAAATATCCCATTTGGCATAGTCAAGCATATCCGTCTGTGCAAGAGCCGCTTCTTCTGCTACGATTTCCACATCAATACCTGCCTGTAATAATAAAGCCTGAATCATTGTCATCATCGTCTTTATTGTCTCATCACTGGGTGCGAGTAATGTTAACGTTTCACCGTTATATCCGGACTTCGATAAATATTCTTTGGCTTTTTCAAGATCACAGGAGGCCATATAATTGTCCGGATTTTCTTCCCATGAAGAGTAATAATCACTAAAGAATGCTGTACCCAATGCTTTGGCGGCCACCGTATTTCCTGTCGCGGCAGAGATCGCTTCATTGTCAAGCGCATAATAAATCGCTTTTCTAAGGTTAACATCAGCGGTCAGTTTACCTTCATAATTGTTACACATCAGCATATACAGACCGCTGCCCTGCGTTACATAAACATCATTTCCTTCTGCATACTGGCCACCCTCCGCAAAATCGGCAAGGTTTTCAGCAGGAATATATTCAGAGTACTGGATCTGTCCTGTGCTAAGCGCTATTACATGCTGGGATGTTTCTGCAATTATATTGTATTCTATCGTCTGAACATTAGCTAAATGTTCCGGATCACGTAATTCATCTTTTTGCCAATAATCATCATTCGCTTCCAATACACAACGAGAACCTGATACAAATTCTGAAACTTTATATGGCCCCGTAGCCACAGGTGCATCCGTAAAATTACCTTCTTCATATGCTTTTTGAGAAACAATACATGTTCTGCACCATGGCCATTCCAAAGCGCCAAGGGAATCAATTGGTGCTGTCCATGTAAATCGAACGGTATAATCATCCACTTTTTCTACACTTTTAAAACTGTCGAATTTGAATGCATTGCCTGAATCAACTAAAAGATTTAAAGAAAAAACTACGTCGTCTGCTGTGATATGATTTCCCGCTGTATCATAAATGTAGTCATATATTTCTACATCCCAGTGAAGATCGTCAACTTCTGTATATCCTTTTGCCAATATCGGGATATACTCATTGTTTCTGAAATCAAAAAGTGGTTCATAGAAATTATAGTAAATAAACAATTTACTATTATCACCATTCATGGATGTCGGTCCGAGATCCTTCGGATCACTGATCATGCCTATGGAAATTTTGTCATACCGTTCATCACTTTCTGCTGTTGTTTTTCTTGAAGCATCTGCAGTCGGTGCAACAGCCGCCTCCGACATTTCCGCCGATTCAGATTCAGCTACATCATCCTGTGTCTCTGTTTTTACTGCCTGATCACCTGCGGAACTTCCGCATCCTGCGACCAGTGAAGCCGTCATTGTTGCGCATAATAATAATGCCGCGATTTTTTTTCCTTTCATATTACCCTCCTTTTGTATTTTACCCCATACGGGTTAAAATCCCACTATAATAGATTCATTCCACCACTTAGATCAAGAAAAGTTCCTGTTGTGAATTCAATTTCCTCGCTTGCAAGATAGCAAATAGCTTGTGCAAGATCTTCTGCTGTTCCCATTCTGCCTGCAGGCACATTTGGCAAGAATTTCGTTGTGTCTTTCATCGGCGGTAAAGCCTTATCTCGTATACTTTCCGGTTTTATTCGTTCTATCGGTCCTTTAACTATACAGTTTACGTTGATATGTTCACTCGCCAGCCTCGCTGCGCAATTTTTAGTTAATGATGCTACAGCGCCTTTCGCAACAGCGTTTGAAAAGCTCTCAAGAATCCCCCCCTTAACTCCTTCTACGGTAGTCATAAATATTACTCTTGCCGCTCTGCTTTTTCGAAGGTATGGCAAGCCGCTTTTTAAAAGTGTATAGCTCCCGCCCACCAGGTGATCTATACTCTTCAATAAAGTTTGTGTGTCTACAGAATCAATGCTATCCTCAACACCATCATCTCCGGTATTACAGATAATGACATCGATGGAACCAAATGTATCATAAATGTCTTTAAAAACCTCTTTATCCGACTTAGGCGGTGTCTGACATTTCCCATCTTGTACAGCCAGGCACTTCCCTCTATAATTCATTTCGTTGATTTCACTCATTAACGCCTGTGCCTGCGTCATTTGATGTGTCATCATAACAACATTCATTCCATATTTACAGAGCTCCCTGGCAGACATTATCCCGTCACCGCCCGTTGCTCCTGCAAAAACACAGGTTCTTCCTTCTAATGTTAACATTATATTTGTTCCCTCCTTTATGCGAAGTTCATTCACATGAATCTTCTCATCCAAGTACCCATGTAGTCATACAGCACTTTCTCTGTATTCCCAAAACTTCCATGTTTTTTTTCCGCTGAATGATTTGGTGTAAACATATGTCCTGCCCCGTGAATAAACGCAATTGTTTTATCTCCCATTTGAGCATTTTCAAATATCATCTCGGCTGCAAGATACTCATAGCTTCCCGTCAAGCCTATTGTTAAAAGCGGCACATCTATGTGCTTAATATTCGATATAGGAGATGCATAACAGGAATTCCAATCAACCCCGACAATATCATCTTCTTTTACTAAGAACTCATCCGTTGCGTTAATCGCCTGCGAACTCAAAAAACCTTTTACTGTAGTAGCATTAGCACCCATGTTATAAAATCTTGAAAAGCAAAAATCTATTTCCGGCGTTCTCACACAATGAATGATTTCATTTGTCACTGTGCCATCTCCGCGTAACAGATCATACGGTTTTTTAGTATGGCTTAAGAAGTGCAAATCTTCCGGAATCAATCTGTTGTTCGGTTTCGGCTGATTGCCCGCAGTAATAATAAACGGCTCGTCGTCCGCATAATTTCCCCTACCGGAATTAATTAACTCAAGTCTGTTTAATGCAAGCTTTATGAGACGTCTATTTCTGTCTGCCTGTGCCTTAAAATATTTCTCAATAAATGCTTTCGTATAATGCGCTCCTGCCGGATCATAACCATTTGCAGGATTAAAGATATCCAATTCCGGGTCAAGCCTCATCCCATTTCCCTCTTCAATGACCGCAGGATCCAGGCTTAATAATGTCATAACTCCATTTCCATAGTTCGCATCAATCAGCATAATTCCATCTGCCGGAATAAGTTCTTCCTGTATTGTCGTTGCATAAATTTTTTCATTACCGCGATAAATTTGAGCGCCTTTCTCAGCAATACTTTGGTATGCTGTCATCAGCGTTGCCCCTCCACTATGTCCCATTAAAATAACCTTTTTAACATCCGGGAGGCTCTTCAAAAAATTCATTGCTTTATTTAATGTTCTAAATTTATTTTCTATTTCACCGAATTCCGAATCACATGCCAATACTTGAAATCCCTGGCTTGCAAGCTGTGGCCCCATGTTCTGCGACATATAATTCTGGTCACAATGCATCAACAAAACCGCAATATTACTAAGTTCATTCTTCTTTTTTGCTGTGTAGTACATGCCGAGTGCACCAAAGCCCATCTCAACAAGTTGTTCCTCCACACCTTCTACAATGTCTCTATAGTAAATCCCTTTTGAATTTAAGCGATACATTTTATACCTCCTGTTATTCCTCAATTTTATAAAGCTTCTGCGCATTTTTTCCCAGAACCAGTCTCTTATCAGATTCGGAAATGTCAAGGTTACTTACAAATTCAACTCCTCCTAACAGCCATTCCTTGCGCACAGGATAAGATGTCCCAAAGATCACATGGTCTGCCCCCAGTATTTTTATTGCGCATTCCAATTGTACCTTTCCCCATGGCTGTGCATGAGACATTTCGAAATATATGTTATTTTTAAATTGCTCTTCAACTTTCTCATTATCAGTTTCAAATCGATTTACTGTTTCTGTCTTTGTCTTCTTTGGAAATAACATATTGCTGATTGCAAAAAATCCGCCTCCAAGCATAGAATGCACAAATTTAATATTAGGATACTTCACAAAAAATCCGCTAAATAGTTCTCTGCTGATCGCAAGTCCCTGGTCTACACATCTGCCATAGGAGCGTCTGACATTATTAAACTCATAAAATGAGCTATACTCCACAGGTACCGGTGTGTGATGTATATACACTGTCATACCTAATTCATTTACTTTTTCAAAAAATAAACCAAACCTTTCATCATCCAAATAAACGTCTCCATAATGTGCTGACATTTGAAGCGCATTTATATGAAGCTTATCATGGCATCTTACAAGTTCATCTATGTTTTCCCGAGTCGGGTAAGGCGGAACAATGGCAAGTGGTATTAATCGCCCATTACTCCTTTTGGCATGTTCATACATTTTATCATTGAAATATCGACTCATCGAAAGTCCCATCCATTCCTGGCAACAGGGAACTTTTAAAACTGCTTTTTCAACACCTGCAATATCTAGATCATTTAACTGATTTTCTAATATATAATCGTGCTGTGCGTAATTCAAATTTTGAAATCCTTTTGGCTTCTCTAAGACGATCTGCTTTAAACCGTTCTTTTTTGGAATTTCTTCTGAATAACCATACCATCCATATTCGCCCGGAATTTCATCTAGAAATTGTTTCATCAACTCTTCATCATCAAAAAGCTCTTCCGGAAACCAATACATATTTGCATCAATAATCATTTTTCTCTCCTAACGTGCTTTTTATAGCGCACGCACAGAAATGTATATTCGCATTATCATTTGCCATCTCGCAATATTGTGATATGACAATTTGACGAATTATTTTCTTTACGCGTCTTATAGCGCTTGTATATTTTAATAATTAATTCTATATTTCGAATTATACTTTATACACATTCCACAATCAAACCGCTTTGGATTATATTTTATGCAGTATTCGCATAAATAAAATTTTGCAACAAAATGAATAGCTATGAGATTTGTTTCTCCCTAAAAATTGTCCGAAAAATCAGTCTTACAATGGGCCCCACGTAGAAAATCTGTATGATCAAAGCAAATGGAAAATTTACCAGTAATTTTTCCAACCACAATATAATAATTTCTTTTACGAATCCATGATGATAAAATGCTACTGATAATGTCATGACCGGCGCCATAATGCAAACAGTAAAACAAGCCATCGCCACCAATATGAAAATTGGTTTATCTACTCCGGGCGTAAACACCCTTGATGTCAATTTTCTTGCAAGTGGCCCTGCTATGTATTTTTGTGCAAAAAATGCTACGATCATTTCAAACCACATTCCTTTTATTGCGTTAATAAATGTTTCATAACTTAATCCAAATTCTAACGCCATATTGTAGCAAGTCATGCAATAAACCATCGTAAACACCATAATAATTGTAAATATAAAATCTTGAAATTTTGTTTTTGGCATCTTTTCCTCCATAATAATCTTAATTTGATTTGTTTTTAGCATCTAACAATTATGTCTTTTTAAAAATTTCAAGGCCAGATCTGCCCAAATAGTGACATCCTCATTGATCAGTTCCGGATTACATGTAGAGTTCTCATTAGCCAGTGCGAGTCCATGAAATCCCTCTTCAAACACATGAATTTCATAAGGTATATGAAAAACACTTAATCTTTCAGCAAATCTGAGCGATTGCTCTGCATAAACGAGTTCATCTTTTGATGTATGCCACAAAAATATTGGTGGTGTTTTTTCAGAAACATAATAGTATGGACTCGCTTTTTTATACTGCTCTTCGGTAGCATCGACTCCAACACCTGCTTCCAAAAACATTTCAAGAAAATCTTTTTTCTTCATCCCGATGCTCGGTGAAAAAGGATTGATCTCCGGTTCACTTATGCTTCTTTCTATTTGATATAAATAATCAAGCATAGGATAACAAAGAACTACTGCATTCGGCCTTATCTTCTCAGGATCAATACCTGGTTCAAGTTGGTTCAAAATTAAATTATCATCCCATTGTGTTGCAAGAGATGCACAAACCTGCCCTCCCGCCGAGAAACCTATTACAGTTATACTATCCTGGTTTATTTTCCATTTCTCTGAATTTGTTCTAATGATCAGCATTAGCTTCGCGAGATCTGTAACGGGCTCCGGGTAACAAGCAAGCCCAGTAGCTTTCGTGATGTAATCGAGTGTGAAAACTTGATAACCTTTACTAAGAAAATACATCGCCACCGGCTGTTTCTCACGCTCAGTAATTCTCATAAATCCGCCGCCTCCGCATATTACAACAGCCGGATGCATCCTCCCCGAATCCACTTCAGCTGAATTATCAAGTAAATACATCGTATAACTCGCTCTGCGTTTATCATTCCAAACTTTTTTCTTTTCAACAATCATTTTAACCTCCGAATAGATATCCCGCTTTAGCGGAATTCCTGTTATGCTGATTTTAATTTACTTATTGTTGACAATCAATTCATCTTCATCTACAATTTATCCATAATCAGCATAAATGATTTTGTAGTTTAAAAATCAGTATGGAGGTATTTATGGATCTTGACTATATCAGGGACTTTGTTATTTTAGCTGAGGTCGGAAACTATTTGGAAGCCGCAGATCAACTATTCATTTCACAATCTTCTTTAACACGGCATATACAGCAACTGGAAAAAGACCTCGGTGCAACACTTTTTGATAGAACTACACGCAAGGTTTCATTAAATCGATATGGACAATTGTTTCTTCCTTACGCAAATAAAATGGTGCAGATTCAATATGAATATGAAACAGCGTTTTACAATGAGCTAAAAAACATAAATAGTAATTTGAATATCGGCTCTATTCCTTCAATGGTTCAATACAATATTACCGATTTGCTGATTAAATTTAAAAACAAGAATACTAGTTTTAGTTTAAATGTGATTGAAGCTGAAACACATGAGCTAAAAGAAATGCTTCGAAATAATAAATGTGATGTGGCATTTATACGCGAAACGGATTATTCAGATAACGAATTTATACGCATCCCATATTCCATTGATTCGATGGTTGCGGTTCTTCCATTAGATCACCCTCTGGCAAAATCAGATAGCATAGCTTTAGAACAATTGAAGAACGAAAAATTTATTCTTTTACCGGAACATTCACTCATGTATGATTTATGCGTCAGTGAATGTAAAAAATCCGGATTTGAACCTGAAATTGTATTTACAGGTCATAGAGGTGAAAACTTAATTGATATGGTCAGCAAAGGGGCCGGCTGCGCATTATTAATGAAACGTCCGGCGGTATTTTTATCAAATGCCAATACCGTTTTAGTCGATATCTATCCGCAAGTCTGTACAAAAATTAGCCTTTGCTATAAAAAAAATCATGAGCTTTCAATTGCTGCCCGACATTTTATCAATTGTCTGACCGCACGTTAGTTCATATATTTGCTTTAAAGATTCGGATGTATATAGAAATCTGTATATAGAAATCCCCCAAACGTAGACATCTTGCCGTTTAGGGGGATTATGTATGCTTATTTAGTTTTGGTTATCAATGCTCAAATCCTGTCCTAATCGCAAGACTTATTGATAAAATCCATGTGATATAGTTTTTCCCAATGGTTTATATTTAAAATTCCCTTTGTGAGATGAATTGCTAAAAAAACGCAATTTTCATCCTTTTCATTATTTGCCATGTCATACCACTCGGAAAAAGCTTTGCGTAGCTTGTCTCTTATTTCGACATTTCGGGGATCAAGCACCCAGCCGAGATTTTCACCTACTCCACAAGCAGTAAACATCTCAGGACAAGCCGCAATCGAAACTTCCGGGTTTTGTGCGATTTGCAGCATTTTATTTGATTTTCCATATGTGACAGCATAAAATGTACCATCTTCATAATAAGCGTCCACAACACGGACACTAGGGCAGGGTTTTCCGTCGGCACCAGACTCAAGCGCAATTGTCGCAAGCGAAATAGTGTTATCCTTGCCGCCTCCGAATTTCTCCTCCATTAATTTTAATCCTTCTTCATACATACTCATTTGTTTTCCTCCTAATTGATTTTATTATTAATCCCTTTTCTTAAAAGGAATCCACAGCTCTACATAAGCGACGTCGGACGTACTTTGGTAATACATCTCGGGGAAAAATCCATCGGCAATCAGATCGTGCTTTTTCAGCCAAAATCGAGTATACTTCATCGCTTTACCCATACAAATCTTCATCTGGCCGTGATTCTCTGCCTCAAAGCCACAGACTACATATTCCCGTACAGGCAGTTGCCAATTTGCAAGGTTGTGGTTTTCCTTATCTTTTTCGACTTCTGCACCAATAAAATAACTCGAATAACCGTCAGGCGCATCGCCGTGATAAGAAACACCGATCAAACGTCCTTTGGAAATATGCGGAATATTCGGAAGTTCCCTGAAAAATCTGTTCCAAATCTCACTAACCGTATCGACACCGGTTCTTTCGCCGAACATCTTACCATACTTGAATGGATAATATCCTGTCACACCAAGAAAAAAAATCGGCTCTTCAAGAAATTTGCGGTTCATTTCCAGAACCAATCCATCACTGATCAACGGCACGCCTTCATCTATTATGATGTAGCCAAGCAGTAAATCAGGTTTGTCAAAATTCTGTAAGCTAACAGGTTTATCGCGATACTGCGATGGGGTAATACCGTAGGTTTCCTTAAAGGCTCGCGTAAAAGTTTCGTGACTGCCAAAACCGTACTCCATTGCAATATCGATAATATGTTTTTTCTTATCACGCAGTAAAGCGGCAGCTCTTGCCAATCGGCGTAATTTAATATAATCCCGGACCGATGTTTTTACCAGTCGTGTGAATAATCGCTGATAATAAAAAAGTGAAAGTGAGGCGATTTCTGCCAGTTCTTCGATTTGCATTTCCTCGCCGATATGTTCCTCGATGTGATTCAGCGTTTTCTGTATGGCTTCCCATGCATGCATATAACATTCCTTTCCATAAAAACAGTATACCACGGACGAGAAACAAATGCTTGACCGTATCTGCCCTTTTTGGGCGAAAAAGATTTTCCGGAGGCAGTACGGGCGTGGAAAACAAATAAACTTATTATTATCCTCTTCTCGTAGTATTTACATTTTTTTCTCAATAGAATGTATTAATGATATATCCGCCGGAAGCCATTCCACAGAATCCAAGTCCTCTTTTAACAGCCACTTTGCTGCATCATGTTCTTTAAGCACCAAATCACCAGAGATTATCTCCGCCCAAAAACAATCCATCGAAAGATGAAACTTAGGATAATCATATTCTATCGTATCAATCAAGTCTCCTACTGATATCTCCGTATCTAATTCTTCCTTTATTTCTCTTTTTAGAGCCTCATGAGGAGTTTCCCCCTCTTCGATTTTGCCACCCGGAAATTCCCAGCCACCTTTGAATTCTCCATAACCACGCTGGGTAGCAAAAATTATTGGTTCTCCCTTTTCATTAACAGATTTAATCACTGCAGCCACTACTCTAACTATTTTCATCCTGTCTTCACTTTCTCTTTCTTAATCTTACTCCGTAAATAACGCAACAAATCTTCTCTAACTGCATGATGCATCTTCATCTGGAATTTCGTTATATCACGTTCTTTTCCATTATTATCCATCTTACGAGCTGGTTCTATTTCTATTACGTTAAACTGTCCCATATAATAGAAATAGATTTCTGCATCACTCTTCTTAACAAAAAGATGTTTTCGTGGTGCTGTCAATACATCCGCAACATAGGAACTATCAATTCCTCGTCCCATCTGAGAATCCCATCTAAAAATCATATTATCTTCAAAAGCATCTGCATAATCAGGCTTCCCATCTACATAATTCTTATCATCAGAGCCTTCTTCTTTATGATAAGTTACAAAAATAAATACATCATCATCTATTCGCTTCATTCCATACATTGTTGATGATAGATCCTTACCACAATTCATCAAAAGGCTTACATCACGCCTTGAATATTTTTCATACAAAACAAATGGGGTATTCTCAACTTGGTCAATGGAATACTTGTCCCTATATCTTCTAAGTCCTACTTCAACAATATCATTGATCTGTTTGTAAAACTCCATATGCTGAAGACGTTCCGCAAAACTGTTAAGCCTTTGTAATGTTCTTTTTTCATCGTAATTTATAATGTCAATATGACAATACTTTTTGTATTCATCTTCTTTGCTTACAAATTTTCCCTGCAGAATTTCTATCGCATTTTCAAAAGACATCAAGTCAACCTCATAACCATATGCCTCTTGAAACTCTTGTTTCATTTGGTCTACATAGATTACTTCATTATTAAAAAAATGCTTTAATATTTCAAGCTCATATGGCCTTAATCCGCTAAGAATCGTCTTTGATAGATATTCTAAGGTAACCAGTTCCTGCTCTGTTACCTTTCCCATATATAGTTCCTTCTCTACAAACTCCAAGAAACTTTGGTAGGTTTTATATTCCCGGATAATTACAAGCGGATCTATTTCTCCATTTTCATAAAAGTCAAAAAGATAAGGCACTCTGCCCAATCGATTTTTCAGGGAAATATAGCTTTCTTTGATAATTGATTTCATCCCCTTAATCTTATCAATGGACGAAAAAATCTTATCTTTAGCAATCTCATCAAAATGAACCGTAGAAGCTCCAGGAATTGTACTATTACCACTAATAACATATTTACGAATGGTGTCTGGATTATAAGAACGATCTCCTGACAAAGCAATTGGAATCATAAAATTATTATTATAATTACCAATAAAATCCAAAATTACAACATACTCTTTTCCCTCCGCTTTTCTAAGACCTCTTCCTAACTGCTGAATAAATACAATTGGTGACTGCGTAGGACGAAGCATAATTACCTGATTGACCTCAACAATATCTACACCTTCATTCAAAATTTCAACAGAAAAAATATAATCCAATGGTCGTATTTTATCACAAGCTTTGTCTTCATCCATTGCTAATCTTTCAAATGCTTCCTGACGTTCATCCTCCGAAGCATTGCCATTCAGAGCAATTGTTCTATATAATTTCCCGGTTGCCGGATTCATGATGTGATTAAATTTTTCAGAAAGTCTTTCGGATTCATCTAACCGGCTACAGAATATTAGCCCCTTTACTCTATCTCCACTATATCCGTAATAATTCGCTTGCTCGATAATATGTCGTATACGTTCATCACCAGTTATATGGTTAAAATCTCTTTCTGAGATATTCTTTGTTTTGATCTGCTTATCATTTATAATTGAAATATCGCTGATTCCAAAATAATGAAATGGACAAAGCATATTTTCTTCCATAGCTTGCTGAAGACGGATCTCATATGCAATCTGATAATCAAAAATTTCGTAGATATTTTTACTCTCAATATTATCATCTCGCTTATCAGGCGTTGCCGTCATACCAAGCCAAAGCTTAGGTTTAAAATAATTCATTACCTTCTGATAAGTATCTGCAGATGTATGGTGAGCTTCATCCAAAATAATACAATCAAATTCTTCCGAAGCATATTCTAATAAATGCTCATCTCTATTTAATGTTTGAACTGTTGCAAACACATAATCACAATCGTATTCATGATATCCTGCACCAGCTAAACCCATCGATACTGACTTTGCAAATACCTTTTCATAAGATTTCTTTGTCTGACGTGCAAGCTGTCCTCTATGAACTAAAAACAATACCCTCTTAAAGCCAAGCTCACGCATGGCAAAGGCTGAAGCATAAGTTTTACCTGTTCCCGTTGCTGAAATTAGAAGAGCTTTTTTCTCACCAGACTCTAATATTTTTCTTAGATTTGTAATAAATCCAATCTGCATACTGTTTGGTTTTAATCGATATTTTTCAATAGATGTAATTTCATCTAACTTTGCAATCTCACGCTGACGCTTGATTGTTTTGTATTGTTCTGAATAAGTCTCATAAAATTCATCAAATTCAAGTGCATACCTGGATTTCCAAAGTTCCTTAAATTCCGCAACAATCTCCTGTGCCATCTCTCCCTGCTCAGTAGATACGAGTTTTGTATTCCACTCCCGATTACTTGTCAATGCTGCACTTGTAATATTAGAACTACCGATTATAATCCGATAGATTTCTTCCTTCTTAAAAATGTATCCCTTCGTATGAAAACCTTCATCAGCAGCTTCTACATCATACATCTTAAGCGTGATATTCTTTAGCCTATTTAATTTTTCTAATGCTTTAGGCTCACTAAAATTCAAATAATTAGTAGTGAGAATCTCTCCATGAATGTTTTTCTTCTCAAGTACCCTAAGAGTCTGAAGCAAAGGTGTAATTCCGCTCATTGTAATAAATGCCACACTGATCTGGAACTGATTGCATGCCAAAAGCTCATCCTCAATGGACGAGAGTACTTTCTTTCCTTCTTTATGATTGTTTGAAACAAACTGTGGCTTGTAAGCCAGATTAGACGAAAATGTTCCATCTATGTATGCCGTTTCAAAACCATTCCTTATTTCAGCTAATTTTTCATTTGTCATATATCTAGTCCCCTTTTACCAAATCTGGTACCCTTGTCTTCTTTCCGAATCATAGACTGGCTGCATGTTTTTTTCTAGTATACTATAAAATTCCTCTTCTGAATTTCCTTTTCTATAGAGCTCCTGATTTGCCCATATGGAATGCAGATTGTCTCGATAGCAAGCCTCGTACTTCCTCCTGAACTCTGGCTTTCTGTCATCATGAATCATGCCATACAAAATAAACTGGTTACCTGCGAATCGTTTGAAAAACGGATCCAATTTTGGAAGTTTATTACTTTTTGATGAATTTAGTGAGGAATCTATCGGCATTAAATTCCATAGTTCATCATTCATTACAAAAGACCACAGAATAAAATGATCCAAATCATAATTATCTTTAACAATAGGAGAATTTTTAAATACATCCACGATTGGTCGATTGTCCAAAACTACTTCCCACAGTTTTCTTACGTTGTTTAGTTTGCGCATCTTTTCATCCATTGGCGCAAGTTTATAAACAAGTCCTGGAACGTCAGGATTATTATTTTGAAGCCACTTGACTTTTTCATACTGAATCCATCCAAGAATTGAAACGGTATGATCCTGTATCATCTTTATCCAGGATTCATTAAAATAGACTTCTTTCTTAAGCTTACTTCCTGTACCAAGTGTATATGGCAATTTCGATGTATTTCCCGGAAACCCACTTAATTCCTGTAAAGTCAGAACAGCTCTTTCCATTCCATCTTTGACCTGACCTTCTATTAAAGTTGGTCTCTTTTACATCTTCAGAAATAAGAGAAACGACTGCCTCAAGCCAATAGAATTTATAACAGTATGACGGATTCTCATCATATGAGAGAATCCTTCTATATCAAGGCTGTTGTAATTTTTGCCATCAATATTTAATTGATATCCAATTTTCTCAGTATCAAGTTGAGCAGTCTACCATCACCCCATTCTGGTCCATCTTCTCTACGATATGTACTTTTTAGTATATTCTTATAAATGGATATTTTCAACAAATTTCAAGTATTTTTGATTTGTCCTTGATTTGTCATAAAAATGTATTTTTAAATTCCACTTCCCCATTTCCTAATAAAATTTACTTTCGCACAGTCTAGTTATGGGTATATTATGTGCGCCAATAACCAGATCTCTCTCTGAAACCCAGTAAATTTTTATCTATGCTTATATCCTGAAAGTGTGAAATCTTCCTAACCTTGAAGCATGAATATAATGTAGATTTTTCAGTTTTTTATTTGCTTACTGCCTGGTTGGAAAATATTATTTTAATATTTCTTAAAATAAGAATACCATATGAAGCTTTTATGCGCTTTATTCACTTTACTACTTCTTTATCTATAATTATCTTTCTTTGCAAATAAACAAGAAGACACAAGTTTTGACCCGTATCTCCTTAATGCATTACAGTTTTATTTTACTAATTTGTGATATAATTCTTTATATCTTGGCTCATTTCTTATGAAGTCTAAACTTGGATCATTATCAAATGATTTTAAAATAATAGTTTTCATTTTATCAAGACCATCATCTTCACTAAATTCCATGTGCTTATAAAGTTCCGAACTTCTCGGCTGTCTCATGGTCTCATAGTCATTCATCGTTTTCTCAAGTGCATCTATTGCCAACTCTTTGTTTCCCATTTCTGCATAAATTGTAAAATAAGAAGAGTTACCTGCATAATTTCCAAGATTAAATAATAAAGACACTTGACTCACTAAGTCCGCATACTTTAATGCGGAATCATATTCTTGCCGCTTACATAATAAAGTAATTATCTGCATTAAATTACTCAACAAACCATTAGAACTTTGATATAGCATACCCTCCAATTCTTTAAAAGCATCCTCGAATTTCTCCTGCTCTGTGTATAGCTGAATCTGCGCAAGCCTCTTATCAAAACCGATTGGCGGGATCTTATCCAGCAGTTTTTGTGCTTCCTCATACTTTTTATCTTTCATAAAACTTTGCGCCAATGACATTTGTGCCGACCTAGCCAATTCCGCATCATCACAAAATGCTACTTTTTCGAACCACTTGATAATTTGGTCCTCATACTTTTTAACATCTACGACATCTTGCAATTTCATCACTAAATAGCCGTTCAGTATCTGCGCTGACCATAATATCAGCCGATTGCAATTCGGGTATTGTTTAATCAAACCAATTGTTTCTTCAAATGACTCTTCAATTCCCTTAACAGTAATATTTTCGGATAACAGATTGATAAAGGTTACTATTTCTTGTTCGGATAGCTCTTCCTGAAACGATAATAATTCATTTACATCAATTTTCAGAAGCCTTGCCAACGGTGACAGAATTGAGATATCCGGATATGATATACCATTTTCCCATTTATTTACTGCCGGTGCTGATACACCTAATTGATTCGCCATCTGTTCCTGCGTCATACCAAGTTCTTTTCGGTACTTGCGAATTGTATCACCAATGTTCATAACAACAACTCCAATCCTATATATTTGCAAGGCCTTTGCTACTTACAGAATATCAAAGGCAGTAATAAATAACAAGTGAATGGTTGTTATGTTTTAGTTAAAATAATTAACTGCTAGTTATAATTACTTATATTTGTCTTCAATAATATAATCCGCATTTCATCATACTATATGCGAAACAGAAAACATCGACATCAAACCCATCTCTGAATTCTCTGCCGATCTTATGCTCTTCCTGTTTTGCTTTACTTCTACTATACGCTTTGCCATTTGGTACTGTCCTTGTCACTGGATTCAAACCATTCCAGGTATGTCTCAAGCCGGAGTAGTACTCCTTCTGGACCTTCTTGCTCTTTTTATCGAGCGAAATATACTTTTTCATACAATTACCGCTCCTCCTCTATCATCCCAATCAGAGTCTCGCACACCTGCGGGTAATCTGTATGCCCGCAAAGCAGCATCTTGTCCTTAAGCCTTGTCAGTGCATACTCAAATCTTTCAGCATCCCGTTTCCAAACCTTGCAGAAAACAATACAATACGGCGAATCCGCTCTTACCATCTCACCCTTGATTCGCATCGTAATCTTCTCCTGTGCAAACAATCCGTCAGCAAGATAGTTACTGTGGTCAATATATGCATACGGAACTGTCAAAAGCGAGAACTCCCTAAGCTTCCAAAAATTCTTCATCTGTACCTCCCGATATTAAAACAGCTGCAGAAAACCCAGCAAATCTCCTGCATCATGTGCTTATAACCGAACTTCCACACTGCAATTTCTTGCAAGTTTTCTACAGGGCTACTGCTAAGAATTTCCGCATTTGATTTTAAATAATCCTGATCATTAACTGACAATGGATAATAAATAATAGACAGAATGGTGTCGATGCTCATTTCCTTACCGCCAACCTGCACCCTGGCATTGGCATTTGTTACATTTAATGCATGCTTGATGATTGCATTTTATTCATCAACCTCTGCAATAGTTGCTGCCACTTCGGCATAATCATATTCCGTTACTACAGGTTCCTCATTAATCGCAGCAACATAAGTGCTAAATACCGCTTCCTTATTTACCCAGAATATTTTATCCTCTTCCAATCGCTCCTCGTAATGTAATAATAGTAAGCTGCAGATGATGAATTGTCATTGTACCGCTGGTTTAAAAAATGAACCCCATAAACGAACTATATCCCCGTCAATGACGAGGATATCTTCAATACTGGTATGCAGTAATCTGCTTAAAATTATGAAATTGTCAAGACTCGGTAATGACCTTCCGGAAATCCATTTATAAATTGCCTGAGGATTTTCAAATCCCATGACACTCTGGACATCCTTAACCGTATAGCCATTTTCCATGAGCAGTTTCTTGATCTGTTTTCCGGTCTCCTTCTGCTGGATTGACAAATACATTGGTTCCATTTCATACCTCCTATTTATCCACCATCCCGAACATAATTCTTATCTTACCATCTATTTTCTGGATAATCCAGATAATATTGCTATTTAATATCAATTATAAAAAATGAGTATTAGAATGTCATTGAACTGTTAGTTTAAAACGTTTGGGGATGGATTCGAACTCGACATTTGCAGCTTGAGAGGCCGCTGTACTAACCATTAGACGAAGGCGCCAGATGATCCCCGCCGGACTTGAACCGAGCATCCAGTCTTGAAAGGGCTGTGTCCTAACCTTTAGCTAGGGGACTATAGCACTCATATCAGGATGCAAACCCGAATCAATCGCTTCGTAGTGTTCATCTACTTCTCGACCTCTCCGGTCCAATCAATGATTCCGCCAAACTCGATAATATTGGTATATCCCATAGCTGTAAGCTTTGCAGATGCCTGCTTGCTTCTATTTCCGCTTCGACAATACACATAAATAGTCTGATTCTTATTAGGCAGTCTCTCTGGCTGTGTACTTACAATATCCTCATTCGCTATATTGATCGCTCCCGGAATATGCCCCTCTGAGTACTCATCTGCTCGTCTAACATCCATGATGATATAATCACCACTCGTTGCAAAGATTTCCTTCGCCTCTTCCATTGTGATTGATGTATATTCAGCCACTTGCTTATCCTCTCCCGATATTCTTCCAGCTATAAAGACTGCTGTCGGACCATCTGCTCCGCCAATAATTGACACCGGTGTACCATCACGATTAACTGACACATGTTGCTTTACTATTATTACAGTGCCAATGGCAATCATAGCCATCGCACCTATAATCAAAATCTCAGTTCTCTTTTTCATCTCTCCTACCTGCCCAGGTTAATCTTCACAGCATCAATTAAATCCTCGCTGAAACCTTCCAAATCATCCATTGTTATAACTTTATCCCGGACATACATTGCAATATCCCAGATTGCATTCGACTTTCTCATCTCTAGCAGCACACCATGATGTTTCTTATCCTGTTTAATTCTCTTTTCAAGCTGCCAGAAATGATCTGATGCATTTCCCGGTGAGCTCAACAGTTCTATGTATTCCTTTGTCAGCCGTTCCATATAATGCTCCTGCCATTCAGGAAGTCTCTCTTTGAACAGCTTCCAATCCTGCTTTGAAATTTCAGCCATTTAAGTCATCTCCCTTGGTCTATATCATATTAATTGTACTCACTTACTAATTTTCTAAATTCAATCTCCAACGGTTTCCAATCCGGATTTCTGTCATCTGCCATCGTCTCAGCAAGTGCCTAATCTCTTATTACTGTTAAAATCTCATCTTTTTTCATTATGTTTTTCCTCTTATCCTCCTTCTATTATGTTCTTTAATTCACCAACCTTCTTATTTCTCTCTATATTGTCATATTCCAATATACAAAGTAAAAGCATCTGATATATCTCATCGTACCATTCTTCTAGCTCTTCATTTGAAAGATTTTTGACATATCCAATCGCATTTTTTCCTTCGATATTATTATGTCTTATATTCATCTTATTAAGTAAATAGCCCGTACTACTTTCTAATTCTTTATTGATTTTCTTTAGTTCTCCCCTTATCGGTTCAAACTTGTCTGTCAGTATCTTTAAAATCTTTTGCTTTCCAGAGATATCACCTTTCATAGAATGATGATTATATTCTATAACTTCATATGCTAAGTTTGGTTCTACAATTTCAGCTACTGCAGTCATTGCTGCATTCTTCTCCACCAGCAATACTTTTTCTTGTTCCCCAAATACTTTTACCTCATATCCTAAATAATCTACTACACTCTGTACATTCTCATATAAATAATTAAATTCTTTTGTATAAAATTCATTCTCGCTCATTGTCATATCACATTGCCAAATCAGATTGAAAATAAACTCCAAAAAAAATAAATAGGTATTTTCATCAGCGCTTTTTATAATATCATCGTCTGTAATATTCAACTTAATTCTCATTTCTTCTGTACTTAAGAAACGATTTCTATTTTTCCAATTTGAAAGGCAATATTCATCAAAATATTCTTCCAACGTATAATTATCTATAACACTTTCATTATACATTTCTAATATTCTTCTCATCTCATAATTGATATCCATTTTCTTTTCTAGTACATCAAATATGTTTTTCCTACTCACCCAGATGCTACCCCTTTTCTACAAAATATATTATTATATTATCAGATATCTTAACAATATTAAATACTTATTTCTTTGCGTTTCCGCAGAAGTCTCGTTTTAGGATTATATATAATAAGCAACTTTCAAAAAATGTCCAAAATATAAAGAATCTCACTCTTTTTTGATGTAAAAATTGAGTTATCAAACAAAAATCTTACTAAACAAAAAAGGTGATTCCCTATGGCTAATTTTACATCTAATACCTATACTTTAAACAAAAAATTTTAACTTTTAAAAATAAAATTTCTAGATGTCTTCTGACCGATGTTGCCCACCAGCTTCATGAAGATAAAAAAATAAATATTGTTGATCGTCTCTCCAGACATCTTGACAAGGGCATTCCTACAAGAGCGGGTTTCAATGACTGCCAATTCTAATCGCTTGGTATGATAAGGGATGGTTCGGAAAGCACCACAACTAAAAATGTATACAAAAAGGCTATCATGTTACAGAGGCCTGTGTACTTACTTCCAATAACCATCCTGTCAGTATCTTTTCAAGAGTTCATTTTTCTTCTGAAAAAGATTATACATCCGCTAATAATTATAGATTGAATAAATTTGTTTCACCAAAAACCAATTCTTTCCCCAGATTTAATTACTGGCTATCTACGGTTAAAGTCAATCAGACAACTTGTTCCCATAGAGTGCAGCACAAAAGGACACTTTCCAAATTTTTGACTTGAAAAGTGTCCTCTAAGTGCATAATCTAAACTTTTATTAATGATGAAAAACCGAAATATGACCAATTATCACTAATTATGAACTGTCATTCTCCTGTCAAACTCTTGTCAAAAGGTGAACATACCTCCCGCAAAGCATTGATTTTACTGACTTTATTTATCCAAAGTTTTCATGGTCGGGATTAGTTTTGGGCGTATTCCATAAGTTCACACAAAGTATTATATGCCTATTTTAAAGAGTTCCCTTGATTATTAGATTTTATAAGTTTTTATATCCTCACACCATTTTATGAAAAATTGGTGTCAAATCTGGTGTCAAGCGTTCTTCTATTCATCTTTCTTTTGCCCCAGTTTCGTTAACGCCTTTGCCGAGATAGCTTCCAGTGTCTCAAGCTGTTTTACGACGGATTCACGAATCATAACTGTGAATGGCATAATAAAAATACCCACTTTTGGCGGAGAAAATTCCCCACCTTGTTATGCCTAACGTAAAGACCAAGTTATACTGAAAGCGTAACAAAGGACTCTCCCCATAAGGAGGAAAATTTTATTATGCTGGAGGTAGACATGAAAACTACAATCATGACTCTGTATCAGAAAGGATACAACAAAACCCAGATTGGGAAGATGCTTAGCATTGACAGAAAAACAGTACGCAAAGTGCTCAGAGAAGAAACGCAGGGAAAGGAGCTGCCACAGGAAACACAGGAGGGAACCTGGCCGTCCATGCTGGATGAATACAAGGAATACATAGAAATCCAGTTATCCAAGGAATTGTCCATTACCCGCATCCACCAGGATCTGCAAAAAGAGTTCGGCGTTGCCTGCGGTTATACCACCCTGCGCGATTATGTGAAAAAAATAAGGAAATCCCAGCCTCACGCCTACATGGTGCTGCATTCCCTGCCGGGCGAAGAGGCACAGGTAGATTTCGGTTATATCGGAACCTTGAGAGTAAATGGAACACCGCGCAAAGCATGGATCTTTGTCATGTCTTTGAGCTACTCCCGCTACATGTACGTTGCTGTTACTCTGGATCAGAGCGTGCAGACCTTCATCCGGTGCCACACAGAGGCATTCCGGTACTTTGGCGGAGTTCCCCAGACCGTAAAGATCGACAACTTAAAGGCTGCTATCGTTGAGGCAGACTTTTATGAGCCGACCGTGCAGCGCACCTATGCCGCTTTTGCCGGGCACTATGGCTTCCTTCCCAATCCGTGCCGGGTATACACACCAACCGATAAAGGGAAAGTAGAATCGAACGTGAGATACGTAAAAGAAAACTGCTTTAAGGGACGGGATTTTAAAGAAATCGAAGAAGCAAAGCGGTTTCTCCTGTCATGGCTGAAAGAAACGGCAAACCGTCGGATACACGGGACTACAAGCCGAAAACCGGAAACCGTATATCTTGAGACAGAAAAAGCATATTTAAAGCCGCTTCCTGCGCAGGACTTTCTCTTTTCAAAATCCGGGGCCGCCACCGTAAGGACAGACTGCCATATCGTTCATGACGGCAATTATTATTCCGTGCCTTACACTTATATCGGAATGGAAGTGGATGTCATCGAAGTGAATCATTTATTGAAAATCTACCATGCCGGAAAAGAGATCGCCCTCCACAGTCTGTGCGGGAATGCAAAGGGCGAACATGTGACGGATAAGAGTCATTACCCATCTACCAAAACAATAACACAGGAGGAGCTTTTGTCAAGCTATCGCGAAAAAATGGCACAGGTGGGGACAGGCGCGCTGGCATTTCTGGAAGCATTTAAGGATACGGAGATGTACCAGTGCCATCATTACCGGAGCATTTCCGGTATCCTGGCACTCCGAAAAAAATATGGGGAGGATGCCGTAGACAAGGCCTGCCAAAGGGCATGCCATTATGGAAACATTACCTACCGGGCAGTAAAAAAGATCTGTGAAAGCGGTCTGTACCATCTTCCACTGGAGGATGAACAGGAACTGTCCATGGAAGGAAGAAGCAAAATCAGGAAACTGTCGGATTACCGTCAAATGACAGGACTGGGGGTGATCTCCCATGAATGATTCCTTACAGGAAAAGATAAAAAAGCTCCATCTTGCCGGAATTCTCCAAACAGCGGATATGCGGGCCCAACAGGCAGCAAAGGAACAGATGTCCTATATCGAATTTCTTGAACTGCTCATAAATGATGAAAATCTTAACCGCTCAAGAAACAGACGTAACGATCGGATGAAGCGTTCGCGCATGCCCCAGCATAAAACAATGGAAGAATTCAACTTTTCATGGCAGCCCTGCCTGAACCGTCAGGTCATCTATGCCCTTGGGACCTGCGAGTTTATCCGGAAAAAAGAAAATATAGCTTTTATCGGACTTCCCGGAACCGGTAAGACTCATCTCTCCATCGCACTTGGCATAAAAGCGATTGAACAGGGGTACACGGTGCTGTTCACCACGCTTTCGGAAATGATGGAGGATTTATACATATCCCGTGCGGACAACTCTTTCCGCCAGAAACTGAAGAAATACATTTCACCGGATCTGCTGGTAATTGATGAGTTTGGGCTCAAGAAGCTGGGCCAGACAAATGTGGACGATCTTTATGAAGTGATTTCCAAAAGATACGAGACAGCCTCTACCATCATTACTTCCAATAAGCAGTTTGATGAATGGGGGAGCATTCTTTTTGACCCGGTACTGGCAACGGCCATTCTTGACCGTTTTGTGCACCACTGCAGCTTTATAACTATAGAAGGTGAAAGCTACCGGATGAAAGAACGGGAACGGATCAGCGCTGTGAAACGGCGGGGCAGACCGAAAAAAGAGAGTTCAGGAAATGGAACAAAGGAAGGTTTGAGCGAAATGGAAGAGACCGAAGAAAGCGGGGATTTATGAGATGAAAGAAAACAGGCTGACACGAAACGAAGCGATAGAAGCGGCGGATATACTGAGAGATATGCTTGATGATGAGCAAAGAAAAGCTGAACTGCTCAAACAGCGTAATAAAGAGCTGGAATTATTGCTTATGAAGAATGATATCGCAATTCCTGATTATGAATTATGGCATGGCGTATTACCCATGGTGTAAAAAGACAGTAAAAAACTGGAAAAAGCATCCATAGCGGTGCTTTTTCCCGGGTAAATAAAGTGGGGAATTTTCTCCGCTATTTTTGGGACTTTTTTATTGACAATCACAATCATAACAAGACGTTGTGACTGGCTCTTCCCCTGTTCAATCAGAATGGCATTATAGCTTTCCATATTTGCCAAAACCAAAAGCTGATTTATGTTTGCTTCGTCTCTGATATTGCCTTTCTTATCCGGGTTCTTTTCTCTCCATTGTTTTGCTGTCGTACCGAAAACGGCTACATTCAACATATCCGCTTCACTGGCATACTTCATGGAAATCTGGCTTGCTGTCAGTTCCGGCGGAATCAGCTTCTCTTTGATTGCATCGGTATGTATGCGGTAATTTATCTTTGAAAGTTCTCTGTGAAGATTCCAGTCAAGAGACAGGCGGCTGTTTTCGTCATATTTCAATCTCTGGTAATCTTTGATGATATACAGCTTAAATTCTGCCGAAACCCACGAAGCGAATTCAAAGGCTATATCGGAATGTGCATATGTGCCGCCATAACGTCCGGCTTTGGAAACAAAACCTACCGCATTTACTCCTTCAATCCATTTTGTGGGAGACATTGTAAATGCATTTGCTCCGGCTTCACTTCTAAACAGGTCGAATTCGACCTGTTTAAAATCGGGATTGTGGAGACTTTCCCATAATCCTAAAAATTCAATCGTATCACGACTACGCAACCAATTCTTAATTACATCATGCGGCATATCACTTTTGTAACGAGCTATATCTGTTAATGAAATAAATTCATTTTGAAAATCAGTCGTATAAATACTAATGTCAAGACCTTTGGCATGAATGGTTTCTTTGACTGGTGCTTTTGGCATATTCTACCCCTTTCTCTCTTTACAGGTTCATCAAGATATTTTTATCTTTCCTTCCAAATTGGAAAACGCTTCTTTTTTCTTCTCATTCGTTGCTTCGGCATAGACATTCATCGTAGTGGTAATATCACTGTGCCCCATAATCTCCTGAATAACCTTCAAATTAGTTTCATTTTCACAAAATCGGGTACAAAATGTATGCCGGAGATTATGGACTGAAAAATCACGTATTAAAAGCGGTTTTCTGCCTTCCTTCTCTGCCTTCAACGTTTCTTCGCTGTTACAATCTCTTATAATACGTTTGATCGCACGGTTAATTGTTTGCGGATTATGAATATAACCCACTTTATTTGTAAACACAAATCCTCTATAACCATCAATCACGGTTGTATTAAATCCTGTTGCCATCTGCTTTTTTCGTTCCTGCAATAATGCTTTCCGCACTTCTTCCGGCATTGGTACAATACGAACACCGGCACTCGTTTTCGGAGTCGTCGCATGAAATTCACTTTTTCCGTTGTCCTGCTGTCTGTACACCATATTGTGATTAATAGAAATCATCTGGTTATCAAAGTCACAATCTTCCCACCGCAAGCCAACAACCTCTCCTACTCTGCAACCAGTACCCAAAAATACCGTAAATAATGACAGCCAGTGATTATATGTTTTCGATTTTGCCACAAATTCAATGAACTTTTCTTGCTCCGCTACAGATAATGCATGGCGCTTCGGTTTTTCCCAATTATGCCCCTTCTTGATTTCCATCATTACTCCATCAGAAGGATTACTTCTGATATATCCGTCTCTGACAGCCAGTGTAAATACCGGATGTAACACTGTATTAATAATCTCCATGCTGTTCGGCTTGAAGCCTTTTTCTTCAATCAATGAAACATAAAATTTCTTAATATCCGAATACTTAATTGAAGAAATCCTTCTTTGCCCAAAGGTATCATGCACATATTTTCTATACATATAATTGTAATTGGTGCGTGTAGATTGCTTCAAATCTACTTTTCCAGACATATACAATACAAATATTTGATTTAAAGTGATATTGCAAGCTGTCGCAGTAATGTTATCCATTAAATCCCGCTGTATTGTTTTTTCTTTCTCTCTTAATTCTAAAAGTGTTCCTGCATAAATAGTATGACGTTTCCCATCTCTTAAGCTATAACGATATTGATACCTTCCGTCCGACCTATAACTCTCGCCCTCCTTCAATACTCTGCCTTTCGGGTCTTTCCTTCTCTCTGCCATACAATCGCTCCTTTCTTTTATGAGAAGAGCCTTAATATGATATTCTAAATCTATCATACTCCGGCTCTTCTCTCAATACGTAAATATATTGTTAAATAGAATATGCCTTTTCAATATAGGCATCAAACTTTTTACGTTTTATCAACCGCTTATTTCCTACCCACAAGACGAACGGACACTGCTCATCGTTGGATAACTCTCTGATTTTATTTAATCCTATCCCAGAGTAAGCCGCTGCTTCTTCTACTGTTAAATTTGCTTTTTCCCATACTGGAATCTCCCTTTTCAAGAAACTCCCCCTTTCTTCATATCGTCCTGCACATATGGTATTAAATCTTCTCTGTTTATCCTGCTTAAATGCCCTATCATCTTGTTACCAAATGACGGACTGTACCTGATACGCTTCAGCATATCCTCTATCCGTTCCAGACCGCCTAGTGCCTCATGCTCTTCCAGAAAACAGAATCCCTTTACCGCAGACAATACACCACCTTCTTTTAACCACCTCTGTGTTTCTAAGAGGGTACTTTGGGGAGTTTCTATATGTAATTGTAAAGGTTCGACCGCCCCTAAAAAACGTTTCCAGAACTGACACGTTCTCCAACGGCTTCTGTTGCTCTGTTTCTCGTCTGGTATGATAAATCTTAAATTTCCTGCCAAAAGGTCGAATGCCAGTTTTCCCAAGTCCAGTGGATTGTCCTTGAAAAGCATAGCAAAAGTATGAGCCTTATTCTCGCGTAACTGTATCTCCGTCCGTTTCCAGCTCCCTATCTCTTCATACGGCTTCTGGTACTTCATGCTGACTTCCTTATCCTTGTCATAGAAGCGATAGGACAGATTGGACTTCCCCGTTCCGATATACACTGTTTTAGCAGTATCACAATACTCGGTATAACTACTTTCCACAAACCGGTAACTGTTGCTGTTTCCTATAAATTCTTCCCTCTCACATTTACGCTGTATCTGCTCCGGTGTAAAGTACGGTGTTTCATTCCTGTCATCTATTGCTATGTCCAACCTTGTAAAGTGGAACTCACTGCCGTACAGCCATTCACAGCGCCAGAATAAATCCCCAAAGGAATAGCCTTGCTTGTTCAGTATGTGGAAAATTTCGTCACATCCTCTACCGCTCAATACCAGATAGCAACCAAGACTGTCCGGATTCTCTTCTGTCTGTTTGGAATCTCCGAATACCTTAATGCTCCCTGCCTGATACACACTCTGATAGGATTTGTGTTTGACCTTTGCCGGATATTTTGTAAAAATATCTACCGGAAGTTCCAGCACCTTCCGAATGACCTCATCCGCTCTTGCTAAATCAAATACAATGCTGATGTAATCGATCTTGATACTCAGATTATCACGTTTTGCGATTGTTTATCCTCTCCTTTCCAGCGCGCCCATTTCAGCACACCTTTTAAACATCTGCAAACGTTGATTTCTGGCTATTTTTGAATTATCAATCCTGTATATACAGGGCGGTGTTACATATACGCCCTGCTGGAACGCCTACGGCGTTCCTTCCTGCCCTTTCTCCGCTTTCCGCCTTCGGCACAGCGAAGAAAGTCAGGAACCCTAGTTTCCCTATTCCAAAAGAAAAGTAATGCTTTTAGAATTAAAACCTTCATGTTATAATGCTTATGTAAGCAGATAATTAACGCCATTGAACTTAATCAATCATTTTAAATCAATAATAATGCCTTTGTGCTTATTTGTCAACATATTTTATACATTTTTTATCATTTTTAAGTCTTATGGGCTGAAAGGAGATTTTTATGGACTACCGACTGTTAGGACACAACATTCAAACTATACGAAAACTGAAAGGACTGACACAGCAGGAACTTTCCGACCAAATCGGAATTAATCTACAAAGTCTATCCAAGATTGAGCGTGGTATCAACTATCCTGCCTATGACACATTAGAAAGGCTGACCGAAGCATTGGATGTTACCCCGAATGAACTTCTTTCCGGGAAACTGAAAAGCACTTCCCATATAGAAGCTGATATTTTGGATTTTCTGGAACGCGAGGAGCGGCTCAATGTGGAACTTGCACACGGTCAATATGACAATCCTTTGGATGAAGACGAATGGATTGAATATGAGCTACAGAAACTCCGAGAGTACATTTCTGATTACATCAATTCGGAAAAACGAATGGCTTCTGACCTTTATCCGCTAAAAAAACTCATTCAGCATCAGAAATTCCAAAAACTTCTGGACAGATATGATGATTATCTTTGCTTTGATTTCTTCGGTGAGACAATAGAAGGTCATAAATACGTGAATCCTTATGCGAAAGAAATTATTACTAAAATGGTAGCTAATGAAGAGGGTTCTATTTTCACTTCCATAGAATTTCCTGATGATTTTGAGGAATAATTTATTATCCACTCCGCGAAATATAAAAATAAAAGCCTTATCAAGAATGCCCGCACTTATATGCAAGTTCTTGATAAGGCTTTTCCCTTTCATAAGAAAGGGAAGCAAGAGGATAAGGGGAATTTCTGTAAAGGGGTTATCTATCTTTTATTCCTCTTACTTTGCGTCTGCTGAATCTATAAAGATTTTCTCTGTCATACATTGTGAATTTTCTAAAATTTCCGTAGCTTTCCTACTATTTTCATCTTCCGAGTTATGCAGATACTTCAATGCATTTGCTACATCTTTAAAAAGAGTGACATACATTGCCTGATAATCCGTTTTCTTTTCTCCTGATGATTTACCTATATTCCGAGCCATATCCTGCATAAGTAAAATACCTGCTTGCAATCCTATTTCCGTATAAACATTGGCAGCTTCGCTTGTAAACTCATTTGCCAAATCGAGCAATATGGAACTTCTGTCTTCATCAAACTCCATTACCTCTTTTTCAAATTTATGATAAACATCATCCATCCTTTTTTCATAATCTCTATCATCCTCATCCAGCCCAATGCCATAAAGAAGATAATCTGCTACACCCCTTATCGTAGCTCGCTTAAATATTTCTTGCGTAAATCCCATTTCAATTCCCCTCTCTCATAACCGTATACCGTTAAATTATCACAATTTATCCCTTTTGTCAACCGTGTGCCGTTAATATTGTTTCTCATTTACTTTTATACTTGAGTTAACCGTACAAAGTTAAGGAGGATTGCTATGACTTATTCTGATGTTATTATCAAACGCTTAACAGAACTATGCGACGAGAGAAGCATTACAACCAATAAACTCGCCACATTGTCAGGCATTACACAATCTACCGTAGATAATCTGATAAAAGGAAAAACCAAAAATCCTAAATTGAAAACTTTGCATAAGCTGGCTGTCGGATTGGGGATGACCGTATCTGAACTGTTGGATTTTCCTGAAATGAATGAGACTGCATTTGCAGACGAATAGTATAACGGTGCAACATTAAATTTTGTCATTTTCTAATGTTACACCGTTAATCTCGCCATCTATTTGTTTATATACTTTATTTAGCTTATTCATCTACGAAAGGAAACCTTTATGACTTATTCTGATGTTATCATTCTAAGACTTTCACAGCTATGTGAAGAAAAGAATATTACCATTAATAAACTTGCTACGTTATCCGGTATTACGCAATCTACCGTAGAAAATATTATGTCTGGGAAAACAAAAAATCCCAAACTGAAAACCTTGCATAAGCTGGCTCTCGGTTTGGGAATGACCGTTTCGGAATTATTGGATTTTCCTGAAATGGATGAGACTGTATTTGATGACGAGTAAAACTTACTCCCCCTTTACTCTTAGATTGTTTTAAGAGTAAACCTCTTTTAAATAGTTTTCTCTCTTGGCAAACAAATATATTTGTCGCATGACTTCTTCCATAATAGTCAATACTTTTTTCTCCCAATCACTATACTCTTTGTCATCTATTCCATCTTTACTCGTACCATGCGATAAGGCATTCCTTCTATTTACCAATGCATCAATATCTCTTTGGTATTCTGAAAACAAATCAACTGGCAATCCCACTTTGAACATATTTTTTTGAAGAACTATATACCACAAGTTTGATTCCGTATCAATAGTAGTATCTTTTATATTAAAGACAGTATTTTCAAATTCTCTTAAATTTTCAAGAAAATGAACCCTACGATAAAATCTATGTAGCTTTGTTTCTTCAGGAAGTCCCTTTTTGAACACTTTACATTTTATATCCTTTGTTTCATATGCTTTAAATTCCGTTTCCATACTTGATGCTAACAAATTCTCATTAAAAGCTTTTCGTTCTAAGCCAAGCGAATTTAGATATTGAACGTATGACAATAAACTTATCTTAATAAAACCTTCTAAATGAGAATATAATATCATCACTAGGCTTTTTCTATATTTATCTTTTTCTTCAACACTGTATATATTTACAAGTTGATTTTTAAAAAATATCAGATCTTCAATTCTCCAAGCTAATTCTCCTTCAAGAACCGCTCTTAATTCCTCTGTCGTCAATTATTTCTTCAACCCCCACTTTAAATAAACTAATTCGCTTAGTTACTCCATTTATACTTCCTGTTTTATATGACTGTAATTCTTCTCCATATTTTATGGCATTTATTTTGTCCACTACTAATGTAGGCATATTGATTTTTTCAATATCTTCTATTAGCTCAGCAATAGCAATTGTAATACCATCATACAAATAGGTTACAAAATCATTTTTCATATTTCCATTTTTTGTTTTACTTGAAAAAATATCTTCACCAAGATTATCCGCTATAAATTTAAAAGTTTTAGAAAATAGCTCCTCTTCTTCACGATAATTAAAGTCTGAAAGACCATTTGTTATTTTTTCAAGATATCTAGTCAAAAATTCTGTTACTGGATATTTGTAATTTGAAATGTCATTCTTGACAGCAAAGAATCTAAGTACCAACTCTTGGTCATATTTCTTACTTATTTCTTCCTCATTTATTTTTTGAATAACCGACTTGAAATTATCATTGGCACTGCATTTTTCAATAAAATCTAAAGCATTTGAATTTAATAATCTAATTGTACAATTTCTTATTTCTTGTGCTGACAATAATTCTCCACCTGTATTCAGTCGTTTAAACATATGATATTTTAAGCTAGATTCACTTTCCTTCCGAATAACTTCCATACGAACAAAACTTCTTTTTATTTTAATTTGTAATGCTTTAGGCAATCTATCATATGTCACTCCATCTAAATCAGGAACTATATCACATCCTTTCAATTCCAAAAACTCATCTTCCGTTTTTCCAAGTTTTTCTCCTCTAAAATGTAAATAGCTAGATATACGTTGTAATCCGTCTATGAGTTCATAAACCCCATCGTTAACTTCGATGACAAAAATTGGCGGAACTGGCATCTCTAACAATAATGATTCTATAAAGCGAGATTGTTTTTCCTCATCCCATCTAAACAATCGTTGATAATCAGGGGAAATAACCAATTCACCATCTGTATACATATCGTACAATTCATTAAATGAAACATCTAAACTTTTTGTTCGAATTTGAATTATTTGATTATCCACATCTTCTATTAAATTATCTATTGACATATAATCTCCTTCCTTAATTAAGATACTTGCTGACTTATATTATATTTCAAATTCAAATATAATTCCACTGTTTTCCAACAAAATAAACTTTCAATCTAAACTATGTAAATAATAAACACCATTGCCTTTCAGCAACAGTGTCCATTCTAATTTCATCATATTAAGGCTCTTAAATTGGTGTCAATCTGGTGTCAAATCCTCTTTTTGTCCTCTGACACTTCTCTCGGAATCCTTTAAATTCAGGCTTTTCCAGCCCTCTTACTTATCCAGGCTTTTCATCGTCGGGATGCCACAGGTTATCTCCTTGCTATCGCCTATGACCACTTGTTATCACGTTTTTGCTGTATTTCCACCAAGTTGTGATAACTTGTTATCGCTTGTTATAAAACTGAATTTGCTGTCAAATTGTTGCACTTACTGATTTTTGTTGTCAGACTCCAGCCGGGTCCTTTCTCAAAAAATGCTATCCAATTTTGAAGCTAAAATCTCAAATGATTCCTGTTTTTTACGCTCTGTTGCCTCGGCGTAAATGTCCATCGTAGTCTCGATATTACGATGTCCCATAATTGCCTGAATTACTTTCAGGTTCGTCTCAGTCTCACACAGTCTGGTTGCAAAAGTATGTCTCAAATGATGACACGAAAAATGCGGAAGCAATAGCTTCTCACGCTTCTCCTTTTTCGCATTCAATACTTCCTCTGCATTGTAGCTGTTCCTGATGCGACGGATGGTGTCATTCACTGTC
The DNA here is from genome assembly GCF_039134705.1 of Kineothrix sp. IPX-CK. NCBI lineage: Bacteria > Bacillati > Bacillota > Clostridia > Lachnospirales > Lachnospiraceae > Kineothrix > Kineothrix sedimenti. The sequence continues at coordinate 689,349 of NZ_CP146256.1, read as the reverse complement.
TGCGGATTTGGAATATTTCCAAAACGATTCGTAAATACAAACCCAGACATCCCGTCAAGCACCTGTATATTCTCTCCGGTTTCCTTCTGTGCTTCACGCTCCATCTCAAATGCATCCTTGACCATATCAAGCATCGGAATGGTTCTGATACCTGCCTCGGTCTTTGGAAGTGAAACTCGCATAACACTTGTCTTGGTATCCTTCTGGGAATAATACACTACACTATGATTGATACTGATAACTCGCTTCTCGAAATCAAGGTCCTGCCACCGAAGTCCTAAGCACTCCCCGATACGTGTACCGGTTCCCAACAGAACTGTGAACAATGGCCACCAGTGATAATACACCGGATGATTTGCGATGTACTCCATGAACGTTCTCTGCTCATCCACAGTAAGCGCATGTCTGACTCCACGATTCTTACCACCCTTCTTAGAAATTTCCTTCATCACACCATCCGTAGGATTCTTTCTGATAATATCATCTCTCACTGCCAACTGAAATGTTGGATGTAAAAGACAATGCACAGAATCCAATGTACCAAGTGCGATGCCCTTGTCATTTAATAAGTAGTAATAGAACTGCAATACATCTGAATACTTCACATCTACCAGCTTCTTAAATCCGAATTTATCTCGTATAAGATGGTCGTAAGTATAAAGGTACCCGTTCCTCGTAGAATCTCGCAACTCAAACTTCGTTGCCATGTAGCGGTCAAACGTATCATTGACAGTTGCCTTACCGGCTGCATATAAATCCAAACCGTCAAGCTGATCCCTTTGAAGCTTCTGCTCCTTCTCCCGGAGCTCGGTTAAGTCATTGGCATAAATAAACTTTCTTCTCCCCAAAGGGTCTGTGTAAGTATACATATACCTCTGATCACTTTTTCTTTGGACTTCTCCCTTTTTCAGAGCACGTCCACGTAAATCTTTTCTTGCCTTTGCCATTCTCTATCCTCCTAAAAAAAGAGGACCTGATTCGTAAACGAACCGCAAACGCAAAATATTTGCTACGATATATATTATATCTCTTACGGTTCGGATTCGCAATATAAATCGCGAAAAATCAAGCCCTATTCATCATTTTATTGTTACCCGCACACTCCCAAGGCTTTCTTTAATATTCTCTAAAAGTCTCCAGATATTTTTCAAACAAATCACAATTTACAAGCACCAGTTTATCCACCTTATAAGTTGCCTTTGCTTCTCTGGCAAGGGTCTGAAACTTCGAAAGCCCCATGCTGTATTTCCTTGCCCCTTCATCGTAACGCACAAACTTCTTCGCATATAATGCTGTCTCTTCCACATCTGTTCTTCTAAATCCCATAATCTTATGCTCCTCTTCTATTCATAACAGTAAGCTTCGGCTCAACCTTTTCAATCAATCGTTTCTTAATTCTGTACACATGCTTCACTGCGGACCGGTAATCAATTCCCAAATCCACCGCTAAGTCATCCATCGACTTCTCCCGAAGGAGATACGGTCTGATAATGTTCTGGTCCTTCAAGCACATGGTTCCAAGCTTCGAAGTGAATATCTCCAAATCAGTATTTACGCGGTGGTAACAGGTCACTTTACGAATCAGTTCCTGCTTGTTATCCGTATCCTCGAAGAAATCCTCATCCAGCAGCCCTTCATCAATCGCCTGCGCCACTGTCATGTGCTCGATTGCCTTATTCATAGTCGGATTACTGATTCCCATGGATACCTGAATCCTTACACCCAAATCTCCATTTTGTGAGTGGCGATTATAAGCCTTTTGCTCAATCACTTCCATTATCAGCTCTTCCCTGTAATCCTTTAACAGCTCCTGTAGAATAGAAAAGTTTTCATACAGAAAATCAAATTGTTCTGCTGGCTCTCCACCAGCATATCTGTCAATGCTAATTGCTCCAGATTTCATACATGCCTCCTTATGAATTTCTGAAGCAGAACCGGTTTTGCTTCTTTATCTCGTTGACAAGGTTTATTATAGCTTGTGATGGCTTGCCGGTCGTTACCCAGTTATTGTACAAAAAGTACAATGGCATTGTACTTGGAGACAAAAAAATATCCTCCGGGGAATTTCTTCTCCGAAGGATATTACAGCCCACATAATTGTTTTACTTCGCCAACCCATTCAACACCTTTACCTGCTCCACAGCAACTCTTCTCAATTCCTCCGGCATATTCTGCAACATCATCGCTGCACGCATTACATCCTCATCAAATTCCTCTTTTTCGCCCTCAATCAAATATCCAACCGTAGTATGCAGCGCATTTGCAAGTTCCTTAATGGTTCCCAGCTTCAAATCTACTACATCCCTTTCATAAGCGGATATTGTTGATTTTGGCATATACATTACCTCAGCGAACTCCTGCTGTGTCATTCCTAATTTTAATCTGCATTCCTTAATTCTCTGTCCTACTGTCTTTTCCATCATTCTCTCCATTTCCGGAGTCCGAAACGGAGAAAACGCATAAAGAGCCGACAAAACGTATGACAATAAGACCGGTAGCTAATAATATATGCCACCTGGCGTTATCTCCGTTTTGTCGGCTCCTGATAGTTCTCTGCTAAATCCAGCTCTTTAACAAACTCTTGGTAATCAGTGCCGACCCTGATGGTTCCAGCCAAATCCGACGGTTCTTCTGATTCCTCATTCTATTCGATTGTATTCTTGCTTAATAATTTGCTGCTCGCTTCATCGGTTGCATCTGCTTACAGCCCTTGGTCTTCTGGACGCTTACCTTGACCTGTCCTACCTGACCATTCCCTCTGCGATTCTCCAGCACCATCACTCTCTCGTTATCCACAAGGGCAACAATTTCTCGGTTGCATTTTCCGCAGGTTATCTCAATATTACACTCTCCCTGACATTTCATCAGAACTCTGCCACACACCGGGCAGCTTACAAATCTCTTATCTTTTCTATCTATCATCATCAAAATCCTCCTGTTGACTGTAATTACTCAACGGTAAAGGGAAAGGAAAACCATTGATGACTGTTAAATGACGAATGAGTTCCGATGTGCCGAAGTCCGCACCACTCGTCCTTTGTACTTCTCGCTGACCTTTTTTCCTGACTAACTCCATTCCTTAGAATTATCGCCCCTCCACAAACCACATATTGTTATCCTCATAATACAGATGACTTTCCTTGCCATCTATGATGCAGGTATACCTCATCCCCACACCACCTGCCTTCAAACTGGCAGCTCTGCATATATGCTTGACACGCTGTATCTCATACCGGTGTCCGTCCGTCCAGATAAAGCTCCGTGGTAATAACCGGCCATCCTTAGTAAACGTAGCATCTACGTCCACATAAACCTTACATGATTCCATACTGCCTCCTATACCACTGTAATCGTCCTTGGGCTTTCCGTAAGTTTTCTAATCTTACCTAGACTCTCCAATTTTTTTAATCTACCATGTACGGTTGATGTCGAACGAACTCCAGTCATTGCGCATAATTCTCTCACTGTTGGAGAATACCCTTTCTGCGCTATATACAAGGAAATTACATTATACATTTCTTTATCCTTATCCGTCATAATCTGTCCTCTATTTGCCATGCACCAAACCTCCATTCTTATCCGAAATAGCCATGAGGGTGAACCGTATGCTCTGCTTTCGCATCCACAGAGGACAGCATCTTATCAAAATACATAATCCCACGCTGCACACTGTAAAAGCCAAACCGGCGACGGATATCATCCACCGCCGTATCCACCTTCATCTGCTTTTCTCTAAATTCTACACTTGAGAACAAATCTATCTGCTCCCAATAATTATCATTTACAAGGTCGGCTCCTCTCACACCTACGCTTCGAATCGGTTTCTGCCAGTTGTAATTCTCCTGAAATAACCGGAATGCTTCCTCCGCTATCTCTCTCGTCACATTGGTAGCATGGTCGATTTTCCTCTGTCTGGTAAATGAAAACAACTCATTATCCCGGACACTGATTTCTACCACTCGGCATTTAAAACCATTTTCCCGCAGCCTTGCAGCTACACTCTCTGCTAATATCGTAAGAACAATCTTCACATCCTGCTCATTCACCAAGTCCCTCGGTGTTGTGGTACTGTTGCCGATGGATTTAATAGGAGCATGCGCATCCTCATACTTTACCGGTGAATCATCGTAACCGTTTGCAAAAGCCCACAGAATATCTCCCATCTTGCCAAGTTGCGAATGCAAAATCTTTTCATCCGTCCTTGCCAAATCTCCGATACTTCTGATGCCTAATTTCTGCAACTTCGCTGATGTACTTCGCCCCACATAAAGCAAATCGGATGCAGGCAGTACCCACGCTTTCTGTCGGAATTCATCCCGATACATCGTCGTTATCGCATCCGGCTTTTTGTAATCGGAACCAAGCTTAGCATATATCTTATTAAATGACACACCAATACTTACCGTGATTCCAAGTTCTGACTTCATGCGATTACTGATTTCCTGAGCAATCCGATATCCATCTCCCTTTAGGCTCACGCTGTCTGTTACATCCAGCCAGCTTTCATCAATCCCATAGGCTTCCTGTAAGTCGGTATACTCTCCGTAAATCTCATGCGCCATTTTGGAAAACCGAAGATATAAGTCCATTCTTGGTGAGATAAAATTGATTTCCGGACAAACCTGTTTTGCCTGCCAGAGTGCCATGCCTGTCTTCACACCGCATTTCTTGGCAATGTAGTCAGCTGTCAAAACAATTCCATGTCTTGCTTCGGGGTCTCCTCCTACTGCCAAAGGCTTCCCGGCTAACTCCGGATGATGCAGATGCTCAATGGCCGCATAACAACAATTGATATCTGAATGCAAAATCGTTCTGTCCTTCATCCCTTCCACCTCCTCCATATCGGTCTCGTTTTCTCCGTGGCACGGTATCGAAGCGTCCTCGCAAGATATATCATAAATCAAACTCCAATTGAAATCAACGGCAAAATTTTTGCCAATTCAATTTATTATTGATTTTCTCTTGAAAAATATTTTTCTTTCGTATATCATTTGATTATGAACAGTGCAAGGCACTTTGTGAGGTAAGTGTGAAAATAAATTTTCACGCGCAAATTTGTATCTGCGCTCCAAATTTGCAGATACAGGAAAGGCATATACTATTATGGAAAAGAAAATCGGCGTTACACTCGCCACATACAGAAAAGCTAAGAAAATGTCACAGATAGACGTATCAGAGAAACTCCGCTTCTACGGAATCAATGTATCGAATGCGGCTGTCAGCGCATGGGAAAAGGATATCAGCTATCCGAATGCGCAACAATTCCTTGCTTTGTGCAAGATACTTGGCATCACTGATATCTATAATGAATTCATTGGTTTTAATCCGGATGACCCATTAGCAAAGCTGAATGAGGAAGGAAAAGCAAAAGCTTTAGAATACATCGGACTGCTCCTGCTCTCTGAACAGTTCCAAAAGCAGGAAGCTACCATTATTCCTTTCCGCAGACCTATCAAATGGTCCACCTTGGCAGCATCTGCCGGTACCGGTGAATTTCTGGATGATGAAAACTTTGAAATCATTGAAGTGGGCAAAGAAGTTCCCGAAGAAGCCGACTTCGGACTGGCACTCAACGGTGACAGTATGGAGCCTCGCTATCATGATAATCAGGCTGTATGGGTACAGCAGACAAATTCCTTAAGCAGTGGCGAAATCGGTATCTTCTACCTCGACGGTATGACCTACTGCAAGCAGCTTAAGGATGATAAGGACGGAGTATACCTCATATCCCTTAATAGCAAATATGAACCTATTAAGGTTACTGACGAAAGCTCCTTTAAGATTTTTGGTCGGGTTCTGAATTAAGACCGTATTATTGGACACATAAAATTATAGAATTAGACCATAGGCTGGGGCAGCCCGGCTACCACATTTTTGTGAATGGAGTGATTCGATGGAAGTAAAAGATACAGGATACTGCAAGACCAAACATGGAATGCAGTCATACCCTAATAATTTATTACAGTTCCGCCAGCAGGCTAACATTTCACAAGACAAACTGGCAGAAGCTGTAGACTGTAGCCGGAGAACTATCGGCTATATTGAAAGAGGTACACATGACCCTTCCGTGCAGATGGCGTATAGAATAGCAAATTATTTTAAGGTTGCTCTACCACTTATTTTTCCGGATAAAAACGAAAAAAAAGATGAAGAGAAAGGAGGCCGTCATGGAACGTAATTATCAAATCATAGCTGTCGACTTTGACGGCACCTTATGCTTTAGTAAGTGGCCCGATTGCGGCGAACCCAATCAGGCACTTATCAATTATCTCAAGAAATGGAAATCCGATGGCAACAAGCTCATCCTCTGGACCTGTCGCATCGGCGAAGCTCTGTCGAATGCTGTCGCTTGGTGTCAGGAGCACGGTCTGGAATTCGATGCTGTCAACGACAACCTTCCGGAAATTGTAGAATACTATGGCAGTAACAGTCGGAAGATTACCTGCGACTGGTATATTGATGACCGGTCTCTACAGCTGGAAAGTTTCAATGCATAATTTTTTGAAAATTTCATATCATTGCATCTCATCCAACCTCATGATATTCTTGAGCTATACAAGGAGAAAAAGCTTCGCCCCACAATTTGGGGCAAAGCTCCTTGCCTAGAATATACTTTTCTTAAATTTTGTACCAAAGAATTCACACGCCATGTCCAAATCCATCACCAAACTTCTAGATGCCACCTTGGCATTCAACTTCGGAGGTAATTCATCACAAATATATCTCAGCTCATATGTATTTGCTCCCTCCGGATAGGTATATATCAGCTTGTTTTTCTTCCTATCAATCGTGAATTGCTTCTTCTCATTCTCCCAGGCATTGATAATCTTTGCTATAGCATTTCTACCTACCACCTTTTCTCCAAAATAATCAGTATAGCTTAGCACTGCAAAGTAATCCGGTTTTTCGTCAGAAGCAAACTCGTCAATAATATCCACCAATACTTCCGACGATATCGCAAAAATATCCGGCAAATAATCTACATTTCCCAGTTTCATATGTTCTACCATATCTGCAATCTTGGGAAGCATCCTGCGCACATATTCACAGTAAAAACTATTGGTAATATTACGCATGCTTTCGTTTATTTTTTTGGAATTCTTAATACCGGCTTCTTTATCAATCTTTGCATTGATTCTACATCCAATCGCCCTCTTAGATATCGGTGCCTCTAAAGAAGGTAATCTATTTGTAGTAATAGCTACCGCCGGATAATTGATAAAATGGTCTCTGATACCCCATTCATCATCCTTAATAATCTTATCTGCATGACTGCGGAACTGCGTTTTATCAAGGTCATCAATATTCAATGGAACTCCTTCACAGCCTCTCTTCAATGCCTCTATATTTGATGCCGTAAAATCAGCTGTGGAATTTAATGGTATCCTCGCATTACACATCAGCTTCGACAGCATTTTAAGAAACGTCGATTTGCCTCCGTTTGATTCTCCGTAAATCACACCCACCACCGGGAACAACGTGACCTCGTAGCTGTTTTTAAATGCCACGTATCTTAAGTATGGCATAAATAAGCTCGCAAAATACCAATTCATAAAAGCATAATAATCCTTCTGCGCTTGCTCCACATCTCCATAAAACGTATTCAAACTACTCAGATAACTCAGCAGAAAACCAATATCCTTCTTTACTTGCTCCGGTTCCGGATTCAGATTGCATTCCTTACCGTTAAAACTCAACTTCTCCATATCATAATCAATATGCAGTTTTGGCAGTTTCTTTTGTTTCTCCTTCTTCTCTGCCAGATGCTCCTTATGCGTTCTCTTGAATTTCTGTATATGCTCCGATGTCAAAATCAACTTACCATCTGACTTCTTAGGCTTCGGTAACATCGGCTTCAACTCAGCCTCCAAACCTTTTACGCTAACTATCAGCTCCGTCTCATCCGATTCCTCTTCATCCTTTTCAATGATAAGTATTTCCCGCTTCTCAATCGTCTTGACAATCGGTATTTCCTCTGGATGTTCTTCAAGGTATCCATCATCTTCCATAGTACGCATCATAACCGTCTGATTCACATTATCAGAGCAGACTTCCTTAAAAGAATCGAATCGGTTCTTATACCACTTATATGCCTCTGCATCGTCGTAGTAGGTAATATTCTCTCTCTGAATTCCGCAGAAAGCAGACGCTGACATATTTGCACTTCCAGTTACAACTCTTGTCCTGCCATCCTTGGCTCGCAGACAGAACACTTTTTCATGTGATTTTATATCTCTCGACACATACAACCGCAATTCCTCTGCTTCCATTCTCTCACACATCTGCAAAGCAGACTTGTTCTGTGTGATTTTCTCAATAAGCGTCCGTTCAACTGCCATAATGGCAGCCATCGTATCATCCACTAATCCTTCACAGCCAAAGATAACTTCTGCATACTCAAAGCGGTTTAAAAGTTGCATCATAAACTGAATACCTGATGAAAAGTAATAGCATATATTTCATCATATCCCTCGAATAAATCCTGCCAACTAACAGACTGTGCTTCAACAAACTGCGACTTTACCACCTGCAACCGTTTGGTCACATCAAACTCCACTCCAGTCTCTTCCATGTCGAATAAACTCATTTGCTCCATATAGATCAACCTCCTTTAAACGCCACTAAGCCCAGAGGATATTCTCCCCTGAGCAAATGGCAAAATTATTATATTTTTTATTCTTCTACATGAGTATCCGAAATCTTTACTTCACACAACACACCGCCCAGCAATTTGTATTTCACGATGCCAACTGCCTCATCACCAATTTTGTCATACAGCCTGCCTGCACTCATGCTTTCTCCCATTACTGTATAAGGACTATTTGCCACATATCCAATCAACCCCAATCCTTCAAGCTCGACTTTGATAGCCTCCTTATCCACTTCATTATCTGGTTCTTTCACAAGCTTCACTTCCATGCCTGCTTCCATAAATTCGTTGCCATAATGATGTTTCATTCCGGCGATTGTAAAAAACATTTTCTCCATGCTGTTACCTCCTTCGCATAGCTGATTTCAAATAAAAAGGAACCAAGATTAAGGCTGTCTTCCTTTATCTTGATTCCAGTATAATTTTTTATATGTCCGATAAAACGGACTTGTCCTTCATGGTCAATACTAAATTTCGCAATCTAATATTGTTAAAAATCTCATGAGCTGTCACAGTTTTGCTCTCACTCACTGTCACAAACTCGTTCCTCTTTCTGTCACTGTTTCCGGGGCTTTCGCCCCGGTTTTACTCTATTCCACCTACCATCTCGTGGTCGGCAACAAACCTTACCATGTGTTCGTCTATCAGCCGTTTCTGTTGCTGGTATGCATACATCAGTGTCTTCTCACTGATTCGGTTGATCATTCTCGGAATCCCCGCAGATACCTTGAAGATTGCATCCTCGGCTCCACTGGTAAACACATCCTGTTTCACCCCTGCGTATGCCATATGTACTGCGATATATTTCCCTGTTTCTGCCCTATCCAGACGATTTAACACGATATTCATATCGATTCTCTGGCGGATTGCGGCGTAGCTCTGCAATCTTAACTTCTGATCCCACAGTTCCGTCTGTCCCACCAAAATCAGGCTCATCGGGCTGGCAGAATCAAACCGGTAGTTCAGCAGGAACCGGAATTCCTCCAGTGTTTCTTTTCCAAGCAGATGTGCCTCATCCAGCACACATACTACCCGTTTTTTCTGCACACTTCTGACATTCTCAATCTCCTTCTGAAGCTGCCTCTTGGAATCTCCTCTGTAAAAATGCGATTCCAGTCCCATCTGATCCAGAAGACCTGCATACAGCCATCTTGGTGTCAGCTTTGAATCTGACAGATACAAAAGCATGTACTTATCCTTTGGAAGCCTTCCTTCAAACATCCGGATCAGTGTGGATTTCCCACACCCCGGGTCTGCCGTAACCACTGCAAACAGCTGTCTGTCTGCTGCATAGGTCAGTCTTCCGATTGCATCCTCTATCTGCGGTGATACATACAGCCTGTCCGTTGGTACATCTCTGGAAAAAGGAGTGTTCATCATCTCAAAGTATGCTTCATACATTCTGACCGCCTGCCTTTCCATAATCACCAAAGGAAAGGGCATTCGCCATCAGCTGATGATCCTCTTTATATTTCTTTTCCAGTGCATCCAGAAACCTTGATGTCTCCGGCACCCTGTCTGTCATTCCAACCGGTAACACCGGCTTCCTGTCACAAAACGCTTCGATTCTTACACGGTGTGCCATGACTGGCTCCATATCCCGGTACAACACTTTTATTGTTTCCGTATTCATCGGGTCATATGCGATTTCCACCTCTGCATTTGCCAGTGCTACACTGGCCTCGTATTTGATGTCCCCAAAAGAAAAACATCCTGCGTTATCCAGTTTTCTGCTTTCATGATGGAGAAATGCTTCACTTACTACTGTCGTATCCAGAAACACCAGCCCCCTGGTATCCCTTGTAAACTCCTGTAAGGGCGATATCCCTTCCGAAGGCACCTTTACTCCGTGGGAGTCATAATACTCCTTTATCCCGTCATGGGCTTCTTTCTGGTAGTCCTGCTCCAGAAAATATTTCCATTTCTGGTTTAACTCCTCTAAAGAATGCACCTGTGCTATCCGTATCTCTGCAATGAACTGGTCTACCTTCTGGTGAAATTTTTCCACCTTGCCCTTGGACTGACAAGCCCTTGGTTTCGCATGAAGCACCCGGATTCCCATCCTTGCAAGAGCCGTATGTCTTTAACAATGATCGTGGATATGTTCCCCTCAAGAACCTCTTCGATCATTGCCTTAAAGCCTTTACGGTCAAAGGTGGTACCGCTGATTCCATCATCGGTGAAATGACGGACGGGATCGAAGCCGTGCTTTTTAGCGTAGTCCTCTAAAAGCTGCTTCTGATTAGTGATACTGTTGCTCTCGCCCTGCAATTCATCATCCCTTGAAAGGCGTTCATACAGGGCTGTGTACTGGTGTTTACTCATATGAGCCTCCTTTCTTTTTCAAGGTGATATTATTATTGTCCTACCCAAACGTAACCGTTCGGATCAGTCACCACATAGGATGAATGCATCTGTAAAAGGTTCGGTTTTATGAAAAATCGTGTCTTACCTGAACCAGATCCACATTACCGGTACGTTCGCCATTGCCGAACAAAGTACCTTCCACACGATCTGCTCCGGCCAGTACGCCGAACTCCGCATCGCTGATACCGCAGCCTCTGTCGTTATGGGGGTGTACGCTGAGTACTACATTATCACGATATTTCAAATGCTTGTGCATATATTCTACCTGACAGGCAAATACATGGGGCATTGCCACCTGTACGGTGGTGGGCAGATTGATGATTGCCTTACAGTCAGCAGTGGGCTTCCATACATCCAGTACTGCATTGCAGACTTCCAATGCATAATCCACCTCCGTCTGGGAAAAGCTCTCCGGGCTGTACTCAAAGGTGAAGTTACCTTCGGTCTCCTCTGCCAGATTCTTTAACATCCGGGCACCGTCTACTGCCAGCTTCTTGATGGCTTCCTTATCCTTTTTAAATACCTGTTCTCTCTGTTCTACGGAAGTAGAATTATACAGATGGATCACTGCGTGGGGCGCACCCTTGACTGCTTCGAAGGTCTTGCGGATGATATGCTCTCTTGCCTGCGTCAATACCTGAATGGTCACATCCTCCGGGATCATGTCGCGCTCGATCAATGCACGGATAAAATTGTACTCCGTATCGGAGGAAGCGGGAAAACCAACCTCGATCTCCTTGAAACCGATCTTTACCAACATCTTGAAGAATTCCAGCTTATCTTCCAGACTCATGGGATCGATCAATGCCTGGTTGCCGTCTCTTAAGTCAACGCTGCACCAGATAGGGGGCTTGGTAATACTGTCCTTTTTTACCCAGTCGTAGGTCACCTCGGGGGGCATAAAATAAGTTTTCTGATATTTTGCTGCAATGTCTGCGCTGTTCATGGAAATCCTCCTGCCGTATGATTACTTTTTATTTTCAAAACCTGCTGTTTTTACTATTTTCACTTATCTGATTGCATTATCTTAACACTCATAATTTCTGTAGGCAAGTTATGTTCTTATCATGTTAATTGATGTATTTTAATCTAACATTTATGTCACATTCTCCGAAATCCATTAAAATATACGTTTTCTGCCTTATCTGTTGGTTTTTATCATTTGATTAAAAATTTTTATTTTATCTACTGTTTTTAGCTGTATTAAAAAATATTATTTTCACTTACTCTTTTTTCATTCTTGATTAATTTTATCGTTACACTCGAAATGTTTTTCACAGAAAAACAGATGTCCGTTACAGACATCTGTTTGAATGATTAGATGATTTCCACTCTCTCGAAATACCGGATCAGAATATCCGCGCAGTTCTCGATTCCCAGCTTCGTGGTATCCAGGATCATGTGATAGTTATTCACATCTCCCCATACCTTTCCGGTATTTTCGTAGTAATAATCAGCGCGCTCCGCGTCATTTTTCTCGAGCATGGCTTTCGCATCCTCATGAGAAAGCTTCTCTTTTTTCATAATACGTGCAATGCGGTCTTCCTTATCCGCACACACATACACATTAAACACATTCGGCTGATCCTTCAGGATCTCAGATGCACAGCGTCCCAGAATGATACAAGGCTGTTTTGCAAGTCCCTTTATGACTTCTGCTTCCGTCGCATAGCTGTCGCCGTCCAGTTCGTGCTCTATGTATGCCTTATCATATACCGGCACTCCCAGTTTCTTTGACAGTTCCTGCGCGATCAGACTGGCTCCCGTTCCGAATCTTCTGCTGATCGTAATTACAAGGTTCATAACAAAGTCCTCCTTTGTCTCTTGCATTCCTCCCCGGTAAAGTTCCGATAAGAAGGTATTCTCATTTTATGCTATAAACCTTTTCTTTGCAAGAGGGAACCTTTGCATCAGGCAGTCTTTTCTCCGCCTTTGTCCTCACGAAATATTATTTTCAAAATCGGATAATACACCCAGAAAGAAATAATGCAGTTAATGATCATTGTGATCAGATCTGCAATCGTCTCTCCCTTTTTACCCATGTTCCAGGTATGAATGAACAGTGTGTAAATAGGTTCCTTATACCAGCCCTGTAATGCTGCAGCACTTAGCGTAATAATTATATAGGCGATTACGTACCACATTGCCGCTTTATACACATTGCCTTTGGATTTAAAGGTAACATTCCTTTGTAAGAAAAAGTTGATCACCTGTGCAATCGCCATAGTGATCTGCACTGCCAGAAAATAGGCAAGTCCTCCGCCTCCGCCGGCATCCAGTGTGCCCGCTGCGTAATTGAAAATATAATATGTAGATCCGTCTGCTTCCCGGTCCACCGGCCACAACTGAAAATTAATATCCGTCAAACCGGTATGTGCAAATATTCCTTTAAAAACAGGCATCAATATCATCTGCAACACCGTTACTCCGTTACTGATGATAAAAAACTTCAGGAATTCCATGATATTTTTATGGTCTTCGGCGAAATTACGCCATTTTTCTTTCATTAAGTCATCACCTCTGTCTTGCTCGTATACACCTCATCCTTCTGTTCTTTTATCCCGATATGACCGGTACCTGTATTTCCTGTTCCAGACTTCCGTCATTCGCTCTGGCGACGATCGTGTCGGCCTGCTGCGCCTGTATGATTGCAAGTGCCTCTCCGTAATAGGAATCCGCATAACTGTTAAGATATCCTTCGGGATTACAAGGGCAGGCATTGCCAAATCCGAGGAGTTTTCCTCCTGTCACCGAGATCTGCATACGATGATGTTCCATCGGTTTTAAAATCCCCTTTTCATCTGTGTATCGCAGTCTCACATAGAGAAGTTCCCCCGGTCTTACTGTGCTCTTTTCCGGAATCATTAGCAGGCAGGTAGTTGCTCCGGCTGTAATCAGTTCGCAGCAGCCTGCTTCCTCTCCGGCCTCATCATAGACAATAGCTTTCAGGCATCCGTTTTCATAAGGAACGGTGAATCGGATCCTGCAATCCTTTTTCCTTTTCTTTTTTGCTATCTTCCTGCCATTTAAAAACAATGCCGCCGCGGACTCTCTCGTGTATACTTCCACTTCCGCACGTTTCCCTTCGCATCCGCGGAAGGACCAGGATTCCATGGCATCCGTCATCTTCCAGGCGGAAGGAGAATGCTTTCCAGTCTGGTATACCGGCCGCACTGCCAAAAACGGTCCTTTTTCCTGTTCATACACCACCTTTGTATACAATGCTTCTCCCAAAGGCTTTCCGGTGATATCGATTCTTCCGCTTCCCGCTGTAAGCCAATGGCTTTTCGGTGCATTCTTCGGTGCATAATCCTCATATTCCCAGGCTCCGACTCCGGTCTCGCCGATGTAATCCATTCCGGCCCATACGAAATCTCCCAGTATTCTTGGATGTTTTTCCGCAATTTCATAAAACTTCGCAGCGTCCCTGCAAAATGTTTCCGTTCCCAAAATCAGTCTTTTCGGATATTTTTTCAAATCATGCCGATATCGCAAAATCCCGTAATTATATCCCGCAATATCCATATTTTCATAGGCATCTCTTGTCTTTACGTCACAGCCGTGCAGACACGCCCCCATTTTCATGAAGGTATCTCCCACCATTCCTGCCAGACGGTTATAGAATTCACTGCCTACCGCTTTCTTTTTGGGAGATGTGTCTTCTGCTTTTTTATCACTGTACACACCAAATCCCATAGAACTCAGCAAATTGAAGAAAATATTGACACCGCAGGTTACCGGCCTCGTACGATCCAGGCGGTGCAGATAGGCTGTCATATCCTTCGTCAGCTCTATCCCTTTTTCCTGTGCCGTTTCCGCCACTTCGTTTCCGGTGGAATACATCACAACACAGGGGTGGTTATAGTCTTTGTTCACCATGTCCAGCAGATCTTTTTCCCACTGGTTTTCCATATACAACGCATAGTCATAACGTGTTTTATGGATATACCACATGTCAGTATATTCATCCAGCACCAGCATTCCCAGTCTGTCACAGGCATCCAGCAATGCTTTGGAACAGGGATTATGTGCAGACCTGATCGCATTATATCCGGTCTCTTTCAAAAGTCTTACTTTACGTTCCTCGGCATCCGGATAACAGCAGGCTCCGAGAAGACCGTTATCATGATGAATGCAGGCTCCCTTAAGAATCGTTCTTACGCCGTTTATGCAGAAACCTTTCTCTGCATCCCAGCTAAGTTCACGGATTCCAAAGGTTCCTGTGCTGACATCTGCCCCGGCGGTAATGCGATATCGATACAGGTACGGATTCTCCGCACTCCACAATCTTGCATTTTCTACCTTGATTAACAAAGCTACGTTTCCGCATTCATCCGAATCTTTGCTTTCCGTGATAAAATATACTTCGTCATCCTGCAGCCCGTGTCCTATTTCCAGGGTGATCCTACACGGTGCCTGCGCGTATATTTCGAATTTCACAAATGCCGGTGACGTTTTCACAGTTGTGATCCTGATGTTTTCCGGCTCGACAGCACTCTTTTCTCCCACATATAACCATGCCGGTCTGTATATGCCGGCTCCGGAGTACCACCTGCTGTTCGGCTGGTCGGAATTTTTCACATAGACTTCTATGGTGTTTTCTTTTCCGTACTGTAACCGGTCATCCAACGATAGTAGGAACTGCATGTATCCATTTGGGCGGCAGTAAATCTGTTCTCCGTTCAACCGGATATCCGCATTACGATAAATGCCCTCAAACTCGATCAGAATATGTTTTTCCCTCCAGTTTTCGGGCACCCAAAAAGATTTGCAGTATAAATAGTCGTTTCCTTCAAAATATCCGGTATTTTGTGCTCCCGGGCTGTTCTCTGTCCGCTTCTCATGAAGCATGGCATCGTGGGGCAGGGTGATTTTTTCCCTGCCCGGATGCTCTGCCCGATTCGTCAGCACCTCATATTCCCAGTCCGCATTAAAATCGATTTTCTTCATCTAAGATACCCTTACTGCCAGGAGCCCCAGCCGAGATCTACATCATTTAATACTTTGAAAGTACCGCTTGCCATATTGTCATTGCTGGTTCTGTTCAGCTCGATCTGGAAGAACTCGTCACCGGTCTTGTCCATGTACTCGTCGATTGCTTCCTGTGTAATAGACATTACGGTTTCAGTGGTAGCTTCGTCATTCTGTCCATGCTGCAGATACTGCATGAAGGAAGAATACGGGGTGAAGTTACAATCCAGTGTATATCCGTTTACACTTACGACCTGTCCCTCATCAATACGCAGAGACGGTGCTGCATCCGTATAAGGTTTTACGCCTACAATGTGGAATTTGGTCTCGGAATCCACCATGAGATACCAGGTTACACCGTTTGCATCGGTATTTCCTCCGTCTTCGTTTTCATAGATGTAGTTGCCCTGAATAGAATAAGTAACATCCTCTTTGTTTCCGCCACTCTTGCTTCCGCAGCCTGCCATTGCCACTACCATGATTCCTGCCAGTAATGTTGCTAAAAATCTCTTCGTTTTTCTCATCGTTTTGTTCTCCTTTTTGAATTTATCATTATTGTTTTGAAAAAACCGCAATACTTTCCGTAACTACCGCTGCCAAATAACAGATACAGCCCACGATCAGCGTGCTCTGGATTCCATATCCGATATCGGAGATCCCTGCTGCCGCATATCCGATGCTGTCCGCCTGAGATGACACGAACATCAACATGCAGTACAGGGAAAACGCGGCAGATATTATGGATAAAAATCCGTCTGCATAAAACAGGAAACAGGAGGTTGCTGCAAGCAGCGCTGCTATAATGGCAATCACCGTCAATACAATACTCACTTCTCCGTTTGTATTTCCTGTTGTGACAATATACATCACTAATCCGACGACAATTCCGACAATCGCAATGATGGAGCAGATCAGGCCTTTCTTACTTTGTTTGATACCGATTTTAATCTTTTCCATATTATTTCACCTCCTTCTGACGCGTTTTCTTGCCGATCAACTGCATTGCGACTGCTCCTGCCAGCAATACTGCAATTACAATTGTTATAATGATCATTGTGATCTGATACCAGGTCATTTGGTTGGCTACAACGGTATCACTGCTTAAGTTGTTTGTAAGAGAAGTATTGGCAAACAGATACAGATTTCTGTGACAAGCCTCTCTCACGGCTGTGAATAATGTTGCATCGCTGCTGATCTTCTCAGGAGTCAGGGAACCGGAACCGCTGATATAAGCCTTCGTCATGGTATCGAATTCTGTCAGTCCGGCAACTACTGCGAACGCTCCGCTGCTGTTTTTCTCTTCGGAGGAATCCGATATGATCGCTCCCTTGAATCCCCATTCATCCTGTACGATATTGCGAAGCAGGCTTTCCAGTGCAGAAGCCGGCATACAACCCATGTGGTTCTTACCGCACATCGCATCCAGTGCTTTTCCTGCTGCCATAGGTCCTTCAAATGCTCTCAGATAGATCTCACGTATTGCCTGTTCATTGGCAAAGGTTGCTACCTCGCCTCTATTTACTTCCTGATCGTTTAATACAAAATGCTTAGGTCCGCAGCTCAGACCATATTCGATGGAGCCTTCACTCATTTCTTTTGCGAAGTAATAAGCGATCACACCGTCTTCACTGAAATACTCTGCATTTCTTCCGCAAAAAGGTGTTCTGTGCGTATCACATCCGGGACCCCATACACACTGATATCCGGTCCACAGTCCGTCATTTCCGTACATTTTGCCGATCTCAAGTGCCAGTTCATGATTGTAGGTGCTTGCCCACATCGGCTCTGTGGGATACATGGTTGCAGATACGGCATATTCGATCTTATCTGTTTCGTAACTTCCTACGATTCCCAGAGGTCCGTCAAACTGCAGATACTCAGGCATATTGATAGAGCTGATTGTTCCACTGTTGGCAAGACCGACAATTCTTGTCATCTCATCCAGTGTCAGCTGATTCAATGCATCTTCCCAGATAGGATCATCATAATCTTTTCCGTATAACTCATAGAAATTCACATTTGTTGCGGTTGATGCGTAGTTGACGCCTTCCTTTACGTTAGACAGATCATTATCAGTGGTCTCTACAGAATAAGAAGATCCGTCTGACAGCAGCTGCTGCATCTGATCGGTTGCGCTTAAGCTGATCGGGCCGCTCCAGGTTCCGCTCCAGTCACTTCTGGATAAGTAGGTCACTAAATCTTCACCATAGTAATTCAGATCTACGCTCTCCAGCTGATTGGTGATTTCTGCTCCTGTATAAGAAGAAGTTGAACAGGTCTGTGCATCCACTTCTCCGCTTCCGGTATACTCATAGGTAACTGCCTTCTGTGCATCTCCTTCGGCATCCATTCCGTCTGCTGTCGTATATCCTTTTGCTGCCAGAATATTATTGGCAGCTTCATGCGATCCATTACCGATTGCGAAATAATAGGTTCCGTAATCCAAAATGTAAGTTCCCGCTCCGGTATAATCATAGCTTGCGAGATGATCCATATTGACTGTGATTGTAACGGTCTCTTCACCGGTTCCAGCCGCAAGTGTCTGTGTCTTGCCGTAGCCAACCAGCTGTACAGATGCTTTTTCCACCTTATTTTCCTTATCATATTCGGTATAAGGTGTCTGTGCATAAAGTTCTACGACACTTTTTCCGTCGTAATCTCCGATGTTCTTTACATCAACGGTTACCGTAACAGTTCTGTTCTCCGTATCCCAGGATACATCTGTGATTTTCTGTGTAAACTCTGTATAGGAAAGTCCGTATCCGAATGGATATACGATTTCCTGCTGATAGTTCCAGTCGCCTTCACTGTTCACAGCACCTGCCGCAGACACTGCATTTCCCTGTCCCATGACTGCATCTTCATATCTTGTCTCGTAGTATTTATAACCTACATAAATACCTTCCTGATATACCACATAGGTATGATCGTAATTGCTGAAGCTGAAGTCACCGTAATTCTGTGACGCAGGAGAAGAGAAATTGCTGTATGCATAAGTATCTACCAGATGTCCGGAAGGAGATGTCTCACCGGTAATGACATTTGCCACGCCGTACAAACCATACACACCGGTACCACCTACCTGCAGAATCGCATCAATCTCAGGATCATCCTTCAATTCGCCGATTTCCATTACGTTATCACTGTTGATGATAACGATGACTTTATCCGAGCATTTCTTAGCTTCCTCGATCACTGCTCTTTCTTTTTCCTGAAGCTGCAGTGCATAGTGTGTGCCGTCACCGTCAAGAATTGCCGCAGGATCGGTAGGTGCATCATGTCCCTCTCCGAAGTTTCTGGAGATTACCACAAATGCCGCATCACTGTATTCCGAATAACTTGCCTTTACATCGGAAGGATAGGAAGCCGGATCGATTTCACCAATCTTGATCTGCTCTGAAGATCTTCTCTTGCCTTCCTCGCTGCTGGTGTAATAATTCCAAAGAGTCTCATTGATGGAGACGCCTACGGAATCAAATACGGTCTTCAAATCATCATCTCCTGATATTTTTCCGCCGCCGGCAGACAATCCCACTACAAAGTCGGTACTGTTTCTTCCAAAGAGACTGATCTTATCCGTCTTGTTGATAGGAAGTGCATCATTTTCATTCTTTAATAATACACAGCCCTCTTCTCCGATCTGTATACACAGATCCCTTTTTGCTGCCAGCAGGTCTTCAATGCTGGAATAGTCTGACACGAAATTATTATCTCCGTCAGCTCCTGTTACACTTCCTGTCGTGGTTCCCATATATCTGGTAATTGTGTTCTGCCATGTAAAAACAGCATCCGTACCTGCCGCAGATACTGCAAGCAGCAGGCTGAGGCCCAGACTTAATGCTTTCCACACTCCCTTTGCTTCTTTCTTTTTCATAGGTTCCTCCTTATATATTTTGCTTCAGTTCTTTTTCATACGCTTTATTTGCTTTTTGATTTCTGAAGAACTCTTTTACCAATGAACATAAACCGGAACAAAAATGACCGTTTATCATCTTTAGCATACTGTCTACCATTTTCATGGATACCATGCCTTCCGTCATCTTTGCAATCGCCCGAAACGGCATATTATAGCGGAACAGGGTATTTAAGTCAACAGGCTGTCCCTCCTTTTCCGCTCTGTCGATCTTTCTTTTCATACCATGGGCAATCAGCCTTGCCACAGGATTTCTCGCATAAATCATGCTTGATAGCGGATCATTTCTGTTTAGCAGAATTCTTTTTGCAGAATTTCCCTTTTTGTCTTCTTTTTTGAGGCTATTTTGCTTATCCTGCCGCAAGTCCTCGCTTTCTTCCGTCTCTGTCCGGGTTCCTTCCACGAAGACGGAGGATTTCAGGCGAATGTCCTGGCTGCTTGCTCCCACCAGAATCTGATAGGTGCCTTTCTCCGTCTTCCACTTCCCACATCTCTCACAGAAGAAGCGGAAGGTCTTATCGTCAAAAGGAATCGCAACCTCTTTTTCCTCACCCGGAAGCAAGTGTACTTTGTAAAATCCTTTTAATTCCTTCTCCGGTCTCACGATCCGGCTTTCCGGAAGACTTATGTACATCTGAACGATCTCACTTCCTTCTCTTGGTCCCGTGTTTTTTACATATAATCGGATTCCGTTTTCGTCTGTCCTGAGATCTCTGTACGCAAATGTGGTATAGGACAGTCCGTAGCCGAAGGGGTACGACACCGGTATTTGGTTTTTGTCAAAATAGCGATAGCCGACAAAAATTCCTTCTTTATATACCAGATCACGTTCCTTTGCCGGATAATCCGGATAGGACGGCGTATCTTCATAGCTTCTCAGCCAGGTCTCGGTTAATTTTCCGGATGGATTGCATTCACCGGTCAGCAATTTCCACACAGCTCCGGCTCCCGCTTCTCCGGCAAGTCCATCCAGCAAAATTGCCTTACAGTCTCCTTTCCACCAGGTATTTACCATGCTTCCTGTACTGAGCACCGCCACTATATTGGGATTTTTACGAGCTAATTCGTGAAGCAATTGTATCTGGTTCTGTGCGATATTGATATCCTTTCTGTCCTTGCCCTCCGTCTCCAGGGATTCCGCAAGACCCAGAAAATACAATACGATATCCGCCTGCTCGGCCAGCTCCAGCGCTTCTTTTTCCCGCTTTTTATCTTCTTTTCCGTTTCTCTGATAGCCTCTCGCCGCTCCTACGATAGGAAGTCCCATTTTATCGGCAAGGTCGACGATCGTTTCCACCCCGATTGCTCTTACACAGGAGGATCCGGCTCCCTGATACCTCGGTTCAAAAGCAAAATCTCCGATGATCGCTATTTTCCGGTCTTGCTTTAAAGGAAGGATTGCATCCTCATTTTTCAGCAAAACAGCACTTTTCTCCGCTGCTTCCTCCGCTATTTTATGATTCTCGGAATAAACCTTCACCGGATTTTCCAACTGCTGTCTTTTTTCCGCGACCTTCTTTGGTATTGTCAATGCGGCATCCAGCAATTCATCCACGCGCTCATCTATTTGTTCTTCCGTGATCTTTCCGTCCTCAAGAGCCTGCAACAATTCTCTGGCACTGTCCAGTCCACATCCCGGCATCTGAAGAGTAGATCCGCTTTTTACGCCTTCCGTAAAATCGTTTCCGCCGCCCCAGTCTGTCACTACAAATCCGTCAAATCCCCATTCTTTTCTTAAAATCTGCGTTAACAGGAATTCATTTTCATTTGCATAAATGCCGTTTATCTCATTGTATGCTGACATGACCGCCTGTGGGTGACCTTCTTCTACGGCAATTTCAAATCCCGTCAGATACAATTCCCGCAAAGTTTTTTCGTCCAGTTTCGCATTCAGCGCCATACGCCGTTCTTCCTGGCTGTTCACGGCAAAATGTTTTGCGCATGCCCCGACGCCGTTTTTTTGAATTCCTCTTATGGCTGCTGCAGCCATTTTTCCGGATAAGTACGGATCTTCCGAAAAATATTCAAAATTTCTTCCGCACAACGGATTCCTCTTTATATTGAGTCCCGGCGCAAGTAAAACGTGAATGTTTTGCAATACGGCTTCTCTGCCCAAAGCCTCTCCGACTTTTTCCTCCAACTGTTCCTCCCAGCTGTTGGCCAGTGTGGACGGAGACGGGAAACAGGTTGCCGGAACCGAAGGATTCAGTCCTAGGTGATCTCCCGCGCCTTCCTGCTTTCGCACACCGCTCGGCCCGTCAGAGAAAAAGAGACCGGGAATTCCAAACTGCGGATATTCTCTGGATTCCCATTCATTTTTTCCGGTTAAAAACGCGACCTTTTGCTTTGCTGTCATCTGTTTTATCAGGTCTTCGTGCCGCATTCTCTCTATCCCTCCTTCCGTTTCGGTTTATGAATTACTTTGTGATTATGATTATACATACAAAAAAATCTAAAATATCTGTTTGGCACAAATGGTCGTAAATGTGTCACAAACTGATATTTTAGATCTTGTGTGGTATGTTTTCTTTTTGATTGCTTATTCTTTCGGAATCAGAATCCTGATGGAAAAGAAATGATCCTTTACCCCAAACTGCACGGTTCCGTTATACTTTTTTACGGTATAACTGATGCTTTTGATTCCAAAGCCATGGTTTTTTGCATCCTTTTTTGTCGTGATCGGAAATCCGTTTCGGATCGTCACATCCTGGTTGCAATAATTCCTGATTTCCGCATATACAAACTGTTTTCTCGCCGATACCTCCATGTGAATGATTCGTTTCTCCGGATCCAGGATCAGGAGCACATGCTCTATTGCATTGTCCAGCGCATTTCCGAAGATGGTGCAGATGTCCGTCACATGCATAAATTTCAAAAGGCTTCCGTCTGCCACGCAGGTAAATTCTATCTGATAATTATGCATCAGCGGCATTTTCCCGTCCAGCACTCCGTCCAGTACCTGATTTCCCGTCTGTCTCTCCGGTTGATATGCCGCAAGCTCTCCCTCCATTTGATCGATCCAGAGAGAACGTTTTTGCGGATCCTGTTCTGCCCGAAGTCCTGCAATCTGATGTTTCAGATCATGATATTTCATATTGATCAGGTCTGTTACCTCCTGATAATTGCGGTAACTGTCGTATTGTGCCGTCAGCATGCTCTGAATCTTTGACAGTTCCTTCTCCGCACTTACCTCGTATCTCAGACTTTGATATGCATATAGAATTGCATGACCGGCACAGTCCGATAACGTACGAATGGTAAATATATCCGACAGAATCGTTCCGCTGAACGGCGTGTTCTGGTATACAAAACTCAGATTGCTGATGGTGTACGCACAGGCAACGATCAACAGGGTACTGAACAACTCCTTATTCCCCACTTCCAATTCCGTGTCCCCTCGCTTCATCCGTTTATCGATTACCCAGTATATTCCTGCCACCGTACCATAGACCAGGATCAGAATAATCCAGTTCGGGAAATCTCTTTTCTCTCTTCCGTTATGAACAAAATATTCCAGCTGCCATTCCAGAGATGCCATAAATTCTGCCGACAAAAAGGCCTTCATGCAACAATAAAGCACCATCTTCTCGGAAATATCTATTGTAAAATACAACAGACAAAACATCATTCCCACCGGGAGCAGTACACATAACAGCCATACTTGGATCGGAACATCTCCCGTCCACACAAGCCACACCGTCATCAAGATCAATGTGCACAGTGCCGCAATTGCAAAACGTGCCTTGCCTACTTTTCTCGGATAAAAAAAGCACGGCAGCATGCAGCAGATCCACTCCGCCAAAGCGGTATAATATCGTGGAATATTCTGATAATCGTCCGTCAGTACTTCTCCTATCATTAGTGTTCTCCCATGTATTGTGTCAATGCTGTCATAAAATCATTTCTTCTGGCTCTGCTGATCAAAAGGGCTTCTCCCTTTATTATACAGCAGCCGTCCTTTACGCCATCCACATATTCAAGATTTACAAGATATCCTTTATTACTCCGGAAAAATCCCAGCGGAACAAATTTTTCCTCTGCATCCTGCATTTTGGCTCTCTCTTTGATCTCACCGTCTGTGGTATGATAGATCAGATTGTGCCCTTCACTCTCAATATAGTAAATGGAAGACGTATCCGTCCTGACAATACCGTCCGCGGTATTTACGATAACCGGATTCCCTGCCTTGTGTGGAATCCGCTTAATAGCCCGATCCAATTTCTGGGAAAAAGCAAAATACGACACCGGTTTCAGCACATAATCCATGGCATCCACTTCATATCCGCGGATCGCATAATTTGTCATATTTGTGATAAACATGATCACGACTTTGGTATCCCGCTTCCGGATCGCTTCCGCCGCAGACATTCCATCCATAAATTTCATCTGAATGTCCATCAGAATAATATCATATTCGCCTGTATATTTTTCTACAATCTCATCTCCGTCCGAAAAACGAATTACTCTTATACTCTTCCCGGATTCTCTCTGATATTTTTCTATATATTCTGTCAGCTGCTTTGCATAAGCCTCTTCATCTTCCACAATAGCTATCGTAATCATAGGATCAACTATTCCTTTCCGCTGTAATGGCTTTATCATAACACATTTTTATTTAAAATCCAGTCCCCAGTTTTGCTCTGATTTTCCGTCATATTTCCCTTGACACCTCTCCCACAAAAGTACAATATGAACGTATACACCGCTATCCTATTTTCTAAAATTCTGCCGGTGATACAGCGCTGCATTCTTCTGGCCTTTGGAGGCGTTTGTTTAATATCGGAAATTCATAAAATTCTTATTATATTCATGAATATATTCATAATATTCTTCTGTATCATTATTAATTTTCATGCTTTCATTCATGATGGAAAAACCGCTTACGTTCATCAATAGGATCAATGCTACAATAACCCCAAGCGAGGCCCTTACAATTTTACATTTCCATTGTCTGAGCAAATTACAATATCCTATGACGCTATAAGGCATAATAAACAGAAAATACGGTAATACATATCTGCATTTTGTCTCCCAAAATGTCCAAAACACAAAGGCTCCGATCATTAACAGAAATGGCAGTAATTCTCCAATACCTGCTTTTTTTTCTGTAATCAGGTACATGAGAATACCAAACAAATACACCGACTGGCACACATCAAAGAATGCGATCAATAGAATATTGATCTTGCCGCCATCAAATATGGTGGATTTCACAAGTGGTGACAGTTCTACATTCGAGACTTTATTACTCTGCAAAGTGAAACATTCAAAAGTAGGATTGTTCCACAAAATTGCCCATTTTCTGTTAAAAAAAGACCAGGCATATTCCGGATCCGCCGCAAAATGCCGCAGCGATTCCTTGATGTTATCCTGACTGACTTTCGCTGTAGCATGGGTGTCATAATTGTTTTCCACAAAAGTTGCTTCATTGTAAGTATTATACCATCCGGGCGCACTTTCTGTGTCCTGCAGTCCCATGGCAATATGCGCCCATTTAGTGTTACCGGCACCAGGTTCTACCTGTAAATGGGAACTGATATAAGCTGTAGGGATACTGCTTATTGTAAAAGTCAGCACTGTAACCACTATCAGATTTCCTGTCATTTTCAGTTTCTCCTGTTTTCCCGGAGTACGATCTGTAATAAGGTGCATGAAATAAAAAACCACGATTCCCACAAAAACAATGAGACAATTTTGTTTAAATATTACGGCCAGGGCCATATTGATGCCGCAAAATAAAGAATAATGCATCTTTCCGGATTGTCGGTAGAGAAACGCCATCCAGACAGCTACTACGGCAAATGCGTATCCGATATGATCTCCATAAATATTATTGACTAAAAATGCATAGGGCAGATAGGTGGACAAAATCATTCCCTGTACTGCTGTAAATGCATTTTTTCCAAACAGCAGACAGCAGATCGATACAGCCCTACAATGGTTACTACATAGAAAAATATGAGAATCACGTACATCACGTAAAAGCTTTGCACCGTATCCACAAACCGCAGCAAAAAAGCCACCAGTAATATCATGCCGTTCTGATGCGGCCACATATAAGCATATCCACCGGGTTCCCATGGAGTGGTATCCCCTCCGAGAAAAGCCCCGGCACACATATAAATCTTTTCTGAATCACCAAAGAACCAAAATCCTGTCTGGCTGACCCACCATAGCAGAAAAATGGTCATTCCGGTAATGCAGGCATAAAAAACATATTGTCCATAGCGATCCAGAAATTGTTTTATTCTGCATTTTCCGGCAATATAGCACAGCAATCCTGTAATACCGATGCATAAAATCTGACGCCAGGGATTATTTTTCATGTAATATACTTGCTCAGTTACCCTCTGCATATTACAAATCGTAAAAAGTCCTTGCAAAAACAGATATCCTATAATAATGATCGATATGATACGGACAATTTGGGAATATATTTTTTCCATCTGTTCGACCTTTCCATATAAATTCCTTTGAACATATCATATTTTTATAGTCGGTTCAATAGCGGTTTCCAGCTCTTAATAATTTATCAGATAATGCTCTTTCCTCTTTCTTCGGATTTTGTCTTCACTGACAACAGCGATCCCGAGAAACAGGATGTTCAGTATTCTGCGGAAGAGCTGATTACTCTCCTCGGAGAGGACACCCAGTACTTCGGTTCTCAGGCCACCCATGCTACTGTAGCTGGCGGTCAGATTACAGCAATGACCATTGTTGCACTGGCAAGCACTCCGGCATAATCATCCGTGTGCTCATAGCTTGCAAAGGCATTCTCAATATTGAAATTGACACCCACATTGTTGCCTTCCGGAACAACCGACATAGCTTCATAATTCTGATTTGTCTTCTCCACATTATTGAAGCTGATCCTTACATCATCATAGTCTCTCTCATAGAGCTTTTCTTTGATATCCTCTGCAAATTCCTGCTTAAATGTTTCGTAATTCATAGTTTTCCTCTCTTTCTCATCAGAAACCATAAAATCCATAACCCTGTATTCATCTGGGATGTTCTCACGGTCTCCATCGTAATATTCTGTAAAAGATTCCTGTGTATCTCTCACATATCCATAATCTGTAAACTGTCCCATTTCGTTAATGGCCACATCTCTGCCGTAGGCCTCATAATCAATGTAATCAGCAAGATAATCCGGAACTTCCATCATACCGAGTTCTTCGATATAGTAATGTCCCAGATCAGCATTGCTTTCTACTCCCGGATAAATTTCATACTTATCCAGGTTATCAATAAGATTGATCACATCTTTAATGCTGCCTGTATAATCACTGATCTGCATTGCCGCCTGAAAATGGTTATAATCATGATCATCCAGCTCATCGAGCTTGGAAGCCAGATAATTGAGTTCATCCAGGTTTTCATATTCTCCCAGCTTTTCATACAGCCCATCAACATAACAGTCATAATCACTAATGAACCATTCTTCATAAGGATTACCGAAATCATCTTTTGAGCCGATTCCAATTCGTTCAAATACTTTTTGCAGTTCTTCTGATGTGGTGGGAAACTTCACCCATTCGCCGACCAACTCACCCTCGTTGTATTTTCCAAGATTGGTGATGAAGGCTTCAAACGGACAGTCATGGTCATATTCATATGCCATGCAATTTCCTCCTGATTTTATTATTCAGGTCGTCACCTGATTTTGGCATCAAAAAAGCGCCATACCCATCACCGATCCGGTAATGAGCTGACGCTTCATTCTTGATCCATATTCTTTTGCAAAAGAGAAACAAATGCCTGACCGCTCTCGCGTTTCATGTCTCATTTGTCTATGATAATATTATCACACCCCTATTCAGAAAAAAAGAGTCAAAATAGTAGTCATGTTAAAAATCTCATGAGCTGTCACAGTTTTGCTCTCACTCACTGTCACAAACTCGTTCCTCTTTCTGTCACTGTTTCCGGGGCTTTCGCCCCGGTTTTACTCTATTCCACCTACCATCTCGTGGTCGGCAACAAACCTTACCATGTGTTCGTCTATCAGCCGTTTCTGTTGCTGGTATGCATACATCAGTGTCTTCTCACTGATTCGGTTGATCATTCTCGGAATCCCCGCAGATACCTTGAAGATTGCATCCTCGGCTCCACTGGTAAACACATCCTGTTTCACCCCTGCGTATGCCATATGTACTGCGATATATTTCCCTGTTTCTGCCCTATCCAGACGATTTAACACGATATTCATATCGATTCTCTGGCGGATTGCGGCGTAGCTCTGCAATCTTAACTTCTGATCCCACAGTTCCGTCTGTCCCACCAAAATCAGGCTCATCGGGCTGGCAGAATCAAACCGGTAGTTCAGCAGGAACCGGAATTCCTCCAGTGTTTCTTTTCCAAGCAGATGTGCCTCATCCAGCACACATACTACCCGTTTTTTCTGCACACTTCTGACATTCTCAATCTCCTTCTGAAGCTGCCTCTTGGAATCTCCTCTGTAAAAATGCGATTCCAGTCCCATCTGATGACCTGCATACAGCCATCTTGGTGTCAGCTTTGAATCTGACAGATACAAAAGCATGTACTTATCCTTTGGAAGCCTTCCTTCAAACATCCGGATCAGTGTGGATTTCCCACACCCCGGGTCTGCCGTAACCACTGCAAACAGCTGTCTGTCTGCTGCATAGGTCAGTCTTCCGATTGCATCCTCTATCTGCGGTGATACATACAGCCTGTCCGTTGGTACATCTCTGGAAAAAGGAGTGTTCATCATCTCAAAGTATGCTTCATACATTCTGACCGCCTGCCTTTCCATAATCACCAAAGGAAAGGGCATTCGCCATCAGCTGATGATCCTCTTTATATTTCTTTTCCAGTGCATCCAGAAACCTTGATGTCTCCGGCACCCTGTCTGTCATTCCAACCGGTAACACCAGCTTCCTGTCACAAAACGCTTCGATTCTTACACGATGTGCCATGACTGGCTCCATATCCCGGTACAACACTTTTATTGTTTCCGTATTCATCGGGTCATATGCGATTTCCACCTCTGCATTTGCCAGTGCTACACTGGCCTCGTATTTGATGTCCCCAAAAGAAAAACATCCTGCGTTATCCAGTTTTCTGCTTTCATGATGGAGAAATGCTTCACTTACTACTGTCGTATCCAGAAACACCAGCCCCCTGGTATCCCTTGTAAACTCCTGTAAGGGCGATATCCCTTCCGAAGGCACCTTTACTCCGTGGGAGTCATAATACTCCTTTATCCCGTCATGGGCTTCTTTCTGGTAGTCCTGCTCCAGAAAATATTTCCATTTCTGGTTTAACTCCTCTAAAGAATGCACCTGTGCTATCCGTATCTCTGCAATGAACTGGTCTACCTTCTGGTGAAATTTTTCCACCTTGCCCTTGGACTGACAAGCCCTTGGTTTCGCATGAAGCACCCGGATTCCCATCCTTGCAAGAGCCGTATGAAGCTGGTTTGAGGTGTACTGTGTTCCATTATCAAGATAACAGGCATCACACTTTCCATACTTTAAGATTGCCTTATGGAAGGTGTCTTCCACCACTTCCTGCCGTTGGTTATCATAGAACTCTGACTGCACTATAAACCTCGAATGGTCATCAATCAGCGAAGAAAGGTAGGTCTTAACCAGCGTTCCGTCTCTCAGGCGGATATCCGGTCCATACTTGATATCTCCCTGCAACAGTTCCATCCGGTGCGGTCTGCAGAACCGCCTTGATGTGGTTTCCCGCTTTTCCGCGTAGCGTTTCATCTGCTTGACACCCATTCCTGCGTTATACAGATACCTCTGCAGTGTTGACGCTTTGATGACTCCCGGCGCTGCATAGCCTTCTGTCTCCAGTATCTTTATGATCTGGCGGACACTTCGTTTTGGCACCTCACGTTTTAACTGGATTGCTTCCCCTACGATTTCATCGTAGTTCTCCGGCAGTGCCTGGCTTCTTCTCTTTTCACGGTTCATCGGACGCAGTCCTGTGAACGCATCCTCCCGGTACTTTGCTTCATACCGGTACAGGCTTCTCTTGGAAATCCCGTATTTTTCTGCTATCTCTTCCCGAAGCTGCCGTTTTTTCGCTTCATCCAGCTCCTCATCCAGAAGCGGTGCTATCATCTGATAGCGTTTCAGTGCTTCCTCATCCTGCCATTTCTTTACTTCCCTGCTCTGCATAAGCGTTACCTCCTTTTGGGATAACCTTATTACAAAGCGAAAGTGACAGCACACAAAAGTAGGTGCATAAATCCTACCTCTCCGGATTCGGTTCTATCCGTCCTCCGGAGTTATATATAAACCGGGTCACTACTGAGAGCCACCCTGGGCTTATCCGTTCCCTAAGTTCCTTCAGCAAAGACTCTCTGGATTTCAGGAACCCGATATCCAAATCCAGGAGATGATGCAGCATCGATTTCATCTGTCCATTGATATTTGCTTCATTATGGCTTAACCACCATTTCCAGTGATTCATGGTTGCTTCACATGGATAATCCTCTGTTCCCGGATCATCCGGTCCAAGTACATCATCCACTACATCCTCTATGATTCCGGAACCATAATGCTTGTACGGAACCATACAGTCCGGAAGCTCATTATGAAGTCTTCTGCATTTTTCGTTGGTACATTTCAGGCGGTTAATAGCAAACCAGTTTTTCCTGCCACCGGCTTCTTTATGAACCCGTAGCTTCCTGTCCCTCCTGCATAGAGGGCACCCACACTCAGGACAGATGGCATCTTCTTCACTGATTACAAAAAATATCCTCTTTACACTCTAACCGATACTTTGATATGATAACCATGGTAGTGATACCATCATGGATCCTGGA
Organism: Kineothrix sp. IPX-CK; assembly: GCF_039134705.1. NCBI lineage: Bacteria > Bacillati > Bacillota > Clostridia > Lachnospirales > Lachnospiraceae > Kineothrix > Kineothrix sedimenti. The sequence continues at coordinate 658,644 of NZ_CP146256.1, read as the reverse complement.
ATGCCCGACTCGCCAAAGAAGAGATTCCAGGATCTCTTTCTTTCTATTATTCTTTGGTGACAGTATATCGGTTAATTCCGTGACAGGCAATCAAATCTGTATCAAGTCAAGCTGAGAGGGGCGCAACACTAATATAAAATTCAAAAAATCATCACCCAGCTTTGTTGTTCGTTTGGCATATATTCCGTTACTGATCATAGAAGAGTGCATGTAATTTCCGCTTGTCAACATCCCTTCATTTTGCAAATCAGTTACAATTTTATCTACCAAATCAGTTCGTTCCTTCATATAGGGATATCGTCTATATAGCGGTCCCTCCGCACTTCCCATAGACTCATTGCTCCTACCAATTCCCATTTCCGGATTATAAAAATGTGTAAGTATTTTCAGATGCCAAACCGTGTATCGTTCCAACAACTCCATATAAATCATCAGGATACTTTCTTCTGAATTAAATTCAATCGAATTAAGAACTGCATTTGCTAAATATTCTCTCTTTTCACGTTCTGCTGTCTTAGCGGCTATTTCAGTAGCCTTAATTATAGCAGTAGTAAAACTTTCGTTCTCTCCAATAGTGTCAATATCTATTACACATTGATGCAATTTTTCCTCTATAACTTCCATCCATTCATCTTGTCGTTTTTGCATCGCCTTTGATTTTACTTCGTCAATTATACACGACAAAAGCGTACCCCCAAACGGAACCATACTTGTTGCAGTCTTAACTGCAATCTCTGCGACTGTCATAACATTATCCTTATTCACACTTTTCTCCTTTACTCACACTACTCTATAGCAGTTTCCTCAGCTCACGCTTAATATTCTTCACCTGTGTAATTGCCTTGCTTATCCTCTTCTGTGCCTTATTTATCTGTAGATGCGTCAATGCATCCAAAAATCCATCATCAAACCACAAATCAATTGCAGTCGCCAGTCGTGCATACTTAAGCTGCACCGTCTTATTCTTCGACAGCTCACGCAATTCTGCATTCAAGTCATTCAAAGCCATCTGCGCCTGTCGAACCTCTGCATCTGCCTCAGATAATGTTGCCTGCTTTAAGAAAGAAGTTAAAAATCCAGTCGTAAGCATGTCCAAAACGCTTGCCGAACCACTATCATTCATTGCCTGCTGTGCATATGCCAGACATTCCAACGCATAATCCGCAGCATCTATAGCCGCATGGACCTCATAACTGATATCTCCCGGTTCTTCCTCTTCTTCTCTTAAATCCTCCGGCAATCGGAGATTCTGCTCCTTTGCCACTTCAATAATAATGTCATCGCTGACATTTCCGTACAACTCCTCTAACGATTCTTCTGTCAACAATAACCTTGACAAAAAGACCACCTGCTTTATGGTATCCTCATTACAATGTGATGTAAGCTCCACTATGTTTTCATCTTTAAATCTAACACCGGCATCCAATGCCCTCATAATCAGTCTGCTAGCTTCATATTCATCATCCCAGAATAATTCCTGCACTACTTCCAGCACTTCATCACCACTGCCAAAGTCCGTTACGGATTGCAGGCGTGCCTTGGCATATTCCGGCTTCCAATCATAAAAAGCATCGTAAAATCTGCTCCATGAAATCGGCGTACCAGCATCCGGACATAGCTCTTCCTCATACTCTTCTGCAATATCCGCCGGAGCAGATATCTTATATCGCTTCGCTAATTCGACGATAAGCTCATCATCGACACAACAGTACAAGTCTTCTAAATCCTGCGCAGTAAACGCTTCCGCAGATTGATACAATGCTTTCTTAAAACTATCCTCTGCACACAGCCCAGCGATTTCCGCAAGGTTTTCTCCGGAGAACTTTACACCGTACTGTACAGCTCTGTTCAGGAGCCTCGTCGCTCCTTTTTCATCCTCAAAGGCGATAATATTGAGTGCATCGACAATCTCATCCGGTGCACCCATATCCTCAAGGGATGATATCTTATTTACAGCGGTGCTTACCGCCCAGTCATTTATTTTTTCGTAGTAATCAGACCACCGCATGTAAGCACCCTCCTCCGAATCAACAAATATCCCTCTCATACCCATTCCATCATTTCATTAACATTATTTACAACAATTTATATTCCAAACATAATATAAGCATAAATATTTCCTCTAAATTCGCTTGGAATTTCATCTTGTCTTTTTACTATATCACCAATGGTCTTAAAGCCATTTTGACGTAGATATTCCATTGTTTCCTTGCGTACTTTTAGAGTTTCTATACTCTGCCGTTTGACTTTTTCGGGTACTTTGTGGACTATTGCCTTTTCTGACATAAATAGCCCTCCTTCCTATAATGTCAAGCCCTAAATCATGAGTTTTTCAAGCATTTCTTTAAATATAACGCATGTAAACACCTGACTATATAAAATAGATAAGTGGAAAATTTATTTCCTATTTTATTGCAATTTAAATTAGTTCTTAATTAGAAATATCTACTCTGCAATACTTAAGAATTGATCTTTGTTAAGTCTAATACCACTGTTTTGTAATCTGTCATCTCTGGCAATATAGATTTGTTCCAATGCTTCTTTCTTTTGTGACAGTTCTCCATAATGAAGCAACCGATGGCAGATTGGGCACAAGCAGACAATGTTTGCATATACATCCAGACTAACATTAAACATACCCTGTGCTTTCATTGGTACAGCATGATGCCCTTCCATATATGGTTTCATTGTTGCCGCAGCGATAAAGGTAACATGACCTGAATCTACTTCACACTTATATTGAGCGATTTCAATTGCCTGTTTTTTAATTATTCCGTTTCTTCGCCACCCTGTTGTTTGAATATTTACATTTTCTCCAACAGGAACTGCAAAATCAAGAATCCTGACTCTTTCTCCAGATTCTTCGAATTCTATTCCTTCTGCAAATCGAATGTAATTATTCAACCCTGCACTATACATCCTTCGCCCACGTTCATTCTTTTCCACGAAATCAGGTTGTTGATATAGATACTCCCTTATAATCTCCAATTCTCCGATATTGTCAATTTCATATATTGTGCTTACAAGCTTCCCTCTTTCAACAAGGAACTTGGATATTGTCTGCAAAGCCCCAATATAATGATTTACCGAACTATCCGAGTTGCCCCGCACCTGCTTTAGATATCTTATGTAATATTCTTTCAAAACATTGAAATCTGACATATTTTTCCGCCTCATAAGCCAATCTCTTTCCTTAAAACGAATTTGTAGCTTCAAACTTATGTGCCTTTCATTCTGCTTCTCATACAAAGAAGCATGTCTTATTGTTGATTTTCCTTTCAAAAAAAGCATTTCTGAAAAGATACTTCTTACAATTGATGTCGTCTGTTCTTTTTCCATTCACAGCAAGTCTATTGGGATAATACTTCCATCCCTTCTAGTATTCTACTTTCATACTCACCCTTCATTGATTTCGGATAAAAATAATACAGCATAATTTGTGCACGAGACATTGCAACATAATTTATTCTCCTGTTATTCATACTCTCAAACCCATCAATGTCGACATAGAATACAATTTTTCGTTCCAAACCCTTGAAGGACTGAACCGTCATATAATTTAATTGAGTTTTCTTTAAGCCTTTAAAACTTCTTACTTCTACAAGTTCTGTATCAGCTAATGTCCTTGTTTCCGAAAGCATTGAGTTTTCAAATTTTTTCGGTGAGAGAATGATAATATCCTTAATATAGGTTCCTCCTGCCATAAGACTTCTTATTTCTTTATCAAGCTTCTCCACAAAATCAGCTTTTGTATCAAACTCTATTGCTCTCACTTCGGGTCCTGTTAATTGCATATACTTTGACGGTGGAATACTTGTCAACATTGAATTACGACGAGCTATCTGTGCTGTATTTCTGCAGTTTTTTAACAGTCTGAGCATACAAGGATTATACTTTTCTTTTATTGCTTTTACCGTATCTGAGAAATAATTCCCTTTTAGGAATATATCCTGATTAGGATCTGCAAAAAATATCCATTCCCCCGAATTTAATCCCTGCTTAACAAATGAATCCAGACAGCGCATTGTACTTTCAGAAAGAATATCTTGAGCTTCATCAACTATTATTAAATCAAATATCCTTTTAGGTACCACTTTTTGTTCAATGAAGACTTCATTCAACTCTTCTAGTTCCAGTTCATGACTATTAGCTATATACTCTCCCAATAGAGCATGGTATGTTCCGATGTAAGAACCTTCAACCACTTTGACATTCTCTTTGACATATGATGCCATATTATTGTTAAAACATATGTAGGCAACTTGCCTATTCTTACACATAGTGGTTTTTAATTTTTCAACCGCCAACAAACTCTTTCCGGTTCCGGCAGCACCATATACAAAAGCTCTGGCATTATCATCTATACTGCTTAAAACATCATATTGCTCTTCTGTTAATCTCAGCATTTCATTATATGATGTGTCAATTTGTAATTTCATAGATTGTACTGCGCAGAAATCAGCCTCAAACAATGTAACTATCTGTTCAATCTGTTCTGCATTCATAGAAATTGTTCTTTTACTCTGTTTTTTATATAAATCATCAGACCAATATCGAAGACTTTTCAGCAAAAAGTCCCCAAATAAAGAAACCTCATTTCTTCCATCAAACATCACATCTTTAATTACACTATCACCTTCGCATTCAGCTATACATTCAGGGAATACTACCGCGCATCCCACACAAAATCTACTCTCTATAGATTTCTTTCCATATGTACCTTCTAATGTTGAAGCAATTGCTTTCATACATCCGTGAGATTGCCAAAAAGGATCCTGTATATCAAATTCCTGTCCCTTTTTATTGATGCTCTTCCATTTGGTTTCTTTTTTTTGAATAACACCACCCTTTACTTCTATACACAAAATACCATTAGCGCATATGTACAGAAAATCCACTTCACTCATCGTCTTCTTTTCATGATTGTTCTGTGGATGTGAATAAAACACAACTCCAGGAATATCTTCCTTCGACAACCAATCATAGACCATGTATTCTCCCGTTCTCCTTGGATCATTTCTTTCAATAAAGGATGGTATCATTTTTGCCATTTTGTCACCTCTATAATAATTTTGAGAAAAATCCCATTTCTCTGTTTTCCGGTGTTCCTACCACTGCCGCTCTGTCTAATAAACAATTTGCCGATTCGCAACTTGTTTCAGGAAGTAATCCGCAAGCATGACACGCAGCAAAATTTAAACTCTTAAATCCCTGTCCTCTGGAATCAACACATATAGGATCATTTGAACACCAAGTTGCATTTTCAAGCATTGAAAAGATGGTATTGGTTAATCTATAACCTTCGCCTTCTCGTGCCAATCCTCCTAAACTTCCGTCACTATCTGTTGCCGATGTATAAATGAGAATTCCACACATCTTTTCATCGGAATCACAAAATGTCGAATATATCTTTTCTCGTAAAGATGCCGACTCATAACCGCATTGCGCAGTAAACTGTCTAATCAATAAATGTGCTATGGTATGTAATAAGATGTACCTGGGACGATTTTCATCAAACATATTATTTCCTATCCATGAATTTTGGTTCCGCGCAGCCAACAACTTATAACGTTCACCATATTGTTTCTCCCACGCTTCTACAGCACTTTCTTTAAATTGAATAAATATGCCCTCTCCAAACATCTGAATAGCAGGAAGCCAATTATAGTCTTGCTTAGAAATCGGCGTAAAGTCCCTATCGAATATTCCTTTTTCTGCTCTTATTTTGGGATCAGGTTCGTGAGTAGGTTCAATTCTTCTAAAGCCCTTTAACACTTTAACCTCTCGTAATCTGCTTACAATCTTTATTGCTTCGATATATTCTTGAATTTCCTCAGGAACTTCACTGCTCTTTGTTCTGAAGAAATCATTCTCTTCATTTCTATCTTTATCGCAAAAAGCGGCATATTCGTCCAGCCTTAATACTTCCTCTGTTATCTCTCTCGTATCTTTATCTCTATACTTCAGCAATGCTTCTTTTTTAAACTGCTCATATCCGCACCGATATACATCCTTCTTTTGTTCATAATGCTTTATAAGCATTTTTTCTATTAGTCCTTCATCATCCAATTCAAAAATAGCTAACAGTATATCATCATATCGTTGCAGCGTTTTCTGTATTTTTGAGCTCCATGGCGGAATAGTAAGGGCACTTTGTGTTACCGGATAATACACATTATTTGCGCTGCGTTGCATGGTTCGCATTGTTGCATTACAATTTTGTGGTTCCCTATACCATGGTTTACCTTCTTCATTAAAACCAAGCCAAGGCATATACCCTTTACACTTATAAGAAATAAGTGCATTTTTATCCATACAACCTGCCATTGATTTTGTAGCACCACACTTACATCGAATTACAATACTGTCCAATCCTCCAGTATTTCCTTTATACTCAAGGAAAAGCTGAGAACCATCACATTGCTTGTCTGTTCCTCTATGTACCCACCAACTATATGGAAATTCGTCAATATGTCCGTTAGGACATGCAACTACAAATCGAGATGGAATCAATGCTATCGGTTTACCATCCGAAGTCTTACATTTACTGCAATACAATGGCTTATTGTATTCTGTATTATTACTTTCAGGTTTGCGTATTTTAAAATAGTAATCTAATTCATGACATTCCGGACAATAGTAGTAACTTGGAAATCTGTACACCGGGATAGAAAACTTTTTCTCTGCATGTTCATCAGTTGATACCTGAACAAAGAAATCTTTTCCCAGCATTTTTTGCAAATTTCTTTCCTGGAATTGAGCGTCATCGGGAAGCCTTCCATCCGTAACCTTCCAATAATCAATTCCTGCCATTATTCCGGAAAGTCGTGGAAAATCAACAAGTGCACCACTGCCGTATGTTGACACGGTCTGAGATCTTCTTATTTCCCCTGCTTTTTTTATATAATCAGATACATTCTGTCTTTTTATTCTAGGCGGCATATTATCACTCCTTTGTAGTAACCAGGACGCTGGTTTCAACACTTCTCATGGTATTTAGCACTCTAAATCTGCTATCTTCTTCATAATCAGCATCAAACAAACATTCACTCTCCTTGGTGAACTTTCCTCTCTTATACACAAATTTTTCCTGATGTGCACATCGGTTTTCCCATTCTTCCTCAATATCATCTATTTCTCTTTTAACGTTATCAAGTTCATCAGGATCCACTCTTTTTACATAGTCAAAAATATAGTCTCGTACTGCACTTACTCCCGGCATACTTCTTGAGTAATTAATAGCATCTTTATCCTTAAACAGTCCCGGTACCGTATATCTGCAAAGAATTACATACATGGTTTGCAATGCTCTATCCCTTGCTCTGTCTGCAAAAGGAGTTATACTTGTTGCTTCTACGAATTTATAGAATGAGGCATGATACTGAGTAAATGTTTCATAATGTGAACGGTCTCTGGACTTCGCCTGATTATATGTTGCTATAACCAATCCCGGATTTTCTCTTCCCACACGGCTGGTCGCCTGAATATATTCAGCTGTAGTTTTGGGCTGCCCCACTACAACCATGCACCCTAATCTACCTACATCAACGCCGACCGAAATCATATTTGATGACAACACAAAATCATAAGGATGTGTCGAATTATCTCTCTTGAAAGGAATTGGCAGTTCTTCCTGTACTACCTTTCCAATATCCTCACTCTTCTCTCGACTTGTAAGTTCTTTATATTTTGTGTATCTTTGATTTTTTGCAGTCATCGGATATAATTTATCAAACTTAGAATTCTGCAGATAAACAAATCTGTCTTGAATGTCATCTACTACCCTAATGATTGCACCGCCCAGTTCTCGAAGAGTATTGAAGTATGATGTCAAAGTCCAATACGCATCAATTACCTGTTCTGAATACTCTTCTTGCTCGCTCAGATACCTTGTTGCAAAAAGCAACGATGCCATTACTCGAATCATCATAGTTGTCGGACTGGTGCCAATTCCCATACACCCCAAATATTTTCTTGCAGGTTTTTCATCTGCCTGAGACAATTCTGCAAAAAATGAATTATTAATATTTATCCCTTGTGGCGGAAATTGTGTATATCCTGCTGCATATAATCCAAGTATTTGTTCTTTGGCATTTCGTATTGTTGCAGTAGAAGCTATGACCTTTACACCTACGTCTTCTCGATTACATAGTTTGCTGATCGCAGCCTCATATAGTCCCGTAATGGTTCCTAGCGGTCCTGATATCAAATGTAATTCGTCCTGAATAATCAATTCCGGTGGATACTTCTTTGTTAATCCAAACAAACTACCACATTCTTCTTTTAATGCGACCTGTGCAAACTTGTCAATTGTAGCAACGATATATGTAGGAGTGTATTTATATATTTCCTCATCAATCAGATAGATTGGAAGACCGTTTTTAAATTCACACTTCTCAGAGGAGCATTTAATAAGCATACGGCTTTCTTGCTTATTGCATGAGTAGTTCTCAGCTGTAATAGGAGCTCCGCAATGAGGGCATCTGCTAATCTGAACCGGATTACCAATCTCATATCCAAAATCTCCCGGTTCCCCTCCTTTTAATATTTTTTCTGCGTCTTCTATCTTATTAGGAGTCAGCGCCTGACCTGCCCATAAGCCTATACCAATCTCTCCTCCGGCAATATGCTCCTTCTTCCTGATTGATTCACAAGCACATATTAACGAAGATGCTCTTTCAAACTGCTGAAATGTAAGTAGGCGCATTGTATAACGCATAAGTACCGTCACCCCATCACCGTCAGCACCTTTTCGTAAACGTCTCAAAAAAATGACAAAAGCAGCAATCCCTAAATATGCTTCTGTTTTTCCACCACCGGTTGGAAACCAAAGTAAATCTACATCCTTTCGCTCTTCCCCTGTCGGATCCGCAAAAGAACATATTTCTTGAACAAAGAAAGCTAACTGAAACGGATACCAACATATGCTATCATCAGATTCGTACTTTCCGCTTCTTACTAACATCGCTTTTCGTTGCTCAAACATCGCTCTGTTAGCGAGCGAAAAAGCTCTATATACTTTCTCATCCGCCATAAAATCTATCGATTTTTTAATGCGTTTACATGTCTTTCTACACTTTTCTAAGTTCGTTTTTGCTGAAAGATGAAATTCTTTTTGTAAAGAAGTAATCTTCTGTTCCTGTTCATCTATCCATTTTTCATATTCATTTACAAGCGACATAAGACCGCTCTTTATTTCATTAACAGAAGCTTCTGACAAATACTTCATCGAAAGAATTTTTCCACTGAAATTTGTGGATGGCTTCATTTGCTTTACTTCATATTCCGGCAAAAATCTGGAATATACATGTTTTAACCCATCAACTTCATTTACTTCAACAGCGCACCCATGTCCTGATGCATAGTTTTTGACTTCATGGTATAACATGTTAAGCTCATTTATTTCCTCATCAGTTGTCATACCTATTTTGTACGCTAACTCTGCCAAAGTATTCGGCTCATTTTCGTATATTTCAATTTCTGGTTGAAAAAACGAATACGCTGACTCCTGTCTGAAATCCCCATTACTTTGATTTGTGTTTGTCATAGTAACTGTAACAATGCGTGCACCGTCTTTCATAATTCGATGAAGCAACACTCTTATTTCCAATCCATCGGTAACAAGAATTTTTAACGCTTTACCTATTTCTAACTTATCGACATTTACATTTTCCTCAATGTATGGCAGTACTTCTCTTTTCCAGTAATCCTGCTTCAGATTCTTTTCTGTTTCTTCCAGCGCTAATTCTTCCTTTATTTCAGAAAAATCTTTCTTTTCATAGCGCGCTGCTCTACCTCTTACACAAAAAATATTTTTTTCTTTCTTTATTGCAACTGACACCCCAAATGATGATGGATTCTTTCCATTACATAGAGAGATTGTATTTTCTTCATCTAATTCTCCACAGTCTTCGGATGACATTCCAAGCAAAATATCCGCTTGTGTATCAATAGGATATAGTTTTCCTAAAATGTAATAATCCAATGGACGATCGCCGCAAATCACTTCATTTTCTTCAACCGGTCCCAATAAATCCTTTGATATTATTTCAGTAATAATATTTCTGGCATCATAATATTCAGTAAAACCCATGTCTTCCTCCTAATAAACATCATATATAAGGTGACCAATTCCACAAAAATCAACCCAATTCCATAGAATTCTTCCGGTATTATCCGGTAGCAAATGAGTAAACACATCTGTTACATATAATTCTCTTATCTCTTTAGGCCATTGACAGCTATCATCAGTTTCAATCATGGCCTCCAAATCATTCAAAAACAATGAATTCAAATCACCAATTCTCTGTTCTCGGCCGGAATTAACGTGATAAATACTGTATCTAAGAATCTCATTCGCCTTACTTTTACGAAGAATAATTTCATCTCCTGTTTTGATATTATTAATTATGTATTTCTGGATATCAGTACCGATTTCAAGAAAAGAAGTCTTATCTATATCTGAACTTCGAACTTCCATATACTTAAGCACTTTATCAACAAATTTAACCCATCTCTTACTTCCTGTCTTAAAAATTTGCCAAATTCTGATATCGCTATTTATTAAATGTGCTGTATATAAACCAATTTTAGGTCTGGTTACTGCAACATATAAGGTTTTAAATTCTCCGATATCTGTTTTCTTAGTACCCATAAGCCCTTTAACAAAGTTTTGATCAACAATTACACTGTTATATTCTCGTCCCTTTGCTCTATGAATATTTGATACTATAATCTTTGATTCTGAATAGTTATGAAATACAGGATCATCGGCTTGTGACGAATATATCGCTGCAATAATCTCTTCTACTCCCAAAAGAAGATTATCTCGTTTACGCAATAATGTTGCTAATCTGTCCCATACCTCTTCTGCATTTGTAAATACATCAAAAGTTCTGATATTATACCGTTCGATAAACTCATTTCTTGATATTTGTTGCTTTCCAAAATCAAAGAAAACCGCACCTACCCATGATGCAAAACATTTATCATGGTCATATGCATTAACAATATGCGAAACGCCTCTTTTTCTAAGTTGAGATGATAATCTAAGAACTTGACCATTATTTCTGCAAAGCAAACACACTTTACCATCCCCGGCAAGTCCCTCCAAAAAGCTTTCCCCAATATTATCAGATATATTTCTTCCACTGAACTGTCCCATGCTATCAAACATTTTTTTTACTTCAGATTTCATTTCAGGTATCTTTTCATTAAGAATCGCTTCTCTAAGCCCTTGCGTCATACATATCAGTTCAGATGTTTGTCTATGATTTATGCCCAGTTTGTACATAGATGCTTTTTTATACAGCAGTTCAAATAACATCTTATAAAACTTCGTAGATGTCATTGGAACAGATACCTCTTGCTGATTATAATCATATATTGCTTGGCATGAATCTCCCAGCACCGTCACTCCGCATCCAACTTCTATACATCCACGAATAATTTCTAATACTAATCTTGCCCTTACATCTGTCAAATCCTGAATTTCATCAACAATAAAATGTTGCCATCCACCTAATATAATGTCCGGATATTTATGTATAATCTGAGTTGCTCGAATAATACTTCCGTCATAACTTAATGACCTCATATCAATTTCTTGCCATCCCGGTTCATCTTGCATCTCGGTGTTATATACATTAATTAACCACCATGCAAACGAATGAAACGTTCTCACATCAACATTTCTTATTCCTCTGCTTATTCCGGCAGTTATTGCATCATTTTTCCTCTTTTTTATTTCAGCTACTGCTGCATTTGTAAAACAGAGAACCATTATAGACTCAGGTTCTACTTCCAACTCATCTATCATATACTCCAATTTATTCATCAGCGTATATGTCTTGCCTGTTCCGGGACCCGCATCAACAAAAATGTTTTCCTGTACACCTGCACGAATAATCACATCCTGCTCAACTTCCTCAAAAGCACTATATAACGTATACTTTTGAAGATATAAATCTGCTTCTCGGTTTTTGATATCGACTGTTTCAACATCACTAACTCCGGCTGTTTTGTGATAGATATAATAGTACGGATCTTTTTCATCTAATTCTGATAAATCCGCTTCTGAGACAGGGACAAACATCCCCTCTGCTTGCTGAATCCTCTCAACTTCTTGACTTATATATGAAGTAAATAAAGTTCCCCCTCCACTAACAGGTACATTACCTACTTGTTGATTCACCGGTTTCCACAAACTTATTCCAGCATTTCCTGAATAGTCAAACAGTCCTTTCCCCTTATCCCACCAAAACCTATCAGATTTTGTCTGCCACACCGAGCCATTGTAATTAAGATACATCTCGTCTATCAGTGGAAACAATTGTTCTTCGTCGTAGTCAGAATATCCATAAGACTTTTCCATCTCTTGATTATGTGCTTGTATTTTATCATCTGTCCTTCTTACAGAAAATCCATACTCTCCGCACAAAATCTCTTTCTGCCAAGATTTGAATACATACATTCTTGAGTTTAAGGTTCCCCCATTTATTTCACGCAACTTACACAATGCATAAAAATCAGAAATCTTCGAAAAGAACTGCTGATCACCACTCTTCATTTTACCAGGATCAGATGTGATAATGTTAACATTGCTGGCAAATGAAATATTACTCTCTCCCATTGTTACCTTCCTTCCAAATCATAGAAAACTTTAAGCTTATCATATGTCCATGTATGTAAAATTGTTTTCATAAATTGGCTGCTTTGAACCTTTAATCTAAACAAATTGTCATCATCAATAAAGCAGGACAGCACAAACTGTTCCTCATAAAAACCACCTGCTGGCACTTTTACATTTTGTACAAACGAACGCAACTTTTCATCTTTCGAATCCGTAAATACAAATTTTGCAAACTTTTCATCCGTAACCAATGCAACACTTATCTTCTTTTCTCTGCACGGAAGTAATTGGCCTTTATTAAGTAATGTATAGAACTCTCCATCACTTAACATAAGTCCCAAGTTTTGATTCAATCCATATGTTCCTGATGACATACTTATTAATGAAGCCCCTTTTGCAATATCCCACATTACCATTTTAGGATAGAACAACATATCTGCACCATATTCACTAATTAGTCTCTCCTTTAAAGGTCGAAGTTTACTTGAACCACCAACACATAAGATACAATCAATATTAGCTCGATTTAGTCCTGATTTTTCAATAGCAGATTTCAAACAAAACATAGCCTTGTTTATCTCCGGCTCAATCAATTCACTAAATTGCTCATACTCAATCATACCTCTTACTGTTCCAAGTTCATCATAATTATTCAGATTGATTCTTGCATAATCCTCATCGTCACTTAGTTCTATTTTTGCATCTTCACATCGTCCTATCAGTATATCCTTTGAAACAACGTCGATATCTTCAAATGCCTTTGCAATTCCTTTTTGTTTACAAAATTCCAAATGCATTTTTCTGGCCAACTTCAAATCTATATCATCTCCTGCTATCTGCATTCCCTCTGTAGCCAGTTCATATACTCGTCCACCTTCAATTTCCAGAACAGCGACATCCAAAGTGCCACCACCCCAATCGAATACCGCTACATGATGATAACTTCTCAATGCAGCATAGTTACTGCAATATGCTGCAGTTGGTTCACTCACGAACATTTTCACATCAATACCTGCTCTTCTTGCAGCCTCACGAAGATTACGTTTTTTATCTGCAGTGAAACCTACCGGAACTGCTACAATCGCTTCTCTGCATGTTCTTTCTCGACCTATTTTCTCTTTCAACCCCTTAAATATCTCGGCAGCAATATCTATTGGTGTCCACTTTTTTCCGGCAATCTCATACGATACATCATTAGCGATAATTGATTTAATGGATGAAAAGTATACATACTCTCCTTCTAATTCATTTCTGTGTGTCTTCGCCTCTCGACCGGTAATAACTTCACCAGTCTCCTTATTTATAGCAACTAATGAAGGAAAAGGTCTTCCCTCATCATCTCCATAATTAATCTGCCTAACTGTTTCCTTCGTATCTCCTGTCATGCTGGATGCTGCACTATTTGTAGTGCCGAAATCAATCCCATACCAACTTGATTGAACAGCCATAATTATCTCCCCTCAATATCAATACCTTGCTTTTTCAGTTTTCTGAATACATCGTCCAATGAATCTCTCATGTTAAGTCCGAGATCCACTGTCATATCCATTGTCAAAGCAATTACAAACTCATCATATGTTTTCTTTAATGCAGATGCTATTTGGTTTTTAAACTCTACTATCGAACGATCCTTGTCTTCATCTATAATGTCTATTACTGATGATTGACGACTAATTCTGTCTTGAAGTTCCTTTTCCCTGTTTTTCAATTCCGACATTTCTTCTGTTAATTGTTGGAGTCTGGAACGCAATTCGGCATTTTCTTCACTGCTTGATTTATACAATTCCTCCGTTTTTTCTACTTGCATCTTACATTTTGCAAGTTCTTTTTCTTTTTGCTTAACTTCATCTGAAAGCTTTTGCAAACTTTGCTCGTACACGTCAACCTTCATTGCAAATTCCATGATTTTTTTGGCAAGTGGTCCTTTAAACTCCAGCTTTTCTCCTGCCGATATAATTCCTTTTGAATCTAAACCCGAATTACAAACGTCCTGCTTTTCAGACTCAACTTTTGGGATATTTTCATTCTTTTTATCTGACAATCCATTTACTGCACTATTCTTTCTTACCCAATCCCTTAATATGTTCCTTCTTGTTATTTCTTCATCACCTTTTGGGGAAATCTCTTCAACCGCTTGATTCAGAAATTCCATTAGTGCTACGGTATATTCTTGGGAAAAACCAAATTCTTCAATAACAGGCAATTTCGCACTATACTTCAATTCATTCATGAAATTGTGCTGGAATATTTTTCCGACATCAGATAATCGTTTCCCGTCCTTTTTTAGTGAATAATCTACAATACTATGAAACAAATCACAAACAATAATTTGATTGCTATTTTGCTCTGATATGAAATAAGCTATTACCATCAATGCAAATCTAAGTTTAACTGCATTTTCCAAACTGTTGAAAGCACGACTTTTTGTCAAATACTCATATGCTGCCAATTGCGTTTCATTTTGCAATCCACAACACCAAGTTGCAAATGTATTGGCACTTTTAAATCTGATTCCGGAGGTAATGAAATATACATTTTCAGTAAGCGTCCGATAAACGACGGATTTACACAGAAACGAAGAAATGAGATTCTCTATAACTGAAGACAAAGCGAAGTCTTTGTGAGTCTTTACAAGTGTTGCAAAGACTTACAAAGAAAACAAAGTCTCAGTTCGGAGGATCAGGCATATGCGAAAGATACAACACGATGCAGTAGTAAGCGAGTGGAAAGAAATTATCACGGCTTGTCGCGAAAGTGGACTGCCAGTAAGCCAGTGGTGCCGCTCGAATAATGTAAAAGAATCGCGTTATTACTATTGGCTGCGAGTAATCAGAAGCGAGGCTCTTGCACTAAGAGTAGCCAGTAATAATAGCAAGCCTGTTTTCGCAGAGCTAACAGCACCTGCTATATCGTCTGTTCAGTCAGCTGAGCCAGGAGTCTGTGCAGTGATCAGGCTTAACGATATTAGCGTTGAAATATTTAACGGTGCAAATCAGTCAACAATCTCTGCCATAGTTGCGACCTTGAAAGCACAATGTTGAACCAACTACCGGCAGGAACAAAAATATACGTAGCATGTGGGTATACAGACATGCGTAAGCAAATAGATGGGTTGGCAACTCTTGTACAGCAGCAGTTTAAACTCGATCCTTTTGCTCAGGCAATCTTCATATTCTGCGGCAGAAAGCGCGATCGTATAAAAGTGCTGCACTGGGAAGGCGATGGATTTTTGCTCATGTACAAACGGCTCGAGGGTGGCAGTTTCCAGTGGCCACGCTCAGAAGAGGATGTGCGAGAACTCACGATCCAGCAATATAGATGGCTTCTGGAAGGTCTTAGTGTTGAGCAAAAAACAGCCATCCCAACAGTGACTGCCAGACAATTATAAAAGTCGCAAAAGCACTGAAATATCTGCATTACAAGCTTCTCTTACAGTCCGTTTTATGGTATAATAATTCCAGAAAATATGACGGGTTGGTTAAGTAATGGCAGTGCAAAACATTGATGTAAACATGCTTATGGAGATGATCCAAAACAAGGATCGTGCTCTTGCCGAATTCAGCAAAACCAACCAGCAGCTTACAGAACAAATAACTCAATTAACAGAACAGGTTACTTATCTTACACAAAAACTATATGGTCGTAAAACAGAGAAATCAGCCGTCGTCCTGGATGGTCAACTTGTAATCCAGGAGGTGGCTGAAAATTTATTTAACGAGGCAGAAACATATGCTGATCCGAAGGCTGTAGAACCAGAGGTTTTTGAGCAGCCACTCAAGAAGACAAGAGCTGGCTACAAGCGCAAGAGCTTCTTTGAGAATCTGCCTGTTAAGGAAATGATCTATTCGCTCGACACTGACGGTCAGGGATGCCCTGCCTGTGGTGGTAAGATTAAGAATGTCGGTAAGAAGTTCGTTCGTTCAGAGATCAATTTCGTACCTGCTCAGCTGAGTGTATTAAACATATACCAAGAAACATGCGAATGTCCCGCTTGTAAAGTCAGAACCGGTAAGACAGCATTTATTGAACCAAAGGTACCAGCACCTGTATTGCCGCACTCATATGCTTCAGCATCGAGCATAGCGTATACGATGTACCAGAAGTATGTGCAGAGTGTGCCGTTAAACAGACAGGAGAAAGACTGGAAGGCAATGGGCCTTAATCTTACCAAGAGCACATTATCCAACTGGATCCTGCAGTCATCTGAGTCATGGTTGTCACCAATTGTTGATTATATGAACAAGCAGCTTTTGACTGAAAAGCACCTTCACATGGATGAGACTCCAATTCAAGTACTGCAGGAACCTGGCAGGAAGAACCAAACCAAATCTTACATGTGGGTCATGGCAAATAGATCAGACAGTATCCACCCGATTAGGGTATTTAGATACGCACCTGGCCGGTCCGGAGAGTATGCCGCCAAGTATTTGGATGGATATGACGGATATCTGCATACTGATGATTACTCTGGATGTGAATGGCATAATAAAAATACCCACTTTTGGCGGAGAAAATTCCCCACCTTGTTATGCCTAACGTAAAGACCAAGTTATACTGAAAGCGTAACAAAGGACTCTCCCCATAAGGAGGAAAATTTTATTATGCTGGAGGTAGACATGAAAACTACAATCATGACTCTGTATCAGAAAGGATACAACAAAACCCAGATTGGGAAGATGCTTAGCATTGACAGAAAAACAGTACGCAAAGTGCTCAGAGAAGAAACGCAGGGAAAGGAGCTGCCACAGGAAACACAGGAGGGAACCTGGCCGTCCATGCTGGATGAATACAAGGAATACATAGAAATCCAGTTATCCAAGGAATTGTCCATTACCCGCATCCACCAGGATCTGCAAAAAGAGTTCGGCGTTGCCTGCGGTTATACCACCCTGCGCGATTATGTGAAAAAAATAAGGAAATCCCAGCCTCACGCCTACATGGTGCTGCATTCCCTGCCGGGCGAAGAGGCACAGGTAGATTTCGGTTATATCGGAACCTTGAGAGTAAATGGAACACCGCGCAAAGCATGGATCTTTGTCATGTCTTTGAGCTACTCCCGCTACATGTACGTTGCTGTTACTCTGGATCAGAGCGTGCAGACCTTCATCCGGTGCCACACAGAGGCATTCCGGTACTTTGGCGGAGTTCCCCAGACCGTAAAGATCGACAACTTAAAGGCTGCTATCGTTGAGGCAGACTTTTATGAGCCGACCGTGCAGCGCACCTATGCCGCTTTTGCCGGGCACTATGGCTTCCTTCCCAATCCGTGCCGGGTATACACACCAACCGATAAAGGGAAAGTAGAATCGAACGTGAGATACGTAAAAGAAAACTGCTTTAAGGGACGGGATTTTAAAGAAATCGAAGAAGCAAAGCGGTTTCTCCTGTCATGGCTGAAAGAAACGGCAAACCGTCGGATACACGGGACTACAAGCCGAAAACCGGAAACCGTATATCTTGAGACAGAAAAAGCATATTTAAAGCCGCTTCCTGCGCAGGACTTTCTCTTTTCAAAATCCGGGGCCGCCACCGTAAGGACAGACTGCCATATCGTTCATGACGGCAATTATTATTCCGTGCCTTACACTTATATCGGAATGGAAGTGGATGTCATCGAAGTGAATCATTTATTGAAAATCTACCATGCCGGAAAAGAGATCGCCCTCCACAGTCTGTGCGGGAATGCAAAGGGCGAACATGTGACGGATAAGAGTCATTACCCATCTACCAAAACAATAACACAGGAGGAGCTTTTGTCAAGCTATCGCGAAAAAATGGCACAGGTGGGGACAGGCGCGCTGGCATTTCTGGAAGCATTTAAGGATACGGAGATGTACCAGTGCCATCATTACCGGAGCATTTCCGGTATCCTGGCACTCCGAAAAAAATATGGGGAGGATGCCGTAGACAAGGCCTGCCAAAGG
This sequence comes from Kineothrix sp. IPX-CK, assembly GCF_039134705.1. Classification (NCBI taxonomy): domain Bacteria; kingdom Bacillati; phylum Bacillota; class Clostridia; order Lachnospirales; family Lachnospiraceae; genus Kineothrix; species Kineothrix sedimenti. The sequence continues at coordinate 640,089 of NZ_CP146256.1, read as the reverse complement.
GCATGCCATTATGGAAACATTACCTACCGGGCAGTAAAAAAGATCTGTGAAAGCGGTCTGTACCATCTTCCACTGGAGGATGAACAGGAACTGTCCATGGAAGGAAGAAGCAAAATCAGGAAACTGTCGGATTACCGTCAAATGACAGGACTGGGGGTGATCTCCCATGAATGATTCCTTACAGGAAAAGATAAAAAAGCTCCATCTTGCCGGAATTCTCCAAACAGCGGATATGCGGGCCCAACAGGCAGCAAAGGAACAGATGTCCTATATCGAATTTCTTGAACTGCTCATAAATGATGAAAATCTTAACCGCTCAAGAAACAGACGTAACGATCGGATGAAGCGTTCGCGCATGCCCCAGCATAAAACAATGGAAGAATTCAACTTTTCATGGCAGCCCTGCCTGAACCGTCAGGTCATCTATGCCCTTGGGACCTGCGAGTTTATCCGGAAAAAAGAAAATATAGCTTTTATCGGACTTCCCGGAACCGGTAAGACTCATCTCTCCATCGCACTTGGCATAAAAGCGATTGAACAGGGGTACACGGTGCTGTTCACCACGCTTTCGGAAATGATGGAGGATTTATACATATCCCGTGCGGACAACTCTTTCCGCCAGAAACTGAAGAAATACATTTCACCGGATCTGCTGGTAATTGATGAGTTTGGGCTCAAGAAGCTGGGCCAGACAAATGTGGACGATCTTTATGAAGTGATTTCCAAAAGATACGAGACAGCCTCTACCATCATTACTTCCAATAAGCAGTTTGATGAATGGGGGAGCATTCTTTTTGACCCGGTACTGGCAACGGCCATTCTTGACCGTTTTGTGCACCACTGCAGCTTTATAACTATAGAAGGTGAAAGCTACCGGATGAAAGAACGGGAACGGATCAGCGCTGTGAAACGGCGGGGCAGACCGAAAAAAGAGAGTTCAGGAAATGGAACAAAGGAAGGTTTGAGCGAAATGGAAGAGACCGAAGAAAGCGGGGATTTATGAGATGAAAGAAAACAGGCTGACACGAAACGAAGCGATAGAAGCGGCGGATATACTGAGAGATATGCTTGATGATGAGCAAAGAAAAGCTGAACTGCTCAAACAGCGTAATAAAGAGCTGGAATTATTGCTTATGAAGAATGATATCGCAATTCCTGATTATGAATTATGGCATGGCGTATTACCCATGGTGTAAAAAGACAGTAAAAAACTGGAAAAAGCATCCATAGCGGTGCTTTTTCCCGGGTAAATAAAGTGGGGAATTTTCTCCGCTATTTTTGGGACTTTTTTATTGACAATCACACTCTGGATACAACAGACTGAAAACCGTGAAGCGATGCCTATGTTGGGCTCATGTCAGGAGACGATTCAAGGATGCAATAACTGTAAAGAGCAAAGGATCTGTTGAAACACTGGCGGAGATTGGATTCCGATACTGCAGTGCGCTTTTCGAGTGGGAGAAGAAGTTCAAGCATATGGACTCTAAAGAGCGCAAGGAAGCTCGGCTGAAGCATGAGCGGCCTGTTCTTGATGCGTTCTGGCAATACATTGATGATAATATTGGTAAAACACTGCCAAAGAGTAAGCTTGGCATGGCCATGGCCTATGCACTTGATAACAAAGCGAAACTGGAAACTTACCTGGAGGATGGCAACTGCTCAATCTCTAATAATGTTGCCGAAAACAGCATTAGACCATTTTCGATAGGTAGAAAAAACTGGATTTTCGCAGGCTCGCCTAAGGGAGCCGATGCCAGTGCTTGTGTTTATTCTCTGGTGGAAACTGCCAAAGCTAATGGTTTGGATCCGTTTATGTACCTGCAGTGTCTGTTGATGCTGGCACCAGGTAGCAACTATCTGAAAAACGAAGATGCGATGAAAAGCATGATGCCTTGGAGCTCTTTAATGACTGCAAAATGCAGCATTAAATGATCGAAGGCGCCGTAGCTGTCAATACGTATTATGTCTGACGCTTACCATTTTCATCATTAATTCCCTCCTCCTTTAACGCTTCAAACAATATTGACCTATACTTTTTCTGTTCTTCTTTATTTAAGGACTTTTTACTATCAGCACTTGCCTTATCCAACAAGTCATATAATACCTTCTTTTCCATTTTGACCTCCTGCTATTATCTATATCTAATTTGAAAATTTAGTCTGAAAAAAAACTCTTCTCCCTCTTTGTACACTTTTGCATAGTTACCATGCCCTTCGTCTGTCGATGGGTATTCCAAATAGCAATTATCATATAAATAGGATTTAAAAGCATCTGATTCAAGTGCATAATGAGCCAACACTTCACCTTCTGCACTCACCTTAATAAATCCACCATTCACTTGACTTTCTCCATTCCATAATGTAGATGCTGTCATCCCACAATATGCAGCATACAGAAACGACTTAATCATATACGGATACTTTATCTCCGGTCTGGTAAGATTACAAGGATTTGTCTCGACTAAATACTTCGTTACGTCCGAAAGATCATTCTTCGGAAAATGTTCAAAGAAGTGATTCCATAGCATTCTTTCTACAACATCTGCCAATCTTGGATCAATTAAATCAAGATTTTCTTTAAAGGCTTCGCACCCTGCACGCTGTGCATATGGAAAACCCACAAAGTCCAATTGGCATCCATTTTCAATAAGCATGCTACATCTTTCACTTACCGCAGCATGTCCCTTATCATCTACCAGCGAATTAATGCTATTCATTAACTCATCATTCATACCCTCCACTTTATATACAACAGCGGAAGCCTTGGCTGTATTAAATAACGTCGGGTTCTGACCGAATTCTGATTTTATTGAAAAGCCAATATGTTCACGAATAATTGAAGCTCGCGGATCGCATATCGATAGAAACAAATCACTTTTATCAATACTCTTTGCTTTGATATGAAGCATTTCTATTTCATTCAAAAACTCCATAATTTCATCCGATACTTCAAACGATCTTCCTCTTCCACTTACAATTTCCGAAGAAAGCCTATCTGCCATCATCATAAAACGCAAAGAATTAATTGATGTCTTAAAATTATTATTTACTGAAATTTCAATACTGACATCTCCCAATTCTTTTACATGATAAGTGACAACTCTATCAACTGCTTCATGTCGTATTAGGTCCAACACACTCATCCATTCATTGGGATTTTTTTGTCCATTTTTATCTGCAATATATAATTTACCATCACCAAGAATTCTAAGTGCAGCATATGGTTCACCCCATTCACCTTTATTTGCCATCCAACTCACCTCATCATCTCTTATCTAATTCTTTTTTTATCACTTCTGCTATAGCTTCAATGACATTAACAGTAACTGAGTTTCCGAATTGTTTATACATATGAGTATCTGCTAACTCCCACTTGAAATCGTCCGGAAACCCTTGCAATCTTGCCCACTCTCTTGGAGTCATCTTCCGAATATCATCACGATTAATTTCTCCTTTAATATGCGTTGTCGGTATCATACTATGTTCTCGATGATCAATAATCAGATTTCTCTCTCTGCCCATTCCACCACAAACAATAGTTCCTGCTATGCCATCAAGATTTCTTATTTCGTATCCAAATCCATTTCCTTTTGACTCGTGTCTTGCCCTATGCTTTACCAATGTATCCATATATTTTGTTGACAAATAATATTTTGAATTAATTGGAGCTTCGTCAAGAATATCCCTAATAGTCTTGGAGCTATCTTTTCCTTCCGGAAATTGAAATTCAGTTACGCCTAGGTCTTTTCTAAAACATACAATGTATATTCTTTCTCTGTTTTGTGGCACACCAAATTCTTTGCTGTTCAGCACTTTTGCAAAAACATCATATCCCAAATCTTCAAAGGTCTGTTTAATAACCTTAAAAGTTCGCCCTCTGTCATGAATAGTTAATCCTTTTACATTCTCACAAAAAATTACCTTTGGTTTATGGTATTCACAAATTCTGGCAACATCAAGAAATAATGTTCCTCTACATCTACCATGATAGTCGTCTTCAAACCCACCATGCTTGCCTGCCATCGAAAATGCTTGACACGGAAAACCTGCAAGACAAATATCAAATGACGGAATATCCTTTTCATCAATCTGTGTTATATCTCCTGCTATCTCGCTCCCTGGGTAATTTAAGATATATGTCTTTTGTGCCGGTTCATCCCATTCGGATACAAATACAGTTTCTATATTATCTCCAAATGCATTATCAAATCCCCTTCTGATTCCACCAATTCCGGCAAATAAATCTATGCTCTTATACATGATATTCTCTCCTGATTCTTATTGTTCGCTCAACAACGTCTGCGCATTCTTGAGTCTTTTTCAATATGTCTTTTCCCCAAAACCTCAGTACAATCCATCCTTCTGCTTTGAGATGTTCAGTCACTTCAATATCTCTTTGGATATTTCTCTCTATCTTAGGAATCCAAAATTCTTTGTTCGATTTAAAATCCTCTTTTCTGTTTTCCCAATCATATCCATGCCAAAATTCACTATCACAAAATACGGCCACCTTGTCTCTAAGAAATACAATATCTGGTTTTCCGTAAACTGCCTTTGCATTTTTTCTATAGCGAAGGCCTCTGTGCCACAGTTCTAATTGCAATTTACGTTCAATATTTGAGCCACTATTTCGTATAGCCTGCATATTACGTTTTCTTTGTTCAGGTGTATGTCTATCCATCGTTTTCTCTTTTCTGGAGTTTTGCATACTTTCCGGTTTTTACTCTTTCATCTTTTGGCTTTTCTGCATCCTCAGGTATCAGCCAGTATGCACCAACCTTGTATGCACCATCAATTCTTCCTTCAGTACATAATCTCCGAATTCTTCTTGTTGATATGTTCCACTTTTCTGCTGTTTGGCTAATTGATAGATATTCCATTTATTGCCCTTTCTACAATGTTGAATCAAACACTATTACAGTCAATATTATAACCCTAACTCGGAACAAAATCAATCTGTATCTATCTTCATATAACTGGATTTTGACCGTGGATTTTGGCATTGTAATGTATTCGAAAAGTATTGTCCTTTAATCCACATAAATATAAATATAACACGACAACCTAACCATCCGTCGGCGTTAATCGAAATCTCCCACATAATATAAATAAATATATTGAACGCACACAATAGTAGTTTAATTAAATTCGTAACATACACTTCAAGGCAGGTACTCTCATTAGTCCCCTGCCCTTTACAAATTAGAAGTTATCATAATCATCCAGATCCATCCCTACTTCTTCCAAAGCTTCTCTTCGTTCATCTTCATCCATATCAGCTAACTCATCTACATCGAGCCCAGCCATTTCAAGTTCATCTGTCAACTCGTCTTCATCCTCTTCCAAAGAATCACTTCCGGTATAGAAGGCATCATCTCCCGTCAGTGCAATTGCCTCCTGTCGACTGCCTGCCATCATCTGCAATCCTACATATGTTTCAAATCCATCTACTTCTCCATCTCTGTTAAAATCCATCCAATCCATAGTTGCTTCCTTCCTATTTCGCATATTCTAAGTCATATTGTTTTATCAACCTTCGTGCTACCATACAGTTCAAATCCTTGTTTACCGCTATTGTGTTCTTCCCATTTGAATACATAAAATGAGAACCCTTACAGCGAATAAAATCGTACCCATTTGCACGAAGTATTTTTTTCATTTCTTTTGCATCTACCATATATAAACCCTACCTTCCCTTTTACTGTTTTTATCAGCAGAACCTATTCTAAAGTTTCAATAGCACTTTCACCTTCAAGCGCCAGCTTTTCACTATAGTCAATCAAACTTCTGATACTCTCAAATTCTAATTTTATCAACTCAGCAGTTGGCAACTTATCTTCCATAATAATTTTAAAATTTTCATCGATTGCTTTCCTGTTTTTTTCCATTATCTTCTTGACTAACTCATTCATTTGTCTCATCCTCCAATACTCATTTTTTACCAATCTTCATCTTCCATTGCATCATCCACACCGGCTGCATAGTCATCATCGCTCCAGTAGCGTTCCCAGTCGTAATCGTCGTCCTCATAAACCGCATTGTAGCCATCATCATAAGAATCCATAGAACTGTGATTCTTTTTTGAAGAACTGCTGCCGGATGAACAAGTTTTCTTGCTGTTTGAAGTAGTGCTACTGCTCTTTGAGCCGGAAGATGTTGCACTACTCTTTGTGGTTGAGGAACCATATGAACTTTTAGAGCTTTCGCTGTACGAGGTGCTGCTCTTATACCTGTATGTGCTATTATCATGTAAGTAGCAGTAACTGCTCCCATCCTTAGCATCATTGTCACACCCACTCTTAATGCATTTCGGTGTACCCAGATCTATCATCCAACCAATAAAAAGTAAAATTCCAAGGGTGCAAAGAAGTGCCATTCCTGTACTCATTCCATTTGCATTTCTATTCATAATCATTTCCTCCTTCGATTTGATCGTCTTTATTTACATACGATAAGCCAGAATATCATTCCGATTAACAAGATTGATCCAAGTAATTCATTGATACCATAGCCGATAACGAGAGCAATGATATAGAAGAGCCAGACCTTTCCGCCTGAATCACTGGAACCGCATCTTGAACCAGAGTAATAACCTCTTGGTCCATCAGTTCCATCGTAAATACAATCGCTATAATGAAACCCATCACTTCCACCACAATCCGGACAATGTCCTCTGTCTTCACTCATATCGTCTTCCTCCTTTTCCGAAAATCATATATTTCTATCCTTGAGAAAACTTTTATAGCTCTCCATCGTTTCTGCACTCCAGATAGAACGGGCACATCAGGCAACACCTGCCACATTTTCTCATTTTCATTCTTTTCTTTTTCTTTAGCCAGAAAATGATTCGTTCCATTGTATTCTCCCTTGTTCTCTATTTCCCTTTTATTGCACTTACCACGCCACCAATGACCGAAGTAATGACAATGATTAGAATCACCAATACAAACGCCGGAACATCATCAACCTCAATATTCAGAATCATAAGAAGGAAAGCGACTCCGACAAAGCCTCCAATGACACACAGGATTGCACCAAATGTTGACATTCCATTCCCTGAACCCGATGAATATCTATAATTTCCTTCCGTCCCTTCATACGTACATCCCGGATAGTGGTGACCTCCCGTTCCATCACATTCAGGACACCGATTTTCATGATTATATTCACTCATAAGAACTCCTTCCTGCTCAAAAAGAGCACCTGCAAAAAATCATTTCCTTTTTGATAACATTTTAATTTTCTTTGGTTTGTTGTTATCTTCGATGGTATAATCCTAACAGATTAAGTGTCCTATAAAACGGACTTCTACGTCCAAAATCTGATCTAAAATCTGATATTTTCACAAAGTGGCGAGCAGTGCATTCGTATATACCTCATGCATTTTCGCTCGTTGTGGCGTATCCCCAATCCCCTCAGAACTGCCAACTTAGTCGTCAGGCTACGCATTCACTTTGTGAACGCTGATACTTTCGCAATCGCAGAAAATAAAAAAAGCGGGCAACTACCGGATTGTAACTTTTCCGATAATTGCCCTAATGTTATCTTGCCTCTCTTTGCTTTTTTCGCTCTTGCTCGTTCTCCTGCGCTCGAAGGAAAGCGTCTATGTTATGCTTGGCTGTTACATAGTCCTGCATCTCCTTTTTCGCTTGGCGATATTCTGCATACGCAGATTTCTTTTTCGCCAACACTTCCGCATATTCTGCATTCAGCTCCTTTACTTTCGGAATCTTTTTATCCGGCAAATTACTGAAAGCATCCTTTGCAGCTTTATGAAGTGTTATCTCCTCACGATGCTCTTCGAAGAATTTCTTACTGTATCCCGACTTGCGATATGCCACATATACCTCTCTGGTCTTGGCATAGTTAATGATATGCGTCCTAAGAACCGCTATCTCTCCAAGTCGCTTCTCTGCATCCTTAATGGCCTGGGACAACTCATTAAATCTTGCAGAGGAACCGTTCGCCTTTTCGCTCAAAACATCGTAGCTGCGGATATCCTTCTCCTGTAAAAAGAGAAGTGTCTGTGCCATCTGCTTGATATTATAAACGGTCGCCCAGCGTTTGTAGCCTCCGCCCTTTCCCTGCTTTAGCTTCTCCTGAATATCAATCAGCAAATCAAAATCACGCTTCGGCTTGCTCCAGCGTTTCTTCGGTGCATCATCTGCACGCTCCGGCTCCGCTTCGCCTCTGATACGTTTTTCAATATCCTCCGGTGTGTATCCGTCACCAAAGGACCTGAATCGGATAAAACGTTTCTGACTTTTCCCCTTCACTGCTGGATGCTTGCCACGCTTGATTTCGTAATCCTGTTCCTTGAGCATCCTCAGAAACTCTTCAAAATCTGCCGGCTCTTTAGCAAGGACTGCGTCTATATCCTCACAAATCCTTGCTCGAATACTCTCCTTTTTAGGATAAGTAGTTCGCTTTTCTCTTTCGCCCGGTTTCCTTGGTTTGATGACAGACAGTCCATGCTCCAAACAAATCAAGTCACTGAGCTTTTGTAACGCCAAAGCAATAAACCACGAATCTCTGAATTTCCTGTCACAATCCAAATTGGTGGAATTGAAAATCACATGATTGTGAATATGCGCCCTATCCGTATGCGTCGCTACGATAAAAGCATGCTCTCCCTTGGTAAAGCGCATCGCCGTTTCATAGCCCACACGGTTTGCTTCCTCCGGTGTAATTTCTCCCGGCTTAAAGGACTGGCGAATCTGATAAGCGATGATGTCGCCCTTTGGCCTACGCCCGGTTATCCGCAGATATTCCCTTTTCGATTCTGCAAATTCTTTGTCCGCTATCTCAGCATTGCAGGCATAGGAAGACACATAAGTACCCTGGTCCGTCTTCTCCTCATTCATAGCATAATCCGTTCTGTCTTTAAGGCACTGCGCTATGGTTTTTCCCTTATTCACATGCATCACTATCAGTCGTGTAGCTGCCAATCCTCTCACCTGCCTTTACTCAATACTGCCTAATCGCTCCAACATTTCTCCCAGCATTTGTAGCAACTCCTTATGCATTCCCAGCAGTTCTTTTATGTCTTCCTTGTAAATGCTCCCGGTTTCATTTGCCTTTTTCGCATACTGATTGAGATTGTTACTGTTAATCTTCATGAGCCGCAGCACTTCCTTCATATCCGACATGTCCAGCTGAATGATAAATCCGTTCATTGCCATCTTGAGCATGTAGGCACTCATATTCTGAATGCCTACACCCTCCATGCGCTCGCGAATTGCCTGCATCTCTTTCGGAGAAACCTTGATATATATTCCTTTCGATTTCTCCGGTGGCATTATCTCGCCTCCCTGTCATTTGGACGGTGGCACTTGGAGCAGTGCTTCTCCGGGGCTGTTGCTTTCAGCTTTTCAATCACGGATGACTTCGCTTCTTTTTCTGCAACCGTCTCAGCAGGAACATTATTGATAACACCATCCAGCTGGTTATCATTCTGCTCCACCATGTCCTCAATACTACGGAGTGGATTTCTGCCGGAATCAAAACCCGGCAGTTCCTTAAATCCTACGGAATCCACATAGTAATACTTCACTTCATTCTGTCGTTTCAGCGCAATTACATCACTGACAGATAAGCTGTGACCGGTAAAGTCCTCCGGTCTCTCCACATTGAATCGCATAAACAGATTATCCAAAATCAAATCAATATCCTGCGACTGTGTATTAAGTGGACCTGCGTACACCGTATCATAGAAATTTATCTCCGGATTGAATCCCTGCGACTGCACAAAATCATATCGCATAAACTGCATCCCTTCCGCAGAATCATTCATCTGCAAGATGGCATATCCATCCGCTTCCGAGGAAAGAAAAGCCTCCAGAATTTCTCCGGAAGCTCCATTTACCTCATCCCATTTCTTTACTTCTGTTCCCTTTTTTACTTCTGACATTTCATTACCTCCCGTTGTCGAATTCAAGACGAAAATTACATCTCCCATCTTCTACCGTCATTACCACAGTGCAATCATAGGTCTTGCCGGTCTTTGCACTCTTGCAGCCTTTCAGCTTCATCTTACCATCCTTGATAAGTTTCTCTGCTATCTGCTTGGTCAGCTTCTTTCCAAGAGCATCAAAAAATTTATTATTCTTCCATAACGCAAAATCTCCACTCTCACAGAAGAATCCTTTACTTTTTTCCACCACAGTTTTTCCGCAGCAAGGACAAATTCCCATCGGTTCCTGCACCGGCTTCATCAAAACCTCTGCATCCTCGATTACTTTATAGGTCTGCACCAGCTCCGTTATCATCTCGCTAATCTCTGTAATAAATGCACCGGATGAAAAGTTGCCACGCTCAATTTTGATCAGCTTCTCTTCCCAATCCGCTGTCATGGATGCGGACTGAATCTGCTCCGGCATAACCGTAATCAGTGCAGTTCCCTTATGCGTAGGAATCAGGGACATGGACTTTTTGTCGCCCTTTCTTTCCACAAAACCGATACGCACCAGCTTCTCTATCACACCGGCTCTTGTAGCAGGAGTACCGATACCCTTATGCTCTGCATCCTCTGGCATCTCATCTGCGCTGGCATGCTCCATCGCGCTAAGGAGAGTATCTTCCGTAAAATGCTTTTTCGGCGATGTCTTCCCTTCCTTGCACTCCGGTTCCCTTGCCGGAATAGATTTTCCTTCTTGGAAGAAATCCAGACTCTGCAAAATCTTATCCTCATCCGAATCGCCATCCTTCTTCTTTTTGCCTCCAAGAATCCACTCCACTACATCCTTCCAGCTGTTTTTAACAACCTGTTTTGCTTTCGCTTTGAAGGGATATCCGGCGCAATCAAATTCCAATTCGGTCTCTGCAATCACATGAGGTTCCCCGATACCGGCAAGAAGTCTTGCCACTACCATGCTAAGAATCTTCTGCTCTCCGCTTGGCAGCTCTCCAAATGCTACTTCATGCACATTCACGGTAGGGATAATCGCATGATGGTCTGTTACCTTTTTATTGTTGATGACCTGCCTGCAATTCATAGGAAGCGCGCCATGATAACCGAACTTATCGGCCATCTTTGTTGCAAGTGCCGGAAGTGATGCTTCCATATCCTCTGTTAAAAATCTGCTGTCCGTTCTCGGATAAGTGATAAGCTTCTTTTCATAAAGGCTCTGGGCGTAATCCAAAGTCTGCTGAGCCGTAAAGCCCATCAGTTTATTTGCTTCTCTCTGCAAATTGGTCAGGTCATAAAGTTGCGGTGCCTTTTCCTGCTTTTCAGTTGTTCGGTTTTTCCGAATCACTGCTTTCTCTGCATCCTTTACTTTTTGCAACACTGCCATAGCCTCATTCTTATCCATAATGCGCTCGCCGGTGGCTTTTACACCACCGACAGTAATGGCAATCGTATAAAAGAGCTCTGGCTTAAATCCACTAATCTCTGCCTCTCGCGTGACAAGCATTGCAAGGGTAGGCGTCATCACTCGTCCTACGTTAAGTGTCTGGCCATAAAGGGTTGAAAAAAGCCGGGTAGCGTTCATTCCAACAATCCAGTCGGCACGCTCTCGGCAAATGGCGGCTTCATACAAAGCATCATATTCAGTTCCCGGCTTCAAATTCGCAAATCCCTCTTCTATCGCCTTATCTTCCATGGATGAAATCCAAAGTCTCTCAAACGGCTTTTTACAGCCTGCCTGATGATACACCAAGCGGAAAATCAGCTCTCCCTCACGCCCGGCATCCGTCGCTTCGATGAGACTTTCCACATCGCTGCTCTTCATCAAGTCCTTCAAAATTTTAAACTGCTTTCTGGTCGCTTCCGATACCTGATACTCCCACTGCTCAGGTAAAATCGGAAGGTCTTCGTATCTCCACTTGCTGTATTTCTCATCGTAGAACTCCGGCTCCGCAAGCTCTACCAGATGTCCCACACACCAGCTGACCAAATATCCGTTTCCTTCAAGATAACCGTCCTGTCGATTGGTTGCACCAATTACTTTTGCAATGGACTGTGCCACCGACGGCTTTTCTGCAATTACTAATTTATACAAAGACTAAAGCCTCCTTCTCCTTTGTTTTCTTTGCAGGTGTCTTCGCCACCTTTTCCTTACCTTCCTTAAGCTTGGACTTTACGGACGTTTTCTTAGGCTTAGTTTCTGCCTTTTCCTTTGTTTCCGGCTTCTTTGCCTCCGGTGATAACTGCTCCGCCGTAGATTTCAAAAGCTCCTGCAACTGCTCCTTCCTATCCACTTTGTCATCAGTGACACTCTCAGACTGTTCCACAGCCTGTTCCTGTGTCTTCTGTGACATCAGCTCCTCAATCTTCTCATCAATAGACGAAATCATTTCAGATGCAGCTCTACGGATAGTATCAAGGGATGCTTTCAGCTCCGGCATCTCTTTACCCTCGGACCAGCCTGCTACATAAGAAAAGGAATAGTCAGAAGTATCAATGCCGTAGTGCTGGCATACGGTATATGCCACACTTTCCGCTTCTACCTCTTTACTATTCCTGTTCAAATCCCTATTACCAAGCTCGATTGCATGAAGCTTCTGATGCGCCATTTCATGAATAGCCGTCTTAACCGTCTGCACCTCGCTCATCCCTTCCTGAATGGCAATTCTTTTTTCCGTCTGACTGTAAAATCCCTTTGCTCCAGCGGGAATGTCCTCAAAAGTCATAGGCACCGGACAACTCTGTTTCAAAGCTTCAAAGAATGTACCGTATCCGTCCACACTTCCCATCAATTCATCCACACCAAGACTCGGAAGCTCCTTACCATCAGTCTGGCTTACATCAAAGGTGCTTACCACCTTGAATGCATTGATTTTAATTTCTACGCTTTCCATAATCGGCTCGCCGTCATGGTCCATCATCGGTCTGCCACTCTCATCTAATTTATTCTGCTCTCTCTGAATGGTATATGGTGCTGGTGCAATAATCTTAATACCCTTTTCGCCCTTCTTTACGAAACGCCCCATCTCTTTCCATCCGGTAAAGCTCTGACAAATCTGCGCATCAGGCTTCTGCATCATGATAAGGATGTTATTATTCACGGAATACCTCGGGAACTTCGCCATCGTATCAAGGAACTGCTTATATTTATCACTAGAGAAAACCTCTGCTACACCTTGCTCTAACTTATCTGTAATCTCTTTCAGCTGGTCAGCCTGCTTCTCCCTTGACTCAATCATCTGTACCTTCTTCTGAATTTCCTTGGGAACTTCTCCACGAACCTCAGCCTCCGGCATTGCATGAATAAGTTCTGCAATAGCATACTGCGCCGATTTATTGTCTCTGATTTCAGGCACATACCCTAACACATCCATATCAATGAACTTTGCATTTGCAATATCAATCTCTGTAAAAATCTCGGGATGCTCCGTATCCGTCACACGAATACCAATCGTAGGAATTCCATGCATTCTGTCATCCGGAATCTGCTTAAAGATTTCTAATGCTTCCTTTACGTTTCCCACATTCTCATGATACTCGCCCATATCATGAAATTCTCCACATTCAGCAACGGTAAAGCTTACCTTCATTGCTGCTTTCATTTCTGTTGTTGTCTCTGCCACTTTCATACCTCCTAGCTCTATGTTGCTTAAATCTGTTGTAAATTTAATCTCTGGTATTGGCATTACTCCCTTTTCATGAAAGGAATAATATTCCTCTCCACGCCCCACTATCACATGTTCCACCAGTCGCACACCCAATAGGCCGCACACCTGCGCCAGCCTGTCTGTTACAGCGATATCTTCCTTGCTTGGCGACAATCGTCCGGATGGATGGTTATGACAAAGCATCACGCAGGAAGCATTGGAAAGTATGGTTGATTTTAACACTTCTCTTGGATGCACCAAGGATTGTTCCAATGCTCCCACGCTTACGATATTCACATTGATAGGTCTAAGATCTGCCTGCAAATTAATAACAGCAAATACTTCTCTGTCATAGTCCTTCAAAGTCTCTGCCATAAGCTTCACAACAGCTCCGGGATTATCTAAGGGATAATCGCTATGAAGAGGAGGCTCCTTTACCAACCGGATTGCAACATTGTTTAAGTAAAAATGTTTACTACTCATTTTCTTCTCCGATAGGCACATTCATCACAAAATCCCGATTCTTAAGTTGTTTTAATCTGCCAAGAATTGACTTCTGTGTAGAATGTACCGGTTTCTTTTTCTGTTTCAACACTGCCTTGTAATATCCTGCATATCTTGATTTCTTTCCCATATACGCTCCTTCCTGCAAAGAAAGGGTAGCTTTTGCCACCCTTTCCTGAACAAATTATTCCTCGTCGTTTAAGTCCTCATCGAATTCAACAGCAATATCCTCATCGTCCTCTGCAAGTCCTGCAAGATAATCCTCTTCATCCTCGTTGTAATCGAAGTCAGGGTCTGGAAGCGTATTCTTGGTTTCCTTTGCCTTGTTCTTCTTAAGGAAGAAGTATCCACCTGCACCACCCACAGCAACTAATATCAAGAGCAACAGAGCACCAGTATTACTTTTCGCAGGTTCCTCTTCAGTAGGTTCTTCTGTACTCGGTTCCTCTGTCGGCTCCTCAATCACATCAGGAGTAGGTGTTGCTTCCGGTACAGTTACTTCCTGTGTAGAAGAATCAATATACTGATGTGCTTCCTCTTCATCCATCAAGGAAAGCAAATCCGCTTCATCCACCAGATTAAGGAAGTGCACAGTTTCATTTCCTTCATCATCACGGTCGATGATGATATAAAAGTAATTACCTGCCTTAGTAGTCACAGTAATAAACTGCTTACCGCTCTTATCTGCGGAACCATAATCATCCACTAAAGTAAGATTTCCATCCGGTGTTAATGCGCAGCTCACATCCTCTGTATTGTTCATAGCGTCCATAAACATCATCATGAACATCTTAAGAAGTGCTGCATCTGTTTCATTAGTTGCAGTCTCCACCACGTCCAGATAGTCTCTGTGAACATAGCCGGTCTTTTCCGGTACAATTATCTGATACCAATTACCCTCGGTACCGATAACGACAACCTCCTCGCCTGCTCGAAGCTGGTCAATTACTTCATAATCCATTCCTGCTCCCGTTCTTACATTCAATCGGGATACTCCAGATGCAACAACTCCTGTAGGGTCCTCCTCTGCACCATAAACATATTCCTCGCCGTTAAAATTGAAAACAACACTACCGTCTTCATTTACTGTGTAGCGATAAGCAAGCTCTGTATCCTCAGATGCATCCGCTTCCACACTATTGCCGGATACGCTTGTGTCGACCACATTTTCATCTGCTCCAACAGCCACATTGCTCTCCTGCACCTTTGTTTCCACAATCACCTCTTCGGTAGTATCATTTGCCTGTGCAAAAGCTGTCATAGGTGTTGTGCCCACCATAAATGCTGTAGCAAGAGCAATCACTCCGCTAAACTTCTTTCCAATACTAAATCTCTTCATCGTTAAAATCCTCACTTTCCTCGTAATCATCATTGTTTTCCTGTACTGTAGCCGGTACCGGTGTAGCATTTGCTACCGTACCGTTTTGTGCCATGGGAAGCTGTCCGCTTGCAGCCATCTGTAAAAACTGTGCCAACTGCTCCGGTGTAAGCTTAAGTGCACCTACATCCGCAAGAATCTGTGTATTCTCTGCTTCTCTTAACTTCTGCTCCAGCTGCTTTACCTTTGCGTCTGCATCTGCTCTACGCTGCTTTGCACGGTCTAATTCAGCACGAAGCTTATCTAACTTTTCATACATGCGCTTTTCTCCTTCCATTGAAAAAGCTCCCGAAGACCGGGAGCCTAATTTAATCTTCCATAAGTGTAAAAATGTTCCTGCCAATAGGCAGTATTGATAGATGTGTACTGAATCGGATTTCCGCAGTGCAGCATCATACCATCGCCCACATAAATACCTACATGACTTGCGCCAGAAGTATTATAAGTGCCTTGGAAGAAAATCAAATCTCCGGGCTTTGCATCCGACGCTGATACCGTAGTACAACATCCCAGCAATCCATTTGCTGTCTTTCTGCCTACATTCCATCCATTTCCGCAGTTATTGATAACATAGCTTATGAATCCCGAACAATCAAAACTGGTGGATGGCGAAGAACCACCCCACACATAGGGATATCCAAGGTACTTCTCTGCACATTGAAGCATCCTGCCAAATTCTAAATCAGTCAGATACTCTGCCGGAGCATCATAGTCCTGATAATCGCCGGGGTCCACTACGCTATAGATGTCATCTCCAAAGAGATATGCTTTATTACCATAGGTAGCAAGCAGAATCTCATATCGCTCCATCTCATCCGCAGATAATCCGTATCCACGAACCACCGCATCCATCGTAGTGTTGGTCAGTACTGTCTTTAGAATGTAATACTCATACTCTACTTCCACTTCGTACTCGACCTCTACCCAATAGTACACGGTCACTTCATAAGTATATTCCTCTTCCACAAAGCTTCTCGAATCCGCATCCCACACAAGTCTTGTGCCGGTTCTGGTTTCCACTCTACTTCGTTGCTCCCATCTGGTACGTGTCTCCGTCCTCGTTCGGATTTCCACAATCTCCGTAACAGTAAGCTCATACTGTGCATCAAAAATACTCTGCAAAGCACTCTGTACTTCTCTTTGCGTATAATCTTCATACAGTACTGTCAAGAGAGCTGCCAGCTGATACGGATTGTGACCGATTTCAGCAAGCTCATATCGGTACTCATCGTAGCCCGGATAATCCATTTCGATGGAGTTTACTTCTTCCTGCAATGCATCTTCCAATGCTGTATAATCTGCATCTACTGCAAGAATCACATCATCCTCCGCAGTGTAACTGGATGCAATCGTGGAATTGTTTACACCACCTGCCATCAACGTACAAGAGGAAAACATGCACATTATCAATATCAGCAATAATGCAATGATACCGACCACAATAAGCACCTTCGGATCCTGCAAAATATGCTCAGAAATAAATTCTCCGATACGACCAACCATATCTCCAGCCTTGTCCACAAATTTCTTGCCAAGACTTCCTGCTCCACCGGCAGCTTCCTTGGCTTTCTTTTTCTGGTAAGCATCTATTGCCTGTCGCTTCATCCTGCTTTTTTGAATGGATTTTGCAGCCTCCTTGGAAGTCTCTTTCTTGGTAGCCTCCAGTTTCTCCGACTGTATTACGGTACGCTTATGAAGCTTTTTCCCATAATGTTCAAGCTTTGCCTTTTCCGCCACGAGTCCTGTGGCATCTAAACCTCTGGAAACAGCTTCGGTACCGACATTCTCATCTTCGTTATGCTTATCCAATTCTCTGCTACTTCTCCTGCTAACCGCAGTCTCTGCCTGAATCATTCGCCTGCCCTGGGCAGTCTTTGCTTTCAGCTTCTTTTTCTCCTCCACGGTTAGGGAATTATCCTTCTTACCGTACCTTAGCTTCTTTCTAACTGCCTCTCTGGCACTCTGTTCGTTCTTGAGCTTCTCTCCCGGCGACTTCTGTGATGTCGCACGGGAGGACTTCTGAGTACCTGTACTCTTTTTCTCTTCATTCATTTACGCCTGCTCCTTCTTTGTTTCCTGCACTTCATTAAGCTTGGTTGTCATGATACGATACAGTTCAAGATCTGTAGGGAACCGGTCCACAAATGGCAGGATGACATTACCATAAAATAAAAGCCCTTCACCTTCTCCCGAATGTGTTACATACGAAAGCTGATGAGGACTGATATTTAACTGCTTCGCTAAGATTTGTCTGTCTCCCACTGCCTGATTGAGCATATAGATAAAGTCGGAGTTCTCAAAGATATTCTCCACTTCCTTGGATGCCAGCAGGTCTTTGACGTTCTGCGTGATACCGGTCGGAATACCACCCCATTTTCTGAATCGCTTCCAGATTTCCACGGTGTAAGCTGCGGTCTGCTCATCACGGAGCAAAAGGTGCATCTCATCCATGTAGTATCTGGTTGACTTACCGGCGGAACGGTTCTCCGTTACTCTGCCCCACACCTGATCCTGTACAACCAGCATACCAATCTTTTTCAGTTGCTTACCTAAGTCCTTGATGTCATAGCATACAAGTCTGTTAGTAATGTCCACGTTGGTACGATGATTAAATACATTTAAGGAACCATGCACATAGATTTCCAGAGCAGTTGCTACATGTTTGGCCTCTGCTTCATCCTGCTCTAACAGTGCATTGTACAAATCCTCAAGTAGTGGCATGTTCTCCGGTACCGGATTTTCAAAATACCCCTGATAAATCTTTCGGATACAACGGTCGATTACCGTTTTCTCAATAGGCTGCAAACCTTCCTTTCCGCCTACGATTAACTCACAAAGGGATAAAACAAAATCTGCCTTAAGAGCAATCGGGTTATCATCATCTGAGTAATTCATATTAATGTCCATCGGATTGATAAACTGTGAACTGGTAGGACTGATTTTGATAACCTGTCCTCCGAAACGTTCTACCAAGGGACTGTACTCTGACTCAGGGTCACTGATAATTACATCATCATCTGTCACAAGGAATGCATTTGCAATCTCTCGCTTGGCTGAGAAGGACTTACCAGAACCCGGTGTACCAAGGATTAGTCCGTTTGGATTTTTCAACTTCTTTCTGTCCACCATAATCAGGTTGTTGGAAAGTGCATTCAAACCATAGTAAAGAGATTCCTTATCCGGCTGGAATAATTCCTGTGTAGTGAATGGTACGAAAATTGCAGTGCTGCTGGTAGTCATACCACGCTTAATGTCAATCATGTTATGCGCCAATGGCAGGCTACTCATGAGTCCCTGCTCCTGCTGATAATCCAGTCTGATTAAATTGCAGTTGTGCTTCTGAGCAATGCTGGATGCCTGAAACAGATTATTTTCAAGTTCCTGCTCAGTTCTGCCGGTATTCATCACAAGGAATGTTAAAAGGAACATTCTCTCATTCTGACTCTGCAACTCTTTTAACAGTGCTTTCGCATCGCTGCCATAGGTTGCAAGGTCAGAAGGGATGATATCCATATCGTATCCTGCTCTTACAGCTTTCTTCTGCTCCTCAATCTTGCTCCTGTCAAGCTCCGTAATAGTGTGCTTAACCGTCTTAATCGCCTCATTCTGGTCCACAGACTGAATATGCATGGAAATAATCAGGTTGGACTCCATACCGAGGAAATCAGCTAACATTCTGTCACTGATATCCGATGCCGTAATGGATAAAAACGACATCGCTCCGTATAGACCTCCCATCTGAAAGGTTCTGCCATTCTTAAATCCAAATCCGCTTGGAGCAATAAAGTCCTTTACATTCAGTCCGGTTCCCGGAAGCCATCGCCAGTCAAAACGGAACTTTTCATTATCTCCCATGTGGAACTGCGTATGCATCAGCTCTAATCGCTCTTCCCCATTTAAACTCTTGGCACGTACACCGAGACGCTTAAAGTTATTTAAGATATCCATTTCAATATGGCTAAGTCTGGGCTTTGCCTCCTTCATGGATGTAGCCTTGATACCAAAGCTCAAATACTTGGTCTTGGTAAGACCATTATTTCCTGCCTGCATCTGCTGAAAAAGCATAGTGCTATACTCATCTCTGACACCATTGAAATCATCCTTCTTATGCGGAATTGCAATGCTCTTTTCAAAGCTTTCTGCATCCGTTGTCATGTTCATAAAGGACAATTCAAAGTGTACGGAGCTGTCAAAGAAGTTAAGAAATGAACACCATTCCTCAAAAATCTCTGTCTTATCCTCCTGCAATGCAAGCTGATAATTGATGTCCTGAAACTGGATGGTTTTGGTGTAGTAATCGCTTCCTACACGGCAGATACCATTCTGAAACATCCTCTCGAAAGGGATACTCTCCTGAGCTGTTCTGGGCACTCCATCACTCTTTTTTATCTTTCGAATGACTTCCTTTACCTGTCGCTTTTCTTCCTTCGTAAGATGCTCCGGCAACGCCAGTTCCACATCCTTGTCTTTCTTTCGAACTAAAAACAATTCTTTCTACCTCCTTCTGTGCTTCTATCTGTCGCATAATTGTTGCGTAATGATTGTCCGTCTCATAGGGACGGTATTTAGGGCGAACAAAATTCGCCTGAATAAACTGATTCAAAAATACTTCCAAGGGCTGACCGTTCTTCTCATACATAGCGAGGAAAAACAGTGGCATCATCACCACCATCATTCCCATTGCAGCTACGCTTGGACTGCTAATCGCTTTGAGCAGAAAAAATGACGGTACTCCTAAAAGTGCCGCCGCAGAAAAACATATCAACTGCCTCTTCGTAAGATTGAACATCACTTTACTCTTTACCTTCGTTAAGTCACGAGGTACGGATATATATGATGCTGCCATTATGTTCTGTTTACCTCCATTTCCGGAATCATCTCACTCTCAGGAGCCTGATTCCCCCATACATCCCAGCCTTCCGGCTTCATTCTTGCGAATAATTCAATACGAGGAACATCTCCCATCAGCTCAACAATCCTTTTTCTTGCCTCCTCCGGCTTCTTACTATGCTCCTCTATAGGAGTCATGATCACCTGATGCACTCTTCGCGACATCCTCTTGGGACTGCCCTTTGTTGCAATAATGCAAAGTTCCGCATTTGCTCTGGTCCAATACCCCATTCCCCAAAAAAGGGATGGCGATTTCTTATTTTGCTTAATCCACACAAATGCAACACTTTTGTACGTAAATCCCCACGCTTCAATAACCTCCCACGCTTCCTTGAGCAATGGAAATGTAATCCACATGAACAACGCACAATCTTTGTCTGCCAGCTCTCCCACCGGCAATGACTTGATATCCTCAATACTCATTGTTGAATAGTGACTCTCTGCCGATCTTCCATTACCTTTCTTACTCCATGCCCGGTATGCCCAAGGAGGATCGGCGTAAATAACATTATACTTTTTCATCGCCACCCTCCTTAATGTGCATGCAATATGGATTTTGCAAGTGCGCCGGTCTTAAACAGAGTAAATGCAAGCAATACCGTAAAGCCCATTACACTCCATAAAGAACCTACAATATCAGATGTGAATGCCACACCGGTAAGCAGTACCGCATAAATGCCTACACAAATCATGATCAAGAATCCCTGAAATGCCAGTGCAAATAAAGACTTCAAGTAATTCATTCCCATCATGCTCTGTTCTCTGTTACCAAATGTTGCAAAAGGAATCGGTGCCATACTGGTCATAAGATAAATTTCAATCATACGTCCGTTGATGATAACAAAAATAGCAACACTGAGAATTTTAATTCCAACCTGAACAATAAAAGATTGCAAGTAAATTCCTAATAATTCTCCCACTCCCATCGCTTGTAACGTGCTCTGCATTGAAAGCAGTGTGCTGTCATCTATTGCTGTGCTTCCGGTTATAATGCTTCCGCTTCGTTGGACGACCCATTGTCCTACATCAAACACCGCCATTGTAATATTAAAAGTATTGGAAATCAGGCATACCGCCACAAAGGTCTTAAATACCCATTTCCAAAATATCCATGTTTCAAAATTTGCCAAATTATTATGGCTAATGACTAGCTGTATCAGCTCATAACAGGCTATAAATGTCAAAATAATTCCTGCAATAGGAAGTATCACATTCTCCGAAATATTTCTGATAAGTGAGTAGACACTCGGCAAGAAGCTTGCCGGTGTCTGACTCACATCAGCTGCAATCTCTCCTACCCTTTGATTCACTGCATCAAATGCACTGGACAGATTCGTCATAATTCCTGATACGAGCACCTCTTTCAGCCAGTCTTCAATCGACTGAAATAAGCTGTCCATCTAATCCTCCGTTTCTTAGAACAAGGTTGCAAGTACAGGAACTAAAGTGGTGCCAATAAGAGCTACACCGCCACCTGCCATAAGCTGCTTCATACCCTGAGACTTTGCGCCCGGGTTATCGTTACCGTAACCTTCCATAAGGTTAATTGCACCCCAGATACCAAGACCTGCTCCAAGTGCTACTACTAATGTCTGTAATGTTCCAATTGCGCTCTGAAAAAATGCCATAATTAAAATCCTCCGTTTTCTTTTAATGTGATAGAGCCGGGTTCCTTGCCCCGGCTCCGTGTAATAAGTTACTGTTGCGTGATCCTGCCACGCTGCCTCTTAGAAAAGAGTTGCAAGTACAGGCACTAAAGTAGTACCGATAAGGGCTACACCGCCACCTGCCATAAGCTGCTTCATACCCTGAGACTTTGCGCCCGGGTTATCGTTACCGTAACCTTCCATAAGGTTGATTGCACCCCAGATGCCAAGACCTGCTCCAAGTGCTACTACTAATGTCTGTAATGTTCCTACTGCGCTCTGAAAAAATGCCATAATTCTAATCCTCCATAAAATAAAATTGTGTGATATATTTCCTTGACCAAAAGATCGTATAGTTACTGCTCCAAAGCCCGTCGACTGACTTTGGAAATACGGCCGTACCTCACCCGAACCGAAATCCGGGCAATAAAAAAACTCTTCAACCTGCCTTTATCGCAAGTTAAAAGAGTTATTCTTCGTTCACTTCGATGACTGTAAATTTGTCATCTCCACTCAATATTAAATTGTCTTTTCTTTTAAGGAACTTCTCTATATCAAACCAGTTCCTTTTGTCTGCATCCGCTGTAAGTCCATACTTTGGATGTCTTGTAATGTCATACTTATCTGATAGAAATGGTCTTACACCTCGAATCTGAACAATACACTTTGCACCATCCATAACTGCCAACTCATCAATGCTCATCAGATCATGCCCTAACTTTTGATAATTCAAATTATAGCTCTGAGACTGTCCTCTAGTTTCTCCTGTGTTATACATATCAATTGTCTCTTTACCAAGAGTAGCGTTCAGGTCCTTAAGAGTTGTTTGCTCAGAACCACCCAAAAAGATTTGGGAATCACAGTTACCTATAATGGTATCTGCGTTGTCTTTATAAATTGCCTTTAACTGCGACTTCGCCTGCAACACTAATGCAGCCGAGATTTCTCTGGAACGTATCGTCGCCATAAGTTTTTCCAGATTTGGTATTTGTCCGATATTCGCCATTTCGTCTATCAAGCATCGCACATGAATCGGTAATCTTCCACCGTATACATCATCTGCCTTTTCACAAAGCAAGTTAAATAACTGCGTATAAACCATGGAAATCAGAAAATTAAAGGTGGCATCCGTATCTGACATAATCAAAAACAATGCCGTTTTCCTATCTCCCAACATATCCAGTTCCAACTCATCATACGATGTTATCTCACGAAGTTCTTTAATATCAAACGGTGCAAGTCTCGCACCACAGCTGACAAGAATCGATTTTGAAGTTTTGCCGGCCGCTAACTTAAATTTGAGATATTGCCTTACCGCAAAATGGTCTGGGTCTCTCTCTGCTAGTTCATCAAACATAAGGTCTACCGGATTCTTAAATTCCTCATCATCCTCTCTAACTTCCATTGCATTAATAAGCTCCAGCAATGTGGAAAAATTTTGTTCTTCCTCCGGAGCCTCATAATGAATATAGCCAATCAGTGCCGAATACAACAGTTTTTCTGCTTTCTCCCAGAATTCATCGCCGCCTTTTCCTTCCCCTTTCGTATTTGCAATCAGGGTAGTTACCAGCTTTAGAATGTCCTTCTCACTGTGAACATAAGCAAATGGATTGTAGTGCATACTTTTCTTGAAATTGATGGTATTGAAGATTTTTATTTCATATCCATTCTTCAAAAGTGCGTTCCCCACTTCATTTACTATTGTACCCTTCGGATCGGTGACGCAATATGAAGAATGCATTTGAAGTAAATTGGGCTTAATAAAAAATCGCGTTTTACCGGAACCCGAACCACCTACCACAAGTACATTCTTATTTCGTGCATACTTGGGTTCCGCAGGTCTGCCATTCATTGTAATTCGTTCCGTTTGAGACAATAACACATTATTTTCAAACGTGCTATCTACAAATGGTTCAATATCCGCCTGCGTTCCCCATCGGGCAGAACCGTACTCAACATTATGTCTGTATTTTTTTGCATTTTTGCCTTTCAGATACACTGCCAGACGCAGAATTGCACCTACGATAATACCAATCACTAAATCCAGCAAATATAAACTCGGTAGTGGATTAGCGAATGCTACGCTAAATCCGCCACCTAAAACCATACCCTGTATCTTTTCAGACAGATTCGTTCCTTCTGCTAATCGCCACGCCTCTCCAAGATTTGTAGCAAATGCTCCTATCAAAATATAAGGAACACTCAGAATAAGCATCTTCTTTAGATTTTTATTTTTCATCGCTCATGCTCCTTCCGTCTTTCCTTCTCTTTCTTTGGAGTTCTCGCCACAATATCCTTGAATTTCTTTAGTTTTTCTAAGATACTTGGTCGCTCTTTTTTCGCCTGTTTTTTCATCTGCTTCGCTGAATACTCTTTTAATACACTGGCTATTGCATCTGCATCCTTCGCCTTAAAGAAAACTGTATATACTGGTGGATGCTCGTTTTTGTCTTTCACTATCGCAAAGTCCACACCATACTTTTTGCAGATTTTCTTAAAGTCTTTGACTCCCTTATCCCCAATTGGCATACTGGATACACCCTGTCCCTGACCAATTAGCTCTTTTACTGATTGCTCGCCTTTCACTGACTCTTCGCCAGCCCTTTGCTTCTCCAAAGCTTTCTTTTTCTGGTGGTTGATAAATGCTCTTAAACCTTTATATAGAACCGTGGCAGTGACCTTCGAGGATTTCACCGCCAGGTTCACTGTTTTGTTTTCTACATCTTCCTGCAATTTTCTCCCTCCTTCCGATGTACATTATCCACACTGTAATATTCCGGACAGCGTTGTGGGAATCACCTTGGAATGCTTTGCAATGGAAATCTCTTCCTTTACCTCATCACTGATGACCTCGCCGCATACTACTAAAAATCTTGCTCTTTTTAGTAAATCCTCCGACATTTCTCTGCGTTTCTTCTCTGCATCCGGGTCCTCATCACTGATAACACCGTTAAATGCCAATACCGGGCAAAGTGGAAGATAACCTGCCTTTACAAGCTCTCTGCAATACTTTTTTGCTTCATCCTCTGCTTCTACCGGATTTTTACTCCACGCAGCCGTTACATACGCTCTGGGAATTGTTCTACTCATTTCTCATGCTCCTCCTTATCCAATTTCATATGCAGAAAACTGAATGCCACTACCGCACAATACAGCCAGCCTGCTAATGAATTCCGCTTTTGCCTCTTCCACTTCCTCTTCATCAAGGAATTCAAGACCTCTATCCGTTCCCTTTACAATCATCACAGAACCAACAACAAATTTAGTACCCCCAACACAAAGCACCTTTTTGGCATTAAAAATCACTAAGTATTCTGTTCTGCCCATATAGTCCGAAGCACAATTTACTGCCAATCTGTCCAGAAGTTCATAAGCCTCTTCTTCCTCAGCAACACGGAATTCTCCATTTGTGCCAATAATTAAGGCACCTTTATCCTTACGTATCACTCTATCCGGAATAAAACTTGCGCCATCCTCTACCGGATTTAACTGGATGCTAATTTCAATCTCTCTCATCTGTACCTCCGTAAAATTTTCCTGTAGCCATATCATTATTGACCCATGCCTGATAATAGCTTTGCATAGTTAAAGGGGCATTATAGAGCGTCGCTAATATATACTGCTTTATATTGCGAACCTTCGATGAACAGTTTTTCAGACAGTCCATTACATACTCCACATGCCCCGAATGTATTTTCATAAACTGAGCCTTTACTACAGCAACCGGTTTGTCATCCCCGGCAATGCGAATTGTCTTTCTTTTAGAGCAGACTACATCTAACACAAGATTAAATATTGCCTCCAGTACTTCTTTGTCATAAGGATATCGTTCCAACAAAATATCCATGTCTATGCGGTCATAAAAGTATTGGAAATAAGAATCTCTCTCTTCCTTATCCGCATCCTTATCCACCACGGATAGGATAGGATTCGTATTACTATACTCTGTATTATTACTCTCAGTCTTATTTGGTTGTCCTTTTGACACTTCTAGCGTTGTCCTTTGGGAAATCCCAGAATTGTCCTTTTGACAACTCTTGTCTTGTCCTTTTAACAATACCCCACTAAAGTTCTTCACATAAATAAGCGCAGGCTTCCCCTGACCTTGAATTACTTTTTCAATCAGACCAGCCCCCTCTAATTCTTTTAAGAGCTTCACTGCCTTTTTTACACCACAGCACATATCCCTTTGAATGCTCTTGATTGTGTAAATGATATACACTCTCCCACATTCATCCAACCATCCACTGCTGGATGATAAAGACACCCTATCTAACAGCAGACCATATAGAAGCTTGGCATCTGTAGATAAATCTGCAAACTCTTCGTCCACTATAAGAGCCTTCGGAATGCGATAAAATGCATACTGCTCCGACTGCTCCTTATAAAAATAATCAAATGTCATCTCTATGCATTTGAAGCTGCCGCTTTCTTCGCAGCATTATGCTCACTCATAATCTTAGCCATGCAAGGAAAGCAGAAAGCTCTTCCATAGCCATAAGGGCACTCCGTCTTGCAGTTCTGTGGATGGGGCAACGGCTCCTTTTTACCGATTACCGATGAATAATTACTGGTCATTGTTTTAGCTACGTTATATTCTCTTGACATGAATAAATCCTCCTGTTTTCCATTCATTGCTCAATAAAAAAGCGTCTCGCACCAGAGTTAATATCCAGTGCTGACGCTTTTATCACTTATGATTAGAGCTCTTCGCCCTTATTCTTTGTTGCTTTTTCCACAGTCTCTTTCTTAGGCTGTTTTGCAACCTCATCCTTCTTTGCTTTAAGGTCTCCTAAAACAGAAGCCTTTTCTTCCTTCTCAGAAGTAATATCCGCTTCCTTATCTTTCTGGCGTGCCTCAAACTTCTCTGCAAGTTCAAAAATATGCTCCTTGCTGTCGTAGTGGTATACGCTATCAGTAAGCTTCTCTTCCGGAGAAACCTGTGTAGCATTTACTTCCTCAACCATAGCCTTTAAATCGCTGTAGTTGACCTCGCCATCATCTCTAACCAATAATACTTCATGGAGAGAAGACGGCAAGATAAAGAAGTCACCGCCAAGTCTTTCAGCAGCTTCATCCATGAAGTTCTGATATGCAATCACTCCGGCTCCGGCAATTTTATCCGGCACAGTTGCGACATACATCTTTTCGTCCTGTGGCATTTCGGCCAGTCCAAACATATCCGCCGCATCAGGTCCCATCATCTCCATCATGACTTCGCTCATACCCTTAATCACTACTGGTCTAAGCTCCGGTGCATTCTCAAGTGCATCTGCATGAAGCTGTTCCGGTGTAACTCCCATCTTATCCAAGATGTCATTCGTGACCAGCATTGTAGCTCTGCCATTGTCATCGCTCTCTACCACAAATCTGTAGACAACTGCCATATCCTCCATCTCCTGATGAGGAACCTTGGCAAGCAAATCTGCATTTCTGTCAAGAGCAACTACTTCCATGGAGAGCCTTTCCTTCATCTGCTCATAATCAGTGAGTTGTGCAACATCGAAAGTTGGCATATTAGCTAGATGATCTTCAATCTTGCGTGTAACCTGCTCTACGATTTCATCAAAAGGAACACCGCTTTCGTAAGCCTCAGCGAACACCTCAAGATTCATATTCATACCAACATTACTTCCTTCCGGAGTAACAGTCATCGCTTCATAACCTTCATTCATCTTTTCAACAGTGGTGATTTTGATGTCAACCTCGTTGCCTCTTTCGTAAAGTGCTTCCTTCACGGCATCCACAAACTCATTTTTGAATTCTTCGTTATTCATTCTGTCTACCTCGTTCTTTCTTAATCTGTATTGGAAGCAGAAATCGTCATCCCCGCTTCCGGTTCCCGGGTAAAACAAAAGCGCCAGACCCACAACATAGTGCTGTAAGCTGACGCTTTGAATTCCCATATTTTCTTTTGCAAAAGCCAAGGACAACCGGTGGGGGCTTTTCGTGTTCCCCGTTCGATTGTCCATTATAAATATAACATAGGTAAAATCATTTGAAAATGGACACTTGGTGGACATTTGGTAGACATTTGGTGGACATTTTGCAATTCACGCCATTTTCTCCAGCAAAATTTCAATCGCCACTTTTATCTCCGCAGTCAGTAACACAAATACCACTCCAACAACAATAATGCCGAAAAGTATCCCCACATGTATCCAGATCAGGTTAATCAGCGAATAAATTAAGCATGCCAGTAAAAACAGCCCGCCTATTCCAGCGACTAAGCTCTCTACCCTCATAAACAAGTCTAATAGCAAATTTATAAACATCAGCACCAGCCGTACCGGAAATAATAACACTTTTTTCAATATCCTCATTTTCATTTACTCCCTTATCTTGCAACGGCATATTGTGGAAAATCGTGATTCACTTCTGCCTGATAGTAACTTCCCATTGTTGTGGATGCATTAAATAACGCAGCCAGCAAATATTTCTTAATGTTTTTCACTTTCGTAGTATTCTTTCTCATGCAATCCAAGACATACTCAATATGCGCTGAATTCAATTTAAGCATCTTGGATTTCACAAGCTCCGTTGGATAGCGATTGCAGGAAATAACCACTTCATCCGCTTTAGCCAAAACCATTTCCAGCATAAGATCCACTATCCCCAACAGAGTTTCTCTGTCGTATGGATTACGAGCAAGCAATAATTCAAACTCTATGTTTTCTTTGATGATTTGCTCATATTCTCTCATCACATCATATCCTGTCTCAGCAGATACGATAAGATTAGATTCTGTATCACTTATGTTATTATATATCATTTTATTATTATTTGCTCCCCAAAATGAAACTTCTTGAATGTTACTTTTGGGTATCCTAGAATCCCCTTTTTCAACATTCTTGAATGTCGAAAAGTAAACTTCTGAACCGGTAGTATTTTGCTCAGAATCACCGGAAATACCATTCTGCTCTTCTATTATAAAGTTCTTCACATACAGAATATTGGATTTTCCCTGCCCCTGACGCTTCTTTTCGATGAGACCAATACCGGTATCATCCACCAAATCCTGTAAGGAACGTACTGCTTTATTCTTACCACAGTTTAATAATTCAGCGATATCTTCGATAGCAAAGTATATGTAGGCACGCCCTTCTTCATCAAACCAGCCGTTTTTAATAGATAAAGACATTCTGTCCAACAACAAGCCATACAAAATCTTTGCTTCACTAGATAATCCTTTAAACATCGGCTCCGTAAACAACAGCTTTGGTATTCTATAAAAGGTAAACGTATCTGCTTCTTTTCCATAAAAATAATCAAATCGTATTTTTTGCTCCATGTTGGTCCTCCTTTCTCTGGAGTGCAATTTCTGCACTTCACACGGAAGCAGATACAAAATTTTTTACATATAAGTGCGTAGGTCTGCCGTTCCCTCGTAGCCTCTTTTCAACAAGACCGATGTTCTCCAATTCCGAAAGACAATCAATTGCTTTATGCTTGGATACCTTCATGTCCTTTTGTATCTCTTGAATCGGATAAACGATATAAACTCTGTTCTCTTCATCAATCCACTGATTTTTGCAGGATGCACCCATTCTGTCTATCAACATTCCATACAATAGCTTTGACTGAAGCGACAGGGAGTCAAAAGACTCCTCTGTCATTAAAGCCTTGGGAATACGAATGAAACTAAATTGTCCTGCATCAGATTTCTTATAATAATTAAATGCCATCCTGTGCCTCCTGCTCCAATTTCCATTTCTCCAACAGTTCCGTAATAATACGCTCACACTTTGATGCCGGATAATCTGCCGGAAAATACTTCGATAACTTCTTTTCAGAAAAGCTTACTTTCTTAACCGCACTCTTTTTCGGAAGTGCATCATTTAGAATTGCTATCACCGTATACTGTGTCATATTTTCCAGATTACGTTGCTCCTTGAGTGCCGCAATCTGCTCCGGCTTAAGGTTTCCGTTATCCTTTATATATTCGTACAGCCACTTCTGAACATCCTTATCAAAATAGGAAATATCAACGCCATTTACCAATGACAGCCTTTTTGTATCAACCATATCCAAAAGCTCCGGAATCAGTTCTGTCAGTCGTATGTATCTTTGAACGCTTCGTCCGGTCAATCCGCTTCCTTCTCCTACGATAGTCGCTGTCTTTCTTTCCACCACACTCAACTTGGCGACATCATGTCGACAAGAGCCTTGATGTCGCATGGCATCCATCTTCATCTTAAGAGAGAACCCTCTTTCACTCGGCAGGATTTCTTCTCTTTGCAGATTAGCATTAACCATGGCAATGATTGCCTCGTCATCCGTAAGCTCCTTTACAATGGCAGGTATCTTCTTAAGCCCAACGATTGTAGCTGCATGCAGTCGTCTGTGACCAGATATCATTTCATAGCCACCCTCATCATCAGGACGCACCAACACCGGCGAAAGAATTCCCTGCTGGCGGATGCTTTCTACCAGTTCCTCCATCTTTTCATCATCGACTACTCGAAACGGATGATTTTCAAATGCCGAAATCAATCCCAATTCAATTTCAATCGTTCCATTCGTTTCTGGAACACATAACAATTCATCTATACTTGTAAGCTTTATTTTTTCTCCAACTCTACTAGCCATTGAGAACCTCCTTTGTCAGCTCGCCATATGCATAAGCGGCTTTACCCTTCGGGTCATACTTATAGATACTACTTCCTTCTGCGCTAATCTCCGCAGCTCGTACTGACATCGGTATTTCTGTTTTAAATACCTTAATAGAAGAAGAATACGCCTCATACACCATAGAGCAGATATCCTTAGCATAATTCGTTCTGTAATCCACCATTGTAAGTAAAATGCCCTCTATTTTAAGCTTCGGATTCAATTGACGCTTTACTCTGCTAATCGTCTTAATCAACTGCTGTAATCCCTTTACCGGAAGATAAGCAGCCTGCACCGGTATCAGTACAGCGTCTGCACACGCAAGTGCATTTATGGTCATCATGCCAAGCGACGGCATGCAATCTATAATGATGAAATCATACGCAACCCTTACTCGTTCCACCAACTGCCTGAGAATTAACTCCCTGCTCATTACATTTACGAGTGAGACCTCAATCGCTGAAAGTTCAATATTAGACGGAAGAATATCAACACCCTCCTCATGATGTATCAGAACATCCTCTAAACAAAATTCTTCATCATTTACAATATTCATCATCAATGTTGCCAGTGTATTCTCCATTTCATCCGGTTCCGGATATCCTAAGCTGATAGAAAGTGAACCCTGTGGGTCTGTATCAATCAACAGCACCTTTTTACCAGCCGATGCCAGCCCAATACCTAAATTCACGCATGATGTGGTCTTTGCAGTTCCTCCCTTTTGATTCGATACGGTTATAACCTTGCACATAATTTGCCTCCTACTCTCGGTACCTTTCTTGTTTTTCTGAGATACCGGTCAAATAAATCTCTTCTGATTCTTACCATCTTGCCAATCTTGTAATATGCTCCTGCTTCCTTGGCCATCCTAAGGAACGGTCGCTCACTAAATCCGTAATAATTCACACCCTGCTTAATCGTGATAAAATCATGCTGTAAAAACTCCATATCAACATCATCCAGCTTGTGTGAATACTTCCATGCATTTCCTGCCATATAAATCCTTTCCGCCAGCTATTTCGTAGGTGGCTCATGAAACTGCTCTAAATATTCATCAAAAATATCTCTGTCCAATAACACATATCCATCAATCCTATAAATAGCACCTGCCTTACCGGCAAGTTCTAAGAGCTTCTTATGTGTCATGCTATAGACAACCTCTGCATCCTTATATCTGAGAAACTTCCTTCTCAGCTCTCGTGCCGATTCCTTTACTGCGGTTCTTCGCTCAATGTCGTAATACTGTTCGTCCATTTTGGGTTCCTCCTTGGGTTTGATATGTAACAAATATTCTGCAACGCAAAAAAGGGCCACTCTCCTGAAATTATCTTTCAAGAAAGTGACCCTTTTAGGTCTCATTTACATTGCCGGATTTTTTCCGAACAACTTATCATCAGTTATTATTCTTCGTAATTGAAGAAGTAATTGTTGTCAATTTGTTGTCAAATCAGTTTTCAAAAGCCTTCAAACCCGCATAAACACTGGATTTATTTATCCAAACTTTTCATCGTCGGGAACAACAAAACATCTCTGATCGCCGGTGAATCCGTAAGCAGCATAACCATACGGTCAATGCCGAATCCGATTCCGCCCGTAGGCGGCATTCCGATTTCGAGGGCATTCAAGAAGTCCTCGTCGATGCTGTTAGCTTCTTCGTCACCTTGCGCTATCAGCTCCTCCTGTGCGATAAAGCGTTCGCGCTGATCGATAGGATCGTTCAGCTCAGAATACGCATTTGCCATCTCACGACAGGTGATGAACAGCTCAAAACGCTCCGTATATTCCGGCTTGTCCGGCTTTTTCTTGGTGAGCGGTGAGATTTCGATGGGGTGATCCATAACGAAAGTGGGCTGCACCAGATGCTCTTCTACGAAATCTTCAAAGAACAAGCTTAAAATATCGCCCTTTTTATGTCTCTTCTCATAGTGAACGCCCTTTTCATCCGCTACCTTCCGCGCTTCTTCTGTAGTCTTTATCTGTTCAAAGTCGATACCCGTATATTTCTTAACGGCATCCACCATCGTAATTCTTTCAAACGGCTTGCCTAAATCGATTTCCACATCGCCGTACTGTATCTTCGTCGTTCCAAGAACCTCTTTCGCCACATGGCGGTATAGATTCTCGCTCAGATCCATCATTCCGTTATAATCGGTATATGCCTGATACAGCTCCATCAATGTAAATTCGGGATTGTGTCTTGTATCAAGACCCTCGTTGCGGAATACCCTTCCGATTTCATACACTCTTTCCATTCCACCGACAATCAGCCTCTTTAAATAAAGTTCCAAGGAGATCCTAAGCTTTACCTCCTCGTCCAATGCGTTGTAATGGGTTTCAAAGGGTCTGGCTGCCGCGCCGCCCGCATTGGATACGAGCATGGGTGTCTCTACCTCCAGAAAGCCCTGGCTGTCCAGATAGCGGCGAATGGAGCTGATAATCTGAGACCGCTTTACGAAGGTATCTTTTACGTCCTCATTCATAATAAGGTCCGTATATCTTTGGCGATAACGTATATCCGTATTTACAAGTCCGTGATATTTCTCCGGGAGTATCTGAAGGCTCTTGGAAAGTAACGTGATTTTAGCCGCATGTATTGAGATTTCTCCCGTCTTGGTTTTGAACACTTCACCCTCTATACCGACAATATCGCCCACATCATATTTTTTGAAATCCGCATAAGGTTCTTCCCCGATGCTGTCTCTGGCTACATATGACTGGATATTGCCTTGCAAATCCTGCACATTGCAAAACGAAGCTTTTCCCATAACTCGTTTGGACATAACGCGTCCTGCTATGGATACTATTTTGCCTTCCAATGTGTCGAAATTATTTTTCACCTCAAGGCTATGATGGGTTACATCATATTTCATAATCTGGAAAGGATCCTTTCCGCTTTCCTGCAACATCGCAAGCTTCTCTCTTCTTACTTTCAATAGCTGGTTAATATCCTGTTCCTGCTGCTGACCTTGTACGTTCTGTGTTTCTTCCACTACTGACACTCCTTTTCTCCCGACTTTCTCTGTCAGCCCCTACACTTTTTAATTGCTGGAGCGCTGAATCTCGAGCACTTTATATTTCAATACGCCGACCTGCGTTTCTACGCTGACTAATGCTCCTACCTTTGCACCGATCAATGCCTTTCCCACCGGCGATTCGTTAGAGATTTTTCCCTTAAGGCTGTTCGCCTCGGTGGAGCCTACGATTTTATATTCCAATTCTTCTTTATATTCCATATCCATAATCCTTACTTTACAGCCGATGTTAATCTTATCCAGATCCACTTCGTCTTCTACTACAACCTCGGCATTTTTCAGGATTTTTTCCAATTCTTCGATTCTGGCTTCGATATCGCGCTGCTCGTCTTTCGCCGCATCGTATTCCGCATTTTCCGATAAATCGCCCTGTTCTCTGGCTTCCTTAATTTTCTGCGCTACTTCTTGTCTTTTTACTACTTTTAAGTCATGAAGCTCATCTTCATATTTCTTGAGACCTTCATAAGTCAAAATATTCTTCTTTTCTTCCATTTTGGGTCACCCTTCCTACGAGTGTTCTCTTTACTCGTTTTCCACCAATTTTTACTTCTTCTCTGCATGAGTATGGGTCTGATTAACTCTAGTATTGTACCCATTTTTCGCGAGAGTGTCAAGGAATTTCACTGTTGACAGATACCTTATATCCTTCCGCTTCTTCTCCAGCACCTTCCGCTTTTCATTTTCCGACCAAAAATCAATATACGAAGCCTCTTCAGGAATAGCAGCATAGGGGGGAACATAGCGTGGCCTTCCATCCAGGATCACCGTCTTTTTGTTCTTACCAAGGCGTTTTTCCAGCTTGTTTACGTAAGCAGCGGGAATTCCGTATTCTTCATATACATAATCCGTAAAATCCATATACATCTCCGGTCTGTCGGTAACTACCGTAAAGTGATTGATACGGGGCAAATATTTTTGTAATAATACGGCAAAGATTCTTCTCTGCTCCTCCATCGCATCCATCCTCTGAAAGGAACCTTCCTCACCAAACTCGTCATCCGCTGCATTCCATCCGATCAGGAACAGATACTCCCAGCACAAATTTTGCTTCACAACCATATGGAGTAAGATTTCCGGCGGAAGCTTTTCCTTCATTTCCAGCAGGACACTCAGCTCCGGCTGCAAATAATAATCCCAAGCCTCCGTTTGCTCCAGCTGTGCACTCAATGTTTCGAAGAGCCTTTGCTTATCCCAAGGCTGTCCGCCGCCGTAGAATTCCGGCACCTTGTAAAATAAAAGTTCGTATTCCTCTCCCATATCTATATTAACGCAAGGCATCCGAAAAGTGTTCCAAAAATGCTTCTTCGCATTCTGTCCTTTTTCCAGATGAAAATACACGATCGTTTTCTTATCCGATTCCATATTTCTCCCAGTCTAAGACTGCTTATAAAAATACCGGCCGCAGCGCTTATTACTTTTAAACAGCATATGAGAGTCAACTTACCCTTATTACATTTGTCGGTGAATTTCCCGGCAGAACAAAAGTGTGCTTACCTGTTACATAAAAATCGCCTCCACGCCTCTCATCAGATCATCGAAGGTTTCCATCTCATTCACCTTTTGCCTGAATCTCGCCGCATAAGGAAAACCGGTCACATACCAGGAAACATGCTTGCGCATCTCCCGGATGCCTATATATTCCCCCTTGTATTTAAGCTGAAGCATTGCATGGCGAAGGATCATTTCTTTTACCTGAGCAGTCTCAGGAGAAGCAAGCTTCTCTCCAGTTTGTAAATACGCTTTGATTTCCCTGAAAATCCAAGGATTTCCTCTAACTGCACGACCTATCATCACACCATCGCAGCCGGTTTGCTCCATCAGCCTCGCAGCCGATTCTCCGTCAGTCACATCGCCGTTTCCGATGACCGGAATACGAACAGCTTCCTTTACCTTGGCGATAATATCCCAATCCGCTTCTCCTGCATAATATTGCTCTCTCGTCCGTCCGTGCACCGTTACCGCCGCGGCTCCCGCTGCCTCCGCCGCCTTTGCAATTTCCACCGCATTAACGTGAGCGTCGTCAAAGCCCTTTCTGATTTTTACGGTAACCGGCTTTTTGATTGCTTTTACCGTCTCCGCTACGATTTTCTCTACCAATGCCGGATTTTTCATAAGAGCCGATCCCTCGCCGTTTCCTACGATCTTAGGCATCGGACAGCCCATGTTGATATCCAGCACGGCAAATGGCCGCTCCTCGATCCTTTTTGCCATTTCGCTTATAATATGCGGGTCCGAACCGAAAAGCTGTAAAGAAACGGGAAGCTCCTCCGGATGTATCTCAAGTAGCTCTTCCGTATTCTTGTTATTATACATAATCGCTTTGGCACTGACCATTTCCATACATATAAGCCCGGCCCCCTGCTCCTTGCATAGCAATCGAAACGGCAGGTCGGTAACACCTGCCATGGGGGCTAATATGATATTATTTTCCAGTATGGCATCTCCTATCCGCAGAGGCCTTAATTTACTTTCCATTTTTTATTTCCTGTTCTTATCATAGATTATCCTCAGTCCGTCCAAGGTCAGCGTACTGCAGTAAATATCGATGCTCTCCGCCTCCTCCGAGATCAATCGGCCAAGCCCTCCCGTCGCCACTGTTTTCAGATTGTCAAAGCCGCTTTCCTTCTTGACCTGACCCACGATATATTCCGTCTGTCCGATTTGCCCGTATACAAGTCCTGCCTGCATGCTGGATATGGTTTCCTGCGCCAGAATGGACTTAGGCTTTTTAATCTCTACCTCGGGCAGTTTCGCCGTATGCTCCCACAAAGCCTTCGCGCTGATACGAACGCCCGGCGCTGTGATGCCGGCCGCGAAACAGCCGTCCTCCGTTACGAGATCATAGGTGGTCGCCGTACCGAAATCCACTACCAGAACCGGTCCCCCGTAAATCTCATATGCAGCTACCGCATCAACAATCCGGTCCGGTCCGATTTCCCGCGGATTTTCGGTTATAATTTTAATTCCGGTCTTCACTCCCGGGCCTACGATAACCGGCACAGTTCCCAGATATCTGGATACTCCGCCTATCAGAGCGTGCATGATATTGGGAACGACGCTGGCGATAATCGTTCCCTCCAAATCCGCTTTGCTTATATTATTGATTCTAAGAAGCTCTGTAATGCTCATGCCATACTCATCTGAAGTGCGCTCCATCCTCGTGGTCATGCGAAAAGTAGTCACAAGCTCCTTATCATTATATACACCAAAGGTTATATTCGTGTTTCCTACGTCAATTACAAGTATCATATTTATACCCATGCTCCTTTCAAGGTCCTGCTCATTCTCTTATGCTTCTTCCAAATCAAGCTTCTCTTGCAGGACAAAAATACGGTAGTAAAGGCTTAACGATTCGAATAGCTCCTGCCTGCTGCCTCTTATCTTACCTACCATCAGTCCGCTGCTTATCTCATCATACAGAAAATCGTCCTCTGCAAAATTCGTTTCAAGGAAAACAGTACCGTCCTCTTCGAATACCACCGTGAAAATCCCTCCTACCTCTTCGGTGAAGAGCACACATATGATATGCAGTTCGTCCTTAATGGAACTGGGAATCCCATCGAACCTATCGTTAAAATAATATTTCTGCTCATAAGAATTTGCACCGCATAAAACAATTCTATTTTCTTCCATTTCTATAAAACGTGCTCCTTTCACAGATTTCTTCCGGACGCTTTTCGGTATCAGGTATAACCGAACAAGCCTCTTACCGATACTTCTCCGGCATATATCCTTGCGATTTCCCCATCTTCCTTCTCTACCAGAAGCTCTCCCGACGAATCGATTCCTCTGGCGATTCCTTCAAATTCCCCTGCGGGATCCAGCACCCGTACTTGTTTGTCCACATTCACAAGATGCTTCACATACTCGGCCCGAATCCCCGTCAGATCCTGGGTCTGCAGAAAACTCTCATAATTATATTCAAAGTGCTTCAATACATTTTGCAAAAGCTCGGCACGCGGCCACTGCATCCCGCTCTCCAGAAACAACGAGGTTGCCGTCCCGGTTATTTCCTCCGGAAACTGTGCCAGATTCACATTGATGCCCGCACCGATAACTACATACTGGATATAGCCCGGCTCCACATTCATCTCCGTCAGGATTCCGCAGACTTTCTTGCCGTTTACCACAATATCGTTGGGCCATTTGATTCCTGTCGTCAGCCCGCAGAAGGCCTCCACCGCCTGAGCCACGGAAAGCGCCATGACGAGCGTAAGGCTCGATGCCTTATCCGGGGCGAAATCAGGCCGCAGTAAAAGAGTAAAATAAATATCTTTTCCCGCAGGAGACTGCCATACCCTCCCCCGCCTTCCCCTTCCGGCATTTTGTTTATCCGCAACTGCAACCGTCCCGTGGGGAGCTCCCTCCTCCGCAAGACGCTTGGCATCGATATTGGTAGAACCGGTTTCTTCATAAAAATAAACCGTGTTTCCCGCCCATCTATTATGGATGCGGCTCTTTAATTCGCTTAAGGTGAGTACATCGGGATTTTCCTTCAGCTTATAGCCCTTATTCTGGACCGCCTCTATCACATAGCCCTGTTCCTTCAATTGCTTCATTACTTTCCAGACCGCTGTCCTCGACACGCCGAACCGGTTGCAAAGCTCCTGCCCGGAAACGTAGTCCTCACTTTCCCTAAGGAGAGTCAAAATCTCTGTTTTCATACTTATTCCAAAACCCCAATCGTCGCCGCCATTACCGCTTTAATCGTGTGCATACGGTTTTCCGCCTCCTGGAACACGATAGAAGCCGCAGACTCGAATACTTCGTCCGTCACTTCCATTTCGGTAATGCCGAATTTTTCTCCCATTTCTTTTCCTATCACCGTCTTCAAATCGTGGAAAGCAGGCAGACAGTGCATGAATACCGCTTTTTCTCCGGCATTTTCCATTACCTTACGATTTACCTGATAGGGCGAAAGCTCCTCGATGCGCTCCGTCCAGACCTCCGCAGGCTCTCCCATGGAAACCCACACATCCGTGTAGATTACATCCGCGTTCTTCGTTCCTTCCTCCACGCTTTCCGTCAGTTCGATCGTAGCGCCGGTTGCCGCAGCTAGCCTTTGGCATTCTTCTACCAACGCTTTCTCAGGAAAATATTTCTTAGCCGTACACGCTGTAAAATGTATTCCCATCTTCGCGCAGGCCACCATAAGAGAATTTCCCATGTTGTAACGGGCGTCTCCCATATAAGTCAATTTGATACCCTTCAAATAGCCAAAGTGCTCTCTGATGGTCAGCAGATCCGCCAGTATCTGAGTAGGATGGAATTCGTTAGTCAAGCCATTCCACACAGGGACCCCCGCATACTTTGCCAATTCCTCTACGATTTCCTGACCGTATCCGCGATACTCGATGCCCTCGTACATGCCTCCAAGCACTCTCGCCGTATCTGCAATACTCTCCTTTTTTCCAATCTGAGAGCCCACCGGATCAAGATAAGTGGTTCCCATACCCAGATCATGAGCTGCCACTTCGAACGCACATCTCGTTCTCGTGCTTGTTTTTTCAAAAATCAACGCTACATTCTTCCCTGTATGCCACTGGGTCAAAACTCCTTTTTTCTTCTTATCCTTTAAGTCTGCCGATAAATCGAGTAAATATGTAATCTCCTCCTGCGTAAAATCCAACAGCTTCAAAAAATGACGTCCCTTTAGATCCATGTGTTCCTCCTGCCTCTCCTGAATGTACCAAACCAGTGTCTTTACTCGTTTTAATATTTTACAGCGTTATGAAATTCCGGCAGCCGGAAACTTTCTTCCAACTACCGGAACTGATAAGCTTTGTTTTATTTGCTAATGTTACCATCAATTTACAAGGTCTTACATGCCCTGAACCATGAGATTTGCCCGGTTTTCATCGTTGTCCTCAATTGGCGTACGTCCAGTACGCCTCACTCGTCCGCCTTGAAAACCAAACAAATCTCTATGGTCAGGGTCGAAGAGTCGGAAAGGGACAAATTTTCGTCCCTGCAAGGCACTTGACCGACGCGTACTAAACGTACGCGGAGCGAAAGTAACGCAGCAGGAACAAAAATTAGCCCTTATCCGACCGTGTGTGACCTTGTCAATCGATGGTACCATCCACAGCGATTTCCTTAATGGAGGAAACCAGACCTGCCACACCTTGAATCTCAGAA
This sequence comes from Kineothrix sp. IPX-CK, assembly GCF_039134705.1. NCBI lineage: Bacteria > Bacillati > Bacillota > Clostridia > Lachnospirales > Lachnospiraceae > Kineothrix > Kineothrix sedimenti. Next base: position 600,338 of record NZ_CP146256.1, on the reverse strand, counting down.
GGAATGATAATCTTGGTCGCCTTGCCGTCCGCCGCTTTCGCAAACGCTTCAAGACTCTTAAGCGTAATAACTGCCTGATCCGCACCTGCTTCGCGTATCATGCGAATGCCGTCCGCTGTCGCCTTCTGTACCGTAAGAATCGCTTCTGCCTCACCTTCCGCCTCACGGATCATCTTCATCTTCTCCGCTTCTGCGCCAAGAATCGCTGATTGCTTATGAGCCTCTGCTTCCAGAATCACCGATTCCTTCTGGCCTTCCGCTACGAGAATCGTAGACTTCTTCTCGCCTTCCGCTCTCAGAATGGCCTCGCGGCGTTCACGTTCCGCCTTCATCTGCTTCTCCATGGCATCCTGAATAGCGGCAGGAGGAACGATATTCTTAAGTTCCACACGATTCACCTTGATTCCCCACGGGTCGGTGGCAGAATCGAGAGTTGCTCTCATCTTCGTATTAACGACTTCTCTGGAGGTGAGCGTCTGATCCAGCTCCATATCACCGATGATATTACGCAGCGTCGTCGCTGCCAGATTCTCGATAGCCATAATCGGATTCTCTACTCCGTATGCATAAAGCTTCGGATCCGTAATCTGGAAAAATATTACCGTATCGATACGCATCGTTACGTTATCCTTTGTAATTACCGGCTGGGGAGCGAAATCTGCTACCTGCTCCTTCAGGTTTACCCGCCTCGCTACTCTATCGATAAACGGCACTTTGAAGTGAAGTCCTACCGACCATGTACTCTGATAAGCGCCGAGTCTTTCCAAAACAATCGCACTTGCCTGCGGCACGATCTTGATACAGGATACCAAGACCAAAATAAGTATGACTAAAACAATCGCTAATATTACCATAATTAATTCTCCTCTTTCCTTTCGTCAACAATGAGTTTCACCCCGTTAATAGCAACTATGTTCACTACGCTTCCTGTTGTCAGCTTCACATTATCATCCGACATCCGTGCGGACCATTCCAGCCCGTTAACAGTCACTTGTCCGATCCCCTGCAGATTATCGATCTCGCTGGTGACAATTGCCTGTCTTCCTACAAGGCTCTCCGCATTCGTCTTCACCCTGTCCTTGTTGAAGTACCTTACTGCAATAGGTCTTGTAAAATAAAGAAGCACAAGAGATACCGCTAAAAAAAGGACTATCTGCAAAGCAACCGGAGCTCCAAAAACCGCGGCAATTACTGCTACGAGAGCACCTCCTGCAAACCAGATGGTTGTAAGTCCCATCGTCCCTATCTCAACCACTATAAACAAAACCAGTGCAATAAGCCATAAAATAGTGTAATCCATAATCAGTCTCCCTTCCATGACTTTCTTATATCTTACTATATTTCGGCGTTTTATTCAATATTACATTTACACATAACAAAAGTGTGCTTCGCACACTCTCACAGCCAAATCCTCGGCAGCACAGCTTTTGTTCCGCGCGCGCAGCTGCGCATCCTGCCCGAAGGGCTTTTATCTTATAGGACGTACTTCCTATAAGATAAAAGGTTTTGTGCATATTGAGTACGCACAAAACCTTATAATCAGAAAAATGCCGCTTACCAGAATACATGGTCTCCTATTACGATTCCATCATGAGCGCCGGCTCTCTTGAAATGGGTTGCCGTTCCTACATTGGATGCGCCGCCTATCGCTTCCTGCGCCGCCTTTATACAGCTTTCCGGAATATTTCCTCCATAGACCTTAGCTACTTTCCCGTTAAGCGCGGGAGTGAACTGGCCCGAAGCGTAAATGACACCCGTAATGGAATTCGGATATGCACCGCTCCTTACTCGGTTCATGACCACGGCTCCTACCGCCAGATGTCCTTCGTAGCCCTGATTCCCCGCTTCACAATAAATCAACGCAGCGAGAAGTCTTGTATCGTCCGCACCTACCACAACAGCTCCTTGATTAGTCGTGAGCTTCGCCTTGGCTTCTGCCTCCGCTTTTTCCCTCGCCTTGATTGCGGTGACGGTCTCACCCTCGTCGATGTGGAAGTCCAGATTCACGAATTCAGATGAAACATAGCCTATCTCATTGCCGTATGCCACACTGATCCAGTCATCGTCCACCACCTCGATCACATCCAGCTCATCGTCCTGTGCCATCAGCACATATATGCCCGCCTCGGTGTTAGGCTCCCTACGTACTCGTAATGCATCCGTCTCTATGGTTACGATAAGATTACCTACTTCTCCCGCCATCTCTTTGGCATCCTCACCGAAAAGAAGATATTCATCGTTGGCCCATCCTACCAAATCGCCGGACTGCAATTTCGTCCATCCGTCCCTTCTTTCCAAAATCTTACCGCCGCAGTCTTTGTATAACAATCCTACCTTTTCCGCATCCTCGCTGGCCTCTGCCCGCACATTCAACGCGTTCTGAACATCCGCCATAACGAGATTCGATTCCGGTTGCTCTTGCTCGACAGGCTCTGCCTTCTCTTCCTGAACCGTACTACTAAATACAGACTCTTCCGAAGTAACACTCTCAGCGGATACTTGTGCCGAATTCTCCGACACACTGCTCTCAACTCTGGCTTCCGTGCTGGGATCCAGTATCCTGGCCACTCCTACGGTAAGTGAATCCAAATATTCCCTGCTGCCTGTAGTATTTTCGCCGGCCGCCGCCCTGATATCCATGGACATCAGCATGACAATTGCCAGTATAATACCTGACAGCCTATAAAACAGCTTTATGCTTCTTGACATTTCATTCCCTCCAAGCTTATGCTCCATGCAAAATATTCCTGCAAAAAACACTTACTCTTACTGCTATCATATGTAATTATTACAAATTTGTTAATTTTATTACGCGAATAATAATAACAAATGAAGCAGTCATTGTCAAGTTTACGCTGTTTTCCTTGATTTTATACACTTGTCCCGTAAAAACTATGTGATAATTTTTCCTTATTTCCCCACATATGTTACAAATTTTATAACTTTTTCGACTTCTCCACGCAGGCACTTAATGCTTCCGTTACCGCCGAGCGCATTCCTTTCTCTTCCAGCACCCTGACGCCCTCGATAGTGGTTCCTCCGGGAGAACATACCATGTCTTTTAATTCTCCCGGATGCATTCCGGTCTCCAATACCATCTTCGCACTTCCAAGCACCGCCTGAGCGGCGAACTCATAGGCCTGCTTCCTCGGCATTCCAGCCCCTACCGCTGCATCCGCCATAGCTTCTATAAACATGAATACATAAGCCGGAGAGCTGCCGGATACTGCTCCTGCTGCGTCCATCAGCCTCTCTGGAATAGAGATGGCTTTGCCGAAGCTTCCCATCAGCTTTATGCAGAACTCCTCTTCATCCCTCTTTACTGACGAATTGACACATACAGCCGTACATCCTTCTCCTACTAACGCCGGGGTATTAGGCATGCAGCGGATAAGCTTTATGGGCTTTGCAAACTCCTTCTCTATCCACTCCATAGTCTTTCCCGCCGCGATGCTGATGAGCAGCTTATCCTCTGTTATTTCATCCCGTATTTCGGCTATTACCTCGGGGAAAAAAATGGGCTTTACCGCAAGAATGAGTACATCCGCTTCCGCCGCCGTCTCTTTGTTGCTTTCTGTGGTGCGAATGCCGAATTCCTTGCGCATTTTTTCCATCGTCGCCTCCGTCTTCGACGATCCGATGATTTCCGCCTGCGTCACGATATTTTGCTTCAGCATACCTCCAATGATGGCCTTCGCCATATTTCCTAGTCCTATAAATCCTATCCGCATATCTTATCCCTCCGTTTCTAATTTTCCCTCTGCCTTGCCGCTTCATACATAAGAAGAGACGCAGAAACTGCCGCATTCAGTGATTCCACCCGTCCCTTCATAGGAATCTTTATATAATTATCCGCCGCCTCAGACAGTTCTTCCGACAAACCGTTGCCCTCATTTCCGATCAAAAAAGCCGTACCTCCCTTATAATCACACTGGGAATAGCTCTTCTCTCCCCTTAAATGCGCTGCATATACCTTAACCCCGTTCTTTTGCAGTTCCTTTACCGTCTGTACGATATCATCCGCATAAAAAAACGGCACGCGATATACAGAGCCCATGGTGGAGCGTATCGTCTTCGGATTATATATGTCCACCGTATCTTTGCTCATGATCACTCCGCTCACCCCCGCACCTTCTCCGGCACGAAGGATGGTTCCGAGGTTTCCGGGATCCCTGAGTCCCTCTGCGACAAGAAAAAGCGGCACCTCCCCGCCTCCCAGCATGTCTTTCAGCGAGTAGTGAAACTGCTTTAGCACACATAAAATTCCCTGCGGAGTCTGGGTATCAGATATTTTAGAAAAAACTTCCTCCGATACTGTTTCATATTTGCACTGCTCCAGCTTCTGCACAATCTGTGAAACCTTGTGAATGTCCTCCGACACATAGACCTCCAGAATACTCTCTAAAGGCGCCTCCAAAAACATTTTAATTCCCTCTGCAATGAAAACGCCCTCTTTTCTTCTCAGCCCGGCCTTTTTATTCAATTGTACGATACTTTTCACTTTTTTGTTGGTTACGCTCGTTATCATACTTTCCACCGCCCGCATATTTACAATAGGCGGACCAGCACTTCCATGCGAGTCCGCCATAATATATATTTATCGTTACTATTCAGCCTTTTTACATCGAGAGCGCCCTGCTCACCTCATATTGGTAATCCGGTATTCCCTTCTGCATCGCAAGCGCCTCTTCGATATCAAAATCTTGAAATTCGCCCTTCTGATAGCCTACCACGCGGTTGGTCTTACCCTCACAGAGAATATCCGCCGCATAGGAACCCATAATAGACGCATAAAAACGGTCTTTACAGGTAGGACTTCCGCCTCTTTGCATGTAGCCTAAAATAGTCGCTCTGGTCTCTATACCGGTAGCCGCCTCTATTCTTCTCGCCATGGAGGTAGAATGACCGATTCCCTCCGCATTGATAATGATATGATGGGTCTTTCCGCGTTTTCTGTTATTGATAATATTGTTAATGATTCTCTGCTCATTGTAATCGTACTTCTCAGGAAGAAGAATATCCTCCGCACCGTTAGCCACACCGCACCAAAGAGCGATATAGCCTGCGTTTCTGCCCATTACTTCAATAATGCTGCAGCGTTCATGAGAAGAAGACGTATCGCGCACCTTATCGATAGCCTGCATCGCTGTATTCACCGCGGTATCGAAGCCAATCGTATAGTCCGTACAGGTGATATCCAAGTCAATCGTTCCCGGAATTCCAATGGTGTTGATTCCTCTTCTGGCCAAATCCTGCGCACCGCGGTACGAGCCGTCACCGCCTATGACCACAAGACCGTCTATACCGTGCTTCCTGCAGATCTGCGCACCTTTCTCCTGTCCTTCCTCCGTCTTAAATTCTGCACAGCGTGCTGTTCCGAGGATCGTCCCTCCCCTTTGTATGATATCCGAGACGCTGTTTCTCTCCAAATCTATAATCTCTTCATTCAAAAGTCCTTGATAACCTTTTTTTATCCCTTTTACCTTTACCCCGTTGGCTATCGACTTTCTTACTACGGCGCGAATCGCCGCATTCATTCCCGGCGCATCTCCTCCGCTCGTCAATATTCCAACCGTTTTTATCTCTTTTGCCATTTTCACACCTCTTCCATCCGTTTACCCGGATGCTTTGATAGATAATTAACTTACTACATTCTACCTTGTTTCGGAACCGTTTTCAATATATTTTCTTCGTGTTTTTAACCCTATACAAAATTACGTCACTTTTATGTTGTCTTTACCATACAAAATCTCCAGTTTTTCCACCAGCGCTCTATCCGCATTCACACTTTTGTTTGGAGGCAGATTTTTTACCGCTTTCGGATTTTCCACGTAAATACTTACCGCATCCCTGCCGTCGGAAGCCGCCAGAATATCCAGAAGTTCCTGCTCCGCCTGATCATAAGCTTCTTTGGTGGAAAACTTGATCCAAAGTTTTTTCGTTATTTCGTCGAAACCGGTAATTCTCTCGCAAATCAGCTTACCGTCCTTATCTTCCTCTACGGAAACCCTTCCTTTGACAAAGACCTTATTGTCCTCTATGAGCTTATCCATATTCTTCTCATAATCCTTGGGGAATACGATCACCTCTACCGTTCCTACCAGATCCTCCACCTGCAGAAATGCCATCACCTTATCATTTTTTGTATATTTTATTTTTTTATCCGCGATGATACCGCCGATGGTGACGGACTCCCCGTCCTTGGCCTCGGTCTCTCCGCTTTCCTCATCCAGAAGAAAATCCGCCGTAGTATTGGTCGTATTTTTCTTCCATACCTCTTCGTATTCCTCCATAGGATGTCCGCTGACGTAGATACCCAGCACTTCTTTTTCGAAGGCAAGGCGCATTTCTTTGGAATATTCTCCGACATCGGGCATTTTTATTTCGTAATCCTCTTTTTCCTCTTCAGACACGATGTCGAAGAGGGAAATCTGTCCCGCCATATTGTTCTTCTTGTCCTGATGCAAACGGTCCATGACCTGCACGTATACGTTCATAAACTGCTTTCTCGTGCCGTCCAGGTCGTCCAGGGCTCCCGACTTAATAAAATTTTCCACGGTTCGCTTGTTCATATCCTTATCAGCCATACGGACGATAAAGTCATTTAGGTTCGTGTAAGGTCCACGCTCCTCTCTTTCCCTCACCACCGCATCGATGACCGGACGCCCTACGCCCTTGATTGCCGTAAGCGCATACCGTATTGAGCCGCCGCTTACGGAGAATCCGGCTTCTCCCGCATTGATATCGGGGGGCAGAATGGCAATTCCCATACTCCTGCAGGTCATGATATATTCCGAAACCTTACTGGAAAAATCTATGACGGAGGTAAGAAGAGCCGCCATAAATTCCACGGGATAATAATATTTTAGATAAGCTGTCTGGTAAGAAACCACCGCATAACAAGCCGCATGAGACTTATTAAAGGCATACTTGGCGAAGTCCATCATATCCCCATATATTTTGCTCGCCGTCTTTTCGTCTATGCCGTTGGCCACACAGCCCGGAACGCCCTCCTCTTCGTTTCCGTAGATGAAGTTACTGCGCTCCTTTTCCATTACGGACTGCTTCTTCTTGCTCATGGCACGCCTTACCAAATCACTTCTGCCAAGGGTATAACCACCCAGATCCCGCACGATCTGCATAACCTGTTCCTGATAGACGATACAGCCGTAAGTAGGCTTTAGAATAGGCTCTAGCTGAGGGCAGGAATAGGTAATGGCATGATGGTTATTCTTGCCTTGTATATATTTGGGAATGAAATCCATAGGGCCGGGACGATATAATGAGATTCCCGCTATGATGTCCTCCAGGTTCTGGGGCTTCAGCTCTTTCATAAAGCTCTTCATGCCGCCGCTTTCCAACTGGAATATTCCGTCTGTGCGCCCGGTTCCGACGGAGGAAAGTACCGCTTTATCGTCATAATCGATTTCATTCATATCCAGCTTGATGCCGTGTCCCTTTTCGATCAGGCGGACCGCATTCTGGATGACCGTAAGTGTGCGCAGCCCGAGAAAGTCCATTTTCAGCAGCCCCAGCTCTTCGATGGTAGTCATGGGAAACTGGGTGGTGATGGAGCCGTCGCTTCCTCTGGAAAGGGGTACGAATTCCTCCGCAGGCATGCTGCAGATAACCACTCCGGCCGCGTGCATGGAGGTATGTCTGGGAAGACCCTCCAGACGCTTACACATATCGATGAGATAGTGCACCTGCTCATCCTGCTCGTAAAGCTTTCTGAATTCCGGATTGATACTAAGCGCTCTGTCAATCGTAATATTCAGCTCATTGGGTATCATTTTGGCAATGGTATCCACATAGGCATAAGGCAGGTCCATGACCCTTCCCACGTCGCGGATAACACCCTTCGCCGCCATAGTACCGAAGGTGACGATCTGCACCACCTTGTCCGTACCGTATTTACGTCCCACGTAATCGATGACCTCCTGCCTTCTTTCGAAGCAGAAATCGATATCGATATCCGGCATGGATATTCTCTCCGGATTCAGGAAACGTTCGAACAGCAGGTTATATTTTATCGGGTCGATGTCCGTAATCTTCAGGCAGTAAGCCACGATGCTTCCTGCTGCCGAACCTCGTCCCGGGCCGACTATGATGTCGTTCATTTTGGCATAGTTTATGAAATCCCATACGATAAGGAAGTAATCCACATATCCCATGGAGCGGATAACGCCCAGCTCGTAATCCAAGCGTTCCTTAAGCTCTTCGCTCACCTCTCCGTATCGCTCGTACAGGCCGTCATAACATAATTTATTCAAATAGGTAAAGGAGTCATAGCCCTCAGGAACTTCAAAATGAGGTAGCTTGGTCACTCCGAACTCGATATCCACATGGCAGCGGTCCGCGATTCTCTGGGTATTCTCCACCGCCTCCCACGCATAGGGGAACAACCCCTTCATTTCTTCTTCGCTCTTTACGTAATATTGTCCGCCCTCGTAGCGCATGCGGTCTTCATCGGCAAGCTTCTTGGCGGTCTGTATACACAACAAAATATCGTGGGGCTTCTCATCCTCCGCATAGGTATAATGCACGTCGTTGGTGGCGACGAGAGGGATATCCAGTTCCTTGCTCATTTGTAAAAGAGCCGCGTTTACCGTCTTCTGCTCCGGGATTCCGTGGTCCTGTAATTCCAGAAAATAATTGCCCTTTCCAAAGCAATCTTCGTACTTGCGGGCCGCTTTTTTGGCCTCCTCCGGCAGTCCCTTGGATATATTTCTCTGCACCTCGCCGGCAAGGCAGGCAGAAAGGGCTATGATTCCTTCATGAAATTCCCTGAGCACCTCCATATCTACGCGAGGTCTGTAGTAATAACCTTCGGTAAATCCGCGGCTGACAATTTTCATGAGGTTGGCGTAGCCTGTGTTGTTTTCTGCAAGGAGTACGAGATGGTAGTATCTGTCTTCACCGCCTGTAATCTCTTTATCGAAACGGGAATTAGGCGCTACATATACTTCGCAGCCCAGAACGGGATTGATTCCTGCGGCCTTCGCTTCTTTATAAAAATCGATGACACCATACATAACTCCGTGGTCGGTGATTGCGGCACTGTCCATGCCGAGTTCCTTGACCCGTTTTACGTATTCTTTTATTTTATTGGAACCGTCCAAAAGGCTGTATTCTGTGTGGACATGTAAATGGGTGAATGCCATGTGGGATGCTCCTTATGTCTCGGGTTTTCTGTGACCTTCGCTCACAAAAAACACCTCGTAGTGTTGATGGTTGAATAGTAATCCTTAGTTCTTTATACATAGTTATTGTATCATAAATACCATGAGGGAGCACCTAAAAATAAAAGAAAAAAGACGAGTTGCTTTGGTTACTGTGAACGGAGTGAACAGTAACTTGCATTGATTTCAGATACACAAGGCCTGACGGGGGTATTTATAATTTCCCAATCCATCATCCAAATAATTTGTGGACGATGGGCTTTCCCAACTTTTCCTGTTTCAGATGTTTTAATATAGATTATTCTACGGTTACTACTTTTGCCAGATTTCTCGGTTTGTCTACGTCCAGGCCTTTATCCAAAGAGACATAGTAGGCAAGAAGCTGGAGGGCTGCCGAGGCGGGCATTACCATGAATTCATCACGCATGGCAGGGAGCTTGAAGATGCCTGCCCATGAGGTTCCTTTATCAAGAGTGTAGGTTTCTTTCATGAGGAGAATGACTTCTGCTCCTCTGGATTGAACTTCTCTGATATTGGAAAACTCTTTGGACTGAACTTTATCCTGCGTCACTACGGCGACTACCGGCGTGTCCTCGGTGATCAGGGCAATGGTGCCATGTTTGAGCTCTCCCGACGCGTAGGCTTCCGAGTGAATATAAGATACTTCTTTTAGCTTCAGGGATCCTTCCAAAAGGATAGAATGATCCAGTCCCCTTCCTATCATGAATACGTCCTTGGCATTTAGAATGCCCCTTGCGATATAGTGAATTTCTTCCCGTCTGTCCAGCACCTGCGCTACGACCTGCGGCACACGAAGAAGCTCCCTTGCGAACTCTCTGGCCCTGCCGGCATCGTAGATTCCTCGTACATAGGCCATGCGTCCTGTGAGCAGATAGAGGACAGCCAGCTGTGTCGTGTACGCTTTGGTGCTTGCCACTGCGATTTCGGGGCCGGCATTAGTGTATATGACGTACTCGCTTTCACGGGCGATGGATGCGCCTCTTACGTTTACAATGGACAGTGTCTTTGCGCCGTTCCTCTTGGCGTATTTCAGTGCCTCAAGAGTATCGATAGTCTCTCCCGATTGGGATATGGCTATTACCAGCGTTTTTTCATCCACAATGGTATCTGTGTACATGAATTCGCTGGCAAGCTCCACATCAATGTGGATCCGAACGAGAGACTGCAGCAGTGCTTTTCCTACCAGGCCCGCGTGCATTGCCGTTCCGCAGGCGACTACGCAGACACGGTCGCAGTCTTTGAGCAAGCTGTCCGGGATTTCATCCTCCGCGAAGTCCGGAATGCCGTCTTTGATTCTTGGCTCGATAGTTTCTGCGATTACCTCCGGCTGCTCCATGATTTCTTTTTCCATATAAAAGGGATAGCCGCCTTTACTGCTGCGGTTGGTGTCCCAGCTTATCGTCAGCCATTCCGGCAAGACAGGCTCTCCTGACATATCGCAGAGCTCTGCACCGTCCGCTTTCATCGTCAGTATGTGGCCTTCAGGCAACACAAAATAATCCTTAGAGTACTGCCCCAAGACTGTTACATCAGAAGCCAGCATGGTACCGCTTTCCGTTTTAGCGACTACGATGGGACTCACATTTCTGACCGCAAAAACAAAACCCGGCATATCCTCGAAAATGATTCCGAGCGCAAAGGTTCCTTTGAGCTTCAGAACTGTTTTCTGAATGGCCGAATATGGGTCTCCTGTATAAAAATGGGAAAGTACTGCCGCTACTACCTCGCTGTCCGTCTGAGAATGAAGCTTGTCGCATAAATCGTATTTTCTGATCAGATCGCGGTAATTTTCAATAATACCGTTATGAATTACCGTTACCTTTTCATATTTGTGGGGGTGCGCATTCTCGTCGCTCACTCCGCCGTGGGTGGCCCATCTGGTATGGCCGATACCGCAGTTGCCCTCTATCGTCTTATTTTCACACAGATTTCTTAAATCTTTTACTCTTCCCGCACATTTATAAATCCGTGTCTGCTCCGATCCGCTTTCGCATATTGCGATACCCGCACTGTCGTAGCCTCTGTATTCCAACGTTTCCAAGGCATCGAGCATAATATCCTTCGCCGCATTTTTACCTGTATATCCAATAATTCCACACATAAATTTTCCTCATCTTTCATTCATAATTCTTATTTTTAATGATAAACCAATAAGTCCTCCGTTATACCGTCTTTGTTTTGCAGTTACCTGCATATTTGCCGGTATATCTCGCACCGGAGGAGTACGGGAAGGTATCCGCCGAATTTTCGATAACCTTCCTCCCTCGTTAACCTGCCTTTTCGCTCAGGGCAGGTACATGGCGCTAGATGGGAAAATATGGGAAATTATTCTACCGATACACATCAGGTTTTGTGTATCTGAAATGAATGCAATCGTCTATTCAATTTTCAAGGTACTGATTACTTGTGGCATTATATCATACTTCTTTTTTTCTGTAAACTTTCCCCTCTATATATCTTATAATTATTGGGGAATTGTGTTACTGTCACTCCGTTCTCAGTAACGGAATTGTGAAACTGCCGGATCGCAAAAATTTTATGTAAATATGCCGGCACAGAAACATCAGGGTTTCTATACCGGCACACTCTGCGTGAGTTAAATGCCCCGCAACTTGCTGCGGGGCATTTGACTATATTATAAATATTTTCTGAGTAAATCCACCTTGTCCAGCTTCTCCCATGGCAAATCCAGATCGTTTCGGCCGAAATGTCCGTAAGCGGCTGTCTGTCTGTAGATCGGGCGGCGAAGGTCCAACATTTTGATGATACCTGCCGGGCGAAGATCGAAGTTCTCACGGATGATTTCTATCAGCTTTTCATCTTCGATTTTCCCTGTTCCGAAGGTGTCTACCATGATGGAGGTAGGCTGTGCTACGCCGATGGCATAGGAAAGCTGAATCTCGCACTTTTCGGAGATGCTGGCTGCCACGATGTTTTTCGCTACATAGCGGGCCGCGTAAGCTGCGGAGCGGTCTACCTTAGTGCAGTCTTTGCCGGAGAATGCGCCGCCGCCATGACGGGCATAGCCGCCGTAAGTATCGACGATGATTTTACGTCCCGTAAGCCCCGCGTCTCCGTGAGGTCCGCCGATAACGAAACGGCCGGTGGGATTGATAAAGAATTTCGTATCCGCATCGATCAATTCCTTCGGGAGTATTACATCGAATACATATTTCTTGATATCTTCATGAATCTGCTCCTGAGTCACTTCTTCATCGTGCTGTGTGGAAAGCACCACGGCCTCCAGGCGCAGAGGCTTTCCGTCTTTGTCATATTCTACGGAAACCTGACTCTTTCCGTCAGGCCTTAAATATTTTAAGGTTCCATCCTTTCGCACCTTGGTAAGCTGAAGTGCCAGCTTGTGAGCGAGGGAGATAGAATAAGGCATATATTCCTCTGTTTCGTTCGTTGCATAACCGAACATCATACCCTGATCGCCGGCACCGATGGCTTCGATCTGTGCATCGGTCATCTTGTTTTCAGCCGCTTCCTGCTGCTTCGCTTCAAGTGCCTTGTCCACGCCCATTGCGATATCAGAGGACTGCTCATCGATAGCTACCAGTACCGCACAGGTATTGCCGTCGAAACCATATTCAGATTTCGTATAACCGATTTCCTTAATCGTTTCACGAGCTATTTTCTGTATATCTACGTAAGCGTTCGTAGTAATTTCTCCTGTTACCAGTACAAAGCCTGTACAGGTCGCTACTTCACAGGCAACACGGCTCATAGGATCCTTTTCCATCAGTGAGTCAAGTACCGCATCAGAAATGGCATCGCAGACTTTGTCAGGATGCCCCTCTGTAACTGATTCCGAAGTAAATAAAAATTTTTCCATTCCGATTCCTCCTTATAATGTGGATTGTGTTGTGCATCGTTTATATTATGAGAAAAAATATCAATAATATAAAAATGTCCGCTTACAAGAAGCGGACTCGATAATCGATAATCAAATCCTCTTATCGTTCGAACTGCCGTATTATGACAGATTACTCGCTCAGGCAGGCACCTTCCTCGCTAGGGGTTGCCGTGGCTTCATAGGTCCTATGTACCTCCACCACTCTGAATAAGAGATTCTTTACAATATGGAATTTTCATATCTTTTTTTAAAATACAATAGTTTTGCTATTTTGTCAATGTATTTTATTGACAATATTCGCCAAAACTCCTATAATTTTTATAACATTCGCTATATTGTAACAAATGTTAACGGGGTAAATATTGTATTTCGGAGGGAGAAACATGAGGAGAGTAAACACATCGGGGCTGATACCGGGTATGGTAACGGCGGAGGATGTTTATAACTACAACAATCACTTAATTCTGCCAAGAGGGCTGATTCTGACAGATAAAGCGATTACCAAACTGGAGTTTTATTCCATCATCAATGTACGAATTGAGGACAAGGTCGTGGAGACCCCAGAGACTCGGATCGAGGAGGATACCTCATATTCGGAGCGCCTGAAGCAGTCTCCTGAATTCCAGCGTTTTCAAGAGGACTTCTCCAGGGAAACGGATCATTTCAAGGGTGTCATAGATAATTTTGTAGGAGATAACGGTGAACTGGATGCAGACCAGTTAATCGAACATGCTTTGTCTTTGCTTTCTTCCGAGAATAAATATGTCAACGTATTCGATATGCTTCACAGCATGCGCCAGCTGGATGACGTAACCTATGTGCACTGCATGAATGTAGGCTTGATTTGTAACATTTTCGCCCATTGGCTGCGAATGGACGAAGAAGAAATCCGCATCGCTACGCTAAGCGGTCTTTTACACGATATCGGCAAGATCAAAGTACCCGAAAAAATTCTCAAGAAGCCCGGGAAGCTCACGGCATGGGAGCTAAGCGTGGTTAAGACACATCCTAAAGAATCTTACAAGATGCTGGAAAATTATCCGCTGAGCATTCATATTAAGAACGCTGCACTGATGCATCACGAGCGCTGCGACGGTTCCGGCTATCCCTTGGGACTCACATCCGGCAGCATCGACCCTTACGCTAAAATAGTAGCCATAGCCGACGTATACGACGCTATGACAAGTGCACGTGTTTACCGCGGTCCGTTGTGTCCCTTCAAGGTAATCGAGACCTTCGAAAATGAAGGTTTTCAAAAGTACGATTCGAAATACATCCTTACTTTCCTCGAAAATATCGTGGATACCTATCTTTTGCACGACGTCCGCCTGACCAATGGGGAAGTGGGAAAAATTGTATATATCAATCCCCATAAACTATCCAAACCTACCATTAAGGTCGGAGAAAAATATATTAACCTTTCGCAGGAACCGCATCTGTTTATCGATGCAATATTATAGGAGATAAATACACGCACTTAAAAAGACACAGAAGCATTTCTGCCTCATGTGTCTTTTCTATTGTTCCCATCTGCCAAATGGTCTTAACCTACCTTCAATTTAAACTTCTGCAGCTCGCGGTCCGTATTCACCCTGTCAATCTGCGCCCCCAGAGCCTTGAGCTTCAAATGAAAATCCTCATATCCCCGCTCAATAAATCTGATATCGTCCACAACGGTGATTCCTTCCGCCGCAAGCCCTGCCAGCACAAGCGACGCACCCGCACGAAGATCCGGAGCAGAGATGCTCGCTCCTGTGTAACGCTCTACGCCATCGATAATTGCAGTATTACCTTCCACCTTGATACTTGCTCCCATCCTGGTAAGCTCGTCCACATATTTAAAACGGTTTTCAAATATACTCTCCGTTACGATGCTCGTTCCTGCGGAAAGCCCGAGGGCAACCACAATCTGCGGCTGCATATCGGTAGGAAATCCGGGGTAAGGAAGGGTCTTCACATGAGTATGGGTCAATGCCTTTGCAGATACTACGCGCACCGCATCGTCCGATTCCTCCACCTCACAGCCGATTTCCAGCAGCTTGGAACTGATAGATTCCAAATGCTTCGGGATGACGTTCTTCACGGTAACATCCCCCCTGGTAACCGCCGCCGCGAACATAAACGTTCCTGCCTCTATCTGATCCGGAATAATCGTATATTCACTGCCATGGAGCTTGGGAACTCCTTTAATTCGTATCACATCGGTACCGGCACCCTTGACGTCAGCTCCCATACTATTCAAAAAGTTCGCCAAGTCGACCACATGCGGTTCCTTCGCAGCATTCTCAATCGTCGTCTTTCCTTCAGCCATAACAGCCGCCATCATGACGTTAATCGTAGCGCCCACCGAAACCACATCCAAATAAATGTTGCTTCCACGAAGCTCTTCCGCATCGGTAATAATAAGGCCGTGCTCAATCCGGACATCGGCTCCCAAAGCGCGGAACCCTTTGATATGCTGGTCTATCGGCCTTAAACCGATATTGCAGCCTCCCGGCAGCGCCACCTCTGCCTTTTTATATTTTCCAAGTAAGGCTCCCAGCAAATAATAGGAAGCCCTGATTTTTTTAATAAAATCATCCTCGATAACAAGATTGTGAATGTGGGATGCATTTATTTTTACCGTATGTCTGTCTATTCTGTTTATAATGACGCCGATACTTTCCATCGCCTGAATCAGCACATTCGTATCGCGAACGTCAGGCACATTTTCTATTACTACAGTCTCATCCGTCATAATAGCTGCCGC
This sequence comes from Kineothrix sp. IPX-CK, assembly GCF_039134705.1. NCBI lineage: Bacteria > Bacillati > Bacillota > Clostridia > Lachnospirales > Lachnospiraceae > Kineothrix > Kineothrix sedimenti. Next base: position 584,527 of record NZ_CP146256.1, on the reverse strand, counting down.
CAAAATAGCAAGCGCCGCATTCTTCGCACCGCCTATTTCTACTTCGCCAACTAACGGATTTCCACCCTTTATTGCGTATTGTTCCATGGTGTACCCTCTATCTAATCCCTATTTCTATTTATAACCTCGCCGCCCCCGCTCCGGTCAGCAAAATTTAACCATCAATCTTATCTTTATGATTATACCATAAATTGAACATTTGTAAATGGTGCATTTCATCCTGAAATTTCAGCATAAAATTTTTAATTCAGATATTTTAAAGGGTTCACCTGACTGCCTCCAATCAGTATCTCAAAATGAACATGAGGCCCTGAGCTGACGCCTGTATTTCCGCTGAGGGCAATCTTCTGTCCCTGCGATACCGTCTGTCCTACAGAAACGAGAACCTTGCTCAAATGTCCATATCTCGTCTGTCTTCCGTCAGCATGATTAATATATACCACATACCCGTAGCCGCTTCCCCACCCGGCCTTCGCAACAGTTCCTGCCGAGGAGGCCATAACTGCAGTTCCCACCGGAGTCGCCCAGTCTATCCCCTTATGGAAGGTGCTTGCTCCCTTGGTCGGCCTGCTTCTGGCTCCAAAGCCCGAGGAAAGACGTCCGCCGGAAATCGGTTTGATGTAAGTAGGAGGTATCTTCGTTCCCCGTTCCACGATTTTGGGCACCGCTTGATAGGTAACCTCTTCTTTTACAATCTCCCTGGACAGCTCCGCATTATTTCTGTAGGAAACAATCGCCACTACTTTTCGGTGTCCTGCCGACGGTTCCTGTCTGGTTACGCTTTCCGTAGTATACCAGTCGTCGTTGTCCACATAGACTACCTCAGCTTCATAATCCTCTTCATAATATACCTCCTCCTGCCGCTCTACGGACAATTCCGGCTCCGGCACCGTTACAATGATTTCATCTCCCACGCGGATGGTGGAGGTCTCGCTTTCGATCGTATCATTCATCTCGATAAGCTTCTCTATGGTCAGATTATTTTCCGACGCGATTTTCGACAAGGTGTCTCCCGATACTACTTCATATATCTGATTCTTCTCCTGTTCCTTGGTAACCTCCTCAATAGCTTCACCAAGGGGCATCAATTCATCCTCTGAAAGATAGGACTCCACTACCTCCACCGAATCTGCGAACTCTAACGACTTAAGTCCCAGCTCATAGTCGGAGAAATCCTTCTCCCCCGCCGGTTCTACGGCATCGAAAATTTCATTCAGCCTCTCATAAATTCCAACGCAGGCCAGTACCTCCTGCTCTGCCTTTTCCTCCTGCTGTTGCGCTCTGGAAACCACACTGGTTGTCAAAACATTCAATTCCCTCGAACAATCCAGTATGAGATCCACATAGTACTGATCCTCAGGATCATATTTATCGATAGAAGCCTGCAATAGCTGCAGGACTTCTTCTTTGCTGGCAAGGTTAACAGTATATTCGTTTATCTTTACCGTATAGGAACGGTGCAGCGTTTTTTTAATATTGTTTTCCAGAACATTCTCCATATTCTGGGCAATGACGGACTTATCGTCGATATGCCCCCAGAACACCTCTTCTCCCTTAAGTTCCAGATCGCTGTCGATTAAAAGCAGTTCTTCGCCGTCGCCTGCAAGCGCCTTTCTCGCCTCCTTCAAAGCTTCCTCCGCAACCACGGTGTCGCCGACTTTTCCTACATCCGTTCCGTTTAAAAACACCGTAAACATATTATCTCCCGTACTTTCGATTTTAGTATAGGAAGGCATAAAAAATATGCTGGCAATAACAGCCAACACAGCTATTTTAATGGAACGTATTTGTAATCTTTTATAATATTTCGTGATTTTTTTCATAGCGATAACCATGACCCTTTCAAAATCTGTCGGCTTTGCGCTTTAAACAAAATTTATAATTAAGTTTATATTTTGTAATAAAATCGTAACATTTTTATTTTATCAGCATTTATTTTAGTTGTAAAGGAAATGTTAAATTATTGTTAATGTCAAATCACAAAAATAATGCTAGAATAGTTATTGCAAGATGCTAAAAATAACAGGAGGCTGCGGCATGAACAAGGAAAATAAAGAAAAAATCATCTTTCATATCGACGTAAATTCCGCTTACCTTAGCTGGAGTGCCTTGAAAAAATTGGAAGAAGGCGCCGAACAGGACTTAAGAGAAATTCCTTCTATCATCGGCGGAGATATTGAACGCCGCCGGGGCGTCGTCCTGGCTAAGTCGATACCCGCCAAGACTTACCATGTAAAGACCGGGGAGCCTATCGTAAGTGCGCTTCGAAAATGTCCTCATCTCATAATCGCTCCGCCGGATCACAACCTTTACCACCGTAGATCTCGGGAGCTTATGGCCTTTTTATATGACATCTGCCCTGATCTGGAGCAGGTCAGTGTGGACGAATGCTATATGGACTATACTCCCATAGCTGACAAATATCCTTCTCCTCTGGAAGCCGCTCACATCATAAAGGACCATATCTATGAAAAATTCGGTTATACGGTAAACGTAGGAATATCCAACAGAAAAGTGCTTGCAAAAATGGCTTCCGACTTCAGAAAACCAAATCTGGTGCATACTTTATATACCGGTGAAATCGAAAAAAAGCTTTGGCCTCTTCCAGTCTCTTCCTTATATATGTGCGGCCGCTCCAGCGCCGAAACGCTGCATAAACTGGAGATTCTTACCATAGGAGATCTCGCCGGGGCTGACATCTTTATATTATCAGCCCATTTAAAGAGCCATGGTATTTTGCTGTGGCAATACGCCAACGGAATCGACAGCTCCGAAGTGATCTCAGAACAGATAAATGCAAAAGGTATCGGTAATTCCACCACACTAAGAGAAGATGCCGTCACAAAGGAGGAAGCCTATAAAATCCTGTTAAGCCTTTCCGAGACGGTAGCCGGCAGGCTTAGAAAATCCGCACAGCTAGCCAGTATGATCAGTACCGAACTCAAATACAATACCTTTCAGAGCGTGTCCCACCAAACAACCCTGTTCTCCCCTACCTGCACCACAGATGTCATTTACAAAACCGCCTGTTCCCTCTTCGACGAAATCTGGAACGGAACCCCTATCCGGCTTCTCGGTGTAAGAACATCCAAGCTGGTTTCCGACGAAGAGCCTGTTCAATTAAGCCTCTTCGATATTCAGGAAAAGACATCAGGAGGACCGACTTCCAAAAAGCAGGAAAAACTGGACATGGCGCTGGATTCCATACGGAAGAAATTCGGACCGGATTCCGTTATGAGAGGAAGCTTTTTTCATGACGAGAATATATGAAAAAGCGCCTCCATGCCGGCATTCAAAGGCTCAGCTGCGAAGGCTCTTCTGCTTTCTCTAATATTATTTCTTTTTCACACTATACCCAAACGTCCCTATCTGCTTCCCAAGAGACATATAGGCCCCATGAGAATAAACAATAGGCTGTGCCGTCTCAAAATGGAATTTATTCTTCTCATCCATAAATTCCTCATCCGCATGAACCGCCACCACTTGTGCAATAAACATATCATGAGTGCCCAGCTTCCTGATCTCCTTCACCGTACACTCAATATTCACCGGACTTTCCACCAGCAGCGGTGCCTTTACGATATCAGCAGTTGCTGCTGTCAGTCCCAGTTCTTTAAACTTGTCTATGTTCCTTCCGCTTCTGACTCCGCAGTAATCTGTCGCATAAGTCAGCTTCTCCGTTGTCAGATTAATCACGAATTCTCCGGTCTCTTCTATCATATGGTAGGAATACCTCTCCGGCCGTACCGATATAGATACCATCGGAGGGTCACTGCAAATAGTTCCCGCCCACGCTACCGTAAATATATTCTTTTCTCCGTTCTTATCCGCCGCACTCACCAGCACCACAGGAAGGGGGTAAAGCATGTTCCCCGGCTTCCAGCTCTGTTTCCCCATATTATAAAACCCCCAGTATATGAGCGATCAAAAGTCCCATATTGGCCAGTGAAACCACAAGGATAATGATTCCAATAGCCAAAACACTCTTATCCTTTTTCTTATTCTCATTTACAGACTTCGTCTCACTATCCATAAGAGCCTTCGTCTGTTTCTCCAGCTCTTCTACGACCACCGCCTGTACATTGCGGTATACCTTGACATTTTCCTTATGTACAAAATCGTCGGACTCCTTAAAAAGCTCTTCCAGCTTCGCCATATTAGCTGCCGCTGTCTCTTTGATCTCCATTAAAGACTCCTCTGCATCCGCCTTTTTCTCCTCTTCGCCCTTCGCAGCCTGAATTTTGGCAATACATTCTTCCGTCAGCATTTTCAGTCTGAGGCTGTTCTCATCAAAAAGCTTATTGAGCTGCTCTATACTATTCCCTAGCAGCTCCTTGATTTTCTGCTCATTTTCGATATTTTTCAGATTCAGCTTCCGCATCTCCTTCATGCAGGCATCGTATTCCTCTACCTGTGCCTGAAGCTTCTCCATCTGAGCAGCATCCGCAGCCGAGTTCGCACGGATTGCCTCCTGCGAGCTCAATTTTTGAGCGATTTTATCCATAAAATTGTCCATCCATTTTCCTCCAAACATGGTCTGTTTACCGTTCCCCCACTGTTTTTTCCTTCACGTGTTTTCTGCTTAATATATTATCATTTTTCGTTTTTATTTACAACAGTTCCAATCTTTTTGTGCAATTTGTTAAAATTTATTTATGTATTTTTTTTAGTTTTGTAAATATTAACGTTCTTTTTACATGCCGTTCATAGTTTGTTCATAAATAATTGCTATACTAATCACATAACAGACGAGATAGACCGTAATGTTTTTCATTACACATATAGATAAATTTTTTCATAATAGCCCAGACGCTGAAAGGTGCCTGGGCACTCCTCATTTTAGGACAGGCATATTCCCATTCAGAGCCTTATCACTTTATCTAACAGGATCTTTCCTATAGAGATTAGTGTGAAAATTAAAATTTTCACACGCAAATTTGTGCCTACGGCCCAAAGTTTGCAGGTGCTGGAAAGGCATGGAGATTAGGGTGGCAAAACGGCATAGCCTAAGCCACACCGTTTCCTGAAATATTTCCATATTTAATTTCTCTTGTTTTTATGTTATTCATAACTGTTCATTACAATTATTTTCCTGGCTTAAGCTCTGTACCTTCTCGTTGAGAAGAAGCATTTTGGCATCCAGGTCGGATACCATCTTGGCACATTCTATCAGCTCATCCTTAATGTAGACCGGCGCATTTCCTTCGAATTTGTAATGAATCTTATGCTCCAGACTAGCCCAAAAATCCATGGCTACCGTGCGTATCTGAATCTCGACTTTCGTATCCACGATACGGTCGGAAAGATATACCGGGACGGTTACCAGCATATGATAGCTCTTATATCCGCTGAGCTTTGGAGCGGTGATATAATCCTTTACAGAAATGATCTTGATGTCGCTTTGATGGCTTATCATATCCGCTATCTCGTATATATCGGAGGTGAAGGAACAGATAACTCTTATTCCGGCAATATCATTTATATACTTTACCATATTCTCAATAGTGGATTCATAACCATTTTTCTTCAGTTTTTTAACGATGCTCTCCGACGTCTTAATTCTGGATTTGATATGCTCGATTGGGTTGTATCTATGTACGTGTTGAAATTCATCGTTCAATATTTCCAGTTTGGTGGATATTTGCTTAAGCGCCGAATTATAAATCAATATAACTTCTTTCCAATTATCCACATCACTGTCTCGTTCTACTCTAAGTTCCATTTATTTTCCGCCTTAATTAATTTATCATGCTCCATTTTTATAGGAAACATTTTTACCGAGTTCATTATACCATATTTTTATACAAATGTGCATATTTCACAAAAACTTTATTCTTTTTTAATCTTTCTTGTATATTTATACTCGCTATTATGCTTATGCCTTCGACTCACACCATATATTCATATGCAAAAAAAAATGAAATATACCAATTCATTTTTTATCTCATTGTTTCACTATATTTCTTTGCCTATAATATGATATTATAATTATCTACCATCACTTTACGAAAGGAAGTTTCAGATATGTTTCGACTATGGGCAAAAATTTTCAAGGATAATAGACAACTTCAGGATACCGTCATATGCGATGACAGTCAGGATACAAGAACGCATAAAATATTTCATGCAATGGATGAAATTGTTTATCAGTTCGATCTGGGCAAACCTATCTGGCTTGATTCTACCGTTCAGGAGTTCAAACGACACGATAAAGTGCGTTTCACTCAGGATAATTTTATTGAAACCATCGATTTCGACTATCTTGAAATCCATGTAATAGAGGAGGATTAGCTTTTTTCATTTTATCTGCATATTTTTATTGACATCCCATACAATAAGTTGTAGTATCTAATCATGCTTGATGTAGTTTCAAAAACTACATGTTGCGTTTTTAAACACCGCATCTTTTATGTAAGGAGGTAGATATAATGCAAATAACAATTCGTGAGCCAGGCAGCGCAATTACCCATTTTATTGGAATGATGATGGCGGTTTTTGCCGCTGTCCCTCTCCTGATAAAAGCCGCTACAGCTTCAGGCAGCGCCGCTTTTACCGCAATGGCAGTATTCATGCTGAGCATGATTCTTCTATATGGGGCCAGTGCCACCTATCATTCGCTGACGGTATCCGATAAGGTTTTGAGGGTATTCCGTAAAATAGATCATATGATGATATTCGTGCTTATCGCAGGCTCTTATACCCCGGTATGCCTGATCGTACTTGGCGGTCCGCTGGGCTATACGCTGCTTGCAGTAGTATGGGGAATCGCCCTTTTGGGAATTCTCATTAAAGCGCTGTGGATTACATGTCCGAAGTGGTTTTCCTCTACTATTTACATCGCCATGGGATGGGTTTGTCTCTGGGTGTTCGGACCGCTGTGGAATACTCTCCCTAAAAGTGCTTTCATCTGGCTGCTGGCAGGAGGTGTCATCTATACGGTGGGCGGAGTTATTTACGCACTGAAGCTTCCCATTTTCAATGCGAAGCATGCGTATTTCGGCTCACATGAGATTTTTCATTTGTTCGTTATGGGCGGAAGCATCTGCCATTTCATCTTTATGTATCGTTATGTTTTGTAAAACGATACCAGGGACAAAAAAATGAGCGGTGTATGCTATGATAGCTACATCGCTCGTTTTTCCTTTTTATTTATTCTTCGTATCCACCGGGATTATTGCTCTGCCATCTCCAGGAATCCGCACACATCTCCTTGATTCCGTACTGCGCTTCCCATCCCAGCTCTTTCTTCGCCTTGCCCGCATCCGAATAGCAGGTTGCGATGTCCCCCGGACGTCTGTCTTTGATGACGTAGGGAATCTTCACTCCCGTTGCCTCTTCAAAATTCTTCACAATATCAAGCACGCTATAACCTACGCCCGTTCCCAGATTGTAAACGCTAAGTCCTGATTTTTCCTCTATCTTCTTAAGAGCTTTTACATGACCTGCTGCCAAATCCACCACGTGGATATAATCTCTTACACCGGTTCCGTCGGGAGTGTCATAATCATTGCCGAATACACCCAGCTCTTTCAGCTTTCCTACCGCCACCTGTGTAATGTAGGGCATCAGGTTATTGGGGATGCCGTTAGGATTCTCACCGATCGTTCCGCTCTTGTGTGCTCCGATGGGATTGAAATAACGAAGAATGATGACATTCCACTGCGGATCCGCCTTCTGCATATCCGTCAATACCTGTTCCAGCATGGACTTGGTCCATCCGTAGGGATTGGTGCACTGTCCCTTCGGACACTCTTCCGTAATGGGAATAACAGCCGGATCTCCGTACACGGTTGCAGAGGAAGAGAAAATGATATTCTTCACACCATGCTTTCTCATCACATCCACCAAAGTCAGCGTTCCGGCAATATTATTCTCATAATACTCCCATGGCTTCGCTACGGATTCTCCCACCGCCTTCAGTCCTGCGAAATGAATACAGGAATCGATTTTTTCCCTTTCAAATACGAGGTTCAACGCTTCTCTGTCTAAAATATCCGCTTTATAAAAAGGCACCTTCTTGCCGGTAATCTTTTCCACCCGTTGTAATGACTTCTCGCTGGAATTGCTCAGATTGTCTAAAACTACCACATCATAACCTGCACTCTGTAATTCTATTACCGTATGGCTTCCGATATAACCGGCGCCTCCTGTGACTAATACTGCCATTCTTCTTACCTCCTGCCTAATTGAATACTGATTTCTTATGTCTTGTTTACTCTACTTAAGTTTACTCCCATACCGTCTTTTTTCAATATGGCAATGTTACTAATGGCTGTCAAAATGTTAAACGCTATAAAACAATTCCATTTTCCCTGCACAGCTCTCTGGCCGTGTCTACGGAATCTACGCCTACAGCATTCTTAATCGGAGCGAATTCCCGGTCTCTCTCCACCTCATAGGAAAGGCAATTGTCCACATGATGAATCATGTCCAGCACCAAGGTTTCATATTTATAGCCGTTGGGCTTATCGGGCGAAACAGTTTTTCCCGATTTATCTATATATGGTATCTTCTTCTCCACCACGTGAAGGGGAAGCTTGTCCTCCGTGGTGACATCCAGATCCTTTACCCGGAAAAGGTAGTTCAATATAACGCCAAAGTTATAGGCAGGTTCCCCGCGTTCGTCTTTGGCTTCCTTCATCGCCTCGGTAAGCTCATAATATTCCACGATGGAGGGTCTTCCATCCTCAAGACACAAGGTGCCGACACGCTCGTCCGGCGTCTTCTTCTTCACCACCTTGGCTCCCGAAACACATCCGTTAGCGATTACGGCACCTACGAAGCAGGGATCCGCAATACGCTGGAGTACGTTGTCCACCGCAAATACGTTCAGCCATTCGATGCCGTTCTTTTTCACGGTATCCACCAGCCCCCATTTGCTCATCGATGTGAACCAGCCTCCATTTCCGTTGGGAGAGGTGGAAATCTTCCCCATTTCTTCCATGTATACTTTGCCTTCATAATCGGAAGCAGGCACCATCTCCTGCTTAAAAAAAGTCACGAAAGCTTTATTGTAACCGAAATATTCCTGCTCCTCAAAAAACTCCATAGTAATCTCATGGTTCTTATCGCTAGTCATGACAAACAAATGAATCCATGTCTCCGCATCTTTCACTACATCCAGAAGATTCTCGATGATCCTCTGAAAAATATAAACCGGACGAGTAATTCCTATGTCGAACATTCCCTTGGGAGAATCGGAACCCAACCGCGTTCCCATTCCTCCTGCCAGAAGCACCGCAGCAACTTTTCCCTTCTTAATTTCCTCCAGGCCGATGGCCGTATAGCGTTCACGGTTTTCTTCGATCTGCGAAATCTGCATGGCAATCAGAGGAGCAATCTCCCCCTTCTGATTCGTTGTATTGTTCTTGCAATATTTCAGCACCTTAAAATCGGTATTATCTATCTGTTCAAGCAGTGCCTCCTTCTCCGGCACCGTCAGTCTCTCATAGTAATCGAGCACGTGCAGCTGCCCGCACTTCTCCAGCTTTTCATACGCTTCCTTGTAATTCATTCAACAGTACTTCCTTTCTTCACGATTTATAAATTGGGACCGCACGCCTTCATAGTTATACTTCCCAAAACCGCTTTCTCCATTCATCCTCTTGAGCTTTAAAGCAGCCGGCTGCTTTAAGGCAGAATTGTTATGCAGTTCTCCAGCCCTTCGGCCGTATTATCTATAGATTTTTGCAGGAAATATTTGATTACAAACTTTGACATGATTATAACAAATTCTCTATATAGGCACAAGTCATTTGAGATTTAAGTTACACATGTGGCACATCCAAGGAATAGTATGTATTATAGGCTTCGGTTATCGACCGAAAAGAAACGAGGTTCATCCAAAATGAAAATATTATTTCTAGAAAGTCATCCTATGCTGATAAACGGATTGCCCAACGGTTTTCGGGAAGCCGGTTGTGAAGTTAAGATTTCAGGTCCGCTGACAAAGGAAAATATTCCTATGATGATAGAGGATTTCCATCCGGACCTGCTTTTTATGCTGGGATGGAGCACTGAAACCACTATAGAAAAGGCGAAATGGGTGCACTTTTATAGTGAAAACGCAAAAATCCCGCTGGTATATTGGGCGACAGAGGACCCTACTCATACCTACAGTTTTACCCTTCCTCTGCTTAAGGAGCTAAAGCCGGACTTCGTCTTTACAATCTGTAAGGGCAGAGTCATGTATTATCAAATGTTAGGTTTCAAAGCCGCTCACATGGACTTCGGATATTATTCGAAAGTACATTATAAGGCAGCACCTAATGAAAAATATAAATGCGATATCGCTGTGGTCGCTAACGCTTATCCTAACGTATTACATTTATATCCTCATCATTACCGCATCACATCCCTGAAAATTCTCATAGCTCCGTTGATTGCCGAAGGTATCCGGGTTGATTTCTGGGGAAGGAAATGGGCCGAAATGGCACATTTGCTAGGAAACGATATTCCTTCGGATTGTATACACGGCTATCTGAATTACACCCTTGCTAATCAGGTATACAGCTCTGCTTCTATTATGCTGGGCCTGCAGAACCAGCTTAATCAGGTCAGTCAGCGCACCTACGAAATTATGGGTTCCGGTGGAGTCCTGATAACCTCCGTCACACCTGAGGTAAACAGACTCTTTCAGTCGGGCCGGGATTTGCTGACCTCCGATTCACCGGAGCGGACACTTGAGCTGGTTAAGCATTACCTTAACGCTCCTGAAGAAAGAGAGAAAATCAGCAAACAGGCTCAGATTGCCGTAGAGCCGCATAGTTACCTTAATCGTGCAAAAGGGGCACTTCAGGCTTTGTCAGAACAAGAAATTATTTCCTTAGGGTAATTAAAAGAAAATACATTGTAGAAGATATTATCTTCTACCAATGTATTTTTTTAATTGGAGTGACACAACCCTTTTAAGAGATGACTCATTTCATCATAATTACGTATGGAGGACAAAACCACCAAGTAATCTCCCTGATAAATTTTTGTGCTGCCGTTTGGTACAATCTCCTCATTTCCCCTGCGCAAACTTACGATCAGAAGACCCGTCGGCCAGTTAATCTCCTTAATTTTTTTCCCTGCCGCAATGCAGCCAAGTTCTACAGGTACCTCCATTAATGCCCGGTCTTTATTCTGATTTCCCGTTTCTGCTTTCGTTTGACTTGCAATCCGGTCTAATAATACTTCATAAATAGGTGTCACATTTAATAAATCTGATGTAAAAAGCGCAATAAATGCCACAAGAGCAACCGGGAGCATCTGTACCAGAGAACCAGTCATTTCTGCCATTAGAAGAATACTTGTAATTGGTGCCTTAACCGAACTCGACATCGCCCCTGCCATCGCACAGACACATAGCACAGGAATATATACAGACGGCATTCCTGCCCAAACGGCAATTTGGCCTAATAAGCCACCAGTCAGCGCACCGATTGCCAAAATGGGAAGAAATATTCCACCCGGAATTCCGCTGCCAAAGCATATGCAGGTGAACGCAAGCTTAACCACAAGAAAAACCAGTAACATCAGTACATCTTCTTTTGCCCCTCTGGCAATCTGGATTAAATTTTGCCCGCCCCCAAGTACCTGCGGGAGTAGTAATCCACAGGGCAGAGCCGCCAAAAGTGCAAGCATCGGCCGGCTAAACGGCGGTATTTTTTCATAAAGTAAAGAAACGCTCAGCAGGCATTTATTCGTTAGTGAACCGATCATCCCCGATAACACACCCGCAATAAGCAGCCAGAAATAATATCGAAGAGGCATCTGAGGAACATCAAGAAAATCCAGTACAGGGTACAGCCCAAAGAAGAGGTTCGAAACAAAATCCGCAGTTAAAGCAGCAGTTGTTGCGGCTGCAAAGATATAGGGAGAAAAGCTTCGATGGACCTCTTCCAGTGTGAATATAATGCCTGACAGGGGAGCGTTAAAAGCGGCAGAGAGTCCCGCCGCCGCACCTGCAGTAATCAAATAGTTTTTTTCAACCTTGTTCTTACCGGCCACCTTGGAAAGTGCCTGCGCACCACATGCTCCAATCTGTATGGATGGTCCCTCCCGTCCTAAGGACACGCCAAAAAACGAAGCAACAAGACCCGCGGTAAAACGTACCAGCAAAATTGAATACCATTTCATCTTCATCCCAAGCAACACAATTCCTTCAACCTGAGGAATGCCGCTGCCTTTAGAATAGGGCTCCAGGGTAATGAGCTTATGTATGATCAAAGATATCAGAACAGTCCCCAACAGCCAAGGAAAGATATACACCGGTTGTTTGCCCAAAAAGCTATAAGCTTGCAATGCTTTTTCCGTACCCAGTTCGATTCCATATCGATATAGGGAAACCAAAACACCTGAAACCAGACCAACCAACACTCCTTTATAGGTAAGACTCCATTTCAAATTGTTCAGCTGCGATAGTAATTTATAGACCTTTGACTTTTCCACTGTTATGCCTCCAAATAAAACTTTCTAAATAAAACCCGCCTTATTATACGCCGTTTATTTATTGTATTCAAGTTTTACAAGTAATTAATTCTCTATAATTTATTTTGCCGGGCAATTAGTGGAGGCAATAATAATTATATTTATTTAAGAATTTCTATAAACATCTTGATGTTTATAGTTTTATATAGTATTATCCTATATAAAAGGAGGTGTTGAATTGCTCGACAAAACTAATGGGGGGTTTCTTATTAGCAAAATCAAACAAATCCAAGGGCGTATTTTTGAGAAATTACTCATTGAACATGGCATTAATCAATTTAACGGCGCTCAGGGACGGATTCTTTTTGTCTTATGGGAAGAAGATAATATTCCAATAAAGCAGCTGGCAGATAGAACCGGACTTGCTAAAACAACTTTGACGAGTATGCTCGACAGATTGGAATCATCCGGACATATTCAACGGGTATATGATCCATCTGACCGAAGAACAGTCAAAATAAAGCTGACTGAAACCACTCTGAATCTAAAAAAGCAATATGATGAGGTGTCCGTTAAAATGAGTGAAATTTTCTACAAAGGATTTGATGATGAAGAAATTATTTCCTTTGAGAAAAGTCTTAACAAGATACTAAACAATATAACAAAATGGGAGTGATAACATGGAAGAAAAAATCAAATCAGAAATTTATCAATTACGTAATAATGCACAAGTCGCATACATAGGGTCTGTCAACGATAACGGCTTTCCACAAATAAAAGGCATGCTCGTCCTTGAACACAGCAGTATAAAAACTCATTATTTTTCTACTAATACAAGTTCAAAACGTGTTAAACAATTTCTCAGTGATCCAAAATCATCCGTATATTATTGTGATGATACGATAAATAAATATAAAGGTATATTATTTACCGGAACAATGGAGGTATGTACTGATCACGATATAAAAGCCTTTTTATGGAGAGATGGATTTGAAATATATTATCCGAAAGGCATCGATGACGAAGACTATTGCGTTCTTAAATTTACCGCTGAGACAGTAAACTATTATCATGGCTTAAATAATACAACCCTATCAATAGAAGAATTCTAATCTGATTTTATAAAAAGAAAGAGGTGATTTATATGGATTTTTATAATGTAATAAATAAACGGCGGACTATACGGGACTTTAGCAACGAATCAATCGATATGGAAACTCTCTATAAGATTATTGATGCCGGAATGAAAGCACCCACAAACGATCACATGAGGGATTGGCATTTTGTGGTTATAACCGACAAAACCGTTATCGAAAAATTAATAAAGAAAATTCCCAAAAAAATATCTGATAAACGTCTGGATTTTATTATGAAATCATGGAAAGTAAATGACGACTGTCAAAGAAAAATGTACAATAATGGAATACCGAAGCAATATCAAATGTTATTAAATGCCGGTTGTGTACTGATACCCCTATTTAAACAAAAGAATGATTTATTAAAGCCAAAGAATTTGTCTTCTCTTAATGCCTTCGCATCCATATGGTGTTGTATCGAAAATATTTTTCTGGCGGCTACGGCAGAAGAGTATGCATGCACATTACGTATTCCTTTGGGAGATGAGCTGGAATATGTAAGAAGTGTCTTATCTTTTCCGGCTGAATATATGATGCCTTGTTATATAGGTATTGGAAAGCCGTCGGAAGACGCAGTATATAATATTCAAAAGGAATATTCTCTGGATAACAGAATTCATATGAATATATGGTGATAAACCATTTTTTGCTCAAACAATTCCAATATCTTCCTATATCTTTTCCGGAATTACTGCACACACTAATTCTGAGGTGATAACATGGCATCCTATGTATCCCCGGAACTCCGGGAAAAATTTGAAACATTGTCTATTGATTTAAAAAATAATATCCTGAGACGTAATGTAAGACTGAATTCCATTTACGACTTAATTGACGTTCTCGAAGTAATTTCAAAAGAGGCAGGAGAATGAATCTCCTGCCTTTGTAACTGCTAATCACTATTTCGCATAATATAATACAAATCCTCTCAGGACCCTCATTATGACTATTTATACCGTAAATGCCGGAGATACTGTGAATTCTATTGCTTCTGCCTTTGGAGTTACCGCCGATTCCATCATATATAGCAATCAGCTCGCCTCCCCTTACCGCCTTGCTGTAGGTCAGGCCCTTTTACTTAACACGGGGGAAAATACTTCTGACAAAAGATTTATCTACACGAACGGCTACGCTTACCCCTTCATCAACAGCTTTAACCTGACAGAAACACTGCCATATCTCACTGATCTATCCATATTTTCCTATGGCTTCACAACCACAGGCGAACTGGTTCCCCCTCCTATAGACGATACATGGATGATTGCGCTCGCCAAGGAGGCAGGTACTGCTCCTATCCTTACGCTAACCCCTTTCGGCCAGGACGGCTTGTTCAACAATCATCTGATCACCGTGGTAGTAAGCGATATGGCAGTACAGCAGAATCTTATCGACCAGCTCCTGGCGATAATTTCCCAAAAAGGGTTCGAAGGCGTTGATATCGATTTCGAATATATTCTGGCGGAGGACAGAGTTCCCTTTGCAGAGTTCGTTGCCAATGTACGTGCCGCTGTGAACGCCGTAGGCTATCCCGTCTCCGTAGCCCTCGCACCCAAGACTTCCGACGACCAGCCGGGACTGCTTTATGGAGGAAAGGATTACGGGCTTTTGGGAGCGGCTGCGGACAGCGTACTCCTTATGACATATGAATGGGGCTATACCTACGGGCCTCCCATGGCCGTGGCCCCGCTCAATAGGGTGCGGGAGGTGGTAGATTATGCCATCACGAGGATCCCGATCGAGAAAATCAATCTGGGAATCCCTAATTACGGCTACGATTGGACCCTCCCCTTCGAGCGAGGGGTAACGAGGGCGCGCACCATCAGCAACACAGAAGCCGTACAGATCGCTATCGAGAATAACGTCCCCATCCAGTTCGATCAGGTAGCCATGTCGCCCTTCTTCACTTATGAAAGTGAAGGCTTATCCCACGAGGTCTGGTTCGAGGATGTACGCAGCATGAACGCGAAATTCTCCCTCGTTCAGGAATATATGCTGCGGGGCGTGGGCTATTGGACAGTTATGAACCTGTTCCGGGCTAATTGGCTGCTGCTGGCAGATACCTTTAATATCATTAAAAAATAACCGCTTTATCTTTTATCAATACCCACATATGTTCTTTCAGTCATAACAGTCTTGTAGGCGGGGCGGATGATTTTATCCACATTGATGAGCTCTTCCAGACGGTGTGCACTCCAGCCTACAATTCTCGCCATAGCGAATATGGGCGTATATAATTCCAACGGAATATCCAGCATGCTGTATACAAAACCGCTGTAGAAGTCCACATTGGCGCTTACGCCCTTGTAAATGTTGCGCTTTTCGCCGATTACCTCCGGTGCAAGGCGCTCTATCATAGAGTAAAGCTTGAAATCCTCATCTCTCTTCTTATCTGCCGCAAGCCTTTCAACAAAGTTCTTGAATATCGTCGCTCTCGGATCCGAAATGGAGTATACCGCGTGTCCCATGCCATAAATCAAGCCGCTTTTATCAAACACCTCTTTGTTCAGCATACGGGCAAGGTAATCCTTCACTGCTTCCTCATCATCTAAGTCCTTAACGTTTTTCTTGATGTTCGCCATCATCTCCACTACCTTAATGTTCGCCCCGCCATGCTTAGGCCCCTTCAGGGAAGAAAGAGCCGCTGCGATAACAGAATAAGTGTCGGAGCCGGAAGATGTAACCACTCTTGTGGTGAAGGTAGAGTTGTTGCCGCCGCCGTGTTCCATATGGAGAACAAGTGCAATATCCAGAACCCTCGCCTCCAATTCGCTGTATTTCTTATCCGGGCGCAGCATTCTCAGTATATTTTCAGCAGTGGATAAATTTGCATCCGGCCTATGTATATAAAAGCTATCGTCGCATTCATAGTGATTATATGCATGATATCCATAAACTGAAAGCATAGGGAAAACGCTGATCAGGCTCATACTCTGGCGAAGCACGTTCTCGATGCTCAGATCCGAAGCCTGCTTATCATAAGATGCCAGCGCCAGCACACTCTTGGTAAGAGAATTCATTATATCCTTACTAGATGCTTTCATAATAACATCCCTCGTAAAATTCGTCGGCAAGGTACACATCAGCGACAGATTCTCCTTGAACTCGTCAAGCTGTCCCTTATCCGGAAGGCTTCCGAACAAAAGAAGATAAGCGATTTCCTCAAATCCATATCTTTTGCTGTGTTCAAAGCCCTTCACCAATTCGATAATATCGTAGCCTCGATACAGAAGACGCCCCTCACAAGGCAATCTCTTTCCGTCCACGATTTCCTGAGATTTTATCAAAGAAATATTTGTAAGACCCGCAAGAACGCCTTCGCCATTTTTATCCCTCAATCCTCGTTTCACGCCGTACTCGTCGAACAAGGTGCTTCCTATATTACCGTTTTCAATACATACCTTGCTGTATTTTGCGGTATAATTATCAATTTGCTCTTTCTTGCTGTTTCTCATAGTCTTTCTCCTTTTCTATTTCCTAAAAAGTTCCCAGTTCCTCATTAATATTGTGTGCAATTTTCCTTCCTACCTGTAGCATCACCTTCTTTTCTTCCTCTGTGACATCCTTATAAATAATGTCCGCAAGGCCTTTTCTCAGCTTCTCCAGTTCCTCACAGACCGGCTCCGCGTCCTTCGTAAGCTCCAGATGAATGCACCTTCTGTCCTGCTCATCCGCCTTCCCCGTCAAATAACCACGTTCCGTCAAATGCTCGATGGCGTGGGAAATATGGGCCTTTGAAAAAAACTTATTCTCCGCGATATCCCTCGCCGTATCATATCTTCCATTTCGCAGGAAGAGCAGGATTTCTATTTCTATCTTGTGCAATCCATACTTTTCCGTAATGAGGTTGCTCATTTTCTCATAAAGCTTTTTAAACTGCTGACCGTTTAACAACGTCTCAAAATCGTTATTCACAATTGCTTCCTCTCATGATGACCGCTCCAAAAATTTTGCCGACAACAGGCAAACTGCTCTTAAACAAATCTTTTTGCATAAATAGTTTACAAAAGAACAGTTCACTTATAAACAATTTTCACATATATACTTTTATCTGTCAATATTTTTTTATGGAAGAACTAAAAAAGGAGGGCACCAAAGCACGAATTCATATCGTACCTTGGTACCCTCTTCTATCACAATTCAATTTATACTCAATACTTGTGTTTGTCTACTGTTTTCAATCTGCTCATAGCTCGGGACAAAGCAGCCTGCGTATGGTAATATTCGCGAAGGCTCTGCTTCTGGCGCAAGTTCTCCATCGCTCTCTCTTCTGCCTCTCTGGCTCGCGCGATATCAATATCCTCCGGCCGCTCCACCGTCTGTACAAGAAGAGTAGCACGATTATTTATTATTTTAAAAAATCCGATCCCCACCAAAGCTTCTATTTCGGTTCCATCCTCAAGCTTAATCCGGATTTCGCCTTCCTTTACGGCAATTACCATGTTCTCATGGTGTGCCTGAATTCCTACCAGACCATCAAGAGAAGGAATAATGAGAGACGCACAGTGCCCATCAAAAAAAGTCTTGTCCGCAGCCATTACTATTAAGCTATATGTCTCCATATCAACACCTCTCTCTTATTTATGCCATAGATGCTGCTTTTTCTTTTACCTCGCCGATGTTTCCGACGTTGAAAAATGCGTTTTCCGGGTACTCATCCATCTCACCGTCAAGAATAGCCTGAAAGCCTTTGATGGTCTCCGCAACCGGCACATACTTTCCGGATATACCCGTAAAATTTTCAGCTACGTGGAAAGGCTGTGATAAAAATTTCTGCACCTTTCTGGCACGGTATACTGTTACCTTATCCTCCTCGGATAATTCCTCCATGCCGAGAATAGCGATAATATCCTGAAGCTCCTTATATTTCTGAAGCATTTCCTGCACGCGCCTCGCTGTCTCGTAATGTTCCTGTCCGACTACATCTGCCTCCAAAATACGGGAAGTGGATTCCAGCGGATCTACCGCCGGATATATACCCTGCTCTACGATTTTTCTGGAAAGAACCGTGGTTGCATCCAGATGGGAGAAGGTCGTAGCAGGCGCCGGGTCAGTCAAATCATCCGCCGGCACGTATACCGCCTGAACGGAAGTAACCGAACCTTTTTTTGTAGAAGCGATACGTTCCTGCAATTCACCCATTTCCGTTGCAAGGGTCGGCTGATAGCCTACCGCAGACGGCATTCTCCCTAATAATGCCGAAACCTCTGAACCCGCCTGTGTAAAACGGAATATATTATCGATAAATAAAAGCACGTCCTTGCCAACCTCGTCGCGGAAATATTCAGCCATGGTAAGTCCCACCTCACCTACGCGCATACGCGCTCCGGGGGGCTCATTCATCTGTCCGAACACCAAAGCCGTCTTTTCCAAGACTCCTGATTCCTTCATCTCCGTCCACAAATCGTTCCCTTCTCTGGAACGCTCACCAACACCTGTGAAAATGGAATATCCTCCGTGCTCTGTGGCGATGTTGCGGATTAATTCCTGAATAAGTACCGTCTTACCTACGCCGGCACCGCCGAAAAGTCCGATCTTACCGCCCTTTGCATAAGGCGTCAACAGGTCGATAACCTTAATTCCGGTCTCCAGGATTTCCACTGCCGGGCTCTGATCCGCGAATGCCGGAGGATCCCGATGGATAACCCATTTTTCTTCGCCTTCCAAAGATGCGCCGTCGTCCAAAGTTTCTCCCAGCACATTAAAAAGGCGTCCCAAGGTTTTTTCTCCTACCGGCACCTTGATTCCGCTTCCCGTGGCTGTTACTTCCATATCTCTGCTAAGTCCTTCGCTGGAAGCAAGCATGATGCAGCGCACCGTATTATTTCCGATATGCTGTGCCACTTCCATGACGCAGCGCTTCTCTCCATTTTTTACTTCCAAGGCATCTTTGATACAGGGCAGGTCATTGTCTTCAAATTCCACATCCACAACGGGGCCCATTACCTGAACTATTTTTCCTTGTTTCATATGCTCCGACTCCTAACTTGACTTCTTTTTCTTCTGGGCTTTCGCGCCGCTGATTACTTCAGTGATTTGCTGCGTAATCACCGCCTGCCTTGCTCTATTATACATGATATCGAGTTCCCATAACATTTTCTCCGCATTATCCACAGCTGCTTCCATCGCCATCATCCGGGAATTCTCCTCACTGCAGAAGGATTCTACCAGCGCTCCGTAAACGAAACCCACAAAATAATCCACCGCAATATGGTTCACCACCGCACAAGCATTTGGCTTCAGCGCCAATTCTTCCATGTGTACCCCGGCAGGAGGTATTATATGAAAATCCGATTTTTTCAAGGGAAGCAGCTTCACAGTTTCAGCTTCCGCCTGCATGAAATTCGCCATCTTCGTATAGGTAATGTACACTTCATCCAGCCTGCCCTCTTTGTACATATCAAGAATAATTTCCGCAATTCTTCTTGCCCTTCCAAGGGTAGGGTTCTGAACAGTATATTGAAATTCTTCTTCGATGTCCATTTTCCTGCGTTTAAAATACTGGCGCCCTACTTCTCCTACAACAAACAATACCGGATTCTCACAGCTTTTAAGATGTTCATCCACCAATTTTAAGATGTTGTGATTATAAGCCCCAACCAAACCTTTATCGGCGGTTATTACGATATATCCAACCTTTTTTTCATCCCGGCTCTTCTGCTCATCCTGCTCGAAATAAATGTTCTTCACATCCGGAATGTGGCGGAGTATCTGGCTCATAGTATTTTGCAGAGTAAAGAAATAAGGCTCCGTCGCTTCCAGATTCTTTTTTGCTTTCTTAAGCTTCGAAGAAGAAATCATATACATCGCGTTGGTAATCTTCATCGTATCCTGTATACTTTTCTTCCTGACTTGAATTTCTTTTATACTTGCCATTCTCTATCACCTGCTCTTATATTCCTTGGCCGCCTCCATAATCTGCTCTATCAACTCATCCGTTAAGGCTTTCTTTTCTTCGATTTCAAAACCTATCTTAGGAAATTTCCTATCTATGAATTCCAGTATTCCCTTCTGATATTCCTTTATCTTCTTTACCTCTACCGAATCAAAAATACGATTGTTGGCCAGGCAAAGCGTCATTACCTGCTCATGCAAGGAGAGCGGGTGCGCCAGGGGCTGCTTCAACAGCTCCATCAACACCTTACCGTGCTGGAGCTGACGCTTCGTATTATCGTCCAAATCAGAACTGAACTGGGTAAACACTTCCATTTCCCTGTACTGTGCCAAATCGATACGAATACTTCCCGACGCCTTTTTCATCGCCTTCGTCTGTGCGGCACCGCCTACACGGGATACGGACAATCCTACGTTTACCGCCGGTCTCATACCTGCGAAGAACAAATCGCTTTCCAGAAAAATCTGCCCGTCGGTAATGGAAATAACGTTTGTAGGAATATAGGAGGATACGTCTCCTGCCTGTGTCTCTACGATAGGAAGAGCTGTGATGGAACCGCCACCCAATTCATCGTTCAAACGGCTGGAACGCTCCAATAATCTGGAATGAAGGTAGAATACGTCCCCCGGGTATGCCTCACGTCCGGGCGGACGCTCCAGTAAAAGGGACAGCGCACGGTATGCCACTGCGTGCTTGGATAGATCGTCGTAAACCATGAGCACGTCTTTTCCCTGATACATAAAATACTCGCCCAATGCCGTTCCGGCATAAGGAGCGATATATTGCAGTGAAGCCGGTTCACTGGCTGTAGAAACAAGCACGATCGTATAATCCAAAGCGCCGTGGTGTTCCAGTGTGGAAACCAGTTTTGCCACGCTGGATGCCTTCTGGCCGATGGCTACGTAAATACAGATAACTCCTTTCCCCCTTTGGTTGATAATCGTATCCAAAGCAATGGAAGTCTTTCCGGTCTGTCTGTCTCCGATAATCAGCTCTCTTTGTCCGCGTCCAATAGGAAACATGGAGTCAATGGACAAGATTCCCGTCTCCAAGGGAGTATTTACGGATCTACGCTGAGTAATTCCCGGGGCTTCTTCTTCTATCGGTCTGTAATCCTTGGCGGGAATCTCTCCCTTTCCATCTACCGGCTCGCCCAGCGCATTGATGATTCTTCCGATATAACCTTCTCCCACGGGGATGCCTGCTTTTTTTTTCGTTCTTATTACTTTGGTACCCTCTTTTATTCCAGTATCGCTGCCAAAGAGAATACATCCGATTTCATTTCTTCGAATGTCCTGCACCATACCCTTGATACCATTATCAAATATAACAATCTCACCATACATGGCATGGTCTATACCATATATGGTAGCAATTCCATCTCCTACCCAGATAACAGAACCAACTTCCTGCTCTTCGGCATCCCAGTTGTAATTTTCAACCTCTTCTTTTAAAATAGAAATAATGTCTGCTGCACTGATCGCACTCACAGCGTTCACCTCCCAGTTATTTTTTTCTCCAATTGATGCAGACGCCCTTCATAGCTGAAGTCAAATTCTATCCCGTCCGCTTTCAACAGATAGCCGCCAAGAAGAGATTCGTCCTTCTCTTCCGCCAACAATACTTCTTCACAAGAAAACTTCTCCTTTAGAAATTGTACTATCCGTTCTTTCTCCGTTTTCTCGAGAGGATTTACATAATATATTTGTCCATGCAAGATTCCATGCTGCTTCTCATAATGCTCGCGATAGGCAATAAATGCGTTCATAAGTTGACCAATCCGTCCATATTTGCATAAAAGCTTTAAAAAAACGGACATTTTTCCATCGAAGATCCGATCGATCACCGCATATTTCTTTTTCCGTAAAATAGTAGGGTTCTGCAGGATATTAAGCAGCTTGGGCTCTTCTTCAAACAATTTTGCAGTCCGCTCTACCTCTTCTTTCGGTATGGAAAGCTCGTACAACACCTTCCCATAATTATTGGCTGTTTGCGTCATTTATCTCACCCGACTTTAATATTTTTCTCGCAGCCATCAAAGCAAGGCCGGCAATCTGACTTTCTGCTTCCCGTCTTGCTCTCTCCTGCTGGTTATCGATTTCCTTCTTCGCTCTTTCCATGAGCCTGTCGGATTCGGCCTTGGCTTCTTCCATAATCTGAGCCTTTTCTTCCAGCGCCTGCTCCTTTGCCTGCAACACAATTTCTTCGGCTTCTCTTTCTGCCGAATCCATCTTCGTTTCGTATCGCTCTTTTAATTCCATGGCCTGCTCTTGATTTTTCTTTGCATCGCCCAATTGTCCCTGAATCAACTGCTCACGTTTTTCGATAATTCCCATTACGGGCTTTACCAAAAATTTTTTCATAAGCCAGTATAATACAAACACATTTATAATAGTAAATACAATATTCCAAAAGTTTATATTCAGCATATTGCCTTCCGCCTTTCTCATATTAATGAGTAAAAAACACTCATCTGAGTAAAAAACACTCATCTGGAAACGCTCCAGACAGTATACTTACTTCAATAACAGAACAATTAACAATGCAATAACGAAACCGTAAATAGCTGTCGCCTCTGCAAGTGCACAGCCGATAAGCAATGTGGTTCTGATCTTGGCATCTGCTTCAGGCTGTCTGGCAATAGCGTCTGCTGCCTTTCCGGTTGCGAGACTGATACCGATACCTGCACCAAGACCTGTAAAAACTGCGATCGCTGCTCCAATAGCTACTAATATTGTTGAATCCATAATAAATACTCCTTTTCACTTTGTAATTTTATTTTTATTAATCTTCTACAGCTTCTCCGACAAACAGAGAAGTCAGAAACACGAAAACATACGCCTGAATCAAACCGTCGAAAATATCGAAGTACAAGCTGAATGCAACTGGCACAACAGCCGGTACGATCAGTTTGATCAGCCCCATTACTACGAAAGATCCCAACACATTACCAAAAAGCCGCATGCAAAGGGATAATGGCCGTATAAATACTTCCAAAATATTGATAGGAAGCATTATGGCAATAGGCTGGGCAAAGCTTTTTAAAAAGCCCTTCAGTCCTTTTTGCCTCAGACCTGCTATCTCAATCAGCATAATACTTATGAGCGCCAGTGCTATCGTTACATTCAAATCCTTTGTCGGAGGCTTAAAACCAAACAATCCTATTAAATCTGCCATGCCGATATACAGCGCTGCAGTAATCAAATACGGAATGTATTTCCTCCCACGGTGTCCAACACACCCCTCAACAAATCCATATAAACCTCCGATGGCCGTCTCCAACATCAATTGCTTTCGCCCTACATTTTCCACCTTCAGGTTCCGCACGAGTATAATCGAAGCCAACGTCAATACAGCCATAATTATCCAAGTGACCACCACCGACTCCAAAACGGGAATTCCACCGAAAAGGGGAATCGTAAATACGACCTCGCAATTCAGTTCTCCCAGTAAGGACTCAACGAAAGCATCCATGCTCCTCACATCCTTTCCTTCTCCGTACATTCTTCATCATTAATACACGGTTACAACATTTCCAACCATTATAGCACAGCATTGTAGATAACCGCCACCATTTGTACGAAATCCAACGTAATCTTTTGTGTAATCGATGTCATTCTATTACTTGCTTTTTGCTTTGTCAATTATTCGTTAATCCAAGCTGCAATCTCTTAACATTTTCTTAACTTTGTTAAAATTTATTAAATTTTACTAAAAATGAGGCTATCATCTTTGTTAGTTTTTAATCTTGTTTTTATAAATCTGCATTTTTTGAAATATTATCATTAAAATGAGCACATAAAAGAGAACAAATTTTACGAATTTTTTCCGTTTTGCTATTTCAGGAAAACGAGAGCTCTATCTCCTCCCGCAGACGCTCGTCCATAAGGGATGCTGCCAGAATCAGCTCATAATTTCCGGAAATTGTCTCAAACTTCTCCGCCTTCTGATCATAGTAGGCGAAGTCTTCCTCTCTCAGGCAAAAGCTTACTCTACCCGTTTCCCCTGCTTCCAGTTCTATTTTCTCATAGCCCTTAAGCTCCTTAACAGGCTTATCCACCTTATTTGTTTTATCCTTAATATAAAGCTGTATGATTTCCTTTCCTTTTCTTTTTCCGGCATTCTTAATGTCACAGCTTACCTCTACCCGCCAGTCCGGTCCGTCAGTCTTCATCCATGCCGTCATGTTGCCATAGACAAATTCTGTATAAGAAAGACCGTGGCCGAAGCAATATTGCACAGGTATCTTATTCTTCTCATAGTATCGGTAACCCACGTACATTCCTTCTTTATAATGAAGCAAATCCTTCTTCGCAAAGTCTCCTATCTTATGAGCGCTGCAGTCCTCATAAGTATAAGGAAAGCTTTCCGGCAGTTTTCCCGAAGGGTTAACCTCTCCCAGCAGAACTTCCGCCAGGGCGCTGCCGCCCTCCATTCCTGCATAAAAGCTAAAGACGATAGCTTTCGCCTTGTTCTCCCATCTGCTCATTTCTATCGGGGAGCCTGCAATCATCACTACTATCGTATCCGGATTCACCGAAAGAACTGCATCCAGCATTGCATCCTGTCCATAAGGAAGTTTCATGTCGCTTCTGTCTTGTCCTTCCACATCGTATTCGTGATTCAGACCTCCGACGAAAATAACGTGCTCATATTCCTCTGCATATTTCACAGCTTCATCGAGCAGTTCTTTTCTTTTCTTCAAAGCAGCTTCACTTTCTGCATCCCCGGTGCGTTTTCTTCCGCCGTCGGCCTCCAGGCTGCTCTCCTGCCAGTTTTCCTCGCTTTGTATTTTCTTTTCCTCAAAATATCCTTCGATATATTTGATCTCGCAGTTTCCGCCGAGCTGGTTCGCCAATCCCATATACGGCGTGATTTCATAAAGTGCTTTTATTTCCGCGCTTCCTCCTCCGTTTGAGTGCATCCGATCTGCATTCACACCAATGAGGAGAAGTTTATCGATTTTTTCTTTCTTAAGAGGGAGTATATTATTCTCATTCTTTAAAAGAATGATGGATTCCCTCGCCGCATCCAACGTCTTTTCTCTATGCCCGGGGGTATTATAGCATCCGCTCTTCCTTCCACATTTTACCGTCTTTTCTTCCTTTTTATCCACATCGAACATATGAAGTTCCAGCATCAGCCAGAGGATATGACGAATCTTCTCATCCACAAGCTCCTCGCTTATCTCTCCGTCCTCCACGGCCTTCTTCAAGGGCTGTGCCATAAAATATTCATTGAAATTGCTTGTTACTGACATCTCCACATCTAAACCGCTTTCCGCCGCTTCCTTCGTCTTATGCACCGCTCCCCAGTCAGAAACCACCAATCCTTCGTAGCCCCATTCTTTCCTCAGTATTTCGTTCAAAAGCAGTTTGCTTTCACAGCAGTGCTGCCCGCGTATCAAATTATAGGCTCCCATCAGGGAATAGGAATTGCCCTCATCCACTGCCGCACGAAAAGCCGGAAGGTATATTTCGCGGAGGGCCCTCTCCTCTACCTCCACATCTACCCATAACCTCTCAGTTTCCTGGCTGTTCATGGCGAAATGTTTCACGCAAGCTGCCACGTCATGCTCTTGAATTCCCTTAATCACTTCTACGCACTGCTTCGCGGTCAGATAAGGGTCCTCACTCATATATTCAAAGTTTCTTCCATTTAACGGACTTCTCTTAATGTTGATACCGGGTGCCAGAATGATATCCTTCCCTCTTCCTCTGGCCTCTTCTCCTAACACGCTGCCGCATTCATATGCCAGCTCCTTGTTCCAGGTGGCCGCGATTGCAGAGTTACTGGGCAAATAAGAGCAGGCATCCTGAGAGTGTCCTATAGGGATCCACGCGTCATTTTCCCACTCCGCCCTAACTCCCATAGGCCCGTCGGACATATAAAGCGGCGGTATACCAAGCCGTTCTACTCCTTTTGTATGAAACAGCCCGTCTCCGTGAATCATTCCTATTTTTTCATCCAGCGTGAGCTGCTTTAACAAAAGCTCCGCTTTCTCCTTATTTTCTATGCTTACCTTCATCTTTATACTCCTGCTCCTTTTAAATTCGTGAATTATTCCACTTCTATTTTAATAACCACAGGATAATCGCTTTCAACAGTCCTGGTCTGAAAATGAAGTCCCTCCCCATCTCTTATAAAAGATATTGCTTCTTCGCTTCCCAAAACAGATATCTTATGAAGTATACCTTGAAAGACCGGCTTATTCAAGTCTTTCTCCTTATAAAGAGAACGAATGGTCACTCTGCCGTCTTTGGGATAACTCATGCAGATAGCATAAATATTTCCATGCGCTGCCGTAAACCGGAAATCCTGTGAGGTATAGACGGTTTCCTTCCCATCGCTGAACTGCCCTTCCTTCTCTTCCGTAGGCCCTTCCTGCGCAAAACGCCAGCATCTGCTTTCGTAGACAGCCTCACCGTTTATAGAAAGCCACTGCCCGATTTCCTTCAATATATCCCTATCCTTCCGGTCTATCGTACCGTCAGCTTTCGGTCCTACATTCAACAGAAGACTGCCGTTCTTGCTGACCACATCGCACAGATAGCATATGATTTCCCTCCCGGTCTTATAATCGAGGGTATTTGTATAGCACCAGGAATTGCGTGCAATAGCGGTATCTGTCTGCCAGGGATAAGGCTTTGCCTCGGAAAATTTTCCTCTCTCCACATCCACGATACCGCTCCCAAAAGCAAGAGACTCCTGCTTATAACAAATCCCTACCGGAAATCCATATTCCTCTCCTTTATTATAATAGTAGGCAGCCATCTTCCTGACCTGCTCCTTATATGCCTCGTGCTGTATCCACCAGTCGAAGTAAAGGAGTCTGGGATGATACTTATCGATCAGCTCACAGGTTCGAAGCAGCCAGTCCTCCAAATATTCCTCGTCCGGATATGGTTCCGACTGAATATCCTGCTGATCCGGCTGCTGCTGTACGGAGGGCCAGTAAAAATCTCCCCTTTTCAGCGGCTCCTTTATATCGCTTTCAAAGTCCTTGCCGTTTCCCATAAACCATTGGTGTTCCGCTCTATGGGAAGACGCGGCAAATACAAGACCTTGCTTTTTCGCTTCTTCCTTCAGACTTCCTATAATGTCTTTTTTAGGCCCCATTTCCGCTGCATTGAAGTGAGAAAGCTCGGAGGGATACATCTGAAATCCGTCATGATGCTCTGCGACCGGAACGATATATTTCGCTCCTGCTTCCTTAAAAGCGGTTATCCATTCCTCAGCGCTGAATTTCTCGGCGGTGAACATGGGGATAAAATCTTTGTAACCGAAATCCTTATGGAGGCCATAGGTGTCGATGTGATGCCGGTATTCGGGAGTTTCCTGTATGTACATGTTGCGGGAATACCATTCGTTATTAAAAGCAGGAACACTATATAGGCCCCAATGGATGAAGATGCCGAATTTGGCGTCTTTGAACCACCTGGGGATTTCGTATTCCGACAGGGAAGACCATGTTGGGGCGTAGGGGCCGTTTTGAATGGCGGCTTCTATTTGGGATAAGTATTGTTTGTTGTTCATATTTTAGTCTCACTTTCTTCAATTTGTATGATAATTAGGTAGGTTTTGAGAGACTTTTTTCGGCGGTTTCGGTTTCTCGTCTGACGTAAGAGGGCGTATTTTCTAAATGAAACTGTGAAGGTGATAATAACGGACGGGTCGGCAGCAAAATACATCCATGTACTGTGCTGCCTAAACACCGCTTCCATGCGGTGTTTTCCCTGATTATTGAACGGTTTCATTAAGAAAATATGCCCGCTTACTACACGACTCCAAACCGGAACCCCGAAGAAAGTCTCACGCAACGTTACGAATTAGGTCGCGACAGCTTTAATGTTACAATTTTACAGTGATTCAACACACTTCGTCTTTTTTTCTTCCACCGAAGATTGTGAAATGAGGTATTCGAAAACCTTGGCAATTTCCTGCACAATTCACAAAACTCGCGATAAGGAAAGCCGGGTATGGAAAAGGTTTCCGGCGATTTTATGCTGCGGAGCTGAGACAAAGGAATTCTTGAAGCCTCTGCTGAAAGAATTTCTGCTCTTCGCTCAGCGCAGTGTTTAGCATAATCAGAGTCGGAAACCTTTTACCATACCCGGCCTTCCTCCACAGCTTCCCTATTGTGCAGGAAATTTCACACCCCTCTCACACTCCCTCGCACTCTTCAAAATCACCACATCTTTGGCTTGAATGGTTATAGAAGCTCCTGGTAAATAGGTGGTTTCGGTCAAAATGTCAGTTGACGGGGCACTTAGCGTTATAGTTAAATTAACAGCTTTATCATTGTGGTTTAATATGAACAGGAATTTGTCCGTCTCGTTTTCTCGGGATGAAATTTCAATGCCATCAGCCGCGCCTGCCGGTATCTGCAGCAGAGAGGGAATCTCCGCTTCTTCGCATATATCCTTGACGAAGGTGCGGTAGAATTCGGGGGTGGAACGGGTCGCTGCGTAATAGGACCGGCCTTTTCCGTAGTGGCTGCTCGTCAGCGCGGGCATTCCCGCATAGAAATCTTCCTGATACCGGCTGAGAGCTTCAGCGCCTTCTAAATGAAGAAGGTCGCAGAGTACCTCGGCGGGATAGGTTTCCCCTTTGTATAAGAAGGAGTTATGCTTTCCTTCGGGAATGGCATCAGATTCCTCCACCCAAATACCGAGGATGTCTCTTAGCTTTCCGGGATAGCCTCCGGTTATTACCAGATCATGATCCTCTACATAGCCGCTGAAATATGTGGTGAGGAAGCGGCCGCCGTCCTTTACGTAGGAGCGGACCTTTTCGTCGAAGCCCTCCTTGCACATGTATAGAAGGGGAGCCGTTACCAAGCGATAAATGGACAAGTCGTCCGTCACGCTGATAATGTCTACCGGGATATTATTTTCATAAAATGCTCTGTAATAGCAGAAGATTTCCTTTTTATAATCGATGAGCCTGCTGGGGCCGGCGGAATATCCGGATGCCCACCAGTTGTCCCAATCCATTACAATTGCCGCTTTTGCGGCAGTTCTCGTTCCCAGAGTCTGGCCGCCCAGCTTGTTCAGTTCTTCGCCCAGCTTTGCTACTTCCCTGAACACTCTTGTATTCTCGTGCCCTGCATGGTCTATGACCGCACTGTGATATTTTTCACAGGCTCCGATGCTTCTTCGCATCTGGAAGAACATCACGGTATCTGAGCCGTGCGCTATTGCCTGATAGCTTAAAAGACGCATAACTCCGGGGCGTTTCAGCGTGCAGAAGGATTGCCAGTTGCTTACTCCCGGAGTCTGTTCCATGAGAGCAAAGGGCTTTCCCTGCTTTAATCCGCGCATCAGCTCGTGATTCATGGCGCTTTCCGAGACGGGCGTGTCGAAAGAGGGGTAGTTATCCCATGACACGAAGTCCATATACCGGCCCCATTTCTGATAATCTAAGAGCTTGTAGAAACCCATCAGGTTGGTGGTGATCGGGACATCCGGCATATATTTTTTTAATACTTCGTATTCCATGCGGTAGCAGGATAGCATGCTGTCCGACATGAATCTGCGGTAATCCAGCGAGATTCCCTGGAAATTCGTCCTCACCGTATCCCAGAGAAATTCCTCCGACTGCATATTAGGCGCTACTACATCTTCGAAATCATAGAGGGTGTGTCCCCAGAAGGCCATATTCCATACGCGGTTCAGTTCCTCAACGGTACCGTACTTTTCCGTCAGCCATCTGCGGAAGGCCTTCTCACAGTTCTCGCAGTAGCATTCTCCGCCGTATTCATTGGAAACATGCCACGCCACGATGTTATCGTAGTCCTTGTATCTGCCGGCCAGCTTCTCCGCCAGAAGAACGGAATATTTCCGATAGGTGGGACTGTTAGGGCAGGAGTTATGTCTGCTGCCGAACTTCCTCCTTATTCCGTTATGCTCGGTACGCAGAACATCAGGATACTTTCTCGCCATCCATGCGGGATGAACTGCCGTGGAAGTAGCCATGCAGACCTTTAAGCCGTTCTCTCTTACCATATCCATTATCCTATCCAGCTTACCGAAATCGTAAACATCCTCATGAGGCTGCAGCATCGCCCAGTTGAACACATTCAAGGTCACCACATCTATACTTGCCAGACGTAACATCCTCATGTCCTCTTCCCATATATCCTCTGGCCACTGCTCCGGGTTATAATCTCCTCCATAAAGAATCTTTTTCACTTTACTGCTCTCTATCATTTTCATACTCCTCCACCACTCTGATACGCTCCGCCTGAAAACTCAGGGCATCCTTGATATCCACCTCTACTACCTTGTCGTAGCCAAGGCTCAGCGCTTCATTCTGCATCTTGCTCAATAACTGATAAAATTCGGCCTCGTCCTCAGCAAATATCATTTCCCATGAATATTTCTGAATCACATTCCTGCACTGTCCCCGCAGCGTTTCTATCTCCGAGCTGATTGTATATGTAAAATTGCAGCCCGGGGAAACAACCATCTTGTCATTCTTTAAGAGGAAATCCCGGGTGTTATCCGCCTGCATGACCTCTTTCCAGTCTTTTTCCAAAGCTGTCTCTTCCATATCCCGGACGGAATCCCAGAGCCGGTACGCGTATGGATAGCCGTCCTCATCCACCTCACAGGGGGCCACAGGCATGAAGTTAAGTACGGAGATTCCTTCCGCCCACGTTCCGGTTCCCCATTCATCCGGCATTTCTGATTCGGGATCCGACAGTGCTTTCTCGCCAAACTCAGTCAGCCGGGGAGCACCCTTTTCGTCGTATTCCCAACACAATCCTTCCGGCCCCGCAGTGCCCGCAGAGCTTTGAGGGCCGATACTGCGTATACCGTCCGAAGAATACATCCAGTCAACAAAGTCCATCAGCCGTTCAGGATCCTTCGTATGGGAGCCTACTAAAATAACCGTTTTGCGGCTCCCGCTCTGATTACATCCATAAGAGTATATATTCATATCTTCCATATCTGCTATCATGAAGCCTTTTCCTTCATTCCTTCTTGCCAGAGTGTTGTATTCTATCTGTGCCACCCACGGCCATGGGGAATATAGCACCTGCCCATCCTCATACTTCTGGGCAACATCATTATAGCTCTGTGTCTGCGACTGAGGATCTACCAGACCCAATTGGTTCGCTTCGAAATACCATTTCAGAACACGCACGTACATAGAATCGGAATCGATGATGCTTTGATATTCATCGCTGTCCGCCTTCAGAAGCAGGAAGCCCAACTCATCCCATCCATAGAAGCAGCAAGGCTGTTTAGCTGCATTCATCATATTGCCGTCCCAATCTTTGAAAAAGGAAAAAGCATATGTTTTTTCTCCGTTTTCCGCAAAGGGTTCCAGCTTCTGCATCTGAGTAAGAATAGGCAGCAAATCCTCCAGGGTGCCAATCGTAGGATAGCCCAGTTTCTTGTATAAATCCCAGCGCAGATACGGACCATAGGTAGGCTCCAAGCCCTCGCTCGGCGTCATCGGTGAATTCAGGGATACCTCTGAGGGAATGGCATATATTCCCTCAGGAGATAAATTTCTATTCACATCTTTTATCGCAGACTCAAAACGCATGATTTCCTTATCCTTCAAGTAAGGTTCCATATTCAACACCAGTCCGGAATTCACCAGCTTCTGCAGAGTATCTTCCTCTCCGTTGCATATGATCAGGTCCCCCAGATTGCCTGCGGCTGAGCGTATATCAAAAAGTGTGTTACCTCCTCCCGCTACATTCGGGGCAATTACGTTTAATTCCATGTTGAAATCATCCTTCACCACCTTGGCAAACCATCCCGACTGCATTCCCTCGTAATTTGCCACACTGTCAAATACATCTACAACCAGGGGTTCATCGTAACTCAGATCCATCTTTAACCCACACCCCATCAGAAACAGAAGGAAAATAATACATATAACCGAACAATACTTTTCCCGCTTCATACCCACACCCCTTTCACCAAGACAAAGCATTTTTACTTAAATTATAACAATATTTTTACTAATAAAATACGAAGAAAATTAAATATCATATACCGGGTAAATTATAGTTTTTTCATAAAATTGACAACAGAAAAATGCTCATTTATACTGTAATTAAATCGGGAGGTAGTTTATGTATACGGTATTGATTGCAGACGATGAAGCCAGCATCCGGGAAGGACTTAAATATATTATGGATTGGGAGAATATGGGCTTTTCCATCTGTGGGGAAACGTCTAACGGAGAGGATACTCTGCAGACCATTTTGCAGACCGAACCAAACCTTGTGCTCCTGGACATCCGTATGCCGAAAATGTACGGTACGGATATAATCCGCATTGCGAGAGAAAACGGATATCGGGGAAAGTTCATCATTTTAAGCGGCTATTCCGATTTCGCTTATGCGCAGACGGCCATTCGTTACGGTGCCAGCTTCTATCTCACGAAACCCATCGAGGAGGAGGAGCTTCAGCGGGCGGTGGAGAAAATCAAGGAAACTCTTGTCGCTGAAAAAAACAGGTCCGATAATATTGCACTGTTCAAAAGTAAGGCCAGAGAATCCATTATCTATGAAGTGATTACCGGAATGTACGACTCTGAACAACCTATTAATCTTACCGAATCCGAGCTGGAAGAGCTGCATCTTACCTCGGACGTTTATCAGGTAGTCATCTACGAGAAATTCAGCAGCAATCCTTCGGGCCCCGGCTATAGTTTTTCCGAACTGCTGAAGATAACCAATAAAGGGAATCATACCTTCGACTATTTTAAAAAAGGCAATAATGAAGTGATTCTTTTAAAAGGGAGTTTTGCAATCAATAAATTTCAGGATTTTTTGTCACACTACGAAAACTCCTGTCTTCAGGACGGAAGCCCCTTGGATTCCCTCTTTCTTGCCTACGGCCATCCGGTAGTATCTCTGGAAGATATACATCTTTCCTACGAAGAGGCATCAGCACTTAAAAACAGGAGATTTTTCTGTATCCAGGGACAGCATACACTGGGGTTCGAAGAACTTCCCGACGTGCAAAGCCTCAACCGTGAAATAGATAACGGACTTTTAACGGAATACAGCGACAGACTTACCGGCTATCTGCTGGCCTTCAACCGCCGCATGGTGGCAGAAACATTGTCCGGACTGGAAGACTATCTGTACGGAGTAAAGAACGACATCTCCTCTGTGAAGCTGTTTCTGACAGACCTGTATCTGCGCATCAAGGAAAAAATAAATCATACCTACGGCAGCCCTGATATCCCTTTTCCCAACAATGCGGAGGTCATTTCCCATATCGAAGGCTGTCATCACCTGTATGAGATCATTCTCTACATTTCGGAGATGACGGATATGATTATGAATGCCACCGGCAATCCTTCCCGCGATACCGTTTTGGATGATATTATTTATTACATCAATCACAATTTTCAAAAAAATATTAAACTGGAAAGCATCGCTCCGCTCTTTGGTTACAACAGTGCTTATCTGGGCAAGATTTTCAACAAGCATCTGGGCGAAAGCTTCAATTCTTATGTGGATCATAAGAGAATCGATCAGTCTCTCGGACTGCTGAAGGAAAAAAACATGAAAGTTTACGAAATTTCTGAGCAGGTGGGATATAAGAACGTAGATTATTTTCATAAGAAATTCAAAAAATATATCGGCATGAGTCCTGCCGAATATCGTAAAAAGCTGGAGGATGAAGGTGCATTATGATTCCGTCTCCATTTCTTTCTCAAGCATTACAAAGATACGCTTACTGAAGGCTGCTATCGTAAAAATAATCAGTCCGGGTCCCATGACGATTGCGAAAAACAACATAATTTCATTAAACTGCAAGACGAGAAATTCTATCCAGATCACGATCAGCATCAGAAGTGTGCGTCCGAAAAACCTTCTCGAGATATGCAGGGAATTCTGAATAGATCTGGTAAGAGTGTTCTCATACCGGGCGATAAGCGGGAATGAATAAGAAAGTGCCATAGTCACTATGAAGGCCGATACGATCCCTATAATGAGAAGCAGCACGGAGCCATCCTCCGATGCCCGCATTAATTCAAAATCCAGATAGACAGCGTAGAACGCGATAATAGTAATGATTCCCAGCAGGGTTCCCTGCTTCCAGTTTTCTTTGAACGCCCTTATAAAGTCCTTTCCGATATAGCCTTCTTCATCATCCGCCATTTTCAATGCTACCGACATGGCTGCTGCCGTGGAAGCTCCCATGGTTACGACAGGGAGACTGAACAGAATCCAGAGAAAATTCAACTTCATTACATCTAAAAATCGCGATAGAAAGCGATAGAGAGAACTATCCACACTGAAAAACTTCATCGTTTTATCACATTCCTTTCAAACCAGAAATTCTAAGGCCCCGCATTGGGAGCCCTAGAACGCCTGACAACTATTTATCACCTATTATACACTGCTCATTACTGCTATTTTAAAAGTCTATTATTTTACCGCATCTTCCGCAGCTTTTCTCAGCGTTGCCTCATTCTGCTGGAATTCTACGCATTGATCGTATCCATAATCTTTTGCCTGTGTAATCATGCCATCTATTATACTGTTGAATTCATCATCGGAGTTCGCATAAATCGCTTTCCATGATTCTGTTCTAACGCATGTTGCTACCTGATTCCAGAGAACCATAAGCTCGTCAGATCTGGGAGACTCAGAATAAGCAGTTCCCAGGGACAGCTTGAAATTGGTTGTTCCCATATATTCATCGGGGGTTTTCGCTCCTGTGTAGTCTCTCCAATCCGCTTCTATATCGGATTGCGGATCCGCTGTGAAGCTCTCCCATTTTCTGTAGTTATAGGTCTCACCGCTGGAATCCGGATTCGCCGCATCGATTCCCCATGTGGTATTGTTCATCTTAAAGCTTCCGTCATCAAAGGTTCCTGAATAGCCGTCGCTCATCTCCGTCTTGATATCCATCTTAGCCGCACGTCCCAGATCAGTAAACTGTATCATGCCACTTTCATCATAATACCAGCATACGTCCTTAGGGCCATATTCTACCGTCATACGGCCTTCCGGAGTTGCCAGCCAGTTGATAATTGCCATGCATAACTCCGGATATTCCGTTTTTGCACCAATTGACCAAACTCTGTTAGATCCGTATACGTTCTGACCATAGCAGATAGGCGTTGCCTCTGAAGGCGGACAAGGGAACATCGCTTTCCCATCTGCCGCATGACTTTCTGAATTGTAAAAAGCGGAACCCAGGAAATTGAAAATATTGAGAAATGCCGTACCATTCTGATAATCAGCCTGCATACCATCATATTTCTGTGTCTGGGAATCGGGATCCAACAATCCCTGACGATATAATCCATTATAGAACTTCAGGGCCTCCATATAAGGGCCGTCTTTTTCCATAAGAGGAATGTATTTCTGCTCTACCGGATCGTAGAAGCCGAAGCCGAACTCATCATAACCGTAATACGCGGTAACCAGCGATTTCACATACATCGCCATATTTCCATCCCAATCGTTAAATAACGCTACTCCGTATGTGGTCTTTCCATTGTCATCCGTAGGACAAATTTCCTTCATCTGAGCGAGGACATTCGCCATATCGTCCAGATTCTTAATTTCAGGATAGCCCAGTTCTTTGTACAGATCCCAGCGCAAATCCCACGTATACATAAAATCCTGACGAGCCGTAGGGTCTACTGCAATGTCATGGCCGATACCGTAGGTTGTTCCGCCGGAAAGATTGTTGTTTTTCTCCAGTGCATAGGGCATATGCTCTGTGATATACGGACCATAATCGGAGAGTATATCTTCTTCATTCCAGTCAAAGAGCATTCCTTTCTCCACCGCCTGGAGATATTCGGTTCCGTCCTGTCCCCAGATTACCAAATCACCCAAATTACCGGATTCCATACGGGTCTCATATACGCCGCCGCCCTCTGGATCGGGAATAAGATTCAGCTTAACGTTAAATTTCTCAAGCATAATCTGGCCAAACCATCCGATCTGCTCTCCGGAATAATTTGCCAGCTGATCAAATACATCCAGGGTTACTGTTTCCTCAGGAATGATATCTGCCAGCAGAGCATCGTAATCCGAATCTGCCGCCTCCGTATCCGCTGCTTCCCCCGCTGCGTCTTCTGTTCCGGTTGTTTCCTCATCTGCCACTTCATCCTCCGGCTGCGCAGTAGTCGCCGTGGTACTTGTGCCGCCGCAGGCCGCAAGGGAAGCCGTCATTACCGCTGCCATAAGCAATGCTGTAATCCTTTTTGCCTTCATTCTTTTTCTTCCTCCTTTTATTTGTGTATTGAAACCGTATTTTTACGGTTGATACTTATTTTAGTTTTCCTTATCCCTTTACCGCCCCGAGCATAATACCTTTTTCGAAATACCGCTGCATGAACGGATAGATACATAGGATAGGAATAACGGTTACCATAGAAATGGTATACTTTATAACCTTACCGCTCATGGCGGATTTGAGTACCGCATCACTGACCTGACCTCCTGATTCCATCAGGGCCTTAAGGTTGGATGCAGTATTCAGATAAATATAAAGTCTGTGCTGCAAGGTATACAGTTTCGGTGCAGACTGCATCAGGATCAGCGAATCCGTAAAGGAGTTCCAGTGGTTTACCGCCCCGAAAATAGCAATGGTCGCAAGAATCGGTTTGCTTAAGGGCCATATGATTTTGCGGAATATGGTCATGTAGGTGGCACCGTCTATCGCCGCGCTCTCTTCCAGCTCCGCCGGAATGGATTCTATGTATGTCTTGACCAGGATAATATTATAGGGCACTACAATTCCCGGAATGATATATGCCAGAAACGTATTGGTAAGTCCCAGCATCTGCATATTCAGAAACCATGGAATCAAGCCTGCATTAAAATACATTGTTATAATGAGGAAACGGTACCAGAATCTCCTTCCCCACATCTCCTGCTTCGTTACCAGATAGCCGACGAAGCCCGAAGCTGCCACCATAAGTGCCGTACCAATGACCGTTCGTCCTATTGACACAATAAACGCATTGGACAAATCACTTACGTTAATCAGTGCCATATAGTTGCTCAGATGCAAACCTCTTGGAATAAAATTGATCACTCCTTTGATTACGAGGTCATTATTGCTGATTGTATTGATAAATATGTAATAAAACGGAAACGTACACGCCAACGCGAATAATCCAAATACAAAGTAGTTAAGTATATTGAAAATAATATCTCCGGGCTTTAAATGAAAGCTGTGCTTATATTTCTTTTCATACCTTTTCTCTGCCTTTATGTCCGCTTTTTCCTGTGCTGTTCTTGCCATATCCTCACCTCCTATACGATACTTTCGCCGCGAATGAGTTTAGAAATTCCATTTGCAGCAAACAGCAGGGTAACGCTGACAATAGATTTCACCATACCGATTACCGTGGTCAGCGGAATAGAGCCTTGCCCGATGCCCAGCCTGTAAACATACAAATCCAAAACCATGATCGCATTTGTATTCGTAGCATTCTCAAACACGAGATACTGATCCATGCCATTGCTCAAAATATTTGCCACAGCCATCAGCAGCAGCACGCAGAAGGTCGGGATCAAGCCCGGCACCGTGATATGCCACATTCTCTGGAATCTTCCCGCTCCGTCCACTTTTGCCGCCTCATAGAGCTGCTGGTCGATGCCGGAGATTGCCGCTATGTATATGATGGCACTCCAGCCAACTCCTTTCCAAAGTCCCCAGCCAAGCATTTTCAGCCATGTATGCTCGCCGCTCATCAAAAGATTGGCTCCTTGATCCCATATTCCCATATTGACGAACAGACTGCTGACAAAGCCGTCCGTAGAGAAAATACAAAAAGCAATTGCGTATACCAGAACCCAGCTTATGAAGTTAGGTATAGTGGTAAATACCTGAACGAATCTTCTGTATTTAATGTTTTTTATTTCCGATAGAAAGATAGCAAAGGCCATTGGCAGCCAGCTGGTCGCTATGCCGAGTCCGCTCATTACCAAAGTGTTCTTAAGCACCCTGCCAATATCCCTCACCGTAGCGGGATTCTTAAGCAATTCCCTGAACCACTTGAAGCCCACGAAATTATTCATACTCAAGGTATCTCCCACTTTGTAGTCGAAGAATGCATATCTCCACCCCAATAAAGGAAGGTAGGAGAATACCGCAATTAACGCGATAAATGGCATGAACATGAGAAACAACTGATATTTTGCTTCAACCTTATATTTATCCTCCTTTGACGCTTTCGGCAATAGAAACAGCTCCAGCAAAGAAGCTGCCAGAACTACTGCCGCTACCACAAGTATGATCCAAAAACCACTTTGAAACTGAGGCTCTACTTTTTTAACATTGGTAGTCATGGAAATCTGATTGTAGGAAATAAAGATTCCCGCCAACCCTATCATTTCCAGCCCTCCGCCGATCGCAGCAGTCAGCGCACTCAGCCTCTTGAACTTCAGACTGCCAAGAGTCATACATCCACCTGCTCCCATTGCCGCAGCTCCAATGCATATAGACATAGACGATATATAAAGTAGCTGCAGGGTAGATTCCTGTACCCACTCCTTTTTTATCGCCCTTCCAAAATCCTCTGTCAGTGTGGAGTAAGATATACCGGATGTAAACAGTGAAAGGTTCCTATTGATCAGGCCGCTAACTTTGGCCGGATTAAGGCCGGGTACAAACAAAAATATTACCGCTAGCAAAACAGCAATTCTTATCACATAAAAGAGTTTATCTCCCATCAGATCTTTTGGTGATTTACTTCCTACCATTCGCTTTCATTCCTTTCCAGATTCTCTATGATAGAACAAAAGTGTGCTTCGCACACCCCCGCGGGCAAGCACTTCGTCCGCAAAGCTTTTGTTCTGCGCGCGTATCAGCGCATCCATTTTATATAATAGGAGCAGTTTCCTATTACGATTAGGGTGTCAAAAGGTCCTTTTGCGAACGTCTCTAGGCAATATGCTCAAAACAAAAAGACTCCTGCTCCGAATTCCAATATATAAGAAGTTCTAATTCTCAGTCTATTCGCGCCAAACATGCCAGAAAACAAAAAACTCGCTGCGCTCAAACAGTTTTGTTTTCTGTTATGGCTCAAATATCCAGAGAAAGAACTTCTAAATATTTACATAGGCGCAGTCATTCTTTTTGTTTAAACATATTGACCAGAATGTA
Source organism: Kineothrix sp. IPX-CK (assembly GCF_039134705.1). NCBI lineage: Bacteria > Bacillati > Bacillota > Clostridia > Lachnospirales > Lachnospiraceae > Kineothrix > Kineothrix sedimenti. Next base: position 544,964 of record NZ_CP146256.1, on the reverse strand, counting down.
TTTATAAAGGACCTTTTGACACCCTAATCCTATTACACAAAAAATACATCAAAGAACAGTTTCGTTCGATGATGTATTCATTATAAAAAATTGTAATAAATAAAAATACCGCAAATACTTGATTAAAATTACCTTAAAATTTTCATCTTTTCCAAAGGCAGCATAATTCGTACTGTAGTCCCTTTATACAGCTCGGAGTTGATGCGGATCCCTGTACTTTTTCCATAGCAAAGCTTTATCCTCTGATTGATATTATACAACCCGATACTCTTGTTTCTGCTCACATCTTTAATCTCCACGTTTTTGCGAAGAGCAGCCAGCTCCAGCTCCGACATTCCCCTTCCATTATCCCCTATATCGATAAAAAAAAGCTCCTCGTTCTTATATATGGAGATTGTTATTTCCCCGCCCGATTCCTTCTCCTCCAATCCGTGCAAAAGGGCGTTTTCCACGATTGGCTGCAGAAGCAAAGGCAATATGTACAGCGACTTTGTCTGCACGTCATCCGCGATGCAAAAAAAGCTTTCGAATTTATCGCCGAAACGCATTTTCTGTATCGTCAGATAGGTCATCACATGTTCGATTTCCTTAGTAAGTGTAGTGAAGGCGGTACCCGTATTTTCCAATACGTACCGCATGGATTTCCCAAGCAGCTTTATGGACGTAGCCGCCTCTCTGTCTCCTGCAGTAAATGCCTTCATGCGGATGGTCTCCAGTGTATTATAGAGAAAGTGAGGATTGATCTGGCTGGCCAGCATCTTGAATTCCATCTCCTGCTGTTCGTTAACCAGCTCCTTTTCCTTAATGCTGGCTTCGTACATCTCCGCATCCTTACGCTTAATCTTCTGTACCATGACCTCCAGGTCAGAAAAGGCCTCCGAAAGCTCATCCTGCCCGTTTACAGAATCTGTGATTTCGTAGTCTTCATTGCTGGCTTGATGCATCGCATGTCTTAACGTGAGCACCCGGGAGGTAAAATAAGTAGTAAAAAAATGTATAATAATTCCCGTAATTGAAATAGAAAACACAATAATAGCAAGGCAAATATAAATAATGCTCTTGATATTGGAATAAGCCTGACCACTCATGGTACTTATATATATTTTAGAATCCGACTGGTAAAGCGGCAGCGTGGAAACATCCACAAAGCATACTTCATCCTCAAGCTGTATGTTCCCCACATGGCGGTAGTAATTGTCCTCATAATCTATATAGACCTCCTGCGCTTTTCCATAGGCCGATCTATCCGAACTGAAGAAAACCGGTCCGTTGTCTACGGAAACCATGGTTTCATATTCTTTACTGCTTATTCTCGTCTTAAGATAGTTATCAGACAGCTTGATGACCAATACCGCGTTATATTTGGAGTTGATAATGGGGACCTTCCTGACCAGACAGAGATTCCAATACTCATTCCCATATTTATCGGTATCCGTCATCGGCGTCCAGAATACGCTTGACTGTTTGACTGCCAGCTGATACCACTCCTGTGCCTTTATCTCTTCGTTCACATAATGAAATTGCTTATAATCATTCAAGGTAGGGTTGTCCGCATATATCGCTATCTCATCGATTTCTGCATAATTCGTGTTATAACTGTCCAGAGAAGAGAGTGCATCCACCTCTTGGACAAAACTTTTCTTAAAAAAGTAATTGTCTTTTAGAATAGCCCTTATATCTTCGTTAAAGGCCAGCTCTTCGGATATGTTGTAAACCTGCGTGGTTATTTCAAACAGTATATTTTTCACCCGGAGATTATCAGATTCCAACAGGTCCCGGTGATAACTGGTAAGCAGTCTATACGTATTTATGAGAAGAAACGAACCGATAAGCGTTATAGGAAGAATAACGGCAACAAAATATATGGTATAGAGCTGTTTCTTTATATTTGCCTTTTTCATTCCTCCGAACATCTGTATCTTCACTGCGCACCTCCTGTCTGTTTGCCTTTTTCTCCGGCATTCTACCCTTTAGTATATAAATACCCGAATCATTTGTAAACAGCAAAAAAAGGCGGTGGGCACCTCGGCAATCGGAACTCCTGCTATGAGAAGCATGGTTCCGGAATATACCGAGGATAAGACCTGCCTGGATTACCGAAACTCACGGGTATACAAGTATTCCTCTTATGGTGAAAGAAAATTCTATTGTGGCCCTTGGGCATACTGATGAGAGGCCGGAAATGCTGTTAAAGTATCTATCGCCGCTTCCGGACCTTGTAAGTTACGGCTTATCAATGTGAAAAGGATTTCCGCTTCAGAAGGCGATTTATCGCAGGATGGCGCAGACACTGTTATCGCGCTGACGGGAAGCGGAAATAAAGAGGTTACCGTAACGGTGTAATGCAATTTGTTCTGCTCGTTTAAACAATAAACATTTGGATAGCTTCCAGCAGCTCATCCATCTTGTTTTCCAGCTCTTTCGTAGCTTCTGATAACTGTTCCACCTGGTGCACCTGCTTGTTAACTGTTTCATCCACACAGACCGCCGATGCTGCCGTCTCTTCCGATACCGCTGATATGCTTTCAATTGCATTCAAAGTATCGCTGCGATTGGCGTTCATCCCTTCCACATCCCGGACACTTACGGAAATATTTTGCAGCAGCTTTTCCATGTTCCTGCTCATATCGGAGAACCTGCGTCTCGTCTCTTCTACCGCCGCCCCCTGTGATTCCACGATTCTGCCGGCTTTTCCCGATGCCTTGATGGTATCATCGGAAACTCCTTCGATGGCTTCGATAACCTTTCTTATTTCCTCCGAGGAGTTCTTCGCACTGTCCGCCAGCTTCTTAATAGCCTCCGCCACTACTGAGAATCCTTTTCCTGCCTCTCCTGCCCTTGCCGCTTCTATGGAGGCGTTCAAGGAAAGCAGAGTGGTCTCCTCGGAAATCTCATCGATAGTATCGGTAAGTATCCGTATGCTGTTAATTTTCTCAGATAGCTGCTTTATTTTCCCGGAAAGCTGTCCCGTTATCTCTCCCGCTTCTGTGGACTGGGCGATAAGCGTGTCCATTCCTTTCGTTCCTTCGCCTATCATTTTGCGGGTATCGTCCGCCAAGCCTTCCATTTCCTTTACATTTTCTACCGTGCTCAATATTTTGTCGGACAAAGAGTCCATCTTCTCAAGACACTGCTCTGCATCCTGCGCCTGACTTCCTACGCCGCCTTCGATTTCCTTCATAACTCCCTGAATATACTCCGTAGACGCCTTAAGCTCCGTCCCCGCCTGCTTTACATTGCCTACGCAGCCGTTTACCTGAAGAGAGGTATCCCTTACCTCCATAATCAGCTTCTTCGTATTGGAAATCGTCTCCATGATATGTCCGCTGAGTCTGCCGAATTCCGCTCTGTCACGGATGCGCATATCCACCGTCAGATCTCCCTGAGAAACCTTGGCAAGCCTTCTCGTTATACTTCCCATATTCCTGCTGATTCCGAACATGATTGCCGCACCGACAATCAATACCACCACGCAGGATAGAAATACCCATAGATATATTCCGTTCTTAATGCTCAGCGCTTCCTTCATCAAGCTGTCCTTGGGCGTCAAAGCACAGACAGCCGCCTGATTCATCTCGCACTTATTGTACATAAAGAGGTATTCCTTACCGTCGTATTCCACATCGCGGCTATAACTGCCGCTTTCCTCTTCAGAGCCGCTCTTGTAATATTCTTTGTCTGAAAAAGTAAAACCGTTATTTTCACCGGAATAGATTTCCCGCCCATCCGCCGTGACAAAAGCGATGATGCTCCCATCCCCAAGGGTTAAATCACTTAATATTTCTTCAATTCTCTGGGCGCTGACATCGATGACCACGCATGCATTTTTGGAGCTCACCATCCGATACTGGGAGCAGATATAATTATCGCCGCTCGTTCCGAACCGCGAATCCAATACCGGGTGCTCCCCCGCCCAAGTCTTCGACTTGTCTGCATTGTCCGCAGTCTCTTTGCTCTCCGCCATAAAGCTTTCGTAGAATCCGGTCTTGTCGCCCTTCCCGGTGACCGTTGCCAAATCATTCAGATTGTCTGCGGTAACGATAATAATATCTTTGATGAACTTGTTGCTATTTTGTTTTGTTGCTATCAAGGCCTGCGCTTTTGTAAGCGCGTCATTTTTAGCATTTTGATCGCTCTTATAAGTATCCGACACATAATTCGTTATATTGGAATCGTTAAATAGCTGTATAGAATCCGCATCCACCGATTCAAAACCGAAATCCAGAAGCTTGGCAGTCATCTGTAAAGCCGTCCTCGCCGATTCCCCGTAATTATCCAGCATGCCCTTTGAAGCCTTGTTATATGCAAAGTTCCCCACCAAGGCTACCATGCACACGGGTATCAGGAATCCAGCCGTAAGCTGGACCTTTAGGCTGAGACCTCTTTTAGCCTTTTTCTTCTGCGCCTTTTTTTCCGTTTCCTTTTTTCCTATCATCGCCACCGTCCCCTTTGACAGATTCTTTTTCACCTTTTCTATATTAGCATAGAAAATAAAGGAAATTTACCGGATAAAATTCACTCTTTTTACCGCATTTTTTTAATATCTATTACTTAAACCGCTATTTTTTTACATCGGTTTTCTGCAGGATATCCTTCATTGCGAAGCCTTTCGCCTCCTGAGGGGACATGGTATGAAACTGCTTGAAATCGTTTACAAGATGAGCCTGATCCGTATAGCCAAGCTCGTATACCGCATCGAGAACATTGAAGTCATTTCGAAACAGCATATCGTGCCATAAATACTGATACCTTATAAGAGAGGAGAACTTTTTGGGAGAAACCCCTATATTTTCCCGGAAAATCCGTTCCAAGTGCCTGCCGCTTATGTGAATGTCCCGGGAAAGCTGTTCGATCCTGATATTTCCTTTTCTTTGCAGAATCTCATACACCACTTCCATGACAACAGGATTGCTTTTTTCCGGACGGAAATTTTGTAATAAGAACCTCTCCGCAATGGCAATCCTATCCTCTATATTTATAATGTCGAACAAAAGCGGATAAAGTTCTTTCCTGAGCCTGGAAAAATGATAATCCACATTAAAGAATCCATTTTTAACATCCTTCATAGACTCCTCTGAGAAGAGAACTGCGCTCCACGCATAAAAGCGGATGGCGAAGGTGGAAAGTTCCATTCTCCTGTCGTTTATGCGACTGGTAAAGAAAGAGCTGTCATCAATTCCGCAAAAGCTTCCTTTCAGAGTATTTTCTGTGAAATTGACATCGAAGATGATGTCCATGCAGGTATCCGGCGTTACCAGTCCTTGCGTAGGGATGTCCGTCTCCGGCTGTATGTAAGGCTTGCTGCTGCCCCAGAAACACCTGATAAACGGTTTCAGCGCGTCGCACGGCTCGAATTCCATATAGTCGGGGCCATGTGCGAAGGGAGCGGCTGTTATTGGTTTATATATTTTATAAAAATCCATTAGCCCCTCCTTATCTGCCGTCTATTGAGTCGTGTCTGAGTCAAATTTCTTGTTCGCTTTCCACATAATAATTGCATAGATCACTAATATACATACCTGTAAAGCCAATACGACAATCGCTTTTATTTCTAAATCTTCACGGGTTATACTTGCAATATAATCATGAAGTGCATGCCAGATAATTAGAAACCACAGACTTTTCGTAATATTTACTATTTCGGCAAGAACAAAGCCAACCAGAAATGCAAAAATCATTTGTAATATGAGGTACGCTAAATTTTTCCCGTTAAAGGCATTCGCTATGTGCAATAAACCAAATATAATTGATGAAAAAATAATAGCAGTTTTACTTCCTTTTACAAGCAGATAATTATATACAATTCCTCTAAAATATATTTCTTCATTAAATCCTACTGCGATCACAAACAGTAAAAGAACAATATATTGCTTTACTGTTATTTCCGATGAAAATCCTAATAATAATATGGCTATTATTTCTATCGCAATCAGCGGAATGTAATACATAGCTTTCCTTAGTGTATTCTTATTTTCCAGCCTGAACCCGCAATCTATAAATGACAGCCCTGTTTTATTCATTATGAACAGACTTATGAAAACAGAAAAAATCAAAAAGATAGTAGTTACAATAAGCTGCATTTCTATTGGTAAGTTTAAAATCTGTGGTATTGCAGTTCCCAATCCCGTCATAAATGTACATAAAAATGCCGCACCTATCGCACATATATATGGATGCCTTTTCCTGACCCGTTCTTTCATCATTTTTCTCCTTCTTCACTCTTCAGTTTCATCATCAATCCCTTAAATGAATTATTCAATAATCTTCTTATTTCATCATCACTAAAACGGCAATTATTTGTTGCATACATCGATGCAATACCATGTGCTGTAAGCCAGACTCCCGCATACAATTCCCGAGAAAACGGTTTATCTAAGCCGGTCATTCTGCTTATCATTTCCAGAACTTCATCATCACCTTCTGTTGAATCGACAATTTCCAGCATGCTTTTACTTTTGAATGCATCTGACATGAATAACAGCTTAAATAAATTCTTTTCCCTTTTTGCAAATTCAATATATGCTAAACCTATATTTAAAAACCCGTTATCAGGATCACCCATAGCTTCGTACATTGCTGCATTATATATTTTTTCTGTCTCTTGATAAACTTCTTCTTTTAATCCGTCCATCGATTTATATACGCGGAATATTGGATGTACGGAGCATCCGATCATCTCTGCTATTGCACGGGCATTCAAGCTCTCCATGCCCTTTTCTCTAACAATGCCAATGGATGTATTTATAATTTGATCTTGTGTAATTCTTATTCTGGGCGGCAAAACATCCTCCTTCTCTCATTAAGAAACTAACGTTACGTATCATATGATACTTTACCATCTCAACTGACCGTTGTCAATAATATTGTTCGATATGATATAAGTTCAATCATAACTGATGAGATGTCAGGCTTTTATTTTCGCAAATAAAATCGGCCCCGTTTAAACCGAGCCGGTTAGTAATTGCTTAATATTATAGCGCGCTGATAGTATCTACAATTGACATATTGCGAATCCTATTTACCGGGCCTCGTATAGCTAAGATAACAGATACAACTACAATTGCTATGATAATGGTAACTTCTGCAAATGGAATATCCCAATGTTCGCCCCAGCGAAAGGTTATCAGCCTCGTATACAAAAACTTGTTCGTTATTAATCCGACAGCACCGCCGCAAATACTTCCTGTGATTGCATAGGTCGCAGCCTCAGCAATAATCATTTTTATTAGCTGCCTATTACTTAAACCGATGGCACGAAATGCACCATACTGTTTCATGCGGGATGAAACGCTCATTGCAAGACTGTTTACTATATTGAATATGGTAATCAAAGCAATTAAAGCCATAAAGCCATAGATAAACAATCCAAAAGAGTAATAAGAGCCTGTTACGCTGCGATTCCCGGAGCGTTCATCGGAAAAGGTAACCTCTATACCAACTAATCTGTGAATTTCATCAACGTCAGCTTCGGTTGCATTCTCAGATAACTGCAAGTCTATAATCGTATAATCCGTTTGTCCGGTTAACTGCCTGAAGGTATTTTCAGAACAGATAATTGTTCCAACGTCAGGAGCATTGTTAAAAGGACTGGATGAGAGCGAGCCGACAATTTTTATATCCGCAGTTTTCCCCCCTATGTGCAGCGTTACCGTATCTCCGGATTTTATGGTATTTTGCTGTTCAAAATCAATCAGTCCCGTGTTGTCCTCGTTTTGAACGGTATCCAAAGATCCCTCGAGCAAATAATCCTTTGCCCACTTAAACTGGTTTTCCTCATAAGAAATCAAATCCACCCTTTTTTCTTCCCCGTTTACTGTAACAGTCAGATCGTAAGCGAACATTCTCCCATATACCCGATCGATCGCTGAGTTATCCCGAAATTCTTTTACGAATGTATTACTGATGGAGCATGTATTGTCAGGACTTACAACAGATAAATCCGGTGTCCATGGCTTCAAGGGCGTAAGCGTATGATGCATAAAATCAACCGTGACCGAGAACCCCAGAAAGAGAATGATACTCAACGAAAAGGAACCGACCATCAAAATAAAATTCTTTCTGCTCGCTTTTGCATGATGCAAACCAAGGGTAGTATCTATTTTGAAAACAGCTGTATTAGCCGCTTTGCGTACAGGATGTAAAAAATTAGCATTTCCTGATACAGCGGCTAACGGTGAAACGCTTGCTGCCCTTTTTGCCGGGGAACGAGCCGCCAGAAGAACCGTCAGGATGCCTACACAGATACCGGCTGCGATACTTGGAAGGCTTATTCCAAAGGTTGGCATTCCGGCAAAATATTCCGGACTGAGAAAACGAAGTAAAGCGCACAAAATCCAAATTACAACCGCTCCTGTTGAAATGCCCAACGGAATCGCAAATTTACACCAGCCAAGGGCTTCTTTTCGGACAAATCTCATCACCTGCTTCGGCGTCGCACCAATACAACGCATCATTCCAAAAAATTCTGTACGCTGCGCGACATTGCTGTTTAGACTGCTTGCAATCATCATAATGCCCGCCAGTAAAACTAATAAAAACAAAACAGCTGCCGAGCTATAAATTTGCAGCATGAAAGAATTTCCGCTTTGACCAAGTAAACCCAGCAGCTTCGTATTTTCCGAAACCTGCTCGTCTGAAAGTCCAAGCTGAGACTTCATATCAGCAATCGTATTCCTTATATTGCTATGAGTGGAAAACTGCACATAAAAGACGCTGTTATAATCTTCAGGTTCACCATTCGTGACTCCGGGATATATGGAGCGCAACGCCTTGGTCGTCTGGCAAACCGCATAGGAATCTTCTTTCAATATTTTAGAGAAACTTTCCATAAAGCCGGAAATAGTAAATTCAAGGCTCGTTCCATCAGGAGTATCTACTAAAATCGGATCTCCGATTTGCAGTCCAAGCATGGCCTTTGCATTTTCCGTCACCATGGCCTCATCGGCCTTTTGGGGAAAGCCTCCCTCATGGATGACACCCGTTTGCATTTCTGTAATCCACGCTTTATCGCTTCCGAAAATTGCCACGTTTTTACCCGATAACTTGTAGCCCTGATCTCCCCGGTAATTGAGGATACCATACCAGGAAGAGGCAGTTACCTCCGGTCGTACAGAAATTATTTTTGCTTGTTCTTCGTTTATGTTTTTAACCGCCACATGCCAGTTACCACCCTCCATACGCGCCTGCATAATCTGGCTGCGTATAAACATATCGGCCATACCAAAAATAGCTGTGACTAAAAACACCGCTAACACAATGCAAAATACAGACATTCTATTCTGCCTTTTATGAACTTTGGCTGAAATGGGAACAAGGTCAAGATAACTTTTCATTCTCTTTCCCTCCCAAATCAGTCAGCACACCATCTGAAACACGCAGCACACGGTCTACTGAAGCGGTCAGATTATTGTTATGTGTTATCATTAAAATCGTTTGTTGGTAGTGGCGTGATGCCTTAACCAGTAAATCTATCACATCCTGACTGTTTTTGCTGTCCAGATTTCCGGTGGGTTCATCAGCAAGGATCAGTTTAGGTCTTGTAATCAGCGCCCGTCCAATTGCAACACGCTGCTGCTGACCTCCGGATAATTGGCTTGGCAAGTGATGACGGCGTTCTTTCAGCCCTAAGACTTCTAAAATCTCATTCACTGCCGATTGCTCCGGTTTACGGTAATCCAAAAGAATCGGAAACATGATGTTTTGCTCCACAGTCAATTCCGCGACTAACTGAAATGACTGAAATACAAAGCCAATATTGCGCCGCCTGAAAATAGTGCGCTGTTCCTCTTTCATGGAAAATAAATCTTTTCCGTCCATATAGATATTTCCGGCAGTAGGGGTATCCAAGGCTCCGATGCAATTTAGAAGCGTACTTTTACCGGAACCTGATTCGCCCACTACCGCCGCGAATTCTCCCTGTTCCAATGTAAAAGAAACATCTTTTAGGGCATTCACCTGATTTTCACCTTTTCCGTAGGTTTTTGTTAAATGCTGTACTTTTAAAATTTCCATATCTCAAGTACCTCCCTTCCCGAAAAGAATAACAGGTACACCTTACAATCGGGTGAATAACAGCTTACAGTTCCGTAAGGAAGGAAAGCGTAAAAACGGTCCCTTCATGCAAAGTACTTTGAACAGAGATGATGCCTCCTTGTCCCTCAACAATAGCTTTTGCCAGTGACAAGCCGAGGCCTACTCCCTGTGTATCCAGAGATTTTTTGCTGCGGTAAAATCGCTTGAATATATGGTGTAAATCCTCAGGAGCAATCCCTGAGCCATTATCGGATATAATAACGCGAATCATAGCAGGGGTCCGATTCCACGAGATATTGATTTTTCCACCCAAATCCATATGATCCAAGGCATTTTTTACTATATTTCCAACCGCTTCTCTCGTCCATTGCTTATCACATATAATTGTTTCTTCCGGTGATCCATCTATTGTAATTTCTTTTCTCTCACCCACTGCACGCGTTGTTAATTCGCTGATTGCTTGATGAATCAATTCTGAAATACGGCAGCTTTCCTTTTCAAAGGCAATACTGCCAGCGTCTAATCTGGTAATTTTCAGCATGGCTTGAATAAGCTGTTCCATACGCTTTAATGCCAAGCCTGTCTTTTCAGAATACACTGTTACCGTTTCAACATTATCCGGTTCGCCGGAAATGATTTCATGATACATTGTAAGAGCAGCAAGCGGTGTTTTCAGCTGATGTGATATATCTGAAATCGTATTTTTCAAATATTCTTTTGCTTTCTGCCCATCTTCGTTTTTCGACTGGAGTATTGCGGCAAGTTGATCTACCGAAGCAAGGAGACGGTAAATCGTCCCCTCATTCATCTGAGGCATGCGCAAAGAAAAATCCCCTTCTGTAAAATGGGCAATCACCCTTGCCGCTTGCAGATAAAGCTGCTCTCTTTTCCATAAAAAAATAAATGTTCCACCACAAAGCAATACAGATAAAAGCGCTCCTACAGGCAGCGTGTAATACCTTGAAATCTGCTGAAACTCAGAAGCATAAGGAAGAAATCTTATAGCGGTGTGTTCTGTTACACCTATATTAACAAGCAAAGCCGTACCCTCTTGGCTGTTTGCCGTACTCGTAATGGCTTCAGCAATCACATCTTTTGAAACACCCTGTTCCAAAAGGGAGGTCGCAACAGCATTGTCATACGATAGAAATAAATTTCGTATGGCCTTTTCCTGTACTGCATTCAATCCCATGCCGGAAAGAAAAATCAACAAAACGAAAGAAAAAAGAAAAGCGCTAAAATAGCTTATCTGTTTATCACGAAAAAGGTTCATAACGATACCTCGTTCCATTGATAGCCGAATCCACGGACCGTTATCAAATGCTCCGGGTGAGATGGCTCCACTTCAATTTTTTCACGAAGCCTCCGTACATAAACAGAAAGTGTATTGTCATCCACGAAGTCGCCTGTACTGTCCCACAGCTCATTTAAAATACTGCTGCGAGTTGTTACCCTATTAGCATTCCTTACTAATAAGCAAATGAGACGATATTCCGCACTTGTTAAGTCCAGAGTTCTTCCTCCCAACAGTACCCGGCTTCCCAAAAGGTCAATCGAAATATCGCCACACTCGATGCCAACATTATTGTTTGGATTGGATATACCGGTCCGGCGCAGTAAAGCATGAATCCGGGAACACAGCTCGCCTAACTTAAAAGGCTTTGTTACATAATCATCACCGCCGCTGTCCAGCCCCCGAATGACATTCACTTCTTCATCAGAAGCGGTCAAAAATAAAATAGGTATGTTCTTTCCCTGGTTCCTGACTTTTTCACAAACTTCAAAGCCTGTCCCATCCGGTAATGTTACATCAAAAATCAATAAGTCATATGCATCAATCTCGGGCAGGCGGCTTATAGCTTCTTCTACCGTACGGATAATTTCCACATCAAATCCATTGCGCTTTAAGGAATATTTCAATCCATCCACTAAACTGAAATCATCTTCTAAAAGTAAAATTTTATTGCTCAACATTCATCCTCCTTATTCGCTTATCAACAGTATTTTCCGCATCTTAGAGCAGAGTATATGTGTTTAGTGTATTCGTTTAACCGAATTAAATCAAGAGAATATAGGATTTAAAGTACATGCAGCTGTGTAGGATCAAAATACATGCTGCAGAAGATTGATGTTTTTACAAATTCGTCAACAAATCAGTTTAAGACGCTGCTTCCCGGACCGCCTCGTATACCGGCCGATTCTCTTTTGCAGGAAGTATAATAAAAAGGAATACGCTGAGCAAGGTCAGGATTCCTATAAACAAGGCCGCATATCGGTAAGGCATGAGCTGTCCCAATATGCCTGCCAGCAATTGAAATGCGATTCCGCCGATGGAAAATATGACACTGAACAGCGCATTTACCCTCGCGCGCATCCCCTCAGGCAAATAGGACTGCACGGCCGTCTCGCGTATCGTTGCGCTGCCGGTGCCCAGCCCGCCGCATAGAAAGCGGTTCAAAAGCATGAGCGGGTAAGGCATAAACAGTAACACTGAGTCCATGGCATCATAGAACAAGTAAACACCCTTGGTAAAAGCATATCTTTTTTCCTGCGGTATTTCTTTCTTATACTGAAACAAACCGCTCAGCACGCGGCCAATCATTTCTGCGCTCTTCAAAAACCCGAGCATAGTTACGGTAAGCCATGGCTGCGTCTGGTAATAAGCCTGTGTAATTATATTTACTCCCCCGGAAGCTCCGTTGGCTATGCTCATATAGGTATAGATATTTCTTATGCCCTTTTCCTTTCGCATATAGCGAAAGCCTTCTTTCATATCCTCCAGGTATTGTCTGAAGGTGTAGACCTCCTGCCCGTTTTTCCTCGTGGATTTTATTCTGCTTTCCACCAAAACGGATATGAAAGTAACTGCCGCCACTGCCAGAAATAAATTTCCCATGGAGACCTTGCCATAGATGAAAGTAACTACGGGTGACATTACGACAATTACCGTGGGGTAGATAGTTCCGCTTACCGCGTACCCTTTTTGCTCCAATCCGGCAGGAATCAAATCCGGATACCACGCGCTGTACGCCAGGCGGTAGAACACCGAAATAGTTCCGACTGCCAAAACAAAAACAAGATACAGTCCATAAGAAAACTCATGTCCGCTTATCCAGATGCCCATTACCATGTAGAGAATCACCAACAGCCCGTCCAGTCCTACGATCCATTTCTTTTTATCTCCCTTATCGATAAGCGGCGCTACGAATATCGGCAGAACAATATCGGGCAGCATACCGCAAACCATTACTATCGCGGAGAGGAACGTTGACTGCGTTTCTTCAAAAACAAGCAGACTGACCGGCAGATTCATCGCCTCTCCGCCGATGGAAGATAAAACAACCGCCACAGTAATATAGGTAAAGTCTTTCGTCCAAATGCTCTTTTTCTTTGAATGTTCCATAGGAACCTCCTTCATGTACAAGATAGAGACATTTTAACAGTAAGCTTTACCCATTGTAAAATCATTATTTTTGAGAAATTATGTCTATGAAATCATTACTTAGCACGTTCATTTGTAATTTTCGAAGAAATTTCTTGTTCGAACTCCAATGCCTGTTTATATTTTCGCTGTTTCTTATAGGCTTCCACCACCATGTCTTTATAAAAATATAGGAACCCGAAGTGGCGCTCCCTTTTTAACACTGTGATAAGCCGCTCCAGCAATTCCAAATATTTCGGGTCCCCAAGAAAAGCTTTTTCCGGAAAACACTTTTGACATTCCATGAGAGCTTCTTCGTAGATCAAGTGTTCCAGCTCTGAATCCGTCTGACTGCTTAAAAGCATTTCCTCCATCTGTTTCAGATAGTCTCTGCCCTCCTTAAGCCGATTACTTCGGATATATGTAATTGCCAGCTTGTGAAGAGTAAGAAATTCAGGGGTTTTTCTCATCTCTTGTGATTTCTGCAAATATTCTAATGCTAATTCATAGTTATTCAGATTGATATAGGTTGAACCGATATTATAATACACTCCCCACAGCTCCTCTTTCCAACCCGTATTCTGCAAAAGCCGAATCGCACGGCTATAATTTGTCATCATCATTTCTTCCATACCCAGGCAAGCATAAGCGGAGCCGTTGAACAAATAATATTCTGCCAAACTAAATGTATTCCCTTCCTCCAGGGCCATAGCCACAATCCTGCTTTCCATCCGGTGAATCGACGAATAGTCCCCGTGGAGAAAATATGCCATACACAGCCGAAGCATGGCAAAGGAATTATTCACTGCCCCGAAGGCTTCCTCGATGTCCAATACCCTTTGGCCCGAATCCGTATATTTGTCGAAACGCAGAAAGGTATCATAGGCTCTCTGTTTCGCGCTCATATTCTCTCGCAGCGGCTTTAGCTGCGGGCTAACCTGCTCACCCTCCAGTCCTTTGACGAGCAGCCAATCGATTGCTAAAGCGCTGTAGGATAGCTGCAAATCATGCTTTAATAATGAGGTGTATTGACTTTTCGTGTCCAGCCGGTAGTGAAGAGCATAGAAATACTTTTCGATTTCTTCTCCGTATACCGTAAATTCAGGCCGGTTTCCTTCATAGGAAATACCCAGCCTTCGGAATAGTTTTTCAACAATCTCTTCATCCGGAGTCACGCTCCCGTGTTCTATTTTACTCAAATAAGAAGGTACACAGATGCCGTAGCATACCTCTTTTTGACCTTTGTTCTGTTTTATACGCTCCAGTTTCAGGAGGGTACCGATAGGATTGGGTGCGTGCATGGGAGAACCTCCAAAGTATATTCGATAATATTATACCAGAGAACTGCCGCCGTCCACAATAATAAACTGCCCCTGCACATAGCTGGAAGCGTCGCTGGAAAGATAAAGAATCGTGCCGTTTAATTCTCCTCGATTGCCCGGGCGCCCCGTAGGATTAGAATAATTATATCCCTTCAAAAAGTCCTCGGACTTAAACAAGGTTCCGCTGGTCATCTCGCTTTCAAAAAGTGCCGGACCAATGGCATTTACCGTAATACCGTATTTGGCATAGGACGCCGCCATACCTCTGGTCAGGCCGACCACTGCCGCTTTAGATGAATTGTAGGAATGTCTGATAAATATATCGGACTTATCCGCAACAACTGCATTGATGGACGCGATGTTGACAATTTTACCATATCCGATTTCCTTCATATGAGGAACGATATACTTGCTCACCAAAAAGATTCCTTTTACGTTCGTGTCAAAGGACTTATCCCACTCTTCCACCGTCATACTGTCTACGCCGCCCCGCACCGCTATCCCGGCATTATTCAGCAATATATCAACTTGCCCGAAGACTTCCAGTATTTTACTGATTGCCGCCTTTACACTTTCCTCATCCGTCACATCACAGGCCTGCGCTATCGCTTTTCTCCCTGTTTTTTCAATTTCAACCCTTACCGCATCCAGCTTTTCCGCACGCCTTGCAAGCAACACCACATCCGCTCCCGCTTTTGCGTAGGCGAGCGCGGCATCTGCCCCAAGTCCGGAGCTGGCACCTGTCACTACCGCTACTTTTCCTGTTAAATCAAAATAATTATCCATCCTTCCTTCATCCCTTCTTTTTATGTTATATAAAACGTTTGCGAAACTCATTACTTTCCTTAATTTTATAACATCCGTCTTCAACATTAAATAAGTTTATGTCGACACTTTGTTACAGTATATTCTACATTTGGGGAAATCTTAAATTTATGCGTATGAAAACTGCTTTTGCAGGGGCTAGACACCCCCTTGAAAAAAAAGTATTGACTCCCACGCAACGTGATAGTGTACTATATTATCCAGGAGGCGGGAGCACGTATCCATAAAGATTTCTCTGCATTCGTTTTTATAATTTTAAGAGGGGGTAATCATGAAGACTATAAGCCAAGTTGCTGAATTAACGGGAATAAGCGTAAGGGCTCTGCAATATTATGACGAAATCGGGCTTTTAGCGCCAAGCGAATTGACTCCGGCAGGCTATCGCCTGTACGATGATGATGCTTTGCAAAAGCTGCAGCAAATTTTACTTTTTAGAGAGTTTGATTTTAAGCTGAAGGAGATCAAAGAGATTCTGCAAAATCCGGAATTCGATAAAATTGAGGCTTTTAAGAAGCAAAAGAAGCTGCTCAGCTTAAAACGAAACCGGATCGATAAGCTCATAGAGCTTCTAAGCAGATTGGAGAAGGGAGAGCAGTATATGAGTTTTAAAGAGTTTGACCTAAGCGAATATATCGAGGCATTGGAACAATTCAAAAGCGAAAAGAAAGATGATATAATCAAATATTGGGGGAGCGTCGAGAACTTTAATGAGTTTATCCAAAAAGTCAAGGACGATGAGTCCCATGTAGCCAAGCTTGCCATCAAGCAATTTGGCAGTGTTGAAAAATATACGAAAGCCATGAAATACAATTTGGAACATTTTTCGGAATTAATGGAACAGTCAAATGCCATCATCGAGAACAAGGATGAAATTATGAAGAAAAGCGATGAGCTATACCTTAAATTGACTTCCGATATGACCAGAGATGTTTCTTCTAATGAGATTCAGGATATCGTTCATGAAATCATCGAATTTTCTAATAAAAATAATTTGGGAATAGATATGGGCGAAGGCTTCTGGGATATAGTAATAGAGGGCTATTCTCATGACACTATCAAGGCAGTTAATGATGAAAAGTATGGAACAGGCGCCTCTGATTATATTGCCGGAGCATTACAATACCACTTGCGAGGGTAACCGCCAGTCTATGAAGCAAAAGGAGTTCATTCCGTGAGTAAGATATATTTTGAAAATGACTATATCGTAGTCATCCCGACTTTTAAAAGTGTTTCTATTCACAAGCATAATTTTCTTCATATATTCTTACTATCGGAAAAAGAGGGAAGTAAGAATTGTTATCGCGCGTTAATCGTGGATAAAAACGTCAGGCACCAGATGCCCCCAAGAGAACAGTGCCCGCTATTTCTTTTGATCGATCCCACAAGTTTTCTGGCAGAAAAGCTAAAAGCGGATTATCTTCCAGAGGATGAAATTGTACTGACAGAAAACATTATGTTAACCCAAGCCTTTTCTGTTGATGACTCACAGCATGAGATTGCTTCCTTTGTAGAGAGTTTATTTCGAGAAATGAATCTGCCAAGGAGAGAACACGCCGAAAAGGAGGGGACAAATGCGAGGGATGAACGTGTCGCAAAGCTTATCGTGGATATTAAGAATTATCGGTATTTGGAAAGCCTCCTTGAAGAGATCGCAAGAGAAAACTTCCTGTCAATCGGAAGACTTTCCCATATATTCAAGGAACAGACCGGCAGTTCTTTAAAAGGTTATCTAAACATTAAGCAACTGGAAAAAGCCTACAAATTGGTTTTGGAAGGACATCCTATCGTTTATGCAGCATTAGAGGCCGGGTTCTCCAGCGCGGCACATCTGGCGGCCATGTGCAAAAAGCAGACCGGAATATCCATCACCGCTGTTTTGAAATAGCAGATTTTTGAAAGACTTCAGGCAAAGCATGGTGTATCATTTCCTCATAATAGATTAGAGAGGATATGATAATAATGGATATGGATAGGTATTTATTGGAAACCAGGATGCTGGATTACTCCAATCATCGGATACAAGCTTTGGTAAATGAGAAAAAATGGGAAGAGTTAGACGAATTCAACCGCATTAAAGCGGTATATAATTATGTAAGGGATGAGATTCTATTCGGATATAATTTGGATGATAACATAGCTGCATCTAAGGTTCTGTCCGATGGGTACGGACAGTGTAATACCAAGGGAACTCTTTTTATGGCATTGTTAAGAGCAGTTAAAATTCCTTGCAGAGCGCATGGCTTTACCATCGATAAGGAACTGCAAAAGGGCGCCATGACAGGATTGATCTATAAGAATGCTCCCCGCAATGTGCTGCATAGCTGGGTGGAAGTATTCTATGATAATATCTGGTATGAGCTGGAGGGCTTTATATTGGATAAAGCTTACTTGGAAAAATTGCAGAAGATAAATAAGGATTGTGAAGGGGCCTTCTGCGGATATGGCGTTGCGGTTAAGGATTTCAAGAATCCTGTGATCGATTGGAACGGTAATAACACTTACATTCAGAGCGAGGGAATTAATCAGGACTTTGGCATCTATTACAGTCCGGATGAACTGTTTCGGGAGCATCGACAGGAAATGTCGGGGGTGAAGACTTTTTTGTATCGTAATGTGGGGAGGCATTGGATGAATGGGAAGGTTAGGGGGATAAGGGGTGGTAATCTGTGAGGGAAGAGCAAAAGGTTATAGATAACAAATGAGATGGAGCGTTTTAACAATGCTTAACGCAGGCCAAATTCCCGAGACATAAAGAGAGCCCACAAACCTGCATAAAGGCTAGGTTGTGGAGACTGTAAAAAATTTTGTGTAAACTATATATATCATATATATCCTCTTGGATTGATGTTAAAATAAATATTAATCCAGGAGGATATTTTTATGGCAAGACAAAGAAAACTTTCACCGGAACGCAAGGCGTTCATCAACAGTTTATTGGAGCATTACCAGCCAAGTGATGCAAGCGATGTCCAAGAGATGCTCAAAGATCTGCTTGGTGACACTCTTCAGGGAATGCTGGAAGGCGAAATGGACCAGAAGCTCGGGTACTCCAAATACGATTATCAGAACAAGGATACGGACGACAGCCGGAATGGCTATAGTAAGAAGACAGTCACATCATCTGTAGGAGACATTGACCTTGATATTCCACGTGACCGGAAAGGTGAGTTCGAGCCTCAGATCGTGAAAAAGAATCAGACAGACATTTCGAACATTGAAGATCAGGTATTGTCCATGTATGCAAAAGGGATGACTACAAGGGATATTTCTGCTCATCTGAAATCCGTTTATGGTGTAGATGCTTCCGCAGAAATGATCTCTCACATGACAGACCGGATCCTTCCAATCGCAAAGGAATGGCAGAACCGGCCGTTGGAAAAGAAATATGCCATTGTTTTCATGGATGCCGTACACTTCCATGTGAGACAGGACAGCCAGACGATAAAAAAAGCCGTATATGTTGCCATTGGAATTCGCCTGAATGGTCGTAAAGAAGTAATAGGCATGTGGGTAGGTGGCAATGAAAGTGCAAAATACTGGCTTGGTGTGCTGAATGAAATAAAGAACCGCGGTACGGAAGATATCATGATCGTATCGGTCGATGGTCTGACGGGATTTGGTGATGCAATCGGAGCTGTTTTTCCAAAAGCAGAGATCCAAAGGTGTATCGTACATCAGGTACGCTACTCTACCAGATTTGTGAATTATAAGGATCTGAAACCTTTTGTCAAAGATCTGAAAGAGGTGTATCAGGCATCGACCGAGGAACTGGCTCTGGAGAACCTTGACCAATTAGAAGAAAAGTGGGGAAAGAAATATCCATCTTCGATAGCTTCATGGAGGAACAACTGGCCGCAGCTCTCTACATACTTTAAATATCCGGAAGAAATACGTAAGATCATTTATACTACGAATGCGATAGAAAATTTCAACCGTCAGCTGCGGAAGGTGACAAAAGCAAAGACCATCTTTCCAACAGATGATGCTTTATTCAAGATCCTATATCTGGCAATGTGCGATATAACTGAAAAATGGACTGGAGCAGGCTGGAATTGGGGACAGACTTTAGACCAACTGTGCATCTACTTCGTACACGGTAAATAACCAGTACCGTGTCAATTAGTTACATCCATGAGATAATGCCTCCAAAGAATCAAGGAGGTCTATTGAATGGACAAGATCACTCACAAGATGAGATTGGCCCGTTGGAGCAAGCTCATCCAGAAATGTAATGTAAGCGGATTATCAAAAAAACAGTGGTGCGAACAAAATCAGGTCGACGAGAAACAGTTTTACTACTGGCAGCGTAGGGTTCGGGAAGAGGCCTATACCATACAGGCAAGTATGGCTCCCACGGATCTCTCAACTGGTTTTGTTGAAGTTCCTAACGTAATTAAGACTGCGGAACCAAAATACGAATGCGGAAGTTCTTCCGCTACCATCCATGTAAATGGATGTATGATTGAAATTGCAGATTCTGCATCGGATGCATTTCTCCGCCGGTTGATAGGAGCACTATCTTATGTTCAATGATTCATCTGGATTTCGGAAGATATATCTTGCCACCGGCTACACGGACTTACGACGTGGAATTGACGGGTTAGCATCCATTGTAAAATATAATTTCAATCTTGATCCGTTCCAGAAGAATATTTTGTTTCTTTTTTGCGGCAAACGGACAGACCGTGTGAAAGGACTTCTTTGGGAAGGTGATGGTTTCCTGCTACTATATAAGCGACTTGAAATTGGAGGCTTCAACTGGCCTCGTACTACCGAAGAAGCACTGGAGATTACGCAGGAACAGTACCAACGGTTAATGGAAGGTATCGAAGTCATTGCAAAGAAACCGATCCAGGAAGTTGATCGTACAGATCTACTCTGATTTTGTGCATTTCGTAGAAATTGAAAATGTTAAATCTGACAGGATTCGCCGCATCCGGATAGTTATCCACCAGAACAAGCTAGTAAAGTGAATTAGTTCTCCCTGCAAAACCCGGAAAACTAATTCAAGTGGATAAAACTTTGAAAAACCAAGAAAACCAGCCATTTCTTAGAGGTTTCAGAGTAGTTATACACCGTCAAAATGCCGATGACCCGAATTACCCGGATTCGCTTTTTCCCTGCATTTATCGTATAATAGATGACAGTTAAAGGAGCGGCGAAATGGCTAAAAAATACACGGTTGATGAACTGAATGGCTTAAGCAAAGAGAGCATGATGGTTGTCATCCTGTCCATGCAGGAACAATTAGAGCAGCTGAACCAGAACATGGAACGTCTCATCGAGCAGATTGCAGTTGCAAACAATCAGCGGTATGGCCGCTCTTCGGAAAAGCTTGAGGTAATGGATGGGCAGCTGAATCTTGACTTCATATTTAATGAGGCAGAAGCACTCACGGAAACCCTCTATGTGGTTGAACCGGCTGAAGATGATGTACTTCCTGCAAAGAAGAAAAAGCAGGTCGGAAAACGAGATAAGGATTTAGCAGGCCTTCCAGTTGTCGAAATCCCTCATGTATTATCCGAGGAAGAACTGACAGAAATCTTTGGAGTGAACGGATGGAAACAATTGCCTGACGAAGTATATAAAAGAGTCAAGGTGGAACCAGCTGTCTATACCGTAGAAGAGCATCACGTGGCAGTCTATGCAGGCAGGGACAATCAAACGATTGTAAAAGCAGACCGTCTGTGAATGGCATAATAAAAATACCCACTTTTGGCGGAGAAAATTCCCCACCTTGTTATGCCTAACGTAAAGACCAAGTTATACTGAAAGCGTAACAAAGGACTCTCCCCATAAGGAGGAAAATTTTATTATGCTGGAGGTAGACATGAAAACTACAATCATGACTCTGTATCAGAAAGGATACAACAAAACCCAGATTGGGAAGATGCTTAGCATTGACAGAAAAACAGTACGCAAAGTGCTCAGAGAAGAAACGCAGGGAAAGGAGCTGCCACAGGAAACACAGGAGGGAACCTGGCCGTCCATGCTGGATGAATACAAGGAATACATAGAAATCCAGTTATCCAAGGAATTGTCCATTACCCGCATCCACCAGGATCTGCAAAAAGAGTTCGGCGTTGCCTGCGGTTATACCACCCTGCGCGATTATGTGAAAAAAATAAGGAAATCCCAGCCTCACGCCTACATGGTGCTGCATTCCCTGCCGGGCGAAGAGGCACAGGTAGATTTCGGTTATATCGGAACCTTGAGAGTAAATGGAACACCGCGCAAAGCATGGATCTTTGTCATGTCTTTGAGCTACTCCCGCTACATGTACGTTGCTGTTACTCTGGATCAGAGCGTGCAGACCTTCATCCGGTGCCACACAGAGGCATTCCGGTACTTTGGCGGAGTTCCCCAGACCGTAAAGATCGACAACTTAAAGGCTGCTATCGTTGAGGCAGACTTTTATGAGCCGACCGTGCAGCGCACCTATGCCGCTTTTGCCGGGCACTATGGCTTCCTTCCCAATCCGTGCCGGGTATACACACCAACCGATAAAGGGAAAGTAGAATCGAACGTGAGATACGTAAAAGAAAACTGCTTTAAGGGACGGGATTTTAAAGAAATCGAAGAAGCAAAGCGGTTTCTCCTGTCATGGCTGAAAGAAACGGCAAACCGTCGGATACACGGGACTACAAGCCGAAAACCGGAAACCGTATATCTTGAGACAGAAAAAGCATATTTAAAGCCGCTTCCTGCGCAGGACTTTCTCTTTTCAAAATCCGGGGCCGCCACCGTAAGGACAGACTGCCATATCGTTCATGACGGCAATTATTATTCCGTGCCTTACACTTATATCGGAATGGAAGTGGATGTCATCGAAGTGAATCATTTATTGAAAATCTACCATGCCGGAAAAGAGATCGCCCTCCACAGTCTGTGCGGGAATGCAAAGGGCGAACATGTGACGGATAAGAGTCATTACCCATCTACCAAAACAATAACACAGGAGGAGCTTTTGTCAAGCTATCGCGAAAAAATGGCACAGGTGGGGACAGGCGCGCTGGCATTTCTGGAAGCATTTAAGGATACGGAGATGTACCAGTGCCATCATTACCGGAGCATTTCCGGTATCCTGGCACTCCGAAAAAAATATGGGGAGGATGCCGTAGACAAGGCCTGCCAAAGGGCATGCCATTATGGAAACATTACCTACCGGGCAGTAAAAAAGATCTGTGAAAGCGGTCTGTACCATCTTCCACTGGAGGATGAACAGGAACTGTCCATGGAAGGAAGAAGCAAAATCAGGAAACTGTCGGATTACCGTCAAATGACAGGACTGGGGGTGATCTCCCATGAATGATTCCTTACAGGAAAAGATAAAAAAGCTCCATCTTGCCGGAATTCTCCAAACAGCGGATATGCGGGCCCAACAGGCAGCAAAGGAACAGATGTCCTATATCGAATTTCTTGAACTGCTCATAAATGATGAAAATCTTAACCGCTCAAGAAACAGACGTAACGATCGGATGAAGCGTTCGCGCATGCCCCAGCATAAAACAATGGAAGAATTCAACTTTTCATGGCAGCCCTGCCTGAACCGTCAGGTCATCTATGCCCTTGGGACCTGCGAGTTTATCCGGAAAAAAGAAAATATAGCTTTTATCGGACTTCCCGGAACCGGTAAGACTCATCTCTCCATCGCACTTGGCATAAAAGCGATTGAACAGGGGTACACGGTGCTGTTCACCACGCTTTCGGAAATGATGGAGGATTTATACATATCCCGTGCGGACAACTCTTTCCGCCAGAAACTGAAGAAATACATTTCACCGGATCTGCTGGTAATTGATGAGTTTGGGCTCAAGAAGCTGGGCCAGACAAATGTGGACGATCTTTATGAAGTGATTTCCAAAAGATACGAGACAGCCTCTACCATCATTACTTCCAATAAGCAGTTTGATGAATGGGGGAGCATTCTTTTTGACCCGGTACTGGCAACGGCCATTCTTGACCGTTTTGTGCACCACTGCAGCTTTATAACTATAGAAGGTGAAAGCTACCGGATGAAAGAACGGGAACGGATCAGCGCTGTGAAACGGCGGGGCAGACCGAAAAAAGAGAGTTCAGGAAATGGAACAAAGGAAGGTTTGAGCGAAATGGAAGAGACCGAAGAAAGCGGGGATTTATGAGATGAAAGAAAACAGGCTGACACGAAACGAAGCGATAGAAGCGGCGGATATACTGAGAGATATGCTTGATGATGAGCAAAGAAAAGCTGAACTGCTCAAACAGCGTAATAAAGAGCTGGAATTATTGCTTATGAAGAATGATATCGCAATTCCTGATTATGAATTATGGCATGGCGTATTACCCATGGTGTAAAAAGACAGTAAAAAACTGGAAAAAGCATCCATAGCGGTGCTTTTTCCCGGGTAAATAAAGTGGGGAATTTTCTCCGCTATTTTTGGGACTTTTTTATTGACAATCACAACCGTCCAAAGAGCCTTCTTCGAAACAGTATTGCAACACCATCACTTGTTGCGAGTATCTATAATGCAAAGTACGTAAACGGAATGCCGTTGGAACGTATCAATAAAGAGTATTTACGAAACGATATCCATATATCCAAGCAGGTCCTGGCAAACTGGGTAATCCAATGTGCGGAACGTTATCTGGGGATCATGTTCGATTATCTGCAGAAGGAGCTGCTTACATTCCGCATTCTTCAGGCAGATGAAACACCAGTATTCGTAACAAAGGATGGACGTCCTGCGAATAGCAAGAGTTACATGTGGGTATACCGCACAGGAAAGGGTTATAAGGATACTCCTATCATTCTTTACGAGTATCAAAAGACTCGAAAGACGGAGCACCCGCAAGAGTTCTTAAAGAACTTTCATGGAACCTTAGTGACCGATGCATACGCTGTATATGATTCACTAGATCGAAAGAATCCGGATATCATATTTGCAGGATGCTGGGCTCACGGCAGGCGGCGATTTGCCGAAGCAATCAAAGCGATTCCCAAGAATAGACGGGAATCCGCACAGGATACGGTCGCATATCAGGCATTGAAGCAGATCGCAGCCATATATCATCTGGATAATGGATTATCCGGGCTATCTCCTGAGCGAAGAAGGCAGGAGAGACAGCTCACCGTAAAGCCACTGGTAGAGGCCTTCTTCGCATGGGCAAAAGATGTTCAAATGAGTAACCGCCTATCAAAAGGCAAAACATTGGAAGGCATCAGCTACTGTATCAATCATGAAAAGAATCTTAAAGTGTTCCTGGATGACGGGGATGTACCTCTGGATAACAATGCAACAGAGTCAGCACTTCGCACCTTCTGTGTCCATAAACATACCTGGCGCTTAATCGATACGATTGACGGAGCAAAGGCTAGTGCCATAGCCTACAGCATTACTGAAACAGCCAAGGCAAACAATCTGAATCCATTCCGCTATCTGGAGTTTTTACTCACAGAATTGATGGAACATCAAGAAGATACCGATCAGGATTTCCTGAAAGATCTACTTCCCTGGTCAGATAAAATCCCGGAGAACTGCCGGATAAAAACAAAAGATTAATCCAGGCCGCCAAAATGGCGGTCAAAATTCAAGGCGGTACTCATGGTTTACCGTATACTCTACTTCAGTGACAGAATCGTTCCTTCCGACTTAGAGTAAAAATCATATCCATAGAAAACGCAGGCTGCCGATTGACAGCCTGCGTATGTTGTGTAAAAATCTAAACGAAGGGTTCTATTATGAAACCCAATAATGATTCTGATATTTTTTCATGAATCTAAGAGGTTTACACAAAATAATTTACACTCTCAGGTTGTGGGCTCATATTAATTATTCAAACTCGCAAAGTTCTTTGTACCTTTTCGTATATCTCATTCACTTTCTATACATATTTGTATAGTTTATTTCGATTTTCTTAACCATTCCATATCGTTTAAACGCTTTTTAGTACCAATCCAGTACCAAGGCATTTTCACGTCATTCTTATGGTATCCAATGGCTTGCAATCCAATCATTTCTAATCTAAAAATAATGTGACAGTGGTTTGCAGTTCCATTGTTATTATTATAAAATTGATTCAATGAAAAAGCAAATATAATTTGCCTTTCTATTCCAGAACAATATTTATAGAACCGAACAATTCACTATCTTCCAATTATTCATATCTGTTTGTCCCAATAATTTTCTCAGGTCAATCTATAAATATTTTTAAATTTATCATAGTCAAATTCATTACCTGTTTTTATTTTAAATATCTTTGTGAAGGAATCATAATCTTCTATACTTATAAATCTCAGGTATTCAATTTGACCTATCAATTGAGACTTCTTTAATTTACTTTCTCCTCTTAAATACTCAGTTACATTTTTAGAAACTAATTTAATATATTTTTTACCAACAGTCACATAGTTGTTTTTCTTTCCCTGCACGATATTTAATCCTAAAAATTTTATATGGTCCCCAGGTTCTTGAATTCGAAAATAATTTGTTTTTTTTAGATTGATTGTCAATTTTAGTAACTTCAATTCTTCAACAATATATTGCTTTACTGCTCCTACATCAAAGTTTTCATCTGATGAAATAAGTATATCGTCAGAATATCTTGTATATTTAAGTCCTGGAAATTTATCACAAAATCTACGATCGAAATAATCCATGTAAATATTTGATAACATTGGAGATGATACTAACCCCAGCGACAACTTTCCATTTACAAAACATAAATCAAGTATCTTCTCCACTTCATTCCATTCATTTATAACAGAGCTCTTATATACTGCTGTTTTTCCTGTAAGGTTTGATAAATACATTTCTGATCCATTATCAGATAAAACCATTTTTAATATCTTGTTTAGATTTCTCTTACTTATCGAATTAAAAAAGCTACAAATATCTAACTTCAAAAAGTATTGACTATCTATATGATTCTTAACACAATCCAAAATAGATTTTTTATTACAATATGCATAGCTTTTGCTATTAAGATCAACTATATCACTTAATCCATCCACTATTTTTTTATGTATATTCCTAAGTTCATATCCTTCAGAGGTTCCTTTATACATATCAATTTTTCTACTTTTCCCATTAATGCAAAGTTTCTTATGGGTAATTGCTTTTGCTTTAGTTTGATATATCTTCTTTATCCTATAGATTTCTGCACTATTAAAACCTATCAGTTCATAAAAATTTGTTCGATTATAATTCTTAAATCTATCAATTTCTTTATACTCTAATTTTTTGAACTTTTGTGGAAATATGGAATTTCTTTTGATTGTGCTTATTAGATATTCCATATTTTTAACAACTTCATCAAAAGAATATTCAAAGGATGACCGCAAGATCATTCTCATTTTTTTCTTTTTTATAAGATAAAATATTTTCATATATTCTGGTGTATTATGGCAAATATTTTGTTTGAAATATTCCAAAACCACTGTGTATATAGTATCCGTATTTGAATATTTATTAACCAGATAAAAAAGATTTTTTGCAGGAATCAAAATCTCTAATTGATTATTATTTATTTCAAAATATATTTTATCCGATTCATTTATATTACTTGTGAATAACATACTAATTAAATATTTATTTATATCACCTGTAAAATCAAGCTTTATCTCATTTTCGATTTCCCGTGGTACTTTATTGGATTTAAACCCAATCAAATTCTCAATTACATATTTTCCATCATCAATAACTTTGTTATATCTACGATTTTTATATTTGCATAACGTAATATTTTGAGATTTATTCATTGTTTCTGTAACAAAATATCCAACTGAAGGCTTAAACAAACTATAATCACTTGGTAATAATGCTGTCGTTTTATTTTGCGCATAGCTATTTGAAAAAAGACCTAATTCTAAAGCAGTGGACATTGTGTCTATAAAAATATAGTTTTTAAAGGCACAGGCAGCTACAATCTCTTCAATTAACGTTACATTCATTTCTTCTTCTAGCTTCTTTGAGTCAAACAGTTTGTCAATTACCAACGCATACGGCGTTATCTGAATCAATTCTTTTTTGTATGTAGTCTCTTCTTTAAATTCATTAAAATATTTTCTCAAAATATTTCGACGATCTTTTTTATCATCTTCATCTATGTATGGACCACATAAAAATACTAGTGGACGCGTATTTATAATTATATTCGCCAAACTACCCAAATACATTTTATCCTCCAACAAAAAAAGAGCCACCTTGTACAATTACATCGACAAAGCTGGAATACTTAATAGTGGCTGATTTTTAGACACTATTAAGTGTTACTGGTTTGTTGATTCATTTTACAAACTAAAAATAGTTTCAAAAAGTCCAACTTAGTTGAACATTACTGGCTCTTTGAATTACTTTACCATACAGTTACATCTTTTTCAATATCACCCTAAATTATGCTTTTCTAAATCCTCAATTTCACTGTTACATAGCTTAATAATATATTCTGGAACAGTAGAATATTCAGTTGGATTTAATTGAAATAAGCTATCATTTTCTATATGATATGCCTCATCTATAAATTTTTTAATAATTGTATCAGCTATTCTTCCATGTTGAATAATTCTATAAAGCTGTATTTTTTCATAATTACTTAATGCAGATTTATACAGAAGTATCATTTCTTCCAAATTATGTGCTCTTTGATATACTCTGTCATATTCAAATCCATTAATTTCTTCACTAATAACATTTGAAGCTTCTGTTATTTCAATTTCGGTCATAGGACGTTCCCCACTTTCCAATTGCAAAATCGGATTCTCTCTACCAGGGTGAAAAACATTTGATAGCAATTGCCAAGCCAAGCTCTTATCGCCAACCGCTTCTAATCTTCTTCTCAAATATATCAACTTATTTATTTCATCGATATCAGAGCTTATATTATCATTCGCAATTTCAAAAAAAGAGTGAATATCAGAAGGGGATATCTCTTTTTCCTCTAATTCTCCTTCTCTATTACATAAAAATGTTGCTACTGGAACTGGATTAAATCTACATCGAATGCTACTTGTATGTATCAAATCAATAATAGGATCAAAATCATGTGTTAACATCAACACTGTTTTTCCTTGGAAAGTACCTGTTCCCTGAAACAGCATTTCCATTATGGCATATTTTTTATTTTTATCAAATGATGAAATTGGATCATCAAGAATCACTAAATCAGGCTTTTCACTTAAAGCTTTATACATGAATAGAACCAATGCAAAAGCATTTTTTTCTCCATAGCTTAGCCTAAGCTTCACATCATTTACATGTTCAAGATTTTCTTTACTTATCAATACCATTCTATAAGTGCTATTATCTTGATTTTCTTCAATTAATACTTGATAGTTATAGCCCGCACTTTCCAGAAATCCATTTATCTCTTTATGATATTTTTCAATCGTTTTACGGATATAACTTTTTTGTTGATTAATCTCACCTTGTAATTTTCCAGCCTGAACTAAAATATTATCTAATGCTGAGTTAACAAGTGCTATACGTTCATTTGTATATGAAGAATTAATATGCGATAACATGTTCAAGTCGATTTTTTTACCTTGAATTGTTGTCATAACTGCATCTACATCTTTTAAGGTCGCGAAGTTTAATGACTTAATTTCTATCAGTTTTATATTCAAAACCGATACTTGATTTTTTATTTCTTTTAAAAAATTAATTTCTTCTGCAGCAAATGCTAAACTACTACTAGCTAACCGATCAATTACTTCTTTCACAGATTCAGTAAAATAATTTCTTAAAATTTGAAATACACCTATCATCTTCTGAAGCTCTGCAACATATTTAGAATCATATTCATCAGCCACTTTTTTAATTTTTGTTTTTTTCTCCTCAATTAATCCTTCCGCACAATATGGACATTTATCTATCGTCTCCATAAACTGTATACCTTTACTCTGCCAAGTCAACCAAGTTGCATTATTTTGGCTCTGAATAAATGGTGTATATTCAGCTAGTTCAGTCGGCACATGAACAATTTTGTTTCCTTTGGCTAAACCCTTTCCAATTGAACCTGTTTTTGAATAACCATTTTGAGTTGTTCCAAATCCTGAAATGAACGTTGTTAATTCTGAAATAAGTTGATCAAAATCAGGATTTTCTCTAAATGTATTTTGAATATCCTGAATTAATCCTTGTATTGTTTGCATACGTCTTTCATAATCTTCTGTTTTAATTAATATTTCAAAGCTATTTGCAAGCAAATCATTTGGTAAAAAAGTATACTGCTCTAAAGTTTCCTCATTGAAAATAGATATTTTAGTTAGTTCAGATGATATATCAACCTTGGGATTGTATTCTTGAGTATTAAAATCATCAGATAAGTACTTATACGGTTTGAGACTTTTCAATTGTTCTTCTGATTTAGAAAAGTCAATTGCCTTAGAAATTGAAGATTTCCCTGTTCCGTTAATTGCATACTTTATATTGAGTCTGCCTTCCTGTATATTAATCAAAGCGTTATTAATATTATTACAGTTTTTTATTGCTATCTCCATTAATCCCCACCTGTTTAACCTTTCTCAATTTTCTGCTTACAAATAAATTCTCCTTTACGCCACTGCATTTGCATTAATCTCTTCAATAACCTTCCTTATCCCCATCCACACATTTAGATCCGTAAAGATTTCCACAACACTTCCTTTATCTGTAAACGGTGATTCCTGAAGTACCGAAAAGTCTTTTAGCATTCCATTATGAACAATATACTCAACTATCTGGTTCACAAAATATATTTGTGTAGAATCAAGATTTGTTTCTACCAGGAACTCTGAAAATGCTTCTTTGGCGGCATTCATATCGAGTCCTACGATTTCGCGTACAAATTCCCCTAAAGGTTTTTGTCCATATTCCTGTTCATAGTCGTCTCTTGTTCCAACTTCTTTCCACAGTATTTCTTCTAGCAAATCCATATCTTGCGATGAAAGTGGCTTATTTGTTTTTAATTTAGCAATTACAAGATTATCCTGATGTTGTCTTACATAAAATTCTGCTTTAGCTTTGTAATTTTTCAATTCATCACTTTCTAATTCAGACTCTTTCCATTCCTGCGATAAGATATCATCGTCAAAATGTGTATTGTATTTTAACGTTCCACCTTTTGGAATATACTTCATAAGATTTCTTAATTTCTCTCTTATATGCTCAAACTCATTGATTCCAGCCCGATCTATGTAATCTGTATGAAGAATCTGATGAATTAATTCAGATTGAACCTGTATCTCAGGTATGTTAGCCACACTTGAAATAGCACTTACTCGTTTCATCAAGTCATTTCGTGCCTTTGAATATTTCTTGCCTACCAAATAAGCAAGTTCAATTCCATACATGAGTGCATCAAATCGAACAGCACTTGCTTCATCAAAATCCGGCAAAATAAGTGGTGCTACTTCTTCTCTTACCAGTAAAGAATCTTCATAAGTCAATGCATTATAATTATTTTCACTAGAATATAAATCAACATATTTTAAATGTTGCTTTACGGCAAAATTATCTCGATTTAGCTCTGACACTTTTTCCGACATTAATTTCACCAAGTTCTTACGATATTCTATTAATCTTTCTGTTTGATAATCAATATCTTGAAGCTTGTATGCGATTTGAAATTCCAAATTAAATATTGCACCTTGAAGTGCCATCATATTGGCTGTTGGTTTCCCATTGCTAATTCTAAAGAATTCAAAATTTCCGCAGAAGTCAAAAATATAAAACTTCTTTTTATCCTCACCATCTAATAGACCTGGACACAAACGTGTTCCTCGTCCTATCATCTGCCAGAATTTTGCCTTACTCATCACTTTTTTGAAAAAGACTAAATTCAAAACTTCTGGAACGTCAATTCCAGTATCTAACATATCTACTGAAATCGCTATCTGAGGCATTTTTTTCGGATCAGAAAATTCATCTATGGCACTCTGTGCATAGGTCATGTAGTTATCGATTACCTTTGCAAAGGGTTGTCCGTTTTTAGAAAGATGTGGATATTCTTTATTGAATACTTCAAGAATCTTCTCTGCGTGGTCATGATTCTTTGCAAAGATAATGGTTTTTCCAAGTGTTTCTCCATAATTGATTTTATTTCCATCTGTCATTAAGATATGTAGTACTTGCTTTATAGTATCTTCATTGAAGATCCATGTATTTAATGCTGCTGAATTAATTCTTTCAGGCAATTCTCCATTTTCATCTTCAAAGGTTTCTTCGTATTCTGCCTTATCTTCTTCTGATAATTCATCATATACAATTCCCTGATCAATAAATTTCATCGTTGTTTCTACCGACATGAAATCTACCAGATATCCATCTTTTACTGCCTGAGCTAATTCGTATCCATATGTAGGAACCCCATTTTCCAATTCAAAAATCTGATAGGTATTCTTATCAATTTCATCTTTAGGCGTAGCTGTAAGACCCACCAATGGTGCGTCAAAATAAGTGAAGATATCTTTATATTTATTGTAAATGGAACGATGCGCTTCATCACAAACCACCAGATCAAAATGACCGCTTGTAAAAAGTTTTCCGTCCTCATCTTTTATTTCATCAATGCAATTCATCATTGTCTGATATGTAGAAAATACACAATGCACATTGTAATTCTCTTTCTCCTCACACAGATTTGTTACAGATAAATCAGGCATTAGATTCACAAAATTTCTTTTTGCCTGTGTAACCAGCGAATTTCTGTCTGCTAAGAATAAAATATTTTTTATCCATCCTGCATTTAACAATACTTTGCATAATGCTATGATTGTTCTTGTTTTTCCGGAACCGGTTGCCATTACTAAAAGTGCTCTTCTACAATTTTTCTGGTCAAACTGATCACATACTGCTTTAATTGCACCTTCCTGATAATAGCGTCCTGCAATATCCTTATCTACTACAATATTCTTAAGACTTGTGCGCATGGTTTGAAGATTAAAAAGTTTCTCCAAGTCACGTTTTGAGTAAATAACGGCTACTTTTCTCTCTGGGTACTGATTGTCTATGATTCTTGTCTCAAACCCATTTGTCAAAAATACAACTGGTCTTCTATGATATTGCTTTTCCAATAAATCTGCATATAGCTTCGCCTGTTGGCGCCCTTTTACAACATCCACACAAGTACGTTTTGCTTCAATTACAGCTAATGGCTTATGCGCGTCATCGTATAATACATAATCCGCACGTCCCAGTTCTGATTTATTTGGCATTCCTGGCAATTCAACTTCATTGATCCAGTCTTTCCCTTCTGTCCATCCTGCATCCTTTAACATAGAATCAATATAAATCTTTCGCGTTTTGTATTCGGATAAATCTAGTGGTTTTGGAACATAGGACTGTTGCTGTTCTTCTCTTCGCTCTGTAAGTTCCTCTTTTAATGCTTTATTCTCGGCAATAAGGGTTTTCAGATCTATGCCAGTTTCCATAGATTTGTCAATTGATTCAGCAACGGCATTTGCGTTTTGATTTTCTAGAAGTTTAATATCAAAAGATTTTTCTGAATAATCATCTGCGTAGCAATACGTTACATAGTCAAGAAAAATATATAAATTTTGCAAACAAAGTACTGCTTCATCCTTTGTTACCTTTCTTCCATTATGTGCAGCACGATTACCTATTCTACGTATCAGATCTATACGTTTCCATAAATCATCATCTACAAGGTCATGAAAATCTTCTGTACTCATTAAACTAGCTAAAGTATCCTGATATGGCATTTCTAAAGACTTGTCCACAGAGTACATCCATTTAATTGCAAATTCCATCGCCCGACGACAATTGATAATACAAGACTCCACGTCTATTTGTATGACTTTTTCTGCCACAATTGCCACATCAGCAAAACTATTAAATTTTGGTTCTTGTTTTAAATAATCAAAGTTTGTCATCTGTGAACACCCCTTATATAAATTAATAATCTATATTCTTTTCAGTTATATTAAAAATTAGTTTCCAAACAACTTCACTAATGTTGACAGTAATTCACCTATAATTCCAGCATTTTTATAAGAATCAATTAACGTAACTGCAGAAGAACTGCCTGCAACAATCTTAGGTATTATTCTTGATAATTTATCTTTTATACTTGGAGTCATAACCTCATTTTCACTTTTTAACATTTGAACTATATCATTCAACACCTGTACTAATTCATGGATATCTTGTTCATCATGATCAGGATGTATACTATGTATCTTATCAAAATCTACAATCTCGAACTGCTTATTAACAAGGTGTAATGTTAAATCATATGGATCATTAAACCAATATCTATCATAATTTTTTACTACTCCATCTATTTTAGAAAATTCAATGCATACTCCAAAATATGCTCTTTCCAAAACATGCATAATTACTGATGACTTATTAATGGCTCTATTCGATTTAATCTCGAAATGAGCTGGTATTATGTCATTATACCCTCTATTACTATACGTAGGCATACTTTTAAGCTTTACTATACTTGGCTCATACCCTGGTGGACTTGTTACACAAATCAAAAAGCCACCTGGTACACTGTAATCATCAATAAAACTAATATTTCCATTTTCCAATTTAGTACATTTCGTTTCCCGACCTGTTGGTTTTTCTTGTATTAGTGCATTTCCAGAAACAATTATTGGAAAAATGGGCGTATCTGTTTTGGCACGTGGTACTAATTGAGTTTCATAAGACCAATTAATGTATTTTTCATCAATAAAATTAACCTTAACTTTTCCATTTAAATCTATAGATTGATTAACCAAAAATTCATGATACATAACTTTTTCTCCTAAATATTAATCTATTTTATTATAATCAATATTATATCCCATTGCTTTTAGTTCTTGCAAAACACTAAACTTCCATTGTCCACTATCCGAATATACAACACCACTCAAATCTGATGGAATCTCAATATCCTTGTCGGCAATGAGCATCACCTTATTTCTTCCAAACTTTCCTATGAAATATCCGGCTTCAAAAACAACATTTTGACGTGCTCTTTGCTTATAATCATTTTCTTTTTTCGACTTACCTTCATCGTCGGCTGTAAAAAGACAGATGGCCCCACTAACATCAGCATTATATTCTATTTTTTCAATAATTGTTTGTTCTTGATTTGCCTGTTCATGTAAGATTATAGGAATAATTCCTTGCTTTTCAACTAATCTGGCAACTGACTCTTTTATTTCACCATCATGACCATGTACAATAAAAACTTTATTATAATTATTTGATGTAACCTTTCTCTTTTGTTGATTTGATTCACCTTCATTTAAATCACTGAGATATGTTTCAAATACGGCTTTTGAAACCAGCAAACCTTCTTTACACGCATTTACAAATGCACTATCAGGAGTACCCATAACCCACATAGATAGTGAAAATGAAGTATTTTGAAACTCCTTATGTTCATAACTATCTTTTCCAAATATTTTTATTAACAAGCGTTCCGTTTTGTTTTTCCATGCAATAAATTCAGGTTTTCCTGATGATACTTTTAATTCGATTAGCTTATTTATTTCATCAGACACTTCTTTTAGTTTTTCATAGTTATTCATTATGTACCCCCATTTTGTATTTTTACTTAATATTTTCGAATTCAACAATTGCTATATTTCACTTTTAAGTTTCTGTGTATTTTTCATTATCTGATTCAAACTATGTGCGAAATAAATCAGTTGCTCCTCCAATTCTTCCTCTAGCAATCCAATATTTTTTAGCAAAACCCATATAATTAACAACCTTTTTTCCGCTGTCTATTTTTCCAGCATTAATTTTTATTAATTCTTCAAATTCATTATAATTTACTAAATATATTCTTTCAAAATAATCTATATGGTCTATAAAACTTTTCAAAAAATTCTTTAAAGCTTCCTTATTTTTAGGACTAATTTTTCCGCGTCCTTCTCCCTTCCTATATGTCATAAAACAATGATTATCTTCCTCCCCCAGCTTTTTCTTTTTATAATAATCTTCTAATTCCGCAATAAATGCTGCAATATTTTCTTGTAAAAAAATACCTTTAACCGCTTGCATCCCACCAGTCATTGGCATAAAAGAGAAATTCTCTAATTCATGATATTTCTTATTGCAATCCTTTAATTCGCCTAAATATTCTTGTAACTTATCTTCATCGTCTTTAAAGTCTCTATATAATAAATTCTTATATTTTTCATAATATCGATTTCTTCTAGTATTGGTGCTTTTGTTACTCCCAAAATTAAAAATAGTATCTCCAGCCATTTTTAATTTTAAATTAGACTCTTCACTAGATTTTTTTGATTTTATATAACAACGAGGTGGTCTATTGGTACCTTTATCTTCTAACAAATCAAAATTTAGCAAATCCTCAAAGGATGTTTTGTATGCTTCAGTATACATTTTCCATGTTTCAGGGCACGAATCTAAATCATAATCTTTGTTCTCAAATCTAATATTTTTTTTCATTTTTCCCTTCCCAATTATTTTAAAACCTAGGACGGCTATAGCCAAAATCATACAATTCATATTACCGAATAATACACCACACCAAAATAAGGCTTAAATTTTTTTATTATTAAAGTTCTTAATCAAAATATTTCAGCATCAATGAATCAAATAACACCTGCGTTTCATCTAATGAATTCTTAACTTTAACTTTCAATTTTTCAACTTGTTGTACGAATTCAATGAACTTATTCTGCATATCTTTAGGTGGACATATTATAGGAAAATCTTCAATATGATTTTTATTCAACTGCCTCTTATCAATTCCACCAACACATACACTTCTGATATATCCCAAATATTCTTTGGATACTAGAATTTTTAAAACAAACTCATTATTAATTTCTGGTTTAAGTCTTATAAAGTAAACATGCCCATTCACATTTGCAGTATCATCCTCACCCAAATATAATGCAGCACGCCCGAGAGAACTATTTTCAGTATTTATTCTGCCTGTCTTAGTCATCAAGATATCACCATGTTTAAGACTACTTCTTTTCATATTCCCATGAGTTTCTTTGTCAATATAAGCAATATCCTCCATTTCCAATCTACCTTTCCAAACATTTTGACTACGAAAAAAGGTTATCCCCTTATCAACATAAACTTGTTCTCCACCTTTTGGTGTATTCCCACTATTAATTTGAACTGACAAATCACCTAATTTACATACCTGCCAATTCATAGTATTTTTTACTGGATCCCCAAACAGCTCGACAAATCGGGATTTGATGAGGTCATCCAATGCATTTAATTGAGTTTTCCTATTGTCTATTACTAGGTTTACCTTTTGTAAGATTAATGCAACTCTCTTTTGTTCTTCTACACTGATCAACGGAAGTTTCAGATTTTGAAGAACCTCTAATTTAATTCCTTGAATGGTTGCTCCCCTTGCTTGCTTATTTAAATATGGCGCTGATGCTTTTATAAAGTATCTCAAATAATCTATATCCCAATCTTCGGTATTGATGTCTACAATAGAAATTATATCTTGATTTGTACACATACTGACTTTATTAACTGCAACTTTTCCTACTCCTACACGAGTTCCAATCATTAATGAATACGGGGGTACAATCTTTGTAGCGCTCTTATTAACACCTTTTTCCGTTAACCAGTCTGTCGCATTACTTTGATCAATAATTTTTCCGTTTAATGCAACCGTTGTAATCCAAGGTATATTGCCACCAAAGTAACTTTCTACTTTCTTTGACGGAGTCCCACCAGACTGAAATTTTCCTATATTTTTCAACTGAGTCGTTTTCATAATCATCCCTACAAATCTAAATTTGCCTTTACCTTTCTTCAACACTTACAGCATTACCTTTAACTGAGCTAATTCCTTTGCAATCTGCGCGTCTAATTCTAATATTTTATCCATAATCTCTTCTGTTGGTGGATATTCTATTGCTTCATATTCTACCTGCTTATATTTATTTATCGAAAGATCATATCCGTTATCAACGATTTCCTGCTTTGGTACAAAGAAAGACTTGTCCGTTCTGGCTCTGTTTTCTTCCTCATCTCTATTATGAAATCTTTTAATAATATCCTCTATATCATTTTCGTTTGGTGTTGGTGTTCTTTTATCATCTAAACTATATCCATCCGATGTCATATCATAGAACCACACGTTATCCGTGCCACCATGTCCTGTTTTTGTAAAAATCAAGATTCCTGTGGATACTCCAGCATATGGTTTAAACACTCCTGATGGCATAGAAATAATTGCTTCTAATCTCTGATTTTCAATAATTTCTTTTCGAATTGCTTTATGTGCCGTAGAAGAACCGAATAGTACTCCGTCTGGTACGATACAAGCACATCTTCCTCCAACTTTTAACATTCTTACGAATAAAGTTAAAAACAATAATTCTGTTTTCTTTGTCGAACATACTTTTAACAAATCAGGTGATACAGAATCCGCATCCAACGTACCTTTAAAAGGTGGATTTGCAAGAATCAGTGAGAATTTTTCTTTATCCATATTCTGTTCTGACAAACTGTCTTTATATTCAATAAACGGACTTTCTACACCATGTGTCATCATGTTCATGGCTCCAATTCGAAGCATAGTTCGATCCATGTCATATCCAAAAAACATGTGATTCATATAATGATCTTTTTTCTGCTTATGAAAGAAAATCTCTTCCTTATGTTTTTCCTTTAAATATTCACTTGCTGTTACAAGAAATCCAGAAGTACCACAGGCAGGATCACAAATTACATCATCCGCTTGTGGCTTCATAAGTTCCACCATCATGCGAATAATGTGTCTTGGCGTTCTAAACTGTCCATTTCTACCTGACTGTGAGATTTTAGAAAGCAGGTATTCATATACATCTCCACGAATATCAATCTCTGTCTTATCCGTTTCTCTTTTTGTTTCTAGCATAAGTTTATAGATTTCATCTAAGGAATCTACTACCTTTGACAATACTAATGGTGTCGGTAACTTAAAGATAGCATCGTCCATATATTTTGAATAAGCACTATTTTTGTTATTATGCAATGTCTTAATAAAAGGGAATACCCATTCCTGCATAATGGAATACATTTTTTGTGTAGGAAAATCATGAAAAACAGACCATTTCAGCTGTGTTCCATCAATATCTCTATCTCCTATTTTAACGCTTTCTGCAAATATACTTTCATATGATAATCCAAGCATTGCACTTTCTTTTGCTCTTTTATTATCCGAATCATCCAGATCATGTATAAACATAAGATATGTGATCTGTTCAATTACTTCTAATGGATTTACCAAACCTCCTGCTGCAAATATGTCCCATAGACTATCAATCTTATTTTTCAATTCACCAGTTATCATTTTATTCAACCTCTCTATTCCATGTGTAGGCGGTATAGCGTCCGCCACCAATCTTTACGACCTCACCGCTTTTCACCAAATCATTTAATGCTCTTTGTACTGTTACCTGACTGATATCAGGACACTTTGTCATAATTTCTGCCTTTGTTATTTTCCCAATTGTTTCTTTTATTATTTCTCTTACTCGCTCAGGCTTTGACATTCCACTTGTTGTAAGTAATTTGACTCTGGAAGAAAACTCTCGATATGCATTCACAATCGTCCCTAATGTATATCTTACAAATGGAGCATAATCACTTTCATTTTCATGCCATCCTGTAGAACTAGCCTGCAGCGCCTCATAATAAGTCTCTTTTGATAATTCAACCAGTTTTTCTATACTGATATATTTTCCTACAATATATCCAGAACGATATAACAATAAAAGAGTAAGCAGTCGGCTCATTCGACCATTTCCATCATTAAATGGATGGATACATAAAAAATCTATTACAAACATTGGAATAATAATTAACGGATCTACCAAATCATTATTCTTCATAACATCATCAAACGCTTTGCATAGCTTTTCAATTGATTCTGGTGTCTCCCATGATGCAACGGGTTCAAACCTTACCCTTTTATTTCCCTGACTATCTGTTTCAGCGATGACATTATCAGAGTTTTTATAATGCCCTCCGCTTTCTATTCCACTAAATTTATATAAATCTCTATGCAATTGTATGATGATTGCTGGTTTGATCGGTATGTGCTCATAACTATCATGTATTGTGTTGAGTACATCTCTATATCCTGCAATTTCGAATTCATCCCTGGTTTTTGGCATGGTCTTTGCTTGTACAATTTTTTTCAATCGCTCATCCGATGTGTATATGCCTTCAATTCTATTGGAAGCTTCAACACTTTGGATTTTCGCAATCTCCACTAATTCTGTTAATTCATCCGCATAAGACTCTATAAACAAGGTCTGTTCACCTTTGAATTCATGTATTTTAGAAAGTAAGGACACTATGTCTGGTGTCAACAATTCTTTCCATTTTTGATTATAATCGTAATCACGCATTTTAATTACCTCATTCAAATATTAATTTCATCATTTTAGAGATTTTGATCTAATTAAATTGTAAGACTTAATTAAATCATTGTCAACAATCAATTTAATCATTTTTATATTAATGATTAAATTGATTGTTTGTTTGATCACATTAATTCACATACCTAATTCATTATCTGCCTTTGTCTTTCTCCCATTTCCCCTCGCTTCTATCATCTCCTTGTCGATTCAACGTCACGTCATATATTTAGTCTTCAAACTGTTCATCCAAATCCTGTTTTATACCAAGTTCTTTCGTTACCGCCTTATATAGTTTCAGATTATTACTTGAATCTCCGATCTTAAAATTGAATATCCTGTCTTTTGTAGATGATTTCAAATATCTATAATCGCCATATTCTCTTAGCTGTCCTGCTATTTCAACGGCTCGTGTTTCAGTAGATTGTGTCTTGAGTGCTTTACATAGTTCTAATGCCTCGTCATACATTTCAGAAAAATTTACCCTATAACCATTTGCTTTATAGTTGCCTCTTATTATCTCAAACACTTCATTTTCATCCATACCTGAAGATATCTGTTGAAGCAAAATACGTTCAGACACAGATAATAACAAATATGTTTCTAAAGTGGATGGAAATGGATTTTCTGATATTTTAGCTATATCAATAGCTTTTTCTTCCTGAGTTACCGCAGTTTCATCAAAATCAAAGACAGGTTCTTCCTCAACTTCTTTTTGAATTGTTACATTAACTACTTCTTCATAAAACACAGAATTTTCATTCGTAATAGCAGGCTTGGTTGTCACAGATTCTCTTGCTGGTTCTTCATAATCCAGATGGTTCTTATCTGAA
Source organism: Kineothrix sp. IPX-CK (assembly GCF_039134705.1). Taxonomy (NCBI): domain Bacteria; kingdom Bacillati; phylum Bacillota; class Clostridia; order Lachnospirales; family Lachnospiraceae; genus Kineothrix; species Kineothrix sedimenti. The sequence continues at coordinate 504,197 of NZ_CP146256.1, read as the reverse complement.
TCATAATAAAACGGCAATGCAACTTCATTATCATCCACAATCAATTCTGTTTCGAGCACATCAAAACTAGCTGTTGCAAGATTTTCGTGAATTGCTATATCAACTAACTTATGCTGATACTTTGCTTCCGTCTTCTCCTGCTAATGAAACCCGTGACAAAAGATGCTGATGTCAAAATGACCTACAATGACAATGAGTACATGGCGTCAGGTGCACCTGTTGCTTTAACTTTTGAATATGGATTGGTAAATGATTTTCTGTTAGAATGGAATACAAAGAAAAAAGAACTTGCGGATGGCACCATTAGTGCCAATGATTATTTTGAATGGAAGATTACTTGGCCACATGCCTAAGCTCTTCCGAAAGAATTTTATACAAAATCTGTGATTTTGCACAAAAAAGTGTGATTTTCTTATTCATAGAATAGACGTCCGCATAGTACCAAAATAGTACCAAACGACATAAAGAGAGCCCACAAATCCTTATTTTACAAGGCTTTGCGGGCTCAAAATTTTTATTCAAACTCAATCGTCGCCGGCGGCTTCCCGGTACAATCATACATTACCCGGTTCACGCCCTTCACTTCATTCACAATCCTGCTGGTAACGCACCCCAGCACCTCCCAGGGTAGCTGTGCTGCCTCGGCAGTCATAAAGTCGGAAGTATTTACAGCTCTAAGAGCAATGGCATAATCATAGGTCCGTTCATCGCCCATAACACCTACCGAGCGCATATTGGTAAGAGCCGCGAAATACTGCCCGAGATCCTTATCCACGCCAGCTTTCGCGATTTCTTCTCTATAGATCGCATCCGCTTCCTGAACGATCTTCACCTTCTCCGCAGTAACCTCGCCGATAATCCTGATGCCGAGCCCCGGTCCGGGGAAAGGTTGTCTATATACGAGATGGTCCGGAATACCTAACTCCAGTCCGGCCTTTCTTACTTCATCCTTGAACAAAAGTCGAAGGGGTTCAATAATTTCCTTGAAGTCCACATAATCAGGGAGTCCTCCTACATTATGGTGAGACTTAATTACAGCGCTCTTCCCCAACCCGCTTTCAATAACGTCAGGATAAATCGTCCCCTGAACGAGATAGTCGACGACACCGATCTTCCTCGCCTCTTCTTCAAATACGCGAATAAATTCTTCGCCGATAATTTTTCTCTTTTGCTCGGGCTCTGTCACTCCTGCCAGCTTGCCATAAAAACGCTCCTGAGCATTCACTCGAATGAAGTTCAAGTTATAAGGACCGTTAGGACCGAATACCTCCTCCACCTCGTCGCCTTCGTTTTTACGGAGCAAACCGTGATCTACGAATACACAGGTCAGCTGCTTACCGATCGCCTTGGATAAGAGAACTGCCGCCACGGAAGAATCCACGCCGCCGGAAAGGGCACAAAGCACTTTTCCGGTTCCAACTTTTTCACGGATTGCTTTAATATTTTCCTCTACGAAGGAACCCATCTGCCAATCGCCTTTACAGCCGCAGATATCCGTTACGAAGTTGCGAAGCATCTTCACACCTTCTTTTGTATGCACTACTTCAGGATGAAACTGTACCGCATATAAGCCTTTCTCAGCATTTTGCATGCCTGCAGCCGGACATACCGGAGTATGTGCTATTATGGTAAAGCCCTCAGGTACTTTTTCAATATAATCGGTATGGCTCATCCAACAAATTGTCTTCGGAGACACATCCTTGAAAATTGTCTTACTATTATCTATATTCACTTCTGTTTTGCCGTATTCGCTTACCGGCGCGGTCGTTACCTTGCCGCCCAGAAGGTGTGCCATCAATTGGGAGCCATAGCAGATGCCCAGTACGGGAATGCCGAGTTCAAACACCTCTTTATCACAAATCGGTGAATCCGCAGCATATGCGCTGTTCGGTCCGCCGGTAAGTATGATTCCCTTAGGGTTCATTTCTTTCAGCTTATCCAAACTCATGTCATAAGGATGCACTTCACAATAAACGTTGCATTCTCTTACCCTTCTGGCAATCAACTGATTATACTGTCCGCCAAAATCCAGTACGATAATCATTTCTCTTTCCATCTCTGTGTCGTCCTTTCGCATAGCCAATTTTAATCGTGCGTTTCTATTATATAGGAAACAAGAAAGCCTTGTCAAACAAACTTATCGTTACTGTTCACTCCGTTCACAGTAACCCATGATGTTCTGCAATGCAAATTTTTTGCTTTTAAGTTCGCTTCGCCAAGCAGAAATCATCTCTTGCATCACGTTCTTACTATTACGGCCTGGCTTTTTCTATCATATGGCGTTCCCACTTATTTCCACGGTACCGATACCCATAACAAATCGCGCGGAACACCCAGTCTATCGTCATTGCAATCCACACTCCCATAAGGCCCAGCCCAAAATATTCACTGAAAACATATGACGTAATGATACGAAACGTCCACATGGAGCCAATCGCTACGACCATCGTCCATACCACATCTCCAGCTGCTCTGAGAGTATTGGGAAGTGTGAAGGAGGGCATCCAGAGAATTACGGCCATTGCCGCGTGATACCGGATTACCCGGATGGCCAAGGCCTCCGTTTCAGGGCTTAGATTATATATCTTCATAATCCATGGTGCACATACAATTAACAGCAGGGAAATCGCACCGGTGCAGACAATAGCCAGCCAGAGCAGCTTTTTGGTGTAAAATCTCGCCTGCTTAAAATCTCCGGCACCCACACACACTGCTGCCACGGAAAGGAGTGCAAGGTTAATCGCTTGTCCGGGCAGAATATTAAAGCCAGCCAGCGTATTACATACTGCATTAGCCGCGATCGCAAAGGTTCCGAAGGTGGAAATAAGGCTGAGCAGCATTATTTTCCCCAACTGGAATAAGCTGTTCTCCATTCCGTTGGGGATGCCGATATAAAGTATTTTCTTAATGAGCCCTACATCGGGCTTCCATGTAAGCTTACCTTTAATGTTAATGAGTTTATTCGGATTGAACATAAGGTATAAAATGACCGACGCCGCAAAGGTTTTGGATATGGTGGTAGAAATAGCGGCGCCCGCAACGCCCAATTTTATTCCATATATCAAAATGGAATTGATGGTCACGTGCACAATGTTCATGAATATGGATATCCACATGGTCGTCTTCGCGCTGTTCATGGCTCGGAATAGAGCTGCACAGGAATTATAAATTACCAGAGGCGTTATGGAAAGTGCCGTGATGGTAAAATAGGTGACAGCGCTTGACATGACATCCTCTTCCACTTGCCCGAATACAACGCGAAGCAGCGGCTTATGCCACACTAAGACGCAGACTGAAATAACAACGGCTGTAATTGCGGAAAAAAAGATTAACTGCCACGCTGCCCTTCCTGCACTTTCGGGATCCTTCTGCCCCAAAAAATGCCCTGCAACCACAGCTCCGCCGGTGGCCATAGCCGCGGATATGTTGATGATGAGTACATTGATATTGTCTACCAACGATACGCCGGACACTGCTGCTTCACCTACTCCGGACACCATTATCATATCGATCATACCGACAAGAATTGCAAGAAACTGTTCCAGCACAAGCGGGAGAATTAACTTTTTGAGGTCTTGATTAGAATACAACATTTTATCTTTTGTCCTTTATTATTTTACATCGACTTTACAAATCCCCATATGTCATTGTATTCCCAATTCGTGCTGATGTAAATATTTTTCTCTTGTAGCAAGCCCACCTCTGATGTGGCGCTCGGATTTATTGACGTCTAGAACCTTCCTTGCTTCCTTTGCGAGCACCGGATTAATCTGCCGCAACCTATCTGTGACATCTTTATGTACCGTAGATTTGCTAATTCCAAACTGCTTCGCCGTCTGTCTTACGGTGGCATTGTTATCAATAATATAATTAGCAATATCAATTGCCCTTTCTTCGATATAATCCTTCAAAAGAAATCCCCTCAGAATACTTTTTTACATTGTATGAAAGATTCTGAAGGGTTATGACTGTCTTTTATTTAGCCTCAATTATTTTAAAATCTGAATTCCGCCAATAATCGGCAGCGGTTTCTTTTCTCCTCTGGCCGCCGCTATAATTCCGAGAATTGAGAATACGAACAACATCATACTTATAATAAAGTACGCGAGGGTAAGCAGTATACTCCCTCCTGTTATGAGCCTGAATACCCCGAATAATATATTCGTCAGCAGCAAGACCAAGCCTTGATTCGCATGATATCTGGCAAACTCCGAGTTAGGCGATGCAAAAAGGGGAATCAATACGAGTATGCCCAAATACGACAATACCGCATATATTTTGTTGGCGTTCACATCCGTTTCTTCCTCCTCCGGCTGTTGATATATAACTTCTCCCTGAACCCTTTCCGGCGATTCCTCTCCATTCACGAACGATGCTCTGCAATATCTGCATGTAACTGCGTTTTCTTCAATAGGTGCTCCACACTGCGGACAAACTTTCTCTGCCATATTTCTGTTCTCCCTCATTCTTATTGTTAGTTTCTTAATATCTTTATCCTTTTTCTTATTGCTGTAAAGTATACCATCGATTGACAAGGTCAAACACGGTCGGATAAGGGTAAATTTATGTTTCTGCTTCGTCAATCTCACCCGCTTCTGCGCACATTCATAGTAAACCTGCACCCCGGATAATTTTCACACCCATAGAATTCCCCGAACTTGCCTTTACGCTTTATCAAGTTACCGCCGCACACCGGGCATTCAGGCTCAGGAGACGTATCCTTCACTGTACCCAGTATCTTTCCAAGCTCTTCATAACACCTCTGATTCATAATACAGTCATTCAGCGCCCGGTGAGCTCCCCTCGTTTCAATTTGGAAGTGTTTTGAAACATCGGTGAGCTTGTGGTGGGAAAGCTGAGGCAGGCATTTCCTTGCCAGATACAAGGTATCCACATAGTCATTTTTCATATCCATTCCCAGATGAAGCTTTACCGCATCATAAGCGAAGTTCGTATCGAAGGTATGTATATTATGTCCAACCAGAATATCTTCTCCGATATAATGAGCGAAGCCTCCGATCGCTTCTTTGATATCCGGCTCGTTCCTTACCATATCGTCGGTAATTCCATTTACCGCGGTAGCTCCTGCCGGAATATGCCTTCCCGGATTCACCAGAGTGGAATATTCTGAGATGATTTCTCCGCTCCTTACCTTAACAGCAGATATTTCAATAATCGCATCTCTTCCCTGATCGATTCCTGTAGTCTCCAAATCGAATACGATATAATCCTGCACATACTTGTTTAAACGCTTTCCCTTTTTCCTTACTTCCGATCTTGTAAATTTCTCCATTCTCGTCAATTCTATTTCCTCTTTATGTACTGTCATTATGTGTCTTCTATTCCCCTTCCCACTTTTATTTCATTTAATCTTTTATACCATTTTCTCTTCTTATCCCATTTACTCTTTTATGTCCTCACTCACTTCTATTGCTTGATTCCTTTTTCATCCCTTACCCTGCTTTTATCTCCATACTCTTTTGCTCCAACCACTCCTCACTTTAACACTGTATCCGCTCTCTTCTCATTCTTCCCCTCAATATACTCCCTCATCTTCGCCCGTATCCTCTCAAACTGTCTCTCCGTCACCGGATTATCCGAATCGAAGTTCATCAGCTTCTCCAAATACCCCTGCTTCTCCACCAATTCAAGGCTTACCGGATATACCAGCTCATAAACGAGGGAAATGTGACCTACCACGTTATCCACCGCGGTCTTCTTCAGCTTTCGATACACCGCCTTCTCACCCTCGAAGCATTCCAGTACTTCTTCTGTGACCTGGCTGCTTCTCAACTCCTCGCTCGACACATTATAGATTTCCTCCAGGGGGAAATCCACATTGACCTTCAGAATATCTATTTTATCTGCATCTCTGATAATATGGCAGAACATTTCCGTTCTGGCCTCAAGCTTATCCGGAATGCGATAAGCGTTATGGCAGTTTACCGCTGTAAATATCGTTTCATCCTCCGAAGTGTTCTCTATATAATCCCGTATTTTCCCTTGGGAAAAAAGAATTTCCGCGCCATACTCCGCATGGTTAATCGACAAATCGTCGATGAAGGTTCCATAGTTTTTCAACTGTTCAAATCTGCCTATATCGTGTAGAAGGCCGATCAGCCATGCCAGATCCGCATCTTCTCCGGACAACCCCAGAGACTTCGCTATTTCATCGCATAAAACGCTCACCCGGTAGGTATGTTCTATTTTAAGCCGTACCTTCTCATCCCGGACATCATAAGCTTCCACATAGCTTTGAAAAGCCGCTTCGGCCCTTTTTCTATCTATTTCCATCGTAAGTTCCTTTTCTTCATAATTACTATATCAGACCTATTCTATCAGACCATTCAACTCCTGATAAAGAAGCTTCGCATAGCTGTCCGTCATGCCACAGATGAAATCCGTCACTAACAGCAATCTTAAATACAATTTCTCTCTCTCATCCTTATCTTTGGAATATATCTTGTATATCGCTTTATAATTATCGGATATGAGCGCAATCATTTTTTCCTGAACATCATTCAGCTCTTTGTCCGTATCATAATAAATCGCTGCGTCCACAAACTTATCGAGGAGGAAATTCATAATCGTTTCCGCCGCGATTTCCAGCTTTAATATCGGCTTGGACACGAAAGCATAGCGGTAGGCGATATCACCCAGCATATAGGCCATATGCTCGATATGAGTGCCGGAAAACAAATCCTTTTTATAGGTGCCGTTCATGATTTCCTCATAATTCTTTGTGAATCCATAGGTAGCGCAGGCAATCATCTTCCCCTGGATCCGCACCACCCAGTTCTGCACCGCATAGGTCTCGGGCTGGGCGATTCCTCTGTCCAGCGCCTTTTGATATCTATCCTCTAACGCTGCGACCAGCTTGCAGTACTCATCCTCTTCCTCTTTTCCGGCACCTCCTTCTTTTAACTCCTGTACCAGCTGTCCGTAAGTAATGCGTCCCTTTTTGAAGGAATCCTCGATATCCGCCGTTTTATAAGCGATATCATCCGCCGCCTCCAGCACATAAGTGAGCGGATGCCGCTTCCCATTCGTACCAAGCGTTTCCTGCAAATCCGCGAAGATGTCCCTTTCCGCATAATAATACCCCATCTTCTTATCCTTGATATCTCCACTGCTTTTGTTGATTCCGAGAGAGGAAACCGGGTATTTGATTATGGTTCCCAGAAGCCCTTTGGTCAAGTTCATCCCATGCTCGTCCACCAGATAATGCAGCTTCGTCACCAGCCTGAGCGCCTGCGTATTTCCTTCGAAATGGCACAAATCCCCCTTCATCTGCGGCAAAAGCAGCTCCTCCAGAGTCTTTTCGCCATAGGTAAGCCTGCTCATATTTTTCAGAAACCACTCCCTGATGACGGTTTCGCCGAAATGTCCGAAAGGAGGATTCCCTATATCGTGCAGAAGCCCCGCGCATTGCAGGATGTCGCACACATCCGCCTGATAGGACTCCTTAAAAGCAGGGTCCCTGATATCCAGAAGAATCTTTTTCGATATATTCTGTCCCAACGACTTCGCAAAGGAGGATACCTCCAAAGAGTGCGTCAGTCTCGTCCGCACGAAATCGCTCTTATCCAGGGGAAAGACCTGAGTCTTATCCTGCAGGCGCCTGAAGGAGGCGCTGCCGATAATCCGGTGGTAGTCCTTCTCGAATTCCGTGCGCAAATCTCCTGAATTCCCGATTGCCTTATACATTCTTATCCTATCGCCGCACAATAGCTGCTGCCATTCCATTCGTCTCCCTCGCTTTCCGCTCTTTCTTATTATATAAAAACAGCTTTTAATCCTTTTTCTTCAACTTTACTACGTTTTTGCCGCAAATACAAGGCTTTCAATCCCTTCCATGAATTGACATGTTACTGTTGTTACTGTTCACTCCGTCGCAGCAACTGCCCGACAAATGGACTTTTTACAAACTTTTGCGGACAATCGAATCCGAATCAAAAGAACGACTGCGTCTATGAAAATATTTAGAAGTTCTTTCTTTGAATAGCCAGGCCATAACAGAAAACAAAACTGTTTGAGCGCAGCGAGTTTTTTGTTTTCTGTTATGTTTGGCTTGACTATTCAGAGAATTAGAACTTCTTATATATTTGAATTCGGCGCAGGAGTCTTTTGGGTTCGGATTCGATTGTCTTCCATATCTGCTAGAAGTCCGTTTGCCGGACGTTACTGTGTGGAGTGAACAGTAACATTGACATTCCTTTCGCCCATAGTATATTATATATTAAGATAATTTTATTTTCTATCTTCTGATAAAGGAAGGATATACGACTATGAAAAAAAGAACGGGAAGGTTCCTTTCGCTCCTCATCATCGCTACACTTGTCATGAATGGATGCGGAACCGCAAATACACCGGAAAATACAGCTGTGCAAACACAAGATGCCCAAACCGAAGACAATCAGGCACCGGATGACGACCAGGCAGGCGACGATACACAAAGCGGCGATGCCGCCGATACAAGCTCACAAGCTGATACAGCTTCCGATACAGCTCAGTCATCGGATTCCGAAGTTCCCAGAGCAAGGGGCACATCCTCGGAAACTGCCGCCGATACAAGCACGACCGCGCAGCCAGACGACGGCGAAACGCACAACTTCGTAGGCATCATAACCGATGCGACCCAGTACTCCGTTTCTGCTCAGTCGGCCTTAGGGAACACCTTCTCCCTGACGATTCCCGAGTCCGGCGTCCAAGGCAATCTGCGTTATCTTACCGTCGGTCAGATAGCGACCATCACCTATACGGGCTCTCTGGATGAAAATCATGCAACTCTCGTAGGTCTTTCGGACAGTTCTCTGCTTACCGGAATCTATGTAGAGGAATATGCCTTTGCGATAAAGATCATCAATGCGGTAAAGGCTATGAATGTGGACGAGCTCGCCAGCCTGACCAATTTTCCTGTGTTTGTCGATAAAGGGGGGGACTCCAAGGGGCCGGTGGACGATGCGGAAACCTTCAAGAAAATAGACAGCGATGTTCTGTTCACGGAAACACTGGTTGAAAGAATGGGCAACTATAATCTCTTTGATCTGGAATATACCGACGCCGGCTTTGTCATGGGCGACGGCGGACCGAACATTACCTTCGATGTGGACGATGACGGAATCTTAGGAATTATAGGAATCAACTGCACGGCTACACCGAGCAAATAACAAATATCTCAATTAATAGGACACAAAGTCATGAAAATAGTGATAATAGACGGTCAAGGCGGCCGAATCGGCAGCCTGCTCATAGAGAAACTAAAAACCTCCGACATCCGGGCGGAGGTTATTGCTATAGGTACCAACAGCATAGCCACAACCGCCATGCTTCGTGCAGGAGCTGATGCCGGTGCTACCGGAGAAAATCCGGTTATTGTTAATTGCCGCGATGCGGATTACATTATGGGACCTGTGGGCATTGTCGCCGCAGATTCCCTTTTGGGCGAGGTCACTCCTGCAATGGCTTGCTCCATAGCCTCTTCCCCATGCGAGAAAATATTGCTTCCGGTGAACAAATGCAGCCTGCACATAGTGGGCTCTTCCGGACTGGCAGTTCCGGCACTTATCACAGAAGCGATCACATATCTGCAATCGCTCCTCCATTAACCCTTCTGCTTTTCATTATGCAATTCTTCTCACAGACAGTATCGATTTATAAGTCGCTGACGTTATCTTGATTCCCGTCCTCTCTGTGCTGGCATGCACAATATTCCCATTTCCTATGTAAATTCCAACATGTCCCGCATAGCAGATAACATCTCCCGGCTGTGCCTGAGAGTAATCCACTCCGCTTCCCGCGTCTCGTATTTCCCATGAAGTACGGGGAACTGAATATCCGTTATCCTTGAACACCCGCCATACGAATCCCGAGCAGTCGGCGCCATCCGTAAGGCTCGTTCCGCCCGCCACATAAGGATTGCCGATGAACTGGCAGGCATAGGATGCGATTGTCTGACCGGAGCCGCTTCCGCCGGAAGGAATGCTTACGGAAGCACCGGAGGAAGAACCTGAAGACGATGAAGAGCCGGATGACGATGAGCTCGAAGAAGAATTGCCGCCATTTGCAGCTGCCGCCGCTGCTTCTTTTCTCTTTCTCTCCTCTTCCTTCTTTCTTGCCTCTTCCTCCAACTTCTTGATCTGCGCCGTCTGCTGCTTGATCTTCGTCTTATAAGCCGCAGCCTCCTGCTTTGCCTTCGCTATCTGCACATTATAATTTTCATACTCCTGCTTCTTCTCATCGAGCAGCTCCTCCATACGCACCTGCTCTTCTTCCAGCTCATGTTTAGAGGCTTCCAGCTCCGATTTCTCATCCTCCAACTGATTCCACACCTGCTGCACATACTCCTTGGCAGCCTGATATTCCTCCAGCATTTTTCTGTCATATTCATAAAGCTGTTCTATATAATCCGCCTTATTCACCATATCGCCGAGGCTCTCGCTGGTCATGAGAAGCTGTACGTAGGAGATGTCACCCTGCTCATACATGAACTTGATGCGAAGCTTCATGGCCGCATACTGTTCCTCCTCCTGCTGCTTCGCTACCTCGTATTCCGCCTCCGTCTCGTCGATCTGCTCTTCCTTCTCCACGATTTCATCCTTGATGATATCCACGCTGGCAATAATTTCCACCACGTTGGCATCCAGCTCGTCTATCTCTCCGCCAACCTCGCTTTGCTGTCCCTGGAGGCCGGAGATTTGTCCCTGCACATTATTCAGTTTATTCTGGTCCTCTGCCTGTTGTTTTTTAATGTCATTAATCGTAGACGCGTATACCGTTCCCGCGGGAAGGAGCGCCATAACGAAAGCCATGGCTACGCTGATTAATTTTACAGCTTTTTTCTTCATAGATAACCCCTGTAAGTTTTGTATGCCCGGACAACTTTTTCCTATAAATCGCAGTTCTTTACCGTTCTTGGGAAGGGAACAACGTCTCTGATATTGCCCATCCCTGTCAAATACATAACGCAGCGCTCAAAGCCCAGCCCGAAGCCTGCATGCCGCGCGGAGCCGTACTTTCTAAGATCGAGATAAAAATCGTAATCTTCCTTGTTCAGCTCCAACTCCTCCATACGCTGCTCAAGAAGTTCCAGCTTATCCTCTCTCTGGCTGCCGCCGATGATCTCGCCGATTCCCGGTACCAGGCAATCCATAGCCGCAACCGTCTTGCCGTCTTCGTTCAGCTTCATATAAAAAGCCTTGATTTCCTTCGGATAATCCGTTACGAATACCGGACGCTTGAATTCCTGCTCGGTCAGAAATCTTTCGTGCTCAGTCTGCAAATCGCAGCCCCAGAATACCTTGTATTCGAATTCATCATTATGCTGCTCCAGTATCTTGACTGCCTCCGTATAGGTAACATGTCCGAAATCGGAGTTAAGCACATGGGTAAGACGCTCGATCAGCCCTTTATCCACAAACTGGTTGAAGAAGTTCATTTCCTCCCTCGCATTTTCAAGCACATAACGAATAACATGCTTTAGCATCGATTCCGCAAGAATCATGTCGTCCTTCAAGTCAGCAAAGGCGATCTCCGGCTCGATCATCCAGAATTCCGCAGCATGCCTCGTAGTATTGGAATTCTCTGCACGGAAAGTAGGGCCGAAGGTATAAACATTTTTAAAGGCAAACGCATAGGACTCCACATTAAGCTGTCCGCTCACGGTAAGATTGGTTGCTTTGCCGAAAAAATCCTTGCTGAAATCTATGCTTCCATCCTCGTTTTTCGGAATATCCTTAAGGTCCATAGTTGTTACCTGAAACATTTCTCCCGCACCTTCACAGTCGCTTCCCGTGATGAGAGGCGTATGCACATAGACGAAGCCTCTCTCCATGAAAAACGTATGAATCGCATAAGCAATCAGCGAGCGTACCCTAAATACCGCCTGAAACGTGTTGGTACGCGGACGCAGATGGGAAACTGTTCTCAAATACTCGAAGCTGTGTCTCTTTTTTTGCAGCGGATAATCCGCCGTGGAGAGACCTTCCACCTCTATTTCCTCCGCTTGCAGTTCGAAGGGCTGCTTCGCATCGGGCGTCTCTACTATGTTTCCTCTTACAATGATCGCCGAACCCACATTCAGCTTACTGATCTGCTCGAAATTATTCAGCTTATCGCTGTATACGATCTGTAACGGCTCGAAAAATGTGCCGTCGTTCACTACGATAAAACCGAAGGTTTTCGAATCCCGGATGCTTCTGATCCATCCGCCTATCGTCACTTCTTTTCCTGCAAACTCACCGCGTCCGCGGTATAAGTCTCTGATATCTGTCAAATTCATTTTCTTTTCTCCCTCGTCTCGTACCTGTTTTGTTTCTCAGCGCCGCCTTCTCCATGCTGCCCCGTGTGGCCTCTGCATTTTTATATCAGGGCGTTTGGGGCTTACTCCGCGCTGATTACCGCATTCTCACGCATCATGCCTAAAACCTTCTCGCTCATCATATATTCTCTATAGCTTTCCTCGTCTACCGCTTCCTTGAAAGCGTCCACAGAATCATACCCGGACTCCGAGGCAGTGTTCTCTATATCTACCTGGAGCTCCTCATCCGTTACGTTCAAGTCCTCCTTATCCGCAATTGCCTGCAGCAGGATATAACGCTGTGCGGAATTCAAGGCCTCGTTTTTAATTTCCTCAGGATAGGTCGCTGCATCCATTCCATAGTAAAGCTGCATATACTGCTCCAGGGTCATTCCATACGCGGCAGCCGCAGAGGTAAGACTTGAGGTCAGCATCTCGTTATAACGGTCTAACATCGCCTGCGGAGGATCCTTTATGAACTCACTTTTTTCCACCAACGCGCCGGCAAGAGCATTTTCTACCTGAATCTCATATGCACTCACCTGCTCCTCATACAGCATATCATAAACATACTGCCGGTACTCTTCCACCGTACTGCATTCAATGCCAAGTCCCTGCACGTATTCATCCGTCAGCTCCTGAGGTGTAGAGGCCATTATCGTATTGACCGTCACCGTAAATACTACAGCCTTGCCTGCCAGATCTGTATTCTGATAATCCTCAGGGAACGTCAGATCGAGTTCAACCGTATCTCCGACCTTTGCTCCGATCAGTCCATCCTCGAATCCATCGATAAACTGCCCCGAACCAATAGTAAGATTAGAACCGGATGCGGTTCCTCCTTCAAAAGCAACTCCGTCCAAGGTACCCACGTAGTCGATATTTACCGTATCTCCCTCTATGACACCCCTATCCGGATTCATACTAAGAAGATAGTTGATATAGGAATCCCTTGTCTCGTCCGTAACCTCAGGGCCTGCCTGATTAATCTCCAAACCCTTATATTCACCAAGCTTCACATAATCCTTCGTGTCAATTTCATTCAAATATGCCTTTTGACTGTCATCTGTACTTCCGCAGCCCGTAAACGTAGCTGCCGCCGCCGTCATAACAGCGATACTTACCAATTTTAACAACCTTGCTTTATTTTTCATTCTCAGATTATTCTCCTTTTTCCGCTTGTCCGATGTGCATCACCAGCACTTCACAAAGGACAAGGCAATACCTCAGTTATACCACAAATCTCCCCTTCTTAAAACCCTTTTCCTGCTTTTTTCATAACTATGAACAATAAATCAACACTACAATAACGGAGAAAGAGGCCTGCTCACCTGTTCCAGGAACCTCACCCGCAAGGAGCGGCTCACATATACGTTCTTCGTAATCTGCTTGCACTTCTTCATATCCTCATCGAAGATCTCCCTCATCCTTATCGCTTGTTCCTCATTATATATGACCGCATTCACCTCGAAATTCAGCGCAAAGCTTCGGATATCCATATTTGCCGTACCATAGCACAGCACCTTATCATCCACCACCATTCCCTTGGCATGGAGAAAACCATCATTATAAGTGTAGCATTTCGCACCCTCCATAACAAGGTCTCCGATATAGGAATAGGTCGCCCAATAGACAAATGGATGGTCCGGCTTACAGGGAATCATTATATTCACCTCGATTCCCGAATGAACGGCTATCATCAAGGCGGAAAAAATCGCCTCGTCGGGTATGAAATAAGGTGTCTGTATATAAATGCTCTTTTTTGCCTTACCGATCAAGCGCAGATAATTGTCTCGTATATTCTGGCATCTGGAGTCAGGACCGCTGGAAACGATCTGCACCTCACAGTTTTGCTTGGATTCCACGAATCCCTGATAGACATATGCTCCTGTCAGGAACAGATTCTCCTTCGCCGTATAGTTCCAGTCCAAAGCAAAACGAATCTGCAGGGCGAACACTGCCGTTCCCGTCACCCTAAGATGGGTGTCGCGCCAATAGCCGAACTTCTTATCCAGCCCGATATATTCCTTACCGATGTTGAATCCGCCTACATATCCTATTTTCCCATCGATGACCACTATTTTTCTATGGTTGCGGTAATTGATACGAAGGTGCAGACGCCTTAAAAAAGCCGGAAAAAATTCCGAAGTCTTTATACCCTGGCTGTTCAGCTTCCTCCAGTAACTTTTCCGAACGGAACGGCATCCCATGCCGTCATAGAGAACGCGCACCTCCACGCCCTCCTTCACCTTTTCCACCAGCACGTCCTTGATCCGGTTGAACAGCACATCATTTTTTATAATATAATACTCCACATGGATATACTTCTTCGCTTCCCGCATATCCGCTATGAGCGCTTCAAATTTTTCATTTCCATCCGTAAAAATAGTAATATCGTTATCATTCGTGAGCATAGCACCCGAAGCTTCCAGATTGTACATAACTAAGTCCGAGTATTCCGCGATTTCCGGGTCTTTGTGCTCCAGCTCCTTGTTTCGGAGACTGTATTCCTGCCTGCGGATCGCGTCGTTCAGATGATCCTCTATCTCCTTAATCCGGAACATCTTCTGCTTGTGCATGTCCGTTCCTATGAGCAGGTAAAACACGAACCCAAGAATCGGAATGAAATACAAAAGCAGCATCCACGTCCATATGACCTTCGGATCCTTTCTCTGGAAAAATACGATAATAACCGCAAATATCAAATTAATGAAAATCAGATGGCTGAAAATAAATGAAAAGCCCGCCTGAGCACTTTCCCAAATCATAAACTCACCCTTATCTCCTTCCGGCTCGCCCTTACCGCTTATTATATAACATTCTTCCCGTTTCTTCAACGAAATTGCTAAAGCTTCCGCAGTACAATTACGCTTGCTTATTTAAGGAAACAATGCTACAATTAATTTTGCACTAACGTAAAATAGGAGGAAACTTTGTGAGTACTTTATCAATTGTATTATTAGTCATATTAGTCGTTTTAATCATCGCTGTCGTCGTATTATATTTCCTCGGAAAAAGAGCACAGAAGAAGCAGGAGGCTCAGCAGGAACAAATCGATGCGATGAAGCAGACCGTTTCCATGCTCGTCATCGATAAGAAACGGATGAAGATGAAAGATTCAGGGCTTCCTCAAACGGTAATCCAACAGACTCCCCGATTACTGCGGTTTTCCAGGTTTCCTATTGTAAAAGCAAAGGTTGGTCCGCAGATTATGACTCTCGTCTGTGATGAGAAGATTTATGATATGGTTCCTGTAAAGAAAGAAGTAAAGGCGGTTGTTAGCGGTATATATATTACCGATGTGAAGGGACTTCATGGCAAGCAGGCTGCTGCTCCCAAGAAGAAGCAAAGCGCGTTCAGACGCACGGTGGAGAGACTTCAGGAGAAGGCCGGAGCAAAGCCAATAAAATAAGCGAACAAAAGACGGCTTCCTTAAATGCAGAGCCGTCTTTTTTATTCTCATTCTCCCTGAAGCGAAAAGCCTCCGCTTTCCTTGGAACGTATATCCATTCTTATCTTGCAGTCTGCAAAATGCTCATAATTGATTTCCAGCGCATAATCCACATCCACCACGATCCGCTCCTCCTCTTCGCCCAGCCGGATGCTTCTGGCGTCGATTCCGATTAAGATTTCCCCGTAAGGAGTGGTGTAGCTCGTCTGATTCTTTTTGTTCTCTTCGAAGCTCATGTGAACGTTTACCAGCCCCTTTTTCGTCAGATCCAGAGAGTTGCGCTTGAACTTAATAATGTTCTTCGTGCTTTCGTCAAAGCCTTCCGACGTTTCTTCATAGATGACGTAATGGCTGTCATCCCTTTTATAATACTCCGCCGGAGTAATGGTCTCTATCTTATCCGCGTCCAAAGAACCGTTATCGAATTGTAGTCCTCTTAAAGACAGCAATACCTCTTTTGTCATAATTATATCCATGCCCTTTCAAAGTCTGGAGACTTTGTGCAGGTGTGCCTGCACACCTTAAGTACAAATCTCCGGTTGAAAGAATATAATTCTTTCAAACTTATACCCCATATCCGCTTTTACGGACTAATAGTTCTCTATGTTAATAGTTTTGGCGGACAATATACCGTATTCCAAAATAGAATTAGCAAAGGTCTTGAATTTATCAGCCATATCGCTCACATAAAAGCGGTAACGGTTGTCTCCAAGGCCGGGAATCTTCTCATTTAACAGATTTTCTCTTTCCAGCAGCTCCTTCAGCTCCCTCGCCGTCTCATATGCCGGATTAACTAAAGTCACTTTTTCTCCCATGATTTTTCCTACGGTGGAACGAATCAGAGGATAATGAGTGCAACCGAGAATAAGCGTATCGATATCGCAGTCGATGAGCTCGCTCAAATATCTCGTCGCAATTTCGTCCGTTACCGGATCCTGCCAAAGTCCCTCTTCCACAAGGGGAACGAACAACGGACACGCCTTGCCTATCACCTTAATGTCAGGATTTATTTTATTGATATATGTAGAGTAAATATGGCTTCCTACCGTACCCTCCGTTCCGATGACGCCTATCCTGCCGTTGCCCGTGGCCTCCGTAGCCACCTTTGCTCCCGGCTTTACCACTCCGATCATAGGTATATCGATTTCCTTTTCGATTTCATCCAGAGCATAAGCGCTGGCCGTATTGCAGGCGATTACGATCGCCTTGACCTGCTGATCCTGCAGAAAATGTACAATTTGTCTGGAGTATTTCGTAATCGTTTCTTTGGATTTGCTTCCGTAAGGTACCCTTGCCGTATCTCCGAAATATATTATTTTCTCATTGGGAATCTGGCGCATAATTTCCCGTGCTACGGTCAGTCCTCCCACGCCCGAGTCGAACACACCTACGGGCAACTCACTGAGAGCCTTTGTTTCCTTTATTGCTGTCATTGCCATTTCCTTTGCTTTCTGTTATACTCGCCGTTTCCTTAAGGTTCTTCGGCGTATCGGCATCTTGCCCGGAATCATCTTTTGCCTCTTCCCCTCTGCTGCCGAAAAAATAATCTATAAATGCACTTTTTACCCGGATCTGTCCCGGCTTGGCATTACTAAGCTGGGTAAACATATCCTGCTCCGACAAATCCTCTGTATCTTCTGCATTCCCTATACTTCCTGCATCTTCTGCCTTCACTGCATCCTGCACATTACCATATGTATCTACATAAACGACTCGGCATACATCCTGGGTAAAGCACAAGTCAGGATATATCATACCCCAAAATCCCATAGCTGCAAATAGAATCACACCGGTTTCCCATATTTTTTTCATCAGGCTTCTCCTTACTCCGTTCCGCTTCGTCCGTTTGCGGAACCTTACTAAAAGAAGTCTGCCCTCATTTTTCCGGCCTTATTCCATATGTCCTCTTATTTCTGCTTGTTCTCCAGCCGTATCTGCTTGATAATGGAGGACTCCTGATTGTCTATATGAAGCTTTGCCGCTCTCGCTGCCGCCTCACAGTTCTTGTTCAGGATGCTTTCGTATATTATTCTATGCTCCTCTATCAGTTTTTCATGCTGGCTTTTATCCTTAATATACTCAAAGCGGTAACGATACATCTGCTCCGCCAGATTATTCACAAGCTGTACCAGCCTCTGATTGCCGGTGGCCGCCACGATGATGTCATGAAGAGCCACATCCGCCTTGGCTATCACCGTCACGTCTTTTTGTCTGGTCGCTTTCTCGAACTGCGCACAGGCCTCCTTAAGATGCACCATTTCCTCGTCTGTAATGCGTTCACATGCCAGCTCCGCGCAAAGCGCATCCAGCGCACGGCGCACCTCCAAAACGTCCTTCAAGCTCTTCTCCGTGATCTGCGCCACCTCAGCCCCTCTTCTGGGGATCATCGTGACCAGACCCTCCAGCTCCAGCTTGCGGATCGCCTCCCTTATCGGAGTCCTGCTGACACCAAGCTTATTGGCGAGGTGAATCTCCATCAGCCGCTCCCCCGGCTTCAGCTCTCCGGTAAGAATCGCCTTTCTAAGCGTGTTGAACACCACGTCTCTAAGCGGCAGGAATTCATCCATATTTACCTGAAAATTATCGCTCATACAATACCATACCTTTCATACTAACCCCGTCATCTCATGTCCAGTCTTTTAAATAAAATTTGTTTTGTTATTAGAAATCTAAAGGCTGAATAATAACTTTTATCTTCCCGTATTTACCGGAACAGTGACAAATACCTGCTTTGCCAGCCCTGCCCGCTCCAGCGCCCCCTGCGCCTCATGCGCCCGTTCTTTGGAATCGTATATTCCGAATACCGTAGGTCCGCTGCCGCTCATCAATGCGTTCAGCGCCCCCTGCGCCTTCATAAAATCCTTGATTTCCTCCACTTGAGGATATTTTTTCACCGTTACTGTTTCCAGCACGTTGCCAAGTTTTGCCGCCACGCTCCCCAGCTCTTTACTGCTAAGAACACGTATCATACCGTCAATATCCGGATGATACTCCAAACAATCCGCATGTAAATTCTCATAAACGAATTTGGTGGATACGTCGATGTCCGGCTTAGCAATCAGCAAAAAGCAGTCAGGCATACCGGGCAAATCCGAAAGAATCTCTCCGATCCCTTCCGCTAATGCCGTTCCTCCCTTTATACAGTACGGAACATCCGCCCCTATTCTCACCGCCAGCACGCACATTTCTTCTATGGACAGACCTAAGGAGAACATCTCGTTCATTCCATGGAAAACTGCGGCTGCGTCGGTGCTGCCGCCGGCCATCCCCGCCGCCATGGGAATCCGTTTCTCAAGCGCGATGTGAACGCCCTGCCGGATACCATATGTATCTGTAAGAAGCTTTGCCGCCTTATAAATCAAATTGCTCTCATCTCCCGGAAGCTCCTCTTTATCCGTAACGACCGCTATGCCCGCTTCCTCGTGCCTCGTGAAGGTCAGTGTATCGTACAGACCCACCGACTGCATGATCATCCTCACTTCATGATAACCATCCTCTCTTCGCCTTAGCACATCCAGACCCAGATTAATTTTGGCATAGGCTTTCCTCGTTATCTTATCCATATTGTACCCCGTTTGCATTTTGTATACATTTAATGTACTTAATTATATACAATATAAGAGGAAAAATCAATGTGAGCACTAATTAAATAACTATAAACTGACGATATATATTGCAAAACTAGGAAAATATTTCTAGTCGGACTATACATCACTTAATGACAACGCATATGACCAAGGAGGGTTTAGAGATGGGCGTAAATGGAATTACAAGCGGTATGAGCACCGCGGATGCTTATGGTACATATAGTTCAGCCAAAAAGAGCAGCGATGCGGAATCTGTAAAAGAAGAAAATACAAGCGGCGTAATTTATGAATCTTCCGCAGCTACGGAGACGGCATCCAAAAAGACTTATAAACAGGATACCGCACTTATTACCAAACTAAAAGCGGATGCAGATGCCCGCACCGCACAGTTTAAGAGCCTTGTAGAGCAGATAATCGTTAATCAGGGCAAGACCCTGGGAAAAACGGACAGCATTTGGAGTTTTCTCGCAAGCGGCGATTTCACCGTAGACGCTGCAACGAAGGCACAGGCGCAGGCCGACATCGCCGAAGATGGCTATTGGAGCGTGGAGCAGACCTCCGGCCGCATCATAGATTTCGCAACAGCTTTGACCGGGGGCGATCCCGACAAAATAGAAGCTATGAGAGATGCCTTCAAAAAAGGCTTTGAGCAGGCTACGAAGACATGGGGAGACAAGCTTCCTGATATCAGTCAGAAAACTTATCAGGCTGTAATGGACAAATTCGATAAGCTGGCAGAGGCTGCAAACGCTTAAAAACTAAATAGTCAACAAAAAAAGGGAAAGCATATAAAACGTTCTTTCCCTTTTCTAATTTTATCTTCTATTTTGAAATCCCCTTTACAATGAGCAGCTTATCTCCCGCCTTAATATCGTCCGTGGCCATTTCGTTGGTTTCCTTAATCTGGGAAATCGGCACATAATACCTCTTGCCTACATCCCAAAGACTGTCGCCTTCCTTCGCCACATAGATTACAATACTGGGAAGTTCGTTAAGTTTATCCATATTCAGCTCCGAGACGGCAACGTCCGTCACAATATCCTCCGTCTTTTGGTCGAAGGCGATTCCCTTAAACGAAACCACTGCCTTAATGTCCACCTCATCGCTGTCTACCATAGCAACTGACAGCTGTTCTATTCCCGCATTTACTTTATAAGAAGAGTTTTCATTAATGCCCGGCACCTCCAGTACATGGCTGAAGGGGAATACTCCCTTCACAAAGCCGTAAGGTATCTTGCTGTCGCTGCTCAAATACAACGTTTGTACGTTTAAAACTCCCTTGACCTGAATGCCGTTTTCCACGATTTCTTTGTTCTCTATCCTGGCCTGTGCATCGCTGTGGAGAAGCTGGAGCATATGCGTATCTGATCCCTGGAGCTTCATTCTGTCGCTCACCTTGACCTTACCTGCAGGTCTTCCCAGAAATCCCTTGAACTGCGCCGGTCTGGTTACCGCCTCAACTTCCTTTACTACGCCGTAAATGCCGGAAAGAATATCCAGTCTGGTTTCCTCATAGATATCGATGTCCAAATCAAGAACGACTTCCACACCTAATATTCTTTGCTCGCCGTCGAAATCGGGGCGTATTTCCACTTCTATATGACCTATGGAATATTCCACATCTCCGATCATTCCCTCTTCGCATCCGCTGCACTCTATCATACCGTTGAAGGGTACCGTGGTCGCAAATGCCCTGACCGGATTTTCTTCTCCCTCTCCCTCATATAAGAAAAATGCGTGAAGGTCACCTTGTACCGAGAGCTTTCCCTCTCCTGCCCGGAACTCTACATTGTCCACATCGATACCCTGCCATATGATCTGGAAAATATTCGGATAGTTCTGAGGCAGTTCCAACTCTTCCTTGATACGGAAAATATCTCTTTTTTTCACGGTCATTTGCATAATTTCGAGAGGTTTCTTCCTATATTCCACCGGCTCCTCGTGATACAGATCCACCGCAGTCTCTTCATCGCACATTGCCTCCGAAAGAAACTTAAAGGAAACGAGTGCCTGAACGCTCAGCTTTCTGGAATTGATAAGCCCGATGGTCATATCCTCCAGATCCCATTTCACTTTCACACTGTCTCCGCTCTGAACTCCATCCATATATATCTGCTCTTCAAAAGGAATACAACCTTCCATACAGCACGGTATCATATTGTCCCCCTCAGGCAGGTACATTACCGCGAAGTTCAGCTTTCCTTTTACCGTCACATGGTCCTCCGTCGCCTTTACCTCATCCAAACACACGCTTCCTCTATCATAAATCAGCTTGCTCACATCCGGTTTGGAATCTGAGATATTAACGTCGTCTTCTAACGTAATCTGTGTGGCTGCCTGACCCTTGATGCGGTCCATATGTATATTTTTCCTTACTAACTCCACAAAAATACCTCCGTATCGCTTCGATTACCATTATCAAACTTTGATAAAGTTTACTTATAGTAATTGTATTACGTACGGAGGTCATTTATTCCGGTTATTTTTATTGCTTCCGCCCGGTATTTCTAAACCTTAAACCGGCCCATCAGACCGCTCATTTCCTCTGATTTTCCCTGCAGGCGTTCTGATCTTTCCGCCAATTGATTCAATACTTCTCTCTGATTCTTAATAGTCCCTGTAACTGCCTGGGTAGATGCCGCCACCTGTTCCGAAAATGCCGATATGCTTGTTATGGATTTCACCATCTGATCTCTGCTGCCTCCCATGCTCTCCAAATCTTCCAATACAATCTGGAATCCTCTCAGCAGCTCTCCGATACAGCCTTCCATCCGGGCAAATATATGATTCGTTTCTTCTAACGATACCTTCTGTATATTTACGATACCTTCTGCCTTTTCCGCCGATCTGGTAGCTTCAGCCGTCATCTTATCCGTTTGATCTATGATATTCTTTATTTCATTTCCGGCTGCCATAGACTGATCTGCCAGCTTTCGTATTTCCTCTGCGACCACTGCAAAGCCTTTTCCCTGCATACCTGCACGGGCCGCTTCTATAGACGCATTCAGCGACAGCAGATTCGTCTGTGCGGCTATTTCATTTATGGTATTCACTATGCCGCCTATATTTTCCGACTGGTTCCGTACCCTCAGTATATTTTCCACCAATTCTTTTGTTACATCTATCGTATCATTTGATTTCTCGTTTAAGTTATTTATTTTCTGCCTGCCCTCGGTCAGCGACCCCATAACCTCATCTGCATTTTGACTCATATGCTCGGTATTCTCGCATATGCTCTGGATCTGCTCGGTAAATTCGGACATCTGTACCATACAATGTTCCGTATCTTCTGCCTGGGAAGAAGCTCCCGCCGATACCTCATCCATGGTTGCCGCTATATCCTGAATCGCTGTCACCACTATATCCGAAGTCTCATTGACCTTCCTTACCGACATTGCTACTTCTTCTTCAAAACCGGTCAGTTCTCCAATCAGCTCACGAACACATCCGCCCATATGGTTGATAGAGTCCGCAAGTGTATGAAACTCGTCTTTTCTTCTGGTGGAAACCGACTGGGTAAAATCTCCCCCCGACATCTTCTCAAGGAATCGCCTGATGTTCTTTATCTCCTTACCGATACCCGTGGATATACCGATTCCCAAAGTCAGTGCCACAATAACGGCGATGGCGACGAAGGCAACTGTAACCGTACGGATATGTGACACTTCACTGACAATGCGTTCCATTGGAATCAAAGCGCATACCTTCATTCCCGTCTCGCCGATATCAGAATATGTAAACAGATACTTTTCCTCATGATACTCCACAAAGCTGCTTTGCTGCCCCTCAGCGCCGGCAGCCGTATAATCTGCAAATATCTTCTCGCCGTCGGGCAGCGGCTCCGTATCCATCTTTCCCTCTTTCCACGTTTCCTTCACAAGTATTTCCCTGCCGTCAGGCGTTATGATTCCTTTAATGCTTCCTTCCCCGAAATTCATAGTGCCCAGCGCTTGTTCCATGAAATCCTTGCTGATATCCGCTACAATCACACCTGTCTTATCCGCAAATCTGGTCACATAGGAACACGCATACTTCTCTCTTTGATATCCAAGCTGTTCGTCAATATAATCATGGTAACCAATCCATGTATTTGCCGTCTTGCCATCCGCAAAAACCTTTACAGGCTCCGTCTTCATGAATTCCTCATAAGCATTATCCGGTAAAAGTCTGGACTGAGTAGTGCTGATCACGCACTTCCCCTTTTCCGCAAAAATAAAATAGTCTCCCATATGTTTCAATGTTACCTGAGAAACACTCATGCTCAGCAACA
Organism: Kineothrix sp. IPX-CK; assembly: GCF_039134705.1. Classification (NCBI taxonomy): domain Bacteria; kingdom Bacillati; phylum Bacillota; class Clostridia; order Lachnospirales; family Lachnospiraceae; genus Kineothrix; species Kineothrix sedimenti. The sequence goes on along the minus strand of NZ_CP146256.1, from coordinate 480,591 downwards.
GATTGTTATATGCCTGTATGCCCTCGGATGTATTATGCTCGTAATACTTGGAATAATAATCCTGAAGGTTTTTATCCATGAGCATTTCCGTCATTTTTGATTTTGTCGTATCGCATACCAGGGTCAGATACAGATCCATTGCCGTCATCGTCGCTTGCGCAGACTCCTCATATTTTTCTGTCACAACGTTGGAAGCAGTACGGTATGATACCGCTCCCAATAAAATAATGAGGATGACCGGTATGCAGAAGGCTTTCATAAGTGATGCCGCAATTCCTTTTTTCTTCCCTGCGTTCTTTGCTATCCACTTTTTCTTCATAACTCCCGTCCTTTCGCCCCGTAATAGATTTAGAATTCCTTAAATTCAATATAACATTCCAAAAATCGCCATTCTATGCAAAAGTTGCCCGGATTCATCTAAAAATTGCTAAGAACAAAAGTGTGCTCCGCACACGTAGCTGCGCATCCATTTTTATGTAACAGGGGCACTTACCTATTACATAAAAATCAGGAGAAGCCTATATTATCAATAGGTTCCTCCTGATTATTTATTCTTTATTAATTTCGGCTATTCCACACTGCCAATCAAAGAATTGATATCCTCAATCCGATATTTTCTCATATATTCTTCGATGCCTTCTACCGTCTCCTCCGTCGCATACGGATTCACGAAGTTCATTGCCCCCACCGCCACCGCCGTCGCTCCCGCCAGGAGAAATTCAATGGCATCCTCCGCATCTGCGATTCCTCCCATACCGATGATCGGGATTTGCACCGCGTGAGAGGCCTGGTAGACCATGCGCACCGCCACCGGCTTGATGGCAGGGCCGGAAAGTCCGCCGGTTTTATTGGCAAGAGCAAAGGTTCTTTTATGGATATCAATTTTCATCCCGGTAATCGTATTGATCAGGGAAAGCGCATCCGCTCCCGCAGCCTCTGCAGCTTTTGCCATTTCCGTTATATCCGTCACGTTGGGGCTAAGCTTCATAACCACCGGCTGCTTTGCCTTTTTCTTGATCTGGGACGTGATATCATAGAGGCAGTCCGCCTTCTGCCCGAAAGCAATCGCGCCTTCCTTCACATTGGGGCAGGAAACATTGATCTCAAGCATATCTACCTCAGAATCCCCAAGGCGTTCTACTACTTCCAAATAGTCCTCTACCGTTTTTCCGCAGACATTCACGACGATTTTCGTATCATATTTTTTCAAAAAAGGAACGTCCCTTTGCAGGAATACCTCCACTCCCGGGTTCTGCAGGCCAATGGCGTTCAGCATCCCTCCGTAGGTCTCCGCTATCCGGGGAGTAGGATTCCCTTCCCAAGGAACATTGGCCACACCTTTGGTCACCACGGCACCCAACCGGTTCAAATCTACGAACTGTGCATATTCCATGCCCGAACCGAAGGTCCCTGATGCCGTCATTACCGGATTCTTGAACTCGACGCCCGCTATCGTTACTTTTGTATTCATTCAATGTCCTCCTTGGCTTTCCCTGTCAGATTTCCACATCCCGCGCATCGAATACGGGACCGTCCGTACAGATTCTCGCATTATTAACATGGGAATGTTTGTCCCTTTCTTTCGTCCGGCAGACACAGCCTAGGCACGCGCCGACTCCGCAGGCCATCCGCTCCTCCAGTGAAATGTAAGCCTCTATCCCTTCCATCTCCGCATACTTTTTTATCGCCCGCAGCATAGGCATCGGGCCGCAGGCCATGATGACCTCGGGGCGAATGCTCAGAGCCGACACTGCGTCCAGCACGTTTCCCTTTGTTCCGGCGCTGCCGTCCTCAGTCGCCGCATATACCGGCGCATATTCCTCCATATCACTTTTCAGAAAGAGCTGTCCGTTCCTATAACCTGCGATTACCATTATCTCTCTGGCCTTTCCTTCGCTTTTCAGGTCCTTGGCAAGCTGTAACATGGGGGGGATTCCAATACCTCCGCCCATCAGAACCACCCGTTTTCCTGCTGCTTTCGAAAGAGGAAAGCCGTTTCCCAGATTTCCCAATATTTTAATATTTCTGCCCGTATGATAAAGGGATAATTCTTCCGTTCCTTTGCCTACTACGCGATAGACGATCCTAAGTCTGTTCCCTTCCCTATCCGATTCGCAGATGCTTATTGGTCTGGGGAGAAGGGTGCTCTCACTGTGTGGATATATGCAAATAAACTGCCCTGCCTTTGCTCCGGATGCCAAATCGCTCTCTATCCACATATCGTAAATGTCATCAGCTATTTTCGTCTGTGACAGAACCTTTGTTTTTACCTTTTTCATCTGTTCCGTTGCCCTTTATCCTTTCAAAATTTGATGTACCATCCGCTTAAATCGAGTCAAACACCCCGCCGTAAGTTGCGGGGTATTTGGCCCTCGCGGCATTCGCCAAATGCAGGCAAGCCTGCGCCTGGCTCATTGCCCGCGGGAATAAACAACTTTTCCTCCGCAAATGGTGTAATGAATCCTGCATGGCAGACTCTCCCCTGTAAAGGGGGTGTTCGATGATTTGGAAAGGTAGCTCGCAGGCGTCCATGTCTCATCTTTATCGAATATGACCAAATCTCCGGGGCCGCCTTCCTCCAGATAGCCTGCATCCAAATGATAAAGCATTGCCGGCTGATAGGACATGCGGCTTAACAGCTCGTTCATGGAAAGATATCCCTTCTCCACCAGCTCCCGCACGCCTAAGGAAAGAGATGTTTCAAGACCGATAATTCCGCTGGGAGCCTCCGTAAGGGGCTTTCCCTTCTCCTCTGCACTGTGGGGTGCGTGATCCGTAGCTATAATTCCTATAGTTCCGTCCTGAAGTCCTTTTATAATGGCGAGCCGGTCCTCCTCCTCTCTAAGGGGAGGGTTCATCTTCGCCAGAGAGCCATGAAAAATCACAGCCTCCTCCGTCAAAGTAAAGTGGTGAGGCGTGGCCTCCGCATATATGTGCGGGTTTGTCTTTCTCGCCTGGCGGACCAGGTCAACCGCTTCTTTTGTACTGATATGCTGAATGGATATGTCGGCACCGAGTCCCTGTGCGAGGGCAATATCCCGCCTTACCATATCGATTTCCGCCATCCGGTCCGATCCTTCGATTCCGTAATATTCAGAAGCTTTCCCTGCATTCACTCCGTTATTGGCAATATATGCCGGATTCTCCTCATGAAAGCTAAGGGGCTTGTTAAGCTTCTTCGCCTGAGCCATCGCCTGCTTTACGATGTTTTCATCCAAAAGAGGGATGCCGTCATCGGTAAAACCTACCGCTCCCATTTCAGACAGGCGTTCCATGTCCGTAAGTGCTTGTCCTTCCATTCCTATGGTAATATTGGCACAGGTCTCCACATGAATCCCCGTCTCTTTTCCCTTTTGCAGCACATATGCCAAGGTCTCCTCGTTATCCACGGGAGGTCTTGTATTAGCCATCATAACCACCGTGGTAAAGCCGCCTTTTGCCGCAGCCTTCGCTCCTGTAGCTATGTCTTCTTTATACGTAAAGCCAGGGTCCCTGAAATGCACATGCACATCCACCAAGCCCGGAGCAATCATTTTCCCCGCCGCATCGATGACCCTCGTGCCCTCCTCGGGTTCGATTCCGGGACCCAGCCTGACAATTCTCTCATCCTTTATTAAAATATCCGCCGTGCCTTCCTTTCCGCTTTTCGGATCCAGCACATACCCGTTTTTTATTAATATCATCCTCGTTCTCCATGTTCGTTACTGTTCACTCCGTTCTCAGTAACTTCTTAGTAACGTATATTTGTTTTATCCTTATCCTCGAAACAAGTATAGCCTATTCTCCCTGTAACAATCAATCAAAAACTACCGACTTATCAAAATATTCCGTTTTCAGCACAATATAAGGATAGGATGCGCTTTCCTTCTCCTGCGCCTTATAAAGTTCCCTGCTTTCTGCTTCGGGTCCAATCAGGTTCGTGTCTACATATACCGCATTCCCCGTCATATACAGCCCGTTTACCGTGATACTGTAGCCTCCTGTTTCCTGTCGTCCATAGCCGACGCAGATGTAGATATAATCGTTGTCCTGGTAAGTGATTTTAAATTCCTTTTCTTTTTTATCTTCTATGATCTGCTTTAATTCCTCCGGTAAATTATCTTCTCCCAATACTGTAAATTCTATATCTTTAATCTTTTCATTCATGTCCCCCGTTTTACCCCCGCACCCTGACAGACACGAAAGCAGCGCTGTAACCGCTACTACGAGTAAAATCCATTTCTTCCTCATCTTCGCAACATCCTTTCCTCTTTCTATGAGTGTTCTGTATTCATTTCATTCTATTTTAGAAACAAATCGACTATTCCTTTCCTGCGCCTTTTTTTCTATTGCCTAATACAAAAGCGTCCGCTATAATAAATACTACAAATACAAAAAGAATTGCCTTTCGGGAGGACAAAATACCATGATACGAATTATCGGCGTCGCCTCTTTTGTTATTTTATTTCTTATATTCAGCATTCCTCTTATGATTGCAGAATGGATCCTTGGTAAATTTAACATGGACAAAAAAAACACCAGCTCTCTTGCCATCGTAAATTGGGCATTTCGCTGCTGCCTGAAGATTGCGGGGACCACCGTGACTGTGATCGGGGAGGAAAATGTTCCCTTGGATGCTCCTGTATTATATGTGGGCAACCACAGGAGCTATTTCGACATCCTTCTCACCTATACGAGAGTTCCCAGGCCTACCGGTTATATCGCCAAAAAGGAAATGCAGAAATTCCCCTTGTTAGTTAACTGGATGAACAACCTTCACTGCCTTTTCCTCGACCGCAAGGACATAAAGCAGGGCTTGCAGACTATTTTGCAAGGAATCGAAAAGGTGAAGTCGGGAATCTCTATCTGCATCTTTCCCGAAGGAACGAGAAACAAGGTAAACGATACTTTTCTCCCTTTCCATGAAGGAAGCTTCAAGATAGCGGAGAAGTCGGGCTGCGCCATCATACCTATGTCCATCAACAATTCGGGAGCCATCTTCGAAGACCATCTGCCCAGAATCAAAAAGGCACATGTGGTAATCGAATACGGCAAACCCATATATATTAAAGATATGCCAAAAGAAGAGCGGAAGTTCGTAGGCGTATATGTACAGAACATTGTAAAGGAAGCTTATTTTAAAAATAAAGAACTTGTGTAAAGCGCTTTTACAATCTCTTCAAAAGCCATTCCGTGAGATGCCTTCACCAATACGGTGTCGCCCTTTCGCAGAATACCTGACATCTTTTCCAGGAATTCTTTTTTCCCTGGAAAATAGTAAAGCTCTGTATTCTCTCTGCCTGCTTCCTGCATTGCTTCTCCGGCACTGTCGTACATGTTTATTGACAGCTCCCCGATACAGACGATTACCTCGATGCCCTTTTCTACGGCATAGGCTCCCACTTTAGCATGCATCCGTTCCTTATTGTCTCCGAGCTCGAACATATCCCCCATAACCGCTACCCTTCTGGTAAGCGCCGCTTCCAACAAATCCAGCGCTGCGCACATGGAGACCGGATTGGCGTTATAGCAGTCGTCGATGACTACACGTTCCGGCAGGCGAATGATATTGCTCCTTCCTCCCAAGGGCTTTACCTTGGCTATCCCTTCCCGGATCTGCGCTCCGCTAAGCCCCAGAAGGCTTCCTACGCAGGCTGCTGCCAGCGCATTGTACACCATATGTCCGCCGGGCAGGGGAATCTCTGCCGTGAACTCGCCGTTCTCCATATGAATTTTCGCGCTGCTGCCAAAAAGTCCTTTGTTTTCTATCTCGTCCGCATATACGGGATTAGACTCATTCAGCCCGAAATAAATCGGCTTTCTTCCCTCAAGTGCTCTATGCCCATTCATCTCTTCTATCCTGCGAAGCATATCGTCGTCGCCATTAGCGCATATAGCACCGTCTTCCTGCATAAAGTCGAAGATCTCTGTCTTGGCCTGCAATATTCCTTCTTTGGATTTCAGGTTTTCCAAATGACATTCCCCTATATTGGTAAGTACACAAATGTCCGGCCTCGCTATCTTGCTCAGTCTGTGCATCTCGCCGAAATCGCTGATTCCCATCTCAAGCACCGCCGCCTGATGATGTTTTCGTATCTTCAGCACGGTCAGCGGGAGTCCTATCTCATTATTGTAATTTCCCTCCGTCTTAAGTACCTGGTACTTTTCAGCCAGCACCGAGGCGATGAATTCCTTCGTGCTCGTTTTGCCTACGCTGCCCGTTATGCCTACCACCTTAATGTCTAACTGCTTTCGGTAGAACTCTGCAATATCCTTCAGCGCCTGAAAGGAATCCTTCACGAGTATATAAGGGCCGTCCACCGCCTTAGGAACTCTCTCACACACAACGCCTGCCGCTTTATTATCCATGACCTGAGAGATGAAATCATGGCCATCCACCCGCTCTCCCTTCGCCGCCACAAATAAGAAATTCTCTTCTACCAGCCGGGAATCCAGCACCACACCCGATACTTCTTTATCCGTCTCCCCGTCACAGCCAAACAGCTTCCCGCCGCAAGCTTCCGCTATCTTATGCAAAGTAAGGTTTTTCATTCTTTATCCCAATTCCTTTCCATTTATCGCAATTACATATACATATTTTATTTCAGACAATTACGAAACTCGTAACTTTCGCTAATTTTATGTACAATTCCAAGGCTTTCCGGAGACTTTCTTCAGTGTATTAGGTTTCAGTTCTTATAACGAACGGCTTGCATTTTCTTAAGGAAACCTACGATTCACAGGGAAACTGCCGCATGGATGCGGCCGTTAGGCAGCACAGTACATGGATGTACTTTGCTGCCGGCCCGTCCCTTGTCGCTACATTTACGGTTTCCTTTAGAAAATACAGCTGTGAGCGAAGGAACAGAAACCTAATACATCGAAGAAAGCGTCTTCCTACCACAATTGTACATAAATTTTTCACAACCTAACAATTTCGCAAACGTCTCCCCCGACTACTTAAGCGCAGACTCTATGATCTTCTCACATAGCTGACCGAAACTTAATCCCTGTGCCTGAGCCTCCTGCGGCAGCAGAGAGGTGGGCGTCATGCCGGGCAGAGTATTCGCTTCCAGGCAGAAAATCTCTTCCTCCTCGTTCATCATAAAGTCCATGCGTGCATAATTCTTAAGGCGCAGTACCTGGAATGCCTTCTCCGCCAAAAACTGCATCTCCTTCGTCTTTCTCTCCGAAAGAAGAGCAGGGCAAGTCTCCACAGTGCTTCCTGCCTGATATTTATTCTTATAGTCATAAAAGCCTTCAAGCGGCGCAATCTCGATTACCGGCAGCGCTTTTCCGTCCATGACCCCTATGGAAAATTCCCTTCCATTTACATATTGCTCTATAATGACCTCTTCGTCATAGCGAAAACCCTCTTCTAAAGCCGCCTCATACTCTCTCTCGTCCTTTGCGATACATACTCCTACGCTGGAACCCCCGCAGCAGGCCTTAATGATACAAGGAAAGGGTACGGACCTAGGGTCTTCTTCTCCCCTTTTCAAGCTGATTCCACGGGGTACCGGAATGCCATGGTAATCCAGCAGTTCCTTGGTAAGACCTTTATCCATGCAGAGTGCAGAGCTCACATAATCCGCCCCCGTATAGCGGATGCCCATCAAATCAAAGCAAGCCTGAATCTTTCCGTTCTCCCCGTTCTGTCCGTGCAGAGCCATGAATACCACGTCTGCAGCCTGACAAATAGAAATGACATTAGGACCAAAAAAGTTCTTGTCTCCGTCGCTGCGAAGGGCTTTCACCGCCTCGATATCGGGGTTTCTCTCACCCACTGCACCGATTTCCTTCGCCCAGTCCTCCTGCTTTTCAAAGATCGCTCCCACGTCCTCTTTTTCATAGCCTAAGTAAACGTCTAACAGCACTATCTTGTGCCCGTTATTCTTAAGCGCCTCATATATCATTCTTCCGGAGCTTAGGGAGACATCCCTCTCCGTACTGATTCCTCCTGCCAAAACCACTATTTTCATACTGTCCCTTCCGCCTTTCTGTCCTATGAACTGCAATCCCTTAATCCATTCCTTACAGCATAGCACTCATTTCTTCCATATAAAACATATAAATTGCCCATATCTATGCAAAAAGTGCTTTTTACCGATTCCACTCTTATTCCTCAACGTTGTTATACCAGCTTATCACCTCACTCATCATGAAGATAAGCTCCGCATTCAAATCGAACCGGTTCATGATTCCCAGCTTAGCATCGATATCCGCATAATTATTGTCACCTGCACCGTCTATGTAGCTGATCGCCTTTCCATTGCGCCCCATAAAATAATGGATGTGATTCTCTATGATCGTCTCATATTCGTGGTTAGCGATGATATGATCGGCCACCGTAAGCCTCATCATCTCGTGAAGAAGCTCATCATTATTATCCTGTTCCTTATTTCCGAACGTCAGATAGCCTGCCCCCCTTGCCCTCTCGGAAATACTCTCCGCGTCGTTCATCAGTGCCTTCATCACATCGCTGCATATATTTATATCTACGCTCTGTTTGGTGGATATATACGTGGTACAGCCCCAGAAGAAATAATCGTCCTCCATATCATAGGAACCCTCTTTCAGATAGCCTTCCGCCGCCCGCCTATAGGAGCTGTAGCCGGTTGCACGATAAAGTTCCGTAGCCGCAAAGAATCGCTGTTCTATCTCTTTGCCGCTGCGGCTGTTCTCCATAAAACGCCATGCTCTATCCGCCGCCCTTAAGCATTCCGTGGCATAAGCCGTATCGTAAGCCTGATAAATATAGCTGAACTTCGCCATCACCGCCGCAAAAGAAGCCGTTGCCTCTAAGGTTACCGGTTCCACACAGGATTCCAGTTTGGTAACATAAGGTGCCGTATTCTTTTCTTTTACTACGGTCTCGGAATATACCCCTCCCGTAGCGGAGTCCTGCATCTTAAGCATCCAGTCGGCCTCGTATTTTACCTCGTCCAGAATATCAGGAATCTCGTTTCCGCTCTCCGGGATGCCCGTCTTATCGGGAAAAGCACCCGGGTGCAGCTCATATGCCAATAACAGGTTCGCTATGACCTGGCTTCCCTTCACTACGCTTTTGGAGTAATTTTCATCCATATGCCAGCCGCCGCTTACATCTACCGATATACTGTCATCCTCGCGCAAAAAAGCTGCCTGTGTATGGCAGGCGGTGTGTGCTGCGTCTCCTGCCAGCTCTTCTACAAGCGCGATACCGCAGCGGCTGAAATAATACTTCTTACACGCCAGATAAAATGCGTCGTCGTATATGCTCTTTTCTATGCGAAAGGAATAGGAACGCCCCAGGATCGGCGCTTGTATATAATAGCTTCCGGGCTCTTCCAACTCGTCGAAGACACCGTAACTGTTATATTCCTCCAATATGTCATTGTATCTTTCATCCTCTACTTTACCGGCAAAAACAACCTCTCCGGTTTCCTCGTTCACTACCTCGAAGCTGTCCGGCATCCTGCTGCCTCGAAAGACCGCAATCTTTTTCCCCTCCGGAACGTATCCGGTCTGATTCACCAATATCCCGGGACGGCTTATAGGGACCTCATAATCGAAAGCAGGATCTAACCCCAGACTTTCCTGCCCTTTATTTCCTTCCTGATTCCCCGGCGATACCATCTTTTCTCCCGCCGAATATGTATAGGCGCATCCTGTCAGGAACAGCGCGCTTACCAGGGTACACAGCCATAAATATCTTTTCATATAATCTCTTTCTTCTCAGGGTATGTCTATCATCCATTTCCAGTCTTTTGCTGCCGCCAATCCCACAGCCTTTATAGAAATTATAACCCGAACCCTCCATAAGGTAAAGAGCAATCCACGTCATAGCGGAGGTAATCTTCCTGATCCGCATCCACATATACAGCTCAGATTACCTCCGCCTAAATAGCATCGTTATGATTTTCACATCCTGCGGTTAACTTAATTTTGTCATAGGATTTACAGGAACCCCATTCTTTGTCAGTTTGAAATAAACATTGCAGCCTTCTACCACAAAGTATTTCGTAGGAGCTGCCACGCTGCCGATGATATCGCCTTTATTCACATAGCCGCCCTCCGATACCGTAATATCCTTAAGCTGTCCGTATGTGACTTCGTAGCCTCCGCCCAGCTCAACAACTACTCCATTGCCGATTTCGGGGTCGGTAAATACGCTGATAACCTTTCCGGCTGCCGCTGCCGTAATCGTCTCTCCTTCTACTGCGGAGATGATGATGGCAGGATTATATTTGTACTGCTCCAAGGTGGGAAAGTATACGGTCTTGTCCATACTGTAATTAATGAGTATGTTGCCTACGATAGGCCATGCCAGACTGTCACCATCGTTAAAGGTAAGCGCAGGCTGAATGGAAGTGGCGATAGCCATGGTATCTTCCATTTGCTCTAAGCGTGCCGTATCGATGGTCTCGTCGAACATTCCTTCTTCGTTTTTGTCATTTTTTTCCTTATCCTTACTGTCTTTGTCATCCGTGTTCTTCTTTGTTCCCTTCTGAAGGGCATCATTTTCTGTCTGCGCGGTCTGTGCATTTTCTACGTTTACCGAATTGGTCTCCTGATAATAAGGATCGTAGTCCAAGTCATCGGATGTCACCACGTCTCCTGAATCTTCCGTTCCCTGAACGGTATTATTATCCGCCAATTCATTTGTCTCATTTTCTATCGAACTGAAATCGACTACATAGCCGTCGCTTTTTTCTTCGCTCCTGCCCCTTACAAACAGCCCTGTCACTGTAAGCGCCGTAAGCACAAATACCGATGAGAACAGCATGATGGCTTTTTCCCTTTTCGCACTGGATCTATTTCTTCTTCTCATATTGATTCCTCCTAAAGATTTTATCCTCACCGATAGTCTTGCCGATTTCGCGTTCTTTATTCAGTTTTTTCTATCACAATATCTGTAAAAAAATAGTTTAATATATCTACGAAATCGCTTCCTTTTTTTGCCGCTTCGTTAGCCGCATATTGGCAGAAGCCAAGCCCATGTCCCACACCTTTTACTTTTATGACAACTGTGTCGTTAATAATCGCATTGTTTTCAAGTTCTACCGTAAAGCAGGAGGAATTCAAGGAGAATATCGAACGGAACGTCTCTCCTGACATGGAGAAATTGCCCGCTTCTATCTTCGTCACATAATTCGCCCTGTCTCTGTCTATCCGCAGTATATCCGTAAGCTCTTTTCCTTCTTCCCAGACTATTTCAGGATATACCTCCTGCAGCCTTAAAAAAAACGCGGTTTCATTTATTCTGACAGTCTGCACATATTCATCCGCGGTAAAATCCCTTTCACACATTACCGATTTCAGGTACGGATACTCTGTGCTTTTTAAAACCTCGTTCCCATTCCTCGTCATTCCGGCGCTGAGTGCGAAATAAGGAGCCTTGATAGGCTTTTCCTTATAAGTCATATACATCCCCTTTGTACTGTTTACGGCTGCCCTGCATTTCTCATATTCTTCCCCGTCTGTCATGGCAACAACGCTTTCCACGTAAATATATTTTTTACCGTCCTGCTCCTTGCTATTCACAGGAGTGTCTCCCTCCTGTTCCAATCCGTCACGATATGCCTTCATAAGCTCTGTCCGCAGAATCACCGCCTGTGCTTTTAAAGTCTCCGGTTCGCAGCTTGTATCTATGGTCGCCGGGAGACGGCAGGCGAGATATGTTTCCAGTGGCATTTTTTCCGTTCCTGCCAGAGTGGTATTGCATACGATAAAGCTTGTGCTCTCCTGCGTCTCTTCATATTCCGTACTAACATTTCCAAAGAAAAAGGCAACAATATAGGGGAACAAAAAAACAAACAAAAGAACCGCACCCATATCCCGGTAATCGGGGGTGGATACGATTCTCTTATTTTCTATTATTCGCTCAGCAATTCTATATTTTTTCATGGGACACCTCTAACCTATTGTATGAGAGGATATCCACTTTCTATACTTATATTTTTCAGCTCATCACATCCAGATGCGTCCTATCGTCCCCATGGCACGTCACATCCAGATGCTGTATGCTTCCGGCACCTCCGTTCTCATACAGGAAAAGGCCGGTTCGCCTTATCATCCCATTAGTCTCATTGCTTGCGGAGGTAAGGGAAAAATCTGTGGATACGTTCGTAAGGCAGATAGCTCCTACGTTTTTCTCCGACAATTTATAGCATTTGTCACCGTTTTCATCCTTTATCCAAATACAAAGCTTGTCCCAAATCTCATCGGCCTCGTCAATCCAGCCGTTACCGTCGCAGTCATACGCCGCCAGGTCTGAAAAGCCGTTTCCTGACTTCGCACCGAAAAGCTCGCTCCCATCGTTAATGAGTCCGTCCTCATTCTTATCCAGAGCCAAATAACCGCTGCCCTTGCCCAGCCTGGAAATCTTATCCTTCACGCCGTCCGCGTCGATGTCAAAAAAGAAGGTCTGGTCGGTAAGCTCTGCGATATTCCCATCCAGATTGATTACGAGAGGATCGCACATCCGCGACTGTATCTGTGTATAATTCTCTTCGTAGTATGAGGAAAAGCTTCTGCTCATCTCCACATCGAGATTGAACTTAATTTCCCTGCCGTCTGCACATTTTACGGTACCCGTGGTGGAAAAGGAGGTATTCTCTTCTTCCTCGAAGTAAATTTCCTGATGATAATAAAGAACCTCAGTAACCGGCTGCGAAACGGAATTCTGAAGGCCTCTTATCTCGCTCAGCATCTCCGTATAATCCCATCTTTTAGTTTCTCCAAAAAATATCTTTATCAGATATTGCAGGCAATTTTGTCTGACTGTACTCAGCGCATCTCTTTTATTCGACAAGTAAGACTGGCGGCTCACTTTGGAATAAGAGCTCATTTCCCGCAGCTTTTCCTGCAGGGCATTCTTCTTCTCTTCCGCCGTCTGCTCCTGTGCTTCGCCGTTTGTTCCCGTACCGAAAATATCCCCGGACTGTCCGTTATCTCTTAAAGGGCCGGCCGTGCCGACAAGGAGTAAAGCGCTTGTTTTTCTTGATGTAAATGAACTGTAACTTCTTTCGGATTCCATTCCTATGATCGAGGAATTAATAATCAATTTCTGCTCCTTTCTAATACATAAAAGATGGCATCTATCAAAGTAACGAAGTTACATTTAATAAATACCATCCATGGCTTAACGATATTATATTGCCGGACAGGTCCTCGGCCGAAGAACTTTGCCCTGCATATAATATATCGGATATTCGCAGAAATACTTTACATCACTCTGTTATAATTGATCAGGCAGCCCCTCAGAATAATCTGACGTTCTTCATCGGTAAGCTCCCCTAACGACAACTCGAACTTCACCATATCGCTTTCGCCTATTACAAAGGCCGCGATGCTGTCCGCTTTTTCTTCTACTGCTTTCTTAATATCAGGTATGAAAATATAATCCAGGTTCTTGAACGGAAGCTTCTTATCGTCCTCCTTAGTGATAAAAGGAAGCATACCCCAATTGATCAGATTGGAGCGATATCTTTTCGTGGCATATTCATTAGCTATATTCGCCCAGCCTCCCAGCACCTTCTGGCAAGAAGCCGCCTGCTCTCTGGCAGAACCGTCGCCCGGTTTTACCGCGAAAATAGTGGAGCCGAAGCCGATATTGCCTTCCCCTGCATTGGGGTAGGCCTTATGAATTACTGCCATTACCGGCTTTAATTCCGGCTTTGCTTCCAGCGGACACTTGCCTTCCATAACTGCCGTCTGTGCCGTCTGAATATCCTTGGCACGTCCCACGTAAGCAGGATCCTTTCTGGACAATGTGAATTCCGCAAGGCCCAGCGGATTGGAGCGGTAAGAAGACGTCTCCCCGGAAGGGATCAGCTCATCTGTAGTGGTGATCGGATCGTGTATCTCAGAAACTACGCGAAGCACCAAATTCTCAGGAAGCGCTCCCATCTTCGGCCAGTCCTTAATGTTAGGGCCGAATTGAATCTCTACATCGGGATCCGCCACTCCCTTCGAATCGAATACGCGGTTCGAATAAATGTTGGAATCGAAATGGTATTTATACTTGCCGATAGTTCCATCGAAATCCGTGGCTGCCGTAAGGATTCCTTTGTTCGCGCTTGTTGCCGCGATAGAGCGGGCATCCATCAGCGCTACGGAAGAAATCTGTCCGTTCTGCAGCTTGGAGCCTTCTCTGTTAGGGAAGTTTCTGGTGGAATGGCGAATGCTGAATGCGTTGTTCGCCGGCGTATCGCCTGCTCCGAAGCAGGGGCCGCAGAAAGCAGTCTTAAGTATCGCGCCCGTCTCCATAAGAGACGCCGCGCGGCCATTCCTGATAAGCTCCATATAAATCGGCGTGGAAGCGGGGTATATGCTTAAGGTAAATCCGTCGGCGCCGATATATGCCCCCTTCAGAATGTCCGCCGCCGCACAGATGTTTTCAAATCCGCCCCCGGCACAGCCTGCGATGATACCCTGATCCACATAAAATTTGCCGTTTTTTACTTTATTTTTCAGTGTATAATTAACCGCTCCGTCCAGACTGACTACCGCCTTTTTCTCCACATCGTCGAGAATATCGTCTAAATTGGCATTCAACTCTTCAATCGTATAGGTGTTGCTGGGGTGGAAGGGCATCGCGATCATCGGTCTGACCGCGCTTAAGTCTATCACGATCATGCCGTCATAGTATGCCGCCTCACCCGGCGCGAGCTCTTTATACTCCTCTTTCCTGCCGTGTATCTCATAGAACTCCTCGATTTCCTTATCCGTTTTCCAGATGGAAGAAAGGCAGGTGGTCTCCGTAGTCATTACATCGATACCGATCCTGAAATCTGCGCTTAAGGAAGCAACGCCCGGTCCGACGAATTCCATTACTTTATTTTTCACATAACCGTTAGCAAATACCTTACCGATAATAGCAAGAGCCACGTCCTGAGGTCCTACGCCCTTTACCGGCTCACCGGTCAGATAAACGCCCACTACCTCCGGCATATTTATGTCATAGGTCTGATTCAGCAGCTGCTTCACCAGCTCCGGTCCGCCTTCTCCCATCGCCATGGTTCCCAGCGCACCGTAACGGGTATGAGAATCCGATCCAAGAATCATGCGTCCGCCGCCTGCAAGCATCTCTCTCGCATACTGGTGGATGACTGCCTGATGAGGAGGGACATACACTCCGCCGTATTTCTTCGCACAGGAAAGGCCGAACATGTGGTCATCCTCATTAATGGTACCGCCTACCGCACAAAGGGAATTGTGGCAGTTCGTCAGCACATAAGGAACCGGGAATCTCTCCAGTCCGGACGCGCGCGCCGTCTGTATAATACCTACAAATGTAATATCGTGAGAGGTCAATTTATCGAATTTTATTTTCAGCTTGTCCATGTTACCGGAGGTATTATGCTCTTTTAAAATACCATAGGCAATCGTTTCCTTCGCCGCATTTTCTTTATTTATGTCTTTACCTGTCTTGCTCTTGATTGCTGCCTGCGCATTTCCATCATCGGGAATCAGTTCCGTTCCATTCAGCAGATATGCGCCGGTTTCATATAATTGTACCATGCGTATTCTCCTATCTTTTCTTTCATTATCTATACAATTATAAGGTAAAACCAAAATACATGCAATCAAACTTTTAAAGTATATTGCTGTGTGAACAATAACTAAAGCACCTTCTCCAACTCCTCCACAATAATCTGAAGCGCCTTTATGCGCGCGTATTTCTTATCCCTGGATTCCAGAATATGCCACGGAGCATAAGTAGTGCTGGTTTTCTTGATCATCTCGTTGACCGCAAGCTCGTAGGCATCCCATTTTTCTCTGTTCCTCCAGTCCTCCTCCGTAATTTTCCATTGCTTTTCAGGCGTATTCTGCCTTAGCTCAAAGCGTTCCAATTGAGTATCCTTGTCGATCTGCACCCAGAATTTAATAATAACGGCACCCCAATCGGCCAGCTCCTTCTCGAACTCATTGATTTCATTATACGCTCTCTTCCAGTCATTTTCGCTGCAGAACCCTTCCAGACGTTCTACCATGACACGCCCGTACCAGCTTCTGTCGTAAATAGCGATGTGGCCCGTCTTGGGCAATCTCGTCCAGAAGCGCCACAGGTAGTGCCTGGCCTTCTCGTGAGGCTCCGGGCTGGCGATGGGATGTACCTCAAAGCCTCTGGGATCGAGAGCTTCCGTTATCCGCTTGATGTTGCCCCCTTTTCCCGCCGCGTCCCAGCCTTCATAAACGATGATCACCGGCACCTGTTTCCTATACAAACGGTTATGCAGTTCTCTGAGGTGCTCCTGAAATCCTTTCAGTTCTTCCTTGTATTCTCCTTCCTCGATTCCCTTGTCTAAAGGAATCTCAGAAAGCTTCGGCATATTCACAAGAGGAAACACGTTCTGCAGGAGAGGGACAGCCAGCGCTCTGTTCTGCAAAGCGATATCAATTCCTTCCGTAAGCGTCTCCAGCATTTGAAGCTCCGCCCATTTCTTAGACTTTGCGTCGATGATATACCACGGTGCGGAGGGCGCATTCGTCTCCTCCAGATAGCGGTCAAATACATTTACACATTTTACGTAATTCTTATTCTGCCATTTGTCGTTGTCGCTCACGCGCCAGCTCGTATCTATGGAGGATAGGAGATTATCAATTCGTTTTTTCTGCTCTTTGTCGCTGATATGCAGAAAAAACTTTACAACCAGATAGCCGTTGTCCGTAAGCTGCCTTTCGAAACGCCGGATGCTCCCGATACGCATTTCATAATTTTTTTCCTCTATTTTTTCATGAAGACAAAGCTTAGTCACTTCATCCATCCATCCGGATTCCAGAAACATGAATTTGCCGGCCTCCGGAATCTTGGAAAAATAACGGTATAAAAAAGGCTTTCTCAACTCTTCTTCGCTTGGCGTATTCATGGATACCACCTTGAAAAAACGCGGATCTATGTTGCGGATGATCTGTCCGATGGTACTCCCCTTTCCGGCTGTTCCCCAGCCCTCCGCCAGGACGAAGACCGGAAGCTTATGCTCCTTTATGAGCATCTGCTGTGCAAACAGCTTCTCCCTCGCCGCATCCAGCCTCATCTTTAATTCTTCCTGCGAAGGCTTCTCCAGTATATTTCTATTCTTTAACATGACGCCACTCCCTTTCTTTTTCTTATCTATCTTATTAATATATTTAATATATACCATTGTTTGGAGCTATTACCCAAATTATACTCTCCGCACGCGTAGCTGCGCATCCTGCACGGTGTGCTTTTTGTGCAGCAGGAGCACTTTCCTGTTACGATTAGGGTGTCAAAAGGTCCTTTATAAATACATTCTGGTCAATATGACCAAAACAAAAAGAACGACTGCGCCTATGTAAATATTTAGAAGTTCTTTCTCTGAATATTTGTGCCAGAACAGAAAACAAAACTGTTTGAGCGCAGCGAGTTTTTTGTTTTCTGGTATGTTTGGCGCGAATAGACTGAGAATTAGAACTTCTTATATATTGGAATTCGGAGCAGGAGTCTTTTTGTTTTGAGCATATTGACTTGAGACGTTTGCAAAAGGACCTTTTGACGCCCTAATCCTATTACATGACGAAAGTGCACCTTGAAAACGACTTTTATGTCAGATCAAGGTGCACTAAGTTATCATTATTTATCTTTTTTAGATGGCAAAACCACCTTATCCAGATGCCATATATCCTTCACATATTCCTCAATAGTTCTGTCTGAGGAGAACTTGCCTGAGCAGGCCACGTTTAAAATGGCTCTCCTGGCCCATCCCTTTTCATCCCGGTATGCTTCCTCTACTTTTTTCTGTGCCTCCGCATAGTCCTCGAAGTCCTTCAGAATAAAGTACGTATCCGCCTTAGCTGTGCTCAAAGTATTTAACAGCGAATTGTAAAGCGGACGGAACAGATCCGGATCGTTCCTGGAATAAGTGCCGTTAATCAGCTGCATCAATACTTTTCTGACATCGGAATTGTTGTTGAATATTTCCATCGGGTCATAACCGCCGAAGTTCTCATAGTGAATGACTTCATCGGAGCTAAGGCCGAAGATAACCGCATTCTCTTCCCCTACCTCTTCCACTATTTCCACATTGGCGCCATCCATGGTTCCCAGAGTGATCGCACCGTTAAGCATGAATTTCATATTGCCTGTTCCGGAAGCTTCCTTGCTGGCCGTTGATATCTGCTCGGAAACATCCGATGCGGCAAAAATAATTTCTGCGTTGGATACCTTATAGTCCTCGATGAATACGACTTTGATCTTACCGCGGATGGAAGTATCGTTGTTGATTACCTCACCTACCGCATTGATAAGCTTGATGGTCAGCTTCGCATTGACATATCCTGCCGCTGCTTTCGCGCCGAAAATGAAGGTTCTCGGGTAGAAGGACATCTCCGGATGCTCCTTTAGCTGATTGTAAAGGTGCATAATATGAAGAATATTCAAAAGCTGCCTCTTATATTCGTGAAGCCGCTTTACCTGAACGTCAAAAATCGAACGCGGATCTATCTCAATGCCGTTATGCTCCAGAATATATTCCGCCAGGCGGATCTTATTCTTATACTTAATGTTCATGAACTCCTGTTTTGCCTTCTCATCGTCCGCATAGACCTTCAGCTTCGTCAGTCTCGTCAGATCGGTAACCCATTCCGGACCTATATGGGAAGTGATCCAGTCCGCCAGAAGCGGGTTCCCATGGAGGAGAAAACGCCTCTGGGTAATGCCGTTCGTCTTATTGTTGAACTTCTCCGGCATCATCTCATAGAAATCTCTAAGCTCCTGCTTTTTCAATATTTCCGTATGCAGTCTCGCCACACCGTTTACCGAATAGCCGGAAGCGATGGCAAGATGTGCCATTTTAACCTGACCATCATAAATAATCGCCATTTTGCGGATTTTTTCCTGATTTCCCGGATATATCTGCTCTATTTCTTTCACGAAGCGCCGGTTAATTTCCTCTACGATCTGATAGACCCTGGGCAGCAGTCTGGAGAACAGTTCGATGGGCCATTTTTCCAGTGCCTCCGCCATAATGGTATGATTCGTATAGGCGCAGGTCTTCGTAGTGACCGTCCACGCATCATCCCATGTAAGATAATACTCATCCATAAGGATACGCATCAGCTCGGCAATCGCTACGGTAGGATGGGTATCGTTCAACTGGAAAGTGACCTTTTCATGAAATCTGCGGATATCCCCATGCTTACGCATATACTTTGCCACCGCCTCCTGCACCGATGCGGATATAAAGAAATACTGCTGTTTTAAGCGAAGCTCCTTGCCCGCATAATGATTGTCGTTAGGGTACAGCACCTCTACGATATTTCTCGCCAGATTCTCTTGCTCCACCGCTTTCTGATAGTCGCCTTTATCGAAAGATTCAAGCCTGAAGCATTCCACCGGCTGAGCATCCCATATACGCAGCGTATTCACAATGCCGTTTCCATAGCCTACGATAGGCAGATCGTAAGGGACCGCGTTCACCGACTGATAGCCCTCCTGCTTGAAATTACTTCTGCCGTTCTCGTCCACATATACATTGACATAGCCGCCGAACTTTACCTCCTTGGCGTATTCCGGCCTTCTCAGTTCGAAGGGATTGCCGTTCTCCAGCCAGTTATCGGGCACCTCTATCTGATAACCGTCGCGAATCTGCTGCTTGAACATTCCGTAACGGTAGCGGATACCGCAGCCGTATGACGGATATCCCAGAGTGGCGAGAGAATCTAGAAAACAAGCGGCAAGCCTTCCCAGGCCGCCGTTGCCAAGCGCTGCATCCGGCTCCTGATCTTCTATCGCGTTGATGTCCACGCCAAGCTCTTCCAGAGCTTCCTTTACCGGCTCATAGGCCTGCAGATTAATAATATTGTTGCCAAGCGCCCTTCCCATCAGGAATTCCATGGAAAGGTAATAAACCAGTTTAGGGTCCTGCTTCTCATATTCTTCCTGCGTCGTCATCCACTTATCGACGATTGCATCCTTGACAGCATAGGATACCGCCTGAAATATCTGCTGGGGCGATGCCTCCTCCATACTTTTTCTATATAACGTTTTTACATTATAAACTACACTTCTTTTAAATAAATCCTTATCAAAAGACAGGGTCGATTTCTTCGCCATCTATGTCCTCCTATTTTACCTGCTGTATATGCATGATTATACATTATATGGCAAAAAAATCAACCGTCCGTTAGTACCCACTCCCGTTGGCGATCACCCTTTTACGCTGCCTGTCGTCAACCCGGCAACAAAAAATCTCTGGCAGAAAATAAACACAAGAAGAATAGGAATAAGACTAAATACCGATAAAGCAAATACATATCCCCATTGTGTGAACTGATGCTGTCCGAAAAAACCGGATATCGCAATCGGCAGCGTTCTCTTTAAATTATCATTTATTACAGTATTGGCCCACGGATATTCTTCCCATGCCGTAAGAAAATTAAAAATAGAAACCGATGCAATTCCCGGCTTTGCTAAGGGCAGTATTATTTTGAAAAAGACGGTAAATACACTGCCGCCGTCCATATATATCGCTTCATCCAGTTCAGAAGGAATCGTTTCAACAAATCCCTTGATCATAAACGTTGAATACGGGATTACCCATGCGACATAAAATGGGATCAGCCCCCATAGGTTATTAATTGCTTTCAGCTTAACAGCCAGTTCATACTGAGGCACAATGAGTGTGGTTCCCGGTATTATCATTGTAAGAAGAATAAATGCAAATAGAATCTTCTTCCCTGTAAAATGAAACCGTGCCATGCAAAATCCCAGCGCCGACGCAATAAAAGCCGCAAGCAGTACCGTTATTCCCGATACCAGAATACTATTCAGAAAGTTGATATAATATTTCCCCTGTCTTATGATATATATATAATTCTCTATTGTAAGCTCATCAAGATGAGGAAAGAATCTGGGCGGAAATTCATACAGAGCTCCGTTAGGCTTAAGAGATGTGCTTACCATATAAATCATAGGCATAATAACCAAGCTTAGCATGCTCAGCAAAATGAAATTTATACCTGTCTGTCTCAATGTTTTCTTTGTCATATACTACCTCTTTATTCCTTATTTCTCATCATCCGGAACTGTATAAGTGCCAGACACGCCAGTGCAGATGCTATGATAAAGGACAGCGCAGCCGCATATCCGAATTCCCCTGTGCTAAAAGCTTTATAATACATCCATGTTAAAACAGTATCCGTTTGATGTCCGGGATTTCCTCCTGTAATCATCTTAATGGATGTAAATACATTAAATCCTCCTATGGTAAGCATAACCAGCGCAAACAATACCGTCCCTTTGATCGAAGGCAACGTGATACTGAAGAATTTCCGTATCGTTCCTGCTCCGTCAATAGAAGCCCCTTCGTACAATTCCGCCGGAACAGTCTGCAAAGCTGCAAGAAAAACTACCATATTCCATCCGATACCTTTCCATGTACCGAGCAGCATGGCCACTGCCATTCCTCCGGTACGCGAATCCAGCCATCTGATATTTCCGCGGGTAATGTGCAGAACATTCGACAGAAAATAATTCAAGAGACCTTCTGTATTGAAAATATATCTGAAGACCAATGATGCGATTACCCATGATGTGATTACCGGAAGATAATACAATACGCGGTATCCTACCTTGAAACGTGCCACACCGTTAATCAGCAGTGCCACAAACAAACCCATTATCATCTGAGCCGGAACCGTAATCAATGTGTAATAAATAGAATTCATAAATGCTGTCTGAAAATATTTATCCTTCAGGACAGTTTCGTAATTCTCCAGTCCAATAAATGCCTGTTCAAACATGGACCCAAAATCCCATTCAAAAAAGCTCATTACAAAGAGCTTAACAATAGGATACAATGTAAATATACTGAAAATCAAAACACCCGGGGCAAGCAACGCCGCAATCTGCAGCTTATTCCCCATAACTTTTTTATTCATATGGACACCCTATACTATCACATTGACTTGTTTTCATTCCTATTATATAATTATCTTTAACGCGGCAGCGTGAACCTACCGCATTAAAGATAATATAACAAGGACTAATTAATTAATAGTTCATCGATTAAGACCGCAAGTTCATTCATTGCCTCTTCGGCTGTTTTTTCTCCGTTCATAACTGCTGAAACTGCTATGGAAAGCTGGTTATCAATTTCAGACCACATAGCGACCGTAGGACGTGTTCTCGCATTTTCAAGAGAATCAATAAACGGAGCAAAGTCGGCATATTTTACCGTATCACTTTCCAGTGCCTGCTTATTGACAGGAATCTGTCCGCATTTTGCCATTTCTTCCTGTGCGAACTCGCTTGTCATAAACTTCATAAATTTCCAGGAGGCTTCCTTGTCGGCTGATTTAAACATCGCGATATTTTCGCCTCCCAGAACAGAATGAGAGCCGCCGTCTCCGGAAGGCATCGGTGCTGTTGCGTATTCCATATCGGGATATCCGCCGGCCAATTCTGCCGTTTTCCAGGGGCCATCAAGGATCATAAGATATCTGCCTGTACCAAAACCGTCGGTCATCGGGATATCTCCGTTGTTCCATCCGGTAATAGATCCCGAATCATATAAATCTGCAAGCATTTGTACGGCCTTTATTGTATTCTCGCTGTTAATATAACCGCTTGCTTTTGTCTGCTCCGGATTAGTGATCTCTCCGCCGAAGCTCCAGATAAACGGACATACATTCCACCCCGACAAGCCGGGTTCGCTGTACCCCCAGACCTGCTGTCCATTTTCGTTGGTTCCTGACAGTTGTTTCACTGTTTGTGCAAACTCTTCCATTGTTGAGGGAGCTGACAGCCCTGCAGCCTGCAGCGCTTTTACATTATAGAATAAGATTTTAGTGTTTGTATTAAGTGCCAGTCCATAATAATGTGTCCCTACCCGGGCAGTGCTCATAGCGCTTTCCAATAATATTTCACTTGCAGCGGTAAAATCACTCATTTCCTCATCCAATGCTATCAGAATATCAGTTTTTTGGAATTCCGGTATCCATGCACTATCCAGCCTTGCTACGTCAGGCAGTGTATCGGATGTTGCACTGATGAGAAGCTTATCATGCAGGTCCGCCCATTCATGGGATACGGCATTTACTTTTATGTTTGGATTCTCTTCCTCAAACTTAGGAATTAATATATTGTTCAAGGTTTCATTTTCAGCAGATTCGGCACTATAATGGTGCCAAAAGTCCAAAACAATTTCTTCTGTACTTTCTTTTTCTTCATCCTGCTGAACCACTGCTGCTGTTTCCCCGTCGTTAACGGCGGATTCAGATTTTGCTGGCGATTTACCACAACCCATGACAGCTCCCAAGCACACAACGGTTGTTAGTACAATTGCCAGTATTTTTTTGTTTTTCTTCATTCCCTATACCTCCATAATTTGTTTTATGACTTTCATGGAATACGGCAAAAGCTCTACGGTTACTTTTCCCTTGTATTCCAAAATGTCCCCATTATAAGCGTCTTTTGTATATTCTTTCTCTACCGCATACTCCTCGTTACCGATAAGGTCCACTGCCTTTGAATCCGATAGCAACGGCGCCTGTACGCAAGTTTTAGAATGATTTTTGCTAAACACCGCATATATGACCTCATTTTCATATTTCCTGATGCAACCGAACAATTGCTGACCGGCATCACATATGTTTGTGTGGAAGCTTCCGTACTTCAATGCTTTTTCTTCCTGCCTCAATCTGCTCAGCATACAATACCACCGGAACAGTTCTTTATCCTGTTTTTCTTCTTCCCATATCATGCCCCTTCTGCAGTCCGGATCATTATCCCCTTCCATACCGATCTCATCACCATAATAAATGGCTGGCGAACCAGGAAAAATAAATTGAAAGGCTGCGGCAAGTTTCAGTTTTTTCTTATCTCCTCCGCTTTCCGAAAGAAATCTCGCCGTATCATGACTGCCTAAAAGATTATAGAGCGCCAATTGAAACTCCTTATGATAAACCGCATACATCTGATTTAATCTATGATCGAATTCGTCCACATCAATTTTATCCTTCGCAAAATAATCACATACGGTATCCCGGAAGAAATAGTTCATTATACTGTCTAACTGATTTCCTTCCAGCATTTTATCCGACAGACTCCACGTCTCTCCCAGAAGCAATACATCCTGCTTTTTATTTTTTATTCTCTTATGTGCCTCCTCCCATACGCCTCCGTCCACCTCATCCGCCACATCCAGCCTCCAGCCATCGATGCCGAATTCATCTATCCAATATTCCATAACATTTATAATAAATTTCTTTACTTCTGCATTGGAAGTGTTCAGCTTAGGCATCCATTTATATGCACCGACACATTCATAGGCATTATGCGAGACCACAACCGGATACTCAGTAACATAAAACCACTCCTTATATGCAGATTTCTCTTGCTTCTCCAGTAAATCTTCGAAGGGACCGAAGTGTATTCCCGTATGATTAAATACACCGTCCAGAATAATCCTCATTCCTCTCCTATGGCAGCCCTCTATCAGATCCTTCAAATCCTGCCTGCTTCCGAACATCGGATCTACGTCATAATAGTCTTGTGTTGCATATTTATGATTAAAATCGGCCTTAAAAATCGGTGTCAGGTAAAGGCAGTCTACGCTTAAACTCTTCAGGTAATCCAGTTTCTGTATAATCCCGCGCAAATCTCCCCCCATATAGCATTCTCTATCCGGTATACTTCCCCATGGCACACATTCCTTCGGGTCATTTGAGGTATCTCCATTTTTAAACCGTTCGGGAAAAATCTGATAATACACGATCCCTTTCGCCCAATCCGGCACCGAAATAACATCTCCTCTATTTGCATACAAAAATTCAAAATATCCATCCTCGGGTCTTTCCCGCGTAATTCCATATGCGGAATAGTAATAGCTTCTATCTTCCGCATCCACAAGCTCAAAATAATATTTTTGATACCTGGCGACCTTGCTGAAATATGCGGCGGTTTCAAAATAATCAAATAAATGGTCTCTGGCAAAACACTTCATGGAAAGTATCTGGGGGCTGTCCGTATCGGTACGCGGGAAACAGATTAGTTTACAGTCTTTGATGTCCTCCCTTCCTGTCCTGAGCTTGAAATTCAGACAATTTCTTAAGGAAGGATAAACATATTTATATGAGTTCCTATGTAATACTGCTTCTTTTAACATTCTATTTACCTCTTTTCGAAGAATCTCTTTCTATAAGACTTGGAGAAATTGCAATTTGCTGATTGCCTTGTTCTACTCTTCTGATTTTATTCAACAGCGTGGAGGCCGCCTGCTCACCGAGACTGAACGTATCCACATCCACTACCGTCAAGGGCGGATCCATATATTCTGCAATCGGATAATTATCAAAAGTAACAAGGCCTATTTCTCCGGGAACAGAAATATTCTGTGATTTCAATTCCTTGAGCACTTGATAAGCAATCATATTATTGGAACACAAAAATGCATCCGGCGGGTTATCCCTGACCAGCATGTCTTTTATAATAGAGGATATCCTTTCCATCTCTGTTCCACAGTCGGCAATATATTCCTCGCTGTAAGCAAGTCCATACGCCTTCACGCTCTTGACATATCCCTCTATTCTATTTCTCGCAAAGACCGTTTTTCTGTTTTCCACCAAAATTGACACACGCTTATAGCCGTTCTCTTTCAGATGCTTAACTGCGATCTCACTTCCCATTTCATTATTGATATCCACCCAGCTTACGTCTTTTCCGTCTATCCTTGGCTCTCCCAGAACAACAAACGGGAAATTATTGTCTTTTAGCAATTTCACTAATTTGACTGTCACACTGGAGGTAGGCAATATAATTCCGTCAACTTTTTTCTCCAGTACAAGCTTTTCTACGGCGCTCGTTCCAGCCGTATCCCTGTCATTTGTAATCAAAAGGTTATATCCATGATTCTGTGCTACGGTTTCAATCGCATAAACACTCCTGTTAAAAAAGGCATTGGAAAATGTATGCTCATCTTGTGCATCGATAACAAGCCCCACCGCATATGCATTTCCATTGGCCAGATTCCTGGCAAGACTGTTAGGATGATAATCTAATTCTTCCATCACACTTACAATCTTTTTTTTAGTTTCCTCCGAAATTACCGCATTGCCATTAATGACTCTCGATACTGTAGAGGGGGATACTCCCACTTTTTTGGCTATATCTTTAATTGTTACTGCCATATATGCTCCTTTACGCAACCGTTTGCACGAATTGCCAAAAAAAATAAATTTATGTATCATTATTATCTATGCAACCGCTTGCATACTTATATGATAATCATAAATTTATTTTTTGTCAACACTATTCTGTATATTATTTAATTCCTACAGATACTTAGTTACTGATTACACAGTAGCTTAACACTTGCTGTTAAGCTACGTAAGAACGTGATTCAAGAGATGATTTCTGCTTCGCGTAGCGAATCTGCATGCGGAAATCATGCGTTACTGTGAACGGAGTGAACAGTAGCGATACTTATAATAACATTTTCTCCGTTCACATTCCATTCCTTGGAAACTGCGAACGTTTCACCCGTTACCATTTCATCCGCAAGCACCTTTGCTGATATTATGCTCTCATTTTTCTTAACAATACCTGCAATTTTATCATTTCCGTCAATCGATACCCGGATGTGATCCATAACTTCGAAATCGGCGTCCTTACGCATGGTCTGGATCTTGCTGATCACTTCATATACGAAGCCTTCTTCCATCAGTTCCTCCGTCAGCTCCGTATGAAGCACTACTGTCACCGTATTGTCCGCTTCCGATACGTAGCCCTCCTTCTGACTCATCTCTATCAATAAATCCGCCTTGGAAAGCTCCACTTCCGTACCGCCTATATCGAACTTAAGCACTCCCTGTTCATTCAGCTCATCCATAGCTGCATTGCCGTCGAGAGACGCTAACTCCTTCTGGATGCCGCCCAGCTGTTTTCCGTATTTCGGTCCTACCGTGCGAAGCTGGGGCTTGAAGCTGTAGCTGGTGAACTCCCGCACATCCTCTGTAAAGACTACTTCCTTTACGTTGAGTTCCTCCACGATAATATCCTGATAAAACGCTCCCAGCTCGTGAGGCGCTTTTACGAACATCCTTCCGATAGGCTGACGGTTCTTGATATTTGCCGTATTTCTGCAGGCGCGTCCCATAACGACGATTTTCAGCACCTCATCCATATCCTGTTCTAATTTCTTATCGATAAAGCTCTCATCTTCTTTCGGAAAATCACACAGGTGGATACTCTCCTGCGCGCTCTTATCGATGCTGCAAACGAGGTTTTTATAAATATCCTCGGTCATGAAAGGAATCATGGGAGCTGCACATTTGCTTACGGTAACAAGCGCCGTATAAAGCGTCATATACGCATTGATCTTATCCTGCTCCATCCCTTTAGCCCAGAAGCGCTCGCGGCTTCTTCTCACATACCAGTTGCTCATATCGTCCACGAAGTCGTCCAGAGCCCTTGCAGTCTCAGGAATCCTATAGGCATCCATGTAGGAATTCACATCTTTTACCAAAGTGTTCAGCTTGGAAAGCAGCCACTTATCCATTACAGCAAGCTTATCATATTCCAGAGCGTATTTCGTGGCATCGAAGCTGTCGATGTTAGCGTACAGCACGAAAAACGCATAGGTATTCCAGAGCGTACCCATGAACTTGCGCTGTCCCTCCTGCACCGCCTTGCCGTGGAAGCGGTTGGGAAGCCATGGCGCGGAATTAATATAGAAGTACCACCGGATAGCATCTGCCCCGTAGGTCGCCAGAGCATCGAAGGGGTCTACCGCATTTCCTTTGGACTTGCTCATTTTCTGACCATTTTCATCCTGGACGTGTCCCAACACGATTACATTTTCATAAGGCGATTTATTAAATAGCAGCGTGGATTCTGCGAGGAGAGAATAGAACCATCCTCTCGTCTGATCCACCGCCTCGCTGATAAATTGGGCCGGAAATTGCTTTTCAAAGAGTTCTTTGTTCTCAAAAGGATAATGATGCTGTGCGAAGGGCATCGCGCCGGAATCGAACCAGCAGTCGATCACTTCGGGCACACGTTTCATCGTACCGCCGCACTCCGGGCACGGGATGGTGATTTCATCGATATAAGGTCTGTGCAGCTCAACGGTCTTCGCCTCTTCGTTGCCGCTCATCTGCTCCAGCTCTTCGCGGCTTCCGATGGCGTGCATCTTACCGCAGCCCTGACATTCCCATACGTTTAAGGGTGTTCCCCAGTAACGGTTTCTGGATATCCCCCAGTCCTGAATGTTTTCCAGCCAGTCGCCGAAACGACCTTTACCGATAGATTCTGGAATCCAGTTGATCGTATTGTTGTTGCGAATCAGATCCTCCTTTACCGCCGTCATCTTGATGAACCAAGACTCACGGGCATAGTAGATGAGCGGAGTATCGCAGCGCCAACAGTGAGGATAACTATGCTCGAACTTAGGAGCATCGAACAACAAACCCTTCTTCTCCAAATCCGCCAGAATCATCGGATCGGCTTTTTTGCAGAATACTCCCGCATAGTCCGTCTCCGCTGTCATCTCACCCTTGGAATCCACCAGCTGTACAAAAGGAAGGTCATATATCCGCCCTACGTTAGCATCGTCTTCACCGAAGGCGGGAGCGATATGAACCACACCGGTACCGTCGGTCAGCGTAACATAATTGTCGCAGGTCACATAGTGCGCTTTTTTATGCTGCTTCTCACAGATTTCCAAAGCATAGTCGAAAAGGGGTTCGTATTCCTTGTATTCCAAGTCCTTGCCGGTATAAGTCTCCAATATTTCATAGGCCGCAACGTTCTTCTCTTTATCGCCCAGCTTACCCAGCACACTGTCCAAAAGTGCTTCTGCCATATAATAGGTATAGTTGTCTGCCGCCTTCACCTTAACATACGTTTCCGCCGGGTTTACGCAAAGCGCCACGTTGGAGGGAAGGGTCCAGGGCGTGGTGGTCCATGCCAGAATATAAGCGTCCTCACCCTTTACCTTAAAGCGCGCCACCGCAGACTTTTCCTTCACATCCTTATATCCCTGCGCCACCTCGTGAGAAGAGAGAGGAGTTCCGCAGCGGGGGCAATAGGGCACGATTTTAAAGCCCTTGTATAAAAGCTGTTTATCCCAGATCTGTTTCAGCGCCCACCATTCCGATTCGATATAATCGTCGTGATAGGTGACATACGGATCGTCCATATCCGCCCAAAAACCTACGGTACCGGAGAAATCCTCCCACATGCCTTTATATTTCCATACGCTTTCCTTACATTTCGTAATAAAAGGGTCGAGGCCGTATTCTTCAATCTGCTCTTTTCCGTCCAGCCCTAATTCTTTTTCTACCTCCAGCTCCACCGGAAGTCCGTGGGTATCCCATCCGGCTTTTCTCGGAACCATATACCCCTTCATCGTGCGGTATCTGGGAATCATATCCTTGATAACACGGGTGAGCACATGACCGATATGAGGCTTGCCGTTTGCCGTGGGCGGACCGTCATAAAAGGTGTAGGTCGGACAGCCTTCGCGGTTCTCCATACTCTTTTCAAATATGCGCTCATCCTTCCAAAATTTTTTCGTCTGTTTCTCGCGCTCAACGAAATTCAAATTGGTAGATACTTTCTGATACATTTTCTTCATCCTTTCTGAAACAACGAGCAATACTTTACGTGAATTGCTACTTTGTTAATAAAAACTCATCAAAAAAACCCCGTCCTGTAAAAGGACGAGGTCAGACTCCTGCGTTACCACCTGTTACAACATACGCCCTCTGCTGCATTCAACCTTCGCAAACTTATGGGATATATGATTTCTTTTAACGGAAGAAAACCGGCAACACCTACTAAAGCGCTATCGTCCGGTACGTTTGGTAAATACGTCACCGAATGCTGTTTTGGAGTTGCAGCTCGGAAGTGATATTCCGTATCCTCTTACTCGCACCGGCCTCACACCTTTCGCCGGTTCGCTGTGCCTTTCTTAAGATACTTACTGTCTTCGTCAATGCTTTTTTATTATTATTAAAATTTAATCCATTGATATAAATGAGATTATAAAGCGTGAAACGAAGAATTGTCAAGGGCCAACCGAATGAAAGCTATGGCAAATGTGGAAAATATGTGCTAGAATACTTTATAATTTACAAAAATAGCTTGTCGGACAGTACCGGCAAAATAGGAGGCAGAATGGACAGACAAAATCTGACCTTGCTCACAGACCTTTACGAACTCACTATGATGCAGGGCTATTTCAAAAACAAAAGCCAAAACGAAACCGTAATCTTTGACGTTTTTTACCGTTCCAATCCCAGCGACGGCGGCTACGCGGTGATGGCTGGCTTGGAGCAGGTAATTAAATATATTAAGGAACTTCGTTTTTCTCAGGAGGACATCGGCTATCTGGCAGGGCTTGGAATTTTCCAGCAGGACTTTCTCGATTATCTGAAGGATTTTAGATTCACAGGAGATATTTATGCAATTCCCGAGGGAACCGTTATTTTCCCAAGAGAGCCTTTGGTAAAGGTAATCGCACCGATCATGCAGGCACAGCTTGTAGAGACGGCTATCTTAAATATCATAAATCACCAAAGCCTTATCGCTACCAAAGCCGCCAGAGTATGCTATGCGGCCAGAGGCGACGGAATCATGGAATTCGGTCTTCGCCGTGCACAGGGACCGGACGCAGGAGTCTACGGCGCGAGGGCTGCTATGATCGGCGGCTGTACGGGTACCTCTAACGTTCTCTGCGGACAGCTCTTCGACGTTCCCGTAAAAGGGACTCATGCTCATAGCTGGATCATGAGCTTTCCCGACGAATACACCGCTTTCAAGACTTATGCTGAAATGTATCCTTCCGCTTGTATCCTGCTTGTGGATACTTATGATACTTTAAAATCCGGCGTTCCCAATGCCATCCGTGTGTTCAAGGAGATGCGCAAGGCCGGGGTTCCCCTTTCCTACTACGGAATCCGATTAGACAGCGGGGACCTCGCATACCTTTCCAAGAAAGCCCGCAAGATGCTGGATGAAGCCGGTTTCCCCGATGCGGTCATCTCCGCTTCCAACGATTTGGACGAGTTCCTGATCGACAGCCTTAAGGTCCAGGGCGCTTCAATTACCTCATGGGGCGTAGGAACCAGCCTCATTACTTCCAAGGACTGCCCTGCTTTCGGCGGCGTATATAAATTATCGGCTATCAAGGACAAGGATGGGACCTTCATTCCCAAAATCAAGCTGTCCGAAAATACCGAAAAAGTAACAAATCCGGGAAATAAAAAAATTTACCGCGTTTACGAAAAGGATTCCGGAAAAATTAAGGCCGATTTAATCTGTCTCGTAGAGGAGAGCTTTGACGAAGAGGAATCCCTTCTTCTTTTCGATCCTTTGGAACCTTGGAAAAAGACCAGGCTATCCGGCGGAAGCTATACGCTGAGGGAAATTATGGTTCCTGTCTTTCTGAATGGCAAGTGCCGTTATGAATCTCCTAAGGTTATGGATATCCGGGCATACTGCCAGACAGAATTAGATACTTTATGGGATGAGACAAGGCGTCTTATCAATCCGCATAAGGTATATGTAGATTTATCCAAAAAGCTATACGATATCAAGATTGATTTGCTCGACCGTATGAGTCAATCATAGCACGTCAATTTGTAACAGAAAGCGAGGAATTCACATGCTTAGAATAATTACTGACTCCGCTTCGGATTTGCCGAAGCGGTACGTGGAGGAGCATAAATTACATGTTATCCCTACTCCTGTCGTTATCGACGAGGTGGACTATCTGGATGGCAAGACTATTCAGACTGCTGAATTCTATAATATACTGGACGATACGAAACGGGATGTACGAACCTACCATATTAACCCCGCCATGTTCGAGGAAGCCTTCCTTCCTTATGCGAAAGCCGGAGACAGCATCATTTATCTTTGCTTTTCCACCGGTATCGCAGGCACCTTCAATGCCGCAAATATCGCAAAAACGAGTGTTTTGGAGAAATATCCTGATTTCGATCTGACAATTATCGATTCCAAATGCGCTTCTATCGGCTTCGGGCTGCTGGTATCCAAGCTGATAACCATGCTGGAAAACAATGCTCCGAAAGAAATTCTTATCGAAGCCGCCGACTACTTCATATCCCATATACATCATGTCTTTACCGTCCATACGCTCGCCTACCTCATTAAGGGAGGACGCCTTTCCAAATTCAAAGGTACGATCGCGGAAACGTTGGACATGAAGCCTATTCTCATCGTGGATAAGACCGGAAGCCTTCAAGTCCTTAAGACGGTCCGGGGCCATAAGAAATCTTTGAGAACGTTAGTAGAATATGTAAAGGATAATGCATATGACCTTTCCACCCAAACCATAGCATTCTGCCATGGCGAGGATGAAGAGGCCCTTTCCTTTGTTCTCGGTCTGTTCGAAGAGTTATCACAGCCAATGGACAAACTGATTTCCATCGTCGGCTGCGCCATTGGTGCACATACCGGACGCGGTATTGTGGGCATTTGCTTTTTCGACGCTTCGGACGATAAATACAAAGACTATTTGTAATAGGGAACCTGATCTTGATAAGGAACCTTCGGCGCGCGGCTTTTGGCCGGGCGCCTTTTTGTGTATTCAACAGTACATGCTCTATCGGGACATGGACTGTATCATTTTTGTGAAGCAGCGCCTCGTTTCCCGCTAAATTTATTGCTCCATCTGCCTTCCCAGAAAACCCGATGCAGACAGGATGAGCTTCTGCTCAACCTCTCCCAGTTTCGCTTTTTCATCGTTTTCTACGAGAATTACCGCTCCGATTACGTCTCCTTCGCATATAATGGGGCTGATTGCTTCATGAAAAAATTCTTCTCCGCTGTCGCTGGATATCGGGATGAAATTGCGGTCACCCTTTGACGCCAGTACCGTTTCCCTATTATTTATTTTTTCTTCCAGCTCTCTGCTCAAGGTTTTCCCAAGCAGATTCTTATATCCGCCGGACACTGCGATAATCTGATCTCTGTCGGCGATTAACGCGATATGCCCCGAAACCTGAGCAAGACTCTCTGCATATTGTTTGGCAAAGGTACTCATTTCTCCTATAGGCGAATATTTCTTTAAAATAATTTCTCCTTCTCTGTCCGTAAATATTTCGAGCGGATCGCTCTCCCTTATGCGCAATGTGCGCCTGATTTCCTTGGGTATTACAATACGGCCTAAGTCGTCAATTCTGCGGACTATCCCAGTTGCTTTCATATTCTGTTTCCTCCATTTTCGAAATATTTCAGTCTTTTCGCTGTCATCCTTCTCTATCTCGAGAATCTACAGCGATGTGTTGCTAGTATTTGTAAATGGTGGATTATTATACCTAAATTTTTTCAAAAACACGCACTTCAGACTGTAATTCTTCTCCGACGATTTTACTCTCTTTCGTCTTATCCGTTATCAATGTAATAGAAGATACCAAATCGCTGGTCAGCGCTGCGGTATCGGTAATTCCCTTTGCACTTTCGTCAATGGTACTGGTGATTTCGCTGATTCCATTGTTCATCTCGCCCATAGTCGTTTCCAAACCGGAGGCGCTGCTAAAAAACTCCTCCATAATCTCGTTCAGCCGCTTGGAATCCACGCTGTATTTCTCCAATATCCTTACGAAATTATCGTAATCCGTAAGAATACTCGTATCTACATAGTCCAGCATCCTCTTGGAATTGTCGGCCAGCTTCTCTACGCTTTCGGTGACCAGATTGCTGATGTTCTGGATATTATTCGCAGTACTTCTGCTGTTTTCAGCAAGACTTCTGATTTCATCCGCAACCACCGCGAATCCTTTTCCCACATCGCCGGCTCTCGCCGCCTCTATGGATGCATTTAATGCAAGCAGGTTTGTCTGAGAAGAAATATTGAGAATTTCATTCGTCAGCTCCTGAATCTTTATGACAGACTTGCTCTTCTCGATAGAAGTGCTTAGTCCCTCCTTCAGTTCGGTTACGATGTCATTGGTGCTTTGCTTGGAATTCTCCGCGCTCTCACTGAATTCCCTGGAACGGATTTCTATATCCTGAGACAAGTTTTTCCCATCTTTTACCTGAATATTCATATATTTAATGGCATCAAAAATTTGATTTACGCCGCTGCCAAGCTGTGCCGAGGTGGCCGATACTTCCTCCATTCCTGCCGCGAGCTGCTGCATCGTTGCTGAAAAATCGTTCACGCTCTGTTCGGACTCTGAGACCTGATCCAAAACGATTTCCACCGATTCACCGAGAGATACGGATTTCAACTGGATTTTCTGCATAATAGATTCCAGTTTGTCCAAAAACGCATTAATTCCAAATACTAAGCTTCCTATTTCATCTCTATTGCGGGTAACCAGCCGCTTCGTTAAATCGCCTTTTCCTTCATCTATTTCTGAAATTATTTCATTTAATTGACTGTTTGCCGACTTAATAGGCCTTATAATCGCTATCAGTGTAACGACGACGATGACTGCCCCCAGAAGAAGAATAAAAGCAATAATGCCATAATTGAGCACAGTGGAAAACTGATATTGCGCATTGAGCATATCCGAAGCTGCCACCACCTCCGTACGAATCAATGTATACAAATCTCCATAGGCATTGTCCAGCTGTATTGCCGCTTCGTCCATTTCCGTATTCTGAGCCGCCATATCCTCCATACCGCCTAATGCATCGCCCGCCTCCTGCTGCGCCGTATCAGGCATCATCCTTCCCATCTGGCTGGCCGCCTGCACATATGCCGTATACGCCTCCTGGTAAATATGAAGAGCAGACATGATCTCCTCATTATCAAATACGGACAGCACTTCCTCCAGCTCCGCAAACGCCGTCGCCGCCGCCTCCGCTTCGCTATTGCTGTCCTCGGACGAGCTGTTAACGAACTTCTGTACCCTCTCCACGCTTCTCGCCGTATTGAAAAGCAGCGTAACCGCATCCATATTATCATTGGCGATGATTTGCGCCTTTTCGTTCATATTCCTAATTAAAAATGTACTGGTAATGCTGCCCGCCAGACCCGTAAGCAGCAATATGC
The DNA here is from genome assembly GCF_039134705.1 of Kineothrix sp. IPX-CK. NCBI lineage: Bacteria > Bacillati > Bacillota > Clostridia > Lachnospirales > Lachnospiraceae > Kineothrix > Kineothrix sedimenti. The sequence continues at coordinate 445,633 of NZ_CP146256.1, read as the reverse complement.
CTACTAAACCGAGAATTTTAACGCCTATACTCTTTCGCATAAATTGTTCTCCTTCGTATAATTTGTATCTTATTTAATCACTTTTTTGTGAAAGAAATATGATACCTTCATGAAAGGTTTGTGAAAAAGTATCCGTTATTCCCGTTTATTCTTATATCCGTTTTTATCCCAGCTTATCCATCCACTCCGCTTCCTTAAAGCCCACCAGAACAAAGTCTTCACCTACTACGACCGGCCTCTTCACGAGCATTCCGTCCGTAGAAAGAAGAGCATATTTCTCTTCCAGGGTCATACCTGGAAGCTTATCCTTCAACTGCATTTCCTTATACAAAATCCCGCTCGTATTAAAAAAGCTCTTTATATCCTTTCCGCTTCTCTCATGCCACTCCTTCAATTCCGCCGCAGTAGGATTATCCTCCTTAATATGCCTGTCTATGTAAGCAATTTCATGCGCCTTCAGCCACTCTCCCGCCTTTTTGCAAGTGCTGCATTTCGGATATTCTACAAATAGGACCTTCATAACATACCTCTTTTCTAAATTTTAGTTTATAAATTTACTTCGATTTTCTTCTATAATATGATTAGGGCGTGTAAGACCTTGTCAATCGATGGTAATATTATCACATAATTACAGCTTTTAAACAACATCTCATTCTACGTTGTATTCCAAATTCAACATCCTCTAATTTATAAGTTCTATAATCATATTTTTGAATGATTTTTATTTGTATATCTTGAGTTTCCGTAAAATGTAATTTTTAAAAAATATAACTTCTCCTAAAGTACCAATCTGTCTTTTTTTTGAAAAATAAAAGGACAATACTTCGAATAGAGTCACCGAAACAAGCCCCGTGGGAACCGGACTTTGGGAGAAATATTATGTTATCTATTTATGCGATCAGCTTAAAGCAAAGTTGACGGTATGCAGGACGTTTTGTTCTGAACCAAAGCCTGACACCTTCTTTTGCATACGACAGTATACCAGAGATACCTTTCGCTAATCGGTAATAGCAGAATTGAACTTTTTCCTTTATAGGAGCTGCTGTCTGTATGATTGAAACTTTTAGGGCATTTGTTTCTGCTTTCATTGAAACCAGCGCAAGAAATGCCATACACATGGTAATGTAAAAATTTAGAGCATTGATTGCTTTCAGTTTCCGAACTCGGAAGTTTTCGAACTGGAAGACCTGTTTCTTGCAGCGGAAATATTCCTCGATGCGCCAGCGGGAGAAATAAAGTCTTGCAATCCGGATTACATCATCTCTGGATTTTAATTCTTTGTTCGTTGCGAGCATCATCGGATACTCTGTGATGCCATAGACAAGAACCAGAAAAATGTCTTTTCTGGATGCGGTGATCTGAACCTTCACATGGGATAGATAAGCCTCCCGTTTTTTACCTTTATAGAATACAGGTGTCGTGATTTTACCTTTCCGACGATTTCGAAGTTCTGTGGCAGCTACCCATTTGTTATGGAAAAGGAGCTTTCTTTTAGCAGTAAGCCGAATCACATAGTCCTGTTTTAATTCATCAAGCTTAAGGAACATCTTATTATCATCATAGCCCCGGTCCATAACAAAAGTAGCTTTTCCAAACATTGCTTTTCCACGCTCCATGGCATCGAAGGTAACGCTATTGACAGAGGTGAAGGTCTTTTCTTTTGAAGAATGGATTTTGGAGTAAATGCTGACAGGATGATTGTCTTTTGTCATGACACAGGCCTCTGTTACATGGTAGCCTTTCTCGTAGACATTTTTTGTTTTAGTACTTTTGGAACCATCCCTTACCATACCAAGAGCCTCAAACTTATATCCGTCAGGCTTGATGACGTCACTGTCATCGATATGGATTACCGGATCATCGGGCACCCATTTACGAACAGTTTGAAGATAAGAAAGTAAGGCTTGTTTGGAAGTCCCTTTATTTAAATGTCTGGTAAGGCGCTCAACACTGTTGACCTTTTTAGAGTCTTCGTGAAGTTGATCTGCAATATCAGTCAGAAGACAACTACCAGAAGCTAACATGCCATAGGTCATGTCCGAAGTAAACTTTTTGTCCGGTTTGGAAAGCTTACGGGATATTTTGTTTGAAAAAGATAAAATTTCACGTTTCAAAGTGTAGGTTTTTGTAGTAGAATTAAGCATGAGGAATCCCTTTCTTTATTGTTTAGTGTAGATTTTGTTTCGCAACTTAATTCTACTACAAAAGGACTGGTGATTCCTTATATTTTGGGCATTTTCTGAAAGTTGTTCATTGCATTACTAGTGAAACAAGGGGTTTGTGGATAAAACTACGAAAACTCAAGTTGTATATATATTGACAATATATATTATACAATATATAATATGCATAATAATTACATATACAAAAAATAAAGTTATCAGTCTTGGCTTTTTCCAGCACCTTTGCAATTTCGAGTGCATATCTAAAATCCATACCGAAGAAAGGAGTTCATATGATATACCCGATCAGCTCCCCCTTGCTGGACTTTCTCCTCCTCTCTATCGTCCGGCAGCAAGACAGCTACGGTTACCAGATCAGTCAGCAACTAAAAAGCGTATCAAATATGAAGGATTCTACGCTTTACCCCATCCTCCGCCGCCTTTCTGACAACGATTTCGTCATTACCTATGACCAGCCCTTCCAGGGCCGCAACCGCAAATATTACCGTATAACCGAGGCAGGAGAAAACCAATGGCAATACCTGAAAAACGAGTGGCAGCAACATATTGCCGCCATAGAAGAAATCATAAATGAGAAAAAGACTTTCCAAGAGGGAGGAAACAAAAATGAATAAAGTGGAATACATGCAGTCCTTAAGGAAACAATTGCGTCGTCTTCCAAAAGAGGACTTTGAAAGGGCCGTGGATTATTTTGAAGAATATTTTTCCGATGCAGGCGCCGAAGAGGAGGCTCAGGTAATTGAGAATCTGGGCACACCGGAATTCGCAGCAGAACAAATCATAGCCGAAATCGTTCGCAAAAACGCATCAGCTCCGGTCAAGGACGTAAAAAGAGGCTTAAATGCCGTTTGGGTGGGTGTCCTCGCCGTATGTGCGGCACCTCTGGCTCTTCCTCTGGCTCTGGCCTTCGCCGTAATGATCATCGCCTTTGTTTTTTGTATACTGGCAATCATAGTGTGCTTTATCTTTGCAGGCATCGTGCTTACCATTTCCGGCCCTTTTTGCATCGTCGCCGGATTCACCGTGATCACCGTCAATTTCCCTGCCTTCCTCAGCTGCCTGGGAGCCGGCCTTGTCTCTATGGGAATCGGCATGCTGCTGACCTTCGGCATGATACGCTTCTGCCAATGGTTCCTTACCGGCATGGTACGTTTCTTCGGACATCTCATTGAAAAAGGAGGAAGAAAAAATGAGCAAAACAAATAAATTTCTTGCTGTATGTGCTGCTTTTATCGGTCTGGGCATCATTTTATATTTTACAGGCTTTTTTCTCGGCGAAAGCGTTATCGGTATCGGCATAAACCGGGATGGCTTCCAGGTATATACCTGGAACCAGACAAAGCTGAAGGAAACTGACATTTTGGAGACAATAGATAGCGAACTGGACGCTTTTCAAAGTATTGATATGAGCGCTTCCTATGCCAATGTAGAAATCAAAGAATCCGATCACTTCAAGATTTCTTATAAAACGGCCGCGAATCATCCTTTGTCCTATGAAATAAAAGACGGTACGCTGTATGTAGATCAAGCGAGTAATACAGCCTCTTCCTCCAACTACATGTTTATCGGCTTCTCAGGTATTCGAAGCAGCAACGTACGGGAAAACGAATCCATTACCGTTTATATTCCAGACAACACCGAATTGAGCAATGTTTCGATCAGCAATGACTGTGGAAACACTAATCTTTCGGCTTTAAATGCTTCTTCCGTTTCCTTATATATGGATTACGGTGATGTAAGCCTGACCGATGTCAGTGCTCCTGTCATCGGGCTGAACATAAACACCGGCGATTTGAATATGGACAATATAACTACAGATACCCTGACAGTAACCACTGATTACGGAGACGCAGCGCTAAGCGCCATCGACGCTTCTGCCATTACCATGAAAGTAAATACCGGCAGCCTGAATATAAAGAATATCGCTTCCGGTATCTTTGAAACAGTGATCGATTACGGTGACCTACAGTTAAGCTCCATAGATACCGATTCTCTCTCCGTAAAAATAAATACGGGTGACCTTACCATAGCGGATATAACGGCAAACAATTTCATTGCAGATATCGAATACGGCGAAAACAACGCGGAGCGGATTACCATATCCGGAAATACGGATATTACGATGGGATCCGGATCTCTATACATGAAGGATGCTGCCTTCCATATCTTAACAGCAGATAATGAATATGGAAACGTTTCCCTGCGCTTCTCCTCCCCTGCTGCCGACTATTCCTATGATTTATTTACAGAATACGGCACCATTAAAATCGAAGAGCAGGATATGGGCGCAAAGTATAAACCGCTTTCCTCTCCGGACTTGCAAAAGAATATCAAAGTCTCCTGCGGGTCCGGTAATATCGACATAAGCGGCTTATAATCTGTAAACCCGCAAGCTTATAGATCCAGTAGATAATCATAAAAAAAGCTGCGGTACTTATCATATACAAGTACCGCAGCTTATTTCTATTTCTCCGGACTTACCTTAAGAACCGTGTAATTTCCGGTATTTTTATAGTCCTTCCCGTAGCCGTCGTCATCATAATAGATATATTGCGTCTCCTCATCCGCAAAGCTGAGCAGCGTCAAATTCTTAAAGTCGACCTCCTCCACACATTGACCGCCTTCTTCCGCAACCGGAAGAATATGGTTCCTGCGGATAAACAGTACGACTTCTTCCAAAGCCACATCTATATAATGATGCCCCTTTTCAAGGACAATTTCCTCTCTGTCCCTCAGCGACCTAAACCGAACCATTTTCATGCTCTCTGGCAAATACACATATCTGCCGTCAGCATTCTGCTCATAAACCGGAGCGATCATCACACTCTCTCCGATCATCAGCTGATCCTCCACCCGTTTCGCCTGTTCATCCTGAGGATAAACAAAGGATAACGGCTTGCAGTACATGCCGTCCGACAAAGATGCTTTCATAAATTCACTGTAAATATAGGGAAGAAATCCATAACGAAGTCCGATAATATTTCGAAAGGCTTCCGTATTTTCAAAACGATATATTTCCTGCCGTCTCGTTCCCATCGCGGAATGATTCCGCATCAAAGGTGTAAAAATACCGAATTCCAGCCATCTAAGCATCAAATCCTCTGTGGTATCCGCACCGAAGCCTCCAATATCCGCGCCGGTATAAAGGAATCCGCACATATTTAAGGAGGGCAGCATACGAATGTTCAGAAGCAGGTGCGACCACCAGGAAAGATTGTCTCCCATCCATATTCCTCCGTAACGGTGCATGCCGATATAGGAAGAACGGGAATACATCAGAATCCTTTTATCAGGACACAGCTCTTCGAAGGCTTCCCCCGCCGCCTTTGTCATATTGAAGCCATATAAATTGTGCACCCTATCGTGACGAATCTTTTCGCCGTGATATTCATGGTAAAAACGCGTATAGTCGTTCTCATTGTTATTAAGTCCGGCGACAATATCCTTAAACGCGAAGAAGGATTGAATATCCAGATTCTTATTCTTATACTCCTCAATCTCTTCGAATACTTCCTGCAAACGCTCTTCCGAATAGAAAATCGCCGGTTCGTTCATATCGTTCCAAAAGCCGTCGATCCCCTTATCCAGAAGAAACTTGTACTTTCCGCCGAACCATCTGCGTGCATCCTCCTTTAACATATCCGGAAAATGCACCCTTCCGGGCCATACTCCCGCCACAAAGTTTCTGCCGTCCTGCGTCCTGCAGAAATATCCCTTCTCCACACCTTCCTCATATACCTCATAACCTTCCTCAATTTTCACTCCGGCGTCGATAATCGGAACGAGATGGATACCCTGAGCTTTCATTTCCTCCACTAAACCCTGAAGATCCGGGAATCTTTCCTCGTTTACCGTGAAATCCTTATAACGCTCCATGTAGTCTATATCCAGGTAAATGCTATCCAGCGGAATACCGTTTTCCCTATGCCGGGCCGCCACCTCGCGTACCTCATCCTCCGTCATATAGCTCCAGCGGCTTTGTCCATAACCGAATGCCCACTTGGGAGGAATGTAGCTGCTTCCCACCAGCTCTCGGAATTCCTTTACAATTTCTTCCGGCGAACCTGCTTCTATGATATAAAGACAAACATTCTTATCAGGAATGGAAATCACAAGCTCTTCCAGCTTCGTATAGCCCACATCAAAGACTATCTTGCCCGGATGATCCACAAATACCCCGAAGCTTTTTCGCCCTCCGGCCACAATAAGAAAGTTATGGGCTCCATAGAGCGAGCGCGTATCCTCCCTATGGAACGGATCATCGCTGCATTTGCTTTCATATATCCATCCCCGCTTATTGATTCCCCTGACATTTTCTCCCAGACCGTAGACGATGTCCTCTCTCTCCATTTTGCAAGTAAAAAGAAGGCCTTCTCCGCCTTCAATTTCCTTTTCACTCATGTGAAAAAACTTTTCTAAAAGGGCGGCATCGGCCGGTTCCAGACCGCCAAGTATTACCGCCTCCGTATCCAATGGTCTTCCGAAAATAAACTTATCTGTCATTTGTGCAATATTATCCTTCCATTAATTTCACATACACTTTTCTGTTTCTTGCTCCGTCATATTCCAGGAAATAAATTCCCTGCCACGTTCCCAGAAGAAGATTACCGTTCTCTATTATTACTAACTCCGAAAATCCCATCATGCTGGCTTTCAAATGGGCTGCCGAATTCCCTTCCATGTGACGATATCCATCCTCCCAGGGAACGATCTTATCGATTTCCATAGTAAAGTCCCGCACCACGTCCGGATCGGCATTTTCATTAATTGTGACCGCCGCTGTAGTGTGGGGTACATAAATCATACATATGCCGCTCTTTACCCCGCTTCCGGCCACAAGTTTCTTCACCTCTCCGGTGATATCTATCATCTGCGTATGTGCACTTGTCCGCACCGGAATCTCATATATCTTTCCCATACATGCCTCCTGCTTTCACTATTCACCAATAACCTTAATAAGCACCCGCTTGTTCCGTTTCCCATCGAATTCAAAATAAAAAATCTGTTCCCACGTACCGAAATCGAGCTTCCCTCCAGTAATGGCACATACTGTCTCGCGTCCCATGATCGTGCGCTTCAAATGGGCATCCGCATTGTCCTCATAACCATTGTGATTATATTGGCCGTAAGGCTTCTCCGGTGCCAGCTTCTCGAGCCATACCTCATAGTCGTGATGCAGTCCGCTTTCGTCGTCATTGATGAACACGCTCGCAGTAATATTCATGGCATTTACCAGCACAAGTCCTTCCTTAATCCCGCTTTCATCGATTGCCCGCTGCACCTCTCCCGTAATATTCTGAAGTCCTCTCCTCGAAGGAAAATTAAAATGCAGCTCTTTTCTAAAAGATTTCATATCCATATCCTCCCTACGGTGGTGAAGCCGCATCGCCTCATTCAGCAGCCTGTTCCATATATTGGCTCAAATCCACAAGAAATTTGTCCCACGCTCCTTCGTTTTCCACATAATATTTAGGACATAACTTACCGCCTTCATCGTAGTGGCGAAGAACATCCTCGGGCACAAGCTCGTATTTATGCAAAAGCCATGCCGTCAGCTCAATCAACGACTGATAGGTCTGGTCCGTAAATTGTCCGTCCTCCCTTTCATAGCAGCATTCAATAGAGATAGAATCGTAATTGCGCTTCATTACCGCATAGGCAATCTCCTTAGTGGGAATGCACTGAACCACTTCTCCGTCACAGCTTATAATAAAATGAGCGCTTGCTGAACGCTCATGTGTTTCAGCAAGGGATTCGAAATAGCTTCGATTCTGCAATGCCGTTGTTCCCGCATTCGCCGTATAATGAATGAAAATATTCTTAACCTCCGGCAAAGCGATTCCGGGTCTGGAAAACTCGTTGACAGTAAGCAGCTCTACGTCCATCGCCGGCATAGCCAGTTCGGCAGCGTAGAAATCCTGCCACTTGCCCTTCTTTCCATCCTTCAAGGTTCGAATTTCTTCACTTAGCACCGCCTGTATGCTCTCCTGTCTTCCGATCCCGCCGGATACAAAGAGCACAAGAGCGATAACCCCTGCGATCAAGGCAAAGGATAATGCGGCAGTCATGCCTATGGCCGCCATTCTGATTAATTTTCTTTTTCTCTTACGCTTTTTTCTGCGGATTCTTTCTTCCTGCGTCAGAGCACGTCTTCTCTTCTCCGGCCTGACCACATCCTCAATCTGCATCTTATGTATTTCCATTTTTAACACAACTCTGCCCCTCGGACAGCCCTCTCCGGCCTTTTATGTATCCATTATACATAATTAGTTACGTCGAGAATAAAAATGGTTCACATATTTATAAATTATTAAGATTTAAGAGGCTCTATATCATATCCAAAAAATTAAGTTGATTTTCTCCGTAATTCCGCTTATACACGTGTACGATATCCTTCATTTTATAAAGAATTCCATATTTCTCGCATTCCTCTGCGAATACCGAATAAAGCCGGGATGACCTGGGAGACCGGCACTCGTAGTATTCCCCGTACTGCTTTCTGTACTTTCCTACCAGATTATCTTCGGGAAACAGCTCATTTAGCTTTTGGTAATAATAATCTCTCTGATTCTGCCTGAGCGTTACCCCGAAGGCCGGATAGATAAAGTTAACAGAACACTGCGCTGCCCTATGAACGATATTTAAAATATTTTCTTCATTATCCTCCAGAAAAGGCAAAACCGGCATAAGCAATATGCCGGCAAATATTCCGTTCTCCCGCAAGCTCGAAAGCACCTCAAACCTCTTGGAGGAAACGGCTGCTCCCGGCTCCAGCTTCGCCGCCAGTTCATCGTCCGCCGTAGTTATCGTCACCTTGCAAAGCACCGGAGAATGCTCTCTTATATCCATTAAAATATCGATATCCCGAGTGAGCAAGGGGCTCTTGGTAGCGATAGCCACCCCGAATTCGAAGACGTTAATGAGTTCCAGCGCATGTCTGGTCAGACACAATTCTTTTTCAAAAGGATTATAAGGGTCGCTCATAGCCCCGGTGCCTATCACTCCCTTTTTCACCTTGCGGCGCAAATCGTCACGGATTATCTGCAGCGCATTTTCCTTGGCACGCACCTTGTCAAAGTCTTCAATATGGTAGCATTCCGATCTGCTGTCACAGTAAATACAGCCATGACAGCAGCCCTTATATATATTCATATTATAATCCGTACCAAACCATTCACCGTTCTTCGTCTTGGTTATGATCGTTTTTGCCGGAATATATTCCATCATGCACTATGCCTCATCCATGGACTTTTACACCTGCATCTGCAGCAGCCTATTCTTCAGCTCGCCTTCAATGCGTTGAAGCTCCACTTCCGCCTCTCTTCTCTTCTGGCGTCCCTCCGCCTGAATCCTTACCACCTCATCCAATGTGGAGATCAAAGACTCGTTGGTCTGTTTCAGCGTCTCGATATCCACAATACTTCTCTCCGCCTCCTTGGCCGTTTCTACCGTAGCCACCTTCAGCACCGCCGCATTTTTCTTAAGCAGCTCATTGGTCATATCCGTAACCTCCCGCTGCGCCTGAGCCGCCTGAGAAGAATGGGTAATGCCAAGCGCTAACACCATCTGACTCTTCCAGAGAGGAATCGTGTTCACGAGGGTAGACTGAATCTTTTCCGACATGATCGTATCGTTGCTCTGTACCAGCCGGATCTGCGGAGCCATCTGGATGGATACCATTCTGGTCAGCTCCAGATCATGAATCTTCTTCTCGAAACGGTCGCACTGTGCCACAAAATCGTTCACTGCCTGCGCATCCTCAGGCAGATTGCTCGCCTGAGCTCTCTCCATGAGAACAGGAAGCTCCTCCTGCCTTACTTTGCCGAGCTTTTTCTTGCCCGCCAGAATGTACATCGAAAGCTCCTTAAAGTAATTCTTGTTCAGATCATACATCTTATCAAGCATCGCCGTATCTTTTAAAAGCTGGATCTGATGGTCTTCTAAAACACCGCATATTTTGCCTATATTGACTTCTGCCTTGTCGTACTTGCTCTTCATAGAGGCAATTTTATTGCTGCCCTTTTTAAACACTCCGAGAAAGCCTTTTTCTTCCTCCTCGTCGAACTTTTTCAGCTCGTATACCACGCTGGATAAAAGCTCTCCGATTTCTCCCAAATCCTTGCTGCGCACGTTGGAAAGCGCAGTCTCGGAAAAATCCGCGATTTTCTTCTGGGATCCCGCTCCGTACTGCAAAATTACAGTAGAATTGTTCAAATCGATCTTGGAAGCGAAATCGTCCACCATCCTGCGTTCTTCAGGCGTAAACGTACTCTCATCAAAAACCTCGATCTGTTCCTGCTTCTCCGCACCGGAAGGCGGAATCACTGCCGGCGCTGCCGGTTCTTTCGCCAAATCTTCAAATGGACTTAATGTTAAAACCGGTACATCATTTCTGTTCTCTTCCATTACCATAATCTGCTCCTTTATTCTCCCTCATTCTCTTTTTTGAATTCATCCTTTAAAAGCCCTTCTTGTGCCAGCATAGTAGACAATACGGAAATATCCGTGGAAATATCCATCGCGTCATCCTCAAAAAGCTTGTCAAACATCTTTTCAAAGGCTCCGTTTATATCGTCCAGCATTTCTTCAATTTCTTTTTTCGCGGTGGTGATATTATCTCCCTGGACCGGCTGCTCGCTGAATTCCTGATATGCCTCCACCAGTTTAAGCGTAGTAGGCATATAGTAGCTCATGAACCTGCGTATATCGGACAGCTTCTCCGGGTTCTGCTCTATATGCTCAAAAATACGGGTACAAATCCTCTCCAGACGGAAAAGCTTGCCGGAAATCTCCTCATCCGGCATACTGTCGTTAGCAGCCTTGATGCGCCTGATATATTCCTTTCCTTCTTCCACAGTTATCATAAGCTGCTTTCTCACCGGGTCCTGCTCTAACAGCTCCTTCTCCTTGGAAAGACGTTGTTCCTCCTCCTTGCGGCGTTCCAGCTCTTTCTGTGCATCCTGATACATCTGATAGGATTCGTCCGTCAGCATGAAGCAGGTCTCCTGACGGTCCAGATGTCCCTCGCGAAACCACCGGCGCCTTATCATGCGCTTTAAGTCCTTGATGACAAACTTGTCCTTTTTTCCTACTATCTTAGCAAGGCTCTCTATGGAATGAAAATCCTTCACTCCCATAGCCTTTACATATTTTTTAAATCTCTTCACTCTGCGCCTCAAAAATCCGCCCGCTGCGGCTGCCGCCGTGCAGATACAGCCTAACACCAACGGTATCTCTATGGATATGGCTCCTATTCCGAACAGATTGACCGCGACAAAGGATAGTGAATATGCCACCAGCGCATAGCTCCACGATAGCACCGCACCAAGACTTCCGAACACGGTAAGCAGCACGCCGGATACGCTCCCCTGAGGACTTCTCATTACCGGGAGCTGGCGGTTATTTCGATATTCCTTCATAGGCTGCGCGGTTTTCGCGTACTGGCCCGTGCGGTAGGTATCCTGATAGTTTTTTTTCGGAGGCACGCTCTGATACGGTTTACTTCTGTTCTGACCCGCACTCTTATTCGCATTATCAGTAGCTTCCTTTACGGAACGGCTCACTTCCTGCATGGTGTTTTCCACCGTCGCTCTGATATTTTCCTGCAATTCCGTAACTTCCTTGGACTTTACGAATTTATCAATTTTTTCTCCAATATCCCGCCCCCAATTGGAAAAATCCATATCGTTCATTTTACCATTCTCCGCCGTTCTTATTATACTAAAATCAATCTATAGAAATTTACTTTAGTAGTATAGCATACAGGCGGTGTAAAGTACAAGAAGCGAGTAGCTATTTTCATGCAAATACAGGAGAGACTTTTCTCGCCTCTCCTGCATGTTATATCAGCTCCTATAAACCCTTTTCCTTAATTTCCCGATTGATTTCCCTGGCCTCGCCCCTGTAATAGAAATAGAAGCAAAGCCAAACAATAAACGCGCTGACTATCGCTATCAGGATGCTTGCAAGCATAAGGGAAATATTTCCTAAGGGTATCCACTGCATATAAAAGGCCACCGGAATATACACGATAAAACCTATCGCTCCATGGATCAAAAGCTGCTGCACTCTGGAGAGCCTTTCGTTATCATATACCACAGTTGGAAGACTCCAGCCCAGACCCACGATCATCGAAGCCGCTATCTGAGTGTTGAAGCCTCTGGGAGAAGATAAAAACCACTCATTTCCCATAATGGTATATCCTGCCATTGAAATCAGACAGGAAATGGTACATCCCCAGGAGATGCCGATACATACCAATCTAACTATTTTTCTAAACATAATTTTTCCTCACTTTCTTTTATTGATCACGTTTCAAATTCCAAGGTACTTCTTGAATTCCATGAGATAAGTTCTTGTAATATAATCTTTGCAGCCGTTCTTCATCACGAGGTACATCATGGCGTTAAAGGCCGGCTCCACACTGTCAATTTTCTTCAGATTCACAATGGTAGTCTTGGAAATCCTCATGAAATTCTCTCCCAGCATATATTCCAGGTCGTAAAGCTTCTTTCTTGACAAATATTTCTTATCCCTGCCGTAAATGAAAACCTCCTTGTTTTCCGCACGCACCATATAGATTTCCGCCCCGTCCAAGATAACTATTTTCTCGTTTTCTTTTGCGGTGATTACGCTTCCCTTCATTTCAAAAGCTTCCGCAGCGCGCTGTACCTCTTCAGTTACCGCATTTGCATAAATCACAGCATATGGTTCTTTTATATCCGCAGATAGTTTTATTTCAACCTTCACAATCCCGCCTCCCATTATATTCATAAACCGGTTCGATATTAGAATAACCGTTTTTTTCTCCTTTGTCAGTCGTTTTTGAGTAACAGGCAAAAAAAGGCAGATGAGCTGCATATATTCTCATCTGCCTTCTGCAAAAAGCTTCTTCCGGTTATTATTTTGCCCCGCTTTCGATTATCTCTCTCGCCATGCCAAGCATTTCGTCCGCGGTAAGCGCAAGGTCAAAACCACTCAGATTATATACAATTCCGTCCTTCACCCATCCCACAGAAAAAAACTCTTTAATTTCCACCTCAGAGGTACCGTAGGAAATTGCTAAAGCTCCGCTATCCTGCGCCTTCTCATCCTCCTCGGTCAATTTGTAATCGGGCGGAACGAATTTGAATGTGGTCTTATTGAAAATCAGGGTAATATCGCCGCACTGCATTGTTTTATCAGCAGCAGAAATATTTAAAACCGTTTCCGGGGTTTCGCCGGCAAACAGCTTACAAGCGGAAGAGGAAATTTCTTTAGCTCCTGTTTTCTTGTAAAAGATATCGATTTCTTTCTGCTCATCCTCCTTTTGCCCTGCCTCATTTTGTATCGCAGTTTCTGATATATAGATGCCGTTCATTTTATAGCCGTTGGAGAAGGCTTCTACTGCATCTATCCGATACCCTGCCTCTTCTTCCGCCTTTTCCAAATCCTCAAACTTCGTATAATCCGGGATTATGGAGCCGTGACTCACATAATTTTTAATCCCGCTTCCTGCGATCGACGCCGTTCCCAACACAAGACATGCTGCCGCCACTCCGATCGCTACTTTCTTCACACTGAATCTCTTCATAGAAATAGTCCTTCCTTTCTCGTCTTTAAAAAGCCGGCTGTCAATTTGCCGCTTCAAGCTTTCGGAGGCACTTATCCGTCCGCTCATTTCACAAAGGGCTTCCTTCAATGTTTCATCCTTTTCATCCCACTCCTTATGAATAATGCAATCCTTTTTGCTTTTCATATTCTTTGCCTCCTTCCTCCTGCGCTTTCAATATTCCTTTTAACTTTTTTCTCGCATTGTGCAGTCTGGATTTTACGGTTCCCTGCGTGCATCCGATCACCTTCGCGATCTCTCCTGCGGACAGCTCATTGTAATAATACAGAACGATTACTGTCCGATGCTTGATATCTAAGCCCTGTACCGCATCGCTTATCATTTTTTCCGTCTCATTTCTCACAAGCTTATCCAGAGAGGTGACTCCGTCCGTGGCCTCCGCCTGCATGTCGATATCCTCGTCAGGAATTTCCCTGCCGCGCTTCTTGGTCTGTCTATATGCCGTACGGTACAATATTTGAAAAAGCCAAGGCCGAAAACCCTCGTCCTTTTTCAGTTCTCCGATATGCAGATAACATTTTACAAACGTCTCCTGCACGATGTCCTCGGCATCATTCCTATTGCCGCTCACCAGATATGCCATGCGCAAAAGTATATTTTTATAATTTTCATACAGAGCGTCAAAGGCCGCCTTATCTCCGCCTTTTAGCTGCTGCACCAGTCTTAATTCTTCCACGACCTTGGACTCCTTCCTCTTCTTTCCGATACGTATCTGACTATAAGAGCATTCTTTTATGAAAAAGGTTCATTTTCTGATCAATCTATTTTTATTTCAGCATAACCACTTGCACTGGGCTTCGTCCTTTGTTACACTTTTTATCAATGCTGAAATTAAAAATCGTTATGTAAGTCAATACCCCGGCAAGCTGCGGGATATTTGGCCCTCGCGGCATTCGCCAAATGCAGGCAGGCTTGCACCCGGCTCATTGCTCAAGGGAATAAAAGGAGGATGTACATGTACGAACTATCGAGAAAGGATATGTCTAAAATCGCCCCGCTTTTTTCAAACGCCGCCCACACTATCATCCGGTCCTGCCTTCAAGGGTACATGGGAAGGGCTTGGACCGATAACCCGGAGCATCCATCCAGTGCCCAGATTATCGTAGGAGATTTCTGCTTTTTTACAGGTGTCCCCAATCGTGAACTTACAGACAATATCCATGTGGATTCACCTTCCGGCCTTCTGCTTCTCATTCCGGAAAGTCCTGGGTGGGACGTTCTTATCGAAGAAGCTTATCCTGAAAGCTTTGAACGATTTATGCGTTATACCATAAAAAAACCGGAAGCATTCCATAAAGAAACGCTTTCCGGCAATATTGCAAATCTTCCCGGCGGATATTCTCTCCGTAAGATAGATGAAGCTATCTACCGCCGTCTTTTGATGATGGAGCAGCTTCGAGACTTATGTTCCGTATTCGGCAGCTACGAAGCCTATGAAAAACATGGGCTGGGGTTTGTCGTTATGTGCGAAGACGCCATCGTTTCCGGGGCCTCTTCTTATACCGTCTATGATAAGGGTATCGAAATTGAAGTGGACACCCTCGCCGGATACCGCAGAAAGGGCCTCGCTCTCATCTGCGCCTCCCGCTTGATCTTGGAATGCTTGGAGCGGGGGCTTTATCCCAGCTGGGACGCCATGAACAAGGAGTCCGTAATGCTGGCAGAGAGGCTTGGGTATCAGCTGGGCGAAGCGTATGTCACCTATATTGTAATAGAAAAATCTTAATCCAAAGCGGCGCTTTCATCGAGCAGTATTTTCTTCATATCCGAGAGCAGCTCTTCAGTCAGCGTCAGCAGATTTTCCGCATCCTTCTCTACCACCGCACATTTTTTGTAGCGGAAGAGGAAAAAGGGAGTACCCTTGGCGTTAAATGAAAGCTTGGGATATTTTTTCAAAAGGGCGGGGATATTCTCCGCTCTTATTTTTGCATCGGAGTTCAGCAAAAAGCGTATCTCGCCATTTTGTCCCCGCACCTCAGGCATGTAAAGCTTGTGGGCATTTACACGCACCAAAGCGATTCTTAGGAGGTTATCCACCGATTTAGGGATTTCTCCGAAACGATCCAGCAATTCCTCCTTCATATCATCGCTTTCCGCACTATTATCGATACCTGCGATCCGCTTATAAATATCCAGTTTTTGAAATTCATTCATGATATAGGACGGCGGAATAAATGCATCCACATCCAAATCCACAGAGGTATTGAAATCCTCCTCCGTTTTCATTCCCTTTAGGTTCTTTACCGCCTCGTTCAGCATCTTGCAATACAAATCATATCCTACCGCCTGCATATGTCCATGCTGCTTCGAGCCCAGCAGATTGCCCGCACCGCGTATTTCCAAATCCCTCATGGCAATTTTAAAGCCACTGCCCAAATCGGTAAATTCCTTGATAGCCGCAAGACGTTTTTCCGCAACTTCTTTCAGCATCTTATCCCGCTTATACATCAAAAACGCATAGGCGGTGCGGTTGGAACGTCCTACTCGCCCTCTGAGCTGATAAAGCTGGGAAAGTCCCATATTGTCGGAGTCATGGATGATCATCGTATTCACATTAGAGATGTCCAGACCGGTCTCTATAATCGTAGTGGAAACCAGTACGTCGATTTCACCTCCGATAAAGTCATACATAATCTTTTCCAGCTCATGCTCCTTCATCTGGCCATGAGCGAAAGCAACGTTCGCCTCCGGCACGAGCTCGGCGATTCCCGACGCAATATCTGCGATATTATTTACCCTGTTATAGACATAGTAAACCTGGCCATCTCTGGATAGCTCCCTGACGATAGCCTCTCTTACCATTTCCTCATTATATTCCAGTACATAGGTCTGGATCGGAAGACGGTCCTCCGGTGCCTCCTCCAGTACGCTCATATCACGGATGCCGATAAGGCTCATATGGAGTGTTCTCGGTATAGGCGTAGCCGTGAGGGTAAGCACATCCACATTTTCCTTCATATTCTTTATCTTTTCTTTATGAGCCACTCCGAAACGCTGCTCCTCATCGATAATAAGAAGTCCGAGATCCTTGAAAACAATATCCTTGGAAAGCACCCGGTGGGTGCCGATGACGATGTCCACAAGGCCTTTTCTCAGGTCTTCTGCCGTTTTCTTCTGTTCCGCCGGCGTCCGGAAACGGGAAAGCAGATCCACGCGTACCGGAAAATCCTTCATTCTCTGTACAAACGTGTTGTAATGCTGCTGTGCCAAAATGGTGGTAGGTACCAGGTATACGACCTGCTTACCTTCCTGAACCGCTTTAAACGCCGCACGAATGGCAATTTCCGTCTTGCCGTAGCCTACGTCTCCGCAAATGAGGCGGTCCATGATCTTCGCACTTTCCATATCCTTTTTCGTCGCCGCGATGGCCGTCATCTGATCCTCCGTCTCCTCGTAGGGAAACATCTCTTCAAACTCCTGCTGCCATACCGTATCTTTTCCATAGACAAAACCTTCTCTCTGCTGTCTTACCGCATACAGCTCCACAAGGTCTCCTGCCACCTCGTTTACCGCCCCTTTTACCTTGCTCTTCGTCCGGCTCCATTCCTGCGTGCCCAGCTTATTGAGCTTCGGCTTTCTGGCATCGGCTGAGGCATATTTCTGGATCACATCCAGACCGGTGGCGAGTATATAGAGATTCCCTCCGTCCCGGTATTCGATTTTAATATAGTCCTTGACCACTTTTTCTACTTCGACTTTTTCAATTCCTTTATAGATGCCAAGTCCATGATTTTCATGGACTACGAAATCTCCCACCTTAAGGTCATTGAAACCGTTGATCTTCTGACCTTCATATTTCTTGACCTTCCGCTTTTTCTTCTTTTCCGCGCCGAAAATATCGCTCTCCGAAATAACGACGAACTTTATCAGCGGGTATTCGAAACCCTTCTGCGCACGGCCGTAGAAGGTCATTATCTCTCCCGGCTGTATTTCCCGAAAGGGATCCTCACTGTAAAAACCGGTCAGCTCCTCATTTCTTAAATCCTCCGCCAGCCGCTTCGCCCTCGTTCTTGAACCGGATAAAAGAAGAACCCGGTACCCGCCCTTCTTATACCGCTTCAAGTCCTTAAGCAAAGCCTCGAAGCTGTTGTTATAGGAAGCGACGCTCTTCGCTCCGATATCGAACTTCTTATCCGCTTTGAAAAGCGAGTTCTTCAAGTCTATCGCCGCCAAGGTCACCACTCTGTTCTTCGCCATCCTGGCAGCCACCTCTTCCGAGCCGAACAGGAGATCCGCCTGCCCGGGCAAAGCGTAACCCTTTTCCATCCGGTGCATCATGCTTTCCCTGAATTCCAGTTCCACCGCATCCGCATGTTCCTTCACCCGTGCCGGTTCATCGATAAAGATACAGCTCTTGTCCTTATCGAAGAGCTCCATAAAGGAAACCGTTTCCGGATAGAAATAGCGTATGTAACTTTCCAGATTTGCCGCCTCCTTGAACTCGAAAATCTGCTCCTTCAGCTCTTTAATCTGCGAGGTAATGCGGTGCGCTTCCTCGGTTTTAAACTCCTTTCGGAATCTGTCCCCGCATTTTCGGGACTCTGCTTCTACCCGCTCCATACCCTTTTTCATTTCCTCAGCGGTAAGGACCATTTCCGTAGCCGGATAAATGCGGATGGACTGCAGCCTTTCTATGGAACGCTGGCTTAAGATGTCGAAGCTCCGGATAGATTCTACTTCTTCTCCCCACAGTTCGATTCGATAAGGATTCTCTTCCGTCAAATCAAAAATATCTACAATGCCGCCGCGAATGGAGAACTGTCCCGGTGCCTCCACCTGATAGTTCTTCTCATATCCCATTTCCACAAGCTTCTGGGCAAGCTTTCTTTCGTTCACAGAAGCCTGGCAGTCTATGCGAATCACATTCTTTTCCAAAACGGACAGAGGCACTTGAGGCGTCATAAAGCTATCGAAGGTAGTCACCACCGTAAGCGGTCTGCCTTCGATCACTCTTCTTAGCGCCTTTATTCTTTCCGTAACGATTTGGTTGCCGTGAATGTCCGCCTGATAAAAGATCAGATCCTTTGCCGGATACATTGTGACATTCCTGTCATATAATTTGCAATCTTCAAATATCGCCTTCGCCCTCAGGTCGTTATAAGTAACAATGATTTTATATTTGAAGCCCTCGCTGAGCCCATATGCCATATGAAGCTTCTGCGAATCCACACATCCCATCAGCGACACTGCCGCCTGTGGCTTACTAAGGAGCTTTGTAATTTCTTCGAATTCACCCAGCTCGTACAAGGGTGCGGTAAATGTCCTCATCTAAGTATTCCTCTCCTGGTTATTTTTTGTTCCTTGCGGCCATCGTCCATCTATTATATTTATAACGATACCTTGCGGTTGAATTCATTCATGGCGGTATCCGCCCCGTCTGCCAGCATGATTTCCAGCGCTTTTACTGCCTTGTCCAACGCTTCATCCACCGCCGCTTTTTCCTCTTTATTGAAGTGTCCCAACACCCAGTCAGCGAGATCATAATTCTTCGGCTTCTCACCCACGCCTATGCGCACTCGCGGAAAGTTGTCGTGTCCAAGCTGCTTTATAATGTTCTTCAGCCCGTTATGTCCTCCTGCACTCCCTTTTTTCCTGATACGGATCTGCCCCGGTTCCAGACTGATGTCATCCGAAATGACGATCAGATCGCTCTCTGCTTCCACCTTATAATAATCGATAACCGGGCGGATACTTTCTCCGCTCAGGTTCATGAACGTGAGCGGTTTCACCAGAACTACCTTCTGACCGCCCACATAGCCCTTCCCTATCATCGCTCTATGCTTCAATTCGGCTACACTTATATTATATTTATCCGCAAGGACATCTATCACCTTAAAACCTACATTATGTCTTGTATTTTCATATTCTTTTCCCGGATTTCCCAGGCCTGCAATAATAAACATCTTTATACCCATCTGCACGTTGCGACGCGCACTCAAATCAATAGTTGAATACGCATTTTTATTCAACCTTATTTCTCCTATCATCCGTTAACGCTTACACATCATTTTAACCTTAAACCTTCTACATTTCAACAAGCTATTATTCAGGAGGAATCAAAAGAGTGCTGATATCTATCTATTACGTAAAAACGGGAATGCCCATTTAGAGCATTCCCGTTTTTATCGCATGTTTTTCTTTGTTCTTTTTTTATTCTTATCCTATTCTTCTTCGTCCGGCTCCAAAAGCGCTTTTTCATAGCTCTCCAGTATGGTCGCCTGAATCCGCTCCCTTGTGCTGGAATTGATCGGA
Organism: Kineothrix sp. IPX-CK; assembly: GCF_039134705.1. Taxonomy (NCBI): domain Bacteria; kingdom Bacillati; phylum Bacillota; class Clostridia; order Lachnospirales; family Lachnospiraceae; genus Kineothrix; species Kineothrix sedimenti. Next base: position 425,587 of record NZ_CP146256.1, on the reverse strand, counting down.
TGGGCGATATCCCTGTATTCTCCATCTGTCGCTTTCTTGCTCGGCATTGCAATGAAAAGCCCCTTCTCTCCTTCAATCACCTTGATATCGTGAACTACGAACTCTTCGTCCAAGGTAATCGATACAATTGCTTTCATCTTTCCTTCCTTCGTGATCTTACGCACTCTTACGTCTGTAATATCCATGTCGTTTATCCCCCTTGGCTAATCATAGGTTTGTCGCTATATGACATATCTGTCATTATGCTCTATCACAACTTTAATACCTTCCTCGCCTTTATGGTAGGAATTGGCCCTGATGGTATTCCTACTCTCCACTATGCAGTTTTCAATATGTGTATTGTCCCCGATGTAGACATCGTTCAGAATAATGGAATTCTTTATGTAGCAATTATTTCCGATGTATGTCTTTTTAAAGATAACGGAGTCCTCTACCGTGCCGTTTACAATGCTTCCGCTGGAAATCAGGCTGTTTTTCACATTTGCTCCCACATTGTATTTCGCAGGAGGCAGATCATCCACCTTGGAATATACGTCGGGATACTGTTTGAAGAAATAGTCCCTGATCTCCGGCTTCAAAAAATCCATATTCGTATGGAAGTAGTCCTCAACTGTCGCTATGTTGCTCCAGTACGACTTGATTTTGTAGCCGTATATCCTCTTCATATTCTTGTAACGGATAAGAATGTCCTTTACAAAGTCATAACGATCCTCTTCCATACCCTTTTCTATCATCTCTATAAGCTGGCGCCTTCTTACTATGTAAATACCGCAGGAAACGGTGCTGGATCTGGCCATTATAGGCTTTTCTTCAAATTCCTCGATACGGCTCTCCTCATTCATCTTGATGATGCCATACCTTCCCGCATCCATATCCTCCGGCATGTCCTTACATACAACCGTAATATCCGCCTTCTTATCGATATGATATTCCAGCACTTTGTTGTAATCCATCTTATAAATACCGTCACCGGAGACGATTACTACATACGGCTCATGGCTGTTTTTCAAAAAGGTAAGGTTCTGGGCAATAGCATCCGCCGTTCCTCTGTACCAGTAACTGCTCTCCGCCGTAACTGCCGGCGTAAAGACGAATAATCCGCCCTGTTTGCGGCCGAAGTCCCACCATTTGGAGGAGCTTAAGTGTTCGTTCAGGCTTCTGGCATTGTACTGTGTAAATACCGCCACCTTTTGAATATGCGAGTTAGACATATTGCTAAGAGCAAAGTCGATGCTTCTATAGCTTCCTGCAATAGGCATCGCACATACCGCGCGCTTCTGGGATAATTCTTTCATTCTGTGATTGTTGCCGCCTGCTAAAATAATACCAATCGCTCTCAATGTTCTTCACCCGCCTTTATCAATGTTCTCCCGCTTAAAAGATTTGCCTGTTCGTAGTCCTCCAGCGCTGTGACTCCAAAGATTACGGTATTCTTTCCTATGGTCACTCCTTCAGGAATCACACTCTTCTCCCCCACTGTAACCATTCCTACATTGTAGATGTGCGGATCTGTCTCATTAGGAACCTCATCGCCAATCCCCATCCTTACATTGTTCCCGATGTCCGCATTCTCCGCGATAATTACCTTGTTCAACTCACAGCCCGAACCGATATGCGTCTCGTTCATGATGATGGAATCCCTCACCACGGTCCCCTTCTCGATGACAACGCCGCAGCCGATTACGGAATTGTATATCTCGCCATGAATATCGGAGCCCTCTCCGATGATACTCTTTTCGATCACACTCTCGGAGGATATGTACTGGGGCGGCAGTATGGTGCTTCTCGTGTATATTTTCCAATATTCTTCATACAGGTTGAACTCAGGCACAATGTTTATAAGTTCCATGTTGGCCTCCCAGTAAGAACTGAGTGTTCCTACATCCTTCCAGTAGCCGTTAAATTCATATGCGTACAGCGGCGAGCCCTGCCTATGGCAATATGGAATGATATGCTTGCCGAAATCCAGCGCCGGCTGTTCCGAATTCATGATCAGGGAATTCTTCAGAGCCTTCCAGCTAAATATGTAAATCCCCATGGAAGCCAGATTACTTCGCGGGTTCTCGGGTTTCTCCTCGAAATCCGTTATCTGCTTCCTGTCATCGGTGATCATGATGCCGAACCGCTTCGCTTCCTCCATCGGCACCGGCATGACCGCAATCGTTACTTCAGCGTTGTTCTCCTTGTGAAAGTCTAACATTACCTCGTAATCCATTTTATAGATGTGATCTCCTGAAAGTATCAGCACGTAGTCCGGATTGAAGCTGTCGATATAATCAATGTTCTGATAAATAGCGTTAGCCGTTCCCGTATACCATTCGCTGTTGGTGCTCTTCTCATAAGGCGGAAGCACCGTTACACCTCCTATATTCCTGTCAAGGTCCCACGGAATACCTATTCCTATGTGTGTATTCAGCCTAAGAGGCTGATACTGGGTCAATACTCCCACCGTATCCACACCGGAGTTAATACAATTGCTGAGAGGGAAATCGATAATTCTGTATTTTCCCCCGAAGGCTACCGCCGGCTTTGCCACCTTCGATGTCAAAACCCCCAGACGGCTTCCTTGTCCCCCAGCTAACAACATGGCAATCATTTCTTTTTTAATCATGTCATCACCTCTTATCAGTCTTACCTGTTAGTCACACTTAAGTAATTACTATATTGTGTTTTAGATTATACCATATTATACTAAGAAAGTGAATATTTTTTACAAAATACTTTTCAATTTACGGCATTTTTTATGTAAGTTTTTTACAATATTTTTACATTTAAAGAAATTTATTTGTATATTTTATATATTTTTTTGGAGTTTCTTGCGTATCATACGGTCACTTTTAGTCAAAACGTGCCATTTTACGGGGCTTGTTTCCTTCTCCGACAATTTCCGACTCAAATTGCTATTGGTTTTTTCCGGCTATGTGAGTATAATATAGTATGCGTATCGTCCAAGGGAAAAGACATATCGTCCGCTCCGGGCAATACAGTATAAGCATAAAAAGAACAGGAAGTGCGGTTATGTACAACATTGATTTTCAACACCCTATTCACATATACTTCATCGGCATCGGCGGCATCAGCATGAGCGGTCTCGCCGAGATTCTTCTGACGGAGGACTTCAGAGTATCCGGCTCGGATATGAGACAATCGCCTCTGACCGAAGCCTTAAAGGAGAAGGGAGCGGTTGTCCACTACGGACAAAGAGCAGAGAATCTGACCTATGATATCGACCTCATCGTGTACACCAGTGCCATCCATCCCGATAATCCCGAGTTTATCGCCATGAAGGAAATGGGTATTCCCCATCTGTCGAGAGCCGAGCTTCTCGGGCAGATGATGAAAAACTACAAGCTTCCCATCGCCGTCAGCGGCACCCACGGCAAGACTACTACCACCTCTATGATATCGGAGATTCTCCTCGAGAACGACTGCGATCCTACACTTTCCATCGGCGGCATCTTTAAGACCATCGGAGGCAATATCCGGGTAGGCAAGTCCGAATATTTCGTGACGGAGGCTTGTGAATATACCAATAGCTTCTTAAGCTTTTTTCCGAAGATCGGAATTATACTTAACATAGAAGAGGATCATCTCGACTTCTTTAAAGATATTCATGATATCCGCACTTCATTCCATAAATTTGCCAAGCTGCTGCCGGAGGACGGAACTCTCATCATTAACGGAGACATCGATAATTACGAAGAAATCACAAGGGGACTGACTTGCCGGGTCATTACCTGCGGCTCCACTCCTTCTTGCGATTACAGTTATTCCGATCTGCATTTTGACGGGCTGGCTCATGCATCCTTTACGCTGAACCGGAGAAACAATTTAGCCGAAGACTTTTCCCTTATGGTTCCCGGAGAACATAATGTGCACAACGCCATGGCTGCCATCGCTCTCGCCGACGTCCTTCGCATCGACAGCGATACGGTGAAAAAAGCGCTTCTGCATTTTACAGGCACCGACAGGCGTTTCGAATATAAGGGTAAAAAAGACGGTATTACCATTATAGATGATTATGCCCATCATCCTACGGAAATTACCGCGACCTTGAAAGCTGCTCAAAATTATCCCCACAACACATTGTGGTGCGTTTTTCAGCCACACACATATACAAGGACGAAATCCTTCCTAAAGGAATTCGCGGCAGCTCTTTCCCTTGCAGACAAGGTTGTCCTTTCCGATATATATGCGGCCAGAGAGACTGATAACCTGGGAATCAGCTCCGCCAATCTTCAAGCGGAAATAAATAAACTGGGAGCTGAATGCTTCTATTTATCTTCTTTTGAAGAAATCGAGAATTTTTTATCAGAGAGCTGTGTTAAAAATGACTTGTTGATAACTATGGGGGCCGGAGACATCGTAAAAGTGGGGGAAAATCTTCTAAAAAAATAGCTATCCACAATATCCACAATTTTAAGAGCCCTATCCCTTTTAGAATTTGTGGATATTTTAGCTTTTCTGTCATTTAGGAAATTCCTCCCGTAACCCTTGGTTTTTACATGAATTTTACATATATTTACCTACCGTGCATCCTTCCTGCCGCTATAATTATCCACATTATCCACATCGTCCACATTTCTGGAAAATGGCGTATTTACGGCGTTTTCCGGCAAATTGACTATTTATTTTTAAGAGGGGGTATGTTATAATTCAATTTGCTTTGAAATGAGTATAGTAATATAATGGTTACTGTTCATATAAGAACGGAGTGAGCAGTAACATATAATGAAGACGGGTGAGATAAATGGGGCGTTTAACAATTTATAAGGACAACTATGTGGATGCAACGGCTGTATCCAATATTTTTATTGACGAATATATGAAGGATGCTAACGATGCACAGCTTAAAATATACATTTATCTTATCCGTATGATGAATGCCAATCTATCTTGCAGTCTGTCCGATATTGCGGACAAATTTAACCATACGGAAAAAGACGTGATGCGTGCGCTCAAATACTGGGAAAAGAATCGCCTTCTTTCATTAGAATACGACGAAGCCAGAAATTTAATCGGAATTCATCTTCTCGATTTAAACCGGCAGATAAACGGCGACCCTATGCCTGCCGCTCCGGCAGCGGCACGAGCCGTCAAGGAGCCCGTTTCTCCGGACATAGATGCTGTGTCAGAACCGGCTTCCGCTTCTGAGGATAAACAGTTAAGCGAGGAGTCTTATGAAAGGCCGTCCTATTCCTTAGACCAGTTAAAAGAATTCAAATCAAAAGAAGAAACCTCGCAATTATTATTTATTGTGGAACAATACATAGGAAAGACCTTATCTCCCTCCGAAGTGAGAACCATATTCTTCATTTCGGATAAGCTCGCTTTTTCCGTGGACTTAATTGATTACTTAGTCCAGTACTGTGTAGAGCGCGGCAAGAAGGACTTCCGTTACATAGAAAAAGTGGCTGTCAGCTGGGCACAGTCGGGCATTACCAATCCAAAAGATGCAGAAAAGTATGCTTACAAATACGATAAATCCGTTTATGACATCATGAACGCTCTGGGCAAGAATACTTCTCCCACTTCCAAGGAGGCTGATTATATCCGCCACTGGACGAAGGAGCTTGATTTTGACATGGACGTGATCCGCGTTGCCTGTGAGCGCACCGTCATGGGAACGGATAAGCACCGTTTCGAATATGCCGATACTATTCTAAAGAGCTGGCACAATGCGGGTGTACACCATCTTCCCGATATCGCAAAGGAGGATGAGAAATTCCTGCGCGGTAAGACTTCACGCACACTGCCCAAATCCGTTTCGAACAATGCTTTTAATCAATTCAAGCAGCATGATTATGACTTCGAGACGCTGGAAAAGGAACTCTTAAAAATCCGATAACTTAAGGAGACTTCGCTGTGACGTTAAATAATGTTCAATATAATTTCATTATTCGCACATATGAGGAAAAGCAGGACAGGAACCGGCATTTGTTGGAGAAGCGCCGCGCCTATATTTATGAGCATGTGGATGGCTACAAGGAACTCGAAGACTCTATAGCCTCCATTTCCGTAGAACATGGGAAAAAGCTTTTAAGCGGGGACGATTCCGCTCTCGATGATCTGAAAACGATCATTAAAAATTTTTCTGAAAGCAAGACGAACCTTTTGGTCTCCTACGGCTATCCTTCCGATTATCTGGAGCCGGTTTACGATTGCCCCGAATGCAAGGATACCGGATACATAGACGGACAGAAATGTCATTGCTTCCGCCAGTTCGAAATTTCCATGCTTTACGAGCAGTCTCACATCAGCAAGATGTTACAGCATGAGAATTTTTCCAATCTTTCTTATGAATATTATAAGGATGATGATCTCGTGCTTTTTATGGACGCCGTAAACACTTGCAAGAAATTTATAGAAAATTTTGATTCCATCTATCAAAATTTATTCTTTTATGGTACAGTAGGGTCTGGCAAGTCATTTTTGTCCGGCTGCGTCGCAAAAGAATTGATCGAAAAGGGCCGTTCCGTCCTTTATTTCAGTTCCTCCTCCTTTTTTGAGACCTTATCCCAGCTTACCTATGGGTTTAGGAATAAAAACGGGCTAGGTGAAGCTTGCGACGATATTTATAACTGCGATTTGTTAATCATCGACGATCTGGGTGCGGAGGTTACGGGCAATTATACTTCTTCCCAGCTCTTTTCTTGTCTGAACGAGCGCCACATCCGGCACAAGTCCACAGTTATCTCTACGAACCTTTCGCTGGAGGAACTGCGAGTGCGTTATTCTGACAGAATATTTTCGAGGATTACCAGCAACTATACATTATGTAAATTATCCGGACCGGATATCCGAATATATAAAAAACTAAACAGAGCAAATTAAATACCTGCGCAGCAGAAAGTGAGGATTTTTTCATGGCAAAGCGTGAAGAAAAAAGAAATCTTGAGACCATTCCCGTCGGATCTCTAGGCATCATTCCTTTGGAAGGGTGTAAATCTTTGGGGGAGAAAGTTGATTACTATCTTGTAAATTGGAGGACGGAAAGAGAAAGTGAACACAAAGACTCTCTCGCATTTGCAGGTTATCAGCGTAAATCTTATATTCTTGGCGCGAAGGTTCCCCGCTTCGGCACCGGTGAGGCAAAGGGAATTATCATGGAATCCGTCAGAGGAACCGACCTCTATATCCTTGTTGATGTGGCAAACTATAGCCTCACGTACTCTTTATGTGGACATAAAAATCACATGTCTCCCGATGATCACTATCAGGATTTGAAACGAATTATTGCTGCAGTAGGCGGTAAAGCGAGAAGAATTACAGTTATCATGCCTTTTCTATATGAAAGCAGACAGCACAAAAGAAGCACGAGAGAGTCTTTGGACTGTGCGCTGGCGCTTCAGGAAATGGTTGCCATGGGCGTAGACAATATCATTACCTTCGATGCACACGACCCGCGAGTACAGAACGCGATACCTCTTCATGGTTTCGAGACGATACAGCCCACTTATCAGTTCATCAAGGGACTTCTCCATCATGTGCAGGGTCTGACCTTGGATTCAGATCATATGATGGTCATCAGCCCCGACGAGGGCGGTATGGGACGCGCAATCTATATGGCCAACGTGCTCGGTCTGGATATGGGTATGTTTTATAAGAGACGTGATTATACGAGAGTGGTAGATGGCAGGAATCCTATTGTTGCTCATGAATTCCTTGGAACCAGCGTAGAGGGCAAGGATATGATTATCATCGACGATATGATTTCCTCCGGCGAAAGCGCTCTCGAAGTAGCGGCTGAGCTTAAGAAAAGAAAGGCGGGCCGGGTATTTATCTGTTCCACATTCGGTCTCTTTACCAATGGCCTCTCCGGTTTTGACAAGGCCTTTGAGGACAAGAACATCGACAGAGTGCTTACCACCAACTTAATCTATCAGACGCCGGAACTGCTTTCCAGGGAATGGTACATCACCTGTGACATGAGCAAGTATATTGCATACCTTATCGATACCTTGAACCACGATGCTTCTATCAGTGATTTGTTAGATCCTAACGAACGTATCCAGAACGTTGTGGCAAAATATAAGAACGGGGAGCTGGATGATTAGTGTTCCGGCCTATAAAGATGAAGTATTTTATTATCCATATAGTTTAAACGGCCATCCGTTCAAACTATATGGATAAAAATTTGCGCTTGCGGAGGGAAGTCCGCAGGATATGAGAAAGGCATAATGATTCTATGAAACTGCACTCCGCACATAAAATTACACTTATCCGGTCCGGTTCAAGGGCCGATTTATTTTTGGACAAACAGTTTGGAAGCAATCAATTTTCCTATGGAGAAATATTTTCTATGCTGCTTCCGCTTATTCTGGATCAGTTTTTTATCAACATCATCGGGCTGCTTACAACGGCTATGATAAGTTCCTCCAGTCAGGAATCCGTATCCGCGGTCAGCCTCGTATCTCCCTTGAATATGATGACTTATTCCATCTTCAATGCCATCGCTGCCGGAGGCACCGTAGTCGTTGCACAGTATAAGGGGCGGGGTGAAACGGAGAAGATACGTGCTGCCGCCGGGCAGGTAATGTTCGCCACCTCGCTGGCGGCCGGGGCTTTATGCACTCTTTTGATCGTTTTTTCAAACCCGTTGGTATATACCTTATTTGGAGCGGCGGACCCCGTCGTCAAGGAAAAGGCTTGCAGCTACCTCATCGGAGTATCCCTTTCCATGATCTTTCATTCCTTTTATGTGGGTTCCTTTGCGGTCCTTCGAGGACTGGGAGAGACGAAAATCTGTCTGCGCCTTACGATGCTCATCAATCTGATCCATCTGTTCGCCAGCCTGCTCTTTATCAACGGCTTTCATATGGATATCATGGGAACAGTCCTTTCCTTAAACATTGCCAGACTTATCGGCGGCGGCTTCGCGGTCTTTTTATTGGTGCGCCCCAAAAGTATATTCAGGATTTATACAAAGAACATTTTCCATATTAATCCTTCTATGTTAAGATCCGTCTTTAAAATAGGTGTCCCCTTCGCCTTGGAACAAGTATTCTTTAATGGAGGCGGCATGCTTGTTCAGACTTATATCGTCTTCCTCGGTACGATCAGCGTTGCAGCCAACGCCATCGCAAGCTCTGCCTTTTCTATCCTGTATTCCAGCGGGATGGCGGTAGGTACTCTTGCCATTACTGTAGTAGGCCAGTGCATCGGTGCCGGAGATAAGGAGCTGGCAAAGCGTTACGGAGCGAAGCTCATATGGTTAGGGACCTTTATCGTCATCTTATCTTTAGTGGTATTCATGCCTCTCATGCCCTTAATATTGGAGCTGTATCAGGCGCCGGAAGCGACGTTATCCTTAATATATATCCTGCTTTGGATCGCGGCCATTCCAATGCCCTTTTTCTGGTCGGCATCCAATATCCTGCCCTGCGTCCTTCGTTCGGCAGGCGATGCCAATTATAGCTCCATTTCCTCTCTTATCACCATGTGGGTCATCAGGGTGGGACTGGGCTATCTCTTCGCTCTTCCTCTGGGATTCGGTGTTCAGGGTGTGTGGATCTGTATGGGAATCGAATGGGCCGTAAGAACGGTTATTTATTATCTCCGTTACCGCTCAGGAGTGTGGCTGACGAAGAATACCATAGACTAAACCTTGAATTTCACCCATACTTATGATACACTTATCAAGTTGCAAACACCCGGTCAGTTCGAGACCTTCCTGACCGACCCGTTCATAAAACGGCAAAAAAACAAAACTAAAGGAGACAAATTCATATGAACAAGAAAGTATTACTAATGGTCCAGGCGGCGATGATTGCCGCTATTTATGTTGTGCTCACTTTTGTAGCCAATGCCTTTGGCCTCGCCAACTACGCGGTGCAGGTCCGTTTCTCGGAAGCTCTTACAATTCTTCCCTTTTTCACTCCCGCAGCAATACCCGGATTGTTTATCGGCTGCCTGCTCAGCAACATACTGACAGGGTGCGCTCTGCCGGATATTATATTCGGAAGTCTCGCCACCCTGGCCGGCGCGTTCTTCACTTATAAGCTTCGCCGGTATAAATGGCTGGCGCCTGTTCCGCCCATCATTGCTAACATGATCGTGATCCCTCCCGTGCTGCTTTACGCTTACGGCATACGCCCCTTGTGGTTTTCCGTAATTACCGTTACCGCTGGGGAAATCATTTCCTGCGGGGTCTTAGGAATGCTTCTGCTCCTTGCCCTGGAGAAATACAGAAACCGTATTTTCAATCAATAAATTGAACAAAAGTGTACTCCTCTCACTCTCGCGGCCCAATACTTTGGCAGCACAGCTTTTGTTTTGCGCGCGCAGCTACGCATCATGCCCGAAGGGCTTTTATGTAATAGGCGCATTTTCCTATTACGATTAGGGTGTCAAAAGGTCCTTTATAAATACATTCTGGTCAATATGACCAAAACAAAAAGAACGACTGCGCCTATGTAAATATTTAGAACTTCTTATATATTGGAATTTGGAGCAGGAGTCTTTTTGTTTTGAGCATATTGACTTGAGACGTTTGCAAAAGGACCTTTTGACATCCTAATCCTATTACATAAAAAGGAGCCGAGAGGCTCCTTTCAAACTTTAAACAAAAAAATGCTATCTGTTCCTCTCCATAACTGCTGATTTAGCGAAACTTCACATCCGCATTGCCGCTTGAGGTGCTGGTCCTTATCGATGTCGTTGCATTTGCTCCATAGGTACCGCTCGCCGCATTGCCTCTCTTGTTGTAGGAAAGGTATTCATCGAAATCGGTATCTATGCTTCCGCTGCCTGCATTTACTTCATAGGAAAAGGAGCTGTCCTTAGGGATATTCAGCCGGATGTTACCGCTGCTCGTCTCCGCTTCCACTGTTTCTCCCAGGCTGATTAATTCAGCTTCGATGTTACCGCTATGGGCTGAAGCTTTAAAACTCCCCGATGCTCCTTCCACCTTGATGTTTCCACTGGAAACAGACACATAAGTGTTTCCTGCCCCGGAAGATACCACAATATTCCCGCTGGATGCAGTAACGGTTCTTTCTCCCTGAGCCATACCGAAGAAAATATTTCCGCTGGAAGTTTCTGCCGTGATTTTCTCTGCCTCGATCGCTTCGCAGGTAATATTTCCGCTTTTTACAGACGCATAGAACTCCCGGAAGCTCCACGCCGGATCCGAAGTGATATTTCCGCTGGAGGCCGTGACCGTTACGCTTCCGCTGAAGGCTTCGGGCAAATATATTTCGATTCGCTCGCTTCCTGTCAAAAAGCCCAGAGTAAAGGTCACGTTCATCCCCTCATTCTTCTTAACATACAGCGTATTTCCTTCTGTTTCCATTTTCGTATGATCTTCTCTGTTCTCATAGAGATATTCCTTTATAACGATTTTATCCGCCTCTCCTTTTAGAAAAACGATATTCTCCGAACTATATGAAATATCTATATTCTCAATTCCATCGACCGCAAATTCCTCTGTGTTTTTCAAGCTTACCATTCCAAATCCTCCTATAAAGCGGAAAGAACCATAATTATGCTGCCTTGCATAGGCTGCAGACGCCGCACAGATTACGATTGCTCCGCATAAAAACACGATGAACCCTATCCACGTTCTTTTCATATCTATTCCTCCGTATCTTCGTCCGAATACGGAGAACGATATTCTTCATATTCGCGCTCCTTCCTAAGGCTCTGCATATATGAAACCAAAGAATAGTAAATCGGAATCGTCAGAAAAATCACCCATGCCGGATGCCATGCGTTTGTAAAGAAGCCGGCGCAAAGAAACAGCAGCGTAGCTAATACCGGATATGAAAAAAAATGCATATTTTCATTTTTTATCGCTGATAAGAAACTGTTCCACAGCGGGATCAGAAGGAATAGCATCCATGCCGGATGCCATGCGTTAAAGAACGCTCCTGCCAAAATATAAAGCAGCACGATAACCAGAGTAAAAGGGAAATGATGATAATGTCTGAACCATTCCTTGTCATATTTCTGTCCATTTACATATACTCCCTTTTTATCGATATGAACGTTATCTCTGCTCTTTTTGTCGTCCACATGTATACCGTCCCAGCCTACATGAACCTCGCTTCCGTCCTTATCCTTCACATGAACCCCTCCAAAGCCCACATGAACGTATTCATCATCATCGCTGTTTTGAAGCCCTTCTTCAGAATCTGAAGTCTCCCTCGTCTCCTCTCCGCGAGGTGAAATCTCGTCCTCCGTCTTTAAAAGCTCATCCAGAGATATTCCATACAGCCTCGCCAGTAATATTAGATTATCCGTGTCCGGTGAAGCCTCCGCCCTTTCCCACTTGCTCACAGCCTGCCTGCTGATTCCAAGCTTCTCGGCCAAGGCTTCCTGCGACAGGTTATTGCTTTTTCGCAGATTCACTAACCGATTTGCAATTTCAATATTCATAATACTTTCTCCTTTTCTTAATGTGAAAAACTTCATTTGGAATTTTCACATCGGGAACTCCTTTGAGCTAATTATAGAAATTGCCCCCCGGTTGCACTACCAATTCTAGTTTGAATGGCCGCAACCATCGGTTGCGAACAGCCTAAATACGCAATTTTACATTATTCACCCCTAATATAGGTGATAAAGCGATTTCCATTTTCTTCGAACATCTGCTTCGAGTCATTCATTCCCTTTTTGTAAATCGTACCGGTAAGCGGGTCCATCAATACCGTATTGAGCTCGTTGAAGCCCACAATCAAAACTGCACTGCCGTCGTTTAAGGTTGCAAGCACCGGTATATCCTTATTGATATAATATAATATAGCGTCCAGACTGCATCCCGTCAAATCAAGAACCTGAACTCCCTCCAGATTGCTCTTCATAATATCCAGTATGTTTTCTCCCCGGTTTAAAAGATATTCCGAATTGCGCATTACGCCTTCATATTGCAGAATCGTATCCAGGCATATGGCAAGGCTGTTCTTTTCTTCGGTAATCGCCGCCTCTTTAATAGCCATGATCTGGTTCTTCAAGCTTCTGTTCCCCTTGATCCAGATATAATCGCCTCTTTCATTCACTACTATGCCGGAAAGCTCATAGGCCAGATTGACCGCGTTTCCTTCATCGGTGAAGATTCCTTCCACCCCGTCTTTTCCATATACAAAGTATCGGGGAGCTTCCGTTTCATTTTCTTCCAGCGCAATTTCCCTTCCACCCTCGAACAACACTTCCTTTGGTGTCAGCCATTTTAAGGTTTTCATATTGATATTGCTCTTTACAACTATCTGCACTATTTTTTCGAATTTGTCCGTAAGAACGGATTCCACCGTATTGTTTCCAGCAGTCTCTATCTTCGTATTTACGATCTGGTCGTTAGAAATCTCGGTATAGGCTCCTGTTTCCTCATCCTTCTCCAAACGCAAAAGGCTGATCTGATTGCCCTGAATCTCGCTGCCGACCACATAAATTCCCGGTTGCTCGTAAGTCTTAAGCACCTCTCCGCTTTCGTTTTGTATCTTGATATTATACATAGGAAATAGTATGCTTCCGGTGTTGTCCTGAACCACATCTGAGCTTTTAGCCAGACCGTATATCAAGTCCTCGTCCATAAAGCCCAATGGCGCGATATATTCCTCCGCTATTTCCGATTCCTCACTTGCGGCTATTTCTGTCTTTTCCTTTGTGTTCAGATTCATAAGTATCAGCTTTTTGCTGGCATATTGGTCTCCTCCGGTCTGCCATACCACCATCCGGTTGGAGTCCGACACTTTATAGCTGCCTTCTATCAGACCGGAAACCATGACCTCACAGGTACGGTCCTCCAGATTCACCGCATAAATGGAGCCCTCGTGCATAAAGAAGAAGATTGCCGACTTATTGATATAGGAAAGCTGCTCCAACTCTGCCTTCAGTATTTCGTAGGAGCCTGCACTGGGTATATAGGCCAGTTCTTCAATCGTGTTCAAAAGCCCGCTGAAATGATATACCGATATCCCGACCTCTCCTTCGTGCTTTCCGCGGTTCATATATCCGTAGACGATGAACTGGACATTTCCCGCCTCATCCACGTTCAATATCTTTATTTCGTGCTTCTCCCAAATGGTCCTTTCATCGTCATAATTTCCGTCATAAAAACTGAATAAGAGAGAAAGCTTATTGTCGGTAACATTATAACAGTATAGCCGGTTCCCGTCGGTAAACGCTACTACGTTTCCGCCATCGCTCTCAGCCAAATCAATGTCCTCAAGCCGGGTTATCCCCAGATCGATCTTATTATTGCTGTAAACATCTGCTTTCTCGTCAAAGATCTGCCTCATTGTCCTCTCGAAGTCCAGCAGGTAAATCCGGTCGGAGGTATAGCGTATCCAGTAGAATTCTTTGATTCGGTAAAGCTTTGTCTGCTTACCGTCCGCTATGGATACAAGATAATTCAGCTCCAGGGCTCCGGTCTGGGAGGCCAGTTCCTTTATTGTTATATCGGGCTCCGTTAATTTGTTTACGGACAAGTCTCCCCATGTAACCTGATTGAAGCTGCTGTGTATCGTCACCTTGCTGTAGGTCGTATTATCTCCGTCAGAATTGGATTCCAGATATTTGGTAAGCTCCTTCGCAGCCTCCTTATCGAAGGTTCTCCTATGAAAATCCAACACATAATCTACCTTTTCATCAGCAAAATAGTTTTCTGTCTGGATAATTCTCGTATAATAATAAATCGTCCTCCCATTGCCGTCGGCAAGGAGCAGCACGAGCATGTATTCCGTATCCTCTTCGATTAAATCTTTTATGGAGAATTCCGCCTCGATGGTCTCTTCCGTCTCCTGATATTCGGTAAGCTGGGTGCTCTCCACCAGCCTATCTCCGTCAATGCTTCGCACCTCAAAGGACAGCCCTTCTATCGTCTCCCCGTATTTATCCACGGCAATATTCACTTTTCTCCCTTGTCCGAGGGGCGTTATACTGTCCCTTTGGTAGCTGCTTTCCATGCTTCCCTTATATCCATGCAGACTGTTTACCTCTCTGCCGCCTACCACCATGTGGATAACCGGATATGTCGCCGGTCCCATTTCCATCGTCATCTCGGTATTGCCCTGGTTTGCCACCGCACTGATAATAAAAAGAGCTACAAAAAACACAGCCGCCAGATATAAACATTTTATCGCTGTTTTCTTCATTTTCCGTTTCCTTATTCTCCCGAAAGCAACGCGCCAGGCTAACTTGGCTTTGGTTACTGCTCGCGGGTCATTGACTTCATAATATAAATACTCCGTTTTACTGCATTAACTTCTGCAAGGTAGTTTCCACATTCATCAGGCCTGTCATTTTTTTCACATTCGTTTCTCTGTGTTTTCCGGCCTTCTCCGGTTTCCTTATCCCACGTATCAAAATGTTCTTGGGCGTATGCTCCATATCTATAAATTCCAGTATTTGTACTTCATAGCCTTGTTCTTCCAAAATATTGGCGCGTATCGCATCGGTAAGGAGTGCTGCCATCCGCTCCTTGATCAACCCGTATTTAAGTGCTGGGGCCAGCTCCTCGCATGCAATCTGCCTGTTCACCTCGTGCTGACAGCATGGAACAGATAAAATCACCTTAGCGTTCCATCCTACTGCTTTTGCCAGCGCATAATCGGTTGCAGTATCGCATGCGTGAAGGGTTACAACCATATCCACTTCCTGCGCCTCCTCAAAGGTGCTGATGTCTCCTTGTAAGAATCTTAAGCTCTCGTACCCATATTTTAAAGCGAAGGCATTACAGCGTAAGATCACGTCCTTTTTCAGATCCAGGCCTATAATCTCCACTTCTAATCCTTGTAATATCTTCAGATAATAGTATATGGCGAACGTAAGATATGACTTCCCGCATCCGAAATCGATGACTTTAATCGTTCTTCCTCTAGGAAGTGTGGGCAGAATATCCTCAATAAATTCCAAAAAACGGTTAATCTGCTTAAATTTATCATATCTGGACTTTACTACTTTTCCATCCAAGGTCTGAACCCCCAGATCCACGAGAAAAGGAACTACCTTTCCCTCCTCTAAAATATATGCTTTCACCCTGTTATGGGACAAATCGATTTTCTTCTGTCCTGCTGCCGCCTTTTTATTGATCGTTACTTTTCCTTTTTTGCTTACGAGCACGGTGGCCTTTAGTTGCGTAGTCTCTATCTCGCATTGGCGGAAATTTCCCGACATATGTGTCATAATCTGCACTATCAAAGCTTCCTTATCGAAATTCTCGTGAAATACCTGCGCTCCTATATATGTGGTTTCCTGAAAACACAATCTATCCTGCAATATTACAGGGCGTATCTTCACCTTACTCATGTTTTCCTTATCCGTCGGATTGCTTAAAATAATCTGGTACAGCCCTTCTCCGATTGCTTCCTGCAACAATTCTTCCATTTTTTATCCTCTTCCTAAACGTCTGGAACAGAAGTGTGCTTCGCACACCCACACGACTTAATACTTCGACAGCACAGCTTTTGTTCCGTGCGCGCAGTTGCGCATCCTGCCCGAAGGGCTTTTCTCTTATAGGACGTACTTTCCTATAAGAGTACAATAATATAGCCATGACAATTCATGCCATGACTATATTTTACTGACTTTACTATAAAACTACAACTAAAACTTTAAAATACCGCTATGGCTCCGATTATGTCTTCTCTTATAAACTTCATAGCAAAGAATAATCTGCACCACATCTGAAATCGAATCCAGTTTCTCTTGCGCAACAACCTCACCCGGCCTCGCATCTTCTTCCTGCTTTCTGATAACGTCTAAGATATTCTGGGATAGTCTGTACATCTGCCACTTATCGGGGTATTCGTCATAAATCATACTGCCTTCATAATCCAGCTTATCCAACATGCTGGCTACTACTTTCTGGTACTTTTTCGCCTCTATCGGATACATCTGCTGTAAGTACTCCAAATCTCTCATCGCCGTATCTTCTTCCTGATAATAGAGGGGCAGCGGATATGTCATATAAAAGGGCAAAATTCTTTGATTATACATGAGCAACTTCCTTTATAAAAAGATTATTTTTTATGTTATCATATGCGTTTTTCCCTTTTTTGACTTTCTCGCTTGACTTTTGTTTGGGGCAAGTGTAATATTTGAGCATATATACCTTTACTGCAAACCGTAATCAGCCGCGAGCTGTTACTCTCCTTTTTTCGCTTTGCGGCATTCTGGGAGGACGCATGACAAACCCTACTCTTTACCGTAAAAGAATCATGCCGGATGAGTGCATTTTACTGAAGGACGATATTATCGTCACATGTAACGATGAAGTAATCATTACCAAATGGAACGCTTTAAAGCCGAAAAAGAATCTGCACCACGGTTATTCCTGTTATTTTCTGGGGCAGGGCTTCAAGGTGAGCAAGTTCTACCGCGAGGACGGCTCTCTCTTATACTGGTACTGCGATATTGTGGAATATATTCATGACGAAGCCCAGAATACTTTGACTACCTTAGACCTGCTGGCGGACGTCATCATCTATCCCGACGGCTTCGTGAAAGTCGTGGATCTGGACGAGCTGGTTACTGCTTTGGACAAAGAATTGGTGCAGTGCGATTTGATAAAGAAATGCCTGCTTCGCCTAAATTGCCTGCTTCAGATTATATATGCCGGAAAGTTTTCTACCTTACAGAAATATATCGAGGATATTTTATAGATTAACAATAGGCACGACATTCCTTTGCTTTCAAAGAATTGTCATGCCTTTTTATGTTAAAGCCTAATAAAATACATGTCCTCCAATGTTAATGCCGCTCAGCCCTTCGATGGGAGTACGGAAATACACGCAGTTTCCGACATTGGTATTTCCCTTCATAGCATCATCCGCAGCCTGATAGCAGCTGGCCGTAGCCTTTCCCTCCGCCAAAGCGATTGCAAGCCGTCCGCTTGCCACGGGGGAAAACTGACTGCCCTGATAGATGACTCCAACCACCGAGTCCGGATAGACGGAGCTAAGTACACGATTAATAACGACCGCACCTACCGCCAGCTGTCCGGCATAGCCCTCACCGCCGGCTTCGCAATAAATGAGATTCGCAAGAAGATACCTGTCTCCCTCCGCAAAGCTTACCTCGGAAATATCTCTCCATGCCGACTGCGCCGCCAATTGGGAGAGTCGGATTTCTTCAGCAAGCTGCGCCTGAAGCTTGGCAATATTTTCTTCCTGCTCCTTTATGCTCTGCTCATATGCCAGAGCATCAGCTTCCGCCTGTGATATTTCAGTTTTCTTTCCGGCGATATTCGTGGCAGTCTGTCCTACCAGCCCGGATACCCGGCTTTTTTCCACTTCTACCTGAGCTTTATAGTCATCCAGCTCCTGCTTTTCTACCTTTAACTGTTTTTCCGCCGCCTCAATCTGCTCTTTCGTCTCCGTATATTCCTTAAGCTTCTTCCTGTCGTAAGCGGAAAGCTGATCGATATAATCGCTGCGATTGAGAAAATCGGAAAAATCCGCGGAGGCAAAAAGCATTTCCAGCATGACGTAATCCTGTGTTTCATAAATAAACTGAATCCGCTTTTTCATGCTCTCATATTGAAGCTCTTCCGTGGCCTTTGCATCTGCCAAGTCTTCCTTCGTCTGTTCTATCTCGGCTTCTTTATCGTCGATTTGCGCTTCCAGCTCCTCCAGGTTATTGCTGACCTCCTTCAACTGACTGTTGAGTGTATTCAGCGCTCCTTGAAGCGAGTCCTTTTCCTGATTCAAGTTCTGCAGGTCTTCCTGCGTCTGGTTCAAGTCAGACTGCGTCTGGCTTTTCTGATCCTGCGCTTCCTGCAGCTTTTTTCTGGTAGCATCTGTCGCATACGCAGTAGTCGCAGTTGTCATGGGTATTCCCCCTGCCAGCAATGCTGCGATGAGCACTGCCGCCATATTCTGTTTTCCTGTATGCTTCATTTATCCTACCCGCCTTGGCCCGGTGACCGAAAGGGTCCCCTTTACATTTCTAATTCTACTTTTCTGCCCGTCCTCTGGTACTGGTAATATCTCACTCCCGCCGCATCCAGCATCCGCTTGGATGCTCTGGTCGTGGGCGTATCCGCATATTTATCGCTGTCGTATACGATGGTCCTGATACCGGATTGAATAATGGCCTTCGCACACTCGTTGCAGGGAAAAAGCGACACGTATATCTTCGCCCCCTCCAAGCTGCCGCCCCGGTAATTCAATATGGCATTTAATTCGCTGTGCGTCACATAGGCATACTTAGTATCATATATATCGCCTTCTCTTTCCCATGGAAATTCATCGTCGGAACAGCCTGCCGGAAAACCGTTATATCCCATGGATAAAATCTTATTGTCCTCACTGACAATGCACGCCCCAACCTGAGTACTGGGGTCCTTGGATCTCATCCCCGAAAGCTTCGATACCCCCATAAAATACTCATCCCAGGAAATATAGTTTTTTCTCTTCATGTATCCCCCTTAGAAAAATCATTCTCATTTGGTTCCGAATATTCTGTCTCCCGCATCCCCCAGGCCGGGAACAATATATCCGTGATCGTTTAGTTTCTCGTCCAGTGCACCTACATACATGTCTACATCAGGATGAGTCTTCTTCATCTTCTCGATTCCCTCAGGCGCCGCAATAATGCACATGAAATGAATGTTCTTGCAGCCTTTATCTTTTAGCATCTGAATCGCCGCTACGGAAGAACCTCCCGTCGCCAGCATCGGATCCACTACGAACACTTCCCTTTCCGCACAGTCAGCCGGAAGCTTACAGTAATATTCCACCGGATTTAAAGTCTCCGGATCGCGGTATAGGCCGATATGCCCAACCTTTGCCGCCGGAATCAGTGTCAGCATACCATCCACCATACCGAGTCCCGCGCGAAGAATCGGAACGATCGCCATCTTCTTTCCTTTCAACGCTTTTGCCGTGGCGGTGCAGATGGGAGTTTCTATTTTCACATCGGAAAGCTGCAAATCCCTTGTAGCCTCATAGCAGATTAACATGGCAATCTCACCAATTGTCTGTCTGAAATCCTTCGTCCCGGTATCTCTTCTCCTGATATAACCGATTTTGTGCTGAATTAACGGGTGATCCATAATTACTACCTTTGCCATTGTAATACCTCCTGTGTATGCTGTTACATTTTTATATTTAATTTAATTCAAAAGTTCATCTTCGATTGCCGCGATCTTGGTGATTCTCCGGCAGTGTTTCTCTTCTCCGGAAAATTCCGTATGGAGAAACGTATCCACAATTCCAAGCGCCAGATTGGTACCTACGATACCCGCTCCGAGGGCGAGCATATTGGCATCATTGTGTTCTTTTGTCAGCCTTGCGGAAACCGTATCCGAGCAAAGCGCACAACGAATACCCTTGACCTTGTTCGCCGTGATGGATATTCCAATTCCTGTGGTGCAGATGACGATTCCCGTCTCGCACTCTCCCGACGCTACTGCCTCTGCCGCAGCACGTCCGTACTCGGGATAATCGCAGGAATCCAGGCTATTGCTGCCAAAATCCTTGTATGCAATACCCTGCGCTTCCAAATATTTAATAACTTCCAGTTTCAGACCATATCCTCCATGGTCACATCCTAATGCGATAGACATAAGCGCCTCCTTATTTATACTGTTCTACATATTTTCTATATGATGTCCTGCCGCTTTCAGCAGCCGGTTCATAATAGCTTGTCCAATTCCCCCATTTTCCGAAGTCTCATCGAAGGCCTCAGAATAGATCACCGTTACATCCTCATCGTCAAACTCACGCAGTATCCGATAAAGCGCCCTTGCGATGGACTCCTCGTCCTCCCGCCTTCCCGCACTTTTTACGCTATCTGCACTGTAAAGGGAAACGGTGGCATCCGTCCCGATAATTCCGACCTTTTCTCCCATTTTCCGCATGCTCAATGCCCTGTCATTTATCTCCCGGACCACTTTCTCCTGAAGCCCTGCGATAATGGTCAGCCTGCCTTTAGGCGCGTAATGTCTGTACTTCATTCCCGGCGCCTTTGGCGCCTTTTCCAAGCTATCGCCTAATATAGTTCCATCCACTTTCACTTCGCCCAGAACCTTTTCTAACATTTCCTTCGTAATGTAACCGGGACGCAGTATCATGGGAGTCTCTTCCGTCAGATCCACAATTGTGGACTCTAATCCGATGCCCACCTCACCGCCGTCGATGATCATCTCTATTCTGCCATCCATATCCTCCGCCACATATTTCGCGATGGTAGGGCTTGGCTTGCCGGAGATATTGGCGCTTGGCGCTGCAATATATCCTCCGGACGCTTCTATGAAGGCCAGTGCCGTTCTATGCTCCGGCATACGAATAGCCACCGTGTCTAATCCACCGGTGGTGGCATAAGGCACCTTATCCGATTTATTCAATATGATAGTGAGGGGACCGGGCCAAAAAGCCTCTGCAAGCAGCTTCGCCGCCTGCGTTACCTCTTTTACGATAGGATCCATATCCTCCAGCTTACAAATATGGACGATAAGCGGATTGTCCGAGGGCCTGCCCTTGGCACGATATATTTTCCCCGAAGATTCCTCATTCAATGCGTCTCCCCCGAGCCCATATACGGTTTCTGTAGGAAAGGCCACCAGACCGCCGGCTTTAATAATATCTCCGGCTTGTTTTAAAGCTTCATAATCTATATTTTGTTCATCCATACGGATTGTTTTTGTATCCATTTAAGTTCACCCCGTATAGTATACCACAATCGTTTTTTTTTGTCTCTATTTATGTATGGTAAATTGCAACAACAGGGAGACCGCCATTTCTATTTTTGTGAATTCAGGTACTGCAATACCCCCATATGTACCGCCCAAGCCGCCTTTTCCTGATAAACCTCCGTTTTCAACTTCTCCGCCTCTTCTCTATTGGAGAGAAATCCGCACTCCACGATAACAATAGGAACCGATGTCTTTTTTAATAGGTAATAACTGTCATTTGCCTTTGCTTCCCGCTTATTTTCGGGGTCCAGATTAATCACAAAACGGTTTTGTATCAGCTTCGCAAGCGCCTTCCCCGTTTCACTGCCGGTATAATAGAAAACCTGAGCACCGTGGACATATTCTTCCTGATAACTATTCTGATGAATACTTACCACAATTTTCGGCTGAGCCTCTTCAATAATAGCAATCCGCCGCTTCATGTCCTGAACCTTTTTATTGGAAGCATTCTCATCATACAGGCCGCCCTCGTCCGTCCTCGTCATAACTACTTTTATGTCCTGCGCTTCGAGAAATTTCTTCAAGCGATTGGCGATTTGAAGATTCAGATCCTTTTCCAAGGCTCCATTAATTCCTACCTTACCCGGATCCGCTCCTCCGTGCCCCGCATCGATGACGACACAGATTTCCTCGGAGCTGTCCCCTCCTTTCCCCGAGATAACTTTGTCCGCATTAACATAGGCGGCACTCTCCCTTGCCACAAAATACATTGACACCAGGAGAATTACCGCCATCACAATACTTAAAATTTTTTTCTGTTTTTCATCTATCATTGATATCCCGCTCATATTCCTGCCGTTACTTCAATCTATGAAATATAAGAAAGAAAAATGAACACTTTCTATTGGTTCAGGTAATTCCCGATCACATCCCATACAGATGCTTTCTCGAATCCCAATTTCCACTCGGCTACGCCGGCGATATTATACTTCTGCATAATGTTTAACTTGACCTCTATGGACTGCTCGTCCTCCAGCCATACCTGATAGAAGCTGTCACCTTCTTGTATCTCTCCGTAGTTTTGACAGGTCTCCTCATCCCACCTCGTCTCGATGTTATGATTTAACACGAATTCCTCCGCAAGATCCATTCCCACCGCCTGGCTGGTAAGTTCGGCTCCCTTTGTTTCCCATATTCTCGTGTAGAAAGGAATTGCGTTGATTACCTTTTCGGGAGGAACCTGCTCCACCGTCTTCTTGATCCCATTCTCCACAAACCCGATGGAGGCTACACTGCCTGCTTCGGAACTTCCCTTATAATATTCATCGTAGCCCATGATGACTACATAGTCCGCCACAACTCCCTGCTCCGCCCTGTCATAATGGTCCGTATAGCCTGTCGGAACATAATTATCCACCGAAAGCACTATTCCATTAGCTCTGCAGGCAACAGACAGTTCCCTGATAAACTGTATGAAATGATCACCCGCATCCTGACTGATTTCCTCGAAGTCCACATTGATTCCGTCCAAGCCATATTCCAGAGTCGTACTTATCAAATTTTCAATGAGATAGGTGCGTTTGCTCGTATAGGATAAGACCTCGTACGTGTCTACCGTTTCCTTATTAGTAAAGTTATCTATAAGTCCCCATACCTCTATTCCCTGCTCATGCGCTTTTGTCACATAATCCTTGGTAGCAAAGCTGGTAAAGTTCCCGTCATTATCGCTTAGCGCGAACCATGTAGGCGAAATCGTATTGATTCCCTTGGTTCCCGCCAAAGCGGAATCGAGTGTGTCATTACCCGCAGTTCCTGCAACGGCATGCCATGCCAAATTGATTTTATAGGGCTTGGAAATATTCGTATATACCGGCTCCTCATAGTCCGTAACCGGAATAGGCGACAGGGAACCGTAATTATCCAGCTGCTTGTTCTCCACATAACCGATAAAGGCATCAGAAGTCTTTACCTTGCTCCATTTTTCCATTTCCTCGATGACTACCACAGTGTCACCCTCAGCCACATCCTTTAAAATCGGACTCTTGACTCCGCCCTGATAGCGCACTGCCGTATCCTTGATAAGCTGCGCCGTCTTACGTTCCTCCCACTTCGTATAAATTTGCATACGGTTCGGATCCGTAAAGGTTTCATATGAAAAATTGGCATATTTTTTCACATAGTCTATAGCTATATAGAAGGTATCTCCTTCGTATCTGGAAATGACATATTCCTCGGAAACATCGCCGGCTGACGTGCTGTACTGAGAAGAGCCTATTTCACTTCGCACCGTCTCCTGCGGCAGGGTAAGCAGCAGCAAGCCTTCGTTCTCATCCTGGTAAAATCTGTCATTAAAGTATTTGTGAACCGTCGCCAAATCGAGGTAATATGTTCCCTCGATCAGCCTGGCAGATTCCTCGATCAGCTCGTCCTGCAAAACGATAGGCACCTCGTCGGCGCTCTCTATAGAAAAATATTCGTCGAGATTCTCCCTCTCCTTCGAATACGAGTATTTATCCGCAATTTTTATACCAACGCTTATTGCAATAACCACGATAATAAGGACGACCGCAGTTATTACCGGAATCAATTTCTTCATTTAACCAGCTCCCTTCCAATCGTCCTTTATTATAACAAACTATTCTAATACCGTCATTACCAAATTTGACTTTTTAATACTTTTTTGTCGGCTTTTTATTTTGTTTCTTTCGGCACCTATTTCACTGCACCTTACAGTCTCGGGGGTCTTCCTGTTTGATGCAACAAAGCCTAAGCTTATCTTTGCGCAGAGAATTATTGTTACCGTTTGTATGACCAACAGCAAAACCGTGATATATTTTTTATAAATTTTCTTATACTTTTTGATAAATTGACGATAATAGACAGTGACGGAATGTCTGGACGCGTATCAAATAAATGGTATAAAAATAAAATTGTCCTGTTAAAAAAACTACATGCGAATTATAATATTGTGAAAATTAGTTGGAAAATTTTATTTGACGGACAAGCACATAAGCTTGTAAGACATCCTCCATACTATAAGATAGAAGGATAAGAATTGAAATATTAAATCACTATTAAATCTGTGAAAGATATTCCAATATATGCTTTAAAATGATACAATAAATATATAAAACTGCCATGCCTCCTTTCGATACTAATTATCCAGAGACATCCCGCAGTAGTAATTATAACCAGTTTTTCCGGATATTTCAAGTAAAACTTGAAAGAAAATCCATTTTTTATTAAAATTTTTTAAACACTGAATCAACTCTATTGACTTAAACTTACGTTAAGTATAATATACATTTAACTGTAAAGTATTATTCTTTAGGGTTAATAGGTTCAGGTTAGTCACAAGATAAAACAATGGCAGTATCTTATAGTAAGGATGTGATAACATGAAAATTGAAAAAGTTAACGACCATCAGATTCGCTGTACACTTACCAGAGAAGATTTAGCCGACCGTGAATTAAAGATCAGTGAACTCGCATACGGAACCGAAAAAGCGAAAAATCTGTTTCGAGATATGATGCAGCAAGCATCCTTTGAATTTGGATTCGAGGCTGAGGATATTCCGCTGATGATAGAAGCAATTCCACTGAATTCAGACTGTATCGTTCTTATCATTACAAAGGTGGAGGACCCGGAAGAACTGGATACGCGTTTTTCCAAATTTGCTCCTTCAGTTCACGATACGGAAGAAGAACTCGATGAAATGATAGACAGTCTTTCCGAAGGTGCGGATGACGTACTTGATTTGTTCAAAAAGATTCACGATGGTAAATTTTCAGGCGCGCAGGAAGATACGGATGAAGTTACTGCGAATCCAGACAGATCGCAAAAGAAAGTCGCCAGGAAACCGGATTTCTCCATTCATGAGAATCAGGACTTGACCAGAATCTTCTCCTTCGATTCCCTCGGCGTGGTTGCTCGGATTTCTCACGTGCTGGCCCCAAACTACAGCGGAAGCAATTCCCTATACAAAAATGACACCAATCGCCGTTATGTGCTGTTAGTAGCAAAAGGCAGTCATACTCCGGTTGAATTTAACAAAATATGTAATATTTTATCCGAATACGGAACCAGTGAAAAATATGCTCTGGCTAGTGAAGCATATTTGGAAGAACATTTTGAACCCATTATAAAAAATAATGCCATACAGTCGCTAAGTCAAATATAAGTACAAATGAAAGAGGTGTATCGGATTACCGGCACACCTCTTTTTCATATGAACTTTATACCGCTGCAACTTTTTCCATCAGGTCATCTATTTGTATGCCATGAACCATAGCTGCTTCTTCCAATGTTTCTCCCTGAGCGGAAGGACAACCTAAGCAGTGCATTCCTATTTCCATAAGAATAGGTGCCACATTAGGATTTATTCTCAATATTTCACCAATTGTCATATCCTTAGTTATCTCTGCCATCTTTTCTACCTCCTTTTGTATAAAAAATGTTTTCTGGGAAAACTACTAATAGTATAATACTTTCTCCTCCTTCTGGCAACCTATTCCGAATTCTTAATAATATTAACAAAAAGTTTATATTTAAACTGTCATAACGTGTGAATGTACCTAAAAAAGTACATTCCGTCGCTTGACTCAGCAAGAGGCTTTCACTTATAATAAGTGTGCCCGAATTGCATAATTAAAAAACTAATCATATAACAAAGTAGGAGGCTTATTTAAAATGAGACCAGAATGGAAAGACTTTGTAGGCGGCAAATGGGAAAATGAGGTCAATGTTCGCGACTTCATCCAGAAAAACTATCATCCTTATGACGGAGATGAATCCTTTTTAGCTGACGCTACACAAAACACAAAAGATTTATGGAACATGGTACTTGATTTGCAGAAGAAAGAGCGTGAAGCCGGCGGTGTTCTCGATATGGACACTAAGGTTGTATCCACCATCACTTCTCACGGACCGGGTTACTTGGACAAGAGCAAAGAGACGATCGTCGGTTTCCAGACAGACAAACCGTTCAAACGTTCTTTACAGCCTTATGGCGGTATCCGCATGGCAGAAAAAGCTTGCTCCGATAACGGCTACGAAGTAGATCCCGAAATCAGCGAATTCTTCTCTACTCATAGAAAAACACACAATGCCGGCTGCTTCGACGCTTACAACGAAGATATGAGAGCATGCCGTTCTTCCCATATTATCACAGGACTTCCAGATGCTTACGGACGCGGACGTATCATTGGCGATTACAGACGTGTCGCTTTATACGGCATCGACCGATTAATTGAAGACAAACTTGTTCAGAAGGACTCTACCGGACGCGTTATGACCGATGATGTTATGCGCCTTCGCGAAGAGATTTCCGAGCAGATCGTAGCTCTTAAAATGATGAAAAAAATGGCTGCTTCTTACGGATGCGATATTTCCAATCCGGCTACTAATGTAAAAGAAGCTATTCAGGCGACTTACTTCGGATATTTATGTGCGGTAAAAGAGCAGAATGGTGCTGCTATGTCTCTCGGACGTACTTCTACCTTCATCGACTGCTTCGCAGAAAGAGACTTGGCAAACGGAACCTTTACCGAAGAGCAGATTCAGGAATTTATTGACCACTTCATTATGAAGTTAAGATGCGTGAAATTCGCCCGTACTCCTGAGTACAACCAGATTTTCGCAGGCGACCCCGTATGGGTGACAGAATCCATCGGCGGTGTTGGTGTTGACGGACGTCACCTGGTATCGAAAAGTTCTTTCCGTTATTTACACACACTGACTACCTTAGGTGCTTCTCCGGAACCGAACCTGACTGTTCTCTGGTCCACAAGACTTCCTGAGAACTTCAAGAGATACTGCGCTAAAATGTCTATTCAGACTTCTTCCATACAGTATGAAAACGATGACCTTATGAGAGTGACACATGCGGATGATTACGGTATCGCATGCTGCGTATCTTCCATGGTAATCGGTAAGGAAATGCAGTTCTTCGGCGCACGTGCTAACCTCGCAAAATGTTTGCTCTATGCTTTGAACGGCGGTGTAGACGAAGTGACAAAGAAACAGGTCGGCCCGAAATACCGCAAGATAGAAGGCGATGTTCTTGATTACGATGATGTAATAGGAAAGTTTTCAGATATGATGGAATGGCAGGCAGACGTATATGTTAATACTTTGAACGTTATCCACTATATGCATGACAAATACTGCTATGAAAGAGCACAGATGGCTCTTCATGACAGGGATGTAAAGCGTTATTTCGCAACTGGTATCGCGGGCTTGTCCATCGTTGCCGATTCCTTATCCGCAATCAAATATGCGAAGGTTGAAGTCATCAGAGACGAAGACGGAATCATCGTAGACTTCAAGACCACTGGTGATTTCCCGAAATATGGTAACGACGATGACCGCGTAGACAAGATTGCTCACGACATCGTTTCCAAATTCATGACTGCTATCAGAAGACATCACACTTACAGAAATGGGGTTCCTACCATGTCCGTACTTACAATTACTTCTAATGTAACCTACGGCAAGGCTACCGGAAACACTCCGGACGGACGTAAGAAAGGCCAGCCTTTCGCCCCCGGCGCTAACCCGATGCACGGACGCGATACACATGGTGCTATCGCCTCTCTGTCTTCCGTTGCAAAGCTTCCTTTCGAAGATGCACAGGATGGTATCTCTAATACCTTCTCTATCGTCCCGGGAGCTCTCGGTAAAGAGGATAAGGTATTTGCAGGCGACATCGATTTAGATTTAAATAGCTAATTATATTATAAAGCGAAATAAGAAAGGGGTTCGTTATGGACGAGAAAACAATGATTGACGATATTGTAAAGATGTTGGATTCCGGCATGCTTCAAGGTATAGGTCATATAAACGTGGATGTAGACAATTCTCAGGAAGAATCGAAAAACGTTCAGACCTTGGGATGTACAGACTGTTCCAGAACCCCGTTAGCATGCAGTGTTCCTACCTTGGAGCAGGGCTTGGACGACTATCGATAAAGAGAAATTTCAATGATGATTTTTCCATCACGAAAGGAGATAAATAAAATGGCAGATATTAGCGCAGCACAGGTTGATAACCTTGTATCATTATTAGATGGATATGCAACGAAGGGCGGGCATCACCTGAACGTTAACGTTCTTAACAGAGATACTCTTCTGGATGCTCAGAAACATCCTGAGAACTATCCTCAGCTTACCATCCGGGTATCCGGATATGCGGTTAACTTCATCAAGTTGACTCCCGAACAGCAGAATGACGTTATTTCACGTACATTCCATGAATCTGTATAATTACGCAAAAGCAATTATTATCGAGGGCCTTGAAACCGTTTCAGGGCCCTTTTTAAAAGAAAAGGAAGATGGACATGCAAGGCAGAATACACTCAATTGAAAGTTTTGGTACGGTGGACGGTCCGGGTACAAGATTTGTCGTCTTTTTGCAGGGATGCCCTATGCGTTGTGCTTATTGCCACAATCCTGATACTTGGGAAATGAATGCCGGCACTCTCATGGAGCCGGAGGCAGTCTTTGAACAATACAATAGGAACAAGGCCTTTTACAAAAGCGGAGGAATGACGGTAACCGGCGGAGAACCGCTGGTTCAGATCGATTTTCTCATCGATTTATTCACCATCGCCAAAAAAGAAGGTGTTCACACCTGCATCGATACCTCGGGCATCATATACAAGGCGCAGAATACACAGTGGATCGCGAAGCTGGATCAATTAATGGCCTTGACCGATTTGGTCATGCTGGATATAAAACACATTGATTCCCTGAAGCACAAAGAGCTTACGGAATATCCCAATGAGGATATCCTCGCCTTCGCTGCGTATCTGAATGAGAAGCATGTAGATATGTGGGTTCGTCACGTGATAGTGCCGGGACTTACCGATGACGATAAGTATCTGTTCGATTTAGGGTATTTCATCGGTCAGTTCAGCAATCTGAAAGCGCTGGACGTGCTCCCCTATCATACGATGGGAGAAGCTAAGTATAAGCAGCTCAATATGGAATACAAGCTTTCCGGCGTTCCTGCTATGAATAAGAATAAGATTCCCGAAAAGAAAAAGGTAATACTTGAAGGAATCAAGAAGCGCCGCTCGGAGGCCGGTCAGCCTCATTAGAGGCTGTCAGAGATAGTAATTTAATATTTTATGTTTCACTTGTATTTGACCCGGTTTTATATTAAAATAAGGTATAGTTTGATAACAATTTATCAATAAGGATACATATTAAGGAGGAATATCATTATGGCATATGTAATCAATGATTCTTGTGTAAGCTGCGGCTCTTGCGAAGGACAGTGTCCGGTTGGCGCAATCAGCGCAGGCGACAGCCAATACGAAATTGATGCTAATACTTGCATCGACTGTGGTTCTTGCGCAGGCGTTTGCCCTACTGGCGCTATTTCTCAGGGCTAATATCATTATAATAATGCTCCCTGAGCCTTCAATCAGACGATTGAAGGCTTTTTTCTTGCGGCAATACGATTCTGCCTCTCCTCTGCCTTCTCCTTTCTCCTTCCTTTTTTGCTGTAGCTCCGAAGCAGCTCATCGATTCTCTTATAGTGCTCGTCCTCTCTCCTGCTTCTCTCGGCTTCCCGCACCTCCTCCTTTTCCTCCTGCAGGCGGAACTGGTAATCCATTTCCTTGAGAACGCTTTCCTTAATATCATCGCACAGCTCCTTGTTGCTCTCCTTTACCGCTTCCGATATCATATGCTGCAATAGTATTTGCAGGCGCATGCTCTTTTCTTCCCTGCCGACAGCTCCGAAGCCGACGCTCTCATTCCTCGGCTCAGATAATTCCTTAGACGCAATGATCTCTATCATCTGTCTTCCGTGTTCTTTGTTCATTCCGGAATCCGGTTCTCCAGTTTCATAAGATTTTTTCCTGGTCTCATTAACCTTTTCTAACTTTTCACTATACAGCAGCCCGTTCTCGATTGCAGAATTGCCATTTATACGCTCCAACCTGCCGTTTCGAACCACTACACGGATTGCCTTGAGCTGCAGGCCCTGCTCCTTCAGGCTTTTTACCTCCTTAAAGCATTCCACATCTTCTTCCGTATAGTATCTATGCCCCAGCTCGTTTCTCTTAATCGGAATTCCAAGCTCCTCCTCCCAGTAGCGGAGCACATGGGACTCTACCTCCACCAGCTTTGCTGCATCCGAAATTAAATAACGTGTTTGTCTTTCCATTCCTGTTTCTCCTTTCTGTCTTCTTATATTTTCCGGTTTATTTCTCCGACACTTTCCACTCACTATACGTTTTGTTGAATTTTGTATTTTATCGGGTTATTTCGTCAACCGTATACATAAAAAGAGGACTGTATACTATACATGTCCTCTTTTGTAATCTCATCTAATAAACTTAAATTGAAATAATGATTATCACTTCTGCATATTGGCAAACTTGGTATATTCCGGCAGCCAAACCAAATCGATTGTTCCGATTGGACCATTTCTCTGTTTTGCCACGATAATCTCTGCAATACCCTTTTTCTCGGTATCTTTGTTGTAATAATCATCCCTGTAAATAAACATAACCACGTCGGCATCCTGCTCGATAGCTCCTGACTCTCTAAGGTCCGAAAGCATCGGCCTATGATCCGGCCTCTGCTCCACGGCTCGGCTGAGCTGTGATAATGCCAGGACCGGAACGCTAAGCTCCCTCGCCAGGGCCTTTAATGAGCGGGAAATATCCGAAATCTCCTGCTGCCTGGAATCTCCCTTGCCGCTTCCCGACATCAACTGCAAATAGTCGATGATAATCATTTTAAGCCCGTGTTCCAGCTTGTACTTTCTGCATTTGGAGCGCAGCTCCGCAATACTGATACCAGGGGTATCATCTATTATCAGGTTCGACTTGCCGATAACTCCGGCAGTCTCAATCAGTTTTTCCCAATCGCCGTCAGATAAACTTCCCGTCCTCAACTTCTGCGCATCCACTCTGGATTCTAAGGAAAACAGACGGTTGACCAACTGCTCCTTGGACATTTCCAGACTGAAAACAGCTACTGTCTGATTAAGCTTGAAAGCCACATGCTGAGCAATATTCAGCACGAAAGCAGTCTTTCCCATGGACGGTCTGGCCGCGATGAGAACGAGGTCGGAAGGCTGCATTCCCGCCGTCCGGTAATCCAAATCGATAAAACCCGTTGCGATTCCCGTAACGCTCCCTTTATTTCTGGAGGCCTTCTCGATTTGATCCATTGCGTTCATGACGATCTGGCGAATCGGTACAAATTCTCCCGTATTTCTTCTCTGAACCAGATTAAATACGCGTTTTTCCGTATCCTCCAGAATAACCTCAAGGCTTTCCTTTCCTACATAACAGGTATTGGCTATTTCTTCGTTTAATTTTATCAACCGGCGCAACGTAGCCTTCTCCGCCACAATATTCGCATAGTACTTGATATTAGCAGAAGTAGGCACCGCAGTAATCAGATCTCTGATATATTCCAGACTGCTCATCTCCGCCGGAATATCCTTCTCCTTCAGCTTGTCCTGCAGCGTTACTAAATCCACCGGTTTCCCTTCATCATTCAGTTCTATCATAGCCTCAAATAGAATCCCGCACTGCTTGCTGTAAAAATCATCCTCCATCACTATTTCGGAGGCAACAACAATCGCTTCCCTATCCATAATCATAGCGCCTATCACGGATTGCTCGGCTTCTATACTATGGGGCAGTACCCTTTTGAGCAATGTTTCTTCCATTGCCGCCACTTTTCATCCTCTCACTTTTCGTATCTTTTATTTTTCTTCCTGAACCCTTACCTTCAGTTTACCGGCCACCTTCGGATGCAGCTTTACAGATACCTCATATACGCCGAGGCTCTTTATCGCTTCCGGCATCTGGATCTTCTTCTTGTCGATTTCCATTCCGCATTGACTCTTTGCAGCCTCCGCGATTTCCTTGGAGGATATGGAACCGAAGGTCTTTCCGCCTTCCCCCGACTTTATCGTTACGATAACCTCCTTCTTTTCCATTTCAGCCGCAAAGTCTTCCGCCGCATTAAGCTGCTCCAACGCTATTTTTTCTTCATTGGCCTTTTGCAGCTTCAGATCGTTTATGTTCTTTCCTGTGGCTTCCAGGCCAAGCTTCTTGGGAAGCACGAAATTTCGCGCATAGCCGTCGCTCACTTCCACAATCTGCCCCTTCTTGCCTAAACTCTTCACATCTTCTATCAATATAATCTTCATGTCCGTAAATGTACTCCTTTCAAAATTTGAAAACCTCTGCGTAAAAGCTTAAATCTCGCCGTTTTCAATCATCGTATCTAACGTATGCTTAATGATGCCGATGCCCTCTGCCAAAGACCTGTCCTCCATCTGGCATCCGGCTATATTCATATGTCCGCCGCCGCCCAGTCTCTCCATAATGATTTGAACGTTAACCTCGTCGATGGAACGGGCGCTGACATAAATCTGATTCTGATATTCGGTCAAAATGAAGCTGGCCTTCACACCTTTGATATTTAACAGCTCATTGGCCGCCTGCGCACCCGCCACCGTAGGATTCAAAACATCATCTCCGGTGCATATGGAAATCGCATAAGCATTGCGGTAAATCTCTGCCTGGCTGACCGCATCCGCCTTAGCCTTATAGTCGGCCGCATCTTCACGGAACAGCTTGCGCACTCTCGTAACATCTGCGCCGCTTCTTCTAAGAAAGGCTGCCGCCTCAAAGGTCCTCACGCCCGTCTTCGTCATAAAATTGTTGGTATCTATCATAATACCGGAATACAGACAGTCTGCCTCGGTACTCGTAATTTTTATATTATCTCCGATATATTGCAATATCTCCGAAACCATTTCGCATGTGGACGATGCATATGCCTCCACATAAGAAAGCGTCGCGTTTTCAATGACCTCCGTGCCCTGTCTGTGGTGGTCGAATACTACGATGGATTTGCACAAACGAAGCATTTCCGGGCAATCAGTAATGCTCGGCTTGTTCACATCCACCACTACCAGCACCGCATTGTTTCCTACCATCTCGATGGCTTGCTGGCTGTTGATGATCAGGTCGTCATCGTATTCAGGATTGTTCTTGAACATCTCGACCATAGGCTGCAGCGATGTAGTCACATTGTTGACGACGATATGCACCTTACGTTCCAGAGTATGCGCGATTCGTGCAACTCCTACCGCCGCTCCGAAGCTGTCCACATCCGCATTCCGGTGCCCCATTACGATAACCTTGTCCTTGCCGGATATAATCTCTTTCAATGCATGCGCCTTTACCCTCGCCTTGACACGGGTATTTTTCTCCACCTGCTGACTCTTTCCGCCGTAGTAAATAGTGTTGTTAGGGGTCTTTACCACCGCCTGATCGCCGCCCCGGCCCAAGGCCAAATCAATGGCATTTCGTGAGAATTCATAATTCTGCGCATAGGTAAGACCGTTCAATCCGACACCTATACTTATAGTTACGGCCATTTCATTACCAATATTGACGGTCTTTACATCCTCCAATAAGTCGAACCGGTATTCCTGAAGATAAGCGATTGCCTTCTTGCGCAAGATAACGAGGAACTTATCTTTTTCGATCTTCTTACAAATGCCGTCCAAACCGGCTATGTACTTATTAACCTTTCTGTCGATCAGCGCAATCAAAAGAGAACGCCTTACTTCTTCCACGCTTTCTAACGCTTCATCGTAATTGTCGAGATAAATCAATCCTACCGCAAGGCTCTGGTCATCCACCTCCTGGAGCGCTATCTTCAAAGCAGTCTCATCGAACAGATAAAGGGCGATCAAATAACCTTCATAGTCTTCCACTTCGATGATATCACTGCCCTCTTCCATATCCCTTAAAGATATTTTCTTAAGCTTAGCCACATAATCGCTGTCCTCGAAGCTTACGCTGAATTCTACTTCATCCGCTTCACCGGGCAGCTTTTCCTTCGTGATCGTGGGGAACAGAGAAGTAATCGATTTGCGGTATCCCCTGCTCTTATGTACGGTCTTCTCGAAGGCAGCATTCGTCCAGATAATCTTGCCCTCATCATCCAACAGGGCATGAGGCAAGTCCAAATCCCTGAGAAGCTTTCTCTGGATCTGTCCATATTGCGTAGCGAAACTGATCAGCTCGTTCATGATAACCGGTTTATTGTATAGCAAAAGTGATAAGACTACCACGAAATAGAAAATAACAAAGCATGTAAGAACCAGCCCTGCGCGGTAATCGATCAAATAAATTCCTAAGTTTACGATAACTAATAAAATACCTAAATATACGGAAGTCTGCAAATATTTTTTTAATCTGCCTTTTAACTTAATGCTGTTTTTCATACCTTACCCTTTTCCCTGCGGGCATCATCTACCCATTTGTAACGCTATAACCTTCAAAATACATTTCTTACAGTATAGCATTTTTTTCTTTGAAGTTCCACACTATTATTTAGTCGTTTTCTATCCTTTTACGACATATTTTGTAAGATACAAAGAACAGCGCTTCTGACACACTCTCATGAACAGCCATGCACTCGCTTTTTTATACAATAGACGCACTTTCTATTGCATAAAAAAGCAACGCCTGGCGGCATTGCCCTTTTAATCCGCGCCCGATATGGGCCGGACCGACTGTCTTTCCACTAACTCAACCTCTATTATCTCATTCATGGACATTTTCTTCTTTTCCCTAATCATTTGAAACAACGCATCTGCTGCCCGTTCCGCTTTTATGGAAATATTCTGCGATATGGTAGTAAGCTGTGGCGTAGAATATCTGCATTCCTGCAAATTATCAAACCCGATTACGGATATGTCCTGCGGAACCCTCTTCCCATTCAAACGCAAGCCATGAATCAATCCTAACGCCAATATGTCCGCCGTGGCAAAGACTGCAGTGACTTCTTCCTCTGCAAACGCAATTTTTTTTCCTATGCCAACGCCGTCTTCATATGAGGTTCCAATGGCATGTTGGCTGGAAATACTGTCCCCATAGCCACATTCCCCCATCGCCTTCAAGTATCCGTTATATCGCTTTTCTACTACATTTCCTTCAATATAGCACGGCCCTACGAAGCAAATGGAACGATGTCCTTTGCTGATCAGGTATTTCGTGGCGATATAACCTCCTTTGAAATCATCTACACCAATATTTACAATTTCTTTTTCATCCGCATATGTATCAATAAAAACCATCGGTAGCCGCAATTGCTTATTCAACTCTCTCACTTCGTGGCTATATGCTCCGAGAAAGACCACTCCATCTACATTCCACGTGTTGATTACAGGAATAATCTCTTTGCAGCTATCGACGCATCTTACCATTAAATAGTATCCGTTCTTGCGAATCCACTTTTCCAGTACACCCAGTATTTCCGCGTTATAAGGACTTTGCAGGAAGTTCTCATTCTCAGCCACATAAGGAATCACTACTCCAATCAGCTTCGACTCCTTTACCGCAAGGCTTCGCGCTACCGCATTGGGAACATAATGATGTTTTTTAATGATTTCCTGAATCTCATCAATCTTCTCAGCGGATACCTTTTTATAATTGCCGTTAATTACATTCGAAACCGTTACACTGCTTACGCCGGCTTCTTTTGCGATATCCTTTAACGTTATCATACCGATGCTCCTTTAAAATAGTTATTATAAGAACATTATACCCTATTTCCCCGGCAAAAAACAGTTAGCCTTTCTCATAATTTTTCTATGTTTATTTTTCTATGGGCACCCTCATCAGATAACTTTGGTGGGGTTTTATGTGACATATTATTTTTCCATCCCTTTTTTCCGTATCCAAAGGAACGCCGAAGTAATCCTCTTTTTCCCGAAAATGCTCTAATCCATAATTCTCAATCGGAAGAATTATTTCATATTCTTTGTCATCCGTCGAACAAACAACAAAGATAACCTCCTTTTCCGTAAATCTGGAGAAAGCAAATATGTAATCCTTATCCCAAAAAACCTGAAATCCCCCGTCCTGCATCGCCTGGGAACTTCTCTTCAGCCATGCCAGCTTCCGGTAGAATTCATAAATCTCCGTAAATTCCTCCTTCCGGTTCCAATTCATGGGATAACGGCAGCTCTCTATAGAATCAATCCCCCCCTCCAAAAGGATCTCATCTCCATAATAAACATTAGGACACCCCGGCAATGCAAACATCATCACGACCGCCCCTCTGTGCTCTTCCGTGTTCACCTCAGGATTATTATAAAGTCTGGTCACATCATGGCTGTTCAGCAGGTTGAACATCTGATACTGTACGGAGCAGGGAAGTTTCGCATAAAATTGTGTAATTCTTTCCGCCAACTGTTTCGCCGTCATTTTACAGGTTACGCGGCTGAGTATCGGGTTCCTTACATGAAATAAATCGATTTCCCCCACAAATTCACGAATCGGCCGGGCACAGCCGTAATAATTCATCGTTCCGTCCCATGCGTCTCCTTTCAGATCCTCCGAACAGTCCGCCCAGTCCTCCGCCAGCAAATAAATATCGGGATTTTCGGACTTAAGTTCCTGTCTTATCTCCTTAAGAACTTCCTCATGTACATCCGTCACCTCGTTTCTCGCCAGACAATCTGCCACATCAAATCTCCAGCCA
Organism: Kineothrix sp. IPX-CK; assembly: GCF_039134705.1. Lineage (NCBI taxonomy): Bacteria > Bacillati > Bacillota > Clostridia > Lachnospirales > Lachnospiraceae > Kineothrix > Kineothrix sedimenti. The sequence continues at coordinate 388,473 of NZ_CP146256.1, read as the reverse complement.
TCGATCCCGTAAGGCTCTTTCATCCACTTTTTAAGTACGGAGTTTCTATTCTTATATACCTTTCTTCTCAACTCCTCAGACCCATAGTTGAGCTTAGGCATAGTCTTCACTCCGCACCATGTATCATAATTTCCCTTGTCGTCCCAAAAATAAAACTGGCGGAGCTCCGATTCCGGATTTTGATACGCTCCCACACAAGCTTGATAAAATTCGTTCTCTTTATTGAACCACTGTGCGGCGGAGCTTGTGTGATTGATTGAAATATCCAGCATGAGCTTCATATCTCTCTCATGCAATTTTTTAATCAGCATTTTCAGCGCTGCATCCCCGCCCAAATGAGTATCCACATGGTAATAATCCAGACTGTCATATTTATGCACCGAGGGGGATGTGAAAATAGGGTTCAGATATATGGCATTTATACCAAGCTCCGACAGATAATCCAGCTTCTTGATGACTCCCTCCAGGTCTCCCCCATAAAAATCAAGAGCGTGCGTCTGCCCATAGTCTGCAGCAGGCGTATTCCAATTCTTTACCCGAATGGCAGGATGCCCCTGATAGCTGTATTCCCCGTCCTTAACGCTGATTTTTTCATTTCCGTTGCAGAACCTGTCAGGGAAAATCTGATAAAAAACAGATTCCTTTATCCATTTGGCAGGATGATAGTCCGCAAGTATCACAAAGTCCATCGATTCATCGGGAATATGATCCGTAATACGGTGCTGCGTATAATAATAAATTTTCTCTTCCGTAACCAAGTAGAATTGGTAGCGGTATACCGGATCGTTTATCCGGACCTGCACCTTGTAATAATCCAATCCATTTTTCGTTTTAAACAAATTCATCTCGGTTAATTTTTCAATTCCAAATTCTTTAGAACGGAGAAGCACATGCTTCACACTTTGATTTTTTAACATTCTGATTTGTATATCGACCCATTCACCCTTTGCAGGATAAGGCTCGCTGACGTAATGTCCAGTTCCATCGGAATAGACACTTTGAAGCCATTTTTCCATAAGATTTATCCTCTTTCATTCTTCCTCTGCAAGCAGCAGTTCATGAAACGCTCCGTAAAGCTCAGCATTTATATTTAAGCTCAGCAAGCCTGTCAAAGCCCTGACGCATGTGTTTTTTGTGATGATATTATAAATCTTCTCTTTTTCGGTATATTCAATTTTAGCCTTATCCAGCAGCAGAAAGCATCTCTCCGGTACTTTATTGCTTCCTAATCGCATGCCCCCTTGAAAGGATATACTAATCTCTTCATCAACTCCTGCCTCTAATTCCAGCACTGCTTCATTCCTTATCGCTTCATAGTAAAACGATAGTTCTGCTAATGTGCCATCTCTTTTTACCCATATCGTGTCCGGTTTTTCAAATCCAAGGAAGCGGATCCGGTATTTTCTTCTCTCCGGTATTAATTTCAAGTCGCCGTTTGCTCCATGGATCCGAAGCTCTCCGGCATTCCTGTAATCCAGCTCAAACTGCGTGGTTACATACTCTCCCTTTTCAAAAAGCAGGCTGATACCATCGTCCTCATATAATTCGAATTCTCCGTCCGCCCCTGCAGCTACTATCAATTCCAATAAGTCCTGGTTATCCGTACCGTTTCTTCTCTTCTCATCTCCATTCAGCGGTACAATGGCTCCTGCCTTAAGAAGCACAGGCATTTCCCCAATCCCCCGGTAAAGGTCTATCCTGCGCCCGCCTCTGTAAATCATGCCGGTGAACCAATCGATATAGGTACCCTCCGGTATCCAAGCGTTCGCTTTAGCCACCCGTATTGCATCGATAACAGGCTCAGTAACGGGAGTGCAAATCATCTGGGTTCCAAAAAGGTATTCATTCGGCATACGGTACGCTTCCTCTTTTTCCGGGTACTCATAATATAAAGGTCTCAACAAAGGAATCCCTTCCGAGGAAAAAACCTTGTTCATTGTATACAGATAGGGAATCAATTGATGCCTCAGCCGCAAGTACTTCGTAATGATCATATTAGTCTCCAAAGAATAGTTCCATGGTTCCTTATGATTGAAAGGGCTTGCCGAGCTGTGTATACGGCAGATAGGGGAAAACGCTCCGAATTGAACCCAGCGAATCTGCAATTCCTCATCGTATGCTCCCAGCATATGACCGCCAATGTCATGGCTCCACCATCCGTATCCAATATTAGCCGCCGTCGCCGTAAAATATGGCTGAAATTTCAGAGTTTCCCACGATATAATAGAATCGCCGGAAAATCCCACCGGATATCTGTGGCTTCCGGCTCCACCATATCTAGACAGAATCAACGCCCTCTTATTTTCCTTTCCATTGTCCAAATAATGATAGTGGTTAAGAAGCCATAGCGGGTCCACTCCCGGCAGTCCGCTTTTTTCCCCCTGCTGCCAGTCCACCCACCAGAAATCCACTCCCATCGCTTCGTTAGGAGCATGCAGATATTGAAAATATGCCTCCAGAAATTCAGGATCAGAAATGTTGAAGTCTATGGGTTCCCGCCTCTTCGTATCCATACCGAGGGCTCCTGCCATTTCATCATAAGCCTCCTCATGTGGCAAAACTCCTTCTGCCGGATGTACATTGAGCGATACTTGAAGCTTCTTTTCATGGAGCCATGTAAGAAGCCTCTCCGGCTCCGGAAACAATTCACGATTCCATGTATATCCCGTCCATCCGCTCCCTTCTCCGGAGTCAATCTCGGTAATATGCCAGTCCATATCGATTACCGCCACGGACAGCGGAATTTCATTTTCTTCGAACCTTTCTATCAGCGCTTTATACTCCTCTTCCGTATATTTGTGATAACGGCTCCACCAGTTACCGAAAGCGAATCTGGGAAGCATGGGCGGCTTCCCTGTCATCCGGAAAAAGTCCTTCAGACATTCCTGATAGGCATGACCGTATCCAAAGAAATAAATATCCTTGCCGATGCTTTTTCTCCCCGTCAGTTCACCGCTTTCTTTTATTAAATAAGAGGCGCTGTCATCCAGAACAGAATATCCCTGCCTCGAAATAATACTTTCCTCAAGCGTTACCGCCCCGTCCGTTTCATCCAGGGTTCTGGCAGTCCCCTTTAGCGTCAGGACCTCGTCGGTCCATTTCCATCTTCCGATATACCTGCCCGCCTCGTCCTTTATTCTGATTGTCAGGAAATCCTCCGCTTTACTGTCCTTGTTATATTTAAGGCATATCCGCGCAGTTTCCAGAAAAAGGCTTTCCTCCGACTCCTCCAGACAATAATCCACGGCAGGAAACTTCCGGAACCATACCGCCTGTGTAGGCGCGTCCACGAAGTCTTCTTCCCGGTTATATTCTATCCTGAGAAGCGCAGGGGTCAGCAATGTAATACGAAGCTCTCCTCGGTGTACTATATTTTCTTCCAATGCCCTTCCGCTGGCATCAATTCTATATATTTTCTTCATTCGTCCTTCTCTCACTCCTTAACGGCTCCTACCACGAGTCCTGTGGTAAAATATTTCTGCAGAAAAGGATAAATTAATAACAGCGGTATGACGGATACGACTATTTTTGCAGAATTCAGCGTTCTTTCCGATATCGCGAGAAACTCTTCCAGCTTTTTGATATCGGTTATTTTGGAAATATCAAAGGTAGTAGCTATCATTTGAATATAGGTCTGCAGGGGATAATTATGTACCTTCGTTATGTACAGGATTCCCGAAAAATAATCGTTCCAGTGCCCTACGATACAAAAAAGTACGATAGTTGCTATGCAAGGCTTCGATGCAGGTATAAATATATTCCATAAAATCTGAAATGGGGTGGCACCGTCGATTTCTGCCGCTTCCTCCAGGGATTTCGGCACACTCCTGAAAAAGTTCATCATCAAGATAACATTTCCTGTGCCCACTGCTCCCGGTAAAATCAAAGACCAGAGGGTATTAATCATTCCCAGCTTCTGCACTACCATGTAGGTAGGTACCATGCCGCCGTTAAACAGCATAGCGAATATCACGAATTTGATGTATATTTTCTGTGCTCCGAATTCTCTCCCGCTCTTGGATAAAGGATAGGCCATGGTAATTACTAAAAATATATTGAGCGAGGTACCTGCTATCACCCGTAACACCGAAATGAGAAAGGATCTCCAAAACTGTTGGTCATTCAATATCTTCTGATAAGAGCTCAGCGTGAAACTCACCGGTATAATTCCTACTTTACCGGCTGTAGCCGCCGCGCTGCTGCTAAAGGATAACGCCAACGTATTCAGCAGCGGAAGAAGGCAGCTTAGGCCCATCACTATCACCACCGCATAAATGAATACGGTCAGTAAATCTATTTTTTTCCGTTTTTTCATCTTTGTCCTCCTTAGAACATTCTCCGGTCGGAAAATGTCGTGACCAATTTATTCGCAGCTAATATCAGTATCATTCCGACTACAGATTTAATCAATCCCACTGCCGTTCCCAGACTGTATTGCCTTTTTAACATACCCACTCTGTAAACATAGGTGTCCAGAATATCTCCCGATTCGTAAACGAGCGGATTGTATAGATTGAAAATCTGATCAAAACCCGCATTCAAAATGTTAGGCAGGGCCATCGTCAGCATAATGAGGATAATCGGCATGATTCCCGGCAAGGTGATATACAAAAGCCTTTTCCACCGGCTTGCCCCGTCAATGGATGCTGCTTCATACAGCCCCGGGTCTATTCCCGTAAGCGCCGCCAGATAAATGATCGAGCCATAACCGAATTCTTTCCAGCTATCGGTAGTAACCATTAACGTTCGAAACCACTGATTGCTTCCCAAAAACATAACAGGCTCCATTCCTATTACCGTCAGCAGTACATTGACCGGCCCGTCATAAGAAAATATACTTTGGACTACCGCAGCAAACACTACCCAAGACAAAAAATGAGGCATATATACAATTGTCTGAACCGTTCGTTTAAAAAACTTCACTTTTATTTCATTCAGCATCAGGGAAAAGCAGACCGGAATAAGGATTCCAAGCATAATCTTCCCAAGCGATATGATAATTGTATTAACAAAAATCTGTCTGCTATCCGGGAGGCTGAAGATAAATCTAAAATTATCAAGCCCTACCCATTTAGATTCCAAGATCCCCTTTACCGGGCTGAAATTCTGAAATGCCATCACAATTCCAGCCATAGGAATAAAATTAAAAATGATTAAAAATATCATCCCCGGAAGCATCATCAAATGATAATATACTTGCTTTTTCGGTCTATTCATAAAATAACCCATACCTTTCTTCACAGTCCGCTGCCCCGCAAAAATGCCTGAACCGATAAGATAAGCTAAACCGGCTCAGGCCTAATGTTCAGTACTAATTAATCGCTTCGTTCACTTCCTCTGTGATTTGCTGTCCTCCCGCATTCATCCATTCCTCTGCGAAAGCATCGAATTCATCTACACTTAATTCATTTGTCACTATTTTAAGAATAGTGGTTCTTTCCAGAGTTCTTAAGCTTTCCCACATCAGCGACATGGAATCCGTCTGGCTGAAGAATACCGGCTGTACGATATTTACCTCGGTATCATTCATGAGCTTGCTGGCTACCATGCGGGCATTGTAGTCCAGCCAGTTCGCTTTTTCAGGCTTTTCCTTATTGTTTACCGCTTCCAGGTATTTCGTGCAGGACTCATACAAGGAATGTTCATAGGCATTCATTTCGTCCGGATTTCTCGTTCCGTCGATGGCTTCGCTGATATGCTGATATGCACGCGCAGCAGCATCGTACCAGTCGAATCCGCCGATTACCTCCACACCGTAGCCATGAGCTACATAATCCAGATATTCCTTACATTCCGCACTTTCATCCGTATACGCCGCATCTCCCTGATTGTAATCCAAGGTGATTGATTTCGCTTTTACGAGAAGTTCCGGATGCTCAAACCCTTTTCGTACTACGAAATAATTCTGATTGGGATTTCCCGACCACATGGTTACCTTGTTATCCGAACCTGTGGGCAGAATATAAGCACGCCATTCCACATCGGGATTCAGCTCATAGGAACCGGCCAAATCATAGGGTGCCCACCAGCCGCAAAAATAGGAACCGCATTTTCCATCCGTCACAAGTGCCTTGATATCGTCATAGGTCCTGACCGCCAGCTGCTGGTCGATCACGCCTTCCTTATACCAGTCCGCAAGCACTTGCAGTCCCTGCTTCATCTCCGGCTGCACCGAGCCGTATACCGCAGTTCCGTCCTTGCCCTCCACCCATTGCTCGGGGTAGGCGCCGAAGCTTGTAAAAATATTATTGGCTTTATATGCTCCCGAATAGTTTCCGTAAATATAATTAGTGTCTCCGTCCACGCACAACGGAATTCCTACGGTCTTCCCTGCACCGTTCTCTCCCGGGTCCTGTTTTACAAAGGCCTTAACGATATTCTCTATATCTTCCAAGGTCTTGGGCTCCTCCAGACCGAGCTTATCCATCCAGTCCCCCCTAAGCCAGAGCATCTCCGGTCCGCTGGAAATAGCCGTTGTGGGAATTGCATATAATTTTCCGTCTATGGTTGCCATATCCAGGGACCGATTATCGTTGGACGCATAGATTTCCTTCATCAAATCGCTGGCACAGTTATTGTATGCCTCGGTTAAATCCTCCAGCATATCGTTCTCGGCCAATTCCTTGAAGTCGTCATAGGTAACGTTCATAATATCCGGAATATCTCCACTGGTGATTGCCATGGAAACCTTTTGATTATAGTCGTTATCGTCTGCCGCTTCGAATGCGTTCTTATTTTGTATGTTCAATTTGGATTTCATGAATCTTGTATAGGCGCTTTCCTCCGCCGTATCCGTACTGCCTTCCGGATATGCTACATCGGCACGCACTCTCAGACCGATCGTATAGGTGACCGTTTCAGGGTAGGGCTCATAAGTCGATGTAGCTGCGGCATTCTGCGCCCCGGTATCCTTTATATCCGTAATTGTATCCACGCTACCGGAACTGCCTGCGCATCCTCCTAATAGCCCCGTTACCATCGTCATTGCCAGCAGCATCGAAAATATTTGCTTTAACTTTTTACTCATTCTTAACCTCCACACAGTTTTACTACATTATTTGTTCGATTTTAGTTTAGCGCTTAACTTTATATTATTATATTATATGTTCATATAATTTTCAATATTTTTTTATTTTTTATATAATTTGCATACTTATTATTCTTTTTTTTATAATTATACTTATAAATAGGTTTAGCGTTTTACCATGAGCAAAAGTGCCTTCGCGCACGTAGCTGCGCATCCATTTTGATGTAATAGGAACACTTTCCTATTACATCAAAAAAGACCAACTACCATTTGCGATAGTTGGCCTCATTTTTAGTATTAATCCATTACATACGGCATCAATGCGATATGACGTGCTCTCTTGATTGCTACGGTAAGAGCTCTCTGATGCTTTGCGCAATTTCCTGTGATTCTTCTGGGGAGGATTTTTCCTCTCTCAGATACATATCTTTTTAATTTATTTACATCTTTATAATCGATAACATTGTCTTTGCCGCAAAATACGCAAACTTTTTTTCTTCTGCGCATGCCGCCTTTTCTTCTCATCGGAGAATCAGACCTCTCTGCTTTATTATAAGCCATAATAGTGCCTCCTATTTCATATTCACTTATCAGTTATGAACTCCGTATTAAAGTAAATACCGAGTCCTCATTTTTTAATTAAATGGAAGCTCTTCATCTATTCCATCGGGAATATTCATGAAGCCGTCCCCTGCCGCCATGGGCTCGGGTCTTCCGCCGCCGGAAAAGTTACTGTTACCGGCAAAACCCCCGTCTGCACCGGCACTGTTCTTACTCTCCGCAAATTCCTGATCTTCGACAACAACATCCGTCGTATACACCTTTACGCCATCCTTATTCGTATAGCTTCCCGTCTGGATACGTCCGGTAATCGCTATCTTTGTTCCCTTCCGGAAATATTTCTCCGCGAATTCTCCGGCTTTGCCGAATGCTACGCAGCCGATAAAGTCTGCACTGGCATCGTCATTGTTTCTTCCGAATCTGCGGTCTACAGCAAGTGTATATCTGGCAATTGCCATCGGGCTTTCCCCTTGTGAATATCTCACTTCGGGGTCCCTCGTTAAACGTCCCATAAGTATTACTTTATTCATACGTTCTCCTGTTCTCTCTTATGCCTCGTCCTGTCTGACGCATAAATATCTGATTACATTGTCCATGATACGAATTCTGTTTTCGATTTCCAGCGGAACAGTGCTCTCAGCATCAAAGTGAATGAAGTAGTAGTAGGCTTCTTTCATTTTCTGAACTTCGTAAGCTAATCTCTTCTTACCCCATTCATCCACGTTCGTAACCTGTCCACCGAATCTTTCAACAAGAGCTTTGCATTTATCAAGAACTGCTACTCTTTCTTCATCTTCGATTTTTGCACTGACAACAACGGCTAATTCATATTTGTTCATGTGCGTTACCTCCTTTTGGTCTCTGGCCCTCATTCTAAGATGAGAGCAAGGAATTTAAAATATATCACGAGTTACTATGATACCATACAAACCCGTTATTTTCAAGGCTTTTGTTTAATTTCTTTGATATTTTTCTCAAGCACTCTGCGCGCTATCATAATTTGATGACCGCAGCCTGCGCATTTCAATCGAAAGTCCGCTCCTATCCGCAGAACCTCCCATTCCTTGCTTCCGCAGGGATGCTGCTTTTTCAATCTCAGAACATCTCCAACCTGAATATCCATACAAACCACCCTCACAGTCTTATTACAGCACCTTTAGAACATCGCCGATGCTGCCCTGCACGATTAAATCCGCCACATTATCTCTCATAGTCGGCGTCTTGTTGATGAGCACGAGCTTATTTCCCTTATAACCGTCAATCATTCCTGCGGCCGGATATACCGCAAGCGAGGTACCTCCGATAATGAGAACCTCCGCATTTCTTATATAGTCCATGGCCTGCTCCATTATCTGTGAATCCAGGCCCTCTTCATAGAGAACTACATCCGGCTTAATGGGACCGCCGCATTCATCGCAGCGGGGCACTTCCACGGAATGCAGAATATGCTCTGCGGTGAAAAGCTTTCCGCAGCCCTCACAGTAATTCCTAAGCACCGAGCCATGAAGTTCAAGTACCTTCTTACTTCCTGCCGACTGATGCAAACCATCTATGTTCTGCGTAATGACTGCCTTTAACTTTCCAGCCTTTTCCCACTGGGCAAGCTTTAAATGAGCTGCGTTAGGCTTTGCCGTAAGGCATAGCATCTTGTCTCTGTAAAAACGGTAAAATTCCTCCGGCTTTCTTCTATAAAAGGTATGGCTCAAGATCGTTTCAGGAGGATAATCATATTTCTGATTATAAAGACCGTCCACGCTTCGAAAATCCGGTATACCGCTTTCCGTCGACACTCCGGCACCGCCAAAGAATACGATGTTGTCACTGTCATCTATTATTTTCTTTAGTTTCTCTATTCCGTCCATGCCATCCTCCCCGATTTATCTTCCTTATACTATACACCATTTTAGGACGGTTAGGAACCTTTGTAAAATTTTTTTTACCTCAACTTTACAAACTCTTGATAGAACTTCTCCCTTATATGACATAAACTGTCCATAGCCCATTATCTTTTTACAACCTTGGAATATACGGCTTATACAGAGAATAAGAAAGGCATGGTTGCTTATATGAAACGTAAAGACCGCTCTTTTATGAAACGTAAAGACCACTCTTTGAAAATACAATTTTTTAAAAATCTCTCCTTAATCTTTGTTTTACCCTTTCTTCTTTTATTATCTATTATCACTCTTTATACCTACCATACGGTAAAAGAGGAGACCGAGCACAAGAGCACTATTTATGCTTCCATGCTCAGCAATCAAATGCGGACGGAAATTGACAAATATACTGCTATTGTGGAAACCGCAGCTATGCAGGAGAGCGTAAAAAGCATGGACTATACACAGGCGGAACCCTATCTGCAAGCTTTACTTGCAGTGGAGGGGTCTGATGTCTGGTCCCACTTCCTGATCGCCAACCAATATGGCACCGAGCAGGTACATACCGAAGGAAAAGATGGTCATGGTTATTCTATCCGCACGCAGGAAGCCTTTGCCATGCCCTGGAAAGAGGAAAAAACCTATGTGAGTGAGCCTGCTATCTCTGTCAGCACCGGCAGGGCTGTTCTCGGAATCAGCACTCCCATATACCGGAACGACAAAAAGGTAGGGGTGCTCATCGGTTACCTCCGTCTGGAATGTATCTCCGATATATTGAACAACTATCAGTTCACAGACAACGGTTATGTCTTCATGCTCAATTCCGATGGCACCGTCTCTGCCCATCCGGATCAATCCTTGGTATTGAATACCCGTTTTGGAGTTCCTGATGAAAGTGATACCGAAGCTATGGCGGCTTATGCCCAGATCCCTGACGACCTTAAGAGAGTTTATCTTTCTATGACCCAGGGAGAAAATGGCAGTGTCATCGCCAAAAGCGATAATACCAGCTTTCTCTATTCTTATTATCCATTGGGAGTAAGAGGCATATCCATATGCATCGTCTCTCCGCTGTCGGAATCCTTTGTACTGGTATATGGACTGATCAAAACTATGATCATAAGTATGCTTCTCATATGCCTGACGGGAGGCCTGGGTACCATCATGATGTCTCAGAGAATTTCTTCTCTCTTCCGCTGGATCGCGGAACAAACATCATTGTTGTCCTCCGGGGTTACCAATCTGCGTGAGAAAAAGCTTCCTTATAAAAATACAAAAGAAATAAAAGCCCTGAAATCCTCCATGTTTACCCTTGCCTCCGGCTTAGAGCACGTACTATCCGGGCTGGATGCCAGGTCCCGTGATTTAACCCTTACCGTAAGTGAGGTATCGGAACACATCGCTTCCTCCGATGCAAATATCGACCATATATCCTCTCATCTGCAGCAAATTGCCGCGGGTACGCAAGAGGCCTCCGAAGCCACCGATACGCTGAAAAGCAGTTCCACGAAGAATTTAAGCTTTGCCACAGCAATCGCGGATTTCTCCAAAGAGGGAAAAACTTATACTCTCGATATGATGCAGAAGGCGGAAGGGCTGGAAAAAAATGCAATACATGGAAAGGCCTCCGCTATGGAGGTGCTGACATCCATGAGAGAAAATCTTAATCTTTCCATGGAGGAAAGCGGCAAAGCCGCCATGATCGGCAAATTGACCGATGAAATCCTGGATATATCCAAGCGGACAAATCTCTTATCCTTAAACGCTTCCATCGAAGCGGCAAGAGCCGGCTCATCCAGCCACGGTTTTTCCGTAGTTGCCTCTGAAATCCGCTCCCTTGCGGAAAGCAGCAAGAATGCTGCAGGAAAGATTCAGGATATCAGCGAAGTCGTAACGGCAGCCGTAGAAAAACTGGCTCTGGATGCTAATAATATTTTGTCCTTTATTGACACATCTGTTATCAATGATTATGTCTTTTTTACGGATATTGCCAATAACTACTATGCGGACGCTACCGAGATTTCCCGAATGATGGAACGTTTCTCGGAGCATGCCGAACAGCTGCGGGTTTCCTTTGCGCTCATGGACAACAATATTTCTCATATCTTTGATACCATGAATGAAAGCAGCGGAAATATTACAGGAATTGCACAGCTGACCTCCGAGTTCGCCGTAGTCCTTCACGGCATCCGCGACGAAGTCAACGCGTGCAATGAAATATCCGCGTTACTTCGAAGCAGTCTGTGCGCTTTCCGTCCGGAGTGAAATCAGGCATTTTCCCGCCTTACGATTTTATAATAGGTCTTAGCCGTCATTAAATAGCTTAAACCGTAGAAAATAATGAACACTGTGGTTACAAATACCGCACATATTGCCAACAGGGGAGTATTGAAGAACTTTAATGTAGCAAATAACTGATTTACCATAAAAAGCCCCGCTGCGGTGTGAAGCACCGCTCCTATTAGGGGCAGGAAAAATACGAGAAGTATTTGCCTGTGTATCGTAGTTTTAATTTCTTTCTCGCTCATTCCTACCTTCTGCATAATAAAGAAGCCGTCCCTATCCTCATATCCCTCTGAAATCTGTTTGTAATACATGATAAGCAGCAGGCACATGAGAAAAACGAAGCTGAATAAAATACCGATAAACAAAAGCCCGCCATTCATGCTGAGATCCATTGCTCTGCCGTCTAGATTATTATAAAACGCCACAAACCCCGGTCTGCCCTCACACCATGTATTAAGTTCGCTCATAAATACTTCCTTATCCGCCTCTTCTCCCTCCACGTTAAATCGGATAATGCGGTAGTCGCTTTCCAGAAAGCCAGCCACATCCTCCACACCATTTTTCTCCGCCCAGCTCGCAACCAAATCATCGTGCATTCTTTTATCTCTTACAACAATATAAAATTCGCCTTGAAATGTATTCTTTTCCGATTTGGGTTCTATTTTCATTTCCTTCCATTCTTTCTTTACCGTTAACGATTTGCCCATAAACGTTACCGTGTCATAGGAAAAATCAGCTCCGCTGGAAAAAATGAACACCTCGTTTTCTCCAAGTACTTCCTGCTTGTTTTCCATTTCGTTATAGTCTTCCAGAGAAATGATATTGACTTTATAATTATCTTTGGAGCTCATTTCCTCTGTAAAGCTTGCGCCAAAGGAATTGCCTTCTTTTCCGCAGGATAAAGAAATGCGCTCGTAGGATACCAAATCCTTTATTGAGATACCGTTTTCTTTTCCCAAAGCTATAGCAGCATCGCTTATATGATCCCTTCCGGCATCCTTTTTTTCAAAATAAACGCCCGTATCATAAGGAAAATTAAAATACAAAATTTCATCTAATCCCATATACAAGGATGAGGTACATACGAGTGTAATAATTACCATTGTGGAGAAAATACAAATATTTGCAAGGCTCGCGGCATTCTTTTTCATGCGATAGAGCATACCCGATATGGTAATAAAGTTGGCCGGTTTATAATAAGCCTTTTTGTTTTTCTTAACAAGTTTTAAAAATGCCACACTTCCTGAAGTAAATATAAAATAGGTACCCGCAATTACGAGAAAAACAGCAAAAAAGAAACTAATGAATACCTGAGAATCCACCTTTGAGCGAATGGCAATAGCATAGCCGCCTGCCAGTGCCGCCACTCCCAAAGCCGAATAAATCCACAGAAGCTTTGGCTCTTTTTCCCCTTTTTTACTGCCTGACAAAAGCTCCGCAGGCTTGGATTTTCCCACCTGTATCAAATTAGAAACGAGATTTATGGCGTATATCCAAAGGAAAAATATGGCCGTTTCCAGAAATGCCTCAGGATAAAAGACGAAATTCACATCCACAGGAAGCCCTGTCATACGCAAGAGCAGTAAAAACAGCAGCTTGGAAAATACCGTCCCGCTCACGATTCCTCCCCCCACCGCCACAATATAAGAGAACAAAGTCTCCGTAAGCATCATGACACCGATATGCTTCTTTTCCAGCCCTAAAATATTGTAAAGTCCTATTTCTTTTATTCTGCGCTTAATCAAAAAGCTATTGGTGTAGAATAAAAAAGGCAGGAGAATAATTCCCAAAAGCACCCGTCCGATTTGCAAAAACATCCACGCATAAACACTGTGGGGCAGTATGCCGATAATATCATTGTGCAGTATAGAGGAAAATATAAAAAAAATAAACACCGAAAATATCCCGGCACCGAAATAAGGATAATAAACCGTTCCATTTTTTATTACCCCCGTCACTGCGAGCTTTGGCAGCACACGCCATTTCTTAATCGACTTTTCCATTATCGCTCCTCCCCGTTCCCAAATGGCGCAGAGTAATTCCCCGTCTGCAATACGGTCAGCGCGTCAGAAATCATTTTATACATTTCCTCGTTAGAGCGGTTACCTCTATATATCTGATGAAACACGCAGCCATCCTTGATAAAGAGGATCCTTCCCGCATGGCTTGCCGCTTGTATGCTATGGGTCACCATAAGAATCGTCTGCCCGTCTCTGTTAATATCCGCAAAAAGCCGAAGAAGCTTAGATGATGCCTTTGAGTCCAGGGCTCCGGTAGGCTCGTCCGCAAACACGATTTCCGGTTCCGTGATAAGCGCCCTGCATACCGCCGCACGCTGCTTCTGCCCTCCTGACACTTCATATGGATATTTATCCAGTAAGTCTGTAATTTCCAGTTTTTCCGCCAACGGGCGCAGTTTTTCCTCCATATTATGAAAAGGTGCCCCGGCTAAGACCAGCGGTAGAAAAATATTGTCTCGTAAAGACAAAGTATCGAGCAAATTGAAATCCTGAAAAACAAAGCCCAGGTGATCTCTTCGAAAAGCACAAAGCTGCTTTTGCTTGATTTCCGCCAAGTTCTTATCATTTAAAAGTACTTTACCGCTGGTAGCCTTATCAAGCGACGCCAAAATATTAAGAAGCGTGGTTTTTCCCGAACCCGACTCGCCCATAATCGCCACGTATTCCCCCTCCTCCACGGAAAAGTTCACATCACAAAGCGCCTGGACCTTTACCGCTCCAAGATGCGTCGTATATATTTTTTTTACATTTTTTACTTCTAATAGCGACATCAATAAATCCTCTCTTTCATAAATCTTTCCTCTATTATAAAAAAAGAGGAAATGTACTGCCATCGCTTCGCCTTACATTTCCGCCGCCAAACTTACACTTTTGTCACATTACCATCGTTTGATGGTACCATCAATTGATGGTATCTCTATCCCGCCCGAAGCTCAGTATTACCTTTGTTCCCTCATTGACCGCAGATCTGACCTCGATTTCGTGAGACAGCTTGTCCATAATCTGTTTGCACAGATATAGGCCGATGCCGGTAGACTTTCTGTTCATTCTACCATTGTATCCGGTAAACCCCCTTTCAAAAATGCGGGGCAGGTCGCTTTCACATATACCCATTCCCGTATCCTCGATCACAATATGGCTTACTCTTTTGCTGCGCCGGCTTCCGCCCTCGTCCGCCCCGTAAATGCGGATGCCCCCTTCTACAGTATACTTAAGAGCGTTTGATAATATCTGCTCTATAGCAAAAGAAAGCCACTTCTCATCGGTTACCGTCCTGCATTCGAAATCCTCCAGGTCAAAGGAAAGCCCGCTGCCGATAAAAAGAAGAGAATATTTTTTTACAGCCCGCTTAATAATCCTGTTTACATCATATTCCTGAAAAAGCATATCCGAGGACATATCGTCCAATCGGGCATAGTATAGAGCCATCTCCGCATACCGCTCTATTTTAAACAGCTCTTCAAAGGCTTGCTTTACAACCGTATCGCTTCCGGCAGCCGTGTTCTTTACGGATTCAGTGTTCTGTACGGCTTCATTATCCGGCATCCCCTGCAGAACAAGGCGTAAGGCTGAAATAGGGGTTTTTATCTGATGTATCCACATCGTATAATAATCCGCCATATCCCGGTTTTTTTCATCTAATTCAGAAACAAGCCGTCTCTTATCTTCCCCCGCTGCCACCACTATTTCGGCGTAAAGTACCTCCGGAAGGATCTTCGCCTCAGGCAGATGATAAGCACTTTCCTCTCTCTTTGTAAGTGCATCGTACAGCTTCAGACACTTATCCCTGTAGTGGATATAATCTATTATCCCGGCAAGGGCTGCAATAAAAGCAGTTAATACCACCGCATACAACATATGAATGACACTATTGTCATAACCATAAAGAGCTGCCAGTGCAAGAAAAACAAGTACGATCATGGCATATGCCGCCAGTAAAATACTGCGTTCTTTCAAGTAACTCCCGAGTATGCTTCTTTCATTTTTCTCTCTCATAATTCCCCTAGCTTATAGCCAATTCCCTTTTTCGTAACAATCAGCTCTTCCATACCAATTCCCTCCAGCTTCTTGCGCAGGCGGTTTATATTGACAGTCAGCGTATTGTCGTCCACAAAGCACTCGTCGTCCCAAAGCCTTTTCATGATGATTTCTCTGGTTACCGTTTTCCCGGTATTCTCAAATAAAGTCTGCAATATCTTATATTCGTTTTTGGAAAGCTCTATCTTCTCATTACGGCATACCAAAGTCATATCGGAAAGATTCAGTAAGAGGCCTTTATATTCCATAAGCGACGTCTGAGCGGAAAAAGAATAGGTTCTGCGCAAAATTGCCTGCACCTTCGCAGCGAGCACTTCCAGCTCAAAAGGCTTCGTAATAAAATCATCCCCGCCCATGTTTACCGCCATAACGATATTCATGTTGTCGGATGCCGAAGATACAAAGACAACCGGTACCTGGGAGACCTTCCTTATTTCTCCGCACCAGTAATATCCATTATAAAAAGGCAGGCCGATGTCCATCAGTACCAGCTGCGGCAGAAATCTGCCGAAATGCCCCAGTACGTCACCGAAATCGGTAACTGCCTCCACTTCATAGCCCCATTTAATTAAATGCCTTCCTACTTCCTCTGCTATGGTATTATCATCTTCTACAATTAAAACTTTATACATACTCCCTCTCGCCGCTTTCCCTTCCGCTTTTGTACCATAATCCTGCGTATATATAAAATTTTCTCACATAATGTTTACTGCGTCAATCCTAACCATTTACTTGCTGTTTCTTTGAAATACTATTTCTCCGTTTACTATTGTATAAACGGTTTCTGTTGAAATTTCCATCGGATTACCTGTGAAGATAGCAATATCCGCATCTTTTCCTGCCTCTAAACTGCCTACTCTGTCCGCTACTCCGCAAATAATTGCCGGATTTATTGTAATCGCTTTAAGTCCTTCTGCAATTCCTAATCCTTTTTTCGCCGCTAAGCCGGCATATAACGGTAAATATTGAATAAGCGTAACAGGGTGATCCGATATGATCGCCACCTTTACTCCTGCTTTTGTCAAAACTCCGGATGTCTTAAAATCAGCATTTTGTACTTCAAGCTTATTTCTGGAAGACAAATCAGGACCGACTATTGCATAAAAACCACTTTGTTTTATTTCATCTGCAATAATATGTCCTTCTGTACAATGATCTAATGTCATATTAAGATCAAACTCTTTGGCTATCCGAATCGCTGTTAAGATATCATCGGTTCGATGAACATGTGCTTTTAATGGTATCTGTTTATTCAGAACGGGAATCCATGATTCTAATTTAAAATTTTCTTCAAAGTCTTCATCACTATTTAACGCTTTTTCCTTCTCTTTCTTATACTGTACTGCCCTGAATAATTCCTGTCTTAACATTGCAGCTATAGACATTCGGGTAGTTGGACTCATATTCATTTCTTTATAGGCAGCCTTCGGGTTTTCGCCAAAGGCCACTTTCATTGCAGCAGGTGCCAGAACAACCATTTTATCAATTACTCTTCCATGTGTTTTCAAAAAAGCAAATTGGCCTCCTACAACATTTGAACTTCCCGGTCCGACCATCACAGAAGTTATACCTGCCTGTAAAGCATTATGAAAAGCCGGATCAAGAGGATTAACAGCATCTATGGCTCTTAAATAAGGAGTTACGGGTTCGGTTACTTCGTTGCTGTCATCTCCTTCTATCCCCTCCTTCTCTTCCGTTATTCCAATATGGCAATGAGCATCAATTATGCCCGGCATGACCCACAGGCCACCGGCATCAATGACGAGAGTATCCTCTTTTAAATTTGTTTTAATTTCTTTACCTACCTCTATTATTTTATCACCTTCAATCAATACATTCCCTGGATTTATGAAGTCACCAGTGATCGTATACACAATACCGTTCTTTATTAAAAGCATAAATCACCTCCAAATGAAAAACTATGCCTGGTATGTACAAATAAAATACAAGTCATTCCCAATGTAAAAACTCCGTTTTGGGAAATACTAATAATGTAATTTTTGAAAAGTTACATTTGATTACAAAACAGTATTGACAAGAAAGGAGATTTTTATGTCTGAAAATCATTTGGCAATTGCAAATGTACCGATACAGCCGTGGGGCGAATTATATTCGCAGGAAGAAGCGCTTAATGTCGGTACCATATTCCAAGATTTAAATATGCCTTTTTTTGCGAGTGAAGCTGTAATGGGAACGACGAATCCTATTGCGAGCGGTTTGAAAAGCCTGGGAGTTTCAAAAGAGCAAAAAGAAAGGGAACAATTGATGACAAAAATTAATCAGGTAAGTTTTTTTCTGGATGATCTGACACTATATTTAGACACTCATGAAAAAGACGCTGAAGCACTTAAGCTTTACCATGAAAAAGCACAGGAGTGTGCAGAACTTAGAAAACAGTTTGCACAGGAATTTTATCCTTTGACCAAACTATGCGTTCCTCAATGCGGAAATGGTGAAACAAACTTTTGTTTACAGGATGGCCCGATGCCATGGGAAGGAGCGTGCGTATAAATGTGGATTTATGAAAAACGACTCCAGTACCCGGTAAAAATCACAAAGACATGTCCCAAAACCGCAAAGCTTATTATCAGCCAGTATGGCGGTCCGGACGGAGAATTGTCAGCGTCCATGCGTTATTTGTCACAACGTTACAGTATGCCTGTTAAAGAAGTGGGAGGTCTGTTAACGGATATCGGTACGGAAGAATTGGCGCATATGGAAATCATATGTGCGATGGTATATCAGCTAACAAAGAATCTTACGATCGAGCAGGCTAAGACAGAAGGCTTCGACGCATATTATATTGACCATACCACTGCTCTCTGGCCGCAGGCAGCAGCCGGGTTACCGTTTACCGCAATAGAGTTTCAGTCCAAAGGAGATGCCATCACCGATTTAACAGAAGACCTTGCAGCAGAACAAAAGGCAAGAACAGTATATGATAACTTGCTTCGTATGATTCCGGAACCAGAAATCAGAGAGCCGTTAAAGTTCTTAAGAACCAGAGAAATTGTTCATTTCCAGAGATTTGGGGAAGCTTTGGAAAAAACAAAGGATCAGCTGGACAGCAAAAATTATTATTACTTTAATCCGGAATTTGATAAAGATATGTTTCACGGTAAGTTATAACAGCTTTTAAGAGATACAGCCGCACGGCCCAAGGGCCATACGGCTGTTGTTTCATCATTTCAGCATGCTCATCAATGCCCTCGGGATACCTGATAAGGGCACTTGCGTTTCTACTGCCCCGATATCATAAGCTGCTTTAGGCATACCATACACGACACACGACTTTTCGTCCTGCCCAATGGTCCTTGCACCTTTTCTTTTCATAGCCAAGAGTCCTTTTGCTCCGTCATATCCCATTCCTGTTAAAATAATGCCGATGGCTTCGTTCCCCGCCTTCTTAGCTGCGGAATCGAATAACATATCCACCGAAGGGCAATGTCCGCTTACTTTTTCTCCTTCGGATACCTCGACCTTATATCTGTCTCCTAATTTGTTAATCCGCATATGCCGGTCCCCGGGAGCAATCAAGACTTTGCCCTTTTCCACATAATCTCCGTCCTCTGCCTCTTTTACCGTTAATGAGGTTTGGTTATTCAAACGCTCTGAAAACATTCTGGAAAATACAGGCGGAATATGCTGTACAATTACGATACCCGGGATGTCCGCCGGCAGCTGCATAAGTATACTGTACAAAGCTTCGGTCCCTCCCGTAGAGGCACCCATTGCGATGATCCTGTTTTCGGGAAAATGATTTCCATATAACGTCTGTTTGGCAATTACCGCATTATGAAAAGCCACCTTGGAAACTGCCGCAATTTTTATCTTGGCAATAAGCTCCCGTATGAAAACCTGCATATTGGAGGAAGCTTTATCAACAGGCTTTGCGACAAAGTCCACAGCGCCTGCATCCATGGCATCGAATACGGCCTCGCTCAAACCGCTGACTATGATGACCGGGATAGAATACTGCGGAAGAAGCCTGCGGACAAACTCTATACCGTTCATCCTTGGCATCTCTATATCGCAAGTCATGACATCCGGTTCCCATTCCAATATCTTGTCTCTGGCTTCAAAAGGATCCGAAGCCCTTGCCACGACCTCAATGTTTACATCAGTTTCAATTCCTCTTATTATGGCTTCACGGAATACAATACTATCATCTACGACCAATACTCTAATCTTTTTCTTCATTTTTCATACACCCAGGCTCTATACTCATAATATCCCCCAAGATAAAATCCCAGTCAGTTTTTTCTGTAAACGGCAGGCATAATATATTGGAATCCGGATCTTTCCCTGTTTATCGTTTCCGAGTGGCCAATAAATAAATAGCCTCCGGATTCCAAATGACTATAAAACTTATCCACTAACAAATCCCTTGTCTCATTATCAAAATAGATCATAACGTTCCGGCAAAATATGACATGAAATTTCTTCTTAAAGGGAAAGAACGATTCCATCAGATTGAATTTACGAAATATGATCTCATTCCTTATCCGCCCCTCTACTATCCAGTTTCCCTCATCATATCTGCGAAAATAATTTTGTTTCCAATGCACGGGCAGCGGGGTTATCCTCTCATCGCTGTAAATTCCTCTTACCGCCGTTTCCAGGGCGCTCTGGGATATGTCGGTGGCCAATATCTTTTTATCCCACCATGATTTTTCCGGTCCCAGATATTCATCCAATAGCATGGCAAGAGTATATGCCTCTTCTCCTGTGGAGGCGGCCGCACACCAAATCCTCAAATCTTTTTCATGAACGGACTCTTTCAAGCCGGGGAGCACATGATCCCTCAGAAAATCAAAATGTCCTGACTCCCTCATAAAAAAAGTATGATTGGTAGAAATTTTATCAATCAGAGTTATGACAGCCTGTCCCGTCCTGTCTGCGAGTACGTATTTGAAATATTCCGTAAAGCTGTTACAGCCTGCGTCTAAAAGTACACCCTGCAGCCGCCCCATTACCAAAACTTTTTTCTCGGTTTTTAGATTAATACCGTAATTCTTTTTTACATATTCCGTAAGCTGCTTAAACTCTTTCTCTGTAATCTCAACCATATTGACCTCTGATCCAAACTGTAAAAACTCCCTCTGTCATGCAGCCGTAAAATTAATATTTACCGAACTCCTTATCGCTAAGTATTATTTTTTTTGGGTTTTTTCTTTTTTCATTTCCTGTTTCCGAAGGAATACTTTCTTTCCCATAGTCAGACTGCATGTCTTGGTATTCCGTATGTGTATAATATTTCTTAATTTTCTTTAATTTGAACTTGGCAACCTGCTCTTCCAGTAAAATAGCCTGACTTGCCAATTCCTCACTGGCAGCCGCACTTTCCTGCGCAGTTGCGGAGTTGGTCTGTACCACCGTTGAAACCTGCAGAATTCCCTGATTGATCTGGGCAATGCCGGAAGCCTGCTCATTGGATGCTACCGCAATATTACCGATAAACTCCGCAACACTTCCAATACCTTCTACTATTTTATTCAAAGCCTCTGCCGTTTCGTTGGCAATCTTTGTGCCGCCCTCCGCCTTCTTCACGGAGCCCTCAATCATTGCCGTAGTTTCTTTCGCTGCATTTGCAGAACGCGCCGCGAGATTCCTGACTTCCTCGGCGACTACCGCGAAGCCTTTGCCATGTGCACCTGCCCTTGCCGCCTCTACGGCCGCATTCAGTGCCAGGATATTTGTCTGAAAGGCAATATCGTCAATCACTTTAATAATCTTGGAAATATTAATAGAAGCCTCATTGATATCTTCCATCGCTTCCAGCATTTCCTTCATCTGGCTGTTGCCTTCCATAGCACTCATTTTGGCCGATTCAGTAATGTGGTTGGCTTCTTTTGCATGCTCCGCATTTACTTTTGTCTGAGCGGCGATCTCTTCTATGGAAGCAGATAATTCCTCTATAGAGCTGGCCTGTTCCGTTGCACCTTGAGAGAGAGCCATACTGGAGTCGGATAACTGAGTGGAGCCTGCCGATACCTGCTCGGCAGCATTATTGATGCTGGACATGACTTCATTAAGATTATCGGTCATTCTTGAAAAAGCTTCCGCCAATACGCCGATCTCATCTCTGGCGTTATAGTCGATTTCTACATCCAGATCTCCCGCCGAAACTTTTTCCGCAATTCCGACCATCTTTACAATGGGTTTGCTGATTATACGGGAAATAAAAAATCCCAATACTACCGCCGCGATGATTGCAATAATTACAATAATTATCACCGTCGTTATCGTACTTTGTGCTTTTTCGGAATATTCTTCCGACAGCCTTTGTCCGTTGTCATCCTTTAGCTGAAACAGTACATTGATGGAGCTCATAATTTCACTGACAACCCTCGCGCTTTCATCTGCACGAAGCAGGACGATCGCTTCCTTCTGATTTCCTGAAACGGAATAATTTACAATCTGTTCCTGAATAGGTGCGAACTCTTCCAAAGAAGCCTTCAGGTCGGCAAAAGCCGCTTTTCCTTCCTCCGTCTGCAAAGAAGTTTCAAATGCCTCCATGGCGGCATACATTTTTTCTTCATTTTCCTTTATACTTTTTACATATGTATCGCTGTTCGCTCCGTTTCCTTCAATCACTAAATCTCTTAAGTTAACCCTGACCTGCTGATAGGAAACGGAAACATCTGCAATATCTCCAAGCGGAATACCATATTCCTTATATAAGGAATTATATTGTTTATCCAGTGCATCCAAATTATAAATTCCGACAACTCCGACCACTCCGGCAATTATAGCCACTAATACAAAACCGAATATTAATTTGGCACCTATTTTCATATTGTAAAACCATCTCATCACCGCATCCTCCTACGTATTATCCAAAGTATCTATTTCCTGTTCATTCAGTAACCTGTCGCAATCCAGCAGCAGCTTCACCTGATTTTCTACTTTACCGATTCCCTTTATATACCTGTTTCCTCCGCTTTTTACATCCGGAGGCGCAACAATTTCTTCTTCCGGTATCGTTAATACCTCCGAAACATTATCGACAATCAAACCGATAGATACCCCTCCAATATCCACTACTATTACGCAGGTTCTGTCATTATACTCCACCCCCTCTTTTTTAAACCTCAGCCTGACGTCCATGACCGGTATGATCTTACCCCTAAGATTAATAATTCCCCTGATGTAATCCGGCAGCTCCGGAACCTCTGTAATGGGCTGTATGCCTATAATCTCGGTCACACATTTTATTTCGATACCATATACCTCGTTACCGATCTGGAAAGTTAAAAACCTGTCTTTTTGCGTGTCTTCTTCCCGCTCCAGCAACTCCGTTTCGTCCATCTTTTTCTCCAGCATGTTCCCTCTCTCCTTTTCACTCTACAGTCAGAACGTTCCTATTCTCTTTCCCGAATCATTCCGAAGTCTTCCAGTACCTTAACCAATTTGGCCGTATCAATAGGTTTTGCAGCGTAAGCATCGCACCCTATTTCAAAAGCATTCTGAACCAACTGCGTTTCTCCAAGTGCCGTGATCATAATTACTTTTGACCTTTTCTCCAGAGGAATTCCCTTCTGGTTCTCCAGATCCCTGATAGATTTTAATACCTTTACCCCGTCTACTTTTGGCATCATGATATCCAGACAGATCAAATCATATAACTTATCCTCTTTAATTGCCATCAGACAGGCATCCAATGCTTCCAATCCATCTACAACCAGATCACATTCCCCGTAACGGCTAAGAAACTTAAACAGAAATCTTCTGCTGACCAAATCATCTTCTGCTATCAATATTCTCATATTTACTCCTCCTCGGAAGCTATAGATTCATTTTGCAGTATCCGAACTTCCTCTTCTATTTTTTTAATGTTTTCTGCAGCATCGCCCATATTTCCACGTCTGGCGGCAAGTTCTATTTTAAAAGCCCTATCCTTGATCTTTGCACATTCCATATCTATAGACTGTTTTTTTACCGTATGGGCAATTTCTTCAATCAGTTCCAGATTCCCCTTCTCCACTGCATGTTCCAGCCTCATGGTGTTCTTTGCAATTTCATGTAATAAGCCCTTGGCTTTTCCACTTAGCCTGTCCGTATTTTTGCTCGAAAACCTTATCTCTCCGCTGTCGGTAAGAAAAACACTGTCCGGCAGCAAACCTGTCTCCTCCTTTCTTCTCGTAGTCTGTTCAATGGTAGAAAACAATTGATTCATATCGATAGGCTTGGATACATATCCGTCCATTCCCAATGCTAAGAATTTTTCTTTGTCTCCCTTTAGAGCATAAGCGCTCAATGCTACTATCGGAGTGTAAAAACTTGTTCCCTCCATTTCTCTTATTTTCTGTACAGCCTCCAGTCCATTCATCTCAGGCATCTGAATATCCATAAGAATCAGGTCATATTTATTCTCCGCGAACAGTTTCAGCGCCTCTAACCCATCTCGTGCCAAGTCAACGGAATACTCTCTCTTCTCCAGCATTTTTAGAATTACCTTCTGGTTTATCAGATCATCCTCTGCCAACAGAATTTTTAAATTGTTCTTTTTACCGGATAGGCTGGTCGGCTGCATCGGCCTCTCTTCTATGGCTTTTCCGATTTGAAAAGGGAGATTGAC
Organism: Kineothrix sp. IPX-CK; assembly: GCF_039134705.1. Lineage (NCBI taxonomy): Bacteria > Bacillati > Bacillota > Clostridia > Lachnospirales > Lachnospiraceae > Kineothrix > Kineothrix sedimenti. Next base: position 364,083 of record NZ_CP146256.1, on the reverse strand, counting down.
ATAGAAGGTGCTTCCTTTTTCTTTTTCACTTTCTACCCCAATACTGCCGCCCATTAATTCCGCAAGTGTTTTGGATATGGCAAGCCCCAGTCCGGTTCCTCCATATTTTTTAGTGAATGACCGTTCCACTTGATTGAAGCTCTGAAACAAGTGCCTGATATCCTCCTGTGTCAGACCAATGCCCGTATCTGTAACAGAAAAATTAAGATCTACCTGTGATTCCGTCTTATGCAACAGTTTAGTCACCAGGGATATGCTTCCTTCATTCGTGAACTTTACCGCATTGCCAAGCAGATTGTGCAGTATCTGCTTTAGCCTGTTAGAGTCCCCGATCAAATATCTTGGAATAGATGCACTGAATCCATAGCTTAATTCAAGGCCTTTTTCTTCTACCCGAAGGGAATAAGTCTTTACCAATTCTTCTATTAATTCTTTTAGATCAAAAGTTATGTTTTCTATGGATAGCTTTCCTGCCTCCATCTTTGAAAAGTCAAGAATGTCGTTAATGATTTTGAGCAGAGAATTGGCACAGGTTTTTGCCATCTCAAGGTTTTCCCTTTGTTCATGCTTCAGCTCGGTCAGCAAAGTAAGTTCTACCATTCCTACCATACCGTTGATCGGTGTCCTGATTTCATGACTCATATTTGCAAGAAATTCACTCTTGGCCCGATTGGCTGCTTCCGCTGCTTCTTTGGTAGATATCAGTCGCAGTTCCGATTGTTTCATTTCAGTAATATCTGAAATAATAGATACTATCTCATCCTCATAGGGACTATAAATCGAGAAAGACAGCCACTTATTGTAAATATGGGAAAAATATTCTTCCATATTTACACTTTTTCCCTGCATTATTTCCATAAAATATTGTTCTTCAATATCCCTCAGCAGTCCTTTGCTATTCGGGAAAACCTCAAGAAAGCTTTTTCCTACAATATGATCTCTGCTTACGGAAAACAACTCTTCAAAAGACCGGTTAACTTCTACGATAATCACATCTACCGTTTCATAGTTCGAACTATGCTGCAGCCTGAAATACGCATAGGCACTCTTCATATTCATAAACAGGGAATAATATTTTTCCTGATTGATCCGGATATCCAGCTCCGCCTTCTTTCTCTCGGTAATATCTCTTACGATGCTAAAAAGAATTTTTTTACCCCCGATGTTTATTCCCTGAGAACTTACTTCTGCCTGAAAAGAGCTTCCATCCTTCCTTACATGAGTTACCTCAAAGAAGACCTCTCCTGCCTCTGTCTCATCCATCTGCTTCTGGTTGTATTTCCAGTCTTCCCGAATTTTAATTATGTTCATATTGCACAGTTCTTCCAGCGTATATCCGTAAGCTTTCACAGCCGACTTATTAGCCTCTATGATGCTGCCGTCCGGATTCAATAGAAATATGATGTCCCTGGCATTATTGATTATTTTCCGATATCGCTCCATATCTTCTTCTGCCTTGATTCTCTCCGTAATATCATAAATGGAGCCTATATATCCTGAAAATCTTCCATCCAGGCCATAATAAGGAGTATCCACGGCCACACACCAGCGGTATTCACCGTCATAGCGCCTTATGCGTACTTCCTGCTGATAATTCTTTCTCTTACGCATGGCCGCAATGCGCTTTCTTAAATAATTATCCAGATCATCCGGGTGAATAATTTTATCCCATCCGTCTTGCAATACTTCCCCTATTGTCTTTCCCGTGAAATCATTCCACACCTTGTTTACATAATTACATTCCAGATTTTTATCTGTCATCCATGCAAGCGAAGGCAGCTGATGCAGGATATTGCTGCAGAAATCTCTGGATTCCGTAATCAGTTTTTCACGCATTTTGCTTTCCGTGATATCCATCAGAGTAACTATGCAATTTGTTACATTATTTACTATAATAGGAACTACACTGACCTGAAACCAATACTCAAATGGTTCTCCGTCTTTTATCAATACTTTCTTAATTTCCAGCTTACTGGTCTTGACCCCTCTTCGAATAGCCTGATTTACCGACCTTCGAAAAACACATCTCGTACATTTTTTACCATATTGGCATCCCTGCTGACTTCGAAAGCTTTCCTTACACCCGAACGCATCTCCGAACCGTTCTCCTATCGCTTCCTCTCTCGTTTTTTCAATAAGCTCCAGCGAAGCATCATTAATCTGCGCAATACGAGAATTTTGATCCATTATGATCATGCTTACAGGCGCAACATCGAACATGGTTTTCAAGTTGTTCTTTTCATTGAGATGTTCTATCTCCAGCGTTTTTAATCTGGTAATGTCCCTGAGTATGATAACAACACCAATATTTTCAGATTTAAAATTTTTAATGGTAGAGCAAGTGGCAGAAACAAATTTCCGGGTATTATCTCCCGTTATGATTACTGTATTATTTTCCAATCCCTTGATCGTATCATGTTCAATTACGGCAGAAATAGGGCTTGGAACTCTTACACCTGAGCCTTCCTTATAGAACTTCACAACTTCATCGAACAGTTTCCCCCTGACTGCCGAAAACTGCGCATCCAATATATTCTCCGCAATTTGGTTCATAAAGAGAATCTGCCCTTTTAGATCTGTGGATATAACTCCGTCACCAATACATGTCAGTGTCGCCGCTGCCAATTCAAGATTATTTTCATCCGCTTGATATGTATTTACTATAAACACCTCATTTCTGAAAATTATAAGGTAATCTTTCTGCTGCAAATCCTAAAAATTGACCAATCCGGCAACATCCAATATGAGGCTTATGCTTCCGTCACCCAGCAGAGTGCATCCTGCAAGACCCTTGATTCTTCGTTTCTTTTGTATATATACCGGCAAGCTCTTAACAACTACCTGCTGCTGGCCCAGCAGCTCATCTGCAAAGATACATATTGTCCGGCCATCCTGTTCCACTACGATTATGATTCCTTCTTTTAATTCCGTAACGGCAGTTTCCACCCTGTAGCTCTCGTGAAGCCTTAAAATCGGAAAACACTGACCTCTGATCATCAGCATCTCATTTCCTCCCGGATCGATAATGATATCTCTTTCATCCGGCCTTAAAGATTCTTTTATAGATATCGTAGGTATGGTATAACAAGATTTTCCCACTTTGATATTCATACCGTCTATAATGGCTAAGGTCAAAGGAATCGCCAGGGTAATGGTCATCCCTTCTCCCGAAACACTGTTTACAGACAATGTCCCGCCAATTGTTTGTATATTTTTGTTTACCACATCCATGCCAACTCCGCGGCCTGAAAATTCAGAAATACTTTCTTTCGTCGAAAATCCCGGAGCCAATATCATATTAAAGATTTCCTGCTCCGTCATATCTTCTTCTTTTTTATACAGCAGGTTATTTTCTTTCGCCTTTTTGAGAATCTTTTCCCGATCCAGTCCTTTTCCGTCATCCTGCACAATAATAAGTACATCACTTCCTGAGTTTTTCGCCTCCAAAATGATAGTCCCTGATTTCTCCTTCCCCGCCTGCCTTCTTTCTTCCGCCGCTTCAATTCCATGATCCAAAGAGTTTCTTACCAGGTGCATCAGGGGATCGGAGATATGTTCGATAATATTCTTATCTACCTCGGTTTCTTCTCCTATAATTTTAAGATTTACTTCCTTATTGAGCTGCTTGCACATATCTCTTACAATGCGGTGCATTTTTTGGAAGGTCGGAGCCAAAGGCACCATACGAATCGACATTACAGTATCCTGCAATTCACTGGTAATCTTATTCAACTGTCCGGCTGCTTTCTGAAAATTATCCAGCACCAGTCCCCGTAAATCAGGATTTTGTATTACCATAGCTTCGGCAATTACCATTTCACCTACCAGATCCATGAGCTTATCTAATTTTGCAACACTGACGCTGATAATATTTTGTACCGCTGAGGAATGACTGACTTTATTCGTTTCCTTACCGGCCTCACCGCTATAATTGGCCGAAACTGTTCTTACAAAACTATCCCTGAGCGTATCCTGCTTTTGGATTTTATGTTCTTCATATTCTTCTTCCGTCTCCAACGGGACTAATTCCAATGATTTTAAAAATATGGTTTGCTGAAAGAACTCATTCATCTGATCGTAAGTATGATCGGTTTTAAAATATATAAAGAAGCCTTCCTGTCGTATGCGCTCCGTACTGTCATCGGCGTCGATGACATCCTCAGGAACCGTATAAAACTCCTCTGTATAATCTTTTAAATTATGCAGGATAGTATACGCCCGGATATTCTCCATCTCGCAGCCCTCTTCAAAATAAACCCGGGCCATAAATTTGTATTTATATTCCGTTGGCGGAACCCTTTCCTGGGAAATGTAATACTGCTGAGACTTTTTAGAAATATCTTTCTCTTTCTTACCGGAATTGGCGATTCCATTCTCTTTTTTTAGATTTGTTAGAAAAAGATTAAGATTCTCAGTTAAAATAGCTGCATCCCCGTCGGGCTCGTCTCCATTTTTAATCTTCTCCACTTCCACCTTAATAAAATCGACTCCGTCCAAGACAAAATCAGAAAGGGAAGAACAGTCCACTTGCCGTGGCTTTTCTTCCCGTAAGAAATAAAACATATCTTCCATAGTATGCGCAAGCGTGGAAATATTATGAAACATCATAATGGCCGAAGAGCCTTTTATCGTATGCATAATACGAAAAATTTCATTGATAGCCGCAGGAGTAAAGCAACTTTCCTTCTCACTGCTTAAAATAGACTGCTCCAACTGTTCGATTAACTGTGAAGTCTCAAAAATATACATATCCAGCATGGGTTCATTGGTAAATTGATCCGACATTCCTATACCTCCCTCATCTGTTTCTTAGATTTCGAGCAATTTTTTTATGGTACCGAGTACATGCTCCTCCTTGAAGGGCTTTATTATGAAAGTTTTTGCCCCGTATAGCACCGCTTCCTTTACCATATTTTCCTGCCCCATGGCAGATACCATTACTACCTTTGCTTGCGGATCCACCTTCCGAATCAGCTTAAGTGCTTCTAATCCTGTCATATCAGGCATAGTAATATCCATTGTTACCACATCCGGTTTTATTTCCATGTATTTGCTTACTGCTTCAATTCCATTTTGTGCCTCTGCAAACTCTATGGAATCAATTTTTCCCAGTAACTCCTTGATCGTCAGCCTCATAAAAGCCGCATCATCTACAATAAGTACTTTTTTCATCCTATGACCTCCAATTATTTCTTACGGCTTCTTACAATGTTCCTAAACTTCTGCTTCTCCAGTTCCCGAGTATAAACTGTTCAGCACCATATCCAACGTCTCCATTGTTCTTTCCTTTAAAGAAAAATTCCTGTCATTTATTCTCCACTTCAAACATATCTCCCTGCACAGGCCGGATATCAGATCCGCTAAATCCTCACTATTAATGTCCTTACTTAATTCCCCCTCCTCTTTCGCTTTTTCTATCAGCTGTTTGATAAAACCGGTACGGTTATTTAAAATTTCTTTTATTTTTCCCTCCAGATCAGATTCATACCGAACAGCTTCAAACACCTGCATAATAGACGTGATAGCAGGATAGTTTTCATAATATTCCACAGACAGTTTAACAAAAAACCGTATTGAATCACACGGTTTTAATTTCATTAATTCAGCCGATTGAAAAATATCATAGTCAAATTTGCAAAAGTAATCCAATATGGCTCTCAGCAGTTCTTTCTTATTGCTGTAATGGCGGAATAAAGTTGCCTCGGAAACGCCTTCTCTTCTGGCTATTTCTCTGGTAGATAATCCTTGAATCCCCAGCTCATCAATAATATCAATCGCAGTTATTATCAGACTTTCTTTTCTGTGCAGTTTATATTCCATCATTTAGTCACCCACCGTAGTAAACGCTTACTAACATTATAACAAAATGGAAAAATTTGTCAATTACTCCCAACAATTTGACTCATAGATTATATTTCGATTATGAAGTTAAGGACATTTTTTTAACTCTTTTAAAACATTGTTAATATGTACCTATAACATAAATTTGACCCCGCTCTTAAGGCGAGGTCAATACTTTTTTATTCTTTCAGGCATCCATCCACAATATGTACGATTCTTCCTGCTGCCTTCGCAACATTCAAATCATGAGTAATCATTACTATGGTATGCCCCATGTCATTCAAATCCTTAAACAGCTTAAGCACATCCTTGCCGCTGTTGCTGTCCAATGCTCCGGTAGGTTCATCCGCCAAGAGAATAGCAGGCTCTCCCACCAATGCCCTGGCTATGGATACTCTCTGCTTCTGTCCGCCGGAAAGCTCCGAAGGCTTATGCTTCATTCTGTGATCCAGCCCCAGCAGACGGATGGTATCCATACATTTTTCCTCCGCCTCTTTTGTAGTCATTCCACGCACGATGAGGGGCATCGTAATGTTTTGCAAGATATTATAGGTAGAAATCAGCTGATAGTTCTGAAAAATAAATCCGATTTCCTTGTTCCTCACATCGTTCAGCCTCTTTTCAGGCATCTCATGAATCGGCTGTCCATCCAGAAAATAAGCCCCTTCATCCAACACATCCATACAGCCTATAATATTCATAAGGGTAGTTTTTCCGGAACCCGAGGGCCCCAGAATAGCTACAAACTCTCCTTTTTCCACCTGAAAGCAGATATCGTGGAGAACGGGTACCTTTTCTTCTCCCAGCATATACCCTTTATTAATATTCGCCATAGCTATCATGCTATTGCTTTTGCTATTTTCCAGCATTTTCATCTCCTTCTTACAACTATAGCTTATTCCGTTATCCATACCGCCTTCACTATATCAGTATCCTTTTCCAATAAAATGGCTACATTATTCCCCTCCGACAGCTTCGAAAAAGTCGTTATCGTACCGAGACGGGTGACCACATCGGTCCCTACCGGAATCTCGTAGGCTTTTTCTTCGCCGCTCCCGGTTAAGGTACAAGTTATGTCGTTTCCGATCACCGACGTAAGGCGGGCATATATGAGCTCTTCATTTTTTCCTGCTGTAATTTGTACCTGACTGCTTTCTGAGGAGCTTCTTGCCGTCATAGTAAATCCGGTGAAACAGACTACTCCTATCAATAGAACTACTGCGGCCATAATCGCAGATTTTTTTCTTTTTTTTGATTTTTCTGCCTTCATTTTTATAACCATGCTCCTTTCTAAGTCTGGAGACTTGTAATACAAGTCTTATTCGTGGTTAAGGGCAACTACCGGAATGAGCACTGACGCTTTATATGCCGGATAGAAGCCAAAAATGGTTCCGGTCAGCACACCGAAGGCTAAGGATAATAATCCTCCCCAGAGGCTCAGCTCTACTCGTACGGAAAAGCCCTCGATAATGGGGGTAATGCCGAGAGAAACCAGCACTCCCAGCACCGCGCCTATAAGGCTTATACAGCTCGCCTCGAAGAGGAATTCCAGAAGAATATCCTTCTGACTGCATCCGATGGCCTTCAGTATGCCGATCTCATTCGTCCTCTCCTTTACCGACACGAACAATACGTTCATAATGCCGATGCCTCCGACAATAAACACGATAACAGCCATGGCGATAAGTAAGAGGGTCAGCGTTTCATTGGACTTAGATGCCGCTTCCATCTTACTTCCCGCATCCGTTATTGTGAATTCCGCATTAGGGTAGCTTTCCGCCATCACTTCCTGTACATATGTAATGATTTGATCGACCTCGTTCACTTCCTCCGCTACCACGGTAATGGAGGGGCTGATATCGCTTCCTGTCAAATATTTGATGCCAGTTTCATAAGGGATGAATATTGCTTCATCGGGGCTGATTCCCGATGCCACCGTTCCCATTTCGGACAACACTCCTGTCACTACATAGGGACGGTTGTCGATGTATACAGAAGCGTCATAAGCATCCATAATGCTTCCAAATATCTCCTTTGCCACACTATAACCCAGCACGCATGACTTTTCTTTGTACTCGTCATTTTCCTCAGTGAGGAAATCGCCGATGGCCAGTTCCAGATTACTGATCTCGGCATAGTTGCTTTTCACGCCCGCTATCGTATAATTCGTCGTTTCTTCTAACTCACCGCCGTCTACATCAGCCTTGGTCGTATAGGAAATAGTGGTGTTTGCGATTCCGGGAACGAAGGTTTCCAAATCCTCCATGTCAGACACGGACAAGACAATTTTTTCGGTATTCGCCTGTTCTTCACTGCCGGGGAATCCTCCTGCAAAACTGCCTCTATCGCTTGGAAAGCCACCACCCATATTGCCGCCTCCGGGAACACCCCCTCCCATGTTTCCGCCGGGAAAGCCTCCTCCGAAGCCATTGCTGCTGTTATCCGTGTATTCATAGGAGATGTCTATGGCTCCCGCATTCAGGTTCTTGAATTGCTCGGCTACTTCCATCTTGCCGCCTGTGCCGATGGCGATAACGAGCATAATCGTCGCTGCGCCTACGATAATACCGGTGGAAGTCAAGAAAACTTTCGATTTATTTTGCGAGAGATTCAGCCAGACCAGCTTAAATATTTCCGATAATCTCATGTTGTTAACCTTACCTTTCTATTAATATGGTATCTCCCTCTGAAAGCCCTTCCTTTATTTCCACATGTACGCCATCTGAGAATCCTGTCGTCACTTCCCTCGTTACCATATTACCCTTTTCATCCTTCATCTTCACATAGGACTCAGTTCCTTCTCTGATAACCGCCCGGTTGGGTATATAGAGCACTTCTGCGGATTCCTTCGTAATGAAAGTAACCTCCGTACTCATTCCTTCATACAAGCCTTCGATATCTCCCGTAATAGTTACGGTAACCGAATAGGTTGTGGTGTTCGTGTTGCTGTTGATCTGCGCATCACCGATTTCTGTGACTTCTCCCCTGAATACATCATCCGGGAAGGCTGTGAATACAACGTTTACCGCATTGCCCGTCTGCGCGTATTCCATATCCTCTTCGTCTACCGTCACCGTTATCGTCGCTTCCTCGTAATCGTTCAGCGTAATGATCGAGCCGTCCTGCTCCAGGCTGTCGCCTACATTTATGCCAACCTGGGTGATAACGCCGGTATATTCCGAGGATATGACACCCTCTTGAATTACACTGTCGAATTCATTCAGCTTCTCCTGCGCGGTATCGTAATCCGTCTTGGCCTTCTCCTCTTCAAAATTGCTCTGCCCTACCGTCACGTCATAAATTTCCTGCGCATTTTCGTATTGATACTGCCGAAGATCCTTATTCACCTTCGCTGCGATACTTCCTGCTTCCAGTTCCTTCTGTGCCAGAGAAAGCTGCGTGCTTAAGGAAGCAATGCTTTTATTCAAATCCTCTATTTCTTCCTCCGTACTGTCTATCTCATCCTCCAGCGTCTCTATCAGATCCTCTGTGTCGCTTACCGTATTCACCGCTACGATCCACCAGTACAGATTATCGTCTCTGCTGGTGTTATCCCTCGCATACTCCGCATTGGCCAGTACCGTTTTCTGCTCAGCTAACAAAGTCTGCATCTTTGCCAAATTATCCGTATCTTCCGTCAAATCCTCCTGCGCCTCGGTAAGCTGCTCCTGAATGCTTTCTACGGACTCATTCAGTGTAACTACCGTATTGCTATACTCCGATTCTGCATATGTTCCATATGCCGTATTGATGTCCAAGTCACCCTGCGCCTGTATACTCACCTTTTGTTTATTAGTCATCGTCTGCTCATAAGTAATCTGCGCATCGGAAGCATCCTCTTTAAGCTCCTGTCTGATGCTGTTTACGCTTTCATCCGTCAGCTTTAAAATAGGAGTCCCTTTTTCTATCTCCTGTCCTGCCGACACATACACTGCCTCTATCTCTAACGATCTGCCGGTGGATGATGAGGAGGCAGCCCCGGAATTCTGGAGCATTTGTCCCATGCCCCCTCCCATGCTTCCGTTCCATGAAAAAGTGCTGCTGCTTCCCGTATATTCGCTGATATCCAAGTCGAAAGTCTGCTCGGACGTGCCGATAGCTACATTACCGCTTTCCGTAACTCCAACCGTCAGGTTTCCTTTTTCTACCTGTGCCTCTCTATATGTGACCTCATCCTTGCCGCTTATTACAGCAAGAGTTATGAGGCCGGCGATGCAGAGCACGAATACCGCCAAAATAATGCCTGCCAAAGCATACGCTTTTTTTCTGTCTGCGGAATACAACTTTTTCCATTTTACGATTCCATTTCCGGTCAGTGTGCTGAATACCGCCTTTATTTTCTTCATGAACGCAATCAATTTCTGTTTCATTTTTTTAATCCTCATGCCTTTCTCACGGCCTTAAAGCTTCAGCCGCCAGCCTTTATATCAATTTCCGGGAAAGCCGCCGCCCATGTCAGGCATATCTCCTCCATTATCAGGAAAACTGCCGCCATTTTGCATATCTTCGCCGCCCGAAAAATCTCCGCCATCCGGCATGCTGCCATCACCAGACATCTCCTGCTCATTGCCGTCACCCGAACTTTCTTGCTCCATAGTTTCGCTTTCCGTCAATTCTTCATCACTTGCGCTTACTTTGCTCTCTATATAAACAACATCTTCTTCAGAAAGTCCGCTTATAATTTCAACATTGGTACCGTCGGAAAAACCGGTTTCCACTTCTGTAAGCTTTCTGTTCCCTGCTGCGCCTTTCATGTAGACATAGCTCTTCCCGTCGATTTCCTGTACCGCCTTTTTGGATATGTACAAAACATCAGAAACCGAATCCGTGACGAATGTTACATCCGCCGTCATCCCTCCGAACAACAGGGAAATGTCTCCTTCTATCTTAATGGTTACCGGATAGCTGATCGTGGATGCATAATCCGAAGTGGCTGTGGTCGTTATGGATTCCACAGTTCCTTCATATACCTCATCGGGATAAGCATTCATAACGATATCCACCCTATCGCCTACTGCTATGGCCGAGACATCCTCCTCCGATACGTCGATGGTTACCGCATATGCATCTTCTTCTACATAGCTTAAAATTGCGCCCGTATTGATCAAGTCATCTCCCGCTTCATATGACACGCTTGTCACAACTCCGCTTCCGTCCGCATAGATGATTCCGTCATCTCCTACGAAGGACTGAAAGTCTTCCAGATTCTGCTGCGCCTCATCCATATCTGCCTGTGCCGATGCCACAGCCTCTTCCAGGGAATTGACCGTGTAGCTATAAATATCCTCGGCCAGCTCTCCGCCTGCTACCGCGTTATCATAGGCGCTTTTGTTGGTCAGTCCTTCTACTTCCAGGCCGCTCTGTGCTGCCGCAATGTCCTTCTGCTTCTTAGCTATGCTCTTCTCACTGTCTTCAATTGTCTGATTCAGCTCATCGATCTGTCCCTGAATCGTATCAAGCTGTTCCTTGGCGTTTTTATAGTCCGCATAATTGCTTGCATAAGCGGTTGCATTATGAGCATCCGTATCCTCATAGATATTTAACGCCTGAGTATATTCTGTCTGTGCATCATCCAATGACTCCCAGAGATCCTCATCCGCAAGCTGCTCCTGTGCATAAGCAATATCCGCTTCCAGGACTTTTATATCTGCGGAAAGGATGTTCACGCTTTCCTGCGTCCTGGACTGGGAGGAACTATAGGTAGACTCCGCTCTATCGGCTTCCAGCATGCTTGTGTCATAAGTTCCTTTTGCCGTAAGCAGCTCTATCTTATATTCTGTCTCCGCCTCCGAAAGAGCGATTTGTGCTTCGGTATAAAGCGTATTCAATCTCTTGCTCACTGCCTCCACACTCTTCTCAGTCAGCTTAAAAAGCGCCTCTCCTTCTTCGATATGCTGGCCGCTTACCGCATAGACATCCTCTATCTCTAAATATTTGATGGTTTCTTCTTCATCGTCATCCTCGTCATCCGAATCATCCTCGTCTTCATCTTCATCTTCATCCTCAAGCTCCAGCGTATAGTCGATGCTGGATTCGTCCAAGGTTACGTTTCCGCTCTCCATGATTCCGAGAATCAAATCCCCTCTCTGTACCTGCTCTTCTTTATATATATATCTGTCTTCACTCAGCGTCGGCTTGATGAATACCGTGTAAACGGAAGCAGCAATAAGCGCTATCAGCGCTATGACCGCGAGAAGAAATTTGAGCAAAAATTTTCTATTTTTTAATTTTTCTTTTAATTTGCCGATCATTCTTTGTTACCTCCGTCTGAACCTGGTGCATTCTCCCCCATTCTCTGAGTATTCACGTCTGAAGACGTGCCTGCATTCTCTGTGCCGCCGGTTCCATCTGAGCCACTGTTTGGCGTATCACCATTTTGCATTCCGCCTGTAGAATTACCGTCTCCGGAAACACCGTCTGCATTGCTTGCATTTCTTTCCTGCATCTGTTCCATCTGCTCTTCACTCATCCCTAGGTAGACATAGGATGTCAAATTGGATTCCAGACTGCTGATATCACCGCTCAGCTCTACCGTAACCGTATATGTTACTGCTGATTTACTGTCGGAGGAAGATACGGGGTTGATGGAAATCACCGTGCCCTCATAGTTTCCGTATTCACTGATAACCACGTATGCGCTGTCTCCTACATTTACAGAGGCAATGTTCGCCTGATCCACGGAAGCCGCCACTGTAACCGTCTCCGGATCGCTGTAAGCCAGAAGAATATCCTCTGTGCCGAGATAACTGCCCTCACGAACTCTGTTCATAACAATTGTTCCGGCGCTCTGCGTGTAGAAATAGCCGTCCCCAAGGGTATTTTCAAACACCTCCAGATTATCCTTCGCCTCTTCTTCGTCATCCTTCAAGGCTTCCAAGTCCTCATCCAGTTTTTTGACGGCAGTGTCATATACTGACTCCGCATTTTCGCTATCGGCAATTGTTGAATCATAATCTACCTTGCTCGTTATTACCTGCTTCTCATATGTCAACTCCGCCTCCTGAAGCTGTGCCTGCAAGGTCGCCAGATTACTCTTCGCAAGATCCAGAGAAGCAATGGCCATCGCCGTGTCTTTTTCATAATTGTCCATAGCCTCTTCATATTCTTCGCCGTTCTTTGTAACAAGCTCATCCATCATGTCATATACAGTAAGCTTATCAGCCTCGCTGCTGCTGCCGCCGGCTTTTCCGCTGCCCGACATCCCTCCGCTCAGCATGCCTCCTGTACCGCCGGAAGCGCTGGAATCGCTCTGGGCTGCAGTATCCCCGCTATCTGAGTCCTGACCGGTGCCCGCACCGCTCAGGCTGCTGGCACCGTTAGGGTACTGGTCGTTCAGGCCTTCGATATCCCATCTTTCATATAAATCCATCAAAAAGGAGAAGTTGTCGTAATAAACCTCCTTCAGCTCCTCGATGTTATAATAACTATAGTAATAATCTGTCTCTACCACAGCGGTATACTCGTCATAAAGCTCCTGCGCATCCTCCACCTGCTGCTTCAAATCCTCTACATCAGCCTTTGATTGCTCCAACGAGCTGTCATACTCCGCCTGCGCATATTTCGCATTTACCGCTGCCGTTTGATATGTACTGTCCGCATCCAGCTTGTTCTGCTCATAATCGATCAGTCCCTGCCGATAAGCCAGCTCCGTTTCGGTAACTGCATTCTCCAGCTCCTCCTTGGCCTCCTTCAGGCTCTCATCGGAAATCTTAAATGCCTTCGTTCCCTTTTCCACCATATCTCCAATGGCCAGATAGCTTTCCTCCACGAGCAGCTGCGTCTCCAGGAAATCCAGCTCATATTCTTCTTCCGTCATCCCCGTGCTGGTCAGTCCGCTGGCCGTAACGACATTTTCTCCAAAACCATTCATATCCGGCCGCATCCCCGCCATATCTCCGGTATTTTTTCTGATAACAAAAAAGTAAATCCCGCCTGCTGCAAGAGCTGCCACAAGCAAAAGTATACATGCGGATAAAATAATCTTCTGCTTTCTTTTTATACTCTTCCATTTATCCCTTAGGCTTATCTTCTCCTTCACCTGTGCATCCGTATTCACCGTTTTCTTCTTCTCCTTCATACGTGCCTCCTGCATTTGTTTTTCCATTTATAAGAATAATTTAATAATCTTAAAATAACCTTGAAACCGGAAACAAAATTTTCAATTTTATTTTAAGGTTCGTGTTATAATATACCTACATCCGGTGCTCCGGAATAGAAATCACCATTCAAATGTGGAAAGGACAAAAAAATGCGGTTACTGGTAATAGAAGACGAAGAAGCGCTTGCCGATGCCTTATGCGAAATACTGCGCCAGAATTCCTACATGGCAGACTCCGTACTAAGCGGCCTTGAGGGTCTTGATTACGCGCGCTCCGGCATCTACGACATGATTCTGCTGGACATTATGCTGCCCGGCATGGACGGCATCTCCATATTGAAAACTTTACGCAGGGAGCAGATATTCACTCCCGTCATTCTTTTGACCGCCAAGTCCGAGCTTCAGGACATCGTAACCGGTCTGGATGCCGGAAGCGATGACTATCTGGCCAAGCCCTTCTCTACCACGGAGCTGTTAGCAAGAATACGGGCCCTGACCAGACGGGGCAGCAATTATACCGGAGAAATCATCACCTATGCGGATATATCTTTAAACAAAGGAACGATGGAGCTATCCTGCGGCAAGAACTCCATTAAGCTGGGAGCAAAAGAATTCCAGTTGATGGAAATATTTCTCGCAAGTCCCAAGCAGGTCATTCCCAAGGATCTATTGATAGAAAAGGTGTGGGGCATCGATACCGATGCCGAATATAACAATGTTGAAGTCTACGTATCCTTCTTAAGGCAGAAGCTCCATTCTCTTGGAACTGCTGTTCAGATAAAGACCAGCCGCGGAATCGGTTATTATCTGGAGGTAATGCCATGATCAAACGAATGCGTTACCAGTTCATTCTCGTCACGATGGCCTGCATCAGCTTTATTTTCATATTGATTCTGTGCGTCATCAATATATCCATGACCTTGTCCAGCCGCAATCAGGGCTATTCCCTGCTTTGCCGCATCGCCGATATGCCATTGGAAAAGGACAAGGGATTCGTGGTAAAAAACCGCAAAGAAATGACCGGAGAAAACGAAAATCCGCCGGGGAACCCCATCGGCGGCTTCGATGCCTTCCGCAGCTTTTCTGTTCTATATGATTCAGAAGACAATATTACTGATGTTTTTTATAATGAGAATTCTGATATTACAGAGGATACCATTCGCGTACTGGCGGCCAAGGTAATGGAAAACCCGCACGAGCGCGGTGTGCTTTCCAAATATCTATATATCATGAGAGACAGGGAGGACGGCCTGCAAATATACTTTATGGATTATTCCGTAGAAAAGGATATATCCCTCAGGCTCTTCTGGACCTGCTTATATATCGGTCTCATCGGTATTCTCTTCATCTTCTTCCTCGTGGTGATTCTTTCCCGCTGGATCGTAAAGCCGGTGCAGACTACCTTCGAAAAACAAAAGCAGTTCATTGCCGACGCCTCCCATGAACTTAAGACGCCTCTCACCATCATCACCACCAATGCCGAGGTACTTGCCGCCGGGATCGGGGACAACAAATGGCTGAAGCACATCCTCTCACAAACGCAGAGGATGAACACACTTATCAAAAACCTTTTGGAGCTGGCTAAGCTCGACTCCTATGATCAAACCATGGTTTTTTCCCAGTTTGACATGAGTACTGCGGTGAAAAATGTAGCGCTTTCCTTCGAAAGCATGGCCTATGAATATGGAAAAAAATATGAAATAGAGATTGATGAAAATATTTTCTTCAATGGCAGCGAAAACAGTATTAAGCAGCTTACTACTATTTTGTTGGATAACGCCTTCAAATACTCCGATGACAACGGCCGCATTTCTATCAGCCTTTCCCAGCATGGCGAAAAGAAGATACTGGAAATCGGGAATACCGGAAAAGGCATTCCAAAAGAAGACCAGAAGCAAGTATTTGAAAGGTTTTACAGAAGCGATACTTCCAGAAGCCGGGAATCCGGGGGATATGGTCTGGGGCTGGCTATCGCTTCCTCCATAGCACAGGCCCATAAAGGACACATTTCCGTAAAGAGTGACGAGCATACTTTTACGAAATTCATTGTGACCTTGCAATAAAGCTATTGACAATCCCAAAATAATTGTGTACAATCTATTCTATAATGATTGTATGCAATTTAATTAACCAAAATTAAAAGGAGAAATTCAGATGACAACTGCAATTCGTTATTATTCAAAAACCGGAAATACAAAGAAACTAGCAGATGCAATCGGACAAGCCGTAGGAATTTCCGCAGAAACTGTCAGCCTGCCAATCACAGAACCCGTGGATATTTTATTTCTTGGAAGCTCCGTATATGCCGCTGGTGTCGACAGCGAGATAAAGAGATTTATCGCCTCTCTGGATAATACGAAGGTTAAGAAGGTGGTCTGCTTCAGCTCCGCCGCTCTGCTTCCTTCCACATACAAGCAGGTCAAACAGTTATTGGAGGACAAAGGCATTCCGGTGGATGAGAGAGAATTTCACTGCAGAGGAAGTTTTAAAATGCTGCATAAAGGCAAACCCAATGCGGAAGACTTAAAAGAGGTACAAACTTTTGCAGGAAAGATATTAAACTTGGCAAAAAGCTAGGAAATATATGCACGATTACAAATGGAAAATAAAAGGATGAGGAAAAACGACATGGAACAATATGACATTGCAATCATAGGTACCGGACCGGCAGGATTGTCTGCCGCCATTACTGCAAAAATCCGCAACAAAAAGATTTTGCTGATTGGAAGCAAGGACTTAAGTACCAAGGTGCAGAAGGCGCATACCATCCAGAATTATCTCGGTCTGCCCTCCGTAAGCGGAGACGACATGGGAAAAATCTTCCAAAACCATCTCGAATCAATGAATATTGAGATCACTGAAGAAAAAGTAAATGCAGTTTATGCCATGGGCAGCTACTTCGCTCTTCAGTCTGCAAATCAAATGTATGAAGCCGGCTCCGTTATTCTGGCGACGGGTGTGGTCCTCGGGAAACCTTATCCCGGCGAAAGCGAATTGTTAGGAAAGGGGGTAAGCTACTGCGCTACCTGCGACGCCCCTCTATATAAAAATAAAACAGTAGCAATCATCGGATTCAGCAAAAAGGAAGAAGCCGAGGCTGAATTCATGGCGGAGGTCGCCAAAAAGGTTTATTACTTCCCTATGTATAAGGAAGATGTCTCCGTCTCCGATGAGATTGAAGTGATTCGTGAGCTTCCTATGAAGATATGCGGTACAAAACAGGTTGAGACATTGCAGACGAAGGAACATGACTACAAGGTGGACGGCGTTTTTATCCTACGGGAGAGCGTCTCCCCCAGCCAGCTCGTTCCGGGCCTTCAGACCGAGGATAACCATGTAATGGTGAACCAGCAGATGGCAACCAGTATACCGGGCTGCTTCGCATGCGGAGATATTGTGGGTAAGCCATATCAATACATTAAATCAGCCGGAGAAGGAAACATTGCCGCATTATCAGCTGCGTCCTATTTAGACCAAAAAAGAAGAGAACAAAAAAGTGCATAAGGAAATGGAGGAAAAATATGGTGAAGAAAATATCAGAAAAAGAATTTAACAAGGTGAAAGAAAGCAAGTTGGCAGTCATCGATTTTTCGGCACAATGGTGCGGACCATGCAAAATGCTTGCTCCGATTCTGGACGATGTTTCAAAAGAACTTAACGGTAAGGTGTCGTTCTTTAATATAGACATAGATGAAAATCCGGCCCTTGCAAGCCAGTTCGCTATTCAGAATATACCATCGCTTGTCCTTTTTAAAGACGGCGAAAAAGTAGACATGCAGGTAGGCTTTCAACCCAGAGCAAATCTCCTGCAGTTTATCAATGCTCATCTTTAAGCAAAAGACTTTGCCAAAAACGCATAAAGATGATAAATTAAATATTAAAGATTCACACAAACGGGGGGACCTTATGGCCGAACAATATGATGTCTTAAAGCTGGAAAATCAATTATGTTTTCCATTATATGCCTGCTCCAAGGAAATCGTGAAGAAATACAAGCCTTATCTGGATGAGCTCGACTTAACCTATACCCAGTATATTACCATGATGGTTTTATGGGAACATAGGCAGATGAATGTAAAGGAACTGGGCGGATACTTGTATCTTGATTCAGGAACTCTGACACCGGTCTTAAAAAAGCTGGAGCAGAAGGGATGGATAGAGCGCAGCAGGGCAAAGGAAGATGAAAGAGTATTAAATGTCACCTTAACCGAGGCCGGCTATGCGCTAAAGGAGAAAGCGGTCCAAATACCGAAATCTATCGGCGCTTGTATAAAATTGGAATCGGAAGAGGCCAGCTTCCTCTATAAAACCTTATATAAAATATTAGGAGCTCTTGCGCAATAGAAAACCTCATTTTGCGGCTTGCTTCATACTTGGCATGTCACAGTTATGCAAGATGTTCTTCGACAGCGCAAAACAAACGAAAGCCACAGTCAATTCCCAACCAGACAAAATAAGCAATGCCAGCACTGTCCCTCCAAAACTATGCATCGAATAACCTATAATGAGGGCCGCAACAAGGCCAGGAGCCATGAATAGTACGACGACGAAAAAATAAATCATTATTTCAATACCTTGAGAAATGTTGGTTTCAGTCCAGCGCATTGACAAATAATTAACCCCCAGCAGCAGGAAAGAGAACAGAACATACACTAACATACTGCATAAAATGATAATCGGATTACTCCTCATGAGCAGGCCGGGGATACATAAGAAAAGTACGCTTTCCACAAATGTTCTTGCAATCAGTTCCATATTACTCCAAACGGCTTTCTTAAAAGGTGAACTTGGTATCATGTAAAGATAATGGGAGTATATTTCTAATAGCCCGCGCCCTGTTCCGATCATGAAAATCTGAATCCACATTAAGACCTGTAGTACAGTAATAATATAATCACCATTCAAAACAAAGATAGAAGCTCCAATAATAAAACCGGCTGTTATAATCGTGTACATACTAAAAAAGCCGAAACGATTTTTCCGGAAGGTTTCTCGTAAATGCTTATATAAAAATACGTGTGCCCCTTTGCCCGAAAGTCCTGTCTTTTTTACCTTGACTTTAGCCATAGTCGAACCTGTCGCCTGCACATCGCCCTCTGTCGCCGCCCGCTTTTTTTCATAAGCGGTTTCTGTGGCCACCAAAGCGTCCTCATAATAGTCCGAGCGACTGAGCATGATATATAGGAGCATACCCACGCCGGAAAAAAACAACAATGCCAGCCAGCCGAAGCCAGCAAGAAGATTCCCATTAATCAAGGAAATGGCACCGGCGGATGCCCATCCTATGAAGGGCGTCACAGCGAGAATAGGAGAAGCAATGATATTGTTCAATGAGAGAAAAAAATCACCGTTTGTCAAATAACTGGTAATAAAAGATACGATGAGCGGAAAAAAAATCGCAACTGCAAAAATACGCACAATTCGCTTTCTCACAGGCTTCCCGTTTGTTATACTATAAATTACCAGTGTCAACAGTGTCAACACCATCATATTAAGGATAAACGCCACAAAAAGGATGAGCACCCCGCCAAAGCCTACGCCGAAATTAGCCAAGGTACTGCCTTGGAACAAAATGAAAAATCCAGCCCAAAACGACATACCCGCAAGCCGGATAATTCCGTAAAGCAATGTAGCACGTGGATTGACCGGGGACACAAACAGCAGGTTGACATCGTTCATTTCAAAAATAGCATCGCCGGAGGCAAGCCCCTTTTGTATTGCCATACCATAAAAAAGGGTCAGGAATGCGAAGAAAACCGCGAGAAGATAAGAAGCCGGCAAATCACCTTTGCTTTGCGTAGCACCAAACAATGATGCCGCAAGCGCTCCAATAAATCCCAAAACAATGAGCAAATAGAGTACAAGCTTGCCCGGTTTTCTCAAAACATCCTTGAACCTGTTCTTGATACTAGTGCGAAGTAAATAGAAATGACTCTTCACGCCTCTTTCACCCCGCTTCCTTCGGTAATAGTGAAGTACAGATCTTCCAGATCCCCGCTTCCAAGTTCATCCCGGCGACAGGAACGGGCAATTTTTCCCTTGGTCATGATGCAGGTGGTATCCCAATTTTCCTCGACACTTTCAATCATATGGGTGGAAATGATCATGGCACAACCGTTATGCTTAAATTCAGCAATCAGCTTTTTCAATTCGCGGATGGCGTGGGGGTCAAGGCCAACCAGTGGTTCATCAAAAATGACCGCCTGTGGACGAGTCAGTGCTGCGCAGCAAATGCTCACCTTTTGTTGCATACCCTTAGAAAGCTCTTTGCCGAGCTTATTTTGTTTGTCATCCAGTTCAAACCTGCCCAGCAGCTCATCGGCCAATACCTCCCATGAATCCAACTCGTACGCACGGGCAATAAACTCAAGATGTTCCCGTACAGTCAGCATGGGGTAAAGCGCAGGCATCTCGGGAACATAACCCAAAATGCGCTTGGCCTCAATGCTCCGGTTATCATATCCGCTGATGGTTATTGATCCATTAAAGCGAAGGAGTCCGCAAATGCTTTTAATCAGCGTGGATTTGCCGGCGCCGTTAGGGCCAAGCAGCACCGTCAGTTCTCCAGGCATAACAGTGAGGGTGATATCACTGTTGGCAACAAATTTACCGTAACGTTTGGTAAGATTTTTAACTTCTATCATAGTATCACTTTCCTTTACTGTTATATTTAATCGTAGGTTATTGTATCAGAGTAGCAACCATATGAACTTTTTTCAGTAAGTCTAAAACCAGATATAATGCTGACAAGTATACTTGTCAGCATTATATCTGCGTTATGCAATCTTGTCAATAGGTTTTTGACCCATTTGGGATATTGCCGATTTGGAGACCAATATTGTTTCCATTAGCTTATACCATAAAACGCTTCAGGTTCTCCTCCAGATTCTTAGAGCAGTTCTTCAGCATAACTGCCATATTAGCAAGCTCTTCCAGAGTATTCAGCTGTTCCTGCGTAGATGCGGATACTTCTTCCGATGCTGCCGCTGCTGCTTCGGAAGCCTCCGCAATATGATTGATGCTGCCAAGAACGCTGTCTTTGTCTTGATCTATTTTATGAATTACCTCCATAATCTTTTTCATATCTTGCAGAAGTTCGTTCATTGCCGTATCAATTTTATCGAAATAATCTGCCGAAGCCTTTGACGATTCTGCCTGCTCTTTTATTACCGTGTTCGCTTTCATGATAAATTCCGTGGAAGCCTTTGTTTTTGACAGGATCTCCTTGGTTAGGCTCTCTATCTTCTCTGTCTGCCTCCCTGACTGCTCCGCAAGCTTTCTGATTTCTTCGGCAACAACCGTAAAACCTCTTCCATGTTCACCTGCTCTTGCTGCCTCGATGGAGGCATTTAAGGATAATAGCTCCGTTTGTTCTGAAGTTGTATTAAGAATTTCCGTGAACTCATTGATGACTGTTATACTTTTTGCAAGTCCTGATATCTGTTCGGCAACCCCTTCTGTGATAGAGATAACCTCTAACGCTTTCCCATCGAGTAACTGTGCCGCCTGAATTCCTTCTACCGTATAGTTCTTAACATTTCTAGCCGCAGACTCCATGGCATTCGTACTGCTTACCGCATGGCCGATTCCATCAGCTAAACTGGCGAAAACCTGCACACTATTGTCAATCTCCTCGCTCTGCATCCCCGCACCCATTGCAACATCATCAATTGCACTGGATATTTCGGACGCAGTACGAGTTGTTGCCGCGGATATCTTTGACAAGGCTTCTGCTGTTTTGCTCACTTCCTCCGACAGTTCATTGCTTTGTGATATAAGCGTCCGGAGACTTTTCACCATGGCGTTAAAAGAACTGGCTACCTTTCCGATCTCGTCGGTACGCTTTGTTCTTGCTGTGACTGTCAAGTCGCCTTCAGCTGAAAGAGACATTGTTTTTTCCACACCCTTCAATGCCTTTGTCATATTAAGTGCAAAGAACGATCCCCCAAATACGGCTAATGCTGAAAAAACAGCTCCCACCAGCATGATTAGATTCTTGATTTCATTGGACCCCTGAAGCACTTCAGCTTCCGGAATCTTGATTATGTAAATAAAGCCTGATTTATCGCATTTATTATAGGTAACAATCGTGCTGACGCCATTTACCTCCATGGTAAAGGTATCGGCATCAACCAGCTTCGCTCTTTCTTCCACTTCTGTAAAAACAAGTTCTTCCTCTCCTTTTACCATTTCGCTGTATGGAAGAGCAGAAATCCTGCTGCCATTAGACGCGATCAGATAAGAGCTGTCATTCTCACCGACTTTTATCTTAGATAGCATAGACATAAATGCATCATAACTTAATTCGATCTTAACCGCTCCAACCGACTGCGTATTCGAGTAGTAGAAGCTTTTAACCGCCTTTCCGACAGTGAGATATCCATCATTCACATAGGTATCCACCTCGTCGGCATTTAACCATATCATATCCGTACTGTCAATCAGCTTCCGGTAAACAACGGTTTCACGGACATCTGTAACACCTTCGGGCAGCGTGGCGACCGGACCTATTACATCTCCGGTAACATACATTAATGACAGACTGTTAATAAATTTATTTGTAATCGTAATACTTTGAATCTCTTTATCGAGCACTTGCAAGAGCTTCTTTCTTTCCATACTCCACTCTGCTTTTTCTTTATCGCTAAGTCCCTTCTGCGGTTCCAGATTATTGACAACGTCCTGGAATGCAGTACTTAAAGAAACCTGCAGAAACATCTGATTAATCCGATCCATCTCTTGGTCGATCATATCGGCTGTCTGCGAAGCAAGGGCCTCCTTTGATTTCTTGGACTGCTCCTCCAGAGCTGCTTTCGATATTCCTGTAGCCATAATTCCAATAATCAGGATTGGAACAAAAACCACTGTTAATATGACACTAATTAATTTTTGCAGTAAACTCATTCTTTTCAGGAATTTTTTCATTCGTATTACCCCCATGAACAATAATACATATTGATAGCAGTATAAATCATAATTATCTTGAATAATATTCAAGATTTATACTTATTTTCCCAAAAATATACTACATTCTTAATGTCTTTGAGCCTTATACCTCCTGCAGCTGCTCCGCTTCCCGTCTTCCCCGATTCCTGTATTCCTTCGGTGTAAGCGCCACATACTTCTTAAATTGCACGGAAAAGTACTTGTAATCGCTATATCCTATCATTTCCGCTATCTTATAAACTTTATAATTCGTATTTACCAGTAATTTCTTGGCCTCCTGCATACGAAGCTTCTGAATATAGTCAATATAAGTAATTCCGGTGACCTTCTTAAACAAAAAACTGAAATAAGTTTCCGACAAGTAGACGTGCTCACTGATCATTCTAAGCGTAATCTTTTCGCTCAGATATGTCGCAATATATGCTTTTGCCTTATCGATGATCATTTGCTGCTCTTTAATTTCCATCGGGGCAATGGTTTCATCTATTTCTTTTGCAAGCGTCACCATGACATAGATAATATAAGCTGCCAGTTCCTTGACCGTTAATGCCTCTTTTACAAATTCATTAAACTCATCTCCGATAATTTCCTCCATTATCCCATTGCTATTTGTAATTTTGGACTGAACCATTAGTTTAAGGGCGATACAATAATTTTTCACAATCTCAGGCAGTAAATTCTGCTCTGCGAGCTCTCGGAACATAGCCATCAAATATTTTTTTGTATCCTCATGGTTTCCATTGCTGATAGCGACAGCTACATGCTCCATCTCTTCCGGGTAAAAACGGATAAAATTCTGTTCGTACTTGGATTCATTATTATCCTGATAGACCTGGACTCTATGTTCCCCAAGATAAAAGTTATTCTGAATTGATTTTTTTGCCTGAATGAAAGATTTTGCTATATAGTGGATAGAAGGATAACTCAAACCAATTCCTATGGTGTAGGGCACTGTCACATTCTTAAACAGGCAGCTATGGATACTTTCACTGATACTTTCCAGACAGGGAATCATCAGCGCATCCTGTTTCTCCTTTGTCGGAAAGCAGAATACAAAATTGATCGTATCATAATCCTCTACAATATAATAAACATCATCAATGTTGCACAATTCTTCATTTATGATATTCCGATAGGCAAAGGTAAGCAAGCGTTTATCGGTGCCCCATGTGGATTCCAGCTCTGTGAAGATACTCTTTCTATCGAATTTGATCGTTGCCGCCGCAAAATAATGGCCGCTGAAATCCATCTCCAAAGAGGCTGTCTTCTCCTCGAAATCATTAAAGAGGCTGATATCCCCATCTAACATGGACTGGAGGAATTCATTCCTGAGGGTTTCATATCCTGCATTCAAGTAAATATTGCTATGATATATTTCTTCCTTGATCTCCCTTTTGCGGTCCATATTCTCCTTCAGGGCGGTAAAGGTATCCAGCAGTTTTTTCTTATTAACGGGCTTCAATAAATAATCGAAGGTCCTAAAACTAATTGCCTGACGGGCATATTCAAATTCCGCAAACCCGCTTAGGATGATAATTTCAATATCGGGATATCGCTGCCTCGCCATTTTGGACAGCTCCATGCCTCCCATAACCGGCATTTTAATATCTGTCAATAAAACATCCACCTGAATTTTCTCAAGCTGTTCCAAGGCAGCCTTTCCATTCGTGCTTTCCGCTACGACTACAAATCCCAAGGATTGCCACGGGATGCTGTTTACGATACCTTTTCGTATCATGTTCTCATCTTCTACTACCATCAATCTATACATAGCTTACTCCTTAACCGGGATACACAGACTTACTGTAGTACCTTCATTTATTTTCGATTTAATACTTATACCATAAGGCTCGCCAAAGTATATCTTAATTCTCTGATTTACGTTTCTCATTCCAATACTATCCCCTACTCCAAGAATCGAGCTGTTCATCGCTAACATTATTCTGTCACAGGCATCTTTTTCCATACCGCTGCCATTGTCCTTTATCTGAAAAACGATCGTATTCTCTTCCTTCTTTCCCGTAATATGGATGATTCCCCCTCCTTCTATCCCTTCAAATCCATGAGCAATGCAGTTTTCAATAATGGGCTGCAAAATGAGCTTCACTGTTTTATAATGCACAATCCCGGAATCTATGTTCCATAATACATCGAACTGATTCTTGTGCATAATCTTTTGCAGGCATACATAGCTTTTAACATTTTCAATCTCCGTACTGATGGACACAAAGGCACCTTTTTCCGATACGCTTGTTTTGAAGAACTCACCAAGAGCCGATACCATCTCTCCGATTTCTTCATAGTCCTTCATCTGTGCAATCCAGAATACATTGTCCAGCAGATTATATAGAAAATGAGGATTAATACGCTGCTGCAGGGCTACCAGCTCGAGCTCCTTGATTCTGGTCCTGAGCTGCGTTTCATTTATATTCGTGGTATAGGTTTCCTCCAGCACTTCGTTTAGCTTGTTAAGCATCGAGGTAAACACCCTGTTTAAGATTTCATTCTCATCCTGAGAATTTATATCTGCTTCTTCCTCCGGTTCGATAAATATATCTCCTTCCTTAATCTGCTCCATCCGTCCAAGTAACCGGTTCAAAGGAATCTTAATGCTTTCATTCACCAGATAGGAAGTGCCGCCTGCACCAATTACAACGAACAGGAATATTACAATCGTAGTTATCAGCCCAAGCAGATCATATTTTGTTTGAATAAATGTATTTTTTATTTTAAGTCCCGTGTCTAAAATCGGAACCGTAACCTCATAAAACAGTTCCGGGTTCTCGAACTGGGAACCGGCAACGGCTCTTCCCTGGGTATCCGTGACAGCAATCTTTTGCTTTGCCGAACCCACGGCGTTATTAAGCACGCTCTCCACCGCGTCCAAATTGATCAGCACGACATATCTTGCCCTCAATCCGCTGGTATAATCTACTTCAACCATTTCTGTTCTGCACAGGGCAGGCTGCTTTCCATAGTCCAGATAATGCCATTTTAAATCATCCTCCAGACCGTTTCTGATTTCTTTTTCATTAATCAGCGTCTTGGTATATAAAAATGAAGTTCCATCCTCAAGGAGAATTGCCGCATAGTCTATCTCCTCCTGATTGGAAACAATACTTGCTATCGTATTCTCAATCCGGTTGCTTACCTCCTCGGTCTGGTATATCGGAGAGGTTGCATATAAATATATGTCCGTTAAGATGTCGTTGTTCTCTTTTAAATATTTGAATTTTAATTCCATCTGTTCGAACATGTCATTGACACGGATATCGGACTCATAGGCAAAATTATCATAATTGCTTCTAAGGTTATCATTATAATAGAGAAATTCTACAGCTGCGCTGATACTGATCACAGTTGAAATCGGGATAACGCACAATATCATAAAGGCGTAAAAAAGGCGTCTGCGTATCGAAATTTTTCTAAGGTATCCTACAAACTTATCCATATTGTTTTTTACCTTCGCTTCCATTGTCCTTATATACCGGCATTGTTACCCTGATTTTCTCCGCTTCGTTATCCATAATTACGCCGAAGGCTTCCCCATAGTAAAGTCTCAGCCGTTCATCCACACTGTTAATACCCCTGGTGTTTATCTGCGTTTTATCGAGCTGACTCAGGAAATATTCTACAGCATTTCCAGTCATAGTTACCCGAATGGTATCAAGTTCCTCCACAATAGATATGCTAATGTCAATCTGACTTTCAAGATCATCCAGATTGGCCGAAATCACATCCTCTACAATCGGGTGGATCGCCAGCTTTATAATTTTGGTATGACGCATGGACATGGACACATCCCAATAATTTACGATCCGATTCTCAAAACGTTTGTTTTGTAAAAAAATATAGTTGTTTACACTTTCCACTTCATTTTCTATGGTAATGTATTCCCGCCCTTTTATGATAATAACCCTTAAATAATTCCCAAGTGCATTAACAATCTCACTGATTTCCTCGTCCCCTTCCAGCTGCCCGTTCCAGTATATGGATTCCAGTGTATTGTATAAAAAATGCGGATTTATCTGCTGCTGAAGCGCAGAAAGCTCCGCTTCTTTCCGAAGCTCCCTTAGCTTTGTTTCCTGCAGCTTAATATCATACTGCTTCTGAAGAGCCTCCACAAGATTACTGCTCATCTTGTTAAAGCCTTCTATAACCGCATGATATTCATCTCTCCCATCGTCCTCTACGAACTTCTCTACCTTCGGTTTCTTCATTTCCTCCATTAAGCGGTTGATAGGCTCGGTAACGCTTCTTGTAAACAATATGGCAAACATAAAAGCCAGTAAGGCAAACAGCACTGCGGTAAATAAGGTGATTCCAAACTGAATAAAAGCCGACTTAAGAAGCGTCTGCATGTCTATGTTATTAACTATGGTCAGATTCGTATTAGAAATCGGTTTTGAAATGGATATGGAAAGAATCTTATCGCCGCCGAAGACAGCTCCCACCTGTTCTTCGTTAGAAGCGCTTATAATAATATTGTTCTCATCAATAATCATTACCTCATTTAAGAGATTTGTAACATTTTCATAACACACCTTATTAAAGTAGGACAAGTCCAGGGCTGCGACAATGTTTCCGACACATCCTTCATCGCTGTATATACCCCTTGTCAATATTACATAGCTGCTTTGGTCGCTTGGGACCTCCTTAGGGCTTACCTTCATAAGGACCTGCCTCGCTTCTCTGGAGAGCAGCTTGCTGGTTGCAAAATCACCATTGGATACGGGGGATGGATAATAGAAATAGGAACGGTTCACGGAGACCATTTCACAGGTATTAACAGCGCCGCTCGACCCAAAAGTACTGCCCATAACCAAACGTATATGATTTTCTATATCACTTTTCTGGTTCCAGTCTACTTGATTATAAATCATAAGGTCATTCACAATCTCCGGGTTCATTGCGACTTCTTCCAATAAATTCATATGAGAAAACATATAATAAGAGATATTATTGGCAATCTGGGAAGAAGATTCCTGCAGGAAGATCTTTGCTGCCTGCTCATTTTTAGAAAAGGAGTACACCGCATTATACCCTCCGATCAGGAGTATCGGCAAAACAGACATATAAACAAAGCACCAGATCAGTCTTCTATAAATGCTGTATTTATATAGGTTATTCAATCCCCATTCTTTTATCATGCCAAGACATCCGTTAACCATTAACACTCCTTACGCCGCTAAAACAGGCGCTCATTTACTTATTGTATTGAAATCCCCACAGCTTTTCCGCGATGTACGACCAATGCCTGATATCATTACTGTTATCGGCATTGATAATATATGGCGGAATCGTGACCTTCGCCTGATTGTCTGCAATACTGATATCACAGCTTTGCCAGTAGGTTCCTTCGCAAAAATACTCGCCTTCGGGAATTTCCTTTCCAGCCAAAACATAATCTGCCAACAGATCCACTGTAATATCGCCATATGCGATCACATCCTGTGCAACAGCGGCATCTACATAGCCTTTATTGATTAAACTTACGAAATATGGTTCCGCATCAATTGTCACAAGGATAATATGCCCCTCCTTCCAAAAGGGATACCAATGTCCTGATTCCTGAAGAGCTTCCACCAGTCCCCTTCCCGGATGCTCGCTGGAGCAATGAACAGCATCAATTTCTATTCCTTCTTCAAAAGCTTTGGTAAGCTCTTCCTTCACCAGCTCCGGTCTTCCTTCCGTTGCCTTCGGCAAATAGGTTATATTAGGATACTGGCTGATTACCTCTTCAAACCCTTCCTTTCGAAGCCTCCATGCATTGCTTGTGAGTTTCCCGTAAGCATTAAATACGGTTCCCTTTGCTTCCCCATACCTCTCAATCAATTGTTCCACGATGGCCTCTGCTGCCAATTGCCCGGCCTTATAGTTGTCAAAGCTTACATCGATCGCCAGCGTTCCTCCTACCGCATTGGTATCAATGGTACACATAGGTATTCCTGCGTCATTTCCCCGGCGAATCCCTTCCTCAATGGATATACTGTCGATTGCAGTAGTAATAATCGCATCCGGTTCCTGCTTAATGAAATTTACGATCTGCTGGTTCTGCCTCATAGGATCATAATCGGCCACAGAGTTCTGGAAGACCCATCCTCTTTCCTCTACCGCCTTTTTTACCGATTCATTCATGATAGCATAAAAATAAGAATTAAAGCTTTTATGAGCAAATGCGATCGTAACCGGTTTTTCCTCCGTAACAGCAGCATCTTTTACCATACTTCCGTCGGATTCTATCCCGGTGCATGAAACGAACAGCATCATGCATAGTATTATACCTATAAATAGCTTACTGCGACCCATTCCATACCTCCGCTGCTTTGTCTCCATACTTTGAGTATGCTATTTTATCTGAAAATTATATCATATTTTCCGCTGCTTGTGGATTTCATTCCCTTTTGTTTTCCAAAGTGGCGTTCCCCTTTTATTTTTTAAAATGGGATGCCCCCATAAGCAGGAACATCCCAACATATTACCTTTTGGCTCTCATTGCATCATTCTTAATGCTTTTGAGACGTTTCATAACATTATTTCCGCCTTTTCCGAAATAATCGTGCAAAAGCTTATACTCTTTAAACAGCTCATCATATCTTCGTACATTATCGGCATTTGGAATGTATACTTTATCTTGAAGACGGGACATATGTTCTGAGGCTTCCTCAATAGTATCATAACCACCTCTTCCGGCTCCTGCTGCAACTGCTCCGAACAGGGCGGCTCCAAGAGCCGGCGCCTGCTTTGACGCGGATATCCGGATTTCCTTATTGGTCACATCTGCATAAATCTGCATCGTCAGCTCACTTTTACGCGCAATTCCTCCGGCTGCATAAAGCTCCTCAATAGGAACTCCTCCTTCTTCAAAAGCTTCTATAATAATCCTCGTGCCATAGGCGGTAGCTTCCACCAGAGCGCGGTAAATCTCCTCCGGCTTCGTCTGCAGGGTAGCCC
This sequence comes from Kineothrix sp. IPX-CK, assembly GCF_039134705.1. Taxonomy (NCBI): domain Bacteria; kingdom Bacillati; phylum Bacillota; class Clostridia; order Lachnospirales; family Lachnospiraceae; genus Kineothrix; species Kineothrix sedimenti. The sequence goes on along the minus strand of NZ_CP146256.1, from coordinate 334,244 downwards.
CTAACAGCAGTCCGCTCAAATCGGCATCTGTTAAGATACTGCGGTTTCCATTCCACCAATCCAAAGCGATGAGCCCACTTTCTCCCGGGAGCTGGTCTCTTACCTTTTCCTCAAGAAGCTGATGGATGCTGATTCCTTTTTCAGCGGCTTCCTTCTCATAGCTGCTTGATACGCAGTTATTTACAAGCCAGTCAAAATGGTCACCAACACATGCCTGACCTGCTTCATAAGCATAATATCCCGGGACCACACCATCTTCTACCACACCGCCGACACCGGGAATAAAATGTTCTTCCTTGCTCATCATGATGTGACAGGTACTGGTTCCCATAATCATAAGCATCTTTCCCGGCTCTGTGATCCTGACAGCCGGCAATGCTACATGCGCATCTATATTTGCCACTGCTACAGGAGTTCCTTCCGCGAGACCGGTTAACTCCGCCGCACTCTCGGTAAGATATCCCGCAAGGTCTGTTGTTGCATATATATGATTGCTTAATTTCTCCTCTACGAAGTTCTCCATCTCAGGATCCAGCTGTGCAAAAAATTCCTTATCAGGATATCCATCCCTCTTAGACCACACTGCCTTATAACCAGCCTGACACAGGCTTCTTTTTTCTTCTCCGACAAGCATCATGACTACCCAGTCACCGGCCTCCATAAAGCGATCCATTGCCTGATAGATTTCCTCGTCTTCATGAAGTATTTGCATTGCCTTGGGAACTACCCACTCGGAAGACATTCTGCCTCCGTAACGGGCCATGAATTTTTCACCTCTGCGATGGGCAACTTCATTAAATAAGTCTGCTTCGCTTTGTGCTGCATGGTGTTTCCAAAGCTTTACATACGCATGCGGCCTGTTCTTAAATTCTTCTTTAAAGCAAAGCGGCGTACCGTCTTTGTCTACAGGGAGCACTGTGCAGGATGTAAAGTCAACACCAATTCCAATAACTTGTTCTTTACTGACATTGCCTGTTCTAAGTACTTCGGGAATTGCTGTCTTCAGAACATCCAAATAATCCTGCGGATGCTGTAACGCGGTTTCACTTGCCAGACGCTCCTTAGAGTCCGGTAAATACTTATCCATAACGGCATGCTTATATTCCAGTACGGAATAACAAATTTCTTCGCCGTTTTCAACATCTACCAGTACTACGCGCCCCGACAGAGTTCCATAGTCGATACCAATGGTATATTTTTTCATCATCTTCCTCCTAGCATCTATGAGCAACCGAAACTGTCTGCTTAGAAGCAGGTGAATGCTCCGTCAATAGCAAAGTCCGATCCGGTGGTGAAATCACTGGTGTCACCTGCGAGATAAACAGCAATCGCCTGTAACTCATCCGTACGTCCCATTCTGCCCATAGGTGCCATTGCATTCCACTGATCGATGAGAGCTTTTAGATGTGGTGCATTCAATACAAGCTCTGTTCCGATATATCCCGGACTGATGCAGTTAACTCTTACACCGCGTTTTGCAAATTCAACTGCCATGGATTTCGTCAATTGAATCACTCCTGCCTTGGAAGCATTGTAGGAGCACTGCGGTTGGGGCACATTAACGATATGTCCGGACATGGATGCCGTATTGATAATAGAACCTTTGCCTTGCTTTAACATAACCTTGGCTGCTGCCTGTGAGGTTAAGAATACGCCGGTCAGATTGATATCGATCACCTTCTTAAACTGATCCAGAGTCATCTCCTCTGCCGGGATGTTTAAGCATATACCTGCATTACAGAAGGCAACGTCCAATTTGCCGAATTCTTTAACAATCGTATCAATCATTTGGTCTACATCTGCCTGGCTCGTAACATCCGCTTTTATTGCGATTGTCCTCACGCCTGTAGAATCCGAGATTTCCTTCGCCGTCTTTTCAGATTCCTCTATATCTACATCAACTATCGCCACATGGCTTCCCGCCTCGGCCAGCGCAACAGCTATCGCCTTGCCGATTCCTCTCGCTCCGCCTGTCACAAACGATACCTTGCCGTCTAATCTCATTCTCTCCATGATTCCCATTTGCATATTCTCCTCGTATTATAAGTTTATAGACCTCAATCATAGAGGCTATAGACTTATTTTTTATGATATAGGTATTAGATGAATTGTTGGTCATCTTGTTATACCTACATTGTTAATAAGTTGCTTTATAGTCATGGTCCCAGATGTTACAATTAAGTTCACAAGAACTGTAGCTGTGGTCACTGCTTTAATTCTCCAGCAAAACATTTTGTTATTGCCAAGAAAGCTTGCAGCCCTAATGCTACGCTAAGACTTATTACACAAATGCTGCATCCTGGTATCTAGCCACCAGCAGGGTATTTCTTACCGGAGAATGCTAATAACGCGAGGGTTAGGGTGGCGTAGTGATCTGGGACAAGCCATGATTACATTCTTTTTATTCTGCTATGAAAGGTGGTGACTATCCGTGAAAGAAAAAATCGATTACCTCTCAACGCTTTTTGTTGGGATTGATATTGCATCCCGTATTCATGTTATTTCTGCACTTGATTTTAATCAGGAGTTCTTCATAAAAATGAAATCTATTGAAAATACTCAAGAAGGTGCAGCTCTTCTTGAAAGTCTAATTGTTGATGTCCTTACTGCAAATCATCAGTTCAAATTCGTTGTAATCGGCATGGAATCAACAGGATTTTATGGAGTTCATCTGGCCAATTACCTTTCAGCCAGCGATCTATTAGCTCCATTTTCCGTCCGTGTTTATTGCCTCAATCCAAAGGAAGTGAAGAATTACAAAAAGTCCTTCAACGACATTGGAAAAAATGATGGCATAGATTCCTTTGTTATTGCTGATTTTGCCCGTGTTGGCCGTATCAGCATCAAGCCTTGGCGTGGTTCCCAATATCTCGCCTTACAACGCCTTACCAGACATCGTATGCACATCACTGAATGTATTGCCAGAGAGAAAACATATATGTTAAATAACATTTTTCTGAAGTTCAGTGAGTATGCCTTATTACGCAATGGAGAGCATCCTTTTTCAAATAAATATGGTGCTACAGCCGAGGCTATTCTTACAGAGTTCACAACAAATGAGGACATAGTAAATACCTCTATTGAAGACCTTGTTGTATTCATTAGCTCTAAAAGTAAAGGTCGCATCGCAGATCCGGAAGAAACAGCTAAGATAATACAGGCTGCAGCTCGTAATTCATACAGGCTTGATAAATGCCTATATGAGCCACTTACGATATCAATTGCCTCCTCATTTAACTGCATCAGCTCTTTTGAGAAGGAATTAAAAGCAATTGATAAAGCAATCCTTCAAACTGTGCAAGGGTTAAATCCCGAGGAATATACAGTGCTTAATTCCATCCCTGGAATTGGCAAGGTTTACTCTGCCGGAATTCTTGCTGAAATAGGTTCTGTTAAAGTTTTTCAAAGTGCTGACTCACTCGCAAAATACTGCGGTATCGTTTGGAATGATAATGATTCAGGCGATTTTGAATCAGAAGACAAACATATGAGTAAGGCTGGCAACCGTTACCTTCGGTATTACATCATTGAAGCAACTGGAAGTGTTATAAGACACTGTCCTGAGTATGAACACTTCTATCATAAGAAATATGCTGAAACAAGAAACCATCAGCACAAACGTGCACTCGCGTTGACTTCCCGTAAATTTATACGTCTGCTCTATGGTCTGCTGGACAAGAGCCAACTCTACTCTCCGGAAAAGAGTAGGTAATTCATATCTCATTCTAAATCTACGTTTTTGTTATGAAAGCCGTAGGTCTATTAAAGTTACCCTTCTGTACGAAAAACAAATCAAAATACTTCTTGACTATTTACCAAATTGCTTTACTATGTTTTAATTTTGAATTTTTCTTCAAAACTTTTAATCTTATAAACCTTAAGTAAGCGCTCTTTTTTTCTGTAAGCTGTCAAAGCCTACTGCCAGCACAAGTACAATGCCCTTTACAACCATCTGCATATAAGTACTTACATTCATAAGAACCATACCATTGGTAAGAATTCCTATGATCAATACACCCGCTATTACATTCGACATCTTACCGTAACCGCCGGTGATGGATACTCCACCGAGTACAACACATGTAATAACATCGAATTCATATCCCAAACCTGCCGTAGGCTGCGCTGAATTGGTGCGTGATAACATAACGATACCGGCAAGACCTGCAAATAAACCGGATAATGCATATACCAGATACTTTGTAATGCCTACTCTGATACCGGAAAGCTTTGCTGCCTCTTCGTTGCCGCCGACTGCATAGAAGTAGCGTCCGAAGTAACTCTTATTCAAGATAAAGGAACCGATTGCAAAGCAGACAATCATAATAATTACCGGAACAGGAACAGGCCCCAGATAACCTTGGCCTATTACTTTAAATCTTTCGTCAAAGCCATAAATCGGTGTTCCTCCGCTGATAAGATAGGAGGCGCCTTCAAAGACAATCTGTGTCGCAAAGGTCGCGATAATCGCCGGAATTCCGATCGTCGATATCAGACAGCCGTTCAGAACGCCAACAAGCATAGATAACAGTAAGGATACAATAATAGCAGCAACCATACCAAATCCCATATTTACCATTAAAAACGCTGCTACAATATTAACAAAGGTAATAATAGAACCGGTAGAAAGGTCAATACCGGAAATTAGGATGACAAAAGTCATTCCTATGGATGCAATACCTAACATGGATACCTGACGTGCTATGGTAAACAAATTACTTGAGGATAAAAACCTGGGGTTTGCCAGTGAAAATGCTATAAACAGAATGATAAATACAACCCATATAGCTTTTTCTTTTAATACTTTTATGATTGTGTTCTTCATCTTAACCTCCTAAACGGCAGATGCCATTTTCATTATAGTTTCTTGATTAAATTCTTCTTTTTTCAATTCACCGGTGATCCGGCCTTCTGCCAAAACTATAATCCTATCTGACATTCCCATTAATTCTTCCATTTCTGATGAAATTAATAAAATTGTTTTACCATTCGCGATTACTTCGTTCATCAGCTTATAAATCTCAGCTTTGGCGCCTACATCGATTCCGCGTGTCGGCTCATCAAAGATAATCAATTCTGAATTCGCAGCAAGCCATTTGCCAATAATGACTTTCTGCTGATTTCCTCCGCTTAAATTTTTTACTAATTGATGCAATGTAGGGGTTTTAATTAATAATTCATGTTCGTATTTCTTTGCTATTTCCAATTCCTTTTTATTGTTAATTACTGACGCTCTGGATATCTTCTTGTATATTGGCATATTAATATTATTTTTTATGGATACTCCAAGCAATACACCATGGCGTTTACGATCCTCGGGCACCAGCGCAATTCCAATGTCAATCGCTTCTCTCGGAGACTTGGGATTGATTTCTTTTCCTTTAAACAGCATCTTTCCTTCTGTCTTCTTTGCAGCACCAAAAATCATCTGTACCAGTTCTGTCCTGCCGGCACCTACCAGGCCGCCAAGCCCAAGAATTTCACCTTTACGAACCTGTAAATTAATGTCCTTATCTCCATTACCACTTATATTCTGCAGCTCCAGAATAACTTCATCCTTTTTATAATCTGTCTCACGCGGAGGAAATGTCTCACTCAAAGAACGTCCCACCATCAACTGGATCAGTTCATCAACATGGGAATCCTTTGTTATCAGGGTTTTGATATATTCACCGTCACGCAGTACTACAATGCGATCCGATAGTCTGTATATCTCTTCCAGCCTATGGGAAATGTATATGATAGATACTCCCTTTTCTTTTAGCAATTCACATACTTTGAACATACTCTCAACTTCGGCATTAGTGAGCGGAGCAGAGGGTTCATCCATAATCAGCACCTTTGCATCCTGCAAAATTGCCTTGGCAATCTCGATCATCTGCTGATAACCGACAGTAAGATCCCCAACCAGAGTCTTTGGGTCAATCTTAATATTCAATTGTGCAAACGCTTTTTCAGCTTCTTTCTCCATCGCTTTTTTATCAACAATGATTCCCTTCCTGATCGGGTTTCCCAGGAAAAGATTCTCAGCAGCCGAAAGCCCTTTTACATTATTGAATTCCTGGTAAATAATTGCTATCCCATTTTCTGCAGCAAGCTGAGGGGACATATGGGTAAATTCCTTCCCATTAATCACTATTTTACCGGAGGTAGGGATAACTGCACCGGAACAGGTCTTAATCAACGTGGATTTTCCGGCGCCATTCTCTCCAATCAATGCAAGAATTTCACCCTTTTTTACCTCCAGAGAAACATCCTTTAGCGCAACTACACCGGGATATTCTTTTCTAATATGTTGCAGTTCCAAAATATATTCATCTTTCATTATTTACACCACGCATTCTTGTTTTTGAATGTGGAGTTATCCTTCTGGAATAACTCCACATTCATAATCTGTGCTACTATTTTCTATTATTTATAATCTGCCAGGTATTCCGCTGCATTTGAGCTGTCGATAACAAGAAGCGGTCTTACCAGATTCTGCTCTGCAAATGTTTCACCGTTAAGGAGTCTCTCATAAAGATCAACAACTGCTTCCGCTGTTTTCTTATTAGAACCTTCAAAACCTACGGATGCTCTCGTAGCTTCACCGTTCACAATCGCCTCTAACTGCTGCTGTGTAGCATCTGCCGAGAAGATACCCATATCGTCGGGAATTTCACCTTCCATCTTTGTCATAAATGCCTGGTTAGCGCCGATGTCACCGCCTGCACCGATGGAGCAGACAATTTTAGTATCAGGGTTAGCCTGAAGAATTGTTTCCATATTGGTTATTGCTGCCTGAGCATCAAGTGCCGGCTGCTGTGCAACAACTTTGTATTTACCGCCTGCGATTTCTTCAAGAGCATTCAGGATACCCGTTTCTCTTTCAAGAAGAATCGGTGTCTGAGGGTAATTCATGATTGCCACTTCAGCTACACTTCCGTCTGCATAATGCTCATTAATGAAGTTGGCCGCCTCTTGACCAATTGCATATCCTAACTTAGTATTATCAAGAATCCAGTTAAGATCTGTGTTTGTCATTGCATCGTCCCAGCACATTACCTTAATGCCTGCATCTCTTGCCTGCTTTAAGTAATCCTCAATTGCATTGGGATCGGAAGGATGAACCATAATCAGGTCAACCTGATTGGTTACAAAGTTCTCAATCTGCTGAATCTGTGTAGCGGAGTTATCGTTACAAGCAAGAATGGTGTACTCCCATCCCTTTTCCTTCAGAAGCTTTTCTACTTCGCCGAATACTCCTGCCCAGTAGCTGTTTTCAAGTGACTGAAGCGTAATACCAACCTTGAAGTTCTCAGTTTCAGACGCCTCGGTAGTCTCCTCTTCTTTTGCAGGTTCTGTTACGGCTTCTGTTGTTTTTGCTTCCTCTGTTTTGGTCTCCACCGTTTCCTTGGCAGGCGCTGTACCGCAGCCTACCAGCCCGGAGAATGCCATTACTCCAACCAGTAACAAACTAATGATTCTCTTTTTCATTTACTTTCCTCCTAATATATTTTATAGTTTTTATATCATAAACAGCCTTGACCTTAAGCTGTCTATTTCACAGTAGTGCGCTCAGTCTTCGACTAGCCGTTTAATTGAATAACAACCTTTCCTTTTCTCCGGTAATCCTCATTCTCAAAAGCCTTCACACAGTCTTCAAGAGGAATGATATCACTAATCATATCTGTCACATTCAGCTGCCCGGACTCTAAGATTGCAATTGACCTTTCAAATGTATATGGATTAATGAAGGATGAGGTAAGCTTTAACTCCTTTTTAAATATCACTTCCGGATCGACAGGTAAATTCGTATTAGGTCCTGTAAGTCCGAACATCATAACCGTTGCTCCCTTTCCGGCACATCTTACGGCAGTGTCAATAGTCCGAATATTTCCCACACATTCAATTACCACATTAACATTCTTACAATTTTCTTTCAGTACAGCTTCCATATCTTCCTTTAGCGGATCGATCACAAGATCTGCACCCAGCTTGATTCCCATTTCTCTTTTTTCCGCTACCGGCTCTGAAAGGATAATCTTGCTGGCCCCGGCCATCCTCGCCAGCTGCAGCATGATAAGACCAATAGGGCCTCCGCCGATGACCAGTACCTCATCTCCAAGCTTAATATTGCATAAATCAATACCATGCAGACAGCAGGATACCGGTTCGGTCATGGCAGCGGTTAACGCATCCATGCCTTCCTTAAACTTGAATACCTGTTTCTCACAAACAACACAATATTGTGCAAAACCACCGTCGCAGGTTGTTCCGATTCCAATCACATTTTCACAAAATTGCTCCGTTGCATTGTTGCAATAGTAGCACTCACCGCACATGTTATTGGGATCCACTGTTACTAAATCCCCGGCCTTTATTTTGCTTACTTTTGCTCCTGTTCTTTCCACAATTCCTGAGAATTCGTGTCCCATGATCAGTGGTGGGGCAGCTTCAAAGGCTCCGCCATCTCCGCTGTATATATGTATATCTGTACCGCACACCCCGCAATATTTAATCTTAATTAAAACATCTGTATCTCCCACTTCCGAAACTTTCGCATCCTCTACCCGGATATTTTTCGGCCCGTTATAGATTAATGCCCGCATATTCATGGCAATACCTCCTCCCATCTCCCGGCAAGAAACCTCTTTCTAATGCCATTGATCCGCCAAGCATCGACGTATCATTAAGATATTATTAGATTACCTGAATTTCATATCGATTAATATCCCAATAGATTTCTAATTATCTTAGTATCTTATGAAGATGTTTTCTGTCCTTACAGTAAGACGACCATAATATGACAGGAACGGTATTTAAAAGTATTTGATTTCATTCATTATATGGATTATCATATTAATGATAAGGATTAGGTAAGGTTCTTCTTGGAAAATTATCCGAAGGGGAATCACAACAAAAGAAACAGAGAAATCAAACTGAAAGGTCCTATTTTTCCGGGAGGAGATCTATTATGAAAAAAGTAAAGGTGTGCAAACATTGTTCTAATTTTGATAATAAGGAAATTAAGTCATGGGCAAAGGACGTGGATTGCAAATTAAAGTTCGAGTGCATAGGCAAGTGTCGTAAGAAGTGCCCTGAATTAACTGATAAATATTTTGGTAAGATTGACGGTAAGCTTATAATATGCTCATCCAAAGAGGATTTTTTCGCACAAATGAAATGACGGCCGTTAAGGAGAGTGCAATGAAATATACCATAAGTAAATTTGCAGAATTATTAGGTGTTACCGTTGACACGTTAAGACTTTATGAAAAATACAATATCATAACTCCCGAAAAGGAGGAACACAATAATTACCGGTATTTTGATGATTTTGACGCACGAAATATGCTGATGAGCAGATGGTACCGAAGTCTTGGTTTCTCCATGCCGGAAGTGGCGAAGCTTATACAATCAGGTGATTTTGACACAATCTGCGATAAGATTTATATAAGGGCAAAGGAGTTGGAGGATGAAATTAAGCAGAAAGAATTATTATTACAGAAAATAAATAACATACTCCTTAGACTTGGAAACGTAGATGATGAGTTATATCGATGTTCCATTCGCCATTATCCAGGAATTTATAGAATTAAACAAACGAATAAAAATGATCTCGTAAAGAACGATCAACTCATAGAAAAAGTAAGGGAATGGATGGAATACATACAGCATTCCTTCTTTTCTTTTCGAATCAGTGAGAGCAAGATTTTATCTACGGAGCATTCCTTTGATTATAATTGGGGGCTGGCCCTTTATGAGGAAAGTTTTCATAGCCTGAATCTTAGGATGGACGATTTAGTTGAATATATCGAGCCTAAAACATATATCTCTTCTTTGATACTTTCTTCGGAGGAATTTATCACCAAAGATACCCTTCAGTTTATGATTGACGAAATGCATGAAAAAAAACACTGTATGAATGGTGATGTTTTTGGAAGAATTATTCTGACCGAGCACACTAAAAAAAGACGCCAATCTCTTTTAGAAGTTAATATTCCCATTAAATGACAATTAAATTATGAAATTTTATTATTATTGCATTTTAATCGTTTGATAAATAACAAACTATTGACCTTGGTCTTAGACCAGAGTTTATGATACATCTGTCTAGGAATTTCTTAGATAAAGAATATATTGTATACTCAGGGAGGAAAAGATGAAAAGGAAAAAAAGTAAACGTATTTTATTTTTGGTTTTAGCTATGATGATGACAGCTGCTCTTTTTACAGGCTGCGGTCAAACTACCGAAAACCAAGAATCAGACACCACCGCGAAGGAGGCGACTGAAGATACTGCACAAGCTGCGAATGCTGAATTTACACCCGGTACGTATAAGGCAGAAGCAGAAGGCAAAGATGGTACTATAACAGTAGAGGTTACATTTAGTGAAACTGAAATAACGGATATTCAGATCTTAAGCCAGTCAGAGACAGATGGCATTGGCACATCTGCTCTGGACTCCATTAAAGAACAGGTTCTTGGAGGACAGACCCTTGCTGTAGATGCGATATCAGGTGCGACTATGACAAGCAATGGCTTACTTGCAGCAATTGAAGACACTGTTTCGCAGGCCGGCGGTGATGTAGAATCCTTGAAAAACAAAATCGTAGCCAAAGAAAATGAAGGTGAAACCGAGCAATTATCAGCTGATGTCGTAGTAATCGGTGCCGGTGCTTCCGGTGTCTCAGCTGCTGTGTCAGCTGCTGATAAGGGAGCCAAGGTCATTCTAATTGAAAAGACATCGGTAATCGGTGGTACAAGTAACTTATCCTGGGCAGGTAAATTCTATAATTCTTCCGCGGCTCTTGATAATGATGTTACAGTCAATGTAGAAGAAGAAATTGCCAATTGGATTGTCAACAATCATTGGCGGGTAGATTCTGCTGCAATCAGACAATATGTTACAAAATCAGGGGAAACCTATGATTGGCTGGCCGAGAAAGGTTACCCCACTACTTTTATTAATTTTGGTGGAGAACAGCTGCATATGTTACCTGCCTACGAAGACCGTCAGGATTTATTAAAAGCCATGTTGGACGAGGCAGTTGTGAAAAATGGCGGTCAGGTTCTTACAGAAACAACCGGTAAAAAATTAATAACCAATGAGGCCGGAGATGTAATTGGAGTAAGCGCAGAAAAGGCAGACGGAACCACTCTGGAAATTTCAGCAACAAGTGTTGTATTAGCAACCGGCGGCTATGCTGCAAACGCTAAGATGGTAAAAGAACTCTTTGGATTTGAAGGAATTAACGGTGGTTTGGGACAAAATATTGGCGAAGGTTTGGAAATGGCCTGGGAAGCTGGTGCCAAGATTCCTGACAACATCGGAGGTCAGATGCTTCACCAGACATTATCTACTGCAACAGATAATTTGAAGAAAAAGTATGAATCCTTTGAAGCAAGCTATCCATTGATGCTTTGCTATCTTCCTAATTTTATGAATGTAGGCCCTAACGGTGCAAGATTCCGTGATGAGGCTGCTACTTTAACTGCTGTCGCTGCAGCCAATACCAGTGCATTTAACGGTGCATATCATATGGTAATTGTTTCTACAAGCCAATTGAAAGAATTGGAAGCAAATGGAATGAATGGTGTGAATGCACCGTCGTTACCGGGACTGCCTCCTGAATTCTATGCTGATTTTACAGAACAGTTCACCTTAGATAATCCCTGGAAGAACGTAATAAGCGTATTCGATTCCATGGTGGAAAATGGTGACGGTTACAAAGGAAATACAATAGAAGAGCTGGCTGTCAATGCTGGCATGGATGTTGATACATTTACGGCAGAATTTGAAAATTATAGCAATGCCATTGCCACAGGTGAAGATACTGCATTTGGAAAGAGCGCCGAATACCTTACAGATATGGGAGACGAAGGCCCTTATTATGCAGTTGTTGCGAAAATTAATAATTTAGGCTCCGTTGGCGGACTGTTGGTAAATACACAATTTAAAGTACTGGATGATAACAGGCTTCCCATTAACGGACTGTATGCAGTGGGACTGGAATCAGAGGGTGTTCTCTTTAACGACACTTATGTTGGAAATGGTGTCGGAATCGGATACTCCTTTACTTCCGGGCGTCTTGGCGGTGAAGACGCAGCCGCCTATGCATTGCAAGCAAAATAGGTATCTATGCCGGTAAAAAAATGATAAAGTAACAGGCTTCCGTCTGAGAAACAAGTATTCTCAGACGGGAGCAGATACTCGAAAAAGCATTTGCTTTGTTGGAGCAGGGCGGATATAATGTAAGCAAATCGGCCTATGCCGTAGGATATACAAATGTAAGCCACTTTTCCGCGGCGTTTCAAAGAAATTTGGCTTTGCTCCGCGTGGATTTGTCAAAAAATTCAATTGAAGCATAATGAGCTTACGTTCAATATAGATAGAGAAATAGTAAACGTTTCCTATATAACTACCTAAGTATATGGTTATCAACTTTCCCTATAGATATGTAATTTTCTAAAACTGCCTTCATATCAGTTCCTTCCTTAGCGCTTTCATTCTTTACACCACATGCTCTCAAACGAAAGTTATCCTTTTTCAGTTCGGTTCTCTCATAATGGTCCGAATAAAATTGTTCCTGTGCCGGAATACGATCCTCCACAATACCTCTAAGCTCAGACATATTGCATCCGGGAAAATTAACATTCCAAATTTGGTTTTTTTGTATACTCCGGCTTAAAAGCTCTTTTGTAATAGAAAGTAAATAGGCATCTGTCACATCATAATTATCATTCATTTCCTTTGAAAATGCTATGGACGGTATTCCGTTCACTATGGCTTCCATTGCAGCTCCCACCGTACCTGAATACAAAATGTCTAAACCCACATTATATCCATAATTTATACCGGAAAAAAATATATCCGGTTTTTGCGGCAATAGATATCGCAGTCCAATCTTAACACAATCTGCCGGAGTTCCCCCCACAGCATAAGCATGCACTCCGTCAATTAAGTAATCTTTTTTTATGACGTCTATTGTTCCATGAACTGTGATTCTATGGGACATAGCGCTGCATTGTTGATTTGGTGCCACTACCCACACTTCGCCAAGTTCTTTCGCCATCTGTACCAGATGACGAAGTCCGTCTGCACCAATGCCATCATCATTTACTACTAATATTCTCATATTTCCTCATTTCTGCAATTATGCCTTTTGTAATTTTATGCAATCCCCATATTGAGGCAGAAATTGCTTTTTTATCTTTTCTGATATCACTTGTTCCGGTCGAAAACTATGAATGGGAACAAGGATATCCGGTGCAATTGTATCTATCATGTATCTGAGGTAAAAAGGAGCCGCATGTCCCCCCAGGCCTTTATTCTTATAAGGTATCGCCAGACTGTTTAATAAGTTTATCATTATTTCAAAGGATGGATCATAACCCCCCAGCGGTGAACCGTCCATATGAATGTATAAAGATATTACAGATGCGAGATCAAGGAGTTCATACATATTGGAATAGTCCAACTGAAGCACATAGTCAGAGGAATTTGTTAAAAGTTCTGTTTTGGTAATTATTTTCCAATCTTTTGATACTTCTTTATCATCCATTGTCTCCTGATATACAGAAATCTCGTCATTTGGATAAAAGCCGCTGACATAAGAAGCATGAAGTGTATCTAAAACCAATGTCCTGCCTGCTTTTTTTAATGTATGAATAAGAGCATGTATCCTCTCTATATTTCTGTTATATGAATTAATCACCAGTAATTTCTTCTCATTTTTAGCGTATTCATACATTTCCTCTTGCAGTGTGAGCTCCGTACGTTCCTCTTCCGGGCGATCTGCTTCTAATAAATTGACATCACCGAAGCTGACAGTGACTCCTTCTGTAATGAGTACATCCGCGCCCTTTGCCCGTTCTGCAAATTCATAGGAATAATCCGAATGAAATCCGTGGAAACGATAGTCCCCTGTATAAGCAATCTTTCCATCAGGAGTTTCAATTAGAAATCCGGAAGCACCTACTATATCATGATCGACAGGCAGTATTGTTACCAGTATATCTCCCATCACAATTTGCTCTTTAAATGGAACTCCAATGCAATTAGGATGAGCACGATATTCTATGTCCTTTTGCTCCTCCAATAGTCCATAAAGTATCTTTGATTCTTCACTCATATATACGGGGATATCCGAATCCAGCATTCCAAGTCCGCCCATATGATCAATATGCATATGGGAAATAATAAAATAGCACTTCTTTTGGGCTTCTCCGTAAGGTAACACTCCCAATCGGTCTGCAGCTTTTTTGTTATACACTCCATCTATTTGAGGAAGTAAGCCTAATCTGACACAATCCTCCGGGTAATGTTCCAGCCGGTTCTTTATCTTATTATCCATTCGTCTCGACGCAGCAAAGCCAAAATCAAACATAAGACAGGAAACTTCAGTTTCTATTGCAATAAAAGTTCCTCCAATTTCCCGCAATCCATTATAAAATGTAATATTTGTCATTCTTATCCTCATTTCTACTAATACTATTATAGTAAAACTGCCGCAAAGGCCAAATTTTTATCCCTGCAAGCAAATTTCGCTCCGCGTACCGGACGTATGCGGAGCGAATACTATCAATTAAAGGTAATTACTGTACTTGAGCATTTATCGCATCTACTAACTCTTCCAAAGCCGTCTCTGCTTCTGTCCCATTTAATATAAATTCTTCCATTTTGGAATTTACAGTCGACATAACATCATAACTGCCATCAAAAGTTGGTGTACTAAAGAAACATTCTGACTGGGAATATGCCGCTGTCGATGTCGCATCTGTCTTCATAAAGCTCTGATAGGTTTCCGATTCATAAGCTGATGTACGAATAGGAAGGTATCCGGTTTCCATTGCCCATTGCAAAGTAGCATCCGTGGAGGTTAAAAACTTCATGTATTCCCAAGCGGCATTTTGTTTGTTTTCATCAGTTGAAAACATTACTAAATTTGTTCCTGCCTGATTTGCTGCATTTACCTTGTTACCCGGAAGTGGTGCTACTCCCAATTCCCACCCTGATGATGTATCAATATAGGATACACCTGTACTGGAACCAACATAGGCTGCAATGATCTGGTTACTTAACGGACCGGAGAAATATCCATCTTCTCCTGCAAGGCGGGCATATCCATTTCCATAAAGATCCAAAATGAATTGTATTGTTTCAAGTCCACCCTCGCTGTTAAATAAAGCTCCTTCTTTGGAAATATATTCCACACTATTCTGGTTCAAATCCGCTTCCAGCATTCCTGCCAGATCATCATAGCCTAAGGAAACCATATTTTTTTCTCTTTTAAACTTTTCACCAATGGTAACCAAATCCTCCCATGCCTTAGGTGGTGTTAATCCAAGTTCATCAAACAAGGTCTTGTTATAGAAATACACATATGTACTTTTGTTAAAAGGCACACCACTGATAAATTCAAACTGACTTGTTTCGTCACGGTATCCTTCAATAATATCATCGTAATTATCAAAATTATTTGCCACAAAATCGTCCAGGTGAATTACTTTGTCTAAATAAGGTGTAAGCCAATTATTATATGCCTGTGCCATATCAGGAAGTGTGTCTGCAACCGCATTCGCAGTCAGTTTTGTATTTAGATCATTGTAGCCGCCCTGATTCACAAGTGTTACTTTGATTCCATATTCATTTTCATTGTTAAACTGATCGGTAAGACTTGCCAGGGTAGTTTCCTGTTGTCCACTCATTGCATGCCAAAATTCAATTTCCGCCGGCTGGGCAGCCGCTGCCTCTTCCTGACTGCTATCACTTTCTGACTGTGTTACACTTTCACTTTCCGGTACCTCAGTCTCAATATTTGTTGCTTCCGTCTGACCACTATCGTTTTGTCCACAGCCTGTAAAAGCTACTGCTGTAAGAGTTGTCAGGAATAACCCTGTTAATAATTTTTTAAATTTCATGTTTTCTCCTCTCATTTATAATCTTAAAATTATTTCATTTTAACTCCGTTGGATATATTTGAACCAGTAATACTGGCTTATCCCTTGATTCCACCCATTACAACTCCCTCAATGATATGTCTTCTTAAAAAAATATATAAGAGAACAATTGGCATAACTAAAATACAGGATGCCGCCATAATCAATTCATAAGAAGAACCTGCTTCCGTCTGGAAACGAATCAATCCATTGGACAACAAACGCATATTCTGCGAATTTGTAACTAAAAGCGGCCACATAAAGGAATTCCATGAACCTATAAAATTTAAGATTGCAATTGTCACCAATGCATTTTTGTTTATTGGTACCATAATATTTACCATATATTTAAAATCACTGCACTTGTCTACTTTTGCCGCCAAATATAGGGATTCAGGAACTTGTATAAAAAACTGTGTCAGCAAATAAATATAAAAGACATTTGACAGCCATGGAACAATCAATGCCTGATAAGAGTCAATCCATTTCAACTTTGTAATCGTTATAAAATTAGTAATAATCAACATCTCCCCAGGAATCATTAAAGTGGCTACCAATAAAGAAAATACAATTTTCTTGCCCGGAAATTCTAATCTTGAAAATGCAAATGCTGCTAAAGTAGTTGTAATCAATACCCCTATTGTAGTTAAAACACTTACCAAAACTGTATTTATCATATATCGTGCAAACGGAGCTGCTTCCCATGCCATAACGTAGTTATTAAACTGGGGATACTCCGGAAAAAGAACCAATGGTATCCTTACGATTTCCGATCCGGTTTTCAGGGAAGAACTGATCATCCAGACAAATGGAAGAAGTGTAAATATTCCTCCGATAATCAGAATTATGTATTTAACCATAGTATATATATAATGTTGATACTTTTTATCCTTCATGCCTGACTCCCATCTACTTCTCTGCTTTATTCCCTCTTAACTTCATTTGAAACATAGTTAGCCCTAGAATAATTGCAAATAAAACCACAGCTCCTGCAGCAGCTACTCCATATTCAGCGCTATTATAAAATTTGTCATATATGTAATACACAACAGTGATAGCACTATTTGCGGGTCCCGCCTTTCCATTAAATAAAGAAAAGACTTCATTATATACCTTAAAGGCGTTGATCATCCCCATAACAAATGCGTAGGTGATCATCGGAGATAATAACGGCACTGTAATCTTAAAAAACACCCTCCGTTTCGGTGTGGAATCCACCCGTGCCGCATGATACAAATCCGGTGATATTGTCTGTAATCCCGCCAAAAAAATAAGAATATCAAATGCCAAACTCTTCCATATGCTGAAAATAATCAGCGCCCAAAGAGCATAATCCGGCGAATTGAGCCAGGGTATTCCTTCAATGTGAAATATACCAAGTATATAATTTAATAATCCATAGTTGCTGTTAAAAATCCAGCTCCATACAATACCAATTGCAATTACACTTGTCACGTAAGGAAGAAAAAACAAGGCTTGAAAAAAACCTTTTAATCGTATTTTACTGTTTAGCAGTACTGCAAGCAACAGAGATAGCACTATCGAACATGGCACCACGAAAACAACATAAATCCCCGTGTTTCTTAACGCCTTTAAAAACACTTTATCATCAAAAAGCTCTTTATAATTTGCAAATCCGATGCCATTATGATTACCGCTAATAATGCTGTAATCCTCATAAAAACTCATTAGTATTACTCTTATCAGTGGATATGCTGTAAACACTAAAATGATAATCAGTGCCGGCATTAAGTATAGATATCCCTTTAAACTCGATTTCTTCATACAAAAACAATGCCTTTCTCACGCCCTGCAAACCTCGAACCATATATGCCTGCACATATTAGGCACAATATTTGGAAGCGTAATTTATTATGCTGTAAAAATTTATTTTCAATCTAATCTATTATTCAACATTTATTTATGGTCTTTCCATTTTCATCAAACACTACAATATGATGTTTTCTAATCCGAATATGAAATTTACTTCCTTCACTAATCTGCATATCAGAATGGACTAACGCTTTCATATCCTGACCTGCCAAAGAAAAATATATTAACAAATCCTTTCCTGTCATTCGAGTTTGTAATGCCTCAACTTCAATTCCTTCTTCACAAATCTCAAATGCTTCAGGACGTATTCCAACGGTATAGTCGCCATTTTCTAAATTACACTCACCGCAAAGCATTACATCTTCACACCATAACTCTTTTTCAATCACCCTTGCTGGGAAGCAATTAATTTGAGGCATTCCTAAAAACTGTGCCACAAAAAGATTTTTAGGATTTAAATACATTCCCTGTGGTACTTCATATTGCTGCACAATTCCCTTTTCCATTACAGCAATACGATCTGAAATACTCATAGCCTCTTCCTGATCATGAGTAACAAAAATGGTCGTTATTCCTACTTTCTTCTGGATACGTCTGATTTCTTCCCTCATATCTATACGTAACTTTGCATCCAGATTAGAAAGGGGCTCATCAAGCAAAAGAACCTTCGGCTCTTTCACAAGAGCTCTTGCAATAGCCACCCGTTGCTGTTGCCCACCGGATAAAGACTTTGGCTTACGCTTCATCAAGTCTTCCATTTTTACCAGTTTTGCCATTTCATAAACACGTTCTCTTGCTTTATTCTTATTCACCTTCCGGTTAATCAGAGGAAACATAATGTTATCTTCTACTGTCATATGCGGATATAGCGCATAGTTTTGAAAAACCAATCCAATTTCACGATCCTCAGGAGGAATTTTTGTAATATCAAACTCTCCGAAAAATATTTTTCCTTCCGTAGGCTCCAGCAATCCAGCTAGCATAAATAAAGTAGTAGATTTTCCACAACCAGATGGTCCTAATAACCCAACAAGTTCTCCGTCCTTTATATGTAAATTCATTCCATCAACTGCTCTAAAATTTTCATAAGACTTGGTCAAGTCTTTGATTGTAATATCCATTTTTAACTCCTTCCTTCTTTTTATAGCAACGAACAATAATACCATGGTAACCAATTTAGGAATTCTTTTCTATCTTCTTTAGGTTACTTTTATGTAAAATCTATCTAAATATAATAGTTACCATTGATTGACAAGGTCCTATCCAACCGTGTGTGACCTTGTCAATCGATGGTGTTATTACTTATTTGCATAGAGAAGTTCTTTTCGATGAAAGGTGCTAAATCTATGACAAATGAAAAAGTAACAAAAACTCGGCGCAACAAAGGCGATGGCACAACCTTCAGAGGTAAGAATGGTAAATGATTTGCAGGACAAGTATAGCTTATCCACAATCAATAAAGCTTATCTTTTTCACGCTCAATGATAAAGCATGGAAAGGAAGAGAAGGATTTTCCTGAAAGTTAGGATCCTTTTGCAACGGTAGAACTACCGGACGAATCTGCTGTTGGAATAGTAACCAAAGAGATTGAAATTTTGCCTGAAGAATGCCTTTAAAAAATGAAAGAAATAGCTCTAAGCAATAAGAGGTATGGGACTCTAAAGTACCGCTATGGTACAGCCCTGGTACTTATGTTAAATACCGGATTGCGTGCAGGTGAACTTATGGCAATTTCAAAAGATGGAAGATTTCCTACAAACAGAAATATCCAAGAAACTTTGAATCGCATTCTAAGAAAATGTGGAATAAAGCATTATAGTTCACACACACTGCGGCATACCTTTGCAACAAAGCTATTAAGCAAAACTTCAAGTCACCAAGAATTAAAGCGGTAGCCGAGCTGCTGGGTGACAATTACAAAGTCGTTATAAGAACGTACTTACATACGGATGAAATTGGAAAACATAATCTAGTGGATATGCTGAACGATTAAAACCAGTCATTTGATGGTTACCCTATGAAACAACTTTATTTGATTTAGAACGATGCTTAGAAAAATTAGAAATATTGGGAAAATGATGAATGAAAAAACGGAGGTAGAGGTCTAAAAGAGTGAAAACAGTTTTTATGAATAAGAAAAAACCCCGTAAAATCAATACTTTCGGGGTTCTAAAGAGAGGCGTCTAACGGATTTGAACCGATGATCAGGGAGTTGCAGTCCCATGCCTTACCACTTGGCTAAGACGCCATATCAAATGTAATTATAACAAATCGATAAACCACAGTCAATTAGCATCAATCAAAAATCTTATTGATGTGCTGTAACTTATCGACTTAAAATGACTCCGACGGGAATCGAACCCGTGTTACCGCCGTGAAAGGGCGGTGTCTTGACCGCTTGACCACGGAGCCTTATCTCTTTCCTGTGGACCTCGCCACGGTCAGGTACTTCCTTACTAGTGTCTTATACTAGTTACAAGTATTTCTTACTTGCTACAAGTGTCCTCTACTTGTTACAAGTGTCCTCTACTTGTTACTCCCCGAGTAGGGCTCGAACCTACAACCCCGCGGTTAACAGCCGCGTGCTCTACCATTGAGCTATCGAGGAATCTGTTTCTTTAAGGGGCCATACCCTCAAAACCGAATACCAACAGGCTTCTTCCCTTTCGGAAATCTACCTACTACAGGTGTTGTTCACCTGTCACTCTCTCCTATCTCTTCCATCCGTTTCTTTCCTGTCTCTTATGAGCGTCTTATGAGTGTTTTCTACTCATTATGAGTGTCTTATGAGTGTTCTTTACTCATTACTCATTAACCAGCCTTACAAGGATAAGCCCTCGACCGATTAGTACTTATCAGCTCCACGCATTGCTGCGCTTCCACCTTAAGCCTATCTACCTCGTACTCTCCAAGGGGTCTTAATACAAAGCAAGCTTTGTATGGGATATCTCATCTTGAGGGGGGCTTCACGCTTAGATGCCTTCAGCGTTTATCCCTGCCGGACTTGGCTACTCTGCCATAGGTCTGGTACCTAACAGATACACCAGCGGTCCGTCCATCCCGGTCCTCTCGTACTAAGGACAGCTCCTCTCAGATATCCTACGCCTGCGCCGGATAGGGACCGAACTGTCTCACGACGTTCTGAACCCAGCTCGCGTACCGCTTTAATGGGCGAACAGCCCAACCCTTGGGACCTACTACAGCCCCAGGATGCGATGAGCCGACATCGAGGTGCCAAACCACTCCGTCGATGTGAACTCTTGGGAGTGATAAGCCTGTTATCCCCAGGGTAGCTTTTATCCGTTGAGCGATGGCAATCCCACGTTATACCACCGGATCACTAAGTCCTAGTTTCCTACCTGCTCCACCCGTCGGTGTCGCAGTCAAGCTCCCTTATGCCTTTGCACTCTGCGAATGGTTTCCGACCATTCTGAGGGAACCTTTGAGCGCCTCCGATACCCTTTCGGAGGCGACCGCCCCAGTCAAACTCCCCGCCAGACATTGTCCCGGGACCAGATTCATGGCCCTCGGTTAGAAATCCAATACTGCAAGGGTGGTATCCCAACATTGGCTCCATGGAGACTGGCGTCTCCACTTCATTGCCTCCCACCTATCCTGTACATACAGCATCGAATCCCAGTATCAAGCTGGAGTAAAGCTCCATGGGGTCTTTCCGTCCTGGCGCAGGTAACCAGCATCTTCACTGGTACTTCAATTTCACCGGGTGCATTGTCGAGACAGCGCTCAAATCATTACGCCTTTCGTGCGGGTCGGAACTTACCCGACAAGGAATTTCGCTACCTTAGGACCGTTATAGTTACGGCCGCCGTTTACTGGGGCTTAAATTCAAGGCTTCGGTTGCCCTGACCTCTCCTCTTAACCTTCCAGCACCGGGCAGGCGTCAGCCCATATACTTCACCTTTCGGTTTTGCATAGACCTGTGTTTTTGCTAAACAGTTGCTTGAGCCTATTCTCTGCGGCCCCATTTCTGGGGCACCCCTTCTCCCGAAGTTACGGGGTCATTTTGCCGAGTTCCTTGACAATGCTTCTCCCGCCGGCCTTAGGATTCTCTCCTCATCCACCTGTGTCGGTTTACGGTACGGGTACATAATGAACAATAGCAGCTTTTCTTGGCACATGGCTTGCATGCTTCGCTACTTTATTTCGCTCCGCTTCACGCCTTTGGATTGAGAAAGGGATTTGCCTCTTCCTCTCCTACCTCGCTTGCACCGGTCTTTCCTTTCCCGGCTCATGCGCTCCACATGCGTCCCTACAGTTCTGTCATTATGCAGTACAGGAATCTCCACCTGTTGTCCATCGGCTACGCATTTCTGCCTCGCCTTAGGCCCCGACTTACCCAGAGCAGATCAGCTTTACTCTGGAATCCTTGGATATTCGGCCAAGAGGATTCTCACCTCTTTCTCGCTACTCATTCCGGCATTCTCTCTTCCTGACGCTCCACGGCTCCTTACGGTACCGCTTCCCTGCATCAGCAATGCTCCTCTACCAATCATACGAATGTATGATTCCTAAGCTTCGGTGTCGTGTTTCAGCCCCGGACATTTTCGGCGCAGGACCTCTCGACTAGTGAGCTATTACGCACTCTTTGAATGTGTGGCTGCTTCTGAGCCAACATCCTAGTTGTCTTTGAAATCCCACATCCTTTTCCACTTAACACGCACTTTGGGACCTTAGCTGTAGGTCTGGGCTCTTTCCCTTTTGACTGCCCAACTTATCTCGTGCAGTCTGACTCCCATATAACATCTTCACGGCATTCGGAGTTTGATAACCTTCGGTAAGCTTTGACGCCCCCTAGGGTATTCAGTGCTCTACCTCCGCAAGACTTTTTATGAGGCTAGCCCTAAAGCTATTTCGAGGAGAACCAGCTATCTCCGGGTTCGATTGGAATTTCTCCCCTATCCACACCTCATCGCCACCCTTTTCAACGGATGTGCGTTCGGTCCTCCATTGCCTTTTACGGCAACTTCAACCTGGACATGGATAGATCACCCGGTTTCGGGTCTGCACATACTGACTATATCAACTTAGTTGATATTTGCGCCCTATTAAGGCTCGGTTTCCCTTCGGCTCCACACCTTAAGTGCTTAACCTTGCCAGTATGCACAACTCGCCGGACCGTTCTACAAAAAGTACGCGGTCCCACCTTAACGTGGTCCCACAGCTTGTAAACACAGGGTTTCAGGTTCTCTTTCACTCCCCTCCCGGGGTCCTTTTCACCTTTCCTTCACAGTACTATGCGCTATCGGTCACTGAGGAGTATTTAGCCTTACGGGGTGGTCCCCGCTCATTCCCACAAGGTTTCTCGTGTCTCGTGGTACTCTGGATACCGCTCTGTCTGGTCTGGTTTCACGTACGGGGCTCTCACCCTCTCTGGCTGGTCTTTCCAGGACCATTCCGTTACCCTTCCTGAATCAGTTGATGCGGTCCGAACCCCGGAGTGCACGCACTCCGGTTTGGGCTCCTTCCGGTTCGCTCGCCGCTACTTCGGAAATCACTGTTGTTTTCTTCTCCTCCGGCTACTTAGATGTTTCAGTTCACCGGGTTCCCTTCCTTACGCTATGGATTCACGTAAGGATACATAAGGTCTTCTTATGTGGGTCTCCCCATTCAGATATCTGCGGATCATAGGATATTTGCTCCTCCCCGCAGCTTTTCGCAGCTTATCACGTCTTTCTTCGGCTCTCAGTGCCAAGGCATCCACCCTGTGCTCTTTCTTGCTTAACCTGTTCTCGTCCCTCTAGCGTGAGGAACGCAGGCTGGTCTGCTGTCTGCGAGCTTTCGCTCGTTCAGCGACTGACTTTCGTCAGACTTTTGTCTCTAACATTTATAAATACAAGTGTCCTTCACTTTTACAAGTGTCCTTCACTTGTTGCCCATCCTTTCGGATGGACCTCGGATGTCTTTGATACTTGATTGTTTTTCGGTATTCGGTTTTCAAGGTACGGTTCTTTTCCGGTACGGAACAATGCTTGCTTCCTTCCCTTTTCGTCGCTTTCCTGGATCTTACTTGCTACGAGCGTATTCTGCTCGTTCCAGTTCCTCGACGATGGAGACAGAGAGATTCGAACTCTCGACCCCCTGCTTGCAAGGCAGGTGCTCTCCCAACTGAGCTATGCCCCCGTAAATCTGGCAGCCACCTGCTCTCCCATGCCGTCTCCAGCATAGTACCATCGGCCGCTTAAGTCTTAACCTTCGTGTTCGGGATGAGAACGGGTGTCTCCCCTAAGCGCATCGCCACCAGAATTTTCGTGCTGATAAATCTGATTAAAATCAGATCGGGATTGCAGATTTAAGGACAAATGGATGGGAGAACTCGTTTTCCCAGACTTTTTTTCTTAAATCTATTAGCGTCTTCGACGCGACCGAGAGGCTATGCCTCGAGGTGCAATCCTTCCAGAAGGTACACATCTCTCAGGGCGAACCCTTTCCACATGTTCCTTCTTTGCTATTCCCTGTCTTTTTAACAGGCAATACCTTTCCTTAACAGCTAAACAGTAATACAACCCCTACTTCTTCTTCCTTAGAAAGGAGGTGATCCAGCCGCACCTTCCGATACGGCTACCTTGTTACGACTTCACCCCAGTTATCAGACCTGCCTTCGGCTGCTCCTCCCCTTGCGGGTTAGGTCACAGACTTCGGGCATTTCCGACTCCCATGGTGTGACGGGCGGTGTGTACAAGACCCGGGAACGTATTCACCGCGACATTCTGATTCGCGATTACTAGCGATTCCAGCTTCATGTAGTCGAGTTGCAGACTACAATCCGAACTGAGACGTGTTTTTTGGGATTTGCTCCAGGTCACCCCTTCGCTTCCCTCTGTTCACGCCATTGTAGCACGTGTGTAGCCCAAATCATAAGGGGCATGATGATTTGACGTCATCCCCACCTTCCTCCGGGTTATCCCCGGCAGTCTCTCTAGAGTTCCCATCTTACTGCTGGCTACTAAAGATAAGGGTTGCGCTCGTTGCGGGACTTAACCCAACATCTCACGACACGAGCTGACGACAACCATGCACCACCTGTCTCTGGTGCCCCGAAGGGAATAGGATGTTACTCCTACGTCACCAGGATGTCAAGACTTGGTAAGGTTCTTCGCGTTGCTTCGAATTAAACCACATGCTCCACCGCTTGTGCGGGTCCCCGTCAATTCCTTTGAGTTTCATTCTTGCGAACGTACTCCCCAGGTGGATTACTTATTGCGTTTGCTGCGGCACCGAAGGTTTAATAACCCCCGACACCTAGTAATCATCGTTTACGGCGTGGACTACCAGGGTATCTAATCCTGTTTGCTCCCCACGCTTTCGAGCCTCAACGTCAGTTACAGTCCAGTAAGCCGCCTTCGCCACTGGTGTTCCTCCTAATATCTACGCATTTCACCGCTACACTAGGAATTCCACTTACCTCTCCTGCACTCCAGCCGGACAGTTTCCAAAGCAGTCCCGGGGTTGAGCCCCGGGCTTTCACTTCAGACTTGCCCTGCCGTCTACGCTCCCTTTACACCCAGTAAATCCGGATAACGCTTGCCCCCTACGTATTACCGCGGCTGCTGGCACGTAGTTAGCCGGGGCTTCTTAGTCAGGTACCGTCATTTTCTTCCCTGCTGATAGAGCTTTACATACCGAAATACTTCTTCACTCACGCGGCGTCGCTGCATCAGGGTTTCCCCCATTGTGCAATATTCCCCACTGCTGCCTCCCGTAGGAGTTTGGGCCGTGTCTCAGTCCCAATGTGGCCGGTCACCCTCTCAGGCCGGCTACTGATCGTCGCCTTGGTAGGCCTCTACCCCACCAACTAGCTAATCAGACGCGGGTCCATCCTGTACCACCGGAGTTTTTCACACTGTCTCATGCGAGACCGTGCGCTTATGCGGTATTAGCACCTATTTCTAAGTGTTATCCCCCGGTACAGGGCAGGTTGCCCACGCGTTACTCACCCGTCCGCCACTAAGTACCTAAGCTTCCATCCGAAGACTTCCGCTTAATTACTCCGTTCGACTTGCATGTGTTAGGCACGCCGCCAGCGTTCATCCTGAGCCAGGATCAAACTCTCATGTTCAAAAGTTCTCTCCGATCCAAGATTAACTTTGGCTAATCTTTTCCCGTAGTCATTCCGGGCTTTCTCCGCTCTTTACGAGCTTCCTCTTCCCGTTACGACTTTTACTGTTTTTTAGGTTGCATCCTTTCGGATGCCGTTCTCTGAATTTTCATTCATGATACTGCATGTTCCCCTTCCGGGGCATGCTCTCATTTAAGAATTTTCAGGGTTGCATTACTGTTTATTTGTCAAGGTTCTGCCCGCTGCCGCTCTGTCATTCTTTGTCGGCAACGAAGATGAGTATATCATTACTGATGAGGGATTGTCAACACATTTTTGGAAAAATTTTTAAGGATTTTTTATTGACCTTTTTTCTTCTATATATAATGGGTATAATGCCCCGATTAAGACTTATTAATTATAACATTGCAATCCAATTGGCGATGTAATTTTTATTGTATATGTTTACGAGAATTGTACTCTGGTGCGTCCACTCCATAACTTTTTCACCGAACTGTCCCGTAGGAAAGCTTCCTATAATGACATATATGATCCAAAACACAGCCAGCACCTCTAAAGCACCTGCCCCAATACCGAGCAGCTTATTGATAAGGTTGATAACCGGAAGTTTTGCGATAGTTTCTAACGACTTCATCAATACACCTATCAAACGATACACCATGCTTACCGCAACTAACAGAACAACAGAGATTATTATGGTCTTCGTGTTTTTCTCCATAACGCTGGCAAAAAGCAGAAGTGCCATGGAAAGCACAACTAAGGCCATGAATAAGGACACCAAGCTGTTCACTTCTTTTGCAAATCCGTTTTTAAATCCTCTTAAAGCACGCCACAGCGCAAACGCGATAAAAATTATTACTAGTAAATTCACCTATTTCGCTCCTATTTCATTTCGATTATGTTCAACCCATCTTGAGTCATCATGATATAGCGGTTCGTTTTTTCTGTGGGAGCAAACAAATAGGCTGTTTCCTCAAATGCCGCCTTGAAGCGTTCCACTCCCTGCATATTGCTTACGCTGTATTCGGTATCGCCATAAATAATAATATCGTCTTTATCAAAAATAATATCTTTGTATTCCGTATCGAACTTCTTAGTGGTCACAAGCCTTCCTTCTGTATTATATACATCCAGACGGTATTTTGCATCGCCTTCCGTATCCAGAAACACCAATCCCACGTATTGGTCACTGTAAAAAAGGCTCTGCACCTCTTCAACAAGGAGATTCTCCGCCGCACTGGTAGGCTTCTGATCTCCGGTAAAGAACATAATTCTATCATCAGCTACCGCAAAAACAGTACTTGAATTTATAAATTTAATAAAAGGCACCACAGTTCCCTGATAATCATAGCCGCTGACGAATCGGTCCGAAGATTGGTTCTGCCCTACCTCTCCGAAATTGTGAAATGCTATGGAGGACTTCATCTTGCCGCTATCCACATAAAAATAAGAAATGGCAAGCAGTTCGCCGTTAGGAGAAATGCTGATATCTATGGGATAGCCCGACTTGTCCATAGTAGTTTCGGCCTTTACTAATATGTTTCCTGCAGTATCAAACAGGTTGATTCTCGTAATATTCGCATCGTCCAGTATCGCGGCAACCACACCGTTTTTTGCAACACAGAAATTCCGGATAGGCATATTCGTAGTTATTTCTCCCATGCTTCCCGTTTCGTTCATTACATATATCGTTCTGCCATTGTAATCGCCTATCGCAACTACAGAACCGTTCACATCCACCATGGGATTTTGCATCTCATAGGTCTGATTCCACTGTACATTCCCCTTATTATCCATACAGTTAGCTCCATCCTTACTGTACGTGAGGATACTCGTCCCCAAAGAACAATAGTAAGAACCCTCCACTTTTGAAACAGGAACGGAGCTGGTCACTATACTCTCGCTGTAGGACCTGTTCTGCCAGCTTACAAAAACAATTGCGGCAATGGCGGCTATCAATAGGATGCCTAATAAGACTCTGTAGAAACTCGTCACCTTATGGCTTCTTATTCTCTCTTTATAATTAATATTGCGATTTCCGCTCTTTCTCTTTTCCTTGGAGCGCAAATATTCCCTGACATTTGCCATTATTGATGCCCCTTTGCAGCTATTATTTAGAAATATAAATTATGTGCTTTTTATTTTATCACACTTGCAGGACGGCTTCAATTAATTTAGTTTCTGAATATCCTAACATTTACGGTTCCTCCAGCGCTTCATTCATCTCCATGGCGGCTTCTTTGAAGTCTTCCATCTTCTCGAAATTGTTGACCGTAGTTATTGCCATTGCGCATATGATAATAAAAATACAGATGACTACTGCACGGATAATATCATATACCGGCGATTCCGGCAATACTTCAGTCTGGCTTAGTGCCACCAGCTCCGCCTGTGCAGAAGCAGCCTTTGCCTCCTCTTCTTTTTTTTCATTTTGTCTCGCATATGGCACCCTTTTTATTTCCTCCTCATAAGTAAGGCCCAGATATTTTCCCATGATAGGCTCTTTCTCATAAAAAATATAATATCCCTCGATAGGTTGTCCGCCATTTCCGTCACCGATCAGGATGCCTTCGCACATGCCTTGTGTACACTTCCACATATCCGTATTCAAACAGCCGACCTCTTCATACACTGAAAAAATGCTTTCTTTTTGAACAATTTCCCTTGGATTCTTTTTTTCCGCACCATATATGACACAGATTTCCTCACTGAAATTCCTTTCTCTTTTTCCATATAAAATAATTCGCTCGTTTCCTTCTGTCTCCTCGAACTTGAACCGCTCTAAATAAGAGAGCACATAATCTTCTATATAAATTTTTCTTTTACCGTCTATTTTCCCTATTCTTTTGACAACCTCCGGCACTTCCATGGGCGCACCTCCTCATTCTGGATGCGCCCATTATAGCACTGCCCTGCTCATATTTTTATCGGAATATGTCACGGTTGTTGAGACTTTTATCGACAAAAAAGGCGACGCGAAAATATCCCTTCAATAAAGAGATTTTTTAATTGTTCATTTCATCTTTATTCATTTTATTATCAATACCTTCTTGTTTTTTCTTATTTATGAATCGCATTAATGTATGTATTATAAAACTGAAAACAGTGAAACAAACAAAAAACAGCACTAGATTTTCTATATTATCCTCTCCGCTTAAAAATGCTAATAGTATTACAGAAATAACGCCCGAGGTTAATATACTGATCAATAGGCTTTTACTGCTTTTCTCTTTTGGACTCCATATATCTATACCCGCCGTCAGGTGACGAATTGTCATGTATATCCCACTACCTATCAAGCAGAAAAATTCAACGGCAAACTGAGAAAACGGTGCGTTTAAAAAGAACTGTTGTACAATAATCGAAATAACTAAAATACATACTAAAACCTGATATGCATCACTTTGTATTTTTCTTCTTGTTAATACTATTCGTTCATCTTGTATTCTGTCATTTTTCATTGCATCTCCTCCCAAAATAAATCGTTTAAGGTTTTGTTTAACGCTCTACAGATTGCAATACACAGATTTAATGTGGGATTATAATCACCTGCTTCAATTAAGCCTATTGTTTGTCTTGTCACACCAACCGCTTTTGCCAAATCCTCTTGCTTCATATCACATTCTATACGAGCAATCTTCATTCGTTTATTTTTCATACATTACCCCCTTTATATCGCACATTATATATTAAACATTACATTACGTCAAATATATATTACATTTATTCAAAAGTAAAAAGGGCAGCGAGCATATCCTTATACTCACCGCCACTTTTTTAACTATATTTTCAAGTATCTTTTTCCGGCTATCGTATTCTTCTAAAGTTTCTGATTTTAGACATAAGGGGAAATTAACCTCTCCAAAATCGGCCTTTAGAACTACCATTTTGCTATTGCTTCTGATAATTTTGCATCAATATCTATTCTTGTTTCCTTACATTCTCTTGGATTCTGCCTTCCGGATTTAAATGCGAATCTAATTAACAAGCCGGAAACCAATGGTATGACAGACTCAAGCATGGTCTGCGGAAAAACAAAATGTGTTCCGTACTTATAAAGCAACGACTGATATTGACTGTCATGAGCATGGATTTCAAGCCTTTTTTCCATTCTTTTGATATACTTACAGGTATCCCATAGCACGTCGTCTTCTGCGCCTACAAAGATAATGCTGCCCTTAATGTTCTCAACCTTTATTTTTTCTTCCTCGCTTACGGGATGCAGTCTTTCTGATTCACGAAACATTTCTCTGCTTGCAATAAAATTTCCACTCTCTTTTGATTCCTTTTTAATCATTTGCCAATATGCCGGATGACGATACGCATACGGAAGATACGGCAAAGGCTTTCCCTTATATGAAACGCTTGATTCATTTATACCCGGCCTTTCATGGGCGCCATCAATCCTATCCTGGTAAAATCCTTCCATAATAAAATCGCTTGGCGATATAGCAATCGTTAATGTAATATCATGATAATATGATGCGGCAACCAAAGCCAGCATACCGGTAGTAGAGGCTCCGACAATGCCGATTTTATTATTCTCTTGTTTTTTAAGATATTGTATGGCTGCGCCGAATCTTTCTAAAGGATAGTTATGATGACCATAGTCTTTTTTGGCAGGTGACATGGCCAATACGTTACATCCCAACTTCTGAAACCATTTCACACCTGAAACAGCCATCCTGTCATCAACAGCATCGCCGATCATCAGGATGATCGCTCTGTTGCTTTTGGGAATGTTAGGATAATATGCTCCATAAAACCCATCTTTATTTATATCTAAAAATATTTTTTTCATACTAATAACCATTCCCTTCTCATGATCTGCAAACTTTGGACCGCAGGCACAAAGTTGCGTGTGAAAAATTCATATTTTCCTATGTGCAAGTCTTTGCTTCATAAATATAATGAGCAGTTACATAAATTGCGCAGTTTGCTCATCATGAACCAGACAGCCATATCGGAAATAAAGAGGAAATCCATTCCGATACTTTGCGTCTGGTTTCAAAACCTATATAACCTTTATAGCTGTAATGATAATCGATCTTCCATTGGTTTTCACCTATTTGCTTTTCCTGGAGAAGATATAGCAGATACGAGGTGTTTTCATGTGCCGTCAGCCGTCTTTTCCCCGCGATATAAATTAAGTCTGTAAGGGAGAGAGCATAACTTTGCGGAAACATGATGTCCGTAATATGCGGACTGATTGGTCTGCCGTTCGATAGTCGCTGAAACATGTTATGCCCAAGCATATAACCTGTTCCCTGCATAAGAAGGCTTTCCACCTTCTGATTTTCGTGCTTAATACATTCCGAATAAGTTACCAACGCACGGACCGTTTTGCCGATTCCAATATAGCATGGCGTTTTTCCAAGGCAGCCGCCATGCTTGCAGACCCCTTTATAAGGCCATGAAGTAGTTTGATTACGCTCAAAAAGCTGATATCGTTCTATCCAGCTTAAAGCTGCCTGTGCTTCTTTACTGGCAGCAAGCCCAAGCCGGCAATAGGCTTCTAACAGCATGGCATTGTAACAGGGAACTATTTCTTCCACTCCACCTAGACATGAAAAACCTTCTGCCGTGGCAATGCTCCGATTTATATAGGCAATCATTTTTTGCATATAAGGCATTCTTTCAATATATGGGATTTCGCTCAGACCCATGATCCGAAAGACAGCAAACAGAGGATGCTCCACAAAATCCGCTGTCAGCTTCCCGACTAATCTCGATTGACTCAGCAGATTCAAGATCTCGTCAGTCTTCAAATATTCGTTTTTTTCAGAAGCAATCCTCAAAACTAATGCGGAATCCATGTTATACCTCCTGAAGATTAGTTACTGATCATGTTCATCATTATCTTATCAATATTAAAACCTGTTTAAGTAATTCTGTAAAACATCGACCAGCTTTCCAATATGTATCCCATCCACAAAAGAATGATGTACCTGAATAGAAAAAGGAAGAATCCATTTCTTATCTCTTTGAAAAAATTTCCCCCAATCAAAAAGAGGTGTCGCATTATCTTTTTTCCCGGAGTTTGTATGCGAAATATGAGTATATGATACCCATGGAAGGGGCGAAAACTGAAACACATTATTACCTAATGGTCCGGTAAAATATTCCTTTTGATTTTCAGCTTTTTCTATGGCTGACGCCATGTATTCTTCTAATGTATCCTGCATTTCTACATTAACGACCTTAAAAAGCTCGGTGTCTTTGTTCATATAGGTAAAAGCCGTATCAATCTTATCATATAGTACTATCTGACCATCTACAAAGCGATATCGGAACTCTTCGATTTCGTTTGCGCATTTAGAAACAGCAAAGATTAAAGCTATCGTGAACGAATACTCTAGTTCTTTAATTTTCGCTAAGAAATTGCTTATATCCAACTCAAAAGTGACACAGTATGAGGGCTCAACACTGTTCCTGAATATTTGGCAATGCAATGCTCGTTTCCAGTTATTTTCATCAATTACCTCATAATTACCAGCCATGGTTCACCTCTCCACAATAAATGATTTCAATACTACTCATCAAGCAATTATTTAACTCCCAAAGCGAAATAAATCCTCCAATAATGATTATTTACAATTCATCAGTAATTGTTTGGCTATACGCTAAACATTTATGATTTTCGTAAACATCATTGTTGGAGGACTACGTTTATATTACTTCAAATTTGTAAATGGTAGTGGTATCGTACTCTCTGTCCGGTCCGAAAACTGCTGACGGGAAGGAGGGCTCGTTTGCTGTGTCGGGATAATATTGGGTCTCCAGACATAAACCATATCTTCTGTCGTAGGCAATGCCTCCCTTTCCCGAATCCTTTGTCATGAAGTTACCTGCATAGAATTGAACGCCCGGCAGATCTGTATAGGTTTTCATAATTCTTCCGCTGTCAGGCTCTTCCACAGTGGCGATATGCCGCAGAACGCCTTCTTCTCCATCCAGCACCCAGTTATGGTCATAGCCGCCCGTAAGCTTCAGCTGTTCGAAATCATCGTCGATTCTGTCTCCGATACGTCTGGGACTTGTAAAGTCCATAGGGGTTCCCGCCACGGGTGCGATTTCACCAGTGGGAATTGCCCCCTCTACTACCGGTGTATAATTGCCCGCGTTTATGGTAAGAACGTGATTGCAAATCTCACCCGCACCATGTCCGGCAAGGTTAAAATATGTATGATTCGTCATATTTATGATTGTATTCTTATCACTGGTCGCATGATAATGAATGCGCAGCTCGTTATCCTCTGTCAGAGTATAAGTTACCGTTATCTTCTTATTTCCCGGGAAACCCAATTCTCCGTCCTTAGTCTCCAGGGCTAAAGTGATGCTGGTCTGCGTAGCCTCTGCCACATCCCATACCTTTTTATGATAGCCCAGGTTCGCATGGCTATGCAGGTTATTCGGCCCGTCATTCACATCCAGGTTATAGGTCACACCCTCCAGTACAAAGGACGCGCCTGCTATACGGTTAGCATTCGGCCCTATCGTCGCTCCGTGATTGGGAGCATTGACAAAATAGCTCTCGAGCTCACCATAGCCAAGGACTACATCTGCAAAATTACCGTTTTTATCCGGCACACAGAGACTCTGGAGAATAGCACCGTAATTGATTATCTGCGCCTGCATTCCATTTTTATTCTCCAAAGAATAAAGATTAATCACGTTTCCGTCTTTCGTCTCTCCAAACCGCGTTATTCTTACACCCATCCTAATTACCTCCATATCTTCTTTTGCTCTTATATTTTTATAGCTCAGTCCTTCCTTCTAAGGCACGAAGCAGCGTTACCTCATCGATGTACTCCAAGTCGCCGCCTACCGGCACTCCGCTGGCAATTCTGGTCACTCTTATTCCTGCGGGTTTTATAAGTTTGCTGATGTACATAGCCGTAGTCTCACCTTCCAAACTGGAGTTAGTGGCTATAATCACTTCCTCCACTTCGCCTTCCAGCCTCGCCATAAGCTCCTTCAGCTTAATATCGCTTGGACCGATACCGAGCATAGGAGAAATCGCGCCGTGAAGCACATGATATACTCCCTCATATTTGCCGGTTTTCTCATAGGCCGCCAAATCTCTGGTATTCTCTACAACCATGATGACACCATGGTTTCTTTTTTCATTCGCGCATACGGGACATAATTCCTGATCCGTAAGCGTAAAACAGTTCTGACAGTAGCGGACATTCTCCTTCGCCTCCAATATGGTGCTCGCCAGCCGCTGCACTCTCTCTTTGGGCATATTGATTAAATGAAACGCCAGCCTCCCCGCAGATTTCGTACCGATTCCCGGAAGCCCCGATAATTCATCGATTAATTTATTGATAGGTCCGCTGTATAGATCCATTAGAACGGTAAGCCTCCTCCAAGACCTAAACCACCGGTCATCTTATTCATCACTTCCGCATTCGCCTCTTCCGCCTGACGAAGCGCTTCGTTCGTTGCCGCCACGATTAAATCTTCCAGCATCTCGATGTCTTCGGGATCTACTACCTCTGCAGATAGTTTCACCTTCACGATTTCTTTCTTACCCGTTACCGTGACCTCAACGGCTCCGCCGCCTGCTGCTGCGGTAAATTCCTTCGTCTCCATTTCCTTCTGGTTTTCTTCCATCTGTCTTTGCATACGCTGCGCCTGCTTCATCAGATTATTCATATTACCCGGCATACCTCCGGAAAATCCTCCACGTTTTGCCATTTAATTCATATCCTCCTATTTTTATATTATTCATTTTCTATTTCTATATCCATGTGAATAAGCCTGCTCAAATCGATATACGAATCTTCAAATTCCCTATCGCTTCCTATTCCTTGCACATTCACTTCGATTTCCTTCTCCACTGCATCAGAAATAATGCGCTGCAGCTGCTCCTTATTGTCCGGGTTCTTCATCAGGTAATCAGAGGCAAGTCCGTCCGCCACCACTATCATCAGCTTGTTATCCCCCCCCAGGCTCAGTCTTGCGTCCTTAAGATAGGTCTTCATCGGCTGATCCGTATTCATCACTATAGAGGGCCAACGCTCCACAACCGTTTTCACATCCTCCGGAACCGCCTTTGGCAGCTCTGCTTTTGCCTTTTTTTTCTGCTCCGTCTGTCCTGCGTCCGACACACCGGCGCTTTGAGGCATTACTACGGTCACACCTTTTTCTACTTTATCCTCCAGCTCTCTCACCCTGCCGAGCAAGGACTGTTCGTCCGTCTCCATGCTGGGCTTGCACAGTTTGATGAGCGATACTTCTATCAATATCCTTTTCTGAGTGGCATAACGAAGCTTCCCTGAAAGCTCTGAAAAAATACGGATATATCTTATGATCGTATCCATATCCGTCTTCTGTGCTTCTTCCTTCAGTCTTTCCAGATTCTCGCTGGACACATCTATGACATCCTCGATATCGTCAGAGGTAAGCACCAAGAGAAGGTTTCTCAAATACCAAGTGAAATCAGTCACGAACTGGGATAATTCTCTTCCTTGAATGACTATCTCTTCCAACAGCTCGATGCAGCCGGAGACGTTTCTATCCAGAACCTGCGCAAACATCCTGCTGAAAAACACCGTGTCCACCGCCCCCAACACATCCAGCGCTTTATCATAGGTAAGCTCTTCGCCGAAATGAAAGGCAACACACTGATCTAACAGGCTTAATGCATCTCTCATGGAGCCGTCTGCCGTCTTGGCGATGTAGCGGAGCGCTCTATCCTCTGCTTGTACTCCTTCAGCCAGCATCAGCTCATTCAGCCTTGCAGAAATCGTATCGATAGTAATTCTCCGGAAATCATATCTCTGGCACCTGGACAATATCGTTATCGGTATCTTATGGACCTCCGTGGTCGCCAATATAAAAATGACGTAGGAAGGCGGTTCCTCCAAGGTCTTCAGCAAAGCGTTGAAGGCTCCTATAGATAGCATATGAACCTCATCGATAATATAAACCTTATATTTTCCTTCTGCCGGAGAGTAGGATACCTCATCTACGATTTCGCGGATGTTATCCACACCGTTATTGGAGGCGGCATCTATCTCGATAACATTCATGCTGGCTCCCGATGCGATCGCCTTGCATAGGGCACATTCCCCGCAGGGGCTTGCATCCTTCGGGCTCTGGCAGTTTACCGCCTTGGCAAATATTTTCGCCACCGAGGTTTTTCCGGTCCCTCTCGTTCCGCAGAAAAGATAGGCATGTCCGATGCGCTCCGCTCTTATTTGATTTTTCAATGTAGTTACTATATGGTCCTGCCCCTTGACATCTTCAAAGCCCTGAGGCCGGAACTTGCGATATAACGCGGTATAAGACATAGTTTAATCTCCAAAGCTTATTCCCAACATCTTGGCTTCTCTGACAACGCCGGAATCGGGAGAAACCATCTTCAGCTTTCCCGCCACCTCTTCCAGAGGAACCTTTACTATTTCCCGATTCTTGTAGCCTACCATACACCCGTACTCCCCATCCAGAACCATCTTACCGGCTTCTGAGCCGAGCCGGCTTGCAAATACTCTGTCATACGGGCAGGGACTTCCGCCGCGCTGAGTGTGCCCCGGAACGGTAACGCGCACATCACGGCCGGTCTTTTCCCTGATTTGCTGCGCAATCTCATAGGAAACAGAAGGAAATTTATAATTTTTTAATTTTTCTTTATATTCTTTCTTCGACAGCTTGGAGTCCTCCTTGGAAATGGCACCCTCCGCAACTGCTAAAATCGTAAATCTGCGTCCATTTTTACTTCTTTCTTCAATTTTATGGATTATCTTATCGATATCGTAAGGAATCTCGGGTATGAGGATAATATCGGCGCCTCCGGCGATTCCGGAGTTCAACGTCAAGAATCCAACCTTGTGCCCCATTACCTCCACGATAAATACCCGTCCATGAGAGGCCGCTGTGGTATGGATGCAGTCAATGGCTTCCGTTGCGATGTTGACAGCACTCTGAAAGCCGAAGGTCATGTCCGTCCCCCACAAATCATTGTCGATGGTCTTGGGCAGAGTCACGACATTAAGCCCTTCCTCACGCAGAAGATTGGCCGTCTTATGGGTGCCGTTTCCGCCCAGAATGACGAGACAGTCCAAACGCAGCTTGTGATAGTTCTGCTTCATCGCATCCACCTTATCGATTCCGTTCTCATCCGGTTCCTTTATCTGCTTAAAAGGCGTCCGGGAGCTTCCCAGTATGGTTCCGCCCTTTGTGAGTATCCCCGAAAAATCGGTACTGGCCAGCATACGGAAATTGCCGTAAATCAGCCCCTTATAGCCTTCTAAAAAGCCGTAAATCTCCACTCGTTCTCCACTGTTAAAAAGACATTTCCCCACTCCGCGCATTGCCGCGTTAAGAGCCTGACAATCTCCGCCGCTTGTTAGCATTCCAATTCTTTTCATCGGTCTTCCTCCATAAAAAATGTCTTGATTTTTTCCGGGCCCTTAAACAGTTCCGTATACTACGCATTTTATAGTAAACTTTGTATTTTGTCAAAAAATTTACCAAGTATCTTGCTAAAATCAAAAATATAATATAGAATGTAATCTGTTGAATTGCAAACTGGAGATGTACCCAAGTGGCTGAAGGGTCCGGATTCGAAATCCGGTAGGTCGGTTCGCCGGCGCAAGGGTTCAAATCCCTTCATCTCCGTCATATTTGTACATTGCGACCGCAACAGATTTGCCCTGCCGCCATCCGTTTCACTCCGGAAGGCGGCGGGGCCTTTTTGTTTGCCATCTTCCACGGACATAAATAATGTATAAACACATGACTCGATATTATTCGTTCTATCGTATATAATATATAGTAATGACTTAAGCAAAGGAGATGGGCTATTCCGGAGACCGCGGAAAAGCCTGCTGATGGCAGACTGAAAAAACGACCGGATTGAATTTTATAAATTTTAAGGTAACTGAAAGGTAATGTTAAGTCAACATTAAAGTTCGATTGGATAAACTGAAAGGTTCGGCTGTTATGATAGCTTTGCAGGCCGGAAGTGAAAGATAAACTAGGAGGGATAAACCGTGAACCAAACCATTCTGATTGTGGATGACGAAAAAGAAATCCGTGAGCTTCTGCGGCTGTATATTGAAAAGGACGGGTATTCTACGGTACAGGCCGAAAACGGATTAGAGGCGCTTAAACAGGCCGACTCCGTGCAAATTGATCTGGCTATCATCGACATTATGATGCCGGAGCTTGACGGCTACCAGCTTATCAAAGCCTTGCGGGAACGTGGGAATCTTCCCATTATCGTCTTGAGTGCGAAAACGGAAAACCACGAAAAAATCTTGGGGCTTGACCTCGGAGCGGATGATTATGTAACAAAACCTTTTGACCCGCTGGAGGTGATTGCCCGAATCAGAGCCAGACTGCGCCGATATGGTGCGCAGATGGCGTATTCCAGTACGGCTTTGCTGACAGTGGGTGGGTTGACTCTGGATACCTCTGCTTGCACCTTGTGCTCCGACAATAAAAGCATACAGCTCACCGCCACAGAATTTAATATAATGAAGCTGTTTATGCAGAGCCCCGGCCGCGTGTTTACCAAACAGCAGATATATGATGCCGCATGGCAGGAAGCGGTTGCCGTTGACGACAATACGGTGATGGTCGCCATCAGCAAGCTACGGAGCAAGTTTCCCGGCGATTGCGGGGTGTCTATCGGCACAATCCGTGGGCTGGGGTATCGGTTGGAGGCGCAAAGATGAAGCGAAGATACAGCATATTGAGAACCGTTGTGATTAGGTTCATCGGCTATTTCCTAGGAATTGAGATTGTGATATCTGTATTGGAAGACATATTTAGTTCGCTTGTGTATGGCGCTGAACGTGAATTCCCTTATGACGGAATCCCCGGTATAGCGGCGAATATGGAACCGCACCAAATCGCACAGGTTGTTTTATGGGGACTGTTGCAAATGGCAGTATACTGTGTGGGAATTGCTCTTTTTGCACGCAGTATAAGCCGTAAAGTTTCTTATCCTGCCGGGCGCATGGCAGAAGGTTTTAGGGAGGTCTCAAACGGCAATTTGAACATCTTGCTGGATTTTGAAACAGAAACCGAGTTCAAAGAAATGCGAGATGCCTTCAACCATATGACACGAAAACTCAAAGACTACGAAGAAAAACGTCTGACTATGGAAAATGAACGGATGCGACTTTTCTCGCATATAGCCCATGATCTGAAAACTCCAATGACAACGATTACTGGATATGCTGGCGCTCTAGCAAGCGGCATGGTGGATGATGCGGATAAGCAACGGGAGTACTACATGGCAATCAAAGCAAAATCAGACCAAATGAACGCATTGGTGGACCAACTGCTTTCTTATTCCAAACTGGGCGCGCCGCAGTATCAAATGGAATTAGTTTCAGCCGATATAGCAGAACTTCTTCGCGTGGCTTGCGCCTCCCTCTTCGGAGAAATAGAGAGTAAGCAGATGGAACTTGACCTGCGGCTGCCGGAAGAACCTGTATTTATCAAAATGGATTCGCTGGAAATGAGCCGCGCCGTCGGCAATCTTCT
Source organism: Kineothrix sp. IPX-CK (assembly GCF_039134705.1). Classification (NCBI taxonomy): domain Bacteria; kingdom Bacillati; phylum Bacillota; class Clostridia; order Lachnospirales; family Lachnospiraceae; genus Kineothrix; species Kineothrix sedimenti. The sequence goes on along the minus strand of NZ_CP146256.1, from coordinate 294,904 downwards.
GACCAATGCGATTCGTCATAACCCGGAGGGTAGCCTGCTGTCTGTAAGTCTGACGGAAGAATCTGAACATATCATCATTCAAATTGCGGACAACGGCGCGATTATCCCTGAAGCAATTGAAGCAAATTTGTTCGAACCCTTTATTTCCGGCAGCGATTCAAGAAGCTCTGGCAGCGGAACGGGGCTGGGGCTTGCCATTGTGAAAAAAGTGGCGGAGCAGCATTCCGGCGATGTCTTTGTGTCGGACACTATCGCACCCTACACAAAGATGTTTGTTTTACGCTTGCCTAAAAACAAGAAAAGCGGAGGTAGAAATGTACAGGAATCTTATTAAAAACGACATAAGTAAAAGCAAGCTGATTACCGTGACAATCACAGCGTTTATCCTAACTGCGGCTATACTCACCGCTTTAGCGGTCTCGCTAACCGTGAATCTGTCAGGCGCTGTTGATAATATACTGCTCTCGTCAAAGGCAGTTCATTTTATACAGATGCACACCGGCGATGTGGATATGGAACAGCTCTGGAAATTCGCCGATGATCAAGAGGCTGTGGAGGATTCTCAGGTGCTGCCGTTTCTCAACATCGACGGTGCTGAAATTGTAATCGGAGAGAACTCCCTTGCCGACAGTGTACAGGATAACGGCTTTTCCATACAAAGTGAAAAATTCGATTTCCTGCTCGACTTAAACAACGAAATCATCCATCCCTCAAACGGTGAAATCTATTTCCCTATTTACTATATGCAAGAGGGTAACGTAAAGCTCGGTGACAAGGTAACGATTCATGGCGTGGATTTTACCGTGACGGGATTCCTGCGGGATTCCACAATGAACGCGGCACTTGTATCCTCCAAGCGGTTCCTTGTGAGTGAAGCTGACTTTGAAAAAGTCCGGGAGTTCGGGCAACTGGAACAGCTCATAGAGTTTCGGTTAAAGGACAGGGTTTCCTATACAGATTTTGAAACCGCCTATCTCGAAGCGGGACTTCCAGCAAACGGTCCGCCTGCTATCACATACACGCAAATAAGACTGATAAATGGTCTTACGGACGGCATCATGATTGGCGTACTGGCATTGATTGTCATACTGGTAATTATCGTGGTGTTTTTGTGCATCCGTTTCACACTGCTGGCAAAAATCGAGGAAGATTACAGGGAAATCGGCGTATTAAAGGCTGTTGGAACGCGGGTGAGCGACATTAAAAAACTCTACATCGCAAAATACGGCGTCATCGCCGGAATAGCCTGTGTACTCGGATTCCTGCTCTCCATTCCACTCTCAGAGCCATTCATGCAAAACATCCGCCTATACATGGGAGAAAGCGGTCGTCAGACACTTTTATTGGGCTTGCTTTGTGGCTTTGTCGGAGCGGCGGCGATTTACAGCGTAGTTTTGCTGTATGTAAACGGCGTGCTGCAGCGCTTTCGGAAGATATCGGCTGCGCAGGCGGTTCGATTCGGCGCCCTCCGGGAAAAATCAAAATTGGCAAGAGGTTTCCGGCTGAGTAGCAACCGACTCTTTTCCCGGAACGTTTTTCTCGGAATCAAGGATATTCTTGCCCGCAAAAAACTATATGTGACAATGCTCACGGTGCTGATTATATCGGCTTTCATTATGATTGTGCCGCAAAACATCTATAATACGATTTCGGCAAAGAGCTTTATCACCTATATGGGTATGGGGATATGCGATGCCACTTTGTATATCAAGCCCACACAGGCGGAGTCGGTCACTCAAAAGGGCGTGGAAGCGGCAAATTCACTGGCAGCAGATGAAAACGTGGAAAAGTACGCCATGATAACGACCAAAATGTTTGATATGAAAGCGGATGACGGCTCCACGCAGAAGCTGAGGGTGAACTTGGGCGACCATGCGGCCTATCCGATTACCTATATACAGGGAACGGTTCCACAGACAGAATCGGAGATTGCAATTTCCGCCCTGTACGCAGACGACCTGACAAAAGCCATTGGCGATGAAATCGTTTTAAACGTTGACGGTACTGAAAAGTGGCTGACGGTAAGCGGGGTTTATTCTGACATTACCAGCGGCGGCAGGACGGCGCAAGCCGTTTTTGAAACTGATTCTGGAGATATTTTATCGGTCAGTATCCCAATGACTTTCCGAGCAGGTGCAGACGCCGAAGCAATCATAGCTCAGTATAAGGAGCAATTCCCTTTTGCTAAGATATACGGCGTTGAGGATATCATCAGTCAGATGTTCGGTACCATGATAAACTCGGTTAAGATGGCTTCCTATGCTGCAATAGGGGTAACCGTTCTGCTCACCATACTGGTCACGGTGCTGTTTATGAAGATGCTGGTGGCCAAAGACCGTTATTCCATTGCGATTTTGAAATCAATGGGCTTCACGAGTAATGGTATTCGCAGGCAATATCTGATACGCTCCATAATTGTACTGGCACTGGGCGTTGTCATCGGAACAATTATGGCTAACACGCTGGGCGAGTACGTTGGGGGTGCATTCGTATCCTCATTTGGCGCGACCGCTTTCAACTTTGTGGTCAATCCGTTTTTTGCCTACATCGTTTCTCCGCTGTTAATTGCGACATTTGTATATATTGCCACATTGCTGGGTGTATCAGACATTCGTTCGCTCAAAATTTCCGAACACATTAAGGAGGCATAGGACATGGAAAACATCATTACTGGAAAAAATATCGTAAAAATCTATGGAAATGGCACTGAACAAACAAAGGCGCTTGATATGGTAAATGTAGAAATAAAAAAAGGGGAATTTGTCGCCGTTATGGGTCCGTCAGGCTCTGGGAAATCCACCCTGCTGTTCATACTTTCCGGTATGGACGATATATCGGACGGATCGGTGAAGTTCGGCGATACCGAGCTTTCTAAACTCCGAGAAAATGAGCTTGCGGATGTACGCCGGACGAAAATGGGGGTTATCTTTCAGCAGCCTACTATGCTTAAAAATCTGAATCTTCTGGATAACATCCTCCTGCCCGCCGTTCGGGACGGCAAGAAGGATACTGTGGCGCTGGGGCAAAGGGCAAAAGCGCTGATGCAAAAAACGGGAATTGATGGGCTTGAAAACAGAGATATCACCGAAGTTTCGGGCGGACAGCTTCAGCGGGCCGGTATCTGCCGCGCACTGATAAACGCGCCGGAAATCCTTTTTGCTGACGAACCGACAGGTGCGCTTAATTCCAAATCGGCCGAGGAAATCATGGGGTTACTGGTGGGTATCAACAGGGAAGGCACCTCGATTCTGCTTGTAACCCACGACGCGAAGATTGCCGCCTATGCCGACAGAATTTTGTTCACGAAAGATGGAAATATTGTCTCCGAGCTTCCGCTGCAAAAATTCAACGGAAAGGATATGGAGGCAAGAACCGAAAAAATACTCGCACAGATGGCGGCTGTAGGGATTTAGGCGCAGGAAGCAGCGAGGGGATGCAATTGCAGATGATTGTTTTGGGACAACGGCATTACCTTAAAAGAGAAAAAGCTTTTAGATATTGGCTGTAGCAGCGGATATTCCTTCTGATTCCCAAGAGGTTTTGTAAATTTATTACACTCATGAAATTGACATAATCCCCTCTGCATTTTCGCTATTTTATTAAATCATTATCCTTTCTAACCGTGCCCCTAAACGGCTTAACAGCTCATTGGTAATCGTTTTTGTTTGTTCCGCCAGGTCATAGGCTGTTATTTCAGAGTTGCCGGATTTTCCAATTACAACGGCAATATCCCCACTCATGACATTAGGAATATCAGATATATCAACTAATGTCTGGTCCATACAGATACGGCCTGCAATTGGTGCTTCATAACCGTTTATTAAGACTTTTCCATTTCCGCAGGACAATGAACGAGGCAAGCCATCGGCATATCCGATTGCAAGAACAGCGATTTTTCTATCCCTGTTGGCAGTATATTGTAAACCATATCCGGCGTTTTCTCCCTTGAATAAATCTTTTACCGACGCTACTCTTGCTTTAACAGAAAGTACGGGACGTAAATCTATAGTATGATTTAGCATATCTTCACGATTACTAAGCACCCCATAAAGCGCAATCCCAATTCTCGCATAATCTCCCGATAATTCGGGGTAATTCAACAGCCCACAGCTTGCCTGTAAGTGTATTTTAGGACAAATATAACCACACTCTTTCAGTCTGGAAATCACTTCAAAAAACGTAGTTGCCTGTTTCATAGTAAAAGCCTTTTCTTGCGGCAGGGTATTATCAGAAGCACATAAGTGAGTATACAAACCTTCTATGATAAGATTTTTACATTTAAAGATATTACAAATATCATCAAATTTTTCGCTGCGTTCGCCTAAACGATGCATACCCGTATCAATTTTTAAGTGCACTTTGATCTTTTTACCATAAGCATTCAATATCTCTGCATATGGATAATCAATTACAGTCTGGATTAAGTGGTATTTATTCAATAAAAAAAATTGCTTTGAGCAGGTATATCCTAAAATTAAAATGTCTCCTTTTATGCCATTACGCCGGAGCTCTACCCCCTCTGAAACAGTAGCCACGCAAAAACAGTGAACACCAAAAGAATTTAATTCCTTTGATACTAGAACAGCACCGTGGCCGTAAGCGTTGGCTTTTACCGCCGGCATTAGCTGGCAGCCGGACGGTAATAAATTGTATAGTTGGTTGACGTTATGGCGTAGGTTTTGGGAATTAAGTTCGATCCATGCGCGTCCCTTTCGATAAGGATACTGAGCATTTGATAAAATAAGATTTCCAGTATAAAAACGATGCTGCGGCAAAACTACAGTCTTCATTTATTCACCGCCCGTTCAATCGCTGTTGAGATAATCTGCTCAAATGACACACCGGCAGCTTTCAGCATATTAGGAAAACGACTATGAGCCGTAAATCCGGGTATTGTATTTACCTCGTTAAATACAATTTTTTCGGAAGCAGATAAAAACATATCAACTCGTGCAAATCCTTGGCAACCTAATGCCTTGAAAATTGTTTTTGCCGTTCTCTTCACCTTTTCTGCTGTCACAGCGTCTATTCGTGCGGGAACATGAATAGCAGACGTTTTAAGCGTATATTTTTCAGTAAAGCTAAAAAATCCGTCTGCAAGTTCTATTTCATCTACTTCACCAACAATCAGATTATCATTTTTATTTTCTAAAACAGCGCAGCCTACTTCAAAACCAGAAATGCACTCTTCAATAATGACCCTTTCATCATACTCAAATGCTAACTTTATAGCCGCCGGAAGGTCATGGTGGTTTGTTACTTTCGTAATTCCATAAGATGATCCTGCCCTTACCGGCTTTACAAACTGGGGGTATCCTATCCTTTCTGCTTGTGTAAAGGCCTCTTCTTCGTCCAAATTCTTTTCAAGGACAAAAGAATTTGGAACAGATATTCCCGCAGCACGAACGAGCTTATGTGCTATGTCCTTGTCCATGCACAACGCAGAAGAAAGAGTACCGCAGCCTGCAATGGGAATGCCCGCAAGTTCAAACATCCCCTGCACCGTTCCGTCCTCACCGTTTTTTCCATGTAAGACGGGAAAAGCCATATCAATATGGACTTTTTTAATTTTGTTATTTTCTAACGTAAGCAAATCGTGTTCAGTTCTATTAAGCGATACCATTACGGGAGTGCAATCAGTAGTATTACACCATGTATCCGCTGTTATTTTTTCAATATCACCATCAAACTTAAACCACTCCCCTTTTGATGAAATACCTATCAATATGGGAGTGTATTCTTCCTTATTCATGTGACAAATTACCGCATAGGCAGATTCAAGCGACACGCTGTATTCTGCTGAACAACCACCAAAAATAACTGCAATATTTTGCTGTAATTGCGGACAACGCTTTAAAAGTTCTTTATCTACGCTTTCTTTGAAACCTTTTGAAGTCGCAATATCTTCCGCTGCCTTTTGTAACGCAGTTTCCGTTTCTTTTCTAAAATTATTTTCTAAGTTCATTGAACAGCCCTCTTTCAGTTTGTTTTATTGAGATATTCTTCAAGACAAATGCCTTGATTGTATATATCTGCAGCAGCTTCCATTCCGACATAACGATAATGCCAAGGCTCATTAATTACTCCCGTTATATCTGTTTTGCCGGCCGGATAACGAAGAATAAATCCAAATTTATAGCTATTTTGACTGAGCCATTCGTATACTTCTTCTCCGGTGGAATAAATACCATCTGCATTGATGTCAACTCCAAGCCCTAATTGATGTTCACTTGTTCCGGGAATGGCTACCCACTCTTCGGCTTTGGTCGTTGCTTCTTCGAATGAATAGCCTTCGGCTTGATATTCAGCAACTTTTTCGTCCATTAAATTCTGCTGTTTTTGTGTGGTTCTGTATCCAGACGCCACAATAGGATATATGTTATCACTTCTTGCGGCATCAAACATTTCCTGCAATGCCGGATATATCCGTTTATCTATGCATTGTCCGTCTGCCAATTCTGTTAATTCTACCTCGTAACCATCCGGAATGCGACTCCATTTATTTACTAAAATCAAACACCATGCGGTTTCTTCAGCGTCGGTTTTATCTAGCTTGTTTTCCTCATTGCTTATTGAATTGGCATGAAAATCAGTATCATTTGTCTCAACAGCAGAATTAAGAATTTTAGGCTGTTTATCTTCGCCAACCGGTTCATTGTTTGATAACAGACCAAAACCCAACATTGTTGCAGCAAGACAGTAACACGCCAATAAAGCTAATAAAAATAAACGTTTACGTCTGAACCGGGCTTTGCGTCTTAATTTCTTGCGCGGTTTATGTTTATGTCTATTAATATCATCATTGCTTGAATATTCTTTCATTCATAGTAACCCTTCTTTCCCATTTGGATAAATGCGGATATAAAAAGCTCCTGTCCAGTAATTATCTTACCGAACAGAAGCTGCATTGATTTTAATATTCAGTTATTTAATTCCTAAGAAAATCCTAATATCCGATTGATATTTTCCTAAACCGGCTGCGGCAAGATAACAGTAAATATAATCGTATTATTTTCGCTTTGTGCTTCAATGCTCCCGCCATGTAAAGATACAATCTCCTTTGCTATCGCTAAACCAAGGCCGGCTCCTCCTGTATTTGAAGTTCGGGCTTCGTCCATCCGGTAAAACTTCTCAAAAATTGCAGATAGCTCTTCCCTCGGAATAGTTTGTCCTTGGTTCTGAAATGAAATCACTACTTTGTCATTCTGCTCCTCGGCAGAGATAATAATTTCTGTATTTGGATAACTGTAAGCCACCGCATTTTTCAATATATTATTAAAGACCCTTGCCAATATTCCAGAGTCGGCATAAACAGTAAGATTTTCGTCAGCTTTCAGTATTGTGTTATTTCCATTTAAAGAAAGAATAGGCGTAAGCTCATCTGTTAATTGTACGAGCATATAATAAAGGTCTACCTTTTCTTTTTCTATTTTGATCTGCTGCAGATTATAGCGCGTGATTTCAAAAAACTCATTTATCATCTTTTCTAAACGATATGCTTTGTCGAGAGTTATATGCAGATATTTAGTTTTCTGTTCCATCGGCATATCGGGCGCTTCTTCCAATAAACTTAAATACCCGATTACAGATGTAAGGGGTGTCTTTATATCATGCGCAAGATACATGACTAAATCATTTTTTCTCTGTTCTGCCAACTGCACTTCCAGTTTGCGCTTTTCAAGCGTTTGTTTTACTGTATTCAACTTTTTTTCTATGGCCGACATTTCGGGTAATAGTTGGATTTCTGATTCATCCTCATTTAGCAAAGCATCAATGCCTTGATTTATTATATTGAAATATTGAGTAAACCAATTAAGGAAAAAGCGAAGCAGTATAAAAAAAATAATAGCGATAGCCGCCATCCAAATTATATTTCTATTGTTACGGAATATCTGCTGATATAGGCCAAGAGCACCATAATAATCTATTCTGAAACTCCGCCGGAATATAGAAACAATCCAATCACCGCCGTTATTTCTCCATAAAAATGTATATAAAACAGAAATAACTATGAAAGCAATAATTACCATACCAAGAAGGCGAAAAAACATCTTTGATTTTAGATGTGCATAATCAGCTTTATTAACTTTTCTATATTTGTGTTTCAATTTTATACCCCACTCCCCATATCGTTTTGATGTACTTCGGATTGTCCACAGTATCATCCATTTTTTCACGCAAATGACGAATATGAACGGTTATCGTGTTGTTGCTCTTGTTGTAATATTCGTCTTTCCAAATCCTATGAAACAATTCTTCTGCACTTACAACATTGCCTTTATTCTCTAAAAGAATGCGGAGTATTGAAAATTCAGTAGGGGTGAGTGCAAGTGGCTTTTCGTTTAATAAGCACTCATGTGTTTTAATATCCATTACCAAACCCGAATGGATGATAACAGTATCCTCCGTATCCTCGGAATGTGACAAATTGTATTTTTTATATCGCCGCAGCTGCGCCTTTACCCTTGCTACCATTTCAAGAGGTCGAAAAGGTTTTGTGATATAATCATCCGCACCCAATGTTAAGCCTGTAATTTTATCGATTTCTTCATCTTTTGCTGTCAGCATAATAATCGGGTAATTATATTGCTCTCGGATTTTTTGACATAATTTAAATCCATTCATATCCGGAAGCATAACGTCCAATATTGCAAGGTCAAGTTCGTTCACCTCAATATAGGCAAGAGCATCCCTTGCTGAATAAAATTTAAAAACAGTGTAGCCTTCATTTTTCAGATATAATTCAATTAAGTCTCCAATTTCATGTTCATCGTCTACAACAAGTATTTTTTCCAATATAACTATAATGCTCCTTTCCTTTGCATTGTAAATAACTCTTATTTTATCAAATAGTCATAAATGATTTGTAATTTTTCGAATAAGATATTATTAAGATTTTACTAATTCTATAACTTTTACAATTATCTTTGGGTTTTTCTGCGTCTCCCGGGAGCAGCCTCCGGCGCATATATATAATCCATGATTATCCGCCCTTCCCGTTTTATGCAGTATTATATGCGTGCAGCCGAATAATAACAATATATAAGCAGAAAAAACATAAATACATATTGTATGATAGCAAAGGAAGAGAGAGCCCCTATGCTCTACGTATTATGATAAAATTCCGAATCCGGCCGATAACATCTTATCCGATATTTCAGCGGGGTACAGCCATAGGTCTGCCGGAATTTCTTAATAAAATTGGAGGGATAGCCATATCCTGCATCTCTGGCAATTTCGGCTATACTCTTCTCCGTTGTGGCAAGGAGGTCTGCCGCATGAGACATTCTTAGAGAAGCGGTATATTCTCCGATAGTCATATGGTAATATTCGAAAAAACCTGTTTTAAGCTTCTGGGAATTGATGAGCAGCATCCGGCTGAGCGCCTCGATGGTCGGAGGATGGGTGAACTGCTCCGTCAGTATATCGCGGGCGCGCTGAATACTCTGAAAGTCCTTCTGATAGGAAAATACAGGCTGCGCCTGAAGCCTCTCACTTTCCAGGAGAACCCCCATGCACTCTAAAATTGCGGCTTCCAATAAAAGGCCGTTCAAGTTATCCTCTTCATCCCGTAATAACAAACGCTGTAAAATAACCATAATTTCCGCAGGAAGGTAGTGTCTGGTATGATTTTCCGGAAATTGCTCCAAGGGATCAAAGTTAGGAAAGCGAACAGCGATTTCCTGGAGAAATGCCGGATAGATCGTGAATTCTGCTCCATAAAAATGGTCGCCGGGCTTCCATGCCTGTCTCCCTTTCAAATGTCTCTCCAGCACAAGAAAGGCGGAAGCTTCAAAGGAAGAAACAGGCTGACGTTCCAGCTGGAACCTCGTCTTACCCTCATAAACGATCCCAAAACGCAAAAAGGGATCCGGTGTGTTGAACTGAACCACGAAAGAACGGGGAATGGTATAATCTGCAATTCCAAAATCATATAATCCGGGCCTTGTATAAAGATGAAGAAATCCATTTTTCGGATTTTCATATAAAGTATAATTTTCTTTTTCTACCGCCTGAAATCCTAATTCACGCAGCATAATCTGACGGAATTCATTAGGATTTTCTGAATAATACATAGAGACCTCCCCCTTTCTTATTGCCTGCAGTGTTCGTAAACCTTATTATACTTAAAACGTAAAAGTAATTCAATTAGATAATAAAATAATGAGAAAAGTCAAAATAGTTGCATGTAACTAACCTCTTTGCTATAATGCAAAAGTCGTTAGTTGAAACTAACTTTTTCGAAAAAGATGTTCTTCTACTTACGCGAGCTTGTGTCTGCGCCGTAAGCTCGCCATATAAGATAAATTGGCGCGGAATACGAGGAGAAATAAAAATGAAGAAAAAATTTATGATATTATTGACAGCCGCTGTAATGAGCTTAGGCGTCTTAGCGGGCTGCAGCAATTCGGCAACACAAACACAAGCTGATGGAAATGCTGCAGAAAGTACGAATCCAAGTGATAGCCAAGACGACAGTCAAAACGAAAATCCAGACACTAACACCGCCGAAGCAGATGCTTCTTCCGCCGGATCAGGTACGATTACCGTTACAGACGCCAGAGGAGAGGTTGAGATTCCCGCTGACCCTCAGCGTATCGTTGATTTAAGCGGAAACAGCGACATTTTAAGTGTATACGGATATTCCGTCATAGGAACTGCGAATTCCGACGCTTATGATTATACAGTATTTCCCTCCTATCTTGAGGACATCTTAAAGGGTGCTAAGATCCTTGGCTTCAGTATGCAGGACACCATGGATATCGAGGGCATTCTGGAATTAGAGCCGGATTTGATCATCATCTCCAGCGTCCAGGAAAAAATGTATGAGCAGCTTAAAGAAATTGCCCCTACCGTTATGATCGAGCTGGCACAGATCAACTGGCGGGATGACATCAATGCCTTTGCTGAAATTATGGGAAAAGAAGACATAGCCGCACAGTGGCTGTCAGATTATGATAAGAAGGCAAGCGATAAAGGCACGGAAATCAAAGCGGCTTATGGTGAAGAAACAACCTATCTGGCATTTCTTGCCAGCGGTGGTCAGCTCTATGTCTTCGACGCCGCAGGAATCGGAAGTGTAATGTATGAGGATATGGGACTTGCCAAGCCTGCCAATATGCCTGCTCAGGATAACATCAGTCTGCCCGTAATAAGCTATGAGGGACTTGCCGAACTGGATCCCGATTACATATTTGTAGTGGCTACCGAGGCGGATATGGAGAGCTTGAGACAAAGCAGCATTTATAACAGTATGCGCGCGGTAGAAGACGGGAATGTGGTGGAGCTTCCTTCCAGCCCGTACTTTAACATGGGTTACAGCTGTATAGGAAGGGAAGTCTTCTTAGAGGAATTCACCGATTTAATGGAGCAATAAACAATTATGAAAAGAAACACCATCATTTTAACAGCAGCCGGTGTGCTGCTGTTATTTGCGGGCATGATTTTGTCCGTTCATATCGGCGCGAAAAATATCCCCGTTTCAGAAATTTACCGGGCTTTTTTTCATTATGACGATTCTTTAAATGCTAAGCTTATACGCGAGGTGCGCCTGCCCCGAATGTTCCTGGCCATACTGGTAGGCGGGATGCTCTCTCTGGCCGGAACTATGATGCAGGGCATTATGCGCAATCCTATTGCAGAGCCCTCTGTCATGGGTGTAACTCAGGGGGCTACGCTGGCAGTATCTATTGCTGCGGTGTCCTCTTTTGTGAGCGGCGTATACGGTAATTTTTTTATGGCATTACTGGGCGCTGCGGGAAGCGGCATGCTGATACTCATATTTACCATGGGGAAAGCTTCTAATCAGAGTATTTCCAGAATTCTGCTGGCTGGGACTGCCTTAAGTACATTCTTTCTTTCCCTCGCTTCCGTAGTGGCCTTATTGGGAAATCGCTCACAGGAGCTTGCCTTCTGGGTGGCAGGCGGCTTGCGTCAGGCCGGCTGGGTTCAGGTGGGTATCGTCGCTTCTGCAGGCGGCTTTTTTTCCATACTTGCATTCGCCTCGGCCGCAAAAATCAACATTATCAGCCTTGGGGACGATGCGGCGGCAGGACTGGGGATTTCACCTGAGAGGGTAAAGCTTCGTATTATATTGTACCTCGTTCCGATTTGCGGTGTCTGTGTAGCAGCAGCGGGCAACATCGGATATTTGGGGCTATTCGTGCCTCACATTATTCGTAAACTCACAGGAAACGATTACCGCAGACTGATGCCCCTTTCCTTTTTATATGGAAGTACGATCCTTCTACTGGCAGATATTGCTGCCCGGACTATCTCGGCTCCTTATGAGCTTCCGGTGGGGCTTTTTACCGCCTGCATGGGTGTTCCCGTGTTTTTAATGCTGGTAAGAAAGGAGAAACGATAGATGAAAGAGAAAAAAAACAGTTCTAAAATGGCAGTCTGTCTGCTTCTCCTTTCAGCAGTTATCATCATAGCCCTTATGGTGGGAAGCTATCATATATCTCCGGTTCAGGTAATACAAACTCTATTGGGAAATGGGAATAAGCTGCAGAACTTTACCATTTTTCAGATACGCTTACCAAGAGTAGTTCTGGCTGTTATCGTTGCATCAGCGCTTGGCGTTTCAGGAGGAATTCTTCAGGGCATTACGAGGAATCCCCTGGCAGAGCCGGGAATGATCGGAATCAATGCGGGTGCCGCATTATTCGTGGTACTGTGGATTTGGGCAGGAACCACCGACTATTACTCCACCTTGCCACTTTTTACCGTGCTGGGGATGCCGCTGCTGGCGATAACAGGATCCTTGCTTTCCGTAGGGCTTATCTATCTGCTTTCTTCCAAGGGCGGAATTCGCCCTGTTCGCTTTATTCTTACGGGAATAGGCGTAAACGGCGGTATATTGGCAGTGATAACCTTTTATCAGCTAAGCATGTCCAAGGGAGATTACAATCAAGTGCTGACCTGGACTAACGGAAGCCTCTGGGGCAGCAGTTGGAACTATATCCTCCTTACAGCGCCGTTAGTTATTCTCCTGATCGGAGCGGTATTGTTTCGCAGCAAGAATCTGGATGTGCTGGCTCTGGGTGATGAACTGGCTGCAGGAGTAGGGTTGTCCGTGGCAAAAGAACGTTTGCTCTTTCTTCTTTTTGCCACTTTTTTGGCAGCGCTCGCCACTTCCGTTGCAGGAAGCATAGCATTTTTGGGGCTTTTAGGGCCTCAAATCGCCAAAAAGCTCACAGGGCCGGCACATGGCAAAATGCTTCCTATGGCAGCCTTAATCAGCAGCATCCTTTTGGTAGGAGCCGATGTTATAGCAAAGAACCTGTTTTCTCCCATTGAGATTCCGGTAGGGATCGTTGTATCCATAGTGGGAGTTCCATATTTTATTTATTTGATGATAAAGGAAAGATAGGAGGTACGGAAATGGGAATTGAAATTAAGAATCTGCAAGCGGCATATGAGGACAGAATTATCATTCCGGATGCCAGCCTCATCATACCGAAAGGAAAAGTAACAATGCTGATTGGCCCTAACGGCTGCGGCAAGTCCACGCTGCTAAAGGCAATCGCAAAAACAATTCCGGCAAAAAGGGGCAGTATCTGTCTCCACGGAGATGACATCCGGCGGATGCCTCCTAAAAGTCTCGCAAAAAAAATGGCTGTACTGCCCCAAAGTCCTCTGGTCCCGGAAGGAATACAAGTAAAGGAACTGGTGGCTTACGGGCGCTTTCCCTATCAAAAGCCATTATCCGGCCTGAAAAAGGAAGATCACGAAATCATCCGCTGGGCTATGGAAAAAACGGGGGTTCTGGATCTTAAGGAACGAAAGGTAGAGGAATTGTCAGGCGGCCAAAGGCAGCGCGTCTGGATTTCTCTGGCGCTTGCTCAGAAAACCGGGGTTCTGCTTCTGGATGAGCCTACCACTTATCTGGATATGGCTCACCAATTAGAGATTTTGGAATTGCTGCGCAAACTGAACCGCGAAGAAAAGACCACCATCGTCATGGTCATTCACGAGTTAAATCATGCCTCCAAGTTCGCCGATCATATCATAGGCATGAAGCAAGGACAGATTCTGTTCGAAGGTACGCCTAAAGATGTGATTCTCGTAGAAAATCTGAGAAAACTCTATGAAATTGAGGCAGTGCTTATGGAAAATAAGGATAAGGGATATCCGATTTGTACGGATTACTCCTTGATACACGATTAAAAATACCTATTGACACCCTCGCTTCTTTTTGTTATCTTATAGCCATAAAAATAAATAAATTAAGTTTTTTAGGGTTCCGCAATAGAGATATTGGTCTGGTCCGAGAGAAAACGCACAGTTTACGGACTGTGTACACGGTGGGATAAAAGCCTAGGAGATATTATTAATACTCCTGGGCTTATTTTATTGCCCAGCCTTTCCCATAGAAAAGGAGGACATAAATATGTGGGGATTATTACTTTCTACTATTGTTACAAGTGCGGCGGACAGCGTCAATCCGATCGCTATCACACAGCAATTCGTTTTGCAGGGAATGGTTAAAAAGCCGAAACATATCTGGTATTTCATCATTCCTACCGGGCTCACAAATTTCATAGGGGGATTCCTTGCCTACTTTGGGCTGGTTGCATTTATCGGCGATTTATTAGGGACTCTCATTCAAAAGTATGGACGAGTCATATTCACCGTAGAACTGATTCTTGGCATCGCGTTCTTGATTGCTGTATGCTATTTGATTTTAGGTTCACAATTAAAGGCCATGAAGGAAGAATTCTTTTGCACCGCAAAAAGCGAAGCTAACGCCGAAGAGCAGGCGGCTAAAAAAATAAAATCAGTATCTCCGGCGGCTCTAATCGCCCTGGGCACGGGGGCAACGATATCGGAGCTTTCCACCGCATTGCCTTACTTCGCGTTCCTGGCGATCCTTCTCAATTATCAGCTGACGTTTCTTCAAGTGACGTTCATACTTGCGGTATATAATATGATTTACACAGCGCCCTTAATGATTTTATACTTTATATACAAGAAATCGAGAAGTAAATTTGACCGCTTCTATGAGATCATCAAGACACAGATGACAAAGTGGGCGGATATTCTCGCTCCTGCTATTGCCGGGCTTATCGGTGTATTCCTTGTATTTCACTCCCTTTCTCTATTGCTGAAATAGAAAAAAGAAGATATTCGCAATAAGTCAAAAGTGTTGTACAATTATATTAATTCTTACGCCGCCATTATATCTGTTTCCGGAGGCGGAGAGATTTCACCCAATACTGCCTGCCGGACCTTTTGCAAACGCATATTAATAAGAAAGGGCTATCGATTCATATATGAAAATATGCTGGTGATGCCCTCCAATTTCGCATCCCAAGCTTCAGGATAGGTTCTTTGCCTCCATCGGTAAAGGGGAGCATCTGGGCGCGAAATTTTTCGGAGCATCCATCCGCACATCGAAACAATGTAATCAGTGCGGGCTATGTATCCGAAACTGTCCGAAGAAGAACATCCAAATGAAGAATGGAAAGCCCGCCTTCGGTTTTCATTGTGTGTTATGTTTGAGGTGCATTTATGCCTGCCCCCGGAAGGCTCTTTCTCCGGGAATCCTCAAGTTTTTCGTGTTGGAGGAGGGATTCGACTTAGAGGTCATGAATAAAAATCCTGACTTTTTTCAAGATCAGACCGTGCAGGATTTTTCTACCGCCGAAAAGCTCCTCTGGAAAGTCGTTTTGGACTACCTGAAATAATTGGGATTACCGTTTTCCGGCATAAAAGGGCCCAAAACGGTTGCATCTTCCAAAATTAACTGTTATAGTAATATTACTATGAGATTTTTTAATACACTAAAAGAGGTTTTTATATCATCGCTGCCCCTCGCGGCAGTAATCATTGTCGTTTGTGTTTTTGTGGCTCCCATGGAGAACGCATTCGATTATGTCAAGTTAATAGTTGGTTATACGAGTGTTGTTCTGGGACAGTCGCTGTTTTTGGATGGTTTGAGCATCAGTATTCTGCCTATCGGCAAACTGGTGGGAAGCTCCCTTGTGAAGCTGAAAAAAGCCATTTTCATCATTTTCTTCGGATTCCTGTTCGGTCTGCTCGCTACGGTTGCAGAACCTGCCTTGGCAGTGCTCGCCCGTCAGACGCATATGATTATGAACATTATCGATGAGACGCTGTTCATATGGATTATGGGTTCGGGCATCGGTGTGCTGGTCGGATTTTCCTTGTATCGAATCATGAAGGACCTGAATATCAAGATTGTATTTGCTATACTCTATATTGCAATTTTTGTTATCGTCTTTTTTGTACCCGAAGAATTTGTTGCATTGGCTTTCGACGGAAGCGGTGCAACCACCGGCGATATTTCCGTTCCTTTCATACTGGCACTGGGCCTGGGTGTTTCCGGCACCATGTCAAAGCATAAGGCTAACGAGGACACATTCGGAATCATTGGGCTTGCATCGGTAGGTCCTATTTTAGCGCTGTTTTTCTATGGCATCATTTTAAATGCAGTAAACGGAGGAGTCCTTCCGGCTGCCGGAGTATACGATCCGGGTGCAGCGGAAAGCTTAGGAGCGATTATCCAGTCAAATGTGTCCGGCGTCGCCTTAGCCCTCTTTCCAATCGTGATCGTATACTTACCGTTCCAGTTTTTCTTGATAAAGCTTCCGAAAAAGGAACTGATTCAAATATTGCTCGGCTCCGTTTCCACTTATGTGGGCCTTCTCATTTTCTTATCGGGAATTGATTTCGGCTTTGCGTTTGCTGGCAAATATATCGGTGAAGTATTCTTGGATGCTTCGCGTCCGGGATGGTTCAAATGGCTGCTGCTTTTAGTGGGCTTTGTACTCGGAGTCGCTATTACACTTTCCGAGCCTGCCGTTACGGTACTGGGCGAACAGCTCGAAGAGATTACCAACGGTCATATTAAGAAAATAGCGATTCGTTCTACGCTCGCTATCGGTATCGGTTTTGCCGCACTATTTTCCATGGTAAAAATATTAACACAAATAAATATACTCTGGTTTTTGATTCCGCTTTATGCCATAGCCCTCATTATGATGAAATTCACTTCGAATCTCTTCGTGGGATTGGCCTTTGATTCCGGCGGTGTTACCGGCGGTGCCTTAACATCGGCATTTCTAACGCCTCTTACCCTCGGAGCCGCCCAGGCCGTTGCAGATTTGGAAGGTGCGGGTGCGCAGTCGATTTTGACAAACGGATTCGGAATTATTGCATTTATTTCCGTAACGCCTTTAATCGCTGTTCAGGCTTTGGGTATTATTTATGACATAAGACTTAGAAAAACACAGAAATTCATGGAAGAAAACGAGCTTGCAGAAATTCAGGAATTGGAATCGCTCGTCTTACAAGCTACGTCTACCGATGCCGTTGTTTCAGCTGAAAGAACCGGCAGACGCCGTAAGAAAAGAAAATTTAAGCATGGGGATTCCCCCACGGAGGATAGAAGAAGTGATGCACGATGATGTTTCATCTTGTTTGGAATTTTTAACTATAATAGCCGGAAGAAAGCTGAAGGATTCCCTTGTTGAATCGCTGTCATCAGAGGGCGGACGGCTGATAACCGTCATGTATGGAAAGGGCTCGGTCAGATCAGATTATCTGCGGGATATGTTCGGGCTGGTACCGGAGGAGAACAAGGTCATGATAACCTGCCTTCTCCCATGCAAAAAGGCTGACGCAGTAATGGGTATGCTGGTCAGCAAGTTTCATTTTGACAAACCGAACACGGGTATCGCATTTACCGTACCCATTAACATTACTTTTTAATTTTGGAGGAATTAACGGTGACAGAATCTAGTCCTAAAAAAGCGTTATATATTATAGTAAACGTTGGCTTCGCCGACGAAGTTGCGGAAATCATGCGTAAGGAAGGGTCAGGCGGAGCAACTATCCTGAATGCCCGCGGTTCAGGCCCTATGCCGAAGTCGATCTTAGGCATCACCATCGATACGGAGAAGGAAATTATTCTCAGCGTGGTGGATGAGGAAATGAGCGAAAAAATTATCCATGCCGTAAGGCAAAAAGCGGGGCTCGGCACTCCGTGCAACAGCATCTGCTTTACTATGCCGGTGGATAAATTTGTTATGACCCATGTATCAGCACCACCGGACGGACCAACAAAATAATGATGAAAAACATAAATGCTTGCCGTTACTTGAGGCAAGCATTTATTTGATCTACAAACTCACCGACTCTCTTCTGTGTAAGCTCTTCGTTCTTCTTCGCATTGATTAAGCTCAAAGTCCCTTCCATATGCCCTAACTTCTCATTCAGCTTAGCAATGCATTTCCCCGCATCACCGCCCGCACTGCTGAAAAAAGCAGACGTCGTTTTGTTTTTCATATCACTATTTTTTAAGAAGGTATTGATAGGCGCCGCCAGTCTGCTGTTCCAGACAGGAGTTCCAATGATGATTCTTTCATAATCTGCCGGATCATACAAGTATGGCTTTAATTTGGGTTTTTCTCCGAAGGTAGCGGCTTTGCCGCAAAGGATGTATTTGCCTATGGTACTGCGGGGATAGTTTTTTATTGGCTCAAGGGGCATAATATCAGCGCTAAGATCCCTGGCGATCAGTTCAGCAGCAAATTTTGTATTCCCATCCATTGAATAATATACTACTAATGTCTTCATTTTTTTATTTCTCCTCCATAGTTTTTAATATTTCTTCAGCTTCCTCACACCATTCCAGATATGCGCGATATGTCCGGATTCCGAATCTGACGGTAAGAAGATAATATTCGTGGGCCGCCTCCATGTCCTTCACCTTTTCCAGTATTTCCTCCGAGGCTATAAGATACGGAAGTTCCTGCTCGATTTTTTTTCTGAACGCTTCGATATGACTCAGCGTCTGCCCCGCCCCTGCTTCGCTTCCGAAAAACAGCTTAAGCAGCGTCTCATAACGAAGCTCGTCCTTTTCAACTGGAAGGGTTAGCCATTCCCCCAGGTAAGCGCGTCCTGCGTCCGTAATAGTATAAATCAGCTTCCCCCGGCTGCTTTCTCCATCCTCTCGCTTCGTGGCGAGTCCGCGCTCTACCAGACCGCTCAAGGTCGGGTATATGCTTCCATAGCTTGCACCCCAGAAATATTTAAGCGAAGTATCCATTCTCTTTTTTATTTCGTAGCCGGTTAACTCTTCGTGGCTAAGCAGTCCTAAAATTACGCAATCTAATTTTTTCTCCGATGCCATTTTTTTCTCACTTTTGCTTTCTACTTTTATTCGAAGGATTCATTTTATAGTATAATACATTTTGCGGACAT
The DNA here is from genome assembly GCF_039134705.1 of Kineothrix sp. IPX-CK. Classification (NCBI taxonomy): domain Bacteria; kingdom Bacillati; phylum Bacillota; class Clostridia; order Lachnospirales; family Lachnospiraceae; genus Kineothrix; species Kineothrix sedimenti. Next base: position 275,671 of record NZ_CP146256.1, on the reverse strand, counting down.
ACATCAATGCATGCTCCGCACTGGATACATTCCATGCTCGTTATTTCTCCCGCTTTTGCCATCTCTTTTACCTCTAATCCCATGGGACAGTTCCGATCACACTTTCCGCAGGAAATACATTCTTCTTTATGAGCCGACACATGAAGGCCCGGTAAACGCAGCAAGCGGCGCAGTTTCGTTCCAAGCACCATAAACGGAGCCATCCAGCAGAAATAATGGCAGAATACTCTTTTTCCTCCCAGAATAGATGGGATGAAAATTAACAATATAATCCCGTAATAAATGATGTATGTATAAATGTTCGCTACGGAAATTCCATGATCCGTCAGGAAGAAAAAATCTACTCCGGCAATTTCCCCTTTATAAAAATAGCAGAAAACAACTGCTCCGATCCATAGAAACCAGATGATATATTTAATATAATTCCTAATGCCTTGTTTCGGAATTCTGTCATTGATCATAAAGGCACATTCCTGAAGCCCGCCTGCGGGACAGGCATAGGCACAGAAAATTCTTCCGAAAGGAACAGAAAGTAAAAACATCAGCAGGAACACAATAAAGCTTCCGTTAATGATTCCATTCAGTCCGGCATTGATAATAATCGCCGGAGAAAAATAATACAAGGTCACAGGGAACAAAAGCAAGGATATTATAATACATAGTTTTCTAATATTCTGCCGCTTCATAAAAGCCCTCCATATATCAATATGATATATATACTATATATCATATTGATATATAGTGCAACTACTTTTTAATAAATCTTTGCCTTTCGTATCTTTAAAAAAATGGAATACTCCTGTTATTTCAAATGGAAGGTTGTTTATCGGGAAGCCAGACTATATAATAAACTCAATAACAGTTACAAGGAGGTTCTACGATGAAATGTAATTATTGCACGGGAGAATGTTCCCATAATCTTTGCATGCACAAAGTTCCTATATTTTCTTCCTTGAGCCAAGAGGAAATGAGCCATATCTCCTCCATAATAAAGCATAATAATTATCAGAAGGGTGAAATTCTCTTTTCGGAAGGGGACAGCCTCCGTTCTCTCATAATCATAAATGAAGGTCGTGTTAAAGGATTTAAGATTACACCTGAAGGCAGGGAACAGATTCTTCATGTGTTTTCCGAAGGAGATTTTTTTGGTGAACGGAACTTATTCGGCGGTCAAAAATCCGCTTATACGGCAGAGGCGCTGGAAACTACTAAAACTTGCATTTTTACAAAAGAAGATTTTTATAAAATATTATTTGCCCATCCGGGTATTGCTGTAAAGATCATCGAAACACTGGAAGAGCGAATTGCGCGCATGGAAAGTACGATGCAAAGCATGGGAGTACGCAGTCTGGATGGACGTATTGGCGGACTTCTTCTGGACTTTGCCGATAAATACGGGGAACCCGCACCGGAAGGAATCCTCATTCGTCTGCCTCTAAGCCGCGAAGGCATTGCCAATTTCCTCGGGGTCGCCCGCGAAACCGTAAGCAGGAAGCTCGGGCAATTGGAAACTGAAGGCATCATCCGTCCCGTCGGCAACAAAAATATTCTCCTGCTGGATGGCGAAGCCTTAAAAGCTATGTCCGGAAAGGATACATAAAATACTAAAATCCCGAAATTTGATTATAATCACAGATATATTCTCTCCGATCTGCTACACTGATGTCATGGGTTACTGTAAACGGAGTGAGCAGTAACAGGTTCGCGCAGAAAGGAGCAGAAAATGTCAAATAAAATTATCGACTTCAATTTAACTGTTTATGAATTATGCACCGCAGATCCGGGAATAATCCCCATATTGGCAAAGGCGGGTTTTACGGATATTACAAAGCCCGGTATGCTGGCTACGGCGGGACGGTTCATGACGATCCCCAAGGGTGCGGCATTTAAAAAGCTGGATTTGGAAAACATAAAACTTATCTTTGAAAAACACGGATACACAGTAAAGGAGGAGAAGAAATGAGTGCAGAAATTAACAACAGAGAATTTCGCCAGCAGGTTTTGAAAGAATTGATTTCTGAGCTTCACGACGGTAAGAGCGTGGATGATGTAAAAGAGAAATTCGCCGAAGTATTCGGTAACGTGTCGGCGGAAGAAATAGCTCAGGCGGAACAGGCCTTGATTGCAAACGGTCTTCCCGTTACAGAAGTGCAGCGTCTTTGCGACGTTCACGCTTCAGTGTTCAAAGGCTCCATCGAAGATATCCATCGTGCTCCTGTTTCCTCAGAGCTTCCGGGGCATCCGGCAGACACACTCAAACGGGAAAATAGTGCTATCGAGAAAGAAATCGATGAGGTCCGTACACAGCTTGCTCTGCTTCCCGATTCGGATGCAAAAGACAAGGTAAGAGCGGGTTTAAAAAGACTTACTGAAATTGACCGGCATTATCTAAAAAAAGAAAATCTCTTCTTTCCTTATATGGAACAATATGGAATCACGGCTCCTCCTAAGGTTATGTGGGGTGTAGATGATGAAATCCGCGCTCAGCTGAAAGCAGTATTAGCGAAGCTTGCCAGCGAAGAGCTTTCTTCTCTGGCTGAGGAAATAGAAGCATTCCTGGATAAAGCCGGAGAGATGATTTTTAAAGAAGAAAATATCATGCTCCCCATGCTGTTGGAAAACCTGACGCAGGATGAATGGAAGACCATAGCGGATGAAAGTGAAGAGCTGGGCTATTGTCTCATCGATAGTGTTCCCGCATGGACCCCTTCTGCTGGCAAGGCTTCTGAGGCCGCAGCACAGGAGCAGCCTGGTATAGCCGGTGCGATCCATCTTCCCACCGGTGTGCTGAAGGTGGAAGAGCTGAGCCGAATGCTGGATACCCTGCCCATCGACATTACTTTTGTCGGCAAGGATGATACTGTCAGATACTTTTCCCAAGGCGCAGAAAGGGTATTCCCTCGTACAAAGGCCATTATCGGGCGGAAGGTATCCAACTGCCATCCTCCTGCAAGTGTCCACATCGTAGAGAAACTGGTTGAGGACTTCAAGGCTGGAAGGAAGGATCATGAAGATTTCTGGATCAACATGGGCGAAAAATTCATTCTGATACGCTATTTTGCCGTAAGGGATGAAGCCGGAGAATATCTTGGTGTCCTGGAGGTAACACAGAATATCCGTCCGCTTCAGGCAATCGAAGGAGAAAAGAGATTGGTCTCAGAGAACAATAATGAGTGAAGGGAGAATTAACTATGAGCATACCTTATTTGAAAAATATAGATCATGAAAAAGTACTGGATCTTTGCACCTTGGTGGAATACTCCGAAGGGCAGGTCGTAAGCCGCACTTTAGCACAAAATTCTGCAGTGAGCATTACCTTGTTCGCCTTCGACGAGGGGGAGGAAATCAGTTCCCACTCATCTACCGGAGATGCGATGCTGAGCGTATTGGACGGAACGGCAAAAATCACTATCGGAGGAGAAGTATATTCCTTGGATTCAGGAGAAACCATCGTGATGCCGGCAGGAATTCCTCATGCGGTGGCAGCGGATAAGAAATTTAAGATGCAGCTTACAGTAGTATTCCCGCAAGAATAATTTTGAAGGAAGGAGGAGTTGATATGATAGCTGAGTTAGATAGAAGCGGATGTATTTCCTGCGGATTATGCACCAGTATTTGCCCTGAAGTTTTTCGGATGGCTGACGATGGCATTGCAGAAGTATATGTAGAGGATGTACCGGCAGAATTAGAAGCAAACGCTATTGAGGCGCAGGATGGATGTCCGGTTTCAGTCATTAGAGTGGAATAATTAGTATGAAAAGGCATAACTGTTATAAAAGCAGCGCCGCGTATAACTGATTCGTTTACGCGGCGCCTTTATATGGAAGATGTCACTGCGTGACAGCATCCGTCAGCTTCGTATAATTTCTGCGTCTTTTAAAGGAATGCGGGCATTGTCGGAAACCTCCTGCTCGTTATGTGCCTTTTCCCTGTATGCCAGATATATCGGAACTGCGAAGAACAGCGAGCCGCCCAAGATATTACCGATCGTTACGGGAAGCAGATTAACTACAAACATATTGCCCCAGTTAAGCGCTGAAAGCTGTGTTTCGGTATAGCCGTACAGCTCCATAGCCTTTGCTGCATAATTTTTATTTGCCAGTGCGAGAATACCTGCGGAAATATAATACATATTGGCAACGCAATGCTCGAAGCCGCAAATGACGAATACGAAAATAGGGAAGAAAATTGCCCAAATCTTACCTGCTAAGTCTTTCGCTCCCGCCGCCATAAATACGGCAGCGCAGACGACGATGTTGCAAAGGATGCCGGAAATGAATGCCGTAATAGGGTTAATCGTCGCTTTGGCAAGAGCCACTTTTATCACATATGCGCCCAGCGCACCGTGCGAAAACTCGAACTGGCCGCTATATGTAACGAGAAACGCCATGAGAACAGCCCCCACTAAGTTACTGACAAACACAAGCGTAAGGTTTTTGGCCATCGTGGTCCACGGATATTTCTTATCTAATATTCCAAAAATGACGAGGCAGTTGCCGGTAAACAATTCTCCGCCGATTAAGACAATGAGCATGAGGCCGATGGGGAACACCGCTCCGCCTACTGTTCTGGCAACTCCTGTGCTCTCTATTCCATACATGGAAACGCTGCTGGCCGCCGCCCCGATACTGATGAACGCACCCGCTACCGCTCCCATAAGGAGTACCTTCCAAACCGGATAAGAAACCTTATTAATACATAGCTTTATATATTTTTGTAATATCTCCTTCGGAGTATATAAATTTTCCTGCATTTTGACTACCTTCCCACTTTTGAACCCATTTTCAGTAACATGAGAAGTTTATCAAATTTTTTGTCATTTGAATAATATAAAAAAGGCATGAGTATATATCATTTTAGACATATGGGTATGCAATATTGATATGTCACTATTGATGTTGTTTATATGCTACCTCGTCTCTGGCGCAGTATAACCTTTCCTTAAATTTCTCATCCAGCTCACTGAATTCGTATTCATTTCTATATATAAGAACGTCCTTGTAGCTGTTATTTGGAATCGCACATTTTCTCTGCACCAGCCCATACTGATCCAAATATACTTCAGGAAGAGGCGACACCCACATATAAGTGGTGGTGACCCTTGTCAGCAGATCGAACTGGCATCCTCTGTCATAGACATAAATGTGCTTTCCGGCCTTCGTCTGCTCCTGCGGCTCCACACTTCTTCTATCCACATAAGGAATGACCAGATCCGCATGGGACAGCTCGATATGATGGAATAAGTCCTCAGCCCTCACAGATGCCGCCGCTGCCAGAGGATGCTCTTTTGACATCAGCGCCAAATATTCAAACTCCCACACGAGCTCATAACTCAGTCCGTTGCTCCTTACGAAATCCAGGAAGTAATTTTCATAAATGCTCTGATAACGTATGATTCCCAGATCAAATTTCTCATAGGCGACGTTGCTGATCGCCTGCATGGAATTGGTCTCCTGAATGGTAATCTCCATTCCCTGCCCGGTATCCAGCTGTGCTACGAATTCCGTAAAACCCTCGGCAATATAGCTCCCTCTGGGTATGGATATGCGAAACCTCTGGCTATCCGCCCTCTCCTCTAAGCCTAATGCCTCCAGTTCCCCCAAATGCTCCATAATGCTTTTCGCATGAACGAGGAAATTGCGCCCCTTCTCAGTAGGTACGATTCCCGTCTGCGTGCGCTCGAATATCTCGTACCCCAACTGTTTTTCCAACTCTTTTATCGCCTTGGAAAGGTTGGGCTGAGCCATAAAAAGGTTATGCGCCGCCTTGGTAATGGAACCGGTTCTTTCTATTTCTATAGCATAACTGAAAAATTGTGTATTCATGGAAAACTCCTTTTAATCTTGACCAAATATAATAAAACCACTATAATGATTTTTCGTGAGTATAATATGACTTTCTCCATAAGCCGCATTTACCTCAACATTTTCCTTACGGAGGCTGAAATGCTAATTAAAAATTACACGGAACAAATAAAAAATGAATTCAAAGGTTACAACGGAAAATTTCTCATGCAGGACTTGATGGCCGGTTTGACTGTTGCGGCCGTGGCTCTTCCTCTCGCTCTCGCTTTCGGTGTCAGCAGCGGGTCCACTGCGGCCGCCGGATTGGTAACCGCTATCGTTGCCGGTTTAGTCATAGGCGCTTTTTCCGGCGGCTTCTATCAAATATCGGGACCTACCGGGGCTATGGCCGCCATATTGATATCCATCATTGCCAAATACGGCATACAAGGAGTCTTTATCGCCGCCTTTATTTCCGGCATCCTCCTCGTTCTCTGCGGAGTCTTTCATATAGGCAGGCTGACCAGTCTGATCCCTGCTCCCGTCATTACCGGATTCACCTCGGGAATCTCGGTGATCATCGCCCTCGGACAAATCGATAATTTCTTCGGTGTAACTTCCAAAGGTACGGGTACGGTTTCAAAACTGCTAAGCTATGGCCATCTGGGCTTCCCCATTCATATGGAGTCCGCCCTTCTAGGGCTTCTTGTCATTCTGTTCATGGTATTCTTTCCCAGGAAATGGAATGCTGTAGTTCCGGCTTCCTTCCTTAGCATCATACTCGCTACCGTCCTGTCTATCGCACTTCACATGGATGTGGCGACAGTGGGAACTATTCCCAAGACACTTTTTCTGGAAACCCGCTTTACCCCGAGCTCCCTGAACATAGAAAATATCAAAGGTCTGTTCGGCCCCGCCGTAAGCATTGCCATGCTGGGCATGATCGAAAGTCTTCTCTGCGGCGCAAGCGCAGGCAAAATGGCTAATTTACGCTTAAACAGCGATCAGGAGCTGGTGGCGCAGGGCATAGGCAATATGATCATTCCCTTTTTCGGCGGCATCCCCGCCACCGCTGCAATCGCCCGGACCAGTGTCGCCTTGAAATCAGGTGCGCGCACTCGCCTTACCGGAATCTTTCATGCGTTAGGACTTCTCGCCTTCATGCTCGTGCTCGGTCCCGTCATGGCTAAGATACCTTTGCCGGCTCTCGCAGGTGTGCTTATGGTCACCGCTTTTCGCATGAATGACTGGGAAGAAATCAAATACATTATTGCACATAGATTTAAGGGCGCTTCTATGAAATATACGGTTACCATGGGAGCTACTATCATCTTCGACCTTACTACCGCTATTATGATAGGCATTATTACCGCTCTGATCCTCCTGGTAAACCGCCTTTCCAATATAGAAATCAATTACGAGAAAGTGGATATGAACCGCATCCACAACACCGACGCCACACTCGCCAAAAGATATGAGAATGCCATCGTGGCTTATCTTACCGGCTCTGTGCTCTTCGCCAACACTCAGCATATCGAGGAGATGGAAAACCATGCGGAGGATTACAATATGGTCCTCCTGTCCATGAGGGGCGTTTCCTATATGGATATTTCTGGAGCCATCGCCTTTATGCATGTACTGTCATCCCTGCAAAATCAAGGGAAGAAAATCATCCTATGCGGCGTTCCCAATAAAACCATGACCATGCTCCACCGTTCGGGTATTTATGAAATGGTGGGCGAAGAAAACTTTTATTGGAGCGTGGAACGTGCACTTTTACATAACTAATTTACCACATTTTACAGCTTCTATGTTAAAAAAAATGAACAAAAGTGTGCTTCGCATACTCACGCGCTGAAATACTTCTACAGCACAGCCTTTGTTCCGCGCGTAGCTGCGCATCCTGCCCGAAGGGCTTTTATCTTATAGGAGATACTTTCCTATAAGATGAAAAAGCTCCGCTTACGCGGAGCTTTTTCTTATATTTTCTTATGAGGGGGGAGATAGTGAATTCAAATAGTGAGTTCTTCAACCATCTAAGTACATCTTAAAGGAAAAATGTGTCCTCCGTGTGTATAGTTCTTAAAAAAGCTATAAACTTTCGCAAGCATTTATAAAGTAAAAATTAAAAAAAATTAACATTTCACCGATACGATCCATATACCTCAAATTCCGCCACCTGTGCCCCTGCACCCCCTGTATTGGAAGTAAATTCCAGTTCTATGTACTTCGCATCCGTCTCTTCAAAATTAATTATTGCCTCATTTCCCCTGTCAGGGTCGAAGTCGTAAGCCTGAAGAGGAAACAGCTCTTCGTAGTTCACTCCGTCCCCGCTTATTCTCACTGCGAATTCCTGCGTGCGCTTTCCCCATATTTTCTGCGGGCACAGGCTTACCCTTATGCCATGGATGCTGGCTGGCTGAGATAACTCCAAAGTGAGGATATTGGGGTAGTTATTCCCTTCCCCTTCCCAATAGGAGGGGCCGGCCGTCTTGCCGTCAATGGCCTTCTTCGGTACGTAGACGTCCGCAAAGCTGCTTGCATCTATCTTACCCTCCAATGCGAGGTTATCTCCCTCCGGCACCTGCGAAACATATTCCTCCTTTATAAAAGCTTCATGCTCCATAGGGGTTGATTGTTCAGGGGCTTCTACTACCGTTACGTTTGCCTCAGGCATCTTCACTTCCTCTCCTTCACCGATACGCATATCGTAAATGAAAAGAGCTGCCCACGATACCAACATAAGGGCAAGTACTATGATTCCTCCTTTTTTCATGCCGTCATTCTCCCTCTGATATACTTATATTTTCTGTTGTCGCTTCATCTATCTGGAAACCGCCCTGCTCAAAACTCCTAATCTTCTTACCGAGAACTTCCACATTGGAAATCCGGACATTTTTGATTTTATGCTCCTCATCATAGCCTTTGATCCTGGAAGGGCATTCTTTTCCTGACAACACTGTCACATTATTTATGATTACATCCTCAATGGTCCCCCTTGCCTTGGTACTGGACCAGTTATCGCTCTGAGCAATATGCATATCGATCAAGTAAGGCATCTCGTCACCATCCCCGCTTCCCATCTGGGCATTCTCCACTACGATGTCTTCAAAAATCACTCCCGTCACCAGCGCATCATCGGCATTGTGGATGGATATTACAGGCTTATGGAAATTGTTCAGAACCGTGATATTTTGAAATGTCACATTTTTTATCGTTGCATTTTCCATCTGCCCCTTGTTGGTTTCGTATCCAATCTCCATGGACTGCGCCAGATCGGTCCACAGCTGTATATTTTCAAATCGGATATTTTCGGTATTTCCATCGTAATTTTTCACTACGAGGGAATCATCCCACGAACGTATGAAGCAGTTGGATACGGTATAATCCTTGCATGATTGCAGGCTGATCCCGTCGCCGTTGGGCCTCGCAGAGATAATTTTCACTCCGTCAATTTCTCCGCTTTCGGAATCAAATGCCTGACATACCCATGCGTTAGGATTTAAGACGATAACATCCTTAATCTTAATATTGCTGCAATGGTCGAATTTCAGCGGAATATACGCTTCTGCTCCCTTCCAGCCGCCCAGGTCGGAGCAGTCGATAATACCCCTTCCCATAACCGTGATATCTTTCCCATAGTTAGCGTTTATCACTCCATGTACTACCGCGCCGCCGGCCAGATAAATTGTCTGTCCGTCCTCCGGCATGATAGATTCTATATTCCATTCGCCGGGACCTATATAGATGACCTTTTCATCGTTAATATCCGGCTTATCCGTTTCTATGCTTCCTGCAAATATATGTACCGCACGTTCCGGCGCATCGTTGAAAGTAACCGTATAATTATCCGGCTTCGTCACCAAGAAACTTACCGTATGCGCCTCTTTATCGATTTGGGCCTCTATCCCGGCAGAAAGCGGACTGACCTTAACAGAATCAATTTCTCGCCCCGGTACCTCGATTTCTATCTTCGCTGCGCCTTCGAAATCGAAACAAGCCACCGGCGTCCTGGACAAGGGCGGCAGATAGTTCGCCACCCACTGTCTCGTATGATTGACATTAGTGTCATATACATAACACTCATACCCGTTTATACGCACCTTCGTATCCGTACAGTGCATAAGCGCCATATCCCGTCCTTTCTCCGAGGTATTCTTCAAATCTTCTTCCGAAGCGTCCTTTAAGGATTTAGGCCCCTCATACAAAACCAAAGCAGATTCTTTCAATATTTTCTCCTCCGTACTCTCCTTCTTCTTAAGTCCGATATCCATAGCCGTCCCCAAAATTCCAACCGCAAACACCATGCCAATAACTATCTGCATAACCGCCCAAACCCGTTTTTTATTCTTCATAAATTCCCTCCTCGTTCAACTTCCAATGCGGAACCCCCAAATTTTTCACACTTCGTTAAGTATACTCTCCCAGTTAATGGAAACCGCCAGATTCTCAGCCTCATAATCCGCCCCCAGACTAAAGTAATACGGCCCTACGCCAAGTGCCTTCATACCTGCCGCCTTCGCCGCCTGAACGCCCGCTGCAGAATCCTCTATCACGAGACAATCCTGCGGAGGAAGTCCCAGCTTATCCGCCGCTACGAGAAACACCTCAGGATCCGGTTTGGAGCGGGTGGTATCCAGGCCGCTGCTTATCTTATCCATATAAGTCAGCAATCCTATTTTTTCCAGAATGTCAGGCGCATTCTTGCTCGCTGAGCCTACCGCGGTCATGATTCCTTTTTCCTTTAATAGCTTAACGGTCTCAAGCGCCCCCGGCAAAACAGCGCTGCCGTCCAGTTCCTTAAGCATTTCCTTATAATAATTATTCTTACGCTCAGCAAATTCCTCCTTCTCCTCTTCCGTATAGCTTTTATTTCCTTTATCGAGAACGATCTGCAAGGATTCCATTCTGCTTACTCCCCGCTGTTTCTCGTTATCCTCTCTTTTAAAATCGGAGATACCGATTTCCTTTGCTAACCTTTTCCATGCCTTATAATGCAGTTCATCCGTGGATACAAGCACTCCGTCCAAATCAAAAATAACGCCTTTAATCATATGAATAACCATGCCTTTCTTACCGTTTGTTTTTTTATTTCTTTTATGTTAAAATCGAATTAGTTTAAGGTTAAACCTTAATTAACTTAAGAAATTATAGAAGGGTCGTCGCATATGGCTACAATAAGAGACATTGCCCGCGTTACCGGGGTGAGCTGCACCACCGTTTCCAATGTGATACACGGCAAGGATAACCGGGTATCCGCGGACACTATAGAAAAAATCAATACCGCAATTAAGGAACTGGGATATATTCCCAATATGTCGGCGCGTTCCCTCGTGTCTAACTCCTCCAAGGTGATAGGCTTCGTGAATCACGTCATCACCCGCAAGGATTCCAATTTTATGGAAGACCCTTTTCATTCCGCTTCTATCGGCGCCATTGAACAAGCGCTTAGAGAAAACGGATATTATTTAATGCTGCGCACCATCGAGACCTCCGAGGAGCTGTTGGCATTTTTGCGCAACTGGAATGTGGATGGGTTGTTTTTTACCGGTATATTCAAGGATCATTTCTTCGACGTGCTGTCGAACCTCCACATTCCCATCGTCCTTATCGACAGCTATACGAACCAGAATACCTTATGCAACGTAGGTCTTGAGGACTTCAAGGGCAGTTATAACATTACCAAATATTTGACCGGGCACGGTCATAGAAGAATTGCCTTCGCTTCTCCCGATATCAAGGACGGCGGAGTTCTTCAGGAGCGTTTTCTCGGTTATAAAGCTGCCTTGACCGAGGCGAATATTCCCTTCGACAAGTCTCTTGTCTTCGTTCAGGAAATGGATATTGCCTCCTGCCGCTTAGTGAGCGAGGATATTTGCCGTCATCCGGATATTACTGCCGTAGTCGCCACTGCCGACGTTATGGCTGCCGGGATTATGACCGGCCTGCGAGAGCAGGGCAGACGGATTCCCGATGACATTTCTATCGTAGGCTTCGACGACATCAGTCTATGCCAAATGGTAACGCCGCCCCTCACTACGGTCCATCAGGACATCAATTTGAAAGGCCGCCTTGCCGTAAATATGATGCTTCAGCTCTTAGAAGGAAATAAGGCAGAAGAGGACCACCTCATCCTGCCCACCTCATTAGCCTTACGCGAAAGCGTACGTTCTCTGCTCACATAGGAAGGACGGACGTTTCGTCCTTCGTAATCTCTATCCGGTATTCCTTTCCTAAATAATGAATCTGAAACCTCATCTTCCTCCATGTATCCGGAAGATGGGGCTTTACTTTTACTGTGCCGTTCTCAATATATACTCCTGCAAAGCCTTTGACTGCCGTCATATAGGCGCCCCCTGCTGCTGCCGGGTGAGTACCTCCTATATAGACCAGGCCCGCCCATTCCTTGCCTCCTCCAGCCAAATCTGCGGCGGCGGATTTCAAGAAAAAAGGATAGGCCTTCTCCGGCATTCCGAGACGACATGCCAGTATGGCATACATGCAGGCGCTTAACGAAGAGCCATGCTCCGTGCGGGGCTCATAATAGTTCCAGTTCTTCTCCAAAATATCTGTTGAAAAATCCTCCGGAAATAAATTCAGCCACGTTACCACATCCGCTTGCTTGATTACCTTCGTATGGGATGCTATACCGTAAGCCCCTCCCCAATATTCCTTTTCATGGAGCAGTCGTTTCCGCACCTCCTTAACCGTCACGTTCTCGAGGTTGGAATATCCTTCAAATTGTTCTATGATTCCATTTTCATCCGGCTGTGGAATATATATCTTCTCTGCTGCGTCCTTATACTTCGCCTCCAAGGAGAGAAGGTCCGCTTCCTCCTTATAATCTCCAGGCTTTTCTTCCATAAGCAGCTTTAGCGTCTTCACCGCGCTTTCGAAGGTATATTTCGCCATACGATTGGTATAGCCGTTATTGTTAATCCTCTCATGATATTCGTCGGGGCCGATGCAGTCGAGAATTTCATATCTCTCCCCGCCTACTTTCTTGTACAGCAGACTGTGGTAAAACTTAGCGCATTCCAGAACAGTCTCAGCTCCTCCCGCTCTTAACAGCGAATAGTCTCCCGTCATTTCCGTATACCGCATGATTCCATATACTACCGCTGCGGAAATATGATACTGCTTATCCCGGAAAAAAGTCCGCATGGGACGGCCGGTAAATACATCCGTCACGTTATAATCGCTGCACGCATCAAATCCGCCCTCCTGGCTCTCCCAAGCATAAAAAGCTCCTTCATATCCGTATTGCTTCGCCTTTTCTCTCGCTCCGGACAAGGTATCAATACGGTATTTCATAAGGCTTTTCGCAACCTCCGGCTCAGTATCCAGGAAAAAGTCCAGCATAAACATTTCCGTATCCCAGAATACCGCTCCTTTATAGGTCTGTCCCGAAAGCCCTCTCGCCGCTATGGATAAGCCCTCCTTGTGGCGCGGAGCGATGCAGTGCAGATGGTACAGCGAATAATTCAGCGCTTCCATGGCCGCATCGTCTCCTTCGATGTACACCTCGGAGTGTTCCCATCTCTTTTCCCAGCAGTCCATATGTTTCTTTTTTGCCTCTTCATATCCATCAGTAAGACAGCTTTTTTCATTGCTGTCAATATCCGCGCTTGTATAGACGCTCACCCATTTGTCCACGATATAATCCGTATCACCGTCCGTCACGAAGATAATTCTTCGAAGAATCGCCTTTTCCTCCTGCTTAAGCTTTACCTCCGCAGGGAAATTCCATGTGCAGCGTTCGGATACCCATACGCTGTCCCCCTTCTCATGGGTAATTGCCTCGGCACTCAGCACGCCGTCTTTTTCCTGAAACTCTATCGCGTCGTAATGTGGGCCATGGATATCCCATACGTCGCCGTCTATTCCCGTTATGATTTCCACCTCCGCATGGAAATCTGCCGTAACGGTATAGCGCATTCCAATTCTATGTACATTTGCTGCATCCGCAAACCTCTCGCTCCTTACCGTCACGTTTCCTCTTGGCGTTCTCCAGAGCGTCTTACGTCTGAAGAATCCATGGCGGTAATCCAGCTCACATTCATGCTTCAGCGGCTCCTTTTCCGGCAGTCTATACTGGATTCCATCCACCTTCAAGTAAGTATATAAGCCGTTTGGCGCATTCAAAGGCTCTCTCCAGCCATCTCCTACCTTATCGTATATTCCAGCCAGATTCACCGCAGCAAGCTGTTCCTTGCGGTATTCCTCCAAGGTTCCCCGGATTCCCATATATCCATTGCCTGTCAAAAAGCGGTTGCCCGACCATGTGATCTCCTCATGGTCGTGTCCCTTTTTCCTTATATTCCAATCCATCTCCTCTATCCTCTCCATTCAGCGGGAACCGGGATTTCCTTCCGTTCTCCTCCTACTACGACCAATTTTCCATATAAATCGATATCGATGGCCTTCCCCCCCAAAGTGGATAAGCATATCTTTTCCTCATCTACTTCCACTAAAAGGACGTCCTCCTTATAACCGATACGGAAGGAATAGCCCCTCCACTGCTTCGGCATCGTAGGGCAAAGACTGATGTTCTCCCCATCCGAACGAAGACCGCCGAAGCCATAGACGATATTCATCCAGGCAGCTGCAATGGAAGTGGTGTGCAGCCCTTCGCTGCTGTTCCGGTTATAATTGTCCAGATCCATTCTCGTGGCGAACTGAAAGAAACGGTAAGCCTCTTCGTGCTTCTTAAGCTGCGATGCCAAAATGGAGTGCACCGACGGCGATAAGGAACTTTCGTGAATACACCGGGGTTCATAGAACTCATAGTTAGCCCGGAGCGTTTCCTCCCCGAAGGCGGAATTGAACAAAAGCATGAACATCAGTACATCCGGCTGTTTAATCATGTCATTGCGATAAATTCTGTCATAAGACCAATGATTATAGAGCGGAAATTCTTCTACGGGTATACGGTCCACTTCCACATGAGGAAGTTTAAAATATCCCTCGTGCTGTTCGTAAATCCCCGTCTTCTCATCTATGGGAAGAAACATGTTCTCCTCCATCGCCTGCCAGGCCTGGCATTCCTCTCCGGTAAGTCTCATTTTCAGGCAAAGCGCTTCCATCTCCTTCGGACGTTCCTCTTTCAGTCTTTGACAAACAGACAGTGTGTAGGAAAATGTGAACTTCGCCATATAATTGGTATAGCAGTTGTTGTTCACCATCATCTGGAACTCGTCTGGCCCCATAACCCCATAATATCCGAACTTCTGCCTATCTTCGGTAAAATCTCCTCTGTCCGCCAGCATCCTGCATATCTCTATGAGCATTTCCATGCCGTATTCCATAAGAAATTCTATGTCCTGAGTCAGCTTCTCGTAGAACCATATGCCGTATGCCACCGCGGTGGATGCCTGAAGCTGTAAGCTCGCATGCTGCCAGAGGTTGCAGCATTCTCTTCCGCTTATGGTAGCTACCGGATAGAAAGCGCCCTTGCAATCCAAGTCCGCCGCCCTCTCCTTCGCCTCCTTTAACGTCAGGTAACGGAACATAAGCAGATTCTTAGCCGCCTGCACATCATTGAACAGAAAGAATGGCAGGCAGTACGTTTCCGTATCCCAGAAAGCATTCCCGTTGTAAGCCTCTCCGGTCAACCCCTTGGCTCCGATGTTCGTACCGTTTCCCGCTCCGTGATAGGTCTGAAACATTTGAAAGATACAAAAACGGATGCCCTGTTGGTTCCACTCGTCCCCTTCGATGGTAATGTCCGCTTTCTTCCAAACATTTTCCCACCAGCGGATATTGTCCTGAAGCACCTCTTCAAAGCTTATGCCCTCCAGCTCTTTTTTCCCGCTTTCGCACCGCGCTAAAAAGTCATTGGTGTTCCCGTGTTTATGCACCGCGTTATATATTTTTTTCGTTACGATAACCGCTTTATTTCGGTTAAGCCTTATTACCAGCTCTCTGGCAACTCTCTTTTCTTCGATGATCGATGAGAACGCAGACTCCCTGCCGTTTTGCGCATCTATCAGGCAGGAGGAATATACGTGCTGTCCGGTTCGCATCGTCTCACCCATAATCGCCAAATGAGAGCCTTCGCACTCCTGCCCGCTGCACTTCCAAAGGGTTTCCTTTGCCGATTGGTGCACGGTGCCAAAGTCTAACCCTGACACAATTGTCACATCTGAATCAAAATCTAATGCCTTCAATGTTATTCTCTGTACTGCTATTTTATTTTTCTTCATGGAAAGAAGTCTTTCAAAGACTAACTCCACTTTCTTTCCGCTTTTGGTCTCCCATAAGAAAGAACGGGTGAGCAGGCCTGATCTCATGTCAAGAATTCTTTTGAAAGAACTTATATTACAGCTGCCGATATCAAGAGCTTCCCCATCCAGATCTATTTTCGTATAAAGGAAGTCCACGGAATTCACCATGAATTCCGTAGTATCGACCACACCCTTGTATCCCTGGCTTCCCTGTTTTTTCTCCTCGTATATGCCGTTAAAATAACTTCCCTGCATATGCGCACCGGTATAGCCCTCCTCGAAATAGCCGCGCACTCCCATATATTCATTCGCCTGGGAGAATACCGACTCCGCCACCTCGCCGTACTCCGGATCAAATCCATCCTCTATAATTTTCCATGCGTCAGCAAGAAAATATTTATCCGCAAATTTAGCCATATTTCCACCTGTCTCCTATCCCTTTACGGCACCAGCCGCCGCGCTGTCAGTAATCTGCTTCTGGAAAACCGCAAACAATATGGTAGGAGGTATGATAGAAAATACTACTGCCCGCAAAACGCTCACCGCATCCGTAGGCGTATCTTTGAAAGCGAAGAGCTTCACCATAACCGTTTCTTTTCCTGAGCCGTTCAGCACAAGATATGGGAAAAGAAAATCCGACCACGCCGCGGTAACCGCAAATATAGCAACTACCATGATAATGGGTTTACTAAGAGGCAGCATTATCTTTATGAACACCTGAAGTACGCCGCAGCCGTCCAGCCTCGCGGCCTCCAAAAGCTCCGGCGGAAGCCCTTCGAAAAATTCCTTAAACAATACTACATAGAACGCATTTGCACCGAAAGCCAGCCAAATCGGGACAAAGCTTCCCTTGAATCCGATGAGGCTTATATTTCTTATCACAGCTACGATACTGGTGGTTGCCGGAATGAGCAGGCTCCACATAACTAACGCCCATGCGATCTTATAGCCCTTAGGCTTTAGCACCGCAAATCCATAAGCCAAAAGTCCGTTGAAAATAACGGCACATATGGTACTTCCGCCTACGGCAATCGCCGAATTGATATAATATTTTCCGAATTTGAAAGCCTTCCATGTAACCTTGAACTTTTCAAAATCAAAGGAGGTAGGCCAGATAGTAGCATTCCTCGTAAATTCCTTGATATCCTTAAATCCCGCCAGCATGACCCAGAGTGCAGGAAACACGCAGATGAGGACAATTAAAAAGCACACCAGCAATATAACAGCCGCAAGGACTTTTACCTTGGGAGATTTTATATCGTAGCTTCTGATAGCACCATCTTTTTTATTTGTATAGCTTTGAAACAGCATATCCTCTCCCTCCTAATCTTCTTTCTTTTTCGTTGCTGCCGTATAAATACCGCTGAGTATGATAAGCACGATACAAATCATGACGGACAGCGCTGCGCCTGCGGGGAAGTCAAAGTCGCGGAACGCATAGCGATACATGAGCATCATCAGCGAAATGCTGGCGTTATTCGGCCCGCCGTTTGTCATAACCATGGGCTCATACAAAATCTGGAACACCGATATGATCTGCAGCAGTAACAGCGTCTTCGCCAGTGAAAATACACTGGGCAGGGTAATATGCCTGATCCTTTGCCTGATGCCCGCACCGTCTATGGTAGCCGCCTCATACAGGTCAGGGCTGATACTGCTTATGTTCGCCATATAGATGAGGGCGGTAGCTCCGGCACTCTTCCATGTCAGGGTAATGATAATAAGAGGAATCGTCCAGTGGGGATTGGTCAGCCAAAGCTGAGGATCGATTCCGAACTTCGATAAAATTATATTCAAAACTCCCGTCTTGCCCGGATTGAAGAAAAAGCTCCAAATCCATACGGTCGCCAGACCGGGGACAATGTTGGGAAAGTAAATTCCTACTCTGAAAAGACCTTTGAACCTTACGGTCTCTGAAATTAAAATACCCAGTGCGATGGGCACCAGAAATCCTATGACTAAAGACCATAGCGTATAGCTGAACGTATTCTTAAATGCCGCTATGAAATCCGGGTTGTTGATTACTTTTATGTAATTGTCAAAGGCGACAAATTCCTGCAGCTCATATCTGATTGCGCTGAACATGGAAAGTCTGACATTTTCCAACAGCGGCTCCCATACATAAAAAGCAAATAGCAACAATGTAGGAAGCATTACAAGCCAGCCCAGTAAGTCTCTTTTTTTAAATGATTTACGTTTGCGCATTATGCGAAACACCTCCTCGCTTTTTGTAGGGAACTCCCATCATATAAACCGGAGAAAACCGCTATTCACGGCTTTCTCCATGCTTTTATGCTATATGCTAATACCTTCCCTTTATATTTCCTTTAGTTTGCTGAATAAGTATCGTCAAGAAGCTTCTGATAGTTGTCGTTCGCCGTGTTCATAAGAGCCGTTACATCGGCATTTTTATCCGTAATAACGGACTGTAACACCTTGGTGAGCTCGCCGTACATATCCTGCGTTAATCCAGGCTCTTCCGAGCGAAGACCTTCTGAGGAGGTAGCATCGAAGTAAGGCTGGAACATCTTTGTATCCACATTGCCGTACTCTTCTATAATTTTTGCTTCCGCATCCAGGATAGCCTGATCGGTCCAGCAAGGGAATCTGGGAATAACCGGAACTCCTGCGGCCGATTTATTCTCAGCGTCTGCCTGCATACCAGCTATCGCATCTTCCGATACGGAGGGGCCTTTGCCCATTACTTCGATATAATCCAAAGCTGCACCGATCTGTTCCGGAGCCGCATCCTTAGAGAACATATAAGGAGTACCGCCGAATAAGGAATACTGACCGCCGGGGCCTTCCGGAATCGCGCACATTGCCAGTTTGTCTACGGGAAGTCCGTTCACCTGTGTAGGCTGGTTTACCGCATCGTTGGCCGCAATATACATAGCCGCATTGCCGGTTCCAAGCTGTGTAAAGCCCGTTCCCCAGTCTTCATTGGTAGGATCTGCGGTAAGCACGTCATAATCCCATTTCAAAGACTTCACAAACTCCATCGCTTCGATCGCTTCCGGAGAATTCAAGTTGGAGGTAAAGGTTCCGTCGCCGTTATCGATACAGAGCGTAGCACCGAAATTCCATGCTATATTGGAAAAATGCCATCCGCCTGCGTTGTCTTTCGCCAACAATACAAAGCCTGCTGCTCCGGTCTTGTCTTTGATGGTCTTAGCTGCCTGTGCCAGTTCATCCATCGTCTTAGGATAAAGCGGATAACCATCCGCATCCACCAGACCTGCTTCCTCAAAAAGCTCTACGTTCAGCATAAGACCAAGCGCATAACCGTCACGGGGAATACCGTAGATGTTGCCGTCCTTATCGGACAATAATTCCTTAATGGAAGGATTCATGGAATTCAGCCATCCCTTTTCTTCCAAATCAGAGGTTATGTTAGCTACCGCCTTGCTGGCGATCAGCTTCTGAGGCTCCGTGAACCATGACTCGAATACGGTAGGACAGTTGCCGGATTCTACCATAGGCATGAATGTGTCCGTGGCATATTTGTAATAAGCCGGGGTATATGTAACATTCGGATCCTTCGTTTTCATCGTCTCAACAAAACCTTCGTGCATTGCGATATCGTCCGCCAGGGTATCCTCCGGCCAGATTCCGAGGGTTACTTCCACCGGTTGTGCTTCCGCAGGCTCTTGCGCCTCTGCTTCAGTCTTTGTTTCATCTGCCGCCGTAGTTTCCTGCGTCGCTTCCGTAGCTGTCGTCTGATCCGCGCTGCCGCATCCGGCAAGCATAGACATCGACAATGTCATACAGCATACAATACCTAAAATTCTTTTTACTGCTTTCTTCTTCATTTTGCTCTCCCTTCTTCAATTACATTTATGGTTTAACGTTAAACTTAAATAATTTATATTTTTTTACATTTTCTTACATCATATTTGTATAAATGCCCTTTTAAAGCCTATTCTATGTTGAATGTAAATAGTTTTTATTGGTTTAACGTTAAACTAATTGTATCATTCAAAGATTTAGCTGTCAATATTAACAATATCGGCAATACTAACAAAGTTTTTTACCTAAAATATAGGTATATACGTTTGTCCCTTTGTGCACTTCTTACAATTAATGTGTTTTATGGTTCAGGGCGCGTAAGACCTTGTCAAACGATGGTATCATCACGTAAGGTGTTTTGTGAAGCTTCTTCACATGATTTCCTCCGCCTCTCCCTCCTTTCTGAACCGGGCAGGAGACATCCCTTTTACCCGCTTGAATACCTTGGAAAAATATTTCTCATCATGGAATCCTACCTTAAAGGCGATTTCGTATATTTTCAGCCGGTTCTGCTTTAAATAGAAGCAGGCGTGCTCCACCCGGATTCCGTTCAGATAATCCACAAAACAACAATCCATACTGCTGGAAAAGAGAGCAGATAGATAGCTCGCCGTAATATCCACCTGATTCGCTACACCGGCGAGAGTGAGGTTCTCGTTATAATGCTCCTTGATATATTCCACTGCCCGGTTAACAAGATGGTTATCGGTCACATCCTCTCTGACGCTTTCCTTCTTCTCCTTCCCGATGACCGAATCTACGGCTTCGTTGACGAGGCGGAGTATCTCTGTGGAACGGCAAGGCTTGAGTACATATTCCTTTACTCCATACTTCAAAGCGGTCTGGGCATATCTGAATTCGTCGTAGCCGCTTAAAATAATGGTGACAGGAAGAAGCTCCAGTGCGTCTACCTCTTTCATGACCTCCAGCCCATCCTTTCCAGGCATCTGAACGTCCAGAAGCATCAGCTCCGGACGATAACGCAGGATCAAGTCGATGGCTTCCTGCCCGTTGCATGCGGTATATATGCGGTCGATGCGGTCACTGTGGAGCCTTATGTAATTGGAGATTCCGTTGCGGATGTTATCTTCATCATCCACCACCAGTAATTTTATTCCCATAAATTTCTCCTTCAGTTCATGTTAGTGCCAAACCCTCCCAGAACGATAGTGACCTCAGTGCCTTCGGAGGGACGACTTGTAATCATCAGACTGAAATCTTCCCGATATTTTAGTTCCAGCCTCTCTCTTACATTTTTGATTGCGTAACGGCCGATTCTCTGTCCCGCATAGCGCTTTGAGTCCTCCACGTTCCAAATAGCAGCAATTTGTTCCTCAGTCATTCCGATCCCGTTATCCCGGATGGAGAAGACCAAATTATTCTCCTGACGCTTTCCGGTTATTTTAAGAAAGCCTCCCTTTTCCGAGTTCTCGAAGCCATGAACGATAGCATTTTCCACGAAGGGCTGCAGAATGAGCTTGGGAATGAATTCCTCCATGATGTCCTCGTCTATATTGATTTCAAATTTCAAACGTTTATTGAAGCGCATTTTCTGTATGTGAAGATAATTAGCAATAAGCTCTTTTTCCATTCTTACAGGAATGATACCCTTACCCTGCCCAAGTACCAGACGGAAAAGCTGGGAAAGAGCCAGAATGTCCTCTGCCAGCTCATCGTTGCCCTCGCTTTGAGTACGCCAGTAAAGAGAATCCAGCGTGTTGTATAAAAAGTGTGGGTTAATCTGAGCCTGAAGGGCACTGAGTTCACTCTCTTTCTCTTTCAGCGCCATGACATAATTGCGGTCGATCAATTCCTTTATGGATAAAACCATCTGGTTGAAGCAGGCGGTCACTTCCCCTATTTCGTCCCGGGATTCCACCGCCACCTGCTGGTTGAAATCGCCTCCCTGGAATTTGTTCATAGCTACGCAGAGGCGCTGCAGGGGTCTGGAAATGATGTTGGAAATCAGCTCCAGAAGCGGCCATAGGCCCACAAGCATTCCAATAAGCATTAAAATAGGAGTTATGATAATGTTGTTAAGCTGTTTGTCGCTGTTACTCTTAGGCACCATCTTGCAGACGATAACACCCTTTTTCTGCTCTTGGCTGCAAAATACGTTGTAGGAATCATGCTCGAAATAAACGGCTCTTTTCTTATGGTCCTGCTTCAGGTATTCCTCGCTGGATATGTAGGAAAGAATTTTCTCGTCCACCGTGCCGTAGCGGGTCAGTTCACTGCCCTCGCAGCTCAGGATAACGATTCCTTCATTTTCCTGCTGAATGGCATTTTTACATAAATCGATGTATTTTTCCTCGTTGACACCAAGTACCAGATAGCCTAGCTTTTCTTTTTTGGACATATCGAAGATTTCTCTGCACATCACGATCTTATCCGCATAGTTGGCCTGATAGATGCTGCCGCTTCCCTGGCTTACACGCTTCCAGACTATGTCCCCCTTCATTTCCACCGCCTTTTTATAGGTATCAGTCTGCCTTACCGCTTCGATATCCGAAAGGTGTACGCTGGAATCGATGCATCGCAGATAAGAGTTCACGCCGTTTTCCGGGTAAATGGCCATAGTCTTGATATAGCCCTTCAGAGCAATGATGTCCTGAATAATCTTCATGGGCGCTCTGTTATACCACAGCCTGGAGTCCTCGTTCAGCTCCTCCGGACGACCGTTTGTAAGAATGGCGCCTATATCGCTGTTAATACAAATATAGACCGATAAGTCGGATAATTCTGTCTGGATAACTCCGATGCTCTTATCCAGACTTCTTACCACGTTGCTATCGGCTTCTATCTGCTGATTCTTCGTATCTTTATAATTACTGATCAGAATAAAGGTAGTAATCAATATCAGTATCGGGCTGATGACCAGATACACATAGAATATAATTTTCTGCCTTATATTGAAATATACCGTCAGGCGGTCGATTCTTTTCATCAACATTTCTTTTATTCTAATCATGATGCTTGCCATTATCCTTTCAAGCCCCGGCGGCTTTCCTATACTGCTGCCGGTTTTAAGGAATGTATTCCGTTTTCCTTCCCTCTAGTTTATCCTTTTACCGCTCCCATGGCTACCCCTTTTGTAATGTGTTTGTTCAAAAGAATGTAGACGATGACCGCAGGCGCTGCCGTCAACGACATGACTGCGAACTGCACCGCATAATTGGAGGAATATTGCCCGGTAAATTCTAATACCGAGAAGGGAAGAGTCTTCCACTTGGGCGAGCTTAAATAGGTGCTTGCCATCATGAACTCGTTCCAGTTATTCAAGAAGGTCATGATAGCTACCGTTGCGATAGAGGGCTTAAGAAGGGGTGTCACGATACCGAATACGATGCGGTAAATACCGCAGCCGTCCACCACCGCCGCTTCCTCCAGCTCCACGGGCACCGCTTCTAAAAAACTGGTCATAAGGAATAAGCCCTGCGGCAGCGAAAAAGCCACATAGGGAATGAGAAGCGCCCATATGGTATCCGTCAGATCTACCGCATTGTATATCTTGTAGTTAGGAAGGAGCGTCGCATGGATAGGAATCATCATACCGATAAGCAGAAGTGTCTTTACCGTTCCGGCAAGCTTCCACTTCATTCTTTTGCAGGCGAAGGCGGCCATGATGGAAATGAGAATAACCAGCAAAACGGCAAGTCCGTTAATTAATATGCTATTTTTCAAATAGAGAAGAAAATGTCCGTCAACAAAGGCTTTCACATAATTGCCCCACTGGATTTTCTTCGGTATGATCAAAAGCCCTGTGGTAAACATTTCATTGCTGCTGGCAAGAGAGAAATCCAACAGCCAGATCAGCGGGAATATCTGCACGACCGCCACCGCGATGAGGATAACCCATAAGAAAGTTCTTTTTACTGTACTTCCTATCGTCTTTTTTTCTTTCATTATGTATCAGCCTCCTTTATATGCCGGTTCTTTGTCCGCGAATGCTTTATTCAGAAATACCGTTACCAGTAGACAAATGATAATGAATACCACGCCGATTGCATTGCCGTAGCCATAGCGGAAGGCCTTGAATGCCTGCTGGTATAGGTAGTTCGCCGCAAACTGCGTACTGTTGCCCGGCCCTCCGTTGGTAAGCAGGTATACGGTCTCCATCTGCTTTAAGGCAGAGATAATAGCCATAGTCACGTTTACCTGAATGACGGGCTTCATGAGAGGCAAGGTGATCCTTAAAAAGGTGGATACTTGATCTGCGCCGTCAATGGATGCTGCTTCATATAGAACGGGATCGATATTTTTGATTCCGGTATAATAAATCAACATGCCCCAGCCGAAGCCATGCCAGATGAGTACTACCAACACGGACCAGATCGCCGTATCGTTGCTGAACCAGTTGATTTTACCCTGATAGCCGAATGCTTTCAGCACATTATTCAGCAAGCCGAAATCCGGGTTGTAAATGAATTTCCAAAGATAAGCGATAACGGCTACGGATATAACATTAGGTATGAAATAAATGCAGCGAAATATCCCTTCCGCCTTTCCCTGCAATTTATCCAGAACAGCCGCAACTATTATAGCAATGGGATGCTGGATAAAAATAAAACCTATGGCAAGAAGAAGGGAGTTCGTGAGGGAACGCCCGAAGTTCGCATCGCGTAAAAGCGTCTTATAGTTCTCCCATCCAATCCACTCCGCCTGACCCATTCCTGTATACGATGTAAAACCGTAATATACGCTTAGGCAGATGGGAGCCAGTATCGCAAAGAGAAATACCAGCAATCCGGGCAATACCAGGGAAAATATCACCATTTTATTGCTATATAGTTTTTGCATTTAGGTTCCTCCGATCCTTATCTGAACTTTTAATGTTATTATTTTTTTATTAAATCGGGTTGGCACATGAAGAGGAATCATTCTTTATGCACCAACCCGATATTTACCGTTTGTCTATTTTATTTGCAGGCATTTCCAATGGAAGTGAGGAAATCTTCTGCGCTTGTCGTTCCGTTAGAAGCATTCTGGATCTCGCTTTCCATCACTGTCTTAAATACAGAAGGTCCGCAATCATTAATTGGTGTTCCGGAAACGCTGGTAGCGTTATTCAGAATATCCATGAACTGCTTCTGCAAATCAGTCTCACTGCCGCTCATGTAAGCAGTCTGGTCCTGAGCGGACATACCCACACCATTTTCCCAGCCGTACTTGGATAACTTATCGGGCTGATATAAGTAGTTTAAGAATTTGATTGCTTCATTCTTCACCTCGGAGCTTGCGGAAACCGCGTATCCACCGCCATTCCATGCTGCGATATCGGTAGCCTTACCTTTGCCGCCGTCAACTACAGGCATGGTGAACGCTCTGATATTGGTACGGATGTCTTCGCTGATGTCCTGGTTGAGAGCCATGGAAGATTCCCAGCTTCCCATGTAGAACATCGCCGCCTGACCGTTGGTGAAAAGATTCATTGCCGTCGCGTAGTCCTGAGAATCATATCCTGTCTGGAATAATCCTGCCTGAGCCGACTGTGCAAAAAGTTCTGTCGCCTGCTTGAATACCGGATTGGAAAAATCAGCGTTTGCAATAGCTTCGGAAACAATATCGCCATGAGTGCCGTTAATCTTCACGATCAGGTCTGTGAGGTAAATTGCCATCGGCCATCCGTCTCCTCCGTCCATAGCTACCGGCACAATGCCTGCCGCGTTGATATCATCCGCTAATGCCAATAGCTCGTCGTAGGTAGCAGGCACCTTCCAGCCGTTATCCTCGAACATTTTCTGATTGTAATAGAAGGCCATAATATCTGTGTTTCTCGGAAGTCCATAGAGCTTTCCGTCTTTCTTAAAGCCGTCCAGAGATCCGGAAACAAATCCGTAATCCGCATAATCCGCTTCATTCAGCTCTGCGAGAACGCCTGCGTTAAGCACATCGTCCAAGAAGGAGGGCTGTCCCCAGATGCTCACTACATCCGGCATACCATCCATAGCATATGCTTTGAATTTCGTCTTATATGCTTCTTCATCGAGAGCTTCCACCTCGATGGTTACATTGGGGTTAGCCGCCGTATATTCGTCAATGATCATTTGTTCCACCAATCCCTGACCGTTCTTTCTATCAGGAAGGTTGGAGAAAACCTTCAGTGTAACGGGCTCTGTAGATGCTGTGTCGTCCGCCGTATCTGCTGTTTCTTCTGCAGGGGTCGCTGTTTCTTCCGCAGCAGTGTCGGCCGCAGGAGCTGTAGCTTCAGTAGAGGTAGTGCTGCCGCAGCCTGCAAGAATGCTGATCGTCATGGCTGTGGTAAGTAACGTTACCAGTAATTTTCGTTTCATTGTAATCCTCCCTTTGTTTTGTGTAATCATATTAACTGATCTAAGTATATTACCCAGATAGCATTTATTACAGATAACAGATTTTTAAAAAGGTGTATTATTTTTGGATTTGGGAGGGATTGGAAGAAGGGGTTGTGAGGGGAAAGAAGAGGAGGGAAGAAGTTTCGCGCTCTGATTATGCCGGACACTGCGCCGAGCCAATGGATTGTCTCGGCTACGTAGCATAAAATCGCTTGAAATCTTCTTCCCTCCTCTTCTTTCCTCGCCAAGGTTTTCAAATTGTTCCTCCCAAAATGAAAAAGAGTGTGTGTCGATGCCGGCGGGGTTAGGGTGGCTTTGGGGGTGGAGGAGCATATTATAATAATATACGTGTTTTTATTACAAAATTCGTATGACGGAGATGTCTTTTCTTATGGATGGATTTGTTGGGTTTGATAAAATAGATGAACATTTAAGAATTGGTGACTATCCTATGTTGGGAGAAGGGTCGGGGAGGAAAGTTTTTGATTTGGGAAATGATACTGTGGTTAAGGTAGCCATAAATGTGAAGGGATATGCACAGAATGAGGTGGAGTGCATGATCTCCGGAATGGACGAGTCGGATACCTTTGCAAAGGTTCTTCATGCAGCAGGGGATGGACGATGTCTGGTTATGAAGAAGGCCGGACCTATCCATAACTTTGCTGTCATTCGCTCTTATTATCACGTGGAAAATAATAAGGATCTGTTTCGGTTGAATAATTTAAATTATATTCCACGTAAATATAATTTGCTGGTGAGTGATTTGTGCAGGCCCGATAACTGGGGAGTTATCGATGGACGGCCTGTCATTATTGATTATGGATTTACGGGACGAATCAGGCGAGAGTATTACTGAACATCGATTACAAGGTCTTACGCGCCCGGAGCCGTGTGAGCCCTTGTAATCGATAGTAATATTGTCAGTCTATTCCTCTGAGTTTTATATTGGGGATAATTGGGAGCAGCACCTTCGCAATCTCTTCCAGTTCTTCTTTTTCATAAGCATGAAAGCCTTGCTGAATGGCTTGTTCACTGTCTTTGTAGCTTTGGAGGAAGTAGGCTTTTGCACCTTTTATTTCTTCCGCAAGAGCGAACAGGTCTTGTTTCGTGTGGAATTCCTTTACTACGGTGGTCCGAAACTCATAGGGAACGGAACTGTTCATAATAACCTGGATGGACTTTGTTATTTTTCCCGTGTCGATGTGCTCTACACCCACAGTTTGGCCGTATTTTTCCAAACTGTTTTTTACATCCATGGCAATATAGTCGAGGAGGTTTTCTTCCAGCAGTTTCTCGATGACCTCCGGCTTGTAGCCGTTGGTGTCCAGCTTTACAAAGTAGCCAAGCTCTTTGATGTTGCATATAAATTGTGAAAGTGCCGGCTCCAGCGTAGGCTCACCGCCAGTGATACATACGCCAGTCAGTATTCCGATTCTCTTTTTCAGGAAGGAGAGCACTTCCGTCTCAGGTATAAGCGGCTGGCTGTCAGGGTCAAGAACCAGACCTCCATTATGGCAATAAGGGCATCTGAAATTGCATCTTCCAAGAAATATCGTCGCTGCCACATGTCCCGGGTAGTCTAAAAGGGTGGTTTTATTTAAGCCGTGAATTCGTATCATTTTTTATCCTCTTTATCATGCGTTACTGTTCACTTCGTTTCCAGTAACGCATATGGGTTGCTATTTTTTATATATTTATATTATACTTGATGAGGCAGGATTTAAAAAGCAGGAATCAGGGGTTAGTGTGATTATTATGGATATACATGAAAAATATATGAAAGAAGCGCTGAAAGAAGCAAAAAAGGCATATGCGCTGGGAGAAGTTCCTATCGGCTGTGTCATTGTTCACGAAAACAAAATTATTGGGCGTGGATATAACAGGCGTAATACGGATAAGACGGCTCTCGCACATGCGGAAATTACCGCTATCAAAAAAGCCAGCAAAAAAATCAGCGACTGGCGGCTGGAAGAATGTACGCTTTATGTCACCCTGGAGCCTTGCCAGATGTGTTCAGGGGCTATCGTTCAGGCGCGCATTCCCGAGGTGGTCATGGGGAGCATGAATCCTAAGGCGGGCTGCGGCGGTTCCATCTTGAATATTCTGGAAACTCCCCAGTTCAACCATCAGGCGACGGTAACCCGCGGAGTCCTGGAAAAGGAATGCAGCGATATGCTGACTGCATTTTTTAAGGAGCTGCGGGTGCGCAACAAGGAAGAGAAGTTAATGCGCCGGGTTTATTGACAAATACCCGAAAAAACAGTATACTTAAAAAACCGTGCAGCCGGGGCGTTAGCGGTGCCCTGTACCTACAATCCGCTCTAGTAGGGGTGATGTTCTGCCGCGGGTTTAAGCTGGTATAGCTGCCCTTTATAAGTGGCGTTGAAGTTTGGGTCTTACGCAATGGGAATCTGCGAATCGTGTCAGGTTGGGAACAAAGCAGCACTAAGCGGAATCTCCCATGTGCCGTGAGGGTGCCTGAGCCGAGTTAACTGTAAAGGTAACGTGTATTGGCGCTATTCAACGCAGAACGCACGGTTTTAAAAAATATTGATTGGATTATAAAAGATAACGGGATAATGGAATGGATTTGCGAGATTGTACGATTTGTCCCAGAAACTGTCATACAGACAGAGTCGCAGGACAGCTGGGATACTGCAGACAGACAAATGAAATAAAGGCCGCGAGAGCTGCCCTTCACATGTGGGAGGAGCCTTGCATTTCAGGACAGACCGGTTCGGGTACTGTCTTTTTTTCAGGCTGTAACATGGGCTGTGTGTTCTGCCAGAACCATACGATATCAAAGGGGATTACCGGAAAAGGCATATCTATCCTGCGGCTTGCGGAGATTTTTCTTAATCTTCAAGATCAGGGGGCATGCAATATCAATCTGGTCACGCCTTCCCACTTCGTTCCCCAGATAATAGATGCTTTGATAAAGGCAAAGGATATGGGCCTCTCCATCCCGGTGGTTTATAATACCAGCTCTTATGAAAAGGTGGAAACTTTGAAACATCTGGAGGGCTTGGTGGATATATACCTGCCCGATCTAAAATACTTTTCTCCCGCCCTTAGCAAAAAATATTCTTACGCTGAAGATTATTTTTATTATGCCAAACCTGCCATAGCAGAAATGGTACGTCAGACATGAGACCCTATGTTCTGCGGCGACTTGATGACAAAGGGAGTCATCGTCCGCCACTTAGCACTGCCGGGATACATGGAGGACTCCAAAGCCATTCTGCGCTTTCTATATGAAACGTATGGAGATGACATATATGTCAGCATTATGAATCAGTATACTCCAATTCCGGCGTTCCTGGATGCAGAACGTTTTCCCGAGCTGAACCGTACGCTTTCCTTTGAGGATTATGAGGAGCTGGTGGATTATGCCGCCGCACTTGGTATCGAAAACGGTTTTATCCAAGAAGGTGAGACCTGCTCGGAAAGCTTCATTCCGCCGTTTGACTGCGATGGAATCTAATATATCGATCGTCAAATCTTTACCTTACGCAAATAATACCCGAATTTCCCGGGCTCCGCTTTGCCTCCGCTGCATTCAAAGGCTTCGAAGCCGAACATCAGGGCCACCATTTTTTCCCGTTCATAATATACGCCCGGCACACCCAGATAAAAGCTGCCCGCCGGATTCGTCGTATCTTTTTCCTTCCCGAGAATAATATGTCTGTAATTATAAAAACCATGGAGCAGAAAGCTGTTATTGGCCAAATGCTGGTAATCTCCGCTCATGATTACGAAATCCTTGGGCTCTATGGTAACATATTCCCTATCGTCCTCATAAGGATGTATTACAGGATAGACCTGCATGAGCTGCTGCCATTTGTCGTTTAGGATGGCACTGTCCATGTGAATCGGTTCCGAGTCCTCCTTGCTTCCTGCCTTAAGTTCAGGCTGCAGCTCTTCTTTCTTTTCTGAAAGAACTGCATCCGGTTCGCTTTTCGTGTCTTTTTCCGGTTCCGCTCTAACAATCTTCTCAATGCTTTGCTTCGCTTTTTTATCCAAGTCGAACCAAGTAACCTTTTCGCTGCCTGGCTTTTCCTTTCTTTCCGGCTGGTACCAAACGGTTTTCTCAGTACTTAACTTTTCCTTTATTCCAAGCTCGCCCCGAGCTCCTCTATCGATGTCTTGCTTTTCCTTTTTTTCCGACTCCCGCCAGATAATTTTCCCGAGACCCTGCTTCTCTCCTTTTTCCGGATTAGATTCGCTGCGTATATCCGTCCGGCCTGGGTCTGTTTGCCGGAATACCCCTTCAATCGTCTTCCCGTCAGTCAGATCGATACGAAGACTTTCGATTTCTTCATAGGAAAGTGTGTTTCCGGCGCTCATACTCTTAAGCGGGCCCGCCTGCCACTGTCCGGTACCCTTTTGGAGAAGGATTCTGCCTACCGCATGCTCCTTCCCTGAAGGCGTGACTGCGAGAATGTCGTATTGTTTCTCCATCCATTCCTGAATTCCATTTACGCGCATGTCCAGTGTGTAGTCCCTTCCGCGGCATTCCGCGCGGACAAAGCCCGCATTTTTTACCTTGCTTCCATTGCTCATATAGGACAGATACACTATTTTCTTATCATAATAAGCCACTTCCAATCCTCCCTCATTCAGTCTTCAGACAACTATGTCCTGTTGTTACTATTCGGCCTGCGGCTTCATAGTAACGCCTAATCACCTAATTTTATTCCGAAGGATTGTCATTTATTCCTATGAGCTGACGGGGAAATTGAGTTTCAGCCACGCACCTGCCAGTCCGATCCAGCCGGAGCAGTACGGTACCAGTTCTACTCCTTCTTCACCACTGGTTTCTTCATTCGCCAGAGAAAGGCCGTGGCCTCCCACCGGATAAATATGCATTTCAAAATTCACTCCATGGGAATGAAGAGCTTGTGCGAATTTCATGCTGTTTTCTACGGGTACTGCCTGATCGGGGGCCGTATGCCACAAGAAAGTGACGGGAGTATCCTCCGTCACCTGCGTTTCCAAGGATACGAGCTTCAAAGCCTCTTCCTCATTACTCCTTTCGCCCAGCAGCTTCTCAAAGGATTCCCTATGAGCATATTCGCCGGAGGTAATGACCGGATAGCATAAAATCTGTCCGTTAGGTCTTATTTCCTCCGCTTTCCTTCCTATAGGTCCGTAAACGAATTCCCGGTTCCAGAATACGCCAAGACTGGCTGCCAGATGTCCTCCGGCTGAGCAGCCGCAGGTAACTATCTTATCCGCATCCACATTCCATTCTTCCGCATGGTCTCTGATAAATGCCACCGCACCGGCTAACTCCATAACCGCCGTGGGAAATACATTCGGTTCCACACTGTATTCGATCAGACAAGCATCGCAGCCCATGGAAAGGAATTGAAGCACGATAGGTTCCTTCTCTCTGTCGGAAATCATGCTATATCCGCCTCCCCCACAAACTACTACCATAGGCCGTTTTTTCTCCGGTGCAACGCTGATGTTATCGATGCGGTACACGGTAAGTCCGGCTGGTCCGGTCTTTTGACCGGGTACTGTAAGACAGTGAGATTCCATTATCATGAGTGTTCTCCTTTTTTGTGAGATGTTAAATCGATTGGAGTGCTGATAGCTCAGTCCAGATGAAAGACCGGGTGTAAATCTGTTGCTACAGGGCTATTGTCGGGATTAGTCTCCATGATGTCTGCCATGAAATCCCACCATTTTCGATTGATCTCCGTATCCGCTCCCTTTGCCCAGAGCGCTTCATCTTCTATTTCGATATAGCCGAATAAGGTCAGTGTCTCTCTATCCAGAAAAATCGAATAATTCTTTCCTCCGTGCTCATGAATCATCTCCTGCATCTCAGGCCATAGTTCATTATGACGTCTCTCATATTCCGCTTCTTGTCCTGCATACAATCTCATTTTAAATCCTTTATACATACTCGATGCCTCCTATTATTATGAATACTATTGAGAATTAGTTCTTGAATTAGTAGTTGGTTCTTATCTGGATTTTAAAGATATACTGTTTTTTGTTTATGGAGCAATGCTATAGTATATATTATTTTATTGTTTAGATTTTACCATATTTTTCTTTTAGCCGCTATAAATCTCTGTTATTTACATTATCAATGTTTTTATCAATAGATTGCATATTAATAAACAATGCGGTAAAATAATTTCAAGAAATTATACCATCAATTAAATGATAAAAGGGGAAATTCCGCCGCAGCGGAAAGTATATTTTTTAATGAAAACAATTCACACAGTATGCATCAGCATACTCTTTGCAATCTTTACCCTGACTTCAGGTCTAATCATCTATATCATCGTTCTTGGAATCACCCATCAGAATCTCGGTTCCGGCACTCAGGAGGCTTCGCTGAGTGCCAGCTATGATACGGAAGAGTCTTTGCCGGATGAACTCTATGGTTCTTATTATGAAGCAGATGAAATTGAAGAAACATACCTCAGCTCCGGCACAACTCAGGGGCAGGGTGAAAATTCAGCAGAAACTGTTTCTTATGGAGGGACTTCTCCTTATGAAGAAATTGCTTCCTATGAAGAAACTACCTCTTATGAAGGAGCTGCTTACAGTGGTGCGGACTATGTAAATGACTGGATGGGCATCAAATTTACAGCACCGGCTGGTTATGCAATGTTAACAAATGAAGAAATAGCTGAATTGGCAGAAGTCGTAACCGATCTGGTATCTACAGACTTGGATTCTTCCGAGCCGGAATATGATGGACTTGCGACTGAATCCAATCTGGAAATGATGTGCTCATCTCCCACCGGCATTCCCAATGTAAATGTGAACATTATCACAGTACCGTCTTCTGTAACGTTAAATGAGTATATTGAAGCATACATGTCCTTTGTCTGGGATTTATCCAACATAGATTTAACAACTGGAAATACCCTGGAAAATGTAACCGTGGCAGGCAAGGAATTTACAAAGTTTCACGGCACTATAAACATAACAAGTTTTGACAATGTAGTAAAAGAGCAGGATTATTATTTCGCTCAGAATGGAAATCGATTATTTGTAATCTGCTTAACTTATCTGAAAGAAAAAGCAGATGCTGCTGCCGTTCTAATGAGTGGATTTCAGGCGAAAGGATAGTGATGAAGCTATCCTTAAATGGCAAAAATCTACTTACTCCATGGTTATTTTTCAGATGGGAATGCAATGCTGCTTTGACTTATATTTTAGTATCTACTTCTGTATCATCCTTTAATAGTTCAATGCAAAAGCTATTGTATCATTTAGCTTTTTATAGATAGCTGTTAAATCGTCCCCTCCTTATCATACCATACATATATTCGATCATTTAGTTCTTCTTTTAAGAATAAAATTTGTATTGAGATAAAGCAATAAGGAGTAAATTCTGATTGATTGACTATAATTTCCACAATGTGTGGTTTCCCGATTTTTATATTTCTAATATCATATATTAATCTTAGACCAGCAATTTGTACCATCCAGATTTACCAGCAGGATATATATTGTTGATGTCTACATTGAATCCTGAAGAAATACTTCCAAACTTTGCTTGTTTACTAAATGCGTTAATATTGGCTGGATTAGCAACATAAGGTGTATTACCATTTGGCGACATTTGCAATCGTCCAGTATCAACTCATCTTATTATATTCATCCTAAGACATCTATCTTCCAACTCGGGGACTATTACTACCATCCTTGACAGACACTCAAAATAATTATGTTTAATCCGTTTTTACTGCTATGTTTTCTGATATTTCTTTTCTTTATTGATTTCTATCCTATTCCTAATAATTTTTAACATACAACATTACATTTTATTTAATAATATTATATGTGCAGTATTTGGGCTCTGATTTAGTACTATAATTTATAAATAACATATAGTAGTTTTCACTATTTATCAATAAAGGGACATATTTACATATTCATATTAAAATCCTCCTCGTATTATAAGTTTATAGACCTCAATCATAGAGGCTATAGACTTATTTTTTATGATATAGGTATTAGATGAATTGTTGGTCATCTTGTTATACCTACATTGTTAATAAGTTGCTTTATAGTCATGGTCCCAGATGTTACAATTAAGTTCACAAGAACTGTAGCTGTGGTCACTGCTTTAATTCTCCAGCAAAACATTTTGTTATTGCCAAGAAAGCTTGCAGCCCTAATGCTACGCTAAGACTTATTACACAAATGCTGCATCCTGGTATCTAGCCACCAGCAGGGTATTTCTTACCGGAGAATGCTAATAACGCGAGGGTTAGGGTGGCGTAGTGATCTGGGACAAGCCATGATTACATTCTTTTTATTCTGCTATGAAAGGTGGTGACTATCCGTGAAAGAAAAAATCGATTACCTCTCAACGCTTTTTGTTGGGATTGATATTGCATCCCGTATTCATGTTATTTCTGCACTTGATTTTAATCAGGAGTTCTTCATAAAAATGAAATCTATTGAAAATACTCAAGAAGGTGCAGCTCTTCTTGAAAGTCTAATTGTTGATGTCCTTACTGCAAATCATCAGTTCAAATTCGTTGTAATCGGCATGGAATCAACAGGATTTTATGGAGTTCATCTGGCCAATTACCTTTCAGCCAGCGATCTATTAGCTCCATTTTCCGTCCGTGTTTATTGCCTCAATCCAAAGGAAGTGAAGAATTACAAAAAGTCCTTCAACGACATTGGAAAAAATGATGGCATAGATTCCTTTGTTATTGCTGATTTTGCCCGTGTTGGCCGTATCAGCATCAAGCCTTGGCGTGGTTCCCAATATCTCGCCTTACAACGCCTTACCAGACATCGTATGCACATCACTGAATGTATTGCCAGAGAGAAAACATATATGTTAAATAACATTTTTCTGAAGTTCAGTGAGTATGCCTTATTACGCAATGGAGAGCATCCTTTTTCAAATAAATATGGTGCTACAGCCGAGGCTATTCTTACAGAGTTCACAACAAATGAGGACATAGTAAATACCTCTATTGAAGACCTTGTTGTATTCATTAGCTCTAAAAGTAAAGGTCGCATCGCAGATCCGGAAGAAACAGCTAAGATAATACAGGCTGCAGCTCGTAATTCATACAGGCTTGATAAATGCCTATATGAGCCACTTACGATATCAATTGCCTCCTCATTTAACTGCATCAGCTCTTTTGAGAAGGAATTAAAAGCAATTGATAAAGCAATCCTTCAAACTGTGCAAGGGTTAAATCCCGAGGAATATACAGTGCTTAATTCCATCCCTGGAATTGGCAAGGTTTACTCTGCCGGAATTCTTGCTGAAATAGGTTCTGTTAAAGTTTTTCAAAGTGCTGACTCACTCGCAAAATACTGCGGTATCGTTTGGAATGATAATGATTCAGGCGATTTTGAATCAGAAGACAAACATATGAGTAAGGCTGGCAACCGTTACCTTCGGTATTACATCATTGAAGCAACTGGAAGTGTTATAAGACACTGTCCTGAGTATGAACACTTCTATCATAAGAAATATGCTGAAACAAGAAACCATCAGCACAAACGTGCACTCGCGTTGACTTCCCGTAAATTTATACGTCTGCTCTATGGTCTGCTGGACAAGAGCCAACTCTACTCTCCGGAAAAGAGTAGGTAATTCATATCTCATTCTAAATCTACGTTTTTGTTATGAAAGCCGTAGGTCTATTAAAGTTACCCTTCTGTACGAAAAACAAATCAAAATACTTCTTGACTATTTACCAAATTGCTTTATATACATAACCGGTTAAAAAATAAAAAAGGAGATGAAAATATGTCAGAATTTTTAATTAACAAAAGTGGTAGTACAATTCCTGTTTATAACAGCACAGGATCAAGCAAAACCCAAATTGGTACCTTAGCCAATCGTGAGGCCTTTTCCTTAATTGGCTTTGAAGGCGATTTTTATGCAATCTATTTTTTAAGTAGCTCAGGAATGAAAAATGGATATTTAATTAATCCACCTAATAATGCATGTTCTGATTGTACAGCTTATCCCTATGGTACTGTGTCAATTAATGGTACAACCTACAAAACATTCAAATTTCGTCGTTCATCGACAGTGTATACAGCTGGCGCTACGAAATGGGGAACAGTAGCTAGTAATTGTCGTGTTGCATGTAGTTCTGCTTTATCAGGACAATCTCATCCGGATTGGAAAGCTATAAATTATGTTGAGAGTACCAACGGTACTTGGGTACAAGTTACTGGAGATGGATCGCAATATGGTTTCGTAGATACTGGGCTTAGTGTTGGATCAGGCCCATCCACGATTAGTATGTATGGAACTTGGTAATATGGATTAAACAAGATAATGCAGTAAATGGTATCAACATTTACTGCATTATCTATCTACATTCATAATCTCTTAGTATACGTTCAATACACCATAGTATTTAGCAACCGTTGAACTGTCTTCTGTGTATTTACCTACATCTTCAGGGCCATAACGGAGCAAAAAATAATCCATATCATGTATAATTTTATATATATTTTCTATATATCCTACATTATGAGTTTCTTCGGCCTTTTCCATATTATCTATTAATTGATTAAAATCTTTTTTAAAATCTTCATAATTTGTGCTATCCCGCAATTCTTGCATACATGAAATGAAGTCCTCAGAAGTATATTCATTATATTCCATGACCGCTATACCGTACTGTTCATTGAAGTCGTCTTCTGATAGTTCAGTACTTTTCTTTAGATCAAGTGCATCTTGTTCATAGGCCCATCCTACTTGTACTTCACCGGTATTACTCAACAAGTTCCAATATAAATCTTGTGGGTCACTCAAACTTGCTAAACGGTTGCCCCAAATAATTTCCTGCTCCATTTTAACATTGATATCTTTGATAACCTGATTCATTCGGTTTACTTCTTCTTCACTCATGCCATCAAGAACCTGAGCTCTCTTGCTTAGAACTTCCTCCTTGCTTGGTCTTGATGTTTCTTCAATTTTATTTTTTTCTGTTCCGTTATCCTGTATATCAACTTTTGATGAATCTGATGTTTCCCGTTCTTCTAAAACAGTTATTTTTGGTATTTCGTTTTCTCCTTCTTCATTCTTTTGACCGCATCCTGTAGTAATAAGAATAAGCATTAATATTAATATAATTTTCAATGTTTTCATTGATGTCCCCTCTTCCATGTAATACTTTTTTCCTCTCTTTCTTTATTTTATACGTTCTGTTTGCTGCAGGAGAATCCTTTGAATTTCTTCCTCCGAATATTCTAAAACATCCTTTCCTAAATAAATAGTAAAAAATTCACCGGTTTGTTCACTGACCAATTCAATACTATTTATATTTTGATTAAAATAATCTTTCACATTATTATCCAAATTTATTTTGAGAAAAATCAACCAATCATATACATTCTTAGTCATTGATTTTAAAATATCTTTATTAAAACTAATTAATGTAATAGATAAGCTTGAAGAGTTATTTTCAATTAAAGAAGGTTCTTGTTCTACATCTGACCAAAAATATTCATTATATCCTTCTAAAACACTAGTAAAATAGTTGTCATCCATTGTCTCTTTATCGGATATTAGAAAGTTTATTTTCAGGGATTGGCCTTCAATATATACAATTTTTGAGAACATGGGATATCCTGAGTTATTATAACCTACTTGTGCCACATCTTCCCCATACTTTCTTTGCATTTGCAACAGTAATTCTACATCAGGCCATTCACTAATATACATATACAGAAACCTGCTAATAGGCTTATAATACTTTGTCTGTTGTTCCTGAAAATTTTCGCTATAGACCATTATATATCCATTATCTAGTATTTGTTCTTTTCTATTTTCAAATAAGTAAAATCCCAATATTCTGATCATAAAAATAACAAGAATAATCAGTAATATTAGCCCCTCAGTTATATTGATAGCTGTTATTACTTTTGCTTCTATTAACTTAGTTTTTATTAACCTAAAAAATGAAAGAACAATGCTAAATGGAATGATAAACCAAGTAACAATTATTCGAACTATAATGACATTATTCCTGAACTCAATGTTCTCTTTAAGAAGATAGTTTTGAAGAATACTCGACAATATTAGTATTACTATTAAACATAATAAGAAAAAAAGTGTAATATTATGAGTCTTTCTATTTTCTCCCTCTTTCAATTTCCCCTCCACGTATGAAATT
This sequence comes from Kineothrix sp. IPX-CK, assembly GCF_039134705.1. Classification (NCBI taxonomy): domain Bacteria; kingdom Bacillati; phylum Bacillota; class Clostridia; order Lachnospirales; family Lachnospiraceae; genus Kineothrix; species Kineothrix sedimenti. Next base: position 237,413 of record NZ_CP146256.1, on the reverse strand, counting down.
TATTTATATACCTAATTTATAATGGATCATAATTTATTGATAAAAAATATCAAGTTTTTAAATTCTTACTTTAGTGTTTACAAATTGAATTTTATCTCCTCTATCTATTTTATCAAACAATTCAGGAGGTAAAAAATTATGGATGCAAAAGTTTTACAAGTACAGGAATGGTTAAACCAGACTTACCCCAATTATTTTAGCATAGTTTCCGGCTCTTTTCCAGTTGATATGGACGGTATCACCGGAAATACGACTGTAAAAGCTCTTGTCATGGCTCTACAAATCGAGGTGAGTGCTACTCCCATTGATGGAGTAATGGGATCAGGGACTATTAATAAGTGTCCAACAATTGGAGCAACATCGAGCGACCGACTGTTACGAATTATTCAAGGAGGACTTTTTTGTAAAGGCTATAATGCTGGAATCTTTGATGGAATCTATGGGACAAGTACGGGTAATGCCATCATCTCATTTAAAAGAGATGCTGGCTTTACAACAACTGATGGGACAATTTCGCCGATGTTTACAAAAGCACTACTTAACACAGATCCTTTTGTTATGGTTGCAGGTTCGAGTAGTAAAATTAGGGAAGTACAGCAATTTCTTAATTCTAATTATTATAATTTATTTTGGCAAAGCTTAGGTTTAATACCCACATGGGGAAAGTATGAGAGAAAAACAAATAAATCCTTAATCTATGCCATTCAAAAGGAAATTGGTACAACTCCTGACGGTGCAATTGGGCCAAATACATTTAATTTGTTTCCGGTTGTAAATAAGAATAGCGCTGATAGTATACACATTAAATTGATTAGATGTGCATTAATCTGTAATGGATTTGAAACGGCCATAAATAACTCTTTTGATAATACACTTGCCGAAACAGTAGAGGCTTTCCAGAAGTTTATGCTTTTAAATATAGATCCGCTTGTTACCCTTGGAGCAGTAAATCGTAGAACATGGGGAGCCTTACTTCTGAGTAAAGGTGATACAGAAAGAAACAAAAATGCTTGTGACTGCTCTACAAAACTGAGTGTGGATATGGCTAAAGGTTTATTTGAACAAGGTTTTCGCTATGTGGGGCGATATCTTACAAAAGTGGCAGGTGGATTGGATAAAAATTTAACTACCGATGAAATCCAAAACATATTGAAAAGTGGATTAAGTATTTTTCCTATTTTTCAAGAAAATAACTCTTCTGTTGCTAACTTCACCTATGAAAAAGGATTATCTGATGCTGCAAAAGCAGTTACTGCTGCAAGATCATTAAAGATTCCAGCTCGTACAGTCATATATTTTGCTGTCGATTGTGATTTGACGGATGAACAAATATCTTCAAATGCTTTACCATACTTTAATGCTGTTAATGAATATTTTGCATTAAATAATGCTCCTTATTTGATCGGTGTATACGGTTCAAGAAATGTATGTATACGAATATCCCAAGAAAATTACGCTAAGTTTAGTTTTGTTGGAGATATGTCTACTGGATACAGCGGAAATTTGGGTTATAAATTACCAGAAAATTGGAGCTTCGATCAATTTTATGAAAATTCATCTTATCCAGTCGCAAATACCCGTATAGGTTTGGATTACAATATTGCAAGTGGAAGAGATCCCGGTTTTACACATGTGGATTTATCGGTTGATTATATACCACCTTATCTTCCAAGTGGAGCAGATATGGATGGTGCAACTGCAATTACTACTTTAATTGATTATGTTAATTTATTAGAGAGAGCATATTGGAATTTTACTAAAGATAGGGGATATAGCAATACAGAGAGAACCTATAAATGTTGTTTAGGTGTACTAGATTACATATTCCAACATAAATATTCTGATATTAAGTGGGAATTGACGACTCCTATACAGCATGATTTCCTGTTATGGATTAATCAGAGTGCTGAACTAGATAATTTATTTTATCCATATATTAACTACAGCGAAGAGATAGTTAACGGTGTTGTTCTGGAAACGCGTCCAACACTTGTTTCAGACAATGACTATGGGTTAATGGAATTTGCTCACTTAGCAATTGCAATAAAATGTTACTTGGATTCAAGGTTCCCCTCACCATGGTCTACCTGGGCCGGTGATTTAGCAACTGCAATTAATGAAGCATGGGTGAATTCTGGCCAGAGTACAGGTTTGATGGATAATTTAGAAGTTGCTTATGCTCGTGTAGGAGCTTCAGAGCCTAAAACGACATCACCGGCAGATACACGTCAATTTAATTATTATGATATTATTGCCGATATAGATGGATACAAAATAGCTGAACTCATACAGGAAGAAATGAAGGCTGTAAATAATGGAAGTAACACGGATATGTACATTTTATCCTCGACATTGCGAAAATATTATGGTGTAGAACGGCTTTATAAAAATCGTTTTGAATATTGTCTTAATGAACAAGGTTTTTCAACAGCAAATGTACCAAACGCGATAGAACTTTCATATCATTTGGTAAATTATATGATTGCAACTGATCAAACGATTTTGGTAACCATGTTTTGCAACGATGCAATTCAAAATAATGCTTCTGTTGAAGGCGCATGCCTCGCGTATGCAAATTTCATACTATACATGTATACACATAAATAAGTAATATCTTATACGGCATGAAAAGTGGTTAATTAATTTAATCACTTTTCTGCTAAAAAGTGTCTTTTTCATAACTCAACGATATTTAAGGCGAGGCTAAAGAATTTAATTGACAATACTCTGCATGCTCGAGGCTAAAATAGATTAGAAAATTGAATTGTATGTAGTAGTTTACATTTATGATATATTTTCATCTTTTATTGATGTAATAGATTAACGGTGAAAAACAAAAAAGTATGACATTTGTAATTTCGCAAAATGGTGTGATCTTGATCTAATCCTTTGAAGGTTACATGCTAAAATTCTGTCGGAATATAGGCCAGCAGCTAAGGGCATACGAAGGGTGTGCATTCTGATATGACTATCACAGCAACTTAGGTGGAGGATAATTGAAATCGAATTTGGAATTATACAGAAGCAGAAAAAAATCCTGTTTTCAATTTTTATCGAAGGTAAGAGCAGTGCTAAAGTTGCATCTGAATATAAGGTCTCCAGGCAATACACTACCAGGATAAAAAATCAGCTCTGTGATGAAATAAAAAATGAATATATTGCATGATTCTGTCTCAGGTGTCCGCAAAGAAAGGGGTGATTATCCAAATGAAAACAAACTTTAATTTCGAAAAAAGCGTTGTTGCCGCAATCGGCGCATGGATCAGCAATACGATGGAACTGCTTATCCCGACGCTAATGCTATTAACTGTTTTGATGGTAATTGACTATATTTCCGGAATGCTCGCCGCCAAAAAAGAAGCCATTGAATATCCGGACAAGCCTCAATACAGGTGGAGCAGCAAAAAAAGTCTCATTGGCATTTACAAGAAAATCGGCTACATTTTAACAATTTTAGTCGCCGTAAGCACAGATTATTTGATCCATAAATTTGCCGTCGAACTGGGGCTAAGATTTGACAGCAAGACCTTATTCGGCTTACTGGTCTCCGTATGGTTCATCATCAATGAACTTCTGTCTATTCTTGAAAATGCTAATCGTATGGGAGTCGTCTTACCGGGTTTTTTAGTCAAGATATTAATATCTATGAAAAACAGTGTAGATGACAAAGTGGAATGAATATAATAAAAAACGGAGATATCTTATGGCTTTACGCTGTAAAATTATCTCCGTTTTTATTCCCTTTAAATTTCTCCTACCGGTAAAGTCTTTTCATAAAAGCGATGTCCCGCCCTGCTGTCTCAGGGTCCATCTCCTCCCGCAGCACCGGAATATCGGGATGTCCCTTCATCCACTCTTTAAGCACTCCAAAGTCCATAACACCTTCTCCAAGCAGCTTCGGACAATATTTCCCGTTTTCCCCCACTGTAAAATCCTTCAAATGTATCGTCTCTATATAAGGCCCAAGCTCCTTGAAGCAGCGTCTCCAATATGCCTCCTGCAAGACCTCACCAGGCCTCTCCAGCACGTTCACCGGATCGAAGATTATTTTTACATGATCACTTTTCAGATCTCTTATGACCTCTGCAGCCGTATCTGCACTGTCCAGAGGATGCCATGCCACGGGCTCGATTCCCATCCACGTATTCAGCCGCTCTGCCTCCTCGGTCAGCCGTTTCAAACTGTCCATCATAAAAGGAAACCATCTCTGCTTTTCCAGCTTCGTCAGATGAGAATATGCCGTCTCGGAGCCGGTAAGCCTTGCGCCTATGCTTTTGGAAAAGCCCAGACATCTCCTGAAAGTTCTCACCGCCGCCTCTCTTACCGAGACGTCCGGATTTCCCAGATCCATATAGCAGCCTAACACCGCGATCTCGATTCCCCGTTTGCCGAACTCCTCAGCAATCTCATACAGCTCTTTTTCCGCAATATACTCATAGGACTGTATGGAAGAAAAAGCCTTCGGAAGCGCAAGCTGCACAGACTGATATCCCTCACGCTCCAGAACCTCTGCCATCTGCGCAATTTCTCGCCTTCCATAATCATGTGCTCTGACGCCTATCTTCATACTTTCACCTTTTCTCTCATCTTCAAAAAATCGAGTCCGTTACAGTGTCACAAACCGGGTCTCGTAAGACTCCAATACAACTTTTTTCACCCCTTCTTCCGTCTCCACAGCTGCCTCCTGTTCCTCCCCGCTGTTATTAATAATTACCAACTGCCTGCTCTCCGGATAATAGGCGCATTCCGTATATGGGTTATCCGTCATATATTTCCCGGTAATTCCTTCCCCTCCGGCGTAGCGGATGAGCTGATAAAGCATACGGGTATTAATCGAATTCACCTCGAAGCCTGCCATATAGATTCCCTTTCCTCTTCCGCATTCGTGCAGAGTCAAAAGGGGCTTATCCCCGTCGGCCAGAAGAACCTTGGTCATCCCGTCCGTCAGGTAAAGATTCTCTTTAGGTCTTATGCACACGCCTTCGGGCAGTATTCCTTCTCCGTCGCTATGAAAGGCCCATCTGCCATGGCATACCCGTTCGCCGGTGTCCTTATCCACGCCCAGCACATGAGCCATCCGGAAAAAGGTATCATAGCCCTCCACAGCAGAAGGCTCGTTTACGCCGAGATAGGTACCTCCTTCGTACACCCATTTTGTCAGAAGGCTCACGATCTCCTCATCTCTCCATGCTTCTGCTCCGCTCCATGCGCTGCCGGCATAACCTGCGTTTATAACTACGTCGACATCGTTAAGCGCCCCGTTTTTTACATCCTCAAAAGAAATGAATGATACCTCTATAGGCAATCCGGATAAAGCCTCATTGATATGTATCAAATCGTGCATAGAGGTTTCATGAAAATGCCCGGACAGCGTCCATGAGCGGTATCTCCCCCATGTGTGCAATACCGCGGCTTTCGTTCCTATAACATACGGCTTCCCTGAACGGTGAATTCTCTTGATAAGACGGAATTCTTCCGCTGTCTTTTCTATATAATCTGAAAAGTCAGGATAGTTCTCCACTAAATGGAGGTAACCTCCCAAACCTATTCTCTCCACCGGCTCCCGCAGCAAGGCTCTGCGTACGTTATTCCAGAACCGTTTCGCCTCCAAAGCGGGCGTTCCTCCATCCATAAAGGTCGGGGCTCCGCCCAATCCCACGGGAAAAAGATAAGGATGAAGCCTCAGCTCATGAACCGGCACCTCCACGCCCGCACAAAGCCTTGCTTCGAACCCGGAGAATACGCATTTGATCAGGCCGTCGAAGCCAAATTCCCGGAACCTTCCATTATAAGGCTCGATGCCTACCCAGCTATCATCGTAGAAAACATACGCCTGTTTTCCGTAGCTGTGTACAATATCGATAAGCTTTTTACCAAAACTGATGACAAAGTCGTTGATGAAATCCATCCAGTCTCTTTTACGGGAATCTGGGGGCATATGTGTAACGTGCAGTCTGCCCTTATTGATAAAATCCTCTGCAGTCATGAAATACCCGTATTTTTCGGCAAAGGCATCCAAAGCCGGCACGCTTACAGTATAATCATAGGAACCCCAATCGCTGAATAAATTCCGGTTTCTTTCGCTGCTTCCCCATATCCATGCGAAATTGTAGAACATGGATGTAAATCGTACCACCGTCGTATCAGGATGAGCCTCGCACCAGTCCTTCATCCATGAAAGCATATATTCCTGCGTTTCCGGATATCGAGGCTCTATGGGCATCAAGTGCTCCTTGTCCCAATGGTTCGTGGTATGGTTATACATGGAAATCTCTTCCCATACCCGGTATACCATAAAGTTGACCGTATATTTATGCCAGGGAATGGCTGTTAAAATTATGACACTTTCGTCATCTTTATTATATATCCAGTCCTTCTTATCCAATAGCACATTAGTGGTCCTGTCATAAACCTGCCAATACTTAAAAGAATCTTCACTGTCATTGACACGAAACTGCTCTTTGAAAAAGCTGTCCAGAAGTCCGATAGACATTCCGGCGGTACACATTTCTTCTCCCCCGGCCACCGCCGGAGGCGTACACAAAAATGTCTGCTGCAGCTTATTTATATTTTTCTTCGCCCATTCATTATGATCTCTGATGATACATATTGTGGAATAGATACCGTAACCCGCCTTCAAAATCTTCTCCGACAGCACGGTTCCGTCACTGTCCCTGATAACGTCCGCTCCCCATTTTTTCGCCATTTTCAATGTCAATTCTTCATATCCCGCTTCACCGGGAAGGGTAAATCCGCCTTTTTGTGCCTCCATGCCTGTCATCCCTCTTTCTTTCTGCCTTTATTCTTCTGTCGGCACCTTTTATAATGCACCGTCCTTTTCGATCTCACCGGATACTAACAGTGCAGAGAAAAATGCCAGTGCCAGCCCTTGTCCCCAGCCTTGTATCCAGCTTCTCGAGATTCCTCTGTAGCCCTCTGCATCCTTCATCACTGCCGTGCCTCCTGATACGTTAAGCACTCTGCCTTCTTCGCTGACATTTAAAAGCAGCCCTTCTATTGCTTTGCTGATGTATTTGGAGTAGAGGGGATTGCCGCTTTCCAGCATAGCCGCTGCAATTCCGGCAGAGGCGGATATTTCTTCATAGGACTCCTCATCGTCCAGCACTGTTCTCCAAAGCCCATTCTTCGTCTGCACCGTTTTTAGTACCGATAGCTGTTCGTTCAGAGAGCCCGCTACGTCCAGATATTTAGGATACAGATAACATTCCGGCAGCTGACCCGATACCTGTGACATCGTATAGGCAGCCCATGCGTTTGCCCGCCCCCAATAGATACCTGACATATGATTCCCTGAGATGTTATTGTAGCCATGATAATAAAAACCGGTTTTGGGATCCTGAAGATATTTGATATGCCAGTACCATTGGTTCAGCGCATCCTCGATCAGCGTTTCGTCTTTGTCCATCACACCTACTCTGAGGAGAAAGAAAGCTGCCATAAACAGAGTGTCCGCCCATGCCTGCTCCGGGAAATCGTTGCCCGCTGATACCGTATGCTGGAGCACATTATCCCCGAATCTGAGAGCAGAATTTCTTAAATATTCTACCTTGCTGTCAATGATCTTGCGGTATTTCTCTTCTCTGGAAGCCTGATACAGCGTAATCAGGCAGTGACCCATGGCGCAGGTGTTCACCGTCCAGACTTTAGGAAGTCCGAGATCGATCAGTTCGTCCACTCTGTCCTTTAACAGCGATAAATATTCTTCTTTCTTAGTCTTCTTATAAGCTTCACTTATACCGTAGTAAGCTACTCCGCAGGGCCAATCCCATGTGAGGTCCATATTCATCGTTCTTCTGACAATACTGTCAATTACCGCCTCGATTCTTTCCTTATCATACACGAGCCTTAACATCTTTCTACCTCTCTTTCCTCTATTCTTAACGAGTATAATACACTCGCACGAGTATAGTACACTCGTATGAAAGCCCCCAAATAGTGGTTTATTTGGGGGCCGTATAAAAATGGCTTATCAAGACGTTTTTATTTCGTGGAACCCTCGTCGTATAATGCCTGCTTCTCATCGAGGATATCCTGATAGCCCGCATCCAGATAGGTCTGGCAAGCCTCCTGGTAAATCGCATCGAAATCTGCTTCTGAACATGTTGCACAATCCACATACAGCTCCTGCCAAAGCTTCTTCAAATCTTCTGCATTTTCCGCAGAAGCTTCGATGGTCTTCGTATAAGCCGTATTGATTAAGCCGTACTGGGCATAAGTATCGAAGTAATTCTTGGAATCCGCGATCAGATATTCATAGCCTGACGGAGCCAGATCTCTGAGACGCGACTGATAAGTAAGCTCATCGTCATCGTATACCGCAGCTTCTACGACAAGACACCAGTAATCCTTGTTATTATTATCGGAGCGTTTCCATTCTCCCGTATAGCCGTCAACCGGAATAGCCAATCCATTATCATCCAGCGTATAGGATTCTCCCTCTACACCGTTCTGAAGTTTAAACAGATTATCGGACTGGCTCATCCATTCGAGGAACATCCAGACTGCTTCTCTTTGTTCATCCGTACAATCGGAGTTGATTCCCATAATCATACCGTAAGGCGGATACTCATAATAATATGAGTTGTTTCCTTCAGGAACTCCCGCCCATGTATTCATTACAGAAACCTTAGCGTCAGCATCGTTTGCCAGCAGGCTGGAAATCGTATCCGTACCGCTGGTAATATAGAAGGAATAGGTGCCTACTTTTCCTGAAACAAAGTCTGCTTTCCATTTTGCGTCGTCGTCTATCAGATAGAATTCAGGATTGGTCAGGCCGTTGTTATATTGATAGTTCAAATTCTTCAAATAAGCTTCTGTTGCTGACCATGTAAGAGGTGCAACTGCCAGGTCGGAATAAAGCGCCAGCTCTTTCTCATCCACAGAACTTCCAATAAAAGGATAGTAATAAGTGAAGTTATTGATCAGAAGTCTCTCTCCCAGAGTCCCAACCCCTGCATCCTTCCACTTCGCCGCTACCTCATTCAATTCCTCCATGCTCTCAGGCATATCCGCATCTACCGCATCCAGCCAGTCCTGCCGGATCAAGGTTACCCAGTTATAATAATAGGTAGGCCTGTTCGCGAAGAAGAAGTAATTCTCTCCGTCCATCTCACCGTAGGTATCAATCGTATCCTTCATGTTTGCATAGTAGGTCGGAGCATAATATGCTATTTCGTCCAAATCCAGGGCTTGCATAGCTCCCTCGGAATAATAGTTTACAGCCTGAGGCATATCATAGTGCATAATGATGTCGGGCGCATTCCCGGCACTGAGCATCTGCATATAGTCTGCAACCTCAGTAGAACGTCCTACCGCTACATACTCGACATTTACGTTATATTTATCTCCGAATTCCTTCTGAATCCACTGGGTATAGGTGTTGTCAGTCACGTTCCAACCTTCGAAAGCTCTGTCATATACGGGAATTTGAATGGTAACCGTCTCGGGAAAGCCGCCGGAATAATCCGTATAAGGCGAGGAACTGTCCTGCTCCTGTGCATCTGCACTGTCCGCAGCCTCAGTGCTCTCCGCACTTTTTGCGCTGTCCGCTGCAGTACTCTCTTCTGCCGGTGCTGCCGTTTCCTGACTGCTCCCGCAGCCCGTCAGCATGCCGATTGCCATAGTACCGGTCAGTGCCATAGCCACAAATTTCTGATAGAGTCTCCTCTTCATAACACATCCTCCTTAAAATCATTATAGTTTCTTGTTTATTTGCACCCCTCTTGGGTAAATGCCTCAGTCATTTCTTTTTGCCAGGGGAATCACCCCTTCACCGCTCCAATCATCGTTCCCTGTACGAAATATTTCTGAAGAAAGGGATAGACGACAACAATAGGTATGGTTGCGAAAATAACGCACGCGGCTTTAATAACCTCCGGATTCGTTAACTGTCCCACTGCCCCTCCCTCTGACTGCAGAGATTCCGTCGCAGAAATGATCAAATAGTAAAGCTTGAGCTGTAAAGGACGCAAATCCGTTTTTTGTTTTATGTAAAACAATGCATCCTGATATGCGTTCCATCTTCCTACCGCGAAAAACAAGGCAATGGTAGCCAATATTGGCTTTGACAGCGGCAGTACGATCCTGGTAAGTATCTTCACATGGGAAGCCCCGTCAATGAAGGCTGATTCCACCACACTATCCGGTATGCTGTTCTGAAAATAATTCTTCATGATTAAAAAGTTATAGGCGCTGAAGGTTAACGGAAGGATCAGGCACCACCACGTATCCAGTATTTTCAGGCTGCTCATCAGCATATAATCCGGAATGATTCCCGCAGTAAAGTACATGGTAACCATGAGCAGGAAGGTCAATAGCTTTCGTCCCTTCAGCTGCTGCCTGGACAGCACATAGGCGGAGCATACCGTTAAAAACATTCCGATCGCCGTAAAGCTAAGCGTCATCACGACCGTTACGAACAGAGAACGGATAATGCTCGCATCCGAGAATATTTTCTGATAAGCATTTAAGCTGAACCCCTTTGGCAAAAGCAACACTTTATTCGCAATGACATATGCTTCTTCGCTGATTGACTTGGAAAACACATGGATAAAGGGGAGCAGACAGGTAAGGCTCACCGCCGCGATAATCGCATAAAACAATATGTCGAATGCTCGATTCACAATTCTGGTTTTCGTCCATGGCGTTTTGTTCTTTGCCACGATAGCCAGTTCGCTCATTATGCCACCTCCTATAACAATCCGTCTTCGCCAAGCTTTTTAGCTACGAAGTCGGCTGCCAGTACCAGTATAAGTCCGATTACGGACTGGAACAGGCCAAGTGCTGTGGATTCACTGAATTTGCCGCTGCCGATACCCCACTGATAAACGAGTACGGGAATCGTCGTAGTATATTCCGTCGCTTTCATATTCGACAGCGCCAGCACCCTTTCGAAGGAACCGCCCATCACCTTGCCCAGATTCATGATGAGTAGTACCACGATAGTGCTGCGAATACAGGGAAGCGTAACGTGTATACACTGCCTGAATCTGCCGGCACCGTCCACCCTCGCCGCTTCGTATAATTCCGCATTTACCGAAGTAATCGCCGCCAGATAGATAATCGTTCCCCAGCCCATCGTCTGCCATACACCAATGACTACATAGGTAACCAGCCACCAAGTGTCCTCCTGGAGAAAGGGAATCCGGTTATTTCCCATAGCTTCGGCAATATTGTTGATCACACCGCTGTTTAAACCGAATAGCTGGTACCCCAGCGCTCCGATGATGATCCATGAAAGGAAATGAGGCAGATACAGCATAGTCTGAGATATTTTCTTAAACCACTTCACCCTGATTTCGTTTAACAAAAGAGCCAGTATAATCGGCATGGGAAAGCCGAATATCAAATCCAGTATATTTAAAAGGAGCGTATTTCGAAGAGAAGGAATAAAATTTCTGTGAGTGAATACTTTTTCAAAAATATCGAATCCCACCCACTTACTATCCCAAAAGCCTTTCGCCACCTTATAATCCTTGAAGGAAATTACAAGTCCCGTATAGGGCAGATATTTGAATACGATTACAAAGAGGAATGGTATAACGAGCAGCGCATATAGCTGCCAGTCTCTTCTAAAGAAATATAGAAAATTCTTTTTTCTATAAATTGCTATGTCCGTGGCACCCTTTTTCTCCTTCGCCATAGAAAACCCCTCCCGATACTTTTGTCATCTCTTATTTCAGCCGTACACTCTATTGTATACTTTGTATGTAATGTTTTCTTATATGAGATAATTATTGTCCATTTTATCTTATTTTTCTAATCATACGGATGATAAAACTATGCAAAAATGACCATTTATGTTATAGTTTTACTGGTAATAACCGGAATATAGCCAAAAGATATTGGTTAAAAGGGGAAAAACATTATGGCAAAGCCGAAAAATACGATAACAGAATACCGCAGCTATTATCTTCCGCTGCACTTTCCCGTTCTGCTTTTGTCGGGAGATTATTGGAAAATTTCGGACATTCCAAGCGGCAGGCTTCACTTCCATAACTGTCTGGAAATTGGCATCTGCCACAGCGACGGCGGCACCTTGGAATTCAATGGTAAATCTCTGTCCTTTCAGACAGGCGATATTACCTGTATTCCGAGAAACGTCCCTCACACCACCTATTCTTCTCCGGGTACGGAGAGCCATTGGTCTTATTTATTTTTGGATCCTGCCGAGCTATTCCGCAATCTGCTTCCAAGCTCTTGGAATAACTACGATTTGTCTGCCTATTCCTTCAGCGACTACAAATACATTTTTCCTAAGGAGGATTATCCCTCCATTTATTTCCTGCTTACGGGAATCATTAAAGAATTAGAAATGCAGAAGCCCGGTTATCAGATCAGCGCCAGGGGCCTGCTCCTATCGCTGTATATAGAACTATACCGCGTTCAACACGTGGAGGGCGGCTTTACTACACGCAGGGAAGGAGAACCCCTTCCTCCTGAAAATTCTCTCGTCATTGCTCCTGCCCTCGACTATATAGAGAATAGCTACATGCAACAGATTTCCATTGACTTTCTTGCGGGCATATGCCATTTCAGTCCTACACACTTTCGGAGGGTTTTCCATGAGATCATGGCTGTTTCTCCCTTGGAACATCTGAATAATACCCGTATCATGAAAGCGTGCAATCTGCTCCGGTGTACGGAAGAATCCGTTCTCTGCATTTCTGAGAATACCGGATTTCATTCTGTGTCCAGCTTTAACAGATACTTTTTCCGGGTTTTTCAAATGTCTCCGAGAGAATACCGCAAGCAGATGAAACTCACAGATGCGAAGCTGGAGAAGCAGTCGATTCTAGAATATGCAGGATGGCTTTATCCCGAAAAGACAAAATGACCGCATTGCGAGGTATAAAGCCTCGCAATACGGCCATTTGGGGTATAAAATTTAATCCTAAAAACATTCGAAATCCGCCCTATTCGGGCTACTTTCTCATGTTTTGCGGGCCAGAAGGTCATGTTTTTTCATGCAAGCATGAAAAACATGACCTTTTGACCCTGGTATTTTAATATTGCAGCGTGTCCAGATATTTCATATAGTTTACTACCATAAGCGCAATCTTAAAAGTAAGCGCATCATCAAAGGTACGGATATCGAGACCGGTACTCTTTTCCAGCTTCTCAATACGGTATACCAGCGTGTTGCGGTGAACGAACAGCTGCCTCGAAGTCTCGGATACGTTCAGATTGTTCTCCAAAAACTTGTTGATGGTAGTAAGCGTCTCTTCATCAAAATCCAGAGCAGTCTTATCCTTGAATATTTCTTCGATAAAAATCTTGCACAGATTTACCGGAAGCTGATAGATCAATCTTCCGATTCCCAACGTGTTATACGCATCTACCCGCTTTTCCACGTAGAAAATCTTACCTACGTCCAGCGCCATTTTTGCTTCCTTGTAGGACTTTGAAACATCCTTAAGCTCGTTTACGATAGTTCCGTACGCCACCCTCACATTCAGCATGGCTTCCATATTCATCATATCTACTATCGTGTAAGCCATCTGCTCTATTTCTTCGTAACCTTCCCCATTTTTCAGTGATTTTATGAGAATCACGCTGCTCTCATCAACAGCGGTGATATAATCTCCCGACTGGCTGGAAAACATTCCGGTCAATAGCTCCGATGCCGTCGCATCCCTCTCCGTCCTTGTTTCTACCAACAGAACTACCCTGGGTACGGTAACATCCACATGGAGCTTCTTTGCCCGATTGTAAATATCCACCAGCAGAAGGTTATCCAACAGAAGATTCTGGAAAAAATTGTTACGATCAAAACGCTCCTTGTATGCCACAATCAAATTCTGTATCTGGCTTACAGCAATCTTACCTATCATATATGCTTCATCACCGCTGCCTCTGGCTACCAGAACATACATCAATTCCCCTTCATCCCTGATTTTCAATAAATGTTCGCTTCCGATGACCTGACTGTCCGCCGGAGATGTTGCAAAATCCGTTATCAGACCGGCGTCCAGGTTTTCCGCCGGGAATGTGGATGCCACCTCTACTCCATTCAAATCGAACACGCCCAAATCCACCTTTGTAATGGCGTGCAATTCCTCAATGCTTGTCCTGATTATCTGACTTGATACCATATGTTTACAAACCAGCCTTTCCGAAATAAAATTCCTCTTATGATCATACCCTTATGATAAATTATTTTGAAGTGTTGTGCAAGTTAAAATATATATCCAATTTTCATGGAACACTTTCCTATTACATAAAAAAGGGGGATGCAACCGCATCCCCCGAACCGTTTCACTAGTTCGTGATAACCTGTTCTGTTTCTTTATCAAATACGTGAATCTTCTCAACGTCGAATGCGAATTTAACCGTGTCACCGGGTCTTGCTGTCGTGCGGGAATCTACTCTGGCAGTAATCGGGAACTCTGCCAAATCAAAGTATAAGTAAACTTCTGCGCCGAGCAATTCATATACCTTAATGGTAGACTCGAATACGCATTTCGATGTCTCTATGAACATTTCAGAATCATATACGTCTTCCGGACGAATACCGAAAGTAACGCTCTTTCCTGCATAACCGCCTTCGATCAATTTCTTGGATTTTGCCGGAGGAAGAGGAATGCTGTTACCAGCTACCTTAAGGCTTGCTACATCGCCTTTTACTTCAACTTCCGCATCTAAGAAATTCATCTGAGGTGAACCCATGAATCCTGCTACGAAAAGGTTCTGGGGATTCTCATATAAGTTCTGAGGTGTATCTACCTGTTGAATAAGACCGTCCTTCATAACTACGATTCTCGTACCGAGCGTCATAGCCTCTGTCTGGTCATGTGTAACGTAGATGATGGTTGTGCCAAGTCTCTGATGAAGTTTCGCGATCTCGATACGCATCTGTACACGAAGCTTTGCATCCAGATTGGAGAGAGGCTCATCCATAAGGAATACCTTAGGATTACGAACGATAGCACGACCCATAGCAACACGCTGTCTCTGTCCACCGGAAAGAGCCTTCGGCTTACGGTCGAGAAGGGGAGTTAAGTCAAGTATCTTAGCTGCCTCTTTAACCATTTTATCGATTTCATCCTTCGGAACCTTTCTTAATTTAAGACCGAAAGCCATATTGTCATAAACTGACATATGAGGGTACAGAGCGTAGTTCTGGAATACCATCGCAATATCTCTGTCCTTAGGTTCAACGTCATTGACTACTCTATCGCCGATTTTCAATTCGCCGGAAGAAATATCCTCCAAACCTGCGATCATACGAAGTGTCGTAGATTTACCACATCCCGAAGGACCTACGAAAATAATGAATTCCTGATCTGTAATCTCAAGACTGAAATCTTTTACTGCTTCAAATCCGTTAGGATATACTTTACAGATATTCTTTAATGATAAACTTGCCATTATATTTGCCTCCTAATCAACTTTGTTTCGCGATTCCTGTTCAAATCCGGAATCGTTCATTATGAGTGCGCTTTACTCATTAACATGCATTAAGTATAACGAATCCTGCCGCTTTACGCTATACCAACATTCCACAAAGATTTTCGGACACATTGTAGAAATTGCTTATATTACCTATATATTTTTATTAACAGCGTCAATTTCAACAATATTTTTTTTTCATCTTATACACATTGTACAAACGCATTATATACCCGCCCCGTCCTGCTCCTCTTCCCCGTAAAAAGCCAATTGGTTCTTGCCGCGTTTCTTAGCTATGTAAAGAGCATTGTCTGCCGCCTTGTACAAACTCTCAAAATCCTTGCCGTCTTTGGGGAACACTGCAGCCCCTATACTGGCAGTAGCCATATATTTCACATATTCTCCCGCTTGGAAGTTCTTGAAGAAATTACAAAGCTTCTTAGCCTCCCTTTCCAATAGGGCCTCCTCGTTCAGATGCTTCAGGAATATAGTAAATTCGTCTCCGCCGGTCCTTCCGATGACATCCGTCGCCCGAAACGTGGAGCCGATCTGATGTCCAAGAGAACGCAGCACTTCATCGCCGAAAGCATGACCGAGAGTGTCGTTGATCTTCTTGAAATTATCGATATCGAGGACGAACATCAATCCCTGATCCTCAGGATTTCCTTCCATCCATTCCTTGATCTTGCGCTCGGTGGCGAGCTTGTTGTTCAGGCTCGTGAGAAGGTCTGTATCCGCCTTCTCCCCAAGCTCCTTGCTCTTCTCGCTGCTCTTTATCTTATCGATAATATTGATAACGACGAGCAGGCCTAAAAATACCCATATCGCCACCACCAGCTGGTATATCATCTGCTTGGCGTTGCTCCAGCCTCTTTCCTGAAGTCCGTCTACATAGCTCTGATTCACTCCGGCTACCAGCGTCCATTTATTGATTCCCACCGGTGCATATACAAGCTGCCTCGCTTCTCCGTTCACCATAGTACTGAAACTTCCTGCAGTCTTGTTCTTCATACGGATAACCGCTTTGGCGACCTCGTCGTCATAGCCTCCGTTTTCCTTGATCGTCGTCCATATGTTACTTCCCCTTAGAAATTCGCTGTTATAATCGGTATTTTCTATAATCATTCCGTCGGGAGCGATAAGCACATAAAAGGCGTCGGCATCGAATTCCGACTTTTTAAACAAACTCCTCAGATTCTCTACGGGATAATACATGAGCAGCTTATCTGAGCCGGTCTTCGTTCCCAGTGGAATTGCCGCAACAATCGCTTTTTTATCCATGCCGATTTCGTCTGTCTTCACATAAAGGTACCGCACCTCACCTTCTGTTGCGGCAGCCTTATCATCCGCAGCAGAAAAATCCGAGCTTACAGTCTCTCCGAATATTTCCTCATAGTAGCTTAGGTTTTTGAGATTCATTTTAGAGGCGTTCTGATCCAGTCCATTGCCTGCCGCATCGCTGTAGACTACCGCATATGCTTTGGAATTGTTTCTGAGAACGGCTGCCATATCGGCAGAAAGCACCTTATTAGAGGCGATATACTCCTCCATAAGGTGACCGACGGGCTTGCCCGCGCTTACCATAGACGCAAGCTCAAAGTTAATCTTCGCGGCGTACTTCTCGGCTACGTCCATCATACTGTTTTCTACTTGTTCCGCAGCCGATTGGCTGCTCTTAGCTGAAAAGTTAAATAGCATTACGATAACAACTACTATTAGTACCATGGCTGGAATCAGCCATTGTATAACAGCCGCTCTTGTTTGCCCGTCTTTCATTGCCATCTCCCTAGAATCAATTTACCTCATCGTTTTCGCTAATAGTTTCAAATCTATCCTTTACAGGTTCTTCTTCAGGTTCAAATTTTTTAAAGGTTCCGCTGTAAAGCTTCGCGGAAAAATAAGCCGGCACTGAGATTCCAAACATAAAAATGAGAGGAACCGCCATAGGAGTAACATAAAACAGCACAATTGGAACCGCATATAGAAGCAGCATAAGAATCGTCTTCGGAAAACTTAAAATTGACATGAATAAGGAATTCTTAATCGTATTCATTACCGTATTGTCAAATCTGGAAAGCACCGGGAATACGTAAACAACAACCATCATCATGAACAATCCCAGCACGAATAAAAAGATTTTAAGGGCCTTAGGAAATTCCATCGCCGCATAGTTGAAAATCAAAATGTCTCCGGCAAAAACTAAGATAAACACTAAGATGATCAGCCATATGATAGTTGCCTGCTTAAAGTTCTGCTTGAAGGACTTAAAAAACGACCTTACGATATAACCCTCCTCATTGCGCGCCATCTTGAGCAATACATAGTTCAGTCCAGTCAAAGACGCTCCTATCGTAAAAATCGGAATACAACAAATTATTGTCAAAATGTTCAAAATCATTAAATCCGCCATGACGGTCAAGAAACGCATGACCGGACTGTCCATATCAAAAAACTTACCCATATTAGCTTTCCTTTTCTCTTATTTTATTTATATAGTCAATTCCATAGGTGTATAACGAATACCGTCGGCTGTCTGCTCCGACTGCAAATCCTTAAAGCCCAATCTATGGTAAAACCCCACTCCGAAAGGAGAGGAGTTTACCGTAACTCTTTCGATTCCTAATTCAGTTTTGAGATATTCGCACAGGCGATACATCAGTGCCCGTCCTACCCCTTTTCTATGGTGCCTCTCATCCACAAACAAAAGTGATATGTGAGAATTGCTTCTTACCGTGATCATACCGACTATCTTGCTGTCCTTAAGCGCGACGAACATCTGATAAGCACCCATAATAAACATACGACGCAACGCGTTGTCAGTTATGAAATTCTCAAAACTTCTGACTCCTTCAGGTTCATAATCCTCCGCTTCAAATTGAAGAAAAGTCTTCCATGCCAATGCCACCGATTCTTCCCACTCATCCTCATAAGCCATACGAATCTCGTAAGAGAATTCACCCTCTGTCATTGTTTCTGTCCTTTCAACTGTCTAATTACTTGTAATTATAACGAATCTCATTGCATTTTACAAGAAATTATATACAAATTGTAAAAATTTTTAGTTCTAAAGTACTATTTGAAGATGCTGCTGAAGAAATCCTTCACAGAATTCTTAATGCTTTGAAAAAATCCTCCCGCCGCATTGGTCACCGCATCGCTCACCGCTTCGCTGATTGCCTCGTCCGCATGGTTCACGATATCAGCTCCGTATTTATTGTAAAGCTTCTCCGCCTGACTGATTAAATAGTCGCTGTTCAGTCCCATACCCTCGAGCTTGTTCATCAAGTCCACGATTCTCTGTACCTCTTCCTTCGTCAGGCTAACTCCAAAGCGCTCTTCTCCTTCTTCTACAGCAGCCCGGATATCCTCATCCGTCTCCAGTTCTCCGTTCGCTACCTTCTCCTTAATGTAAGCGATCAATTTCTCTATATCGTCTCCGCTCACATTTTGCGCTGCTTTTGCAAGCTCTCCGGTAGTAATGAGTTCATCCAGCGCGCTGGAGAGGGAAGTGTCAGAAATAGTTGTTCCTTCCATCTTCTCGTAAGCCTTTACCGCACCTATTAAAGCGGCGGTTCCCGAAATCTGAGAGGGCGCTGCAACGATTACCTTCGTATCTTCCACACCTGCCGTAAGCAAAGCATTGCGGTACATGCCGGTGGTACAGTAATTGATATTTTTCGTCGTTACCGTAACGCCGCTGCCTGCTGCCTGCTTTTTCAGCATCACGCTGGATAAGGACTTGCTCCCGATGACAGAGGAGCTTAAGTATTCATCCAGGTATTGATGCTCCTGCGCATTCGTAACGTAAATCACATCATATCCGGCAAGCTGATCCTTCGTTATTCCCATCAGCTCCAATACCGAAGCTTTTTGCTCCTCCGTAAGGTCCGCACCGAGAGCGACCACAATCTTGCCTTCCTCCTGCGCGGACGCGCTCATGCCGAATAAACCTGTCAAAAATAAAACGCCTATTAATGCCAACCATTTTTTCATAATAGTCCTCCAAGTTTTCGATGCCTGCGAATTTGGACGCAAGCACAAATTTACATGTGAAAAATTTATTTTTCACATTAATCTCCTTTTTTGTTGCCTATCTACCCACCTATAAGACGGATAAAATCCATGAGTATATATCTTCATATACCTTTAACTTATCCGTTTCATTTAATATCTCGTGTCTGTCGTTCTCGTAAAGCTTAAGCTGCACATTATTCATCCCCAGATCCAAAAACGACTGGTATACCGCTTTCACTCCTTTTCCATAATTACCTACCGGGTCTTCCGCACCCGATGCGAACAAAACAGGCAGCTCCGAAGGCATATTTTTCAGATTACCCTTTTTATTCAGCCTCGCCAAAAGCTCGAAAAGAGTCTGGAATCCGTTTATGGTAAAAGTAAACCCGCAAAAATCATCGTCTATATATGCATCCGCAATCTTTTTGTCCTTGGTGAGCCAGCCCGATTTCGACTTCTCGTCTTTTATTCTCTTGTTGTATCCCCTAAAGGATTGCCTGTCTAAAAACACACTTTCTTTTTGGGAACCGCAAAAAAGCTTCTGCAAAGCCGCCACCGCCATTCCGAAGGCAATGACAATCCCCGACTGGGTTCCGGTTCCAACGATGATGGCACCTTGTATTCCGGTTCCGTAACGGCATAAATAATTGCGAAGTATGAAGGAGCCCATGCTATGTCCGAGAATGATATAGGGTACACCCGGATATTTTTCCTGAGTCAGCTTCTTGAGCCTATGCGAATCCCTCACCACTACCGTGGCTGGATCCTGCACACAAAAATATCCCTTCGTTCCGCTCTCTCCGGCCGTCTTCCCATGGCCCAAATGATCCTCACCTACGACCAGGATTCCCTTTTCCGCCATAGCTCTTGCAAAGTCGTCATAGCGTTCCACATGCTCCGCCATTCCATGTATGATCTGCAAAATACATATAGGCTTATCCGTATCGGGTATCCACTGCGCTGAATATATCTTGCTTACATTATCTCTGGATTCAAAATAAAGTTCTTCTCGTTTTACCATAAAATCCCCTCCATTCTTTTGTATGGCGAAGCTCGTCAAAAGATGCTCTCTGATATGGAAATGAGTTCACAAGGGGCAAAAAATGCCCCTTGTGAACTCATTATACACCATAATATATAATATTTTAAGTTTATAATATAAAATTCCTTAAATTAGCAGATCTCCGCGCCTGCAGGCATCGTCTTTTCCGGAATCATGAGGGCCAGATTGCCGTCCTTATCTTCCGCACACAAAAGCATTCCTTCGGATACGACTCCCGCCAAAGTCGCCGGCTTGAGGTTCACCAGTACCATTACTTTCTTACCCACCATTTCCTCCGGAGAATAATATTGCTTAATGCCGGATACGATTTGTTTCACCTGACTGCCGATGCGCACTTTGGAACAAAGCAGCTTTTTGGACTTTTGCACTGCTTCACAGGCGATGATCTCACCTACCTGGAATTGCAGTTTATCAAAGTCATCGTAAGTGATCTCCGGCTTCGGTTCGATATCGATCACATCCTCAGAAACCGCTTGTTCCTGTGTCTGTCCTGCCTGCGTTCCGGATTCGAACAGCGTCTCCACCTTTTCCAGCACTTCTTTTGCATCCAACCGTGCGAACAAGATTTCCGGAGTCTCGGTCACTTTATTGCCGGAAGGATATTTTCCAAAACTTGTAAGCTCCTCAAAGCTTCTTAAAGAGGTGTTTAACTGAGCCGCGATCTTTTCGGCAGTGGCCGGCATAAAAGGTTCCAGCAAAGAAGCGCCGATGACAATGCTCTCTACCAGATGATAGAGCACCGAAGCCAGCCTATCGGCTTTAGCCTCGTCTTTTGCCAGCACCCACGGCTCCGTTTCATCAATATACTTATTACATCGTTTGAAAAGTACGAAGATTTCCGATATGGCATCCGCCACTCTCAAATCTTCCATCTTCTTTCTCACTCTTTCATAGGTTCCGGCTGCGACAGCCTTCAAATCATCGTCCAAAGCCTTCTGCTCTTCAGATGCGATACTCTTATCCGCAACGACTCCACCGAAATATTTGTTACTCATAGAAATCGTCCTGTTTACCAGATTGCCGAGGGTATTCGCCAAATCGGAATTAAGTCTTTCCACCATAAGCTCCCACGAAATCACGCCGTCATTTTCGAAAGGCATCTCATGAAGCACGAAGTAGCGTACCGCATCCACCCCGAAAAAGTCTGCCAGATCGTCCGCATACAGGACATTCCCCTTTGATTTGCTCATCTTGCCGTCTCCCTGCAGCAGCCACGGGTGACCGAATACCTGCTTAGGCAGCTCCTCGCCCAGGGCCATAAGGAAAATAGGCCAGTAAATCGTATGGAAACGGATAATATCTTTTCCGATCAGGTGAAGGTCTGCAGGCCAGAGCTTTTTATACTGCTCGGTACTGTTTCCGTCACAGTCATAGCCGATTCCGGTAATATAGTTGGTAAGTGCGTCCAGCCACACGTAGACAACATGGCCTTCGTCGAAGTCTACGGGAATTCCCCATTTGAAGGAGGTTCTGGACACGCATAGATCCTGCAGTCCCGGAAGCAGAAAATTATTCATCATTTCGTTTTTGCGGGATACTGGCTGTATGAACTCCGGATGCTCATTGATATGCGCGATGAGCCTATCCGCATATTTGCTCATTTTGAAGAAATACGCTTCTTCCTTTGCAGGCTTTACCTCTCCTCCGCAATCCGGGCATTTTCCATCTACAAGCTGGGATTCCGTCCAAAAGGATTCGCAGGGGGTGCAGTACATTCCTTCGTATGCCCCTTTATAAATGTCACCTTGCTCGTACAGGCGCCTGAAGATTTTCTGTACCTGCTTCTCGTGGTAGGTATCCGTGGTACGGATAAATTTATCATAGGAGGTATCCATAAGATTCCACAAGTCTTTGATCGTTCCCGCAACGTTATCCACATATTCTTTGGGAGTGACACCGGCTTCCTGCGCTTTTATTTCGATTTTCTGTCCATGCTCGTCTGTTCCCGTCTGGAAGAACACGTCATAGCCGTCTTTCCTCTTGAATCTTGCAATGCTATCGGCAAGCACGATTTCATAGCTGTTGCCAATATGCGGTTTGCCGGAGGTGTAGGCAATAGCGGTGGTGATGTAATATTTTCCTTTACTCATACTCTTTGCTCCTTTTTCAGTAAATATAAAATAATATCGGGGTCAAAAGAGGGTTGCCCCTAGTATCATAAAACAAAAAAGCCCGTCTTCTTAGTATGACTAGAAGACGAGCGAAAAGCCGTGTTACCACTTCCTTTTGTCCGCTTCTCACGAAGCGAACCTCTGCGGGTACTGCTGATTATGCACGGTTCATGTATGAACCTAAACACAAATTACTTTATACCCTGCCGCTATAACAGGCGGACCTGTCGCAGCCTTACCGTTGCCGGTTCGGTGCGCTGCTCGGAAGCCATTTTCGATATATTTTCACCCGGTTCCTCTCAGCATCCCGTTAACAATCCTGCTGCGCGGAATGGAACCTTCTCTGGAAAGCTTTCACATATCTACTCTCTTCGTCACTGCTTTTTACTTCATTTTATTGATATTGTTAGACTAACACAAAGAAATTATACTGTCAATCGCGTTTCCTACAAATGTTTAGGGGTTTTCAACGCTCAATTCTTTAATATGCTAATATCTCATATCCATCCTCAGTGACTGCTATGGTAACTTCCCACTGAGCGGAAGGTTTTCCGTCGTCGGTGTAGGCAGTCCAGCCATTATCGTCATCGATGTAGATTTCACTTGCCCCCATGTTGACCATAGGTTCTATGGTAAACACCATACCGGGCACCATAAGGGTTTCGGTCCCTTTTTTGGTCACATAGCTTACAAAAGGGTCCTCGTGGAACTCTATTCCTACTCCGTGCCCGCCGATTTCACGGACTATGCTGTAGCCATTCTGAAGTGCGTGACTGTGAACAGCTTCTCCCATATCTCCGAGGAAGTTCCACGGCTTTACCTGCTCAATTCCTTTTTCCATGCATTCCTTCGCCACGCGGACGAGCTTAGCAGCCTGTTCCTCTACTTCTCCGATGCAGAACATGCGAGAGGAGTCGGAAAAATAACCTTTATAAATCGTGGATACATCTACGTTGACAATATCTCCGTTTTTCAGGAACACGTCTTTCGAAGGAATTCCATGGCATACCTGACTGTTAATGGAGGTGCATGTGCTCTTCGGATATCCGTCATAGTGAAGGGGGGCAGGAACAGCGCCGAGCTCTGTAGTCTTCTCATATACCATGCGGTCTATTTCTTCTGTGGATATATTCTCCCGTATGTTAGCTGCCACGTAATCGAGTACCGCAATATTGATCTTACCGCTCTCCCGAATACCATCTATCTGTTCCTTCGTCTTGATCATGTCCCTATCGGGAATCATATGACCTTCCATTTGATAGCGCAGGACCTTATCGTCGAAGGCTTCATGACAGGTTTTATATTTTCTTCCGCTCCCGCACCAGCAGGGCTCGTTTCTTTCCAATTTTTTGAACATGGTTTTCCCTTCTTCCA
Source organism: Kineothrix sp. IPX-CK (assembly GCF_039134705.1). Lineage (NCBI taxonomy): Bacteria > Bacillati > Bacillota > Clostridia > Lachnospirales > Lachnospiraceae > Kineothrix > Kineothrix sedimenti. The sequence goes on along the minus strand of NZ_CP146256.1, from coordinate 213,440 downwards.
AAATATTTGAACTCACTGTAAGTGTTCCAAAATATTATAAAACACTTTTTATAATTTACATACGGCATTTTTCATATATTTCATGAGATAATTTCTAATATATTTTATGCAGTATTTTCTAATATTTTCTAGTGTGTGACCTTATCAGACGATGATAAGCGGGTTGCAAATTACCCTAACTCTGCTTCCCGGAGCCGGCAATAACGACACAGCCACACTGCCCGCCAATGTTGCAATTTCTACCGCAGTTTTCACAATTCCTAAAACCACTTCGCCGCCGCCCTGTCTCGATAAAATCATGGCCGGAAATGCGGCGTTATTACACTTACAAGCGAATTGGAAAATGACCGCATTCCGCTTATCTTCTGATAATATTTCTTTGGCGTCAGCAAGCTTGTCGTAACGTCCGCAGAAGGCTGCTGGACTGTATTCATCAAGCCGTTGAGTGCATTTAAACAGTATAGATGCCACAATTCCAATTTATCCGACTGTAGCAGAATTAAAACAATAACGGTACAGCTTGTCGCATAAAAGCATGCAAAGTCTACGGGACTTATTATGTCTCCATGCGAGCCAGTCCTAATAGACCTTGCATGGAGCTAAAACAATACAAAGACGCATTTTTATCCACCTTTAAATTTATAAAAAACCTCCGCCTTTCCAAAAACTCAAAAACAGAAAGGCGAAGATTTCTAATATCTCCTCAGTTTACCTGATTTATTTAACAAATTATCTTAACATATCTATTTTTGAAATGCCTCAAACGCATTCAGCATATCCTTCACATTCCGCCTTATATCGCCCCTGAAAATCGATGAGCCCGCCACAATCACATTCGCTCCGGCTTCCAGTACGACATGTACGTTGTCTGCGTTGATGCCGCCGTCCACCTGAATATCCGTATCAAGGCCTCTTTCCTCCACAAACTTACGGGCCTGCCTGATGCGCTCTGTGGACTCAGGAATGTAGGCTTGTCCGCCGAATCCCGGCTCCACGGTCATTACTAACAGCATATCCAGCTTGTCCAAACATGGGAGAACTGCTTCTATAGGAGTCGCAGGCTTTATGGATAGACCCGCCTTCTTTCCCAGGGCGTGTATCTTGTCGATTACGACTCCGGGGTCCTGCACCGCTTCAAGATGGAAGGTGATAATATCCGCTCCGCATTTCGCAAATTCCTCTATATAACGCTCCGGCGATGTAATCATAAGGTGTACATCAAAGGTGATATCCGACACCCCCCGTATAGAGCTGATGACCGGCATCCCAAAGGATATGGAAGGTACGAAGCTTCCATCCATGACGTCCACGTGAAGATACTGTGCTCCTGCCTCATGCACTTCCTTTATCTGCTTTCCCAAAACAGAAAAATCTGCTGCCAGAATAGACGGTGATAATATCAGCATTTCCTCTCTCACTTTCCGATGAATTCTTTTACCGATTTATATACGCCTGTGCCATCCAGACCATATTTCTCCAACAGTGCCATAGCCGGTCCGGATTCTCCGAATACATCCTGCATACCAATCTTTTTAACCGGCGTGGGTGCTGCTGCAGACAATGCGTCACATACTGCGCTTCCAAGTCCTCCGATTACGGAATGCTCCTCAGCGGTAACCACTTTGCCTGTCTTCTTCGCGGATGCTATGATAAGTTCCTCATCCAAAGGCTTGATAGTGCAGATATTGATCACTTCTGCGCTGACGCCTTCCTCCGCAAGCTTCTCAGCCGCTTCCAGAGCGCTGCTTACGCAGATTCCCGTAGCTACAATAGTTACGTCAGTACCCTCTCTGAGCAAGGTACCTTTTCCTATCTCAAATTTATAATCAGGTCTGTCGTTAATAATCGGACAGGCTGCTCTTCCGAAACGCAGATATACCGGTCCTTCATGCTCGATTGCAGCTCTTACTGCGGCTTTTGCTTCCACATCGTCTGCAGGGTTCATAACTATCATGCCCGGAATCGTTCTCATCAGCGCGATATCCTCGTTGCACTGGTGGGAAGCTCCATCCTCCCCTACGGTAACGCCCGCGTGAGTCGCTCCTATTTTTACGTTCAAATGAGGGTAACCCAGAGAGTTGCGCACCTGCTCAAAAGCACGTCCTGCTGCAAACATTGCGAAAGTGCTGACAAAAGGGATTTTCCCTACTGTGGAAAGTCCTGCTCCGATGCCTACCATGTTACATTCTGCGATTCCGCAGTCTATATGTCTTTCGGGGAAAGCCTTCTGAAAAACACTGGTCTTTGTAGCCGCCGCCAAATCAGCGTCCAGAACTACCAGATTAGGAAATTCTGCGCCAAGCTCCGCAAGCGCGTTGCCGTAGCTTTCTCTCGTTGCAATCTTCTTTACTTCTGACATAATTCTTCACCAATCCTTTCCAAGTCTGCCATCGCTACCGCGAACTGCTCGTCGTTAGGCGCTGTGCCATGCCATGCCGCCTTGTTTTCCATAAAGGAAACGCCTTTGCCCTTTACGCTGTGTACAACGATTGCCGTAGGCATACCTTTCGTTTCGCGAGCCTCTTTGAACGCTCTTCTGAGATCGTCGAAATCATGCGCATCTGCATTGATTACGTGGAAATTAAATGCCTCGAATTTTTTATCTATCGGATAGGGAGAACATACGTCGTCTACCTTACCATCAATCTGTAAGCCGTTGTTATCTATAATCGCTACCAGGTTATCCAGCTTTCTGTGCCCGGCGAGCATAGCCGCTTCCCATACCTGTCCTTCCTGAAGCTCTCCGTCTCCCAGAAGTGTATATACGCGGAAATCTTTACCGTCCAATTTAGCTCCCAGTGCCATTCCTACCGCTGCCGATATTCCTTGTCCCAGGGAACCGCTGGACATGTCCACTCCCGGAATATGCTTCATATCCGGATGTCCCTGCAGATACGAACCCAGTTTGCGCAGTGTCTTTAAATCCTCCACAGGAAAATAACCCTTGTGGGCTAATGTGGAATACAAACCCGGTGCCGTATGTCCCTTGGACAATACGAATCTGTCTCTGTTTTCCATCTTCGGATTCTGCGCATCTACGTTCATTTCTTCATAGTACAGATATGTGAATACATCTGCCGCTGATAACGAGCCGCCCGGATGTCCGGCTTTTGCACTGTGAACCGCTGTAACGATTCCTTTTCGCACTTCATTGGCTTTTTTTTGTAATTCTAAATTTTCCATCTTTTTCCTCCAAAAATAAACCGCATTTACTAAAACACTTTACTAAACTACTCTACCACATATTAAATTTCCCGTCTATATAGTAACATGAAATAAATCTGCTAATTTGCAGACTTCTTTCAGCAGTTTTACCTTAAATGGCAGTAAAAATTCTAAAAACCCGCGAAAACACAAAATAACAAGGGGAACCCAAAGGGTTCCCCTCGGGAACCTTATAGGGCTCCCCCGCAGCAGATCCGGCATGCCGTACCTACTTGCGTTTCTCCTTCGCCTTGGCAAATAGGCTCTGGAGTATGATGAAAAAGGCTAGCAATGCTGCTATCGTGATTTTGGTCCACCAAGAGGACAAGGTCCCTTGGAAGGTAATGAACGTCTCTATCGTTCCTTTGATCAATACGCCGAACAAGCTGCCGATGACGTTACCTACGCCGCCGGTAAGAAGAGTACCTCCTATTACTGCACCTGCAATCGCTTCCATTTCAAAGCCTTTAGCCTGCTCTACGAAACCGGAACAGGTATTCAGGCCGAATAGGAATCCGCCGAAGGCCGCCAAAAATCCGTCTATAATATACACCTTCAGTTTCGTTCTTCTTACATTAAGTCCCATTAAGAGGGCAGATTGCTCGTTACCGCCTACTGCGTAGACAGACCGTCCGAACTTCGTATATTTCAGCATGATGAATACGATGACCAACACTAACAGCGCCAGAACAACGCTCGGATAAATATACGGATTTATGATAACGCCCTTTTTATTCACATAACCGCCGAAGGGGAAATACAATTTCTCCTGCGCCCAGCTTAGAAACAGTTCGTTTTTGATACTTATCATCTCCGTGCTTATGATAGCCGTCATACCTCTCGCAAAAAACATTCCCGCCAAGGTAACGATGAACGGCTGAATCTTCAGATATGCAATGAGGAATCCCTGAACCAGCCCGAAAACTATTCCCACCAAAAGTACGATGATAACAGCAGGCACCGCTCCAATACCCTTTTTCTCCATCATCCACGCCAGAAGCATACAAGTCATGGCCACTACGGAGCCTACCGAAATATCGATTCCTCCGGTAATGAGCACCATCGTCATGGATACCGCAATGACGATCAGACCCGCATTGGAAATAAACAAGTTCAAAAATACCTGAAGTCTTCCGAAATTATTATCTTTAAATACGATCAATCCGATGGCATACATGATAAAAAACAGCAAAATCGTAATGAGAAGCAGGAATTGATTGCCTTCCAGTTTGAATTTCTTCATTATGCCACCTTCTTTCTGGCGCCGCCGCCGATTTTCTTCTTAGCATTCTTCCAAATCTTCGACAGCTCAGGAGACTGCAAGGATACAATAATCACAACTACGATAGCTTTATATACCGGAATCTGGTCTGCCGATACGCCCATGGCGTATAAGGTAGTGGTGAGCGCTTGAATCGTGTAAGCTCCGATCACGCTTCCAGCCAAGGAAAATTTACCGCCGCCCAGGCTGTTTCCTCCCAGTGCCACTGCCAGAATCGCATCCAGCTCCATATTCAGACCCGCATTATTGGCATCGATAGAATATACTCTGGAAGTGATGATAAGTCCCGCGATACCGGCACATAAACCGCAGTAAGCATAAGTTAAGAACTGTATCATCGTGGAATTCAGTCCCACTAATCTTGCTGCCTTCGCGTTAATACCTACTGTCTCGATATAAAGGCCCAGCGCCGTTTTCTTCAACAGGAGCATTGTCAGCATTACTACCAAAATCGCTGCGAATACCGGTGTGGGAAGGGGAACTCCGCCGATGAAGGCTCCCAGCTTCTTAAAATGATCCACGCGCACATAGATCATCTGTCCGTCCGTGATAAGCTGTGCAATACCGCGGCCGGCCGTAAATAAGATCAAAGTGGCAACCATAGGCTGAATCTTCATCTTCGCCACCAGAAACCCGTTCCATGCCCCGCATACGATACCTACCGCCATCGCTGCCAGCACTCCCAGTATATAGGGAGCATGGTATTCGTTTACCGTCTGCTGACCGCCTGAAAGCACGAAGCAGCAGAGGGCACCTGCCAGAGCGCTGACCGCTCCTACGGAAATATCCGTCCCTCCGGAAGCCGCAACCACCAACGTCATACCTACCGCGAGGATTACCAGCTCGCTGGCGCGGTTTATGACATCGATAATATATCCATAAAATACTCCGTTATTAATTGTTATCGCAAAAAAGGTGGGCGTCTTGATGACGTTAATAAGAAGCACCAGCGCCAAGCATAGAAACGGCAGAAAAAGCTTATATCCTGTCAGCCTCTTAAATGTTTTTTTTGCATTATTCATCACTTCCACCTCCTGCTATTGCTTTCATGACACCCTCCTGAGAAAGCTCACTGTCTCCCAGTTCTCCTACCTTCCAGCCATCTCTTAGAACCGCCATTCTTGAACAAGTGCGAAGCATCTCTTCGATTTCGGAGGAAATGAACATAACCGCCATGCCTTCTCCCGCGAGCTTCAATACAAGCTTCTGGATCTCCGTCTTTGTACCGATATCGATACCTCTGGTGGGTTCATCCAGAATGATGAAGTCGGGGTTGGTAAGGAGCCATCTTCCCAAGATCACTTTCTGCTGATTCCCCCCCGACAACTGTTTGATCGGGACCTCTCTATTCGCCGTCTTAATCTTTAAAAGATCTATGTACTTATCGGTAAATTCCTCCTGCTCCTTCTTGCTAAGCTGTTTAAATATACCCTTTTTCGCCTGCAGAGCTATAATGATGTTCTCCCTTACGGAAAGGTCCGAAATAATTCCCTCTTCCTTTCTGTTCTCCGGCAAATAAGCCATTCCCGCCTGCATCGCGTCGATGGGCGCACCGACCAGAAGCTTTTGTCCTTTTACAAAAAGATCCCCGCCGTCAGCCTTATCCGCACCATAGATTGCCCGCGCCAGCTCGCTGCGTCCCGAACCCAAAAGGCCCGTAAGCCCGATCACTTCACCCTTATGGATTTGAATATCAAAGGGCTTGATCGTTCCCGTATGATACAGCTTCTTCGCATCGATTACCACTTCTTCGCCGACCTTGCCCGCTCCCTCTCCACTCTTCTTGATGGCGGCAAGATCGTCAAAATCCTTACCTATCATTTCAGCAACGAGACGTACCCTGGGCAGCTTCTCCACTTCGAATTCACCCACCAAAGCACCGTTTCTAAGTACCGTTATGCGGTCGCACACCTCATATACCTGCTCTAAAAAGTGGGTAACGAATATAATTCCTACTCCTTGTGCCTTTAACTTTCTCATTAAGGCAAAAAGCTTCTCCACCTCTCCGTCGTCCAGAGAGGATGTAGGTTCATCCAGAATGAGAACCTTTGCCGACATATCCACCGCTCTTGCGATAGCTATCATCTGCTGCAAAGCTATAGAGTAATTGTCCAGCGTCTTTGTTACATCTATATTTATATCCAGACTGCCTAAAACTTCTTTAGACTTTTTGTTCATGGTTTTCCAGTCAATTGCCCCGAATTTCTTCGGTTCCCTGCCTATAAACAGATTTTCCGCCACAGTAAGGTTCGGGCAAAGATTGACCTCCTGATATACGGTACTGATGCCGTTTGCCTGCGCCTCCTGAGGCGATTTGTTGATAATCGGATGGGGGCTTTCGTCTATTATTATTTCTCCCGTTTCGAACTCCTCTACTCCGGTGAGCACCTTGATTAATGTTGATTTTCCCGCGCCGTTTTCTCCCATAAGAGCATGTATTTCTCCTGCCCTTAAGGTAAAGTCCACGTCTTCCAAGGCTACAACTCCGGGGAAATTTTTATTAATATGGCGCATCGTCAATACGATTTTATTTTCCTTACGGCTGTTTTCCATTTGGGCTTCATTCCTTCCTTAAAAATCTGCCATAACTGTTCAGTATCTTCACAGTTACAATCTGCCATACTTTTTCATCATCTCACATCATATCTTTGCCATTTATTTTTAGGAACACTTTCCTATTAGGATTAGGGTGTCAAAAGGTCCTTTTTAAATATATTCGGACCAATATGACCATATCAAAAAGAACGACTGCGCCTATGAAAATATTTAGAAGTTCTTTCTCTGGATATTTGTGCCATAACAGAAAACAAAACTGTTTGAGCGCAGCGAGTTTTTTGTTTTTTGTTATGTTTGGTTCAAATGGACTGAGAATTAGAACTTCTTATATATTGGAATTCGGCGCAGGAGTCTTTTTGTTTTGGGCATATTGTCTTGAGACGTTCGCAAAAGGACCTTTGACACCCTAATCCTACTTACATGAAAAATATGGCGGGGAAGAATCCATTCCAGACTCTCCACCCGCCGCCCTTGCATTTCTTAGTTAATGTAAACCATTAATATTAATATGCGCGTGTCTCTTTGATCGCTGCAACGTCCATGGATGTATCGAAGTAAGCTTCATCTACATATTGAATCTTCTCAACGCTTTCGCCGGCTTCCAGCTTCTGAATGATTTCAGCTACACGAGGTCCGTGAAGCGGGTTACACTCGAATGCTGCGTTCAAGTCGCCCGCGATCATTGCATCGAAAGCTGCTGCCACTGCGTCGAAGGAGATGATCGTGATGTCGCCTTCCGGTCCGCATGTCTTACCTGCTGCTTTGATAGCATCGATTGCACCGAATGCCATGTTGTCGTTCTCGCAAACAACTACGTCGATATCAGGATACTGTTTTAAGAAGGACTCCATAACTTCCTGACCTTTGGACTGTGTGAATTCGCCGGTCTGTTTGTCTAACATAACCCAGTTGTCCTGCATTCCGCTTGCGAAACCGTCTGTACGTCCAACCTGAGCGGAAGCACCGATTGTTCCCTGAAGAGTAACGATGTTGATTTCCTCATCTCCTCTTCCCTGTCCTTCTAAGTATGTTTTCAGCCAAGCTGCCGCATCAGCGCCTTCTTTTTCGAAGTTACCGCCTACCCAGCACTCATATAAAGAATCGTCCGAAACATCCATCATTCTGTCGGAAAGAATTACCGGAATGCCTGCTTCCTTAGCTTCTTCCAAAACGGTTTCCCATCCGGTCTCAACTACGGGAGCTACTACGATATAATCAACTTCCTGCTGAATAAAGGAACGAATTGCTTTAATCTGGTTTTCTTGCTTCTGCTGTGCATCGTCGAAAATCAACTGATAGCCGTTTTCTTCCGTAAAAGTCGTCTTAAAAGATTCCGTGTTAGCCGTTCTCCAGTCGGATTCAGCACCAACCTGCGCATAGCCCACAACAATCAAATCGTCGGAAGCTTCCTCAGCTGCCGGCTCCTCCGCCACTTCCTCAGCAGCTTCTTCAGCGGGAGCAGCTTCCTCTGCCGGTGCCGTTTCTGCTGCAGGTTCTGCCGCTGCCGGTGCAGAAGTAGCGCTGCCGCATCCCGCCATAGTTGCTACCATTGCTGTCGCAAGAATAACGCTTAAAAATTTCTTTTTCATTAAATACCCTCCTTATATTGTTTTGGTACATTCATTCTATCAATTTCCGCATGGAATGAAAGGGAATATTTTATTTGGAAAGTGGTATTTTTTACTAATTTGTGAACAAAAAATGAACTTTTTTAATTATTTTATGAAAAAAGTTCATTTTTTTACGTTCTTTATTCTTTTTGTTCTAAATAAGTAAAATACACTTATAATGAGTAACGGACACTCATATAGGTATCGTAACGCTTACCACAGTCCCCTCCCCATACACGCTGCGGAAAGTGAGTCCGTACTCCTTTCCGTAGTTCAGACGTATTCTTTCATTTACATTAGCCAGTCCGAATCCCGCCGTGTCCTCGCTGTCACTATGCTCCTTCTCTATAGTTTCATAAAGCGTATGAATCTGCTCAGGCATCATTCCTATGCCATCGTCCTTCACGGTAAAAATCAGGAGGTTATCCTCAATTTTTCCGTTAACCTCGATTTCTCCCTTACCCCTCTTATTCTTAATTCCATGATAAAGAGCATTTTCCACCAAAGGCTGCAAGGTAAGCTTCAAGATCGGATATTCGTTCATGCCGTCAGGAATATTGATTTTATAATCCATAATATCCCGGTACCTGAACTTCTGTATTTCCAGATAACTGTTTATATGAGACACTTCTTCACGGACCGTTATATAATCCCGCCCCTTGCTGAGCGTCGTCCTGAAAAAGCCCGACAAAGAGGAAACGAGGGAGACCACTTCTTCCTTCTTTCCTGCTTCCGCCATCCATATGATAGTATCCAGAGTGTTGTACAAAAAGTGAGGATTAATCTGTGCCTGCAGAAGTTTCAGCTCCGCATCCCGAAGGTTGAGCTGCTCCTGCTTGATCCGCTCCACAAGCTCACCCATATCCGCAATCATCTTATTGAAGCTTTCCGCCAGAACGGCTGTCTCGTCCGAAGAATTCACCTCCACCCGGACATCGAAGTTGCCAAGGGCAACCTCCTCCGTGATCCTGCACATGCCCACGATTGGTCTTACCACACTTCTGGAAATGGCAAAGCCTACCATTACGGCTCCTGCTGTAACCACGATCAGACAGACGACAGTGATTTCCACCGCATCCTGCTCTTTCTGCTCCAGCTCATATCTTACGGATTCCAGATGGTCCGTTTCGTAATGGATGTATTCCTGGATCGCCTCTTGAAGGACCTCAGTCAATATTCTGATATTGTTGTCGAGGCGTACCAGATTCTCTTCATAATGTCCGCTTTCTCCAGCATCCTCCGAGATTTCCAGCATGCGCTTCTCCAAGGTGTCGAAGGTCTTAAGAAGTCTCTTTACCCTCCTCGCATTGCCCGGCGCCAGCGTGGACTTCTGCAGCTTGGTAAAACCCGTCCTCGCCTCCTCCAGCACCTCGTAAGGATTGCGTATATCCTTTTTCTCCTGAATATTTTCAGGAACTGCCGAGCCTATGGCAATCTGATACATTCCGGCATCAATTTCCTTTTTGAAGTCGATGTTGTAACCGTTTGCCAGAGAGACATTTTTTACGATCTGATTATAGGAGTTACAATAGTTTATCATGGATACCAGCAAATAAATCACCAGAATGATAAAGGGAACCATAATGACAGCGATCATCACGTTCAGTTTTCTGTTCAGCTTCCCGTTGAGCCGGAATGCCTTCATTAACTTCAAGAGTTTCTTCATGCTTCCTCCATACCCGCATTGTCGGCATTGCCCGCCTTGCCTCTCATTCGGTATTCCTTCGGCGTGCAATTCTGTGTTTTCTTAAAGAGATAGCTGAAATAATGGGGATCTTTATATCCTACCGCATAGCCGATTTCAGAGCTTTTCATGCTGGAACACATAAGAAGCTCTTTCGCTTTGTCCATGCGAAGCCCTGTCAGATATTCAATGAAAGTCTGACCTTCCTCCCCACTGAATATACTGCTGAAATGGCTGGAGCTGATATTCACATGAGTAGCCACACTGTTAAGGGAAATGTCCTCAGAATCATAATTACGTTCGATATACGCCTTGGCATCGTCGATGAGACTGCCGTATTTCTTCACGGATATCTGGTCCCTTAGATTCATAGCTTCCCCAATCATGTTCTTCAAATATTCCTTCGTCTTCTCAACAGAAGGAAGAACCTCCGAAATCGTCTTGAAATCTCCAAATACCTCTATGACATTATCGGCGTCATATCCCAGCTCCTCCACGAATGCCACTGTGCCAAAGTACATATCAGTAGTTATATATTGGCGAAACAGCATCGATTCCACATTGCCGCTTCCCAAGCTGGAAAAATAGTCCTCGATGAAGTGGGAAACCTCCTCCAAAAGCCCTTTGGTGAGAAAATTCTTTATGATCTTTCGATCAATTTTGCCGAAGTCCAGTTCTTTCAAATCGATGTCCGTATCCTCGCTCTCCCCGATTCCCACGCGCATTTCTTCCATGTGCTCCGCATATACGATGCGGTTGCAGGAAATCAGATAACGATAGGAAAAGGCTTTGCTGGCGCTTTCATAGGATTCATGAACCTCCCTGAGCCGGTTGACCACATTGCCCACCCCAACGAAATACTGAAGCTCTCCGGACTTCGATACAATGCCTGCCAGTTCCTTCAGGAAATCTTCCCGTTTTTCCCCCATCCTCTTTTCATTCTCGTCCAGAATCAGGAACTCCACGCCATCTATCCCTCTGTTGAACATATAGATATTCTCCGTCCGTTCCGCCAGCTCCATAACAGCGTCCCAGGCTACCGGAAGCTCCTTGGAGCAGGTACATTCCATCTCTTCCGACTGGCGCATCATGAAAAGTACCACATCATAAACTCCCGCCGCCAAGTGTATGTTCAGCTTTTTACCCTTTTCCAGAAGTTCCGTCATAGGACTTCTGCCAGACAATATCTCATGCAGGAATTTCTCTTTTTCATGCAGCTCCATTTCCTTCATTTCCTTTTTGAACTGCTCCAAGTATTTTTTCTTCTCGTTCTCCTTTTCGATACGGCTGCCGATCTCCTTCACAGCTTCTAAAAGCTTCGCCGAAGAAACCGGTTTTACTAAATATTCCGTAACGCCTATTCTTATGGCTTCCTTCGCGTATTCGAATTCATCGTAACCGCTCAAAATAATGATGCTCACGTCCGGAAAGTCTTTCTTTACCAGACGGCTTAACTCCAATCCGTCCATGAAAGGCATCTTAATGTCCGTAATGATTATATCCGGACAAAGTTTCCTGATCATCGGGTATGCCAGCTCGCCGTCGCTGGCCTCGCCCACGAAATAGAAGCCTTCCTCCTCCCAGGGAATATTGTTCTTGATCCCCTCCCTCATTACGATTTCATCCTCTACCAGAAAAACCTTTAACATGCTTCAAGCTCCTATCCTTATTCAGTCTCTTTTTTGTCAAATACCTTGATTTCGCTTTCCAGTATGCTTACGGCATGGACCATTCCCTCAAGAGCACGATCAATTTCCTTCATTCCGTCTACCACTCCCAGCGTATTATATACTACGTTATTTATTCCTTCTGCACTTTCATTTACCGTTAAAGTGATGCCCTCATTCGTTTCCGCAACACGCTCCATAGCCTGTTTGAGCATATCCGAGGCCTGGGCGATATTCACCATGATTTCATGAAGGGTCGCCGCATCCGTGAAGTATTGCTCTCCCGTGTGCTCCAGCACCTCGTAATCCTCCATTACCTTGCCGCTTACAAACTGGAGCAGTTTGGAGGCCTCCTGTGAAAGCTGCGCCACGCTCGTTACCACCTTTTCACTGATGTTCTGTATTTTATTCGCCGTCTGCTTGGAATTATCGGCTAACATCCTTATCTCCTCCGCTACTACGGCAAAGCCCTTGCCTGCTTCTCCCGCTCTCGCAGCCTCGATAGAAGCGTTTAGGGCCAGAAGATTGGTCTGGCTTGCTACACCCAGAATATCTTCGGTCAGCTCTGTGATCTTTCCTATTTGCTTGGTGTCATCTATGGAATCGTTCACTGCGCTGCCAATCTGTGCCAGAATGTTCTTCGCCTCTTCCCTGCTCTCTATTGCTTTTTCCTGAAGACCCTTAGCACGCTGTCTGATTTCTCCCGCGTAACCGGTACCCTCCTTCGCCTGATTTGCCATGGCTTCAGCCGACAAGCGCACCTTCCTGGTTTCCTCTCCGACCATTGCCACATTATCCGTAACACATTTCATGCCCGCCGCCAGCTCCTCTGTAGTCGCCGAGGTGTTTTGTGCGCTGGAATTTGTTGTATGGATGTTCTCCCGTACTTTCCCCTGTGCCTCACCCATCTGTTCACAGGAATCTATCATATTTCCGATTATGCTCTCCAGTATAACGAGGAAACGGTTAATGCCCTTAGCCAACACGCCGATCTCGTCCTTGGACTTCTCCGATACACGGAGACTCAAATCGCCCCGTTCCTCCTCGATACTCTTTATAATCCGGTTCAGCTCTTTTGTTGTTCGTTTGATGGGCGTAATAATCGTCCACTTGGCGATAAGATAAGCCACGGCAACAGCCAATATCACAATGCTCACGGACATAGTGCTGACGAGGGGCACTTGCTCCGTGTAAGCATACACGCTCTGTTTTCCTGCCTCCATTTTCTCTAGAGACAGACTTTGAAGCTGGCTAAGACAAGTCTCCATTTGACTTTCGTAATTGGTAATATTGCTGAATACCAAGGTCTGCGCTTTAGACTTATCCCCGCTCTTGCTGACCTCCAGAATATTGTCGAGTTCCGTCAGATAGATTGTATAGGCAGCCATAAGTTCGTCGTAGATTTCCTGCTTCTCTTCGTCCAGCCTCGTCGCATAAGATGCCAGAAGGGCATCCACATTCTTACGTTTTGCCTTGATGTCATTTTCGGCAAGAGCCATCTTCGTCTCCTTGGCCGTCATGACATGCTTCAGCACGGATTTATGTATGATCTCGAAGTCCGCTGCTATTTCGGAGGCCTCGCTATAATCCTGCAGCTCTCCCGAGAGAATGCGCTCCGATACTACACGTATTCCATTTACATTATTAACTAATATTCCCATTCCCGCAAGTCCGATTGCCGCCACTATCATAATAACCGCCATAAACTTCGTACTTATCTTTTTCATGAAATAACCGTTCCCTCCTTAATACACTGTGAAATTTTCGTTTTTTACCATATAGATACCCATAATAAAATTATATCAAATGCTTGTCGAAATACAGTGTGTTTTTTTGGGTAAAAGGTTGATTTTTTTCAGATAAAAAAGCAGGTAACAAACCGTCACCTGCCACAAGGCTTTTTGCGCTATTTTTAAGCTCTCAAACTATTTTCTTCACTGAGTCCCGGCACACAATTTCTGCATCGAACTCGTATGTGCCGTCGTAAGAGGGATTCTCTATCATCCGCAGCAGATTATTAGCTGCTTTTTCTCCTAATTTGTCCATGGGGTGAGGAACCGAGGTAAGAGCCACGTCTCCCAAAACGGCCAGCTCCGAATCGTCGATGCTTACAACAGAAATATCCTCCGGAACCTTCAGACCCGCATCTGCCAGCATCCCCAGCAGTTCGAAGGCCACCTGGTCATTATAGCAGACCACTGCGCTGCAGCCGCCCAGGCGCTCCAGAATAGTTCCTTTTTTCTTCTCCAGATGCTTGATATCCTCCGTGTCTATCCAGACAACGTGAGAATCCTCCACTTCCATGCCCGCACTCTGCATAGCCTCCAGATAACCGGCATACCGCATATGCCCCTGCCCGTCATCCAGCTTGAAGATACCACCGATTCTCCTATGTCCCATTTCAAGCAGGTACTCCGTCACCTTCCTGCCGGCCATTCTGTCGTTAAGCGAAACGTGAGGAATAGAAAGCAATGGATAATAACTATTTATGAAAATTATGGGAATACCCCGTTTCTGCAACTCCGCATATAGATATAAGCTGGAATTAGGAATGCCGCTTTTGGTAGTCTCCATAATGACACCGGCAACTTCGTCCCGGCTTAAGATATCCTCCAAAATTGTTTTCTCCCTGCTGTTTTGATTGTTAGTAAAGGCTATCTGGACAGAATAACCGTTTTCAAACAGTACATTCTCTATTCCTTGTATCGTCTTGGGAAAAATATATCCATCCACATAGGTCGTTACCACTGAGATTCTCGTCCGGTTTTCCAGATTCGCCTGCCTTTTATCATTAATATATGTTCCGCTGCCTTGTATTCTGATGAGAATTCCCTCGCTCTCCAAGACACCGATTGCATGGCGCACCGTCTGCCTGCTGACATGAAACATATCCTTCAATTCATTCTCCGAGTACATCTTCTGTCCCGGAAGAAAAGTTTTGGACGCAATCTGTTCTTTTATCCAGTTTACAAGCTCCATATATTTTGATTGACTTTTTCCCACGGTCTTTCCGGACGGCGCGCTACGCCATCCGCCTCCTTATACCAGTCTTATTTATCAGCCTTTTTTTCTCTTGGATAAGATATCTACGGTAACGGCTCCAAGAAGCACCGCGCCCTTTACTATTTTCTGAATATCCGTGGACCAGCCGTACAACGACATACCGTTGTTCAGGATACCCATGATGAACGCACCAACTACCGCACCTATAATAGTACCTACGCCGCCTGCTGCCGCTGCGCCTCCGATGTAGCATGAAGCGATAGCATCCAATTCGAAACCGTCACCCGCCTTCGGGGTCGCCGAAGCATTACGTGCAGAAAGTACGATACCCGCTACTGCCGAAAGCATTCCCATATTGGTATATACCCAGAAGAATACCTTCTCCGTATTGATGCCAGACAGCTGAGCCGCCTTAGCATTCCCTCCCAAAGCATAAATCTGACGTCCCGCAACCGTTCTGCTGGTAAGGAAGTGGTAAACTCCAACGAGGATGGCCATAATAATGAGTACGAAAGGAATGCCGTTATAGCTCGCTAATTTATAGAAGAAGAACCATACAACTAAAAGAATTACAGCCTCCTTCAATACGATCTGCCAGGCTGGGCTAACAGCAAAACCGTACTTTTTCCTCGTTCTAATATTTTTAAGCTCAGAAAATATGATGAGCAAGGATGCCGCTAACGCTACAATGATGCAGACCAAATCGATTTCTTTGCCTCCGAAGGGCACCTTTATCGTCGGAAGGAAGCCGGCGCCGATGTATGTATAATCTGTTGGCAATGGTCCCTTTGTCTGTGCTTTTAACAATGTATAGGTAAGACCGCGCCCCATCAGCATAGTTGCCAAGGTTACAACGAAGGGCGGAATCTTAAGCTTCGCAATGAAGAATCCTGCGAACATACCGGAAATGATGCCGATCACCAGTGCTGCCAAGATCGCGACCGCCATATTCATCTTGAAATCTACCATCAAAATTCCAACTGCCGCACCGCTCAAGGCAACGATAGATCCTACACCTAAGTCGATGTTACCTGTCAAAACACATAATAACATACCCACTGCCAAAATGACAATATAACCATTTTGCATAATCAGGTTGTTAATATTGGCAGGAGACATATTTTTTCCTCCCGTCAAGACGGCAAAGATTATAAATACCGCGATAAGAGCAAGTACCATACCGTACTGCTTCATATCCAAATTTACAGTTTGCTTCTTTTCCATTAGTTTTCACCCTTTCTGTTATGTGCCATAATACGCTGCATAATTCCTTCCTGTGATATTTCTTCTTTTGTCAGCTCGCCCGCTATCTCGCCTTCGTTAATTATGTATACACGATCGCAAGTCCCTATAATTTCAGGCATTTCCGAAGAAATAACGATTACTGCCTTACCTTCTTTTGCCAGCTCGTTAATAATGCAGTAAATTTCGTATTTCGCACCGACATCGATACCTCTTGTGGGTTCGTCAAGAATCAGTATATCGGGCTGGGTCAGCATCCATTTCGCGAGAACAACCTTTTGCTGGTTGCCACCGGAAAGCGAACTAACCGTTTGGTTAATGGAATTTGTTTTTACATTTATCTTTTTTTTGTATTCTTCTGCGGCAATAATTTCATCATTGCTGTTTACAACACCCTTCTTAGAGAAAAAGTTTCTAAGCGCTGCCATCGTCATATTTCTTTTGATGTCATCGATCAGAACTAAGCCGTAATTCTTCCGGTCCTCTGATACGTAGGCCAACTTGTTGTCAATGGCATCCTTTACCGACTTAAGCGTCACTTCCTTACCATTGATGAAAATGGTACCCGAAATCTTCTGCCCGTAAGACCTTCCGAAGATGCTCATCGCCAGCTCCGTTCGTCCGGCCCCCATAAGTCCTGCCAGACCCACTACCTCACCTGCTCTTACGTGAAGGCTGACGTCCTTGATCATCTGTCTCTGCACATCGTCCGGATGATATACGTTCCAGTTCTTTACCTCGAATATTATCTCTCCAATGTCCACTTCCTCCCTCACCGGATAGCGGTTGGTGAGCTCACGCCCTACCATTCCCTTAATCACTCTGTCCTCGGAGAATTCGTCCTTCCCTTTTTCCAGAGTCTCTATCGTATGTCCGTCACGGATTATGGTAATGGCATCGGATACATATTCGATCTCGTTCAGCTTATGAGATATGATAATACAGGTAATCCCCTGCTTCTTAAGCTCCAGCATGATTTCCAAAAGCTTCCGGCTTTCTTCATCGTTCAGCGCTGCCGTAGGCTCATCCAAAATTAAAAGCTCCACCTTCTTCGCCATCGCTTTGGCGATTTCTATGAGCTGCTGCTTGCCCACTCCCAAGGTATTCACCGGGGCATTAATGTTCTCATCTCCCAGCCCCACCTTTTCTAACATCTCATGAGCTCTCTTTCTCGTATGCGTCCAATTTATGACACCTTTTATGTCGGTCTGCTCATTTCCCAGAAATACATTCTCCGCAACAGAAAGGTAGGGACTTAGCGCAAGTTCCTGATGGATGATAACTATACCCTTTGCTTCGCTTTCTCTAATACTGTGGAATTTACATAATTCGTTATTATATACAATATCGCCGTCATAGGAGCCGAAAGGGTAAACTCCCGACAGAACGTTCATCAATGTCGATTTACCGGCCCCATTTTCTCCGCATAACGCATGGATTTCTCCTCGCTTCACTTTCAAATTGACATCATCCAAAGCCTTTACTCCCGAAAAAGCCTTTGTTATGTGATTCATTTCCAATATATAATCAGACATCCGCATAACTTCCTTTCTGCATATCTGTTCAGCGCCTTCATAATCATCTTTTTCAAATATTAAGAAGGCGGCAGCACTATGCCGCCGCCCACACTTTTTTATTATTCAGCTAACTGATCAGCTGTGTAGTATCCCCCGTCAACAATAATTTCCTCATAGTTGCCGGAATCAACCGCTACCGGTGTGCAAAGATAAGAAGGAACTACGAGCTTGTTGTTATTGTACTGCTCGGTATCGTTGATTTCAGGCTCAGAACCCTCCAAAACTGCCTGAACCATCGTTACGCACTTTTCAGCGAGGAGACGTGTATCCTTGTAAATGGACATTGTCTGATATCCGCTGATGATGTTCTTAACTGCCATAAGCTCTGCATCCTGTCCGGTGATGAGCGGCCAGTCTTCACCTAAGGTGTAGCCAGCGCCCTCAAGAGCTGCTTTAATACCGTATGCGAACCCATCGAATGCCGAGCAGGCGATATCGAGTTTATCATCCGCATAGAAACCGGTTAAATAATTCTCACAATTCTGCTGAGCTGTTTCCTGAGACCATCTTAAGATACATGTATCTTCAAAGGAAGTCCTCCCGGATTTACATACGAGCGTACCGTCATCGAGGTAAGGCTGCAGCACTTCCATAACTCCGTTATATAACATTACTGCATTATTATCATCAGGAGAACCCATAAAGAATTCGATGGTATAGAATTCACCTGCTGCCTTAGCCGCCGGTAAATCTTTGCTTTCTTCGATATATTTACCGATCGCAGTGCCTACGCCCTTATTGTCGAAGGTCGCATAGTAAGAAACTGCATCCGTGTCCATAAGCAGACGGTCATATGCGATGATCGGAATGCCTGCCGCTTTAGCTTGTTCTTCAACGTTAACGAGTGCCTGAGAGTCGATAGATGCGATTACGAGGCAGTTTACACCGCCGGCAATCATATTCTCAATCTGAGAAACCTGAGCCTGAACATCATCTTCCGCATACTGAAGATCAACCTCATATCCAAGTGCCTCCAACTGACTCTTCATGTTCGCGCCGTCGTTGATCCATCTTTCGGATGACTGGGTAGGCATTGCTACACCTACTTTTTTGCCGGCGCCTGACGCTGCTGTATCTGCTGCCGGTTCTGTTGTATCCTCTGCAGGAGCTGCCGTATCTTCTGTAGTCTCTGTCACTGCCGGAGTCTCCGTTGTTGCAACTGTGCTTCCACAGCCCGCTAACAGAGTTGCTGCCATAGCTACGCTAATGATGGCACTTAAGAGTTTTCTTTTCATACTTTTTCCTCCCTTGGAATAATAGTACATCGGATTAATTTGTGCTTACAAGACGTGCAATTATTTGTATGACATTGTACGGAAATCAAAAAAATATTCCAATTCCGTTTTTACATGAGGACTTGTCATAAAACAATATTTATTGTGCATTTTGCTACATTTTGTAACTTTTTGTAGGTTTATTTTACATAAATTAATTCCTGCACCCATCTTGTATTTATATATTATGCTTCGTTTTTCTTTTTGTCAACAAGTTTTCATGTCTTTTATGCACAAATACGATGCAACTTTTCAAATTTGTATATATACAACTATTATTCCTTAATCGCGGGCGTAATTATATGAGTATGCAGCGAAGCCACAGCCATTTATCCTCTATTCATTTCTTTCTTCTTCATCCGCAGATTCATCGGAGTTGTCCGGGTCTTCCGGGGCATCATCTATACTGTCTGTATCCATAGCTCCGCCCACGTATCTCCCGGTAGACAGAGCGCGGAGTGAATGTACAATTAAAAATACAGCAATAATGCTGAATACGACCATTGCTATAATGAAGAATACCAATTCTGTTCCCGCATATTTTTCATTTACGCCCTTAAGAGAATATACGATGTAAACTAAATAGGCGGCGACCAATAGACGAATCGTTAATGAAAGCCTTGTGGGCAAATAGCCCGTTTTCTTCTTTCCCTCGTATCCTTCTTTATTTGTGCTTACTTCTCCGTTTCCATTCCTGTCACTCATTTGACTTATTCCTCCGTCTCTTTTATAGCTTTCACTTTCACTTTTTTGTACAATTCTGTTACTTTTTACGGTGAAAACTTCGTTTCCATTGTTATTTATGTGTATCATAAGATACATTATACTTCATGTCAATTATTTTCCAAAACAGGGGGTTCAATACATCTTTCCTTCTAGGCTGTCATATATTCTAAAAAACGGCATCAGGTATTTTCTTTGAAAAAATTCATGAACCTTCATCTTTCCAATAAACGCAAGGCGGCGATTTTTTCCTCTTTCGCATTACTGCTCCTTGCAGGCTCCTTTTCCTTTTTCTCCACTAAGGATTCCCGATCCTTTCAGAATTTCGCCAAGGACTTCTTCGTCTCAGAGCTGACGGCAAACACCTTGAATATGCACTATACTGTAGCAACTCCTTCTTCCTTTGGCATAGACTCCTACGAGTCTGTCCTTCCTTTTTACTCCAAGGAGGATAAAGAGGCTTCCCTGCAGGAAATAGTTACTTCTTTGGAACGTCTGTATTCTCTTGATGATTCCAAATTAAACGAACAGGATGCTTATACTTATCGACTGCTCGTACCCTATCTGGAAAATGAGAAGACTGGTATTTCTCTATATTATTATTCTGCTCCGCTCTCTCCTTCCTCAGGAATGCAGTCGCAGCTTCCTATTTTGCTCGCAGAATACGCTTTCAGGAACAAAAGAGATGTGGATGACTATCTGGCCCTCCTGGACCAGACCGATACTTATTTTGAGGGCATTGCCCAGTACCTTAAGGAGCAGTCCGCAGAAGGGCTTTTTATGCCCGATTATTCTGTAGATAAAGTCATAGAACAATGCGATACGATCATGGATGAATCCTCCCTTTCACAAGGTACCCATTTCCTAAATACAACCTTTGAGGAAAGGCTGGATTCCCTGCTTTCCTCCGGCATAATATCAGAGGAAGAGAAACAGTATTATATATCCCAGAACAATAGGCTGCTTACTACTGTTATGCTCCCTGCCTATCAAAAGCTGGGAGATGAGCTGATTCTGTTAAGGGGCAGCGGAAAGAACGAAAACGGCCTGTATTATTATCCGGGCGGACGTGAGTACTATAAATATATCCTGCGTTCCCACACCGCCTCCTATCGAGATATCGACAGCATCAAGGCGCTGCTTTTCCAGGATTTCAATGATAATTTCGACTCTATGTACGGCCTTTTACAGAGCAAGCCTTCTATTCTGACTGCACAAGAGACATCCAGCGTCTCGTTCCGTTTCGAAGAACCTTCCGATATGCTAAAAAGTCTTCAGCAAATGATGCAGGAGGACTTCCCCGCTTTATCCGAAGCTTCGCAGGGGGGAGAGCTGCCCATCTGTACAATAAAGTCCATTTCAAAAAACCTGGAGGAATATAGCAGTCCCGCCTTCTATCTTACTCCTCCTTTGGATGACATAAGAGAGAATGTGATATATATCAACCAGAAAAATAACGACGGGGGAGTGGAGCTTTACACAACACTCGCCCATGAAGGCTATCCCGGTCACCTGTACCAGACAGTTTACTCTCAGCTATACTTCAATAAAACTGATGTCAATCCCATTCGTTCCCTTCTGTCCTACAGCGGTTATGCGGAAGGATGGGCGATGTATGTAGAGCTTATGGCCTATGATTATGCGAAGGCCCTTATGAAGGATACGAATCCAGGCGCAGAGGGACTTTATGAATCCTATAAGCTGGACCGCCAGATACAGCTTTGCCTCTATTCCTTATTGGACATTGCCATTCATTACGAGGGAGCGAATTATAAGCAGGTACACAAAATATTATCCACTATCGGAATCTCCAACGTCGCCACTACAAGAGCGATTTATGAGTATATCGTGGAGGAACCGGGCACTTATTTAAAATATTATTTGGGATACTTGGAAGTTCTTGAATTAAAGAAAGAAGCACAGCGGCTATGGGGAAATGACTACAGCGAATATCGCTTCCACAAGTTTTATCTGGAAAATGGCCCTGCCGATTTCACCAATCTGAAATTGCAGCTGGAAAAAAATAAGGATACAAAAAAATCTTAAAACCATACATAGATACAAAACAGTAAAAAGAGAAAAATAGCGAAAAGAAATACTCCCCCTATAAAAAGCGCTGCGAGCACGGAATTAACAATAAGCCGCCTCGTTTCCTTGGGAGTGAGCATTTCCTCGTTTGCAAGGCGAGAAGCGCCAGCATCGGAATCTTTTCCCGAATTGGCAGAAGTAGCGCCGGAAGGCCTCAGGTCTTCCGGTTTCTTCACATACCACGGCATACCTTCTATATTCATGTTTGCCACAGTAATATCTTCGTACTGCTTTAGTTCTTCCTTTTTCTCGTCTTTTCTCTTTTTACCCATAATTTATATTATTCACCGTTTTCATCGAATTAATCAATCATATAAATGGCATTTTACCACATGGCCATTTCCCATGTCTTTGGACACCGGTTCCTGCGTCTTACAAATTTCCATGCAGTCCTTACATCTCGTATGGAACTTGCAGCCTGCCGGAGGATTAGCCGGAGAAGGGATACTTCCTTCTAAGATAATGCGGTTCCGCTTCATGTCCGGGTCGGGTACGGGAATAGCACTGAAAAGAGCTTTCGTATAGGGGTGCAGAGGATTCGCAAAAATATCCTCCGTAGCGCCGGTCTCTACGATACTGCCAAGGTACATAACGCCCACGGTATCCGATATATGCTCCACCACTGATAAATCGTGGGAGATGAACAGATACGTCAGACCGAATTCTTCCTGCAAATCTTTTAACAGGTTGATGATCTGAGCCTGAATGGATACATCCAGCGCGGATACCGGCTCATCGCATACGATGAACTCGGGATTCAGTGCCAACGCTCTGGCAATACAGATTCTCTGCCTTTGTCCGCCCGAAAACTCATGAGGGTACCGATCCTTATGATAGGTCTGCAGACCACAGGAAGCCATAATCTTCGTTACATATTCATCCAGCCCGTTCTTAGGCACAAGCTTGTGCTCTCTAACTGCTTCTCCGATAATCTCGCCTACGGGAAGCCTCGGGGAAAGACTGGAATATGGATCTTGAAAAATAATCTGCATCTTAGGACGAAGGGCGCGCATCTCTCTCTTGTTAAGTGAGTAGATGTCCGTTCCCGCAAACAGAACTTCTCCATCCGTCTTGTCTATAAGGCGGAGAAGCGTTCTTCCTGTGGTGGATTTGCCGCAGCCGGACTCCCCTACTAATCCCATAGTGGTTCCCCTCTTAATGGAAAAAGACACGTCGTCCACCGCCTTTACCTGCCCTACTACCTTGGAAAAGACACCGCCTTTTATTGGAAAATACTTTTTCAGATGGGAAACTTCTAAAATGTTATCGTCGTGTTTCAGAGGTTCATAAGCTGTTTCTTTTAAAACCGTATTCATTCTTATTCTCCCTCCTTCATTTCGTTCTTTTTATTGCTGACCATACCTTCCTCATAGAGGTAACAGTTCACCATGTGGGTTGGACTAAGCGACGTCTGCCCGGGATACTTGCCCATGCACGCCTCCACGCTTTTCTCGCACCGATCCCTGAAATAGCAGTAATCCGGCATATTGACCGGGTTAGGCACCTTACCGGGAATGCTGTAAAGACGGTCGATTTCTTTCCCCACCACCGGCTTGGATGCCATAAGCCCTACTGTATAAGGGTGCTTGGGAGAATTGAAAATTTCTTGAACAGTTCCCTGCTCCACCACGCGGCCGGCATACATTACTACGACATAGTCCGCCATCTCCGCAATTACGCCTAAGTCATGGGTGATCAGCATAATGCTGGAATTAATCTTATCCTTTAAACCGCGCAGAAGATCGAGAATCTGCGCCTGAATCGTCACATCTAACGCCGTAGTCGGCTCGTCCGCTATGATGAGTCTTGGGTTGCACGCCAGTCCCATGGCGATACAAATTCTCTGCCGCATACCGCCGGACAACTCGTGAGGGTACATCCTATACACTCCCTCACTGTTGGCAATGCCTACCAGCTCCAGCATCTCTATCGTACGTTTCTTCACTTCCTCTTTGCTCATTTGTGGATTGTGAAGCGTGATGACCTCATCCACCTGCAAACCGATACGGAATACCGGGTTGAGGCTCGTCATCGGTTCCTGAAATATCATGGACATGTAGTTGCCGCGAAGCTTCTGCATCGTCTCCATAGGCGCGTTCACCACATTAATCGCCTGCTCTCCGGTATTGAAACGAATCTCACCCTCCACCGTCTGCCCCTGCGGACGCTGTACGAGCTGCATCAGAGAAAGACTGGTCACTGACTTTCCGCAGCCGGATTCCCCTACGATGCCTACCGTCTTGCCTTGCGGCACGTCGAAAGAAACTCCGTCAACGGATTTAACCGTTCCGATATCGGTGAAGAAATAGGTATGCACGTTATCGAATTCCACAACATTATCGGGATTCTTCATCTTTGTCACATATTCTTCTTCAGGAATATGCTTACGTTTACGCTTCTTCTCTATTTCATCCGTTATTTTCTTATTTTCTTTCGATATCGCTCTGGATTCCCTGGCAGAGATATAGTTTGCGTCCTTTGTTTTTTCTTTATTAAAAAAGCTCATCTGCCTCACCTACCTTTTCATCTTCGGGTCAAACGCATCTCGAAGCCCGTCGCCGACAAAGTTAAATCCAAGCACCGTAATCAATATGAGGAACCCTGCCGGAATCCATACGAACCAATAATTCGTCATGACGAATATATCGTTTACGGAATTGATGATATTGCCCCATGACGCATAGGGGAACTTTACACCGATTCCGAGGAAACTTAAGGTCGCCTCCATAATGATGATCTCACCCAGACCCATAGTTGCGATAACGATGAGATTAGGGATTACATTAGGAATCAAATGCTTGAATATTCTTCTGGACACACGGATACCCGTAGCTTCCGTTGCCGTCATAAACTCCTGCTCTCTGAAGGAAAGAATCTGTCCGCGCACCATTCTCGCAATAGGAGGCCAGTTAATAAGTCCCAAAATCGCACAGAGCAGATAAATACGAATTCTGGGGTCTATCTGGTAATAGTCCATGATAGAGCCCACGATAATATATAAGGGCATCGCCGGAATACAGATAACGACATCCACCACACGCATAAGGATGGTATCGATCCATTTCCCAAAGTATCCCGCTATGCCACCGATGACCACTCCGAATAAAATCTCAATAGCAATCGCCACGAAGCCGATCATCAGGGAGATGCGGCCGCCGTACATCAGCCGGGTAAGCACGTCCATGCCGTTTCCATCAGTCCCCATAAAATGTGCTTTGTTAGGAGATGCGAAATCATCGTTGAGCTGTGTCATCTGCTCAGAGCGAATCTTGAATTCATTTCCCTTCGTTTCAATCTTATAGTGTGTGCTGTCACCGCCGTCCGCCGTATATTCCATGGAGGCCTCATTTGCAAGCACCGACTCCTGGACTGCTCTGATAAAGGGCAGGGAAAGCGCCTCGCTGCCTACCGGACGAACCGCATAGGCAGAGATAATCGCATAGTCTTCTCCATCCAAGCGTATAAAGCCGGTATTTTCTCCTGCCTCCAGCTCGTACGTATTTCCATCCGCACTAAAGGAGGATGCATGATCGTTAAAAGCTTTCTCAGCGTTTAACTTAAATTCATAGGAAAGTGTTGTCCCACCTTGTGCACTGAATACTTTCTTGCTTGCCAGAGCCGTTCTGTCCATTATGGAAATCGCGCTTTCTTTTCCGTTTTTCACGATATAATAAGAAACACCCTCGGCTTCAAAGTTGTCTTCTCCTGCCGCAACAGCCGCCTCATATGCATTCTTCATAGCCTCCGATACGGCGCCGCTTTCTTCTTCCGCAGTAAAACTGCTCTTTCCCTTTAAGGTCAATACGTTGGCTACCGGAGAAAGCTGCGCAACCTGATACAAATTTTCGTCCTCTTTTATGAGAGAGTAAGTCACATCCTTTGCTTCAAAGGCAGTCTCCCCATTATTGACTGCCAAAATCATCTTCGCTCCGGCAATAGAGGGGAAATCCTTCCCTTCCGCATTGGTATATAGAAAATCGTTATTCTCAGACATCATGGCGAAGTCCTTCAAAATAACATCATTTTTCCTGAAAACCTGAGATTCCCCATAAGGAGTGAGCATACCTCCTATAAAGGAAAATGAAAACATCGTTACCAGAATGATAAGTCCTGCCATTGCCAGCTTGTTTCTAAAAAATCGTTTCGCTACCAACGCCCCCGGCGACAATACCTTTACTCTCTGCTCATCATCCAACGCCCCGGAGGTGCTGATATACTCATTCTGATTTTGCTCCAAATCTCTCTGCACATCCTTGTCCTGCTTATTACTATCTGCGCTCATTTCAGCCCTCCTCCTAATTTACTCTGACCCTTGGGTCTACTACCGCATACAGGATATCCGCAATCAGCGTTCCTAACAACGTCAGTATCGCAAGGAACACCATGTAAAACATGGTAAACGGTACATCTCCTTGTGTCAGGCTCAAATAAGAGGTATATCCGATTCCGGGAATCTGAAATAAAGTCTCCGTAATCATCGCACCGCCGAACAAGGTAGGAATCGTACTTCCAAGCAAGGTTACGATAGGGATGAGTATATTGCGGAATGCATGATAATTAATTACCCTGTTCTCAGAAAGTCCTTTGGCTCTGGCCGTACGAATATAGTCGGAATTAAGTACCTCCAGCATATTGGTCCGGGTATAGCGCATCAAATTACCTACACTGACAACTGTAAGCGTAACGACAGGCAATATCAAATGTTTGCCCATATCCAAAAGTTGTCCTATGGGTGAAAGCTGTTCGTGCATACGGCCAACAATTCCATACAAATCAAACCATCCCAGATTGATGGAGAATACCCATTTCAATAAAGTAGCTATGAAAAAGGTAGGAAGGGAAATACCGATAAGCGCAAATACTGTGACCGCATAATCTGCCCTGCTGTATTGCTTTCTCGCAGACAAAATACCAAGAGGAATTGCTACTATTACCTGGAAAATAAAAGATATACCGGACATGGCAAAGGAATACCATATCACATCTTTAAACTTCTCGGTAACTGGCTTACTCCAAACCCATGAATCCCCGAACTCTCCCTTTACAGCGTTGGAAAGCCACTTCGCATATCCCTGCAGCATATTTCCTTCCAGTCCGTAAGAATTCGTCAGCTGCTCCAACAGCTCCTCATAGGGCCTCGCCCCCGCCTTCTGAGACATTTGTCTTGCCTTTCCTTCCACATAGGAGGTTGGCAGGCAGCGTTCTATGGAATAAATGATGAAAGAAACAAAAAACAGTATAACAATACTGAGTAATAGTCTTCTGATTAAAAATTTCTTCATTCCAAACCTCCAGCTTTCTTCTTATCCCTTTTTTAATTAAAACTTTGTATTTAATACATTATTTATATAAAAACATTTTAATCGAATTAATTAATAATACAACTATAAAATGTTCAGATTTCGATTTGAAGCAAGTTTTTATCGCTTTAATTCGTTAAACCAGTAAGTCAAAAGGCCCTATCCATAAACCGAGCCCGCCAATACCCAGCGGGCTCAGAATAAATATATCTTATTTTGTTATTGCATTATTTCATTTCTAAATTCTCGATTTCTTTCCACCATTTGTAGTATGTGGTTACTCCCGGAGTAAAGGTATCCGCATTAATACGTTCAGGGCTGTAAATAATACAGTTCTGTCTCTGGTAAACCGGAATTTCAACCGCCCAATCCATAATGATGTTCAAGCATTCTTTATAAATAGATTTACGGTAACCCTGATCTGAGCTCGTTCTCGCATCCATGATGTAAGCGTCCAAATCCGGATCCGCAATTTGGTAGTAATTGCTTGCAGTGCTCTCGCTGTGATAGGTCTGATACATATCCGGGTCAGGCTCTGCCTGCCATGCCGCTGCCCAAAGTTCTTGTGTACGTGCGTTGGTCTTATCCCACATGATATTTGTATCGGTAGGATCGTTGATTTCTAATGTAAATCCAATCGTTTCGAATGCTGCTTTCGCGTCCGTAAGGATTGCAAAACTCGGATGGTCGCCTTTACCGTCACCGCCAATTATGATTTCATAAGTCAGCTTCGCACCTGCCGGAGCTGCTGTCAGCTTACCATCCGTTACGGTATAACCAGCCGCTTCAAAATATCCCAGCGCTGCTTGAAGTGCTGCATCATATTTATCTTCCGCGCTCATAGAATCCGTATAAATCGGATTGCCTTCTGCATCCACAGAATAAGCTACCTGATAGCCTTCGTCAGATTTCTGAGGAGCCGCCCAGGAAGTATTGGAAATCGGATAATTGATTACGCTTGCCGCATCGCCATAGTATGAATCGATGGACACGTCACGATATACGGAAAGAACCGTAGCGATTGCTTTTCTTAAATCTTTCGACTGTTCAGAGGATGCCTCTCCGCCCACATTAACTGTGTCCGCATTGATACCGATATAACCATAACCCAGATTATCCACTCGATCCGTCATGATAACATCTCCGTCAAGCTCTCCGTTGCCGTTGATTTCAGCAATTTGTTCAAATGCTTTTTTACTTCCGTCAGGATTTGATAAATCGACAGTACCCTGCTGTACACCCGGAATCATATCAGATTCATCAGATTCCTTAAACTGTACATTTTTAATTTTCGGAGCGCTCTTGAAATAAGTATCATTTGCTTCAAAGTAAACAACCTTGTTTTCGTATTTAACAAATTTATAGGGACCAGCTCCCATAGGAGTTGTTGTTTTCTCTTTTACTATGCTCAGGTCACCTCTGGGAAAGCCGAACTGATTGTTGTCATAATTGTACTGTGACTTATCGCCATAGTAATGAAGCGGAGCAATACCGAGTTCAACAAACTTGTAAATTGCTGCAGCGTCAAATCCATTTATCGTAACTGACACTTCATAATCGCCAAGCTTTTTAACGCCTTCGATATTAGGAACTTCCTCGCCTTCGCCTGCTGCCACCTTTTCTTCAATCAGCAGTTTCTCTGCCAGTGAAGTAACATCAGCGTCAAAATAAGCTTCATCTCCTGCATAATTGCTTCCAAGAGTTTTATAATCTCCGCCGTACATAGCGATGACATCGCTTACGATAGTGTCATAGTCTTTTCCTGCTATATCATAGGAGTCATCCGTGCTGTAGCAAGCTACAAAGAATTCTTCTGCGGAAGCTGCCCCCTGTGCTTCATAGTTTTCTGTACACCAATCCTTCTCCGCCGTTAGTGTAGGTGCGATTATGTTCTCGGATACTGCCGTCTGTAATGCTTCCGGCATGGATTCTACATAAGTCGCTACATCATCAGCCGTTACGCTGTCCGCCGCCGTAGAGTTCGCCTGATAATTCTTAAGGCCTATGATAGGAAGTGTGTTCAATGTCGTAAATCCGTCATAGGCAGAATCTAAATATACATATAAGTTAAAAATAACATCATCTGCCGTGAGCGGTTCTCCATCGCTGAAGGTAATATCGTCACGCAGCTTAAAGTCATAAGTTGTCGTGTCATTATCGTTTTGTGTTACCGTGGTATCGGCAATTCCCGTATAAGTATAGTCTGTTCCGCCGTAATTGATGGTCTCTCCCTCGATTCCATTCATTACTACCGCACCTGAGCGGTCTACATCCGTCAGCATTACCTGTGTCATTGCCGCAACGTCTTTGTCATATTCTGTCTCGCTGAAGAACATGCTGAATTTCTCACTGAAATCCCGATACCCTACAACTAAGGGTGTGTCGCTGCCCGTCTGCGCAGCGCTTTCATCTGTGGCTTCCGTCTCTGCAGCAGGTGTTTCAGCAGGCGTTTCGTTTGTTCCCGTATTGCTGGAACCGCATGCCGCCAAAGTACTGATTACCATTACAGACGCAAGCATAAGAGAAATGATTCTCTTTTTCATAAATTCTTCCTCCTTTTTGGTTTTATTTGTATTATTGTATGCAGCAATACAACTGCATTTATCTTAGCACGATTACAACTTGTATACAATTTGCAAATCATACCAAAAACACAAAGAAGTCCCGTTTATCTACGGAACCTCATTGTTATACTTGCCTATCATAACCCTTTTTTTCAGATTTTGCAAGTATTTCTTCTGTATAAACGATAAACAAAAAATGGCAATATTATCGAATAAAAATACAACTTCGCGCACAATCAAAAAGTCATTTTTTCCACCGATATTCAAGAATATAAAGATGGAATCGGCGATACAAAGATATAGTGAAATTACCATAATTCCTATACAACTTCGATACATCCTTCCAAGCGCCTTATCGTAGACCGACCGTTGCATTTTTTCATCCAGCTTGAGGGATGCAGCCGTTCCTAATGATAAATATACGCCAGGAAGGAATAAAAATGCATAAGGAACCGCTATAAAAAAATTACGGCTTCCCTCATTATCCAGCAATCCCGCCGTAATGATGAGCAAAAAATAAAGCAAGACGAAGATAAAATTTTTTATAAAAATTTTCTTTTTTTCGGCTTCGGCACCGGGAAACAGATAATAATCTCCCGCATACCGATACCTTTTCTCTTCTTTGCCACCCTTCCCGATCTCTGTCTCGAGGACATAGTCTTTGTGGTATTTCTTCATATATTATACCATTTTGCTTTCCAATTTCTCTATCACACTGCGGATGCACCCATCCTCGAAGGGACTTTCCAGCCCTACCTCTTTCAGCATATCCGTATAGAAGTCCTTTGCCGACAGTTCGCAAAGCTTCAGATAACTCTTCCAAGCCTCTTCGTAATTCTCATCCATCTTGGCCTTATATTGAAAGGCACAGGTCTGAGCAAGACAGTAATCGATATAATAAAAAGGAGAATTATATATGTGCTGCTGCTTCTGCCAGAATCCTCCTTTAGCAAAGAACGGATCGTCCTCATAATCCATATGAGGTCTGTATTCTTTTTCCAGCTCAAGCCATGCGGCCCGTCTTTCCTTCGGAGTCATATCGGGATTCGCATAAGCGATATGCTGGAATTCATCTACCATACAGCCATAGGGAATGAATGCTGCTGCATCCTCCAAGTGCATGCTCTTGTAATCCTGCGCCCTGTCACCGAAGAAAAGCTCCGTCCATCCTTCCGCAAAAAATTCCATGGACATAGAGTGGATTTCTGCTGTCTCCATGGTAATATCCCTATGCTCCTGAACAGGGTCTTTGCCCGACAGATAGCCTTGGAACGCGTGTCCGCATTCGTGAGTAATTACGTCCACATCACCGCTGGTTCCGTTAAAATTCGCAAAAATGAACGGAGCACCGTAGACCGGAAGGTAGGTCATATAGCCGCCTGCCTTTTTCGTCTTTCTTCCAAGCACATCGAACAGTTCGTTTTTCATCATAAAATCGAAGAATTCTTTCGTTTCCGGAGACATCTCGGAGTACATCTTCTGTCCGGCGCTCATAATCTGCTCCGGCGTTCCTGTAGGCGCAGGGTTACCGTCCAAAAAATAAACCGCCGTGTCGATGAAGGAAAGCCTATCCAACCCAAGGCGATTCTTTCTCCTCTCGTGCAGCTTCTCTGCGAAGGGAACGAAGTATTTTTTTATCTGATTTCTGTAGTTCTCTACCATAGCCTTGTCATAGCTGTTACGCCTCATGCGGTAATAGCCAAGCTCTACGTAATTCTCATAACCCATCTGCCTTGCCTGCTCGGTTCTGTTCTTCACCAGCTTGTCGTATATCTCATCCAGCTCATCCTCCACGGAAAGGAAAAAGGCACTGTATTTCTCATAGGCTTTCTTACGTATATTTCTGTCGCTGTTCGTAAGGTAGGGACGCATCAAAGAAAGATTCAGCTTCTCACCCTCCCATTCTATCTGAGCCGAAGCGATCAGTTTGTTGTATCTGGTAGTGAGAGCATTTTCCTCCTGCATGAGGGGAATCAGCTTCTCGTCAAAAGACTTGATTTCCAGCTCGATATTCTTAAAGGCCACCTTTCCTATCTTGCCCTCTAAATAAGAACGGTACGGGGAGTCATACATAGCTTGCCTATATTCCACCATCAGGTTCGCAAGCTTAGGCTCCACTTCGTCATAGTATTCCTTTTCCTTTTCATAGAATTCATTCGCAGTATCGATGTCATAGCGGATATTGGCGATAATCGTCGTCGTTTCTATCTTATTAGAAAGGGTATAGAACTTTTGATGTACCTCAAATTGCTCCTCACCGCTTTCTGCATTTTTGAATTCCTCGATAATCTGGCGGAATTCCTTCTCCGCATCTTCGTATTTTACCCTCTCATAGGGCATATCCTTGAATTTCATATTAATACCTTTTCCTTTCTCATAGCTTATTCTTTCCCATTCCTACTTATTCTTGCCGATAAAAAAATCATTTAAATTCAGGAGTGCTTTCTCTAAAACAATCTTCTCTTCTTCAGTAAGGTGCGCAATTACGGCGTCTATCATTTCCTCATGGAAACGCTGGTGATGATCGTAGGCCTTCTTACCCTTGAGCGATAAGGACACTAAAACAACACGCCTATCCTCTTCGCTTCTTTCCCGGTTCACAAATCCCTTTTTTACCAGGCTGTTCACCGCTATTGTGAGTGTGCCCGTAGTAACGCCAAGGGATTTGGCGACGGCAGTCATATTCTTGGGGCTGCCCAAACCGATCGCTTCGATGACGTGCATGTCATTTGTAGTAACGCCTTTATATTCCTCTGTCTGAATCGCCCGTTCCTCAATATCGTTGATATTGCGAAACAGCTTTACGAGTATTTCATTCAGTGTCCGCCTGATTTCCACCGTATCACTCTCCGTAGTTCATAGTAATACAAGTATATCACGCCTTTTCTTTGACGGTCAAATCTTTCTGTCTCAATTATTTCGCTTCTTCCGTAAGCAGGTCGAGCTGCCATTCCAGCAAGCCGAAGACGCCCTCCTTCTCCGACTCCTCATAGCCGTTGAAGCCACCTGCCTTCGTCGTATTTTCCTCGGCTTCCTTCGCCGCTTTAACGCTGTCCGCGTTCTGCTCCCCGCTGCTCTTACCTACACCGTCTTCCATCTCTTCTATTTCCCGCTTCATCTGCTGAATCTTAGCATCCATTTTCAGAGCGCGTAGAATAAGATTGATGTCCTCCGGCGAAAACATGCCGATTGCTTTGGATAAATCGTCGATATTATTTCTATTGACTTTCAGGCATCCGCCGCCTGACAGGGGAATGCGTATTACATCGTCAGGATTGCTCTGCACATCGCCCAGACAAAGCTCCCTCTTCTCATTATCACAGACGAATATAACTCCTTTATAATCAATGATACCATTTGCATCTGCAAGATAGGAATAGGGTGCGCCTTCTCCCTTCTTAGGCAAGGCGTCACTTTCCGTCCTCCCCTTCTCCAAACGGCTTTCTTTTATTTGAAGAAATTCATAATCGTCCGTATTATTAAGTACCGATTTGCCGGCCGCGGGTACCGTTACCGCAGCCCTGCGATAGTCCTCCTGTAAAAAACTCATTCCGCCGATATTCATATTAATAACCATGCCTTTCTCATAGCCTGCAAACTTTGGGCCGCAGGCACAATATTTGCAAGCATAATAAATTATGCTGTGAAAAATAATTTTTTCACACTGTCCCTCCATTTCTGCACAGGCTGATCTTGTTGTCCGAAATACATTGCCTATGCGTACAGTTTATCCTTTTCATATCCTTTATATGTGTATCGGCATTTTTGAGAAATAATAAATAGCCGTAAACAATTTCTCTCACGTTTACGGCTATTTCTAATAATTCTTTTCTTAATTAGCTTTCTGTCTGTCCATAGTATGCGTTAACGCCATGCTTCCTATAGTAATGCTTATCCTGAAGTTCCTGAGGAGCAGGCTCTATCCGACTGTTGATCCTCTCAGCGCGCGCCGCCATCTTCGCCACTTCTTCCAGCACTACTGCATTATGAACCGCTTCATGCGCATCCTTACCCCACGAAAAGGGGCCGTGATTCTTGCAGAGAACTGCAGGAACTGCTTCATAATCCTTATCCGCAAAGTAATCCGCGATCAAAAGACCTGTATTTTTCTCATATGCCCCTTCAATTTCCTCCTTGGTCAAGCACCTGACACAGGGAATCTCTCCATACATATAGTCAGCGTGAGTAGTCCCGTAGCAAGGGATTCCACGTCCTGCCTGCGCCCAGCTTGTAGCCCATGAGGAATGAGTATGCACGATACCACCTATCTTGGAAAATGCTTTATACAGCTCTAAATGAGTGGGCGTATCGGAGGAGGGATTGTATCTTCCTTCCACCTTATTGCCGTCAAGGTCCATAATTACCATGTCTTCGGGTGTCAATTTGTCGTATTCCACTCCACTGGGCTTAATGACAAAAAGCTGCTTTTCTCTATCGATCGCGCTCACGTTTCCCCATGTGAAAGTAACCAGTCCATATTTCGGAAGCAGCATATTTGCCTCATATACTTGCTTTTTCAGTTCTTCTAACATATTTCTCCTCTTATTTCATAGACTCTACGGCTGCCCGTTCCATAGGGAAGCCTGCTTTATAGCGGCTGATAAATGCATCAAAACCAGCCACATCTTTAACATCAGGTTCCATCTTAGTGCCTTTATTTCCTGCAAATACTTTCTCGTTCAAATATTCTGAAAGCGTCTCGTCTTTCGCTTTGTTCTGCATAAAGGAAGCCAGAAGAGCGATTCCCCATGCTCCGCCTTCTCCGGCCGTCTCCATAACAGATACGGGAGTATCCATAGCCGCCGCCAAAAATCCTTGTCCAACGCCCTTGGTCTTAAACAAACCACCGTGTCCGAAGATTTCATCGGCCTGAACTTTCTCTTCCTTGAACAAAATGTCCAAACCAATCTTCAATGCTGCCAAAGAAGAATATAAGTGGCTCCTCATGAAGTTGGCGAGGTTAAAATTGCAGTTCATCTCGCGGGCGAACAGAGGACGTCCCTCATCGAAACCGGTAACGGGTTCTCCCGAGAAATAGCAGTAGGACACCAATCCGCCGCAGTCTGCATCTCCTTCCAGAGCTTTAAAATATAAATCATCATAAAGTTTGCCCATGTTCACAGTAAGGCCTATCGTCTCCATAAATTCCTTAAATATATTAACCCATGCATTTAAGTCCGACGTACAGTTATTGCAATGAACCATTCCCACCAGACTGCCATCCGGCGTAGTAACCAGGTCTATTTCAGGATATACCTTGGAAAGCTCCTTTTCCAACACAATCATGGCGAATATGCTTGTTCCGGCAGAAACATTTCCTGTTCTCACCGCTACGCTGTTGGTAGCTGCCATACCGGTTCCTGCATCCCCTTCCGGAGGGCAAAGGGGAATTCCTGCCTTCAAGCCGCCCGTAGGATCTAACAGCTTTGCACCTTCCTCCGTAAGCACTCCGGCGCTTTCTCCCGCGCAGAGCACCTTCGGAAGAATCTCCCTAAGCTTCCATGGATAGTTCTCTCCTGCTACCAACTTGTCGAACTGTCCTACCATACGCTCATTATAATCCGCAGTATCGATATCTATAGGGAACATACCGGAAGCGTCGCCTACGCCCAGCACTCTTTCTCCCGTCAGCATCCAATGCACGTAGCCGGCAAGGGTTGTGAAGAAATCGATGTTTTTCACATGAGCTTCTTTACCCAGAATCGCCTGTCTCAAATGAGAAATGCTCCATCTCTGGGGAATGTTATACCGGAACAGTTCGGTCAGCTCTGCCGCCGCCTCACCGGTGGTAGTATTTCTCCATGTACGGAACGGGACGAGAAGCTCGCCCTCTTTATCAAATGCCATATATCCGTGCATCATGGCACTGAAGCCGATGGATCCTACCGTTTGGAGGGAAACATCATATTTGCTCTTCACCTCCGCCGCCAAAGCGCGATAACTCTCCTGAAGACCCTTCCATACGTCCTCCAGACTGTAGGTCCAAAAATTATCTTTGTATTGATTTTCCCATCCAAAGCTGCCGGAAGCGATAGGAGAATTGTCTTCCCCTATCAAGACCGCCTTTATTCTGGTAGATCCGAGTTCAATTCCAATCGCCGTCTTACCGGCCAGTATCATCTCTTTTATGTCTTTCATCCGATACCCCTTCCCTTTCCTTGCTTGACGCCCATGTTATTATCTGAATGCGATTTCATTCCATCTGAGTTCATTCTTGAAGTTCCTGATCGTCGTATCATTATCGATAACAACGCTTTCGATTCCCATAGCTGCCGCCCAGTCTGCCATCTGCTCCACGCTAAGATCATAAGAGAATGCCGTATGGTGTGCGCCGCCTGCCAGTATCCAAGCCTCCGCTCCTACCTTAAGGTTAGGCTGAGGCGTCCAGAATGCTGTCGCAACCGGAAGCTTCGGCATTGGCTTTTCTACCTTCTTACAGTCTACCGCATTGATGATCAGACGGAATCTCGTTCCTAAATCGATCAGGGAGGTGGCTACCCCCGGACCAGTCTTGGAAGTAAATACAAGACGGGCAGGCTCTTCTCTGTTACCCATGGAAAGCGGATTTACTTTGATTCCTGCTTTTCCGTCCGCGACGGTAGGACATACCTCCAGCATATGAGCCTGAAGAATGCCTTCCTTGCCGGGCACAAGGTTATAGGTATAATCTTCCATAAAGGAGGTCCCCTTGGCATCCTTAATACCGGAAGTCATAATCTTCATCAAACGGACCATA
This sequence comes from Kineothrix sp. IPX-CK, assembly GCF_039134705.1. Taxonomy (NCBI): domain Bacteria; kingdom Bacillati; phylum Bacillota; class Clostridia; order Lachnospirales; family Lachnospiraceae; genus Kineothrix; species Kineothrix sedimenti. The sequence goes on along the minus strand of NZ_CP146256.1, from coordinate 176,930 downwards.
GCTGCCGTCTTCCAGTCACCTTCGCCGCCGAATCCGTAGCCTTTTTCCATAAGTCTCTGGATAGCCAGTCCCGGAAGCTGCTTCAGCTCTCCTAAATCTCCGAAGTGGGTAACGATAGCCTGATAGTTCTTCTCTTCCAGGAATTTCTCAAAGCCGATTTCAATACCTGCCTGAACAGCCACGTGTCTTCTGAACTCAGCCGCATCTCTTCCTTCCAAGATTATATCATATTTGGTATAATATTCGTCAACGAGAGAATTAATTTCCCCCTCTTTTACATCCTTTACATATTCTATGATCTCATTGACGGGATAAGCATCGATTTCCCACCCGAATTTGATCTGCGCTTCTACTTTATCACCTTCCGTTACCGCTACGTTTCTCATGTTGTCCGCAATACGGCATACGCGGATATGAGAGGATTCCATGATGCCGATCGCTGTTCTCATCCAGTCAGCAAGATTCTTCTGAACTTCTTTATCGCTCCAATGCCCGACTACGATCTTTCTCTCGATTCCCATACGGCTTACGATATGTCCGTATTCCCGGTCTCCGTGAGCGGACTGGTTCTCGTTCATGAAATCCATATCGATGGTGTCGTAAGGAATCTCTTCGTTAAACTGGGTATGAAGGTGCATCAGCGGCTTTCTGTATTCCTGAAGTCCGAGTATCCATGACTTCGCAGGGGAAAAGGTGTGCATCCATGTGATAACGCCAGCGCATTCTACGTCCGCATTAGCTTCGTTGAAGGTCTTTCTTATGAGCTCATTAGTAATCAGAGTGGGCTTCCATACGATTTCAAAAGGCAGTATGCCGGACTTGTTCAGATTCTCTACAATAATCTTTGAATGCTCCGCTACCTTTGCGAGACATTCATCTCCATACAAATCCTGAGAGCCGGTGCAAAACCAAAATTTATAATTCTTTCCTGTTTTCATTATTCAATCCTCCTATAAGCTTGTTGTTTGTAGTTGTTATACCGATATGCCGATCGCAGAGGCCGACTTGTCGGCAAAGTTGTACTCTTTTTGCGTCAGTTGTATTGTTCTATATGAGCTCTGCCGACGCAAGTTTCAATCATATCTTATGTAATACATATAAACATCTACCGTTTACCAGTAAATCTTTATAGAATAATAATATATTTTTCCCTTTTACTTGTCAATATATAAAAGTATATTTATAATACAAATTAAAAAAAGTTGTACCATTTTAAATGATACAACTTTTCATGCAATATATTATCGTTTAATTATAAATCAGCTAGTGCTCTTCGCTTCACTTTTATTATCCAATAATTCTGTTTTCTATTACTTAAATCTTTGCACAACCGCTTCTAACTGCTCCGCCAACTCCTTCAGTTCATTGGTTTGAGCGGCTACCTCTTCCATGGATGCCAGCTGTTCTTCTGAAGTCGCTGAGACTTCCTGCGTAGCTGCAGATGTCTCTTCCGTAGATGCGGAAATGGATTCCATATTTCCTACGATTTCGTCCTTCATCTGGCGCATCTGCCTGCTATCCTCCGTAATTGACAATACTCCGTCAATGAGTACCTTTATTTCTTCCGCGATATTTACGAACGCCTCCTTCGTATTATCAACCGCCAAGGACTGCTCTTCTATAACTCCAAGTACCGAAGACATCGTCTTTACAGAAGAATTCGCATATGTATGAATCTCGCTGATAGCGCCGTTTATTTCTCCTACTTCCGCCGCGGACTGCTCCGCAAGCTTGCGAATTTCCTCTGCGACCACCGCGAAGCCTTTTCCCGCCTCTCCCGCTCTGGCCGCTTCTATGGAAGCGTTGAGGGCAAGAAGGTTAGTCTGCTCGGATATTTGGATAATCGCTTCCGTTACCGAATGTATATTGTTAGCACTTTCCATTACTTTATTAATGACTTCATCAATTTCACGAATCGCGCCATTCGTCTTGCTCATGGAAGACGAAAGCATCTCGACGGCATTCAGTCCGCTCTCCCGCAGTTCTTCTGTATTCTGTGTGGTGCGGTTCATTTCTTCTGTCGATTCCGACACCGATTCTATGTTATTTGCCAGCGCGTCCACCTTGTTCACCGTGTCCGCAACGCTGGAAGCCTCATCAGATACGGCACTTGCGACTTCCTGAATGGTAACAGCCACTTCGTTGATCGCCTTGGAGGTTTCATCCGTTATGCCGGCAAGAGAATCCGAAAATCGAAGAACTGTACTTGAAGATTCTTTCAGGGCTGCCACAAGATCCTGCATATTATAGAGCATGGTATTGAAGGACTGACCTAATAGCCCTGTCTCATCCCGGTTCTTAACTGCCAGCGCCGGAATACTGATATTTCCGTCCGAAACCTGCTCCAAGGATCTGCCTATTTGGCGGATAGGCATGGAAATGTGGCGGGCGAAAAGCAAAATAATCATCAGGCCGACGATGAGTGATACGATCAGGACTATAGTCAGCGTTTGCAAAATGGTAGTAGCACCTTCGTTATAGTCCATAGCATAGGAGCCGGCCGACACGATCCATCCCCAGTCTGCTTCCTGCTTCTGGTAGGATATCTTAAGTGCCGTCGCCTCGGAGTCAGGCAGGTTCCAAGTATAAGTCACATAGCCGCCACCATTAATTCCCGAGTTGATTTGCTCCTGAACAAATTTCGTGCCGTCGCCGCTCTTATCTTCCACATCCCATACATTCTGTCCTTCCAGAGACGGGTGGGCAACTTCATTGCCTTGTGCATCGTACACGACAAAGTATCCGTTTTGTCCCAAGTTAACCGTAGAGTTAATCAGGCGCTTCCCTTCCGCATCCTTTTCTCCAAGCAAGGCAACCTTGACTTGTTCTTGTGCCTCCTCGAGAGTCAGAGTTCCCCTCTCCACCTCCGCCTGTTTCGCATCTATCAGTTGAAGCGCCTGCTCCACACTGTTTTTTAATATGATCTCGCCCTTTTTATCGAGCTCCGACTTGGCTGTCATATAGCTGAAAACTCCCGTCAACAGCAACGGTATTATCAACAAAAGGCTGCAAATAATAATCAACTTGAACTGAATAGTAAATTTAGTACCTCTTTTCTCCCTTTTCATTCGTGCTTCCCTCCTGGAAAATAGATGAACGCGGTCCCAAAGAATTGAATTCTGCCGCGAATATAATAGTAGTATACATCGTACTTCTTTTTGGAGTGGGAGTCAATAATTATCTATTCCTGCATCATGCTGTCCAAGTATCCTCTGTCCCATAATAATATTTTTAACTTTTTTGCCGCCTCTACGGCAGGCGCTGTAAAATATTGGTTAGTAAGTACTGCGCCTACCATGCGGTCGTAGTAGTCTCTGCCCGCATATGCTTCTTGTATTGCCTTCACTCCTACCGGGGTATCATAGCGTTTACATTGGATGGCATAAGTAACTCCGTCCTTCTCAGCTAATATATCAATGCCATAATCGCCGCTGCCTTTCGTTACCTCCACCTCAACGAAGCCTCTTTCCCTCAATAGCTCCGCACAAAACTGCTCAAAATCCCGTCCCTCCATCTCATCAATCGGGGAAGGTCCTCCCGCCTTGCGCTTCATAATACATATTAATGTAATAACTGCCATCAAAGATATGGCGGCAATCGCACTTATTAGTACCATTGTACAGTCTCCTTAACATTCTCAAAAAAAATTCATAAGTATATATGTACTTTCTGCCTATGTTTTTACATAAAATTTATCATTAATTTTTATTTTACGGTTGCAGATAGTACTTTAGTAGTATATTATAGTAATGTTCGTTTTGCACGTCATGGTTAAAACTCTTAATCATTTTCATCTTACCGGAGGTAAATATGTTCGATTTTAAATTTGATTGGTGCAAGGAAATGGAATGTGGCGTTGCGATTATCGATGCACAGCACCGCGAGCTATTTCGTATTGGCAGAGCTATGGAACAGCTTATCATGAACGACTGCCGGAACGTTTCCAACCAACAGCTTCTGGATATTGTTTGTGATTTGCGGGATTATGCCTCTTATCAGTTCTATACCGAAGAAAGTCTCATGGATAAGTACAAATATCCTTATTCTTCCAAAAACAAACAATCTCTCAACGACTTCAAAAACAATATTTTATCCATAGATATGAATGAACTGAGCAAGCGCCCGAAAAAAACTCTTACTCAGTTGAAGGAAGATTTGCAGTCGTTCCTATTTAATCACATTTTGGTGGAAGCTCTGGATTTATGTAAATTTCTGAATTCACGCGGTGTATATTAACAAGTATTAAGTCCCTCAGGGACTTTTTTTATCGCTATTTTTCTATTTTCAGACTTCTATATCGGTTAAAGCAGGCGAATACCTCCTGCCTTCTGGGAAGTGCCAGCCCTGATGGCAGGTATCCTCCCTGCACTACGGCTGCAAGGCCCTTTTCCTCCACTAGTGTCATCAGCTTATTCACGATATCCCTAAGGTTCTCTTTTCCATCGAACATGTTCTGCTCCGCGTAGGCAAGCAAATAGCCTAGCGCCAAGGCCTGCTCTGAATCGGCAAGCTGCTCTACATAATGGAGATGAATCGTTTCTTTATTGAGAACAACTCCTTCTTTTCCCATTCCTTTAATTTTTATGCGCTCCGACTCTCTCACACTGCCTTCATCGCTTTCCCCATATCTATTCTTTCCTCCGCGGCCGTATTTCTCTGCATAGCGGTTACTCCCTCTGTGCTCCTTCACAGTTTTGGCGGCGCGGATAGGAATCCTCTCAAAATCCGGCATGAAGGGGGTATCCTTTGGAAAGGATACGGGAGGAAAAGCCTTCGCCTCTTCCTTTGCGAAGCCCGTGATTTCCTCCGGCCTATAATGATCCATCTGAATAATGCAGTCCGCGATATTGAAATAGGAGCCTGAACTTCCCGCCACGATGACACAGGATATACCATTTTCTTCATACAGGAACCTTGCCCTCTCTATAAAAGGGGTAATGGGCTCCTTATCCCTGTGAACGACACGCTGCATCAGTTCATCCCTCACCATGAAGTTCGTCGCACAGGTATCCTCGTCTATCAGTAAAAGTGTGGCTCCGCTTTCTATGGCTTCCACCACGTTCGCTGCCTGAGAGGTGCTTCCGCTGGCGTCTTCTGTATGGAACCGCTTGGTATCCTTACCCCCGGGAAGGTTATTTACAAATAAAGAAATGTCGTCCCCGGTCACGCTGCGTCCGTCCTCCGCGCGTATTTTTACCGCATCGGACTCCGTAACGACATATTCTCTGCCATCGTCTGCGATATGGTCGTACACCCCAAGCTCCAGGGCCTTTAACAGAGTGGACTTCCCATGATAGCCTCCTCCTACAATGAGGGTTATTCCTTTTTTGATTCCCATACCGGATATTTCGCCTTTATGAGGTAGCTTCATGGTCACTTCCATAGATTTGGGGGAAACGAAAAGTATGCTGTTTTTCATGGGCCTGTCCGAAATGCCGGATTCTCTTGGGAGTACAGAACCGTTGGCAACGAACGCCGCAAGTTCCATTTTCTCTAATTGCTCTCTGATGTAGTGCCTGTCATCCGCAAGAAAAAGAGTTTTTTTCACTTCCTCTTTATTTAACATTGGGTAAAATAAAACGCCTTGTATACATCTTGGGAGAAAATCGAATAGGATTTTTTCCAGCTCCGGAGCACAAATCGTTCTACCGTTGGCAGGAAATCCGATTTCCAGACGCAAGATAATAGATCCGTTTTCGGGCAAAATAACACATGCCGTTCTCTCAAGCACCTCCTGCCCGCAGCGGGTCACCGATAAAAGGCCGCTTTTGCCGGAGCCCTTCGCTTTAAAATTATATTTATCTACTTCCTTGCCGAACAGGCGAAGCAGATAATCCTGCATGGCAATTCTGCGTTCCTTTTTCTCGAAGCATTCCTTCGGGAAGCCTGCCGCTTTGCCCTCCACATGTATGCTCACCTTGGAAGGCGATGCAAAGGGGTCTCCCTGTACGTGATCTATGGATAACTCATATTTGCCGAAGGAATAACTCCCCCGCGTATCTTTATAGGCCGGATAGCCTTTTCTGTCTATCGCCTTAAGAATACTTTGCAGGTCTGTTGATGCTTTCATTTTCTGTACCTCTTCTAATCTGTATTATTTCTTATATTATAATCTCATTTACTTTTTATCCGATTATAAACGCAGAGCTTTATTTATACACTATCATATAACCTTTTGTCCTAAATGAAAACTGTAAATTCCCAAATATGGATCCAAGTATTCATTCCTGTTTTATTTCCCATTGAACTAATCTTAATTTTTTATGATATAATATAAAAAAGCAATTCACAACAGATATCCATCATATAGTAATGAACACGATGACATGAAATATAATTAATTAGAAGTAAGAAAGGAAGGATTGTTATTATGGACTTTATGCAGGCAATAGAGAACCGTCATTCCGTACGCGACTATACGGACAAAAAAATTGATAAAGACATTGTCTTAGAGCTTCAAAAGGAAATTGACCGCTGCAATGACGAAGGGGGGCTGCACATACAGCTGGTTACCGACGAACCGGAAGCCTTTGGCGGCATCATGGCCCACTACGGTAAATTTAACAATGTCAAAAACTATATCGCTCTCATAGGAAAAAAGAGCCCCGAACTGGAAGAAAAAATCGGATATTACGGAGAAGAACTGGCCTTAAGAGCACAACAGCTCGGCTTAAATACCTGCTGGGTTGCCTTGACCTTCAGCAAAGGAAAAAGCCGCTGCGAAATAGATAAGGGAGAAAAGCTCATCTGCGTGTTGTCCCTGGGATATGGCAGGACTCAAGGGCTTCCTCACAAAAGCAAGTCTTTACTCGATTTATGCAAAGCAGAGGGAGAAATGCCCGATTGGTTTAAAAGAGGAATGGATGCCGCGCTTTTGGCTCCCACAGCGACGAACCAGCAGAAATTCCTGATTACGCTTTCAGGAAAAAGAGTATCCGCCAAATCGACCGGCGGCTTTTATTCCAAGGTCGATCTGGGGATAGTGAAAAAGCACTTTGAAGTTGGTGCCGGAACGGAAAATTTTAGTTGGGAGTAGCGCGCAAATTCACTTCATCATCCCTGCCAGTATAACGCTAAGAACCACCCCCACTAAGGTACTGATAAGTGCGCCTGGCAGGGTATATTTCGTCTTTGTTACTTTCGCCGCCATATAATACACGGACATCGTGTAGAAAATGGTCTCCGTGCAGCTCATCATGATAGACGTTATCATGCCGATGTAGGAGTCCGGGCCGTAAGTCTTGAAAATATCCAGCACCAGGCCAGTGGCTGCCGACGATGAGAACATTTTGATAAAAATCAGCGGAACGAGCTCCGAGGGGAAACCGATCATGTCTGTCACTCCCTTAAAAAGCTTTCCGATGAAGCCGAGAAACCCGGAAGCTCGCAGCACTCCCACCGCCACCATCAGTCCCACCAAGGTGGGCATAATATCTATTACCGTATGGAAACCATCTTTTGCCCCCTTGATGAATTCCTCATAGACGTTCTGCTTATTTATGACACCATAGGCGACGATATAGAATATTACCACCGGAATAATGATATTTGAAATATTGGATAATACGTTTAAGATAGCCTATTCCCCATTTTACCATGTTAACGAAGTTAACTTTGTTAACTCATTCTATTCAAAAAGTGAAGTTCCTATGACTGCCAACCTCCTTCGGTTCCAGCCTTTAATGGCTATTTCTTACCTATCCAATCGTTGAGGAAATTGACACCCTTTGCCCTATTGATGATATCCGTAGCATTATCTTGCAAATAGGCAGTAAGCATATCGACTTCTTCTTTCGTAAACCCGGAAGATTTTTCAATTACCCCTCTCGGTACGATGCCCTCCGCATAAGCGCCTTTGCCGCGCTCGAAGCTGACGCGCACCATCTTCTCGCCATCCTTCATCAGCAATCCTGAATATGTCATTCGGAGTTCTTCATTTCTTCCCATTCTTCACCCTCTTATTCTGTCTTGAATTTCCTTATTTCACCGTTTACTTTCTGTACCCTGTCATTAGCCTCCTGAACCGCTTTCGTCATCTGCCCGGTCTGTATTACCACCGAGCTGACTCTTCCGGCAATATCCGTAGTTCCTTCGGCTCCTTCGCCCGATGCATTTCCTACCTCTTCGATAGCTTCCATAATACCGGTGATGGAATCCAATAAACGTGACGCTTCTTTACTGAATTCGGTTATCAGGCCGTCCACGAACTGAGCGTCCTCTTCGTATGCCTGCGCCGTTTCTTCAAAGCTGTTGTAGCTCTCTGAAACATCCGTAGATACGAAATCCAGCAATTGCTTTGCATATAGCGAAAGGGCCGAGACCGCTTCTTTGACCTGTCCGGTTATCGTCTGTATATTGGCCACTGCTTGTCTGGACTGCTCTGCCAGCACTCGGATCTGCTCAGCGACCACAGCAAATCCTTTTCCTGCTTCACCTGCCCTTGCAGCCTCTATCGACGCGTTCAGGGCGAGCATATTCGTCTGCGAAGTAATTCCCATGATAGAATCAGTTAAAACGCTTATTTCCTCCACCACTCTTATATTCTCCAGCGCTTGTCCCAGTTCGGCTTTCATTCGATTGTTTATCTTTCTCGCCGCCTCGTGGTCCTGTTTCGTATCCTCCATAGCCTTCTCAGCTCTCATGCGGATATCTGCCACTCTTTGCGCTCCATCCTCAGATTTTCCGGCGATATTTTTCGCGGAAGCTTCTATTTCCTGCGACATTGCGGAAATCTCCTGTGCGGAGGCTGCAGTCTCCTCCATACTCGCAGCCAGTTCCTGCGTGGTGGCAGACACCGTCTCCATCTCCTGATTTACCTCCAATACCTTTTCATTGATATTGGAAGTCATTTCCTTTATTACATGGATATCACCGTGGATCTCCACAATCAACCCCTTAAGGTTGTTCTTCATCCTATCCATGACCCTGGACAGCAAACCGAAATCATCTCTTCTGGCAAGAAAATTGTCCGGCAAAGTGACGGTAAAGTCTCCGTCCCCCAAAACCTCATTATAAGCCAAAGCCGTTTTCAGCGCTTTGATGATTTCCATCGCTATAATAAAGGTAAATAAAGCTACAACAACAAGAACCGCTGCAGTAACGGAAAACAATCTGGCAAGGCTTTCCGTTGCAAAAGCTTTCTGCTCCTGCTGAGTCTCATCCAGTGCTTTATTTATATCATCGATATAATTTCCCGTTCCGATCACCCAGCCGAAAGGCTCGAAGGCTTTACTGTAAGAACGTTTCGGAAACGCCTCCGTGCCTCCCTCTCTCGGAAAATAGTAATCGGTATATCCGCCCTCCGGCTCCCGCCCTACACGAATAATTTCTTTCACCATCTGGAAGCCGTTGGCGTCCTTGGTTTCCATTCGATTCGTTCCTTCCGTCTCATTGCCTAACAGTACGACATTATCGCCCTCATAGGTATCCGCCCAGAAATATCCGCTTTCTCCATAGCGTATTTCTCTAAGAAGGTCAGCGCCCAGGGTTTCTGCCTCTTCTAACGTATATTCACCGGCCTCATATTTGGCATAGACCGCTTCCAGCATAGATATGGCATTTTCTACCTGCTCTTTGATCTTGCTGTCATAATCCGTCGTCATGACTTCTTCCATCTGAACCAGTGATGCCTCGCTTATCTTACCTATGCTGGTAAGAAAGCCGAAGCATATGCCCGTCATAGCCACGACTACCATTAACCCCAATGCGAGCATTTTTGTTCTCACTTTAAAGTTCCTCAGCTTCATATGTATCCCTCTCCTTTATCCCATAAGTATTTCCTATGACATTGCTGTCATAATTCCTTCATCGTATGAAACCCTCACTTTAAAAACAGCCGTATCGCTTTATCTTTCGTATCGGAGTACGGATGGTAGCGAAACGGTACGTCCGGATGATAACCACTTTTCAACACACTTTTACTATGGCTGAAGGTTTCAAATCCCACCTTTCCATGATAGCTTCCCATACCGCTTCCTCCCACTCCGCCGAACGGAAGATGGGAGGAAGCCAGATGCACCAATGTATCATTGATACATCCACCCCCGAAAGAAAACGTTCCAAGTGCCCATTGCTCCATATCCTTATCTTCAGTAAAAAGATAAAATGCCAGAGGCTTTTCAAAGGATAACACAAGTTTCTTTATTTCATCCCTCGTTTCAAATGTGAGTACCGGCAGTATCGGACCGAATATTTCTTCCTTCATAACAGCGCTGTCCAGCGTCACCCCATCCAATAAAATGGGAGCAATTTGCCTCGTCTCCGCATTATAGGTTCCTCCTGTTATTATTTTTTCTCCTTCTGTCAAATGCAGCAGGCGTTCAAAATGCTTTTGATTGATTATCTTCGGATAATCAGAGTTTTCGAGAGGCTCCTCTCCAAGCATCCTTCTCCATTCGGCGCATATACCTTTTAACAGTTCTTCCTTTACATCCTTATGAACCAAGAGGTAATCAGGAGCCACACAGGTCTGTCCTGCATTCAGTATCTTTCCAAAAGCGATTCTTTTTGCCGCCGTCTCCACATTCGCCGTCTTGTCTACGATGCAAGGGCTTTTTCCTCCCAGTTCCAAAGTGACCGGAGTCAGATGCTTCGCCGCTTTCTCCAAAACCATCCTTCCAACCGTCACTCCTCCGGTAAAGAAAATGTAATCGAACCGCTGCTCTAAAAGCTCTGCGTTTTCCTCTCTTCCTCCCTCCACTACGGCTACGAATTTTTCCGGGTATATGGCCTTCAGCATTTTTTTCAAGGCTGACGAAACCGCCGGAGCATAGGCAGAGGGCTTTAACACTACGCAGTTCCCCGCCGCTATCGCATCGATAAGGGGCTCCAGGCAAAGGAGAACGGGGTAGTTCCACGGCGCCATGATGAGCGCAATGCCGTAAGGCTCCTGCAGGATAAAGCTGTCCGCAGGAAACTGCGCAATAGGAGTCGGAACCTTTTTAGGCCCCATCCACCGGTGAAGATTCTTTTTTACATAGGAAAGCTCCGATTTTGTCAATCCTATTTCCGCCATATAGCTTTCGGAAAGAGATTTATTCAAATCTGCCTTCAGCGCCAGCTTCAGCTCTTCTTCGTATTCTTGAAGTGCATTCTCAAGCCTTTCAAGCGCTCTTATACGAAATCTGTATTGCTTCGTCACTCCGGTTTCGTAAAACATTCTCTGCATTTTCATTATCTGTTTAATATCTCTGTTCATTTTTATACCATGCTCCTCTCAGCTTTCCCTCGTTCAGATGTTTGCTAATCTCGTCAAGAATATATTAAATATAATGACTTAATATCTGTTATGAACCCTTTCCGCAAAGCACATCATATTCTTCACAGCAAGCGCCGTGCCATCGTCTAACACCACTCTTCCCGACATGCGCCCGAATACCTGATGCTGGTCGGAGGCAATAATGAGTGCATTCAACTTGGCTGCCCTATCGATGACCGGCACGAAATCCATCTCGAACCTGTCGTCACTTGAAGTGAATTTCCACGGCTTCAGATAATCGTCCTGCGGAATGTGAAAGGTAACATCCTCCAGCTTGTGCGCTTTATAATCGTAAAATATAACATTTTCAGAAGCCGAACCAGTATCTCCAAAGCCGTAGCCTATATTGAAGCCGAAAGCATGCCCCTCCAAATTACAGTTCCCGCTTCCCCAAAACCATACATTATTGTAAGTCCATACGCCCCGTCCCCAATCCAGCGTACCGAAGTCGGTGTCCGGATGAAATTCATATCTTTCACCGCCTGATTCCATCCATCCCTTGGCACGCATGCAGTTGATTTTCTGGTTATAATAAAAGGCCTTCTTCTTTCCCTTCCACGGGGTAGCTATTGCTATCGTATCCATATCCGGCTGTTCTAATTCAATATGACACGCGAAATCTCTACCTTCATAAAAATTATGAAAGAGGCAGTCTATGATCCTCTTTTCCTCTTCCAAGCAAAAAGATATCCTAAGGCGTTTATCCTCATACCGTACGTCTCCCTCACGGGAGCTTGCCGGCATATGCAGTCTTCCCATTGGCAGAAAGTTTAAAATGGTCTCCGTATGCTCCCACTTCTTCTTAAAATCCAGCAATGAGACGGACTGCAACCCGATATATCCGTCATCGGATACGGTAAAGGCGGCACCATAGTCTTCGTTCATCACCAGATAATAGTCCCATTCTTTTATGCGGAACTTCGGGGCCTTTATATCCTCGCGGCGATAGGTCTGGAGCTGCTGTCTGGACCAGCCCCTTTCAGCTATGGAGCCGTCGGCACTAAGAAGTTTCTGTGCCGCTGTAACTTCATGATTTCTTGCTTTCATGACATCCCCCCTTTTTGTATTATTATACCAGTTTCTATGCCAAATACATAGATATATATTACATAATGAACAAAAAAAGATTAAGCAGACCCTGTGCGACCTGCTTAATCTCCTTTTATGCAACATACTTCCCCTTATTCCATATATCCACCCTTCATAGGTGATACAGCTTTTTCTTTAAATAACTCGAGTACTTTGGAGTCTGACTTCTTCGCCTTCTGCTTCCACGTTCTCCTTCTGTTCTCAAGAACCCTTTTTATTTCCTCTTCTTTCATCTCTACTCCGTCTATTCCTATTATTTCCAACCTTCTGGCAGGAATATCAACCAGTATGATGTCGTTCTCTTCCACCAATGCGATCGGGCCTCCCTGTGCAGCCTCAGGGGAAACGTGTCCGATCGCAGGTCCCTTGGAGGCACCGGAAAATCTTCCGTCCGTAATAAGTGCAATGGTCTTGCCCAGCTTTTCATCGGAGGCTATCGCTTCCGTCGTGTAAAACATCTCCGGCATGCCGCTGCCTTTCGGCCCTTCGTAGCGGATAATCACAGCATCTCCCGGTACTATCCTGCGTGCGAGCACCGCTTCTATGGCCTCTTCTTCACTATCGAAAGGTCTTGCACGAAGCACGGCATCGAACATTTCCTCAGGTACTGCGGAATGTTTTACTACTGCGCCGTCAGGGGCCAGATTTCCCGTTAAGACCGCTATGGTACCGTCCGTTCCTATGGGCGTGATGAAATCTCTTATGATGTCCGTTCTCTTTCTGCCCACCTTGCTAAGATGCTCCTCACATTTGTCATAGAAACCGTTTTGCTTTAACTCCTCCAGATTCTCTCCCAGAGTTTTCCCTGTTACCGTCATTACATCAAGATGAAGTCTGTCCTTGATTTCCTCCATTATCCTCGGCACGCCTCCGGCATAATAAAAGTACTGAGCCGGCCATTGCCCTGAGGGTCGGATATCTAACAAATAGTGTGCTCCGCGATGCAATCTGTCGAACAGGTCCGCGTCCATCTCATAGCCGAATTCATGAGCGATAGCTGGAATATGCAGCAGAGAATTGCTGGAGCCCGATATTGCGGCATGAACCATTATTGCATTTTCAAAGGACTTCATCGTCACGATATCCGATGCCTTCCTTCCCTCTTCTGCCAACCCTACCGCCCGGATTCCTGCCTTATATGCCATTTCCTTAAGATCTGCGTCTGTTGCTGGCATAAGCGCACTTCCGGGAATCATAAGTCCTAACGCTTCCGCCATGACCTGCATGGTAGAGGCCGTTCCCATGAAGGAACAGGCACCGCAGGAGGGGCAGGCGTGCTGTTTATAGTAGGTAAGCTCCTCCTCGGATATCTCTCCTCTTTTATACTTGGCGCTGTAAGCACCGATCTGTTCCAGTGTGAGCAGATCCGGCCCTGCATCCATAACGCCTCCGGTAACAACTATGGAGGGAATATTCAGTCTTCCTATTGCCATAAGGTGAGCAGGCACCCCCTTATCGCAGCTTGCGATAAATACCCCTGCGTCGAAAACCGTGGCTCTGGCATGGACTTCAATCAGATTGGCGATGGCGTCTCTGGAGGGCAGGGAATAATTCATGCCGTCGTGTCCCTGAGCCATACCGTCACAGATGTCGGTGGCGAAATACCTTGCAGCCTTTCCGCCGGTCTCATTCACACCCTTTCTCGCTTCTTCCACGAGGCCGAACAGATGAGCACTTCCGGGATGACTGTCCCCGAAGGTGCTTTCTATCAAAATCTGAGGCTTTTCCAAATCCTCCGCAGTCCATCCCATTCCCATTCTAAGAGGATCCATTTCGGGAGCCGATTTTCTGATTTTCTGACTTTCGTATTCCATATCTGAGCCGCCTTCCTTATGTGCTTTTTCTTCTCAATTATAGCACAATTTCCGCCCGGTTTTCTGTTATTGTCACTTTTGCTTCCGGATGGCCTGCCGCTTCCACAAAGAAGCTCTTTCTTCCCTCGGATTGCAATGTATAAAGAACACTTAAAGAGATTTTGCCCTTTTTCGCCGAAACGGAAACCTTCAATGTTTCCTTGCCGTCAATATCAGGTACCATTGTATGAATCTTTGCTCCATCCTGAATCTGGAACAGCTTTAATGTGGTGCCATCCGTATAATCGTAATCCGGCCTTTCATTATTATTTCCTATCGCCAGAACGGTATTTTCCCTTACCATTAGCGGAAGGTGGAAATAGTCAAATATTTCCTTATACCATTTACCTCCTTCTTTCACATCTCCGGTAAGATAATTAGTCCACTTTCCTTCCGGCAGATAGTAAGAAACTTCTCCTGTTTCCTTCAAAACAGGAGCTACCAGCAAGGAATCTCCCAACATATACTGTTTATCCAAGGTCTCGCATGTTAAATCCTCCGGAAATTCCAGGAACATAGGGCGCATCATAGGAATTCCTTCTTTATGTGCTTTTACTGCTTGTGCGTAGATATAAGGCATGAGGGAACATTTCAGCTTCACAAACTTTCTTAAGATATCGCATGCTTCCTCATCGAACAGCCACGGCACCCGATAGGAATCAGAACCATGCAGCCTGCTGTGGGAACTTAACAGTCCGAAGGCACACCAGCGTTTATACACATCGGCTGAAGCCGTTTGTTCAAAGCCTCCTATGTCATGACTCCAAAAACCATAGCCTCCAAGCGCCAGGGACAGTCCGCCTCTAAGATCCTCCGCCATGGAGGGGTAAGTAGCCGTACAGTCACCGCCCCAGTGGACAGGGTATTTCTGTCCTCCTGCTGCCGTAGATCTTGCAAAGACAAGAGCCTTACCCTTTCCGAGCTTTCTTTCTAACAGTTCGAACACCACTTTATTATATAGGTAGGTATAATAATTGTGCATCTTCACCGTATCGGAGCCGTCGAAATACTGCACTCCGGTCACCGGAATCCTTTCCCCGAAATCCGTCTTGAAGCAGTCTACCCCCATATCGATCAGTCTCTCCAGCTTATCCTCATACCACTTGCAGGCCTGCGGATTAGTGAAATCCACCAGCGCCATTCCCGCCTGCCATCTGTCGCACTGCCATACCGATCCGTCAGCATTCTTAACGAAGTATCCATGCTCCATCCCCTCATCAAATAGCGCCGATTTCTGCCCGATATAGCTGTTGATCCATACGCAGATATGAAGTCCTCTTTCTTTATAACGCCCAAGCATTCCTTCCGGATCCGGGAAGGTGTCTTTGTCCCACTCAAAATTACACCATTCATAACCCTTCATCCAAAAGCAGTCAAAATGAAAGGTGTGGAGAGGAATATCTCTGTCAGCCATGCCCTGAATAAAACTCGTTGTCGTTTTCTCGTCATAGTTTGTAGTAAAAGATGTGGTCAGCCACAGCCCAAAAGACCAAGAAGGCACAAGCGCCGGCTTTCCCATGAGCTGCGCATATAACTGCACAGTTCCTTTTGGCGTATGGCCGTTTAAAATATAATATTCCAGCTGTTCGGTCCGCACGCTGAACTGTACTCTTTCTACCTTTTCACTGCCTACTTCAAAATGAACATCTCCGGCATGTCCTACGAATACTCCATAACCTTTATTTGTAATATAAAAGGGAATATTTTTGTATGTCTGTTCAGAAGCCGTTCCTCCGTCTTCATTCCAGATTTCTACAACCTGCCCGTTTTTTATAAAAGGTGTATAACGCTCTCCCATGCCGTATACGTATTCATCCACGTCCAAAAGGAGCTGCTCCGCCATGTAATTTTGCTTTGTTTCTTTATTCTTCATGTAAGCGAGGTTACGGTAACTGCTCTCGGTAAGAAGTCTGTTCCCATCTTTGAATTCCACCTTCCAGGCGTTTGCAGTTTTATAAATAACAGCACTGGTTTTTCCCGAGGTATATGTAATTTTTTCTTTCGTTTCGGAAATGGAAATAAAATCGCCGCTTTGCTCATTTACTTCGTAATCAGGACCCTTATTTAAGGCACCTTTGAAGTGTACCGCAGAAACTTTGATCACATCTTCCATAGGGCTGGAAAAGGTTACCGTAAGCATCGGCTGATTCAGCGTATCACCTCGATCCCCCATATGCCTGGTTGCCGCATATACGGTCAATTTATTGTCTTTTACCTCGCAGTCATAATATTCAACGGCATAAACAGGATCTATCTCTTCCCTGATACGCCAATACCCATTTGTAAATTTCATAATTATTCCCATCTGCGCGTTACAACGCGCACTCAAATCAACAGTTGAATACGTTTTTTATTCAACGTTTTCTCCTATCATCCTATGATGATCTTGCCCTGACTACGCATAGCTGCGTCTCCCAATACCATATTCAGTTCTTCCAAGGACAGCTTTTTATAGATCATGGATCTGACATCAATTTTTCCCGATTCTATCAGGGAAATAGCACGCTGCTGCGTGTAGGGATTAATGAAAGATGCTTTTAATGTAATCTCTTTTCTAAAAAGCTCAAAGGGTTTGATCGCAAGCTCCTCCTCCGGCCTTGTAAGTCCGAACAGCATTATAACCGATTTCTTTCCTGCAATCTCCAATGCCTGTTTCATGCTGTCAATCCTTCCGACACACTCGATTACCGTATGGATGCGGGTAACTTGATTCTCCAAAAGCATTTGCTTTATATCCTGCTTTATCGGATCTATTACAATATCTGCGCCCAGCTTCAGAGCCTGTTCACGCTTGACCTCTACGGGCTCTATGGCAATGATCCTCGCCGCTCCGCTGATGCGCGCAAGCTGCAGCATAAGAAGTCCGATCATCCCCATTCCGAATATCGCCACCGTATCCCCTGGATGTATCTCACACATATCGATTCCATGCAGACAGCATGCTACCGGCTCCGCCATTGCAGCTTCCTCAAAAGTAAGCGCCTCGGAAATAATGTATGCCTGTTCTTCAGGTACCGTACAATATTCTGCGAATCCCCCGTTCACCGTCGTTCCGATACCGATCATGTTTTCACAGAAATGACCGATACCATTCCTGCAATATTCGCATTTGCCGCATAGCTTATTGGGATCCACACATACCCTGTCCCCAGCCTTTATTCTCTTTACTCCTTTTCCTATTTCCTTCACTTCACCGGAAAATTCATGTCCCAGGATAGTTCCGGCAGGACTTTTCGCGGCGCCCTCGTCTCCTTCATAAATATGTACATCAGTTCCGCACACCCCGCAGGCATGCACCTTGATGAGTATCTCTCCATACCCGGGAACAGGCTTTTTCACTTCTTCTATCCTTAGATCTTTCTTACCGTAAAATACCGCAGCTTTCATCATTATACCAATGCTCCTTTCAACCTTACCTCGTGTCTGCGTTCGTCGACGGGAAATCAACAGTTGAAAATATTCATTAACCTAATTACACCTTGTAAATACCGGAAGCTGCGCAAGAGGAGCATCCACTTCGATAGAGCTTCCTCCATCAAACGTTTCTCCGGTCCAATAGCTTTTCCATTTACTGCCGCTTGGCAGATAGACTTCTCTCTTCCTCATATCCGCATACAGGATAGGTGCGACAAGAAAATCCGGGCCAAACATATATTCATCTTCAATTTCCCATGCTTTTGCATCTTCGGAGAAATCATAAAATAACGGTCTCATAACCGGCGTTCCTTTTTCATGGGCCTCTTTCATCAATTCTGTGATATAAGGCTTCATATTCTCCCGAAGCTGTAAATAAGTCTTGCAGATTTCATAGGCTTCATCTCCAAAGGACCATACCTCATTATCCGCACCGGAAACGCAGGCTGCCCCTCCCTCTGTTCCCATAGGCTCTTTCAGCGGTTCTCTATAACCGTGCAAACGCATAACCGGGCAGAAAGTTCCATACTCAAACCATCTTATCAATAACTCCTGAAATGCAGGGTCTTCTGGATCTCCACCGTGAAATCCTCCGATATCGGTAGTCCACCATGGAATTCCTGCAATTCCCATATTCAATCCTGCTGCCAGCTGATTGCGCAGGCTCCCAAAACTGGAATGAATATCTCCCGACCACACGAGCGCTCCATATTTCTGGGAGCCTGCCCATGCACAGCGGAGCAGATTGATGATATTCTCCTGTCCCTGCGCTTTCATGCCGTCAAAAAAGGTTTTCGCATACATAGCAGGATAAATATTTCCAATTTGTACGTTGGGCCCCATATAATAACGGTAGTTGTCGAAATCATAAATACTGTATTCCGGCTCTGCCTCATCCAGCCAGAACACTTTTATACCTTTATCATAATAGTTCTTCTTCGCTTTCTGCCATACATATTCCCTGGCTTCAGGATTAGTCGCATCGAAATGAACAGTATTTCCCTGAAAATCCATAACCATACGAAATCCCCTGTCGGCACGGATTAAGTATCCCTTTTCCTTCATCTCATTAAAATTCTCACTGCGATAATCCACAGTGGGCCATATGGAGACCATTAGCTCGATACCCATATCTTTCAATTCTTTAATCATGGCATCCGGATCCGGCCAATACTCAGGATCAAATCTCCAGTCGCCCTGCAGCGGCCAGTGGAAGTAATCAATAACAATAACGGAAATAGGGAGTTCCCTTCTTTTGTATTCCCTTGCTACCTCCAAAAGCTCCTCCTGCGTCTGGTAACGAAGCTTACACTGCCAGAATCCCATAGCGTAATCCGGCATCATAGGCACCGTGCCCGCCACCCCGGCATATGCCTCTTCTATTTTGGAAGGAGTATCCTCCGCCGTAATCCAATAATCCAGTGCTTTGGTGGAATATGCTTCCCAGGTTGTAATATTCTTGCCGAATATAGTCCTTCCAACTGCCGGATTATTCCAAAGAAATCCATATCCCAGGGAGGAAATAGCAAACGGTACACTGGCCTGTGAATTTCTCTGTGCCAGTTCGAGATCCGCACCCTTAAGATTCAGATAAGGCTGCTGATATTGTCCCATGCCATATATTTTTTCCTCAGGATTGGAAACAAAACGCATCGACAGATGATAATCCCCTCCCGGAATGGGCTTGAATTCTCTGGCTTCAACCTCAAGTGCGCTGCAGTAATCCGCGAATACGTCCAATCTGTTCCGCAAATATTCATCTAACAGCACTTCCCCTTTCTGGTTATAAAATGTGAGCTTTCCATAACGGGAAATCCTGGCCTCAATTTTACCGTTTTTAATTGCCGCATAATCCTTTTCTATTCTTATTTCAGGTACTGTCCTCTCCGGCTCCATCTCAAGCGCCCAACGCTCATCAGGCATTTTAGCCATTTTCGAAGCACGGACACGAAAGCTGTTGGGCCCCCATGGTTGGATCCAAAGCTCCTCTGCGTCATAATGAAATTTCAAACAATTCTCTTCCTGCCTAAATACATTCATCTTACTAATTCTCCTTTCAACAATTTTATGTGCCATTTCATAACTTAGCTAAAACTTTCCACGGTGTGTTTGTTTTTGCCTCCTTTAGTTAGCGGCTTGCATTTTCTTAAGGAAACCGACGCTCTCAGGGGAAACGCCGCAAGGATGCGGCGTTTAGGCAGCGGCGCACATGGAGGTGCTTTGCTGCCGACCCGTCCGGTTATGACTGCTTTGAGGTTTCCTTTAAAAATACAGCCGCAAACGCCGGAGAAAAAAACAAATCCACCGTGGAAAGTTTCCGATAAATTTAATATTTATCCTTTTACGGAACCGCTCGTCATACCTTCCACGATATGTTTCTGCATAGTGACAAAGATGATGCAGCTTGGAAGAATCAACAGGACTCCATATGCCATAATACTGTTCCATTTTGTGCCGTATTGATTCATAAATGTATAGATGGCCGATGTCATCGGGCGCATCACTTCTTTTGTGTTAAAGGTCATGGAATATGCCAGATCATTCCAGGCAAATACGAAGCTGAAGCATGCCGCGGTAATTACCGTAGGCTTTGAAATAGGAATCGCAATGCGGAAAAAGGCGGTAAGTGCATTACAGCCGTCTATTTTTGCGGCATCTTCCAGTTCTTTCGGCATACTAAGGAAACCCGGCCGGAGCATCAGGACAATAAACGGTATGGATATGGTCGCCGTGGACAAAATAGGCGCCCAATAGGAATTCAAGATTCCCAGCTTTGAAAAAATCAAAAATAATGGTGTCAGAACCAGAGAGGCGGGAAGCATCTGCGTAATGAGGAATATCAATACGAACACTTTCATTCCTCTCACTTTGTATCTTGCCAGACCATATGCCGCCGGAACCGACAGGCATAAGGACAAAAGCATAGAACCGGCCGCTATGATGACCGAATTCTTCATTGTGACAGACAGGCTTCCCAATTGGTCTTTATATGCTTTTAAAGTAAAATCTTCAGGCCACAACGTCGGCGTACCGGCAAAGATTTCGCTGTCCAGCTTAAAGGAATTAACTACAATCCAGTATAGCGGAAACAGGAAAATACAAGCGATGATTACGGCTGCCGCACTGAGTAAAATGTTTTTATGTCTATAAGTAAGGTGTGTATTTTTCATATGATAGCTGTTCTCCTTTCTTCCTGTACTTCGCTTATATCACTTCATCCTTTGAAATTGTTTTCAGGTATACTAACGCTACCAGAAACAAGCAGACAAACAATACATTGGCGACTGCCGCTCCTTCTCCGAAATGAAACAGCTGGAAGGACAGCTTGTAAGAATAAGTCGACAATACTTCCGTCGCATCCACCGGCCCTCCCCCGGTCATTACATATACCAGATCAAATACTTTGAAGGTAAGAACAAAGCCAAGAACCAATACGGACATAATTGTCGGTTTCAGAAGAGGAATCGTAATTTTGAAAAACTTCTGTGTTCCGCTCGCTCCGTCGATGGAGGCAGCTTCATATATGTCCCCCGGAATGTTATTCAATCCCGTAGTAAGCAGCAGCATATTGAAAGGAATCCCTACCCATGAATTAGCGATTATGAGTCCGAGCATTGCCGTATTTCCTTGAAGAAGCCATCCGATCGGCTGCTTGATTATATGTAAATTCATCAAAATAGTGTTGATGATACCATTGCTTTCTGCAAACATAAACTTAAATACAAGTGCGGTTACCGTGACCGGAAGCATCCAACTGATAACAATAAACCCTCTGATTGCCTTTGAAAGTGCAAACTTCTTAGCAAAAAACATCGCAAATAAAAATCCCAGCGAAAATTGAATTACCAGGCATCCGATCGTATAAACAAATGTGTGTAATAACGCTTTTCTAAAGGTTAAATCCATAAAAATTAACTTATAATTATTAAGCCCTACAAAGTCTCTTGCTGCGCTGCCCAATGTTTTTGCAGTCACGTCCTGAAGACTGATCATCCAGTTGTATGCAATCGGGTATCCTATAAATGTCAGCATATAAATAACCGCCGGTACAATAAAAAAATATCCGAGTATCTGTTCTCTTCTCTCCCGCTTATTTGACTGCATATTCAACCTTCCTTTCCAATGAGTGTTTTACAGTACAAAAAGTCCCATCACATCACAATTTATTATTGTACATGCGATGGGACTTTATCTTTTTATTTTGAACCTATAGCATCTATCTTAGCCTGAGCATCCGTCATTGCGGTATCCACATCTTTTTGTCCTGTGAACACTTCCTGCTGTGCGGTGTAAATTGCTGCGGAGATTTCCGGCCAATCAGGTGAAGGACCTCTGGACTGCGCACTCGGCATTACCTCCGCAAACACGGAATTAAGAGGATCGTCCGCAAACATTTCCTGTACATTTACATCGGCTCTCGGTGAAAAACGTCCGATGGATTTGCAAATATCCTGTGACTTTTCTTTGCTCGTAATCCAGGTTAAGAATTTCCATGATGCCTCTACATTAGCGCCGGTACAGATAGCAACATTCTCACCTCCGAGTACGGAAGCATATTCTCCGTTATCTGCCTTCGGAACTTTTGCAACGCCGTAAGCAAGGTCCGGAGCATCATCTGCAAGTCCCGAGAACTGCCAGGGACCGTTGATCATCATAGCTGCCTGTCCTGCTGCAAATTGCTTTTCAGCATCTGCCTGCGTCCAGTTCACGCATTCTCTGCTGATATAACCTTTTTCAATTAAGCCATATAAATATGACATGGATTCTTTAGAGCCTTCGGAAGCTAAATCGGTCACGCTTCCGCCTGAAGACAATAACCAGGGCATATACTGGAAGGTGCCTTCCTCATTACCGATTGCCGAAATAGCCAGTCCTTTACATGTATCTGTTGTCAATTTTTCACAAGCTGCTTCCAGTTCAGACCAGGTGGTGGGTACCTCTATCCCTGCCGCATCCAGCATTTCCTTGTTATAGAAAAGGCCCAGGCAATTGTTTCCCCACGGAAGTCCGTATAATTTACCTTCATAATAGCAGGAGTTAATAGAACCCTCCATGAAACTTGCATCTTCCCATGAATTGTAAAGGTCTGTGATATCCTCGAAAACACCCATGGACGCATAAGAATTATGATCCGGGTTATCCACCATGCCGCAATCCGGCAATTCTCCCGATACCACACCGATCGTGTATTGCTTCATGAGCTCATCTCTCGGTAAATATTGCGCTGTTACATAGATTTCATCCTGTGCATTGTTGAATTCTTCTACAGCCTGGTTCACATATTTTCCTTCTTTGTCTTCCGACATATAGTGCCAGAAAGTAATCTCCGTTCTTCCGTCTGCAGATGTCTTGTCGGTACCGGAATCGGTACCCTCGGTATTTTCATTTTCTACTGCCGTATTGTCCGCTGCTTCTGTTACCTTCTCCCCGGAAGCTGATTCCGTGCTGCTCCCGCATGCCATAAGTGTTCCGGCAACCATTGCCATTGCCGTTAATAATGCTATACTCTTTTTCATCTGTTACCCTCCTTCGTTTCTTTGTAACTTTAGTATAATCGCTGGAAAGCAAACAAAAAATTCCAATATTTTAAAAAAAGTGTATAAAATCTTTCTATTTTCTTTTATTTTTTTGTACATCTATTGCAAACTGCTTAGCTGAAACTCCTGTATATTCCTTAAATACTTTGGAAAAATATTTCTGATCCGAATACCCTACACTGCATGCCACTTCATAAATCTTCATATCAGTAGACAAAATAAGCTCCTTGGCTTTTTCTATCCGGACTTTTTTTAAATAGTTGGAAAATGTCATTTTTGTTTCTTTGGCAAACAAATTACTTATATATTCAGGCGTCAGTCTGAATTTATCGGCAAAAGTATCGAGCCCCAGACGCATGCCGTAACTTTCCTCCATAATCGCGATCATTTCCTTCACCATCCCCGAATATTCTTCTTCCGGCCGGCAGGCTTCTTCCTCTCCGTTTCCCGCCAGCTTGATCAGTAATTCCTTGACACTGGATATCGTTGCCGGCTTTAACAGATATTCTTTTACACCAAGCCGTATTCCTCTTCTCGCATATTCGAAATCGGCATAACCGCTCAGTATTACAAATGTACAGACTGCTCCCATTTCCTTTGCCTGCTCAATCATTTGCAGACCGTCAATCTTGGGCATCTGGATATCGGTGATCACAATATCAGGCTCCAAATCCTGAATCATTTTAAGGCCCTCATATCCGTTTTCAGCTTCCCCTATTACCTTACACCCCATATCCACTTTATTAATAAGGCTTCCAAGGCCCTGTCTGATTCTGAATTCATCTTCTACGATAACAATCGTTTTCATCGCCTATCTCCTTCTCTCGTCTTGTCTGTTCGGTATGATCAGAATAAATTCGCTGCCTTCACTAAGCTTACTGTTAACAATAATCTCCGCTTCTTCCTGATAATATATCCTCAGCCTGTGGATGACATTGCTGATCCCTATACGCTTGCTGTTAAGAGGGCCTTTCTCCTCTATTTCTTGTGTAATCTCAGCAACGACCTCGTTCTCCATGCCGCAGCCATTGTCCTTGATACGGATTTCGAGTTTTTCATCCTGGCGGACAAAAGCTTTCACATAGATCATTCCGCCTTCCTTTACCTCTTCAAAAGCATGCAATATCGTATTTTCAATGATAGGCTGCAAGAGCATTTTATAAATAGGAAATTCCATCGCTTGCTCAGTAATATCATAGCTGCAGTCAAATGAATCATGAAAACGGTCTCTTTGGAGAAAAATGTATTTTTTCAACCAGCTGATCTCCGCTTCCAGCACTACTTCCATATCGATGTTGGAAACACTGTATCTCAAAAGGCTTCCTAATGTTCCCAGCATATCGCTGATTTCCACCTCATCATGTTCAATAGCTCTCCAGTTAATGGAATCCAGTGTATTGAAAAGGAAATGAGGGTTGATCTGAGCTTCAAGGGCCTTTATCTCCGCATGCTTCTGGCTGATTGCTGCCGCCTTGATCTCCTCATTTCTCTGACGGAGCATTTCTACAAGGGAATTAACCCTTTCCGTCATCTTATTGAACTGTCTGACGATTACATATAGCTCATCCTTTTCATTCACATCCACATCGATCTTATCTTCGCCTATCCCTTCATAATCATGGATACCCTGTGCTATCTTCTGGACAGTTCCTATATACTTTCTCGATGCAAAAAACACAATCAAAAAAAAGAAACAGGTAACCGTTATCATGAGAATAAAGACCACACTTACCAGATGATAGATATCTTTTCTGTATACGGCGGTATCAATAATATTTACAATTGTCCAATCAGTTCCCTCTATCTTTTTTCTATTCTCCGATATTCTTTTGATATTACCGAATTCATCATCCAGATAGTCGTTATAATTCTTATTTAAGTAAGAGTTTTGAACCCCGGCAATGATTCTGTCCTCACCATTCAATATTACCGTAGTAATTCCGTTTGCTTCTTTTCCGTTCTCCCTGCTCTCATCGCCTTCATCAAACAAAAGTACATCATCATCCAGCGCCATAACCAACACGCCTTTTTGCTCTTTTGTCTTGAGATGTTTTACCGGGTAACCCATCATTATAACATAATCATCTCTTCCTTCCGTATTGCTTAAATTAACGGAAGCTATAAAAGATAATTTCTGTTCTTTATTGATTTTATCGTAAATTTCTTCTCTTTGCTCCGGATCCGCCCAAATACTTTCGTTCATACTGCCATACCATTTTGAATAGGTTACATACTGCCCGTTATCCGCGACAAAAGCGGCGCTCCGGATGCTCTGGTAGGTATAAACGCTCCTTCGAAGCAAGGTCTCCATAGCGGCTCCATTTACCAGAAGGTCCTCTTCATCTCCTTTATTAATGCTGTCAGCCAGCTTAATGCATTCGTTATTGATGAGTAGTTCATACAAAACGCCCTTCAGGGCGTCCATCCTTTCCTGAACAACAACCTCATGCTGTCTTGTATTCTGCTCTACAAGACTGTAGGCACCTTTTAAAATGCTGTTGTAGTACATGATGCTTGCAGAAAAGGTTATGATGATGATCGGAAGTACAGCCATAAGCAAGTACACGATGATAACCTTTCTTTGTATGCTGGATTTCCTTCCAAAAAGACCTTCCATGTATTCTTTCATGCTTATTATATCCCTCTCAGCCTTTGTTGCTTTTACATATTTGCATAATAAACCTTTGTCTATTTTCAGTCTATTATACACTATCTCCTTCTATTTGCGAATTATTTGACTGGTGACACGTCAACTAAAATAATTTTAGTTTATTAAATATAAATTGAATTTTTATGGTAAAGTATGTATATTAAACATAATGAACTGATTTATGTTTAAGAAATAATGTAATTAAAATGCGGAGGTTAGATATGGCTGTTATGAAAGATGTTGCAAAACTTGCAGGAGTATCCGTATCAACAGTAAGTTTTGTGTTAAACGGGACAGCAAAAGAGCATAAGGTGGCGGACGGTACTGCCCTGAAAGTAGTAAAAGCCGCAAAACAACTTGGGTATAAAATAAATTCCTCAGCTTGTGACACAAATGGAGTACATGTATGGCAGCCTACAATTACCTTTTTTATGCCTGTGGATTCTGTATGGATGGATATGAATGTCATTATTGCAAGCATCAATAAGCACAGAAAGCAAATAGGACGCGATTATAATCTTTTACTGTGTCCGTATGAAAAAAATCACTTGAAGGATAAGCTCGAAACAGTGCAGCGGTCGGCCTATGATTCGGCGGTAATCAGTATCGAAAGTGAGACTGATTTGAAAACTCTGGAAGAGCAGGCAGAAGACTTGCCCTTTGTAATATATAACTATATAAGTAAGAAATATCCCAGCGTTTCCTATCTGGCTGATGAAGCAATTGAGAAAGCAGTAAAAATGATCGTTGCAAAAGGTTATCGTAATCTGCTGGTCCTTTCAGGCAGTGACAGCTGGCAGCACGGAGACGAGTATCTCAATATGTTCATACGGTGCTGTAAGAACAGTGGGATCTATCTTCTAGAAGAGAACTTTATTGCTACGGAAAATACTATGATCGGAGGAGCCATCGGTGCACGCCATATTTTAAATATGGAAACAAAACCGGAAGTTATCATATGTATGAACAGCACATTGGCTTTTGGCGCCATACCACTTCTGGCGCGCAATCACTTTCTGATTCCCAGAGACGCCGAATTACTTTGCTTCGGCTCATCCGGAGACGCAGATCATATCGTGAATTATATTCCTTCCTTATCTATGATAGCAAGACCGATTGATGAAATAACAATGAAGGCCTTTGATATTGCACTTCATCTGATGGAAGGCAATGGTGCAGAACCGGTACACTATACGTGTTCTTGCGACTTATTGCTACACGACAGTTTTTCTTTATAAGGTATACGGTATATTGACGGAAAAAATTGCTATTAAAAATATTTTAATAAACTTTAGCTTTTAGTTGACAGAATTCTCCTCATAAAGTATAATCCATTCTAAGTTAGGCGCATCTAACCATGAATGGATTATATTTTATATAAAGGAGAGCAAATATGTATATGCGACAAAAAAAAATCAGATTAGGCCTTATGGCACTTTTAGCTATTACTACCGTTTTTACAGCCTGCGGCAGCAAGGCAACCGTTAATGAAATAACAGAAGAAACAGGCGATAAGGCAGCAGTCGAAGAAGCCGCTGTTGAAGAAACTGCCGGAGAGGATACCTCTAAAGATGCTGCTTCAAAGGACGCTGCCGTTACATATCCTGTTACTATCACACATGCTTTTGGTGAAACCGTTATCGAAAGCCAGCCGGAACGTATTGCGACCATATCCTGGGGCAATCAGGATGTTCCCCTCGCTTTGGGAGTTGTTCCCGTCGGAGTTTCAAAAGCGAATTTCGGAGCAGTTGATGAAAACGGCCTTCTTTTCTGGACAGCAGATAAGTATAAAGAACTCGGAACAGAAGAGCCGGTGGTCTTTGATGATACCGACGGTCTGGATTATGAAGCGATCAGTGATACGGCACCGGACGTAATTTTAGCGGCATATTCCGGAATAACGCAGGAAGAATATGACTTGTTAAGTCAGATAGCTCCTGTTATTGCATACCCTGAATACCCTTGGCAGACCTATTGGAGAGAGCAGACTCTTCTGGATGCCAGAGGTATGGGAAAAGAAGCGGAAGCAGAAGTGTTGATTGCCGAAACGGAAGATTTAATCAACACGAAAGTTGCTGAGTATGAAAGCTTACAGGGCAAAACAGCTGCCTTCTTCTATTTTAATGCTTCCGACTTAGGTACGTTTTATATTTATCTGCCTACAGATCCGCGCGCATCCTATTTAATGGACCTTGGGTTTGAATTCCCTGAAAGTGTACTTCAGTTAGCGGATGACCCCAGCGCATTTACTGTTACTATTAGTGCAGAGAATATTGATGCCTTAAAAGATATCGACATGATTGTAACATACGGTGACGATTCCGTACTTCAAGCCTTACAGGCAGACAGTCTGGTAGGACAAATACCGGCAGTTGCAGACGGAGCTTTGGTAATGCTCGATTCAACGACAGCACTTACAGCATCTACTACTCCTTCCGTATTATCAATTCCGGCTACTATTGATGAGTACCTTGCATTGTTAAATGAGGCGGCAGAAAAGGTAAATGAAAATATCCAAGAATAAAATTGTTATTTTTTTAAGTTCCATAGGTATCGTGTTATGCGGCCTGCTTTCTCTGGCGGCAGGCTCTCGAAATGTTCCGGTAAGCGATGTTCTTGCGGCACTTACCGGCGCAGGCGGAGATTCTTTTACGGTCAGTGTAGTGCAGGCAAGAATTCCAAGAATGGTCTTTGGCATAATAGCAGGAGGGGCACTCGGCGTATCGGGTGCCCTTATGCAGTCTATCACGAGAAACCCGATAGCAGATCCAAGCATACTGGGCGTAAATACCGGCGCTTCTTTATTTGTTGTATGCGGTATTGCATTTTTTAATATCAATCTGCCGAATCAGTACATCTGGCTGGCGTTAATCGGAGCAGGAGCTACGGCTGTGTTTGTGTATGCAATCGCCGCTGTCGGAAACGGAGAGATTACACCAATTAAACTGGCCTTATCAGGGACTGCCACAAGCATTGCATTATCTTCTCTGGTCAATACGGTTATGCTGCCCAAATCACTTGTTATGGACGCTTTTAGATTTTGGCAGGTCGGAAGCATCGGCGGTACCGGCTGGGATGATATAAAGATTATGGCCCCATATCTGGCAATAGGTTTCCTGATTGCCATCCTATTGATTCCCTCTTTGAATTCTCTCGCTCTTGGAGATGAAATAGCAACAAGTCTGGGAACCAATATAAAACTGACTCGAGGATTAGGCGCTTTCGCAGGAGTACTGCTATGCGGTGCAACAACAGCTTTGGCAGGCCCCATTGGCTTTGTGGGCCTAATGATTCCCCATTTCATGCGGATCATATTCGGTCCTGACTTAAAGTACATTATTCCTATGTCTGCAATCGGCGGAGCAGGCCTCTTAATTGTGTCCGATGTAATAGGGCGGGTAATCGGAAGCCCCGGCGAACTTGAAGTAGGAATCATAACAGCCTTTTTGGGTGCCCCCTTCTTTATTATGATTGCCCGGAAAGCGAAGGTGAACTCTATATGATATCGAATTCTACAAAAAATTTAATAATGAGCGGGTACCATAAGAGACGCCGCCAGCATATTGTGGCAGTTATTGTACTGCTTGTTCTTATTTTTCTCCTGTCAATATTCATGCTTATATACGGAAATACGATTTATTCTCCCGATGTGATATACAGGGTATTAAGAGGAGAAGAAATAGAAGGTGCGGTATTTACGATAAAAACACTGCGGCTGCCCAGAATGCTCACCGGCATTTTAGCTGGTATGGCATTTGGCATGGCTGGAAATACTTTTCAGACTTTACTCAGAAACGATTTGGCGAGTCCTGATATTATAGGTGTCACCGCCGGTTCCGGTTTTGCAGCCGTTTTCTGTATTTTAGTGCTGCATATGAGCGGTGAAACTGTATCAATTATATCACTTATAGCGGGGCTTGCCGTAGCCGTCAGTATCTACTTGCTGTCACAGGGAAAAAGCTTTTCCAAGGTCCGTTTGATTCTTATCGGGATAGGAATTCAGGCAATGCTGAGGGCCGGAATATCCTTTGTATTACTGAAAGGAGCCCAATATGACGTAGCCACAGCTCTCCGCTGGCTGAACGGGAGCTTAAACGGCGTTCAGATGGACGGAGTACCGAGCCTATTTGCGGTAGTTATCATTGGGGGCTTTGTGCTCACATTATTTGGAAGGCATCTGAAAGTGATGCAGCTGGGAGATGAATCTGCCGCCACTATGGGAGTAAAAGTAAATATAATGTATCTGGTACTTATATTGGGAGCCGTATTCTTAGTTGCATTTGCCACTTCTATCACAGGCCCCATTGCATCTGTAGCATTTTTGTCAGGTCCTATTGCATCCAGATTGGTCGGAAAAAGCGGAGTAAATACGATATCTGCCGGTCTGGTAGGCGCATTGCTCGTACTTGCCGCAGATTTGGTCGGGCAGTATGCTTTAGGAACAAGATATCCGGCAGGTGTTATCACGGGCGTATTGGGCGCTCCTTATATGCTGTTTTTATTGGTACGGGTTAATAGCAAAGGAGGAAATGGATCATGAAAGAACATTTATTGTCGGCAGAAAAGGTGATTGCCGGTTATGACAAAAAAATTATTATAGATGGGATAGATATTTGCGTTCCAAGCAATAAAATCAGCGTTATAATCGGAGGGAACGGCAGCGGAAAATCTACGTTACTGAAGACTCTGTCAAGACTGATCAAACCGGAAGGAGGGAATATTGTATTGGACGGCAAAAAGATAGAATCCTATCCATCAAAGCTGCTGGCACAAACCCTGGGGCTGCTGCCTCAGTCTCCGGTAGTTCCGGAAGGTATTACGGTATTTGATTTGGTTTGCCGGGGAAGGTTTCCTTACCGTACTATAATGAAAAGTATGAGTAAAAGTGATTACGATGCTGCCTTAGAAGCTCTTGAAGTTATGGGAATCGCGGAACTTGCTAACCATAGTGTAGATAAGCTTTCAGGAGGACAACGGCAAAGAGTGTGGATTGCACTGGCGCTGGCCCAGCAGACGGATATTCTGCTCTTGGATGAACCGACCACATTCCTGGATATCGCCTATCAGGTGGAAATTCTGGACTTGCTGACAGAGCTGAACAGGACAAGAGGGATTACTATCGTAATGGTATTGCACGATATCAATCTGTCTGCACGATATGCGGATTATCTGTTTGCAATCCGTCAGGGAAGGCTGATCGTAGAGGGAACTCCGGCCAAGGTCATTTCACCCGAACTAATAAAAGATATTTTTGGACTCGACTGCTGCGTAATAAATGATCCGGTTTCAAATTCCCCCTTGTTATTCCAATCGGAAAGTATCACCGCTGAATACGAAAATATTCGGACACATATTGCTTGGTTTTCTCGTTCCAAGATCCACTGCAGACCACCTTTCCACCATCCATGAAAATGAAATAATCGCAACAGGAGCTACCTTTTCCGTCTAAACGGTTGATGTCTTTTTGTTTTTTCATTTTGCATAGTTCCTTTCTGAAAAGAGACTTCTTAATTGTTCAGACTGTTTTAACTGCCCATGTCATGCTCTCGTTTTGCAGCGCATATAGCCGATGATATAACCCTTTTTTCTCCATAAGCTTATCATGTGTTCCTTCTTCCAGTAAACGGCCCTCTTTAAGCACAATAATATTATCGCATTCCACAATGGACCTCAGTTTATGGGCAATAATCAGTACTGTTTTATTTTCAATCAGTGTTCCGATTGCTTCCTGAATTTTTGTCTCATTTTCAGGATCGATGGATGCAGTGCTTTCGTCCAGAAGAATAATGGGAGCATCCTTCAAAAATGCACGAGCAATGGACAACCGCTGACGTTCGCCGCCTGACAGCGTTTTTCCATTCTCACCGATTACGGTATCGTACCCCTGCGGCAACCGCTCGATAAACTCGTCGCAGCGAGCCAGCTTTGCTGCGGCAACGATCTCTTCTTTTGTAGCATTCTCCTTGCCGATCCTGATATTGTTAAAGATGGTATCATTGAATAAAACTACATCCTGGAAAACAATGGAATAATTCTTTAGCAGAGCTTCCGGAGAAACAGAATTGACATTAACGCCGCCGATGGATATGCTTCCGCGCTGTATATCCCAAAAGCGTGCAGCCAATTTGCACAGGGTGCTTTTCCCGCAGCCGGACGGTCCTACAAGAGCTGTGATCTCGCCCTGTCTGGCAGTAAAGGAAACGTCGTGGATCACATCTTCTTGATTGTAGCCAAAGCTGACATGGTCAAAGGAAATGTCAAATTGCGACAGATTTATATTTTCGTTTCCGTTCTGCTCGGGATAGTCCAGCAGAGTGCGAATCCTCCCTGCGCTGACCAGCGAATAAATCAATTCGCCAAGCATTTCACACGCTCTTGTCAGCGGCTCATAGATTCTTGCAGCGATGAACAGGAAAAACAAAAATGTGAGTATACTGATCTCACGCGAAATCAACAGCGCCGAGCCGGTGATAATGACAAATCCCAGTCCAATGCGCATAACATTATAGGAAATGGAAATCGATAGCCCTGCCAGAAGCTCATGCAGGACAAGGCCGGGAATAATTCGCTTGATTTTGTATGCCATCCCCTTTTGATAGTCACCCATTTTCTGCGAAGTCCGAAGCACCTTTATATTTTCAAGATATTCCTGCAAACCGTCGCTGATATTCAGCTTCTTTTGTTTGTTCCTCTTATTTGCGCCCTCAGAAATCGCTTTGGACATCGACATAGAGATGGCGGCAAGGGGCAGGCAGGCGGCAAGGCTTAGTGCCAGGCGCCAGTCATAAATAAAAAGGATACCGATAGTGATAAATCCGGAAAGCAAGCCGCTGATCAGCTCTGTCATAACCGTGGCAAGCGTATTTGCAGTAACCGCGACATCATCCATAATGACTGAGGTCAAATCGCTTAAATCCCTCTTACCAAGATAAGAAAGGGGAAGCCGCCGTATTTTATCAGCCAGTTCCATGCGTAGGCGCATGTCCTCTCTGCCGGAGGTGGAATACTTTTTGCGATAGGTGATCTTATAGGTTACAAAGATTACGCCCATGAGGACAAAGGCAGCGATCGAATAACCCCAAAGCGGAATAGCACCCTGTGTATACCCAAAGTAACGGCTCACCATCTCATTTGTCACAAGTGCCAATAGGATTACCGGCAGCAAGGCCGCCAGATTGAAAAGAGTCATGAAAAAACTGGCTTTTAAAATAGACCGATTTGCACCGGCGCTTAAACGATAAATATTCTTAAACATATTTTTTCCCTCCAATCCGCCAGGAAATGCTGCTTTGATACTCTTCATACATATGGGTGTAAACGCCTCCCGCTTTCAGCAGCTCGGCATGGGTTCCTCGTTCTGTAATTTTCCCGTGCTCCAGCACACAAATTTGGTCAGCGTGGATAACGGTAGACAGGCGGTGTGCAATCATAAGCACTGTCTTTCCCCGAAGCAGCTCGTCCAACGCCATTTGGATCAGATACTCGTTTTCCGCATCGGCAAATGCCGTTGCCTCGTCGAGCAGCACTACAGGAGCATCCTTCAAAATTGCGCGTGCCAATGCGACACGCTGCATTTCTCCCCCGGAAAGGTAGACACCTTTCGTACCGATTACCGTATCGGCACTATGGGGAAGCTTCTCTAAAATGTCATCGCATTGAGCCAAATGAAGTGCGCGCAGTACATCCTCCCGCGAAACTTCGGGCGTATAAAAAGCCACATTGTCCAGAATAGACATTTTAAAAAGACTGGTATCCTGAAATACAATGCTTACCTGTTTCATCCACTCATCATAGTCCATATTTCTGACATCTACACCGCCAACTTTGAGGGAGCCGCCCTGTACATCCCAGAATCGAGCAATGAGATTGGCTATCGTGCTTTTGCCACCGCCGGATTCGCCTACCAAGGCAGTAATCGTTCCTGGTTCTATGGTAAGGGACACATCATCCAGTGCTTTTTCTGCGCCATCCTCGTAGGCAAAGGATACATGATCCAGTGTAATGTCATAGTTTAATGGTATTCGGGGTTCCCGGGTTTGCGGCAGAGATTTCTCATTCATAATTTTATCGATGGCATCCAGAGATGATTTTGCAACCATCAGATTGGATGCACTTTTCATAATCCTATTTAAGATCGTAACAACGGCGGGAATCAACACGGCAAAGAAAATAAAGCTCAGAATCATACGTTCGGTATTTCCGCCAAAATTAAAGAGAATAATCCCTCCCGGTATTAAAAAAAAGAAAATTCCGTTAATGACCGTATTGTATGCGCTGTCACTATTCTCCATAGACAGCGCATATTTGATTATATAATCGCTGTATTCTTTTACAGATGCTTTATAACGCCGGAAGGAATCGGCCGTCTGTCCGAAAGCCTTTACAACCGAGATCCCCCGTACATACTCCGTCGCTGCGTTACTGATATCTTCTGCTGATTTTTGGTATTGCTTTGCCAGACCCTCACTTGCGCCTTTAAGCATAGAAGCAAGAATCCCAAAGCCGATCAAAATGGGAAGCAGGCAAACTACAGACAAACGCCAATCATATATAAACATAAACACCAGAAAAGCAACAGGCAAAACCAACGACTGAACAAAATCCGGTATTTGATGCGCAATAAGAGTTTCCAGATTATCTGTATTCTTTTCAATGATTTTCCTTTGCTTTCCACTCGGATTAATGGAGTGGTATCCCAAGTGGAGCGCTCCTGTATGATCGATCAGCTTGATTCGAAGCCCCGCCACTGTGTTATATGCTGTGATGTGGGAAAACAGCAGTGCCATACCATACAACCCGAACGACATAGAAATCAGGAAAACAGCCTGCCATCCCAGTTGCGCCAGTCCGGCCTGATCCAATTTTGAAAAATCTCCCAATGACTGCACAATTTCCTTTGCAACATTATAAACACAAACAAATGCACTTAAATTTACTACAGCAGCAATTGCAGCCATAAGCGCAGAAACCGCCATCGTTATTTTGTACTTTCCCATATAACTGAACAAGCGAAAAAACACACTCTTTTCTTTCATTACGTTACGTCCCTCCTAATCTCCGTTCAAGTTAGCTAAGACTAACTGTTGCCGTAAAAGCAAATGCCCTTAAGCGGCATTTGTTTTCTAGTGAAGAATATCAGCCCATCCGGCATTAAAGAAATATTGAAGCTGTTCTGTATATATTCGGGCATCTTCACGGCTCATATTGTGAATAACAGGTTCGAAAAGTCCATTTAAATGCGCGGTAATCAGTATATGGATAATTTCAGGTGTCACTTTTTTTCCTAAGATAATCGCTTCACGGTTCGTTTCTTTAATGAACCGCATGGTAGACGCCACGAGAATATCCACTAATTCGTGCAGATAGTTCTCATAAGAGGAGCCCCTCGAGGACTCTATCAGTAACTTAAATACATCAAAATTCCGGTAAACAAAATCAATAAAATTCACAAAATCATTGGTCTGCGATTTGGGAGCAAACGCAGCATTATTTTTTTCGTTATCCGGCAAATTATGAAAGTCGTCATTGACACCTTTGAGCAATTCCTTAAATTGATCTGCCACCGGAGAAACCAACGCACAAAACAACTCATCTTTTCCTGAATATCTTTTATATAATGCTCCGGAGGTCACTCCTGCGTTTTTACATATTACATTCGTAGAAGCTTTTTCATAACCACAAGATAGAAATTCATTTTTCGCGGATTGCAAGATACGCGGGTCAATACTTGTATCGGGCTTTGACATATATGATTTTTCTCCTTGGATATTACCACTATCGATAGTACTGCTATCAGTATAATGTTTTATCTCTATTTTGTCAACAACTTCTACTTCTTATCCATAATCTTGCAATATATTACCGCTGCTACCGTACTTAAACAAGTGGCTACAAGTGCCGGCGCAATTACGGCAGTCGGATTAGCGCTTCCGTACTGGCTTCTGTATACGATCATATTTACCGGTATTAATTGCAGAGAAGAGATGTTTAGTATGAGAAAGGTGCACATTTCCCTGCTTGCCGAGCGGATTTTTTTATCTCCGGTATATTCCGGATTCCCTCTCTCTCTTTCCAGCTGCGCCAATGCTTCCATGGCCTTGAGCCCTGCCGGAGTGCAGGCCCATCCCAGCCCCAATACATTTGCTATAATATTCGTGGATATATATTCCCTTGCCGCATGTTCCTTGGGTATGCGCGGAAACATAAAGGACATGAACGGTTGGATGCCGTCGGTCATCTTCCGAATCAGTCCGGAGGTTTGAGCAATCTGCATCAGACCGACCCACAAAGACATAACGCCCATCATCGTAATACATAACGACACCGCCTCGCCTGCAGAGTTCAGGGCTGCGTTGCTCACAGCCTTTATATTTCCCGTAAGCGCTCCGTAAATCACTCCAATAATAATCATAATCGCCCAGATATAGTTTAACATATGAATCACCATCTATTTGTTTGACTAAACTATATTCGCGCCCCCGTTCATATATTCCGGCAAAGATTACATATCCGCTTCTTTGTGCATCCGCGCAGCTCTATCATATTTTATTCTACGTTCCTATGCCTGCTTTCCATATCCTCATGAGAAATCTGAAGCTTTTCTTCCAATAGCATAACAATGATATCGAACAGCATGAATAAATGCTGTTCAAAAAGATTTCCCATCGGCTGAATGGAATGAACCGCCCGATCGTCCGTTCCGTTAAACACGCTTGCCGGAACGAAAAGAATATAATCTGCCAAACGAGGGGTTATTTCATTCGGCGATCCTGTTACGACTGCAATTTCTGCTCCCGTTTTTTTCGCTTGTTCCACAACATAATGGATATGTCCTATTTTACCCGATCCATTAGTCGCTATAAATAAGTCTCCCTTCATCATTCCGGGAGTTGTATCATCCCATATCCAATGTACTTCTTTGCCCAAATGCATTAACCGCATTGCAAAAGCCCTGCTGGCTGTGCCTTCCCGTCCTACTCCCATTACAAAAATGCGATTTGCTCTTTCAATCGCATTCATTAAGTCAACTACTTCCTTCAAGTCCTGCTTTTCAAATGCCAGCCTGTGTTCGTCTAATATAGCCTTGCTTAATTCGTCATATCGTATTGCTGCATCCATGTATTTTTCTCCTTTCACCAATTACACCATATGTACTTCATCTTGTACTTAATATCTGTTATGCTTTCGCCTTCATGCTCATCTTAAGTTTTTTGTATTCACTGTATTTACCGATAATATGATTCAATCCGAGTACGCAGACTAACATGATTCCCCAGATCAACTTCTTTGTATAAGGCGATAAAGACATGATTGTAAATGCGCTGGACATTACCTGCATCAGCAAAATAGCGATTACAACTCCCTGAACCTTTCCTTTTCCGCCGTTCGGATCAATTCCTCCCACTACGCACACAATCATAGTCTGCAATAAATAGGAATCTCCATATCCCACTTTCGCAGAATTTACACGGCTCAATATAATAATACCGGCAATACCGGCAAGCAGTCCCGTCAATAGAAAAGTGCTGATACACATTTTTTCATTATGAATCCCACTAAATCTGGCCGCTACCGGATTTCCTCCGTACAGGTAAAAGTTCCTGCCAAAGGATGTATAGGTAAGCACCAGGCCCACGATAACCGCCGCTCCAAGGAATATCCAAAAAATAACGGGCAGCTCCAGCAATTTAGCCTTTGCTATCAGCGAAAATTCCGGGATTAAGTCGCCGACACTCGCGCCGCCGGTTACTGCCATTCCTATACCCTGAAATAAAGTCATGGTCCCCAGCGTTGCTATCAGCGGAGGTGCAGAAGTTTTCGATATCAATATCCCGTTGAATGACCCGAATAAGAGGCTGCATACTATCGCAAAGATAAGTGCTAAAATGATTCTTGCTGCCCCGTCCGTTCCAAACGACAATTGTCCGTTTAGCACATACGCCGTAAAAATAGCTACTGTATTGGCATTCGCTATAATAGACAAGTCAATGCCACCCACCATATTCGATAACATCATTGCTAATGCTAAAAAGCCAAATTCAGGCACTTGAAACAGCATGGACTGAATATTATTAAGCGATAGCAAAGACGGACCGATAATTATCCGAAGCGTAATGAATATCACAAATGTCAATGTCACTAAAATACTCAAGTTCAAATCACGGTTCATATATTCTCTTATTTTTTTCATCATATGCCTCCTATTCCGTAAATATCAAATGGCTTCTGTTTTTGATTCTTTCCTGATAGGAAGTTATCGCAACAGAAACTACTAATATTGCTCCTACAAACAGATTGTTCCATGAGGAAGACAAGCCGATCAATATTAGCGTAGAGTTCAAAAGGTAAATAATAGTAACTCCCAGAATTGTGCCGAATATTTTACCCTGACCGCCCGTTATCTTAGTTCCTCCAATTACCACAGCCGCTACGACCATCAATTCATTGCCAACCAGCTTATTCGGA
Organism: Kineothrix sp. IPX-CK; assembly: GCF_039134705.1. Taxonomy (NCBI): domain Bacteria; kingdom Bacillati; phylum Bacillota; class Clostridia; order Lachnospirales; family Lachnospiraceae; genus Kineothrix; species Kineothrix sedimenti. The sequence continues at coordinate 138,665 of NZ_CP146256.1, read as the reverse complement.
TATAACGCATTGATCTGCGCTACATAGATAATGCCCATAATGCCTGCTAAGAATCCCGAATACGCATATACGAACAACCGGATTTTAAAAGGATTAAATCCTGCTCTCCTTGCAGACTCCTCATCATTTCCGATAGCAACGATACCTCTTCCTATCATCGTCTTATAGAGGATCAGCCACGTTGCAATTCCTATTAACAAAACAGGAACAAGCGATATTGTTAATCCTACCGCTCCATCCTCCGTTACGATCTTGAATATGGTTCCCTGTCCGAATTCATGCAGGCACTCCGGCAAGACTCCGGCACCAAATGATTTATCGCTGATAAAAGTCGTCATAACACCATGATATAAATTTTGTGTACCTAATGTAATAATAAACGGCGGCAGCTTCAGCCAGTTAATCAAAAGAGCGTTTATTAAGCCCAGCCCTATTCCGATCATTCCTGAAAAAAGAAAAGCAATTCCTAAGTTATCAATTCCCAATGCAATCATGACATTAATGGTCGTATAACTGCCAAACAGTGCGATTGCCATAAAAGAAACATCGATTCCTCCGGATATCATTACTACCAGCAAACCGATAGCAACAATCATCGTTGTGGAAGATGTTCTTATAATGTCAAATATCGTTTCAAAATGAAGAAATGCCGGATTTTTAATACTAACTAATATACTGTATATAATAATAATTAAGAGAAGTATTTTCTGAAATTGATCCACTTTCTTGGTCTTCATTACATTGCCTCCTTTATTTCCGTATTTTCCCCGCTGCTGATCAGATCGCTTATCTTCTGTGCGGCATCCTTTTGATTCAAGTCATCTTCATTTAATGTCACAACGCATTTTCCTTCCGCCAGTACAACGATCTTATTGCAATTTGCCATGAGCTCCTGAATCTCATCGGAAATAAAAATAATCGCCATGCCGTCATCGGCAAACTTATGTATCTGTTCATAAATTTCTGCTTTGGAGCCGATATCGATACCCACAGTGGGCGTATCCATGATGAATACCTTCGGTTTGGTCGCAATCCATTTTCCGATTACTACCTTCTGCTGATTTCCCCCGGAAAGTGTTCCTATTATCGTATCGATAGAAGGAGTTCTGACCTTTAATTCCTTTACACATTCCTCCGCTAATTTTTCTTCCTTTTTTCTGTTCAGAATCCCTCGGTTCGATAAGGCATTTACTAAGGCGGAAGACACATTTTCTTTAATTTTTCTTTCGATAAACAAGCCTTGATGGAAACGGTCTTCCGGAAGCAATGCAATGCCGAATTCCTTCGCCTTCATCGGAGAGTTGATCTTAACCTCTTTTCCCTCCACCTTAATACGTCCGCTCTGGGTTCTGTTCAGACCGAATAATGACATAGCCAGTTCGGTTCTGCCGGAGCCTAACAACCCCGTAAGGCCGATAATATCTCCCTTTCTTATTGAGATGCTAATATCTTCATATTGATTCTTACGCGTCAAATGTTCAATTTCCATAATCGGCTGATTATCCTTGCACTTTCTATGATACCTCGGATATTCTACCTCACGTCCTGTCATATAATGCGACAGGCTCTTCTCGTCCAAGTCCTTACTGCTGAAATCACCAATCTTTTCACCGTTTCGAAAAATAGTGATCGTATCTGCCACCGAAAATATTTCATCCAGTTTGTGGCTGATAAATACGATTGCCAATCCTTTTTTCTTCAGCTCGACAATAATTTTCAGCAGCCTTTCTACTTCCTTCTTGGTCAATGCTGTGGTAGGCTCGTCCATAAAGAGGATTTTTGCATCCTGTGCCAGCGCCCTGCAGATTGCCGTCAGCTGCCTGTTTGCCATAGAAAGCTCTCCGACTGTCTGATTCATATCAATAGATACACCTATTCTATCCAATTGTTCCTTTGCAATTTTTTTTATTTCTTTCCAGTTCACGACCTTTTTCTTCTCAAAGCTCAATTTGCTTATCGCAATATTTTCAGCAACAGTCATATGTTGGAACAAGGACAAATCCTGATAAATAACTTGAACCCCTTCCTTCATTGCCTGATAAGGAGTTAATGCATGGTAAGTATTCCCATTTAATATGATCTCTCCTTCATCCGGGGTATGAACTCCTGAAATATTCTTTACCAGCGTCGATTTTCCGCATCCGTTTTCTCCTGCAAGGCAGTGGATCTCTCCTTTGTTTATGGATAAGTTTATTTCCTTGAGTGCCTTTACGCCGATAAAAGATTTGCTTAGATTCTTCACGCACAGTATTTGTTCCATTCTATTACCTCCATCTCTTCTTTCCTTTTACAAAAAAACAGAGAACGGCTACCACGCCGTTCTCCATTTCTACCTTATCATGTGATAGCAACCTGTCATATGGTGTGTTTAGAAATTATAATCATCTACATTCTCTGCCGTAAATTCTAACGGTGCAAAGCCATAAGCAATATTGTTCTCAACATTAACACTTTCATAGCCTGTAATTTTTAAGTCTGTCCCTGTTTCTACTCCCTGACCGGAAGCTAACAGATAAGCCGCATAGCAGGTTGCATAACCTGCATCCGCCGGTCTCCATGCTAATCCGTGTGCCATAGAACCATCTTTTAAATAGGTAGAGGACATGGAAGGCAGTGCCAGAGAGACAACAGGAATTGTCGTCGCCTTATCTTTTTCCAGCAACGCTTCACATATTCCGCCGCCCTGTGCGGAGCAATCAAAGAATCCGTTAATATCTGGATAAGCCTTTAGAATTTCAAGAGTCTTATCATGGGCTCCTTCTACACTGTTTCCGTCTTCATAAGGTTCCTCCGTAACACATTCCATATCCGGATAATTTGCTTCGATGTATTCTACTGCCGCCTTATACCATGCCATATGTGTTTCCATAGTAAGTCCGCCGACAAAACCGGCATATTTGCCCTTACCGCCCATAGCTTCCGCTAAGCTTTTTCCGAATAACTGTCCGAACTCTTCATTAATAAAAGCTTCTACATCCAAATCAACTTTGTCTGCCGTACCCGGTGCTTCATGAGTTACTACTACAATTCCGGCTTCTCTCGCTTTTTCAATCGTCGGCACTAACGCCTCCGGATCATTGGGTACAACGCATATCGCATCTACTCCTTGCGCTATTAAATCTTCCATAATAGCGATCTGGCTGGCAGCATCACCTGTTTCAGGCACCTGAACCGATACGTTGAGTCCCGTATCCTTTTGCAGCTGTTCAACGCCCGTTACCATATCATCAAACCAGGAATCACTTTGTTTTACTACCATAACAACTTTGTAATCCGCCGGATCGGCCGATTTATCCACCGCCTCAGCCGGTGCTTCTGCCGTTTCAGCCGTTGCTTCCGCCGTCGTATTATCTGCGGCTGCGTTGTCTGCAGCTGCCGGCTGATTACTGCTTCCGCATCCTGCTAACATAGATGCAAACATTGTCATGCACATGAGCATTGCCATCATCTTTTTCATTTCATTTTCCTCCTTGTTGTAAGCTTTGCTTTATATATACATTATACGAAATTCTTCCGTTTTTCCTATTCAATTATCCGTTGTCGTTTTTCAAATTTCCGACCTGTTTTTTCAACTTTGGAAATAACCTTGTAATAAAAAATGGGATAGATTATAATCTGTCCATACAGGGTATTATACCATCGTTTGACAAGGGCATGTAAGACCTTGTCAAACGATGGTAACGTATCCTAACTAGTGAAAGGCTTGGAATTATGAGGAGAATCTTACAAAATCTGGAGCACAAATTAAGTTATTTATCGCTTAATACCAAAATTATTTTTATTATTTTCGTAGTATTATTTATTAATGTAGCCGCTTCCCTCGTAAGTATCGATATGGTTTTAAAATCCAGCAACCGTTTATTGTATGAATCGTTGCAGGGCTCATTAAATTATACTGCCGAAGATATTTCTTTTAAATTATCCAATGTAGAGTCGATGTCAAGTTCTATTCTATCGAATCAAAATATACGCAAGAATCTAATCGCATTAGATGAAGAAACCTCTGAAATCGGAATACGGAACATTAATAACACTTTAAAATATTTAATCAGCGATTATTACCAGACATATAAATTAAATAATATCAGTTACATTAATTTATATAATCCATGTTTTGTTACTTATAGTTATGAGAGCAAAAGTACTTCCACACCGGATGATATTCATCAGGCAGTTATCCAAAAAGCCAATCAAAATTCAGGCTATCCTTGCTGGGTAACCGATTACTGCAATACCTATGGTCTCTTCCTCGGACGAGATTCAAGAAAGATCAATAACCTGAAATATGAAACGATAGGCACCTTGGTTGTTTCTATCGACATGGAAAGAATGATTAAATCTTCGACCCAGTCGTTATTGGATACGGATTTTGCCCAGTACATTATATATGACGGGGAACACGAAATCTTCCATTCCAAATCCCTGGATACCTCCACCGTGGCATCGATTCAAACATCCCTCTCTGAAAATTACGATGTGCTTAAGATCGGAAAAAACAAATACTTTTGCGTACGCGGAACTATTTCTAATCCGGCATGGGATTATATTTGTTTAATTCCATATGATTATATTTCAGACACCATCAATATGTCCATGTTTCTTTCTTTAGGCGTTATACTTTTCAGTGTAGCGATGTCCTTAATCCTTTCCAGATTATTGATTCGCTCTATTATGAAAGATTTTTATCTCCTTATACAGAAAATGGATGCCTTTGGAAAGGATGAATCGAAATTACCCGATATAGGCGGTCATTATGAACACCGCAAAGATGAAGTCGGAATGCTTCATAATCAATTCGATCAAATGACTATCAAGCTTCAGCTTCTGATCCAGGAAAACTATGTGAATGAAATTCTAAGAAAAGATGCTAAAATAAAGGCTTTGGAAAGTCAAATCAATCCACATTTTCTATACAATACTTTGGAATCGGTAAATTGGAGGGCAAAAGCGATTGGGGAAAAAGAAATCTCACTTATGATCGAGTCGCTCGGTTCCCTGTTGCGCGTTACACTCAGCAATAAGGATACCCAGCATACCGTTGCTGACGACTTAGATATTGTAAAATGCTATATGAATATTCAAAAAATACGTTTCCCTGACAGATTATCCTTTACAGAAAATATAGATCCTTCCATTCTTTCAGTTGAAATTCCACTGCTTATTTTGCAGCCCCTGGTAGAAAATGCTATTAACTATGGTATGGAAGAAAGTATCGATGTATGTCATATTGAAATAGAAGGACACGTTTACGACGAAACGGTATTTATAAGTATCATCAACAGCGGTTCACAATTCGAGGAACGCCTTTTGGAAAAGCTAAATAATCAGGAAGTAATCCCACATGGTTTTGGAATCGGACTTCTGAATATCCATCAGCGAATTCAGCTTACCTACGGTTCCTCATACGGATTGAATTTATACAATAAGGATGAGGATACTGCCGTCGCTCAGGTAACCATTCCGGTGGATAAAATATAAAAAATAGGAGTATAAGTTTATATGTTAAAACTATTAATTGCAGATGATGAAAAAATAATACGGGAAACTATCTCAAAATTAATTGATTGGAAAAGTCTGGGGATCTCATTGATGGGAACTGCTAAAGACGGAATAGAGGCATATAATATGATTCTGGACGAATATCCGGACATTGTACTTACAGATATCAAAATGCCCGGCCTATCCGGGCTGGAGTTGATTCAAAAAATTTATGCAGTCAACAAGGATACCCAATTTATTATTTTGACCGGATATAGTGATTTTGAATATGCAAAAAAAGCGATGCAGTATGGAGTGCGCTATTACCTTCTTAAACCCTGCAATGAGGATCAGATTATATCCAGCTTAAAGGATGTGATACACGACCACTATGACAAGCTTGCGACCAGAAGAAATGCGCAGGATAATTTGCCGCTCCTTAACCAATTCAGGCAAAATCTGCTCATTAATCTAATCAATGATGGTCTTACCTCTCAAGTATCCTTATCCAAGGACAGCTACGTTCCTTTTCATAAAAATTACAGCAAATATTTGGATTTCTATACCACTCCATATGAGGTATGCTATTTTTATTATCTTTTAGAGGAGAATATGCAGAATGCGATTCAATTAATTGAAAACTATCGTGAAATGAATTCTCCCGGCATTCCTTTTCATTATCTTTATGTGCATAATACTCTTGTATACTTTTTTCCTTCGTTCAGTCCTGCATATGAAGAAATGGACACATTTATGTCCGTGCTTAAACTCCCTGAACAAGACACTGAAATCCTATACCGGAGAACTTCCTTTGATAACTTTGAATTAGCTCTAAACAAACTCATTCATCATATACGCCTTTATGAACAAATTATATATGCCGACGGCACAACATTAACAAGAATCAGCAATTATCAAAATATTATCCGCGAAGTCCAAAACTATACTGCACAAATTTATGTAAATGATCGGGAAGAATCCGCAAAGGCTATTCATTCATTGCTCAGTGTTCTGCAGGCCATAACTGACATTAATTTTTTAAAGCAGTTGGTTTCTTCCGTTATCGTTATATCTTCTTCTAAGAATATATCTTACCACGCGCTTTCCGCTGCTGAATTCCTGGTAGGAGTAGGTTCTTCCGCCGACTGTCAGGAAATTACAGGCTCTCTCGAACAGTTATTGAAGAATCTTTATCACAAATATCATTCTTATACTGCTGCCGGTACTATTAGTGCCAAAATACAGACTTATGTACAAGATCATTTATCCGATCCGGATCTTTCCTTAAAGTGGATTGCCGATAATTATCTTTATATGAATGTAGATTATGTAAGCAAAAAATTCATTAAAGAAACGGGAGAAACTTTCTCTAAGTATTTAACCGATGAGAAGGTTAAAAAGGCCAAAGAACTTCTGGCGGAAAAGAGGCCTGCAAAAATTCAGGAAATTGCAGAGCTTGTCGGCTGCGGAAATAATCCGCCGTATTTTAATCAGATATTTAAAAAAAGTACGGGATTATCGCCAAGTGTTTATATGAAAAAAATTCATGGCGATATATAGAATGGGAAAATCCTTTTTCCTTACCATTCGATTACGGCGGTTCCCCACGTAAGCCCGGCTCCAAAGCCAGACATGACTATCTTGTCTCCCGGGCGGAGCATTCCCTTCTGATTCATCTCATCCAAAAGAATGGGCACGCTTGCCGCGGATATGTTTCCGCAATGGTCCAGACTCAACGGGAATTTATCTTCACTCACCTTCAGGCGCTTTGCCACGGACTGAATGATTCTGATATTCGCCTGATGAAGTACAAAATATTTAATATCCTCTGTTTTCAGCTGCGACATTTCAAGCACCTTTATAATAGATGAAGGCACCGTACTCACTGCGAACTTATATACTTCCTGACCATCCATTGATACATAACCAAGTTCATAGGGATTCTGAATCAGTGGATTATTATTTACACGATCCCTGCACGCAAGAACACTTCCCTTCGCTCCATCAGATCCCTGAGTAAAGGCAAGCAAGCCCCCCCTGCCTCTTCCTTCCATTTCTCTCTCTCCCGACTCTCCGTCCGCATATGTACGCACTACGGCTGCTCCCGCTCCGTCACCAAAAAGGACACAGGTGCTTCTGTCGTTCCAGTCCATAATCTTCGACAGTGTCTCCGCTCCAACGATAAGCGCCGTTTTATAAATGCCTGACTGCAAGTAAACGTAAGCAGTATGGAGCGCGAACATAAAGCCCGAGCAGGCAGCATTCACATCGAACGCCACCGCATTTGCCGCCCCAAGTTTTGCCTGCACTTCGCAGGAGGTAGATGGAGTTACATAGTCCCCGGTAATTGTCCCTACAATAATCAAATCGATTTCATCCGCACCGACTCCTGCATTCTTAAGCGCTTTTTGCGAAGCTTCCGCCGCCATGGAAGCCGTGGTCTCTTCCTTAGCCAGTCTTCTCTCCTTTATACCCGTACGGCTGGAAATCCATTCATCGGAGGTATCCATAATTTTTGATAAATCGTCGTTAGTTACCACATTTAAAGGGAGACAGCTTCCCGTCCCTATTATTCTCATCATACCAATAACCCTGCCTTTCTCACAAACTGCAAACTTTGGGCCGCAGGCACAAATTTGCGTGTGAAAATTCATTTTTCACACTGTTCTCCGTCTACATCAAATTCTTTCATAATATCCTTTACATGTTCCAGCTTCCTGGCTCTGCAGGCATTTGCTCCACAGAAGAGAAGTCCGTCCTTTACATTCCCGTTTACCGCGTTTATGAGAGCCTGCGTGATACAATATGGTGTCTCTGCCGGGTTGCAGGTTATAATACAATTGAAGCACTTCCTTGGAGGTATCCTTCCTTCTGAAGTTCTTCTAGTAAACTCGTTGGAGATAGCCCGTGCCGGCATTCCCACCGGGCTTTTTACGATTATAATGTCATCCTCTGTGGCATCTATATATGCCTGTTTATAAGCCTGTGAAGCGTCACATTCATAAGTCGTTACAAACCGGGTCGCTAACTGAACACCGGATGCTCCAAGCGTGAAAGCGTGCTCCGCATCTTCTCTCGTATAGATTCCTCCTGCGACCACCACCGGGATTTCTTTGCCATGTTCGCTCGCACATTCCGCTACATGCCCGATAATCCTACGGATTTCTCCATCATAATCCAGCTCTTCCATATGGGTAAGCTGTTCGTTCTTAAAACCCAGATGCCCTCCGGCAAGCGGGCCTTCTATCACGACCATATCCGGCAGTCTGTCATATTTCTTCATCCAATATTTTATGATAATCTGTGCCGACTTAAGGCTTGAAACGATAGGCGCAATCTTTGTCCTGGCCTTTCCCACCAGCTCCGGCAAAGCCATTGGCAGTCCCGCTCCCGATATGATGATGTCCACGCCTGCCTCTATTGCTGCTTTTACGTATTCCTCATATCGTTTTGTCGCTACCATGATGTTAACGCCGATAATTCCGCTTCCGGCAATCCTTCTCGCGTTATCTATCTCGTCCTTTATGGCACGCAGATTACACCCTATCGGGTCCTTGCTGAAGCTTTCGCTTTTATATCCGATTTGTGCGGTGGAAATAACGCCTACACCGCCCTGAGCCGCTACCGCTCCGGCCAGCCCGGACAGACTGATGCCTACACCCATTCCTCCCTGAACTACCGGAATCTTCGCCGTAAGGTCTCCTATTTTTAAGGGTTTTAATAAACTATTGCTCATGCTTCCTCCAGGCTGCCTATGGCAAAAGTAAGCTCTGCCTGCACTGCCAGCTTTCCATCCACATACGCCTTTGCGCTGCCTATGCCGATAGGGCCTTTCATTTTAATAATTTCCGTTTCCAGCAAAAGAACATCTCCGGGCACGATTTTTTTCTTGAATTTCGCCGAATTAATTGCTCCGAAATACGCAGTCTTTCCCTTGAAGTCCGGATGAGCGAGCAGCGCCACAGCCCCTACCTGCGCCAGAGCCTCTACTACAAGCACTCCCGGCATGACAGGCTCCCCCGGAAAATGTCCTGCAAAAAACGGCTCGTTATAAGTTACACATTTTTTCCCCTTTGCCTTTATACCCGGCTCCAGTTCCTCTATAGTGTCTACGAGCAGAAACGGGTGCCTGTGGGGAATAATTTCCATAATTTCCTTTGTCGTTAAAACGGACATTTCTCTCTCCTAATGAGTGTTTTTACACATTTCTGATTTATTTTTTTTGATATCAAGTCGAAAATGAACATCTTATTCTGCATACTTTTTTACGATTATAGTGGCATTATGCCCGCCGAATCCAAGAGAATTGGAAAGTGCGTAAGTAAATGTCTCCTCCGCCGCTTCCTTGCAGTAATCCAGATCACACTCTTCATCCGGTACTTGATAACCCACCGTGCGGTGAATATAACCCTCCTCCAATTCCTTTACACAGGTCACGAATTCAAGAGCTCCTGCTGCTCCTAGCAAATGTCCCACCATCGATTTCGTCGAATTGATTTTTATTTTCTTTGCATGACTGCCAAAGGTCTTCTTGATTGCTCTCGTCTCGAATAAATCGTTGTGATGGGTGCTCGTTCCATGAGCGTTAATATAGGTAATATCCTCCGGCAGGATTCCCGCATCCTCTATGGCGAATTCCATAGCCTTTGCCGCACCTTCCCCATCCTCTGCGGGAGAGGTGATGTGATAAGCATCCGCTGTACAGCCGTAGCCTACGACCTCCGCGTAAATCTTCGCTCCTCTTTTCTTTGCATGCTCCAATTCCTCCAAGATGACCGCCGCAGAGCCTTCTCCCATAACAAATCCGCTTCTTTCCTTATCGAAGGGAATGGAGCATCTATCCTTATTCTCCGAAGAGGTAAGCGCTGTCAGCGCCGTAAAACCGGCAACTCCTACGGGCGTGATACTGCTTTCCGTCCCTCCGGCTACCATTATATCCGCATCTTTGTACTGAATGGAGCGGTATGCTTCCCCGATAGAGTTGGTTCCCGTAGCGCAGGCTGTAACAACATTAATATTTTTTCCTTTTAGTCCGAACTGAATGGATACATTGCCCGCCGCCATATTGCTGATCATAAGTGGTACCAGCAGGGGATTGACGCGTCCCGGCCCTTTCTCCAGGAGCTTGGTATGCTCTCTTTCCATAGCCTGCAGAGAACCGATCCCTGATCCCATGGATACTCCTATCTTAAATTTGTCTTCTTTTTCCATATCGATTCCGGCATCCTCAAGTGCTTCTTTGGTCGCAGCTACCGCATACTGACCGAACAGTTCCATTCTTTTGGCCGCCTTAACATCCATGTAGTCCTTCGCTTCAAAACCCTTTACTTCCGCAGCCAGCTTACATTTATACTCGGAAGCATCGAACTTTGTAATCTTATCGAATCCTACTTTTCCTTCCTTCACGCCGGCCCAAAATTCATCCACGCTAAGCCCTATGGGCGTAATAGCCCCCAAACCGGTAACAACTACTCTCCTGCTCATTTCCTTCTCCTTTTTATATTACTTGTTTATAGGTAATTGCGAAACTCGTTACCTTCACCAATTTTATGTGCCATTTCATAACTTAGCTAAAACTTTCCACAGTGTGTCTGTTTTTGCCTCCTTTAGTGAGCGGCTTGTATTTTCTTAAGGAAACCGACCCGTCCGGTTATGACTGCTTCAAGGTTTCCTTTAAAAATACAGCCGCAAACGCCGGAGAAAAAAACAAATCCACCGTGGAAAGTTGTCGATAAATATAATCTGGCACATAAAATTTGCATAATATAATAGTTTCGCAATTACCTAATTACTTATATCGCCATACCACCATCTACCGAGATTACCTGACCGGTAATATATCCGGCCTTGTCACTGGCCAAAAATGCCACCATTTCCGCAATATCCTTCGGCTGTCCGGCACGTTTAAGCGGTATCTGCGCAATAACTGCCTCTCTGGCGGTCTCGCTCATGGACTGTGTCATATCCGTATCGATATATCCCGGAGCTACTGCGTTTACTGTAATGTTTCTACTTGCAAGTTCCTTTGCCATGCTCTTTGTAAGGCCTATCACTCCCGCTTTGGAAGCTGCGTAATTCGACTGTCCGGGATTGCCCAGCACTCCGGATACGGAGGATAGATTTATGATCCTTCCGCTCCTTTGCTTGATAAATGCTCGATACATATGCTTTATCGTGTTAAAGGTTCCTTTTAAATTGGTATCTATTACTGCATCAAAATCTTCTTCGGTCATCTTGATCATGAGGTTATCTTTCGTAATTCCGGCGTTGTTTACAAGAACGTCAATATGTCCGAACAACTCCAGCATATCCGTTATCATTCTTCCGCAGGCTTCATAATCTGCAACAGAACACTGTACCGGCACCGCTCTTCTTCCCATGGCCTCAATTTCTTTCACCACCGCATTTGCTTTGTCCTCACTGCCGTTGTAGTTAACGATGACATCTGCCCCATAGCTCGCCAGCGTAAGAGCGATCTCACGGCCGATTCCTCGGCTGGCGCCAGTTACAAGCGCTACTTTTCCCTCTAACATTCCCATACTTAAATCCTCTCCAAATCATCTATCTTTTCAATATTGACTGCTTTTACATCTTTGCTGATTTTCCGTATGAATCCGCTAAGCGTCTTGCCCGGTCCGATTTCAATAAATGTATCGACTCCATCCTCTAACATACGCTCCACGCTCTGCTGCCATTTCACGGATGAGGATACCTGACGGACTAAGAGCGATTTCACCTGCTCCTTAGCCGTTACGTAATCCCCCGTTACATTGGAAAGATACGAAACCTTTATATCGTGTACCTCGACATCTCTTAGCTCTTCACTCAGCTTTTCTCCCGCGCCTGCAAGAAGAGGGGAGTGGAAAGGTCCACTGACATTCAAAGGAATACATCTTTTCGCTCCTTCCGTCAGCAACTGCGAAGCTGCTTTCTCTACCGCTTCCGCTTCTCCGGTAATTACGATCTGTCCCGGGCAGTTATAGTTGGCTATACTTACAGAACCTTCTATCTTTTCACACGTTTTTTCTATTATGTCCGCCGGGAGGCCGAGTACTGCCGTCATAGCTCCTCCCCGGGGCACGGCTTCCTGCATGTAAATGCCTCTTTTTCTCACTATCCTGAATATATTCTCCGGACTCATGATACCTGCCGCTGCAAGTGCACCGTATTCTCCCAAACTTAAGCCCGCTGTAACATCAGGCCTATATCCTTTTTCCTCTATCGCTTTTAAAATAGCTACCTCAGTCGCGAGCATCGCTATCTGTGTATACTCCGTAATATGAATTCTTTCATTCTCTTCAAAGCAAAGAGAAGCCACATCCAGGCCAGCCGCTTTCTCTGCCAGTTCAAACATCTCTCTGCTTACTGTGAATTGCTCGTAAAAGTCCTTTCCCATCCCAATATATTGCGCTCCCTGACCGGGAAAAATAAAAGCTGTTTTACCCATAATAAAACCTTGCCTTTCCATTTGTCGTTTTATTTTGAATATCAAAGTATTATGTTAAAAAAAGGAGTCTGCCCGTACTGTTCACTCAGCAGCTTAACAGCAAGTGTTAAGCTGCATACCTCATCCCTTACAATTTTAATAATTTTTCCGCCTGCGACATGATTTCCTGAATGATTTCACTGCAGCTCTTTTCTTCTTTTATCAGGCCGGCTATCTGTCCTGCCATAATCGTTCCGTTTACTACATCGCCATCTATCACGGCCTTTCTTAAAGAACCCAGAGTCAGATATTCCAGCTCCTCGAAGGAAGCGCCTTCTTCTTCCATCTTCAAGTATTCCCTCGTCATTTTATTTCTAAGGGAACGTACCGGATGACCCGTGCTTCTTCCTGTCACCTCCGAATCGATATCCTTGGCGGCGAATATTTTCTGCTTGTAGCTGTCATGTACGATAGATTCCTTCGCCGTTGCGAATATCGTACCCATTTGCACAGCCTCCGCTCCCAGCATCATAGCCGCCGCAAAGCCTCTTCCATCGGCGATTCCGCCCGCTCCTATCACTGGAATACTCACGGCATCCGCCACCTGAGGAAGCAAAGACATGGTGGTGGACTCTCCTATATGCCCCCCTGCCTCGGTTCCTTCCGCAACTACCGCATCGGCGCCTGCGCGCTCCATCATTCTAGCCATAGCTACACTGGCAACTACAGGAAACACTTTTACACCTGCATTTTTCCACAGCTCCATATACTTGCCCGGATTGCCGGCTCCGGTGGTGACTACCTTTACGTCTTCCTCTACAATGAGCTTTGCCACCTCTTCGGCATTAGGATTCAACAGCATGATATTCACACCCACCGGTTTATCCGTCAGCTTCTTCGCTTCGCGAATCTGCTGTCTCACGATTTGGGCAGGGGCACTGGCTGCTCCAATCAGCCCCAGGCCTCCCGCCTCGGATACTGCTGCCGCAAGGTGATACTCCGCAACCCATGCCATACCGCCTTGTATAATCGGATATTCGATTCCCAGTAATTTGGTTATTCTCGTCTCCATCTTATGCTTCTACGCCTTTGTTCTTCATATATTCTATTACAGCTCCAACCGTTGTAATCTTCTCAAGATCTTCGGAAGGAATCTCAATACCGTATTCTTCTTCAAAAGCCATGACCAATTCGAATAAATCGAGGGAATCCGCTCCCAAATCTTCTTTAAAGGAGGATTCTTCCGTAATTTCAACACCGTCTAAGCTCAATTGTTCCTGGATAATTTCTTTTACTCTTTCTAACATTTTAATATCTCCTTTTATAATACTTATCTTTTTTTAAATTAGTTTGATATTCAAAGTATATTGTCTTCATATCAATTTGTCAACTGGTTTTTTTACCATCGTTTGACAGGCACACTTCTTAGAGCAAAGAACTCTTTGGCTCATGATATCTGAGTAAAGCTCCATTCCCTCAGTCCTTACCACATGAATCACATCGGCATTCACACCACATCCTTCTCCGATTATGTCACAGGCAATGTTCTCAGCCTCTAATAACTTTTCCTCATTCAGGACGACATTTTCCCTGCCGTCGAAAAGAGCCACATAGAAGACTCCTGACTCTACCAAGTCCTGGAAGAAATGGCTCCCGTAAGATAATTCGGGCATAATTCCTTTTTCGCTATAGGCTATTTCACAGACTGCCAACATATTCATGAGCTCCGTAAAATGCACAGGCACTCCCAGCGAGGGAGTCGTTGTTCCCCATCTTCCCGGCCCCATCAGCATGGCATTTTTCCCCTTAAGCGCCCGGTTAAGCAAGCCGACCTGCCTTGCGATATCGTACTTGTCCTGCTCCTTCAGCTCTAAATATTCCTTGACACTTACATAAACAATGTAATCGATGGGAAGTCTCACATTACCACCCATGAAATTACCGTGAGAGTAGAACAAACATTTTTTCTCATCCACCGTCTCCGGTATATCCACCGTTTTTCCCAGCCCTCGCGTCTGGAGCGGCCGACACTGCAAAAGGTTGACGCGAAATTCGCCTTCCCTGTTAAAATTTGCCGTAAATTCTATATCTACCGGATAATTGTACTTTTCGGCGAGAAGAGTAAGCATCCTTTTCATTACCTCCGGAAATTTAGTTTCCTTCAGTAATTTTCTGAAATTCAGGATAGGCGGAACTCCGGAAACGTCCCTTCCGATTTCGCTAAGCCTTCTCTCCGTCTCGAAATCCCGCACCCAGAACAGGTTTTTATCCGCCTTAATATCGGAGCCTGTAACCTTATTCACGCTTATGGATTCCTGAGTATTTTCCTTCAGGTTCAGCACATCCATATTGTGCTGGGAATATTTCTGAGCTTCCCCGTAACCTATTAACGGCTGCCGCATGGGGTCGTCCAATGTTACAATCTTCACATAATCGCCGATCACCCTGTCCACTGCCCGGGTACCAAGGCCGAACACAAGGCGAAGCATCCCAGCTTCCATATCCACCTCTTTATCCCATACATATAGATTTGAGGAGTTGCCCACTCCTGCCGTATGAGGAAAGAAATAGTCTCCGTAATAGTCTCCCGAAACCCTTTGCACCAGAATCGCCATCTGCTCGTCTCTGTCGGCCAGCCCTCTGTTTTTTCTATAATGCAGGGCATCCTCATTCATGGTACTGGCGTAAACCACCCGGACCGCATCCATAAAATCGTTCAGACGCTTTTCAGGGTCCCCTTGATTCACACAGAATACACTCTCGTATTTTCCCGCAAAGGCATTGCCGAAATTATCCTCTAACAGCGAGCTGGAACGCACGATAATAGGGGACTGTCCATAATATTCCAACATCTGCATGAATTCATCCCTTACAATTCTTGGAAACTTCCCTCCGCGCAGCTTTTCTTTAAGCTCCGGCGCATATGCGAAATACCCTTCTTCGGTTTTCTGCTTCGTCCGAAGCTGCCACCATCCATTTTCCACTATGTAGGTATAATAGATATCCGAGCCGAGATAAAACGAATCATGAGATTCCAGAAGAGGCTTAAAATATGCCTTATCTTCATCACTCCTCGTAATGATCCTCCTCGCCAAAAGCATGCCTACGCTTTTTCCTCCGATAAATCCCGTGCCTATCTCCCTTCCGGCAATCTTAACAATATCGGACAGCTTGAAAAAGCTCATGCACATATCACGCATGCGGGATTCCTTGCCGATGAGAAGGTCGATGAGAAGTCCCTTCATCTCTTCTTTCTCCTTCTCTTCTCCCTCCAGAGCCTCTCTCGCCCTATTTATGGTCACGTGCCAGTAATCCAGCCGTTCCTCCGTCCAGTTGAAGTTAGAAAAAAGCTCCGCCGCCTGAGCGCTGGCTGTAATCGGCTCTACCTCGTCGCCATCGATGTAATGGGGAAAAAACATTGTAGGAGAATACCTCTGCCATACCTTCAGTGGATGAATATAAAACCGGTCGTTTATCTTATATACGTCCAGAAGAAGCTGCGTCGTTTCACGAATGGTCGCAATCGTATCATAGGTATGCACATTTCGCTTAATAGCAAAATAAGCAATAGTATCCAGCTCATACAGATAAGGGCAGGTTACCCTGAAAAAGTTGCCCGTCATCAAATCAGAGTACCAGAAAGCCAACAGCTCCGTCAGACAATCGAAAACATAAAAGGCTTTCACTCCCTCTTCCCCGATAATGCGGTGAATCATGGTAGCAAAGCCTTCAAAGCCCATGGCTGGATTGAGCTCATAGATCTTGATACCGGTCAGGTCCTCCACCACTTGTCTGTGTGTTCCAAAACGAAAATAGATAATATTACGGTTATCCTTTCTCGCCTGTTCGATATAGGGCGCAACTACATAACAGTAATCCTCGATAGAGTCTACCTGCCATACTACATTATCTCCCAGACGAAGCATATCTATGGCCTTGTCGAAGCCCTTCATTCCCGTACTGACACTATCCAATATTCCCATAGCGGTCCCTCCTGCATTATCTGTTTCCAGTGTATAAGCCAAAGTTACTGTTCACTCCGTTCACAGTAACGCATGATTTCTGCATGTAGATTCGCTACGCGAAGCAGAAATCATCTCTTGCATCACATTCTTACGTAGCTTAACAGCAAGTGTTAAGCTACTGTGTGAACAGTAGCAGCCGAATTCTTATTCTGTTTTTTCTAAAAGCATATTGTATACATCACGCTTTCCAATTCCTCTGTCTTTTGCAACGAGCTTCATAGATTCCTTTCTCTCTATTCCTTGATCTTCATAATACCTCATATGCTCTTCTACAGGCATTTCCTTCCAGGAAAGCGCGGCTTCCTCTTTCTTCTCCTCCAGACTCTTTCCCTGAATGACCAGTACATATTCACCCCGAGGTTCGTTCTCCTCATAAAAGGTAAGTGCCTTTTCGATGGTCATAGGCAGGATGGTCTCGAATTTTTTCGTAAGCTCCCTGCATATGGTGATTTTACGCTCTCCCAACGCTTCATAAAGCTCTTCCAGCGTCTTTCTTAAATGATGGGGAGCTTCGTAGATAATCATCGTCCGGCTCTCCGCCGACAGCTCCTTAAGTACAGCTTTTTTTTCCTTCTTATTATCGGGCAGAAATCCCTCAAAACAAAACCGCCTGGTGCTTAAACCCGATAGGGTAAGCGCGGTAATACACGCCGCAGCCCCCGGAAGAGAAGTTACGACGATTCCTGCCTCCTGGCAAAGCGCTACCAAAGTTTCCCCCGGATCTGAAATTGCAGGTGTCCCTGCATCGGTAATGAGCGCTACCGTTTTTCCCTCTTGCATCTGTCCGATAAGATAATGCGCCTTTTCCACCCGGTTGTACTCATGATAGCTAGTCATCGGTGTTTTTACACCGAAATGATTTAACAGCTTAATGCTGTTTCTCGTATCCTCCGCCGCAATCAGATCCACACTCTTTAGGGTATCTATTACCCGAAGCGTTATATCGTCCAGATTTCCGATCGGCGTAGCACACAAATATAATATTCCCGCCATATTGATAACCGTGCCTTTCTCATAACCTCCTAATATCCGTAAATATCATATATTTCCGGCATATAAACTCCAGGCTCCTTGTATACAATCAGAGGCTTTTCTACCGTGATCCTCGGCCTGCCGCCACGGTTCGCTTCTATGAGAACCATATTCGGCTCCTTATCCACATACGGATATACAAGCTGCATACGCTTCGGCTCCAGCTTATACTCATGAAGGAGCACCATAATTTCCGCCAGCCGAAAAGGTCTGTGCACCATGAAAAAATTACCGCCGGGCTTAAGAAGTCCTGCTGCCTGCGATACCACATCCTCTAAGGTGCACAATATCTCATGGCGTGCAATCGCTTTGGGCTCCCCAGGATTCTGCAACCCATGGTTAGAGGTCATGTACGGAGGATTACATGTAACAACATCAAAAGAAGCAGCTCCGAATAACGTCCCTGCCTCCTTTAAATCTCCCTGCACAATAACAATCTTATCCTGAAGATTATTAAGCGCCACACTCCGCATCGCCATATCGGCACTTTCTTCCTGAATCTCCAGCCCTGTTAAATGGGCGGCCCTGGTCTTTGCCTCCATGAGTATAGGTATAATCCCAGTTCCCGTACCCAGATCGAGAACCCTGTCACCCTCTCCCGCACGGGCAAAACCGGACAAAAGAACAGCGTCCATCCCAAAGCAGAACTTCTCAGGATTCTGAATAATCTTATAGCCGTTTCTTTGCAGTTCATCCAGCCTTTCCTTTTCTTTCAGATTAATTGTCATCCAGTTTAGATTTTCCTTCCTGCTTTTCCAATTTCTCCAATTCCTTAAGCTGTTCGTCGCTCACTTCCACCTTCGTATTCTTATGCTTCTTCTTAAACCTGAGCTGATTTACTTTATATTCCTGAATTTCTTTCTCATCGTCCTTTTCTATGATTACCTTCACAAGCTGCCTTAAGACATTTACGCTCTGTACCTCGCCCTTGTAACCATCTTCAGTAGTCACATAATCGCCTACGTTAGGAAGCTTGCGGTTCAAATCCTCATATGTTTCCTCTTCATTTTTCAAGCAGCACATCAAACGCCCGCAAACGCCCGATATTTTAGTAGGATTCAGGGAAAGATTCTGCTCCTTCGCCATCTTGATGGATACCGGTACGAACTCGGACAGATAGGAATGGCAGCAAAGCGCACGCCCGCATATGCCAACTCCTCCCACGATTTTCGTCTCGTCTCTGACACCGATCTGACGGAGCTCGATCCTCGTCTTGAATACCGCTGCCAGATCCTTTACAAGCTCACGAAAATCTATGCGTCCATCCGCCGTAAAATAAAACAATACCTTATTATTATCGAAGGTATATTCCGCGTCGATGAGCTTCATATCCAGTTCATGCTTTCTTATCTTCTCGAGGCATATTTTGAATGCCTCTTTTTCCTTAATCTTGTTCGCCGCCTCTTGTTCGCCGTCTTTTGCCGTAGCGACGCGCAGTACAGGCTTCAAAGGCTGAATCACCTTCTCCTCCTCCACCTCTCTGGGATCGCCTACCACCGTTCCGTATTCGATTCCTCTGGCGGTTTCCACGATAACATGCTCGCCTCTTTTTATACTCAAATGGCCGGGATCAAAAAAATAAATCTTTCCTGCCGTCCTAAAACGTACACCTATTACCTTTACCATTTAACAGCTATCCTCCTTTTCCCATGAGTGTCTTTTACTCTTATGAGTGTCTTTTACTCTTATGAGTGTCTTTTACTCATTAATATCAGGAATTCTCCTTGACCGTCAGGAGCAGAAGCTCCATGGTCAGATCGAAGTTTACATTTGCATTCAAGCGGTTCTTTGCTTTTTCAAGCGCACTTATTACCAGCTCAATCCCTTCGTAAGTGCTTCTGTCCGCTACCTTTCTAATATACTGTATTTCCTCCCTGAAAATCAAGTGATTTGCATCGTTTGTCGCCTTGAACATGAGTACGTCTCTATACCAAATGGACAAAATATCCATATAATCGTTCACATCCAGTTTATATTCGCCAATTTTCTTGATTGCCGCAACAATTTCGTTTATTTCCATATCATTAATATATTTTAAAAGTGTAATCGCTTCTTCCTTTACGTGCTCGAAATCTTCACTGGAAGCTAAAAGCTTCGCCTTTCCGATATTGCCTCTGGCAAAAGCCACACAGATATCCGCCTTATAATCCGGCACCTGCATCGTTTCCATCAAAAAACGCTTTACCTGCATATCCTTCACCGGCTTCATATTCAGCGCTACACACCGGCTCTGAATCGTAGAAAGCAACGACTCCATATTTGTTGTCAAAATTAAAATTACCGTATACTCCGGCGGTTCCTCCAAGGTCTTCAGCAGAGCATTCTGTGCCTGAACTGTCATCTTCTCGCCTTCATTTATTATATATATTTTACGGGGGCTGCTATAGGGCTTAATTGCAACACTTCCGTTAATTTGTCCTCGAATATCCTCCACGCCTATCGTTCCCGGTTTCTCATGCGTCACATAGATGACGTCCGGTTGATTTCCCGTAGCCATCTGCTTGCAGGAACGGCACACACCGCAGGGCTCCACATTCCCTGAAGGAATATCATTATCCTGAGTCTGTGTTTTTTCACACTGCAAAGCCGCCGCAAATATCCCGGCAATAAATTCCTTCCCGGAACTTCTTTCCCCATTGATGATATACGCATGGGATACCTTATTTAATTTAAGGGCATTCTGCAAATGCTCCTTCAGCTGTTCCTGCCCGATAATATCCGTAAATCTCGCCATCCCGAACCTCCGTTTTATCACAATGTCTATTTTAATTATAGCTTTTTTAAAAAATACTGCATCAAGTAAATATATCCAAAAGTAATCCCCTGATTTCACCGATTTTACTCAGGATACTCAGATTGTCCTTTTCCTCTTTTACCAGCTCCTGCGCCAACTCATCCAGTTTCTCATCGATTAAGCGTATGATACCGTATACCCGGTGACGTCCCCGCTTGTCCAAAAAGTTCTCTCTTGTAAAAGAATGTGAATGACTGACTACCTCATTCATAAACTCTTTAATCAGACCGCGGTACTTCTTCATATCCTTTACATCGCGCCGCTTGGAAAGCTTATCGCCCTGCATGGTAATCTCCTCCATAAGAGAGGTAAGTCTTGCCTGCAGTTCTTTCTCCTCGATATGGCTGACAAGAGTAAACTTAAAAGTACCGTCCGCAGACTGCTGTTTTTCCACCGGCTCTGCCGGAACCGGATTCATAACCTGATTTACTTTTATATCCATATCTGCCTCCTTACGTAAGCATTTGCTTATAGTATTTCCTCGATGTACTCTTTAATCTCTTTTAAGCAGCGTTCCAAATCGTCGTTGTAAAAGCGCCTGTCTATGCCCGCTTCCTTTACCTTCTCTTCGCTGAAATCTTCACAGTCTGCAAGGTATCTGCGGCACAACTCCTCATAACCCGGATTCTCCTGCTTTTTTTCCCGTTCAAGAGCTCTGGCAAGTCTGACTCCGTCGTCCACCTCTATGAGTACCGGAACAATATTATCCTTCCCCAAAAACTCGCACAGCTTGTTATAAGCCTCCAGCGTTCCTATCACTGCATAGTTTTGATGCTTTAAGTCAATTTTTCCGTCATCCACCGTAAAATAACGCCACGGACCATAATACGTATCATAGGTTCTCTCCTCTATGATCTTTCTGTCCCTCGATAACTTACGGTAACCCTCTTCATCGGTAAAAAAGTATTCCACACCGTTTACTTCTCCTCCGCGGATAGGCCGGGTGGTATAAGGAACAAGGGTTTTAAGGCCCAATTCCTTATCCTCCAGAATCTTTTGAAAAATTGTATCCTTCCCCGTAGAACTTTTCCCCATAAAACAGATAAATTTACCCATTGAAATTTTATACCTCGATGACGCGAATCATATTTGTCCTGCCCGAAATACCCAGCGGCACTCCTGCGGTAAGCACGACAATGTCTCCCCTCTTCACATAGCCCGCTCTTTCTACGGCATGGGTAGCTTCTTCGAACAAATCGTCCGCTTTTTCCTCTTTTTGGATCAATACGGGAATCACACCCCATGACAGATTGAGCTGTCTGCACACTCTCGGATTTACTGCGCATGCGATAACCGGGCATTTCGGCTTATATCTGGAAATCATGCCTGCCGTAAAGCCCGACATCGTTACTGTGATAATGGCCGATGCATTCAATTCGGAGGCAGTAGTGCATGTAGCGTGGGAAATCGCTGTGGTGATATCAGGGTTTTCACACCTGTTTCTTCTCATCCGGGAATCATAATCAATGTCTTTTTCCGTACGCTCTGCAATTCTTGCCATGGTCTTTACCGCTTCTACCGGATATAAACCTGCAGCGGTTTCTCCGGAAAGCATGATTGCTGTAGTTCCGTCATAAATAGCGTTGGCGATGTCCGTGGTCTCCGCACGGGTAGGCCTGGGATTCTTGATCATGGATTCCAGCATCTGCGTCGCTGTAATTACGTGCTTGCCCTGTGCCACGGCCATTTTAATCATCCGCTTCTGCAATACGGGAACCTCCTCGATAGGTACCTCAACGCCCATATCGCCTCTGGCTACCATAATACCGTCAGACACTGACAGAATCTCTTCTAAGTTCTGAATTCCCTGCATATTTTCTATTTTGGAAATAACCTTCATCGTACTGTGGTGCTCGTCCAAAATCTTTCTTATTTCTAATACATCTTCTTTTGATCTGACAAAGGAAGCTGCAATAAAATCATAACCAACCTCACATCCGAAAATGATATCCGCCCTGTCGGTGTCACTGATATAAGGCATGGACAAAATGGCGTTAGGTACGTTGACCCCCTTATGATTGGAGACCGGACCGCCGTTTACTACGGTACAGATTATGTCCTCACCCTTAATATCGGTTACTGTCATTTCAATCAGGCCATCGTCGATCAAGATAGACATACCGACAGAAACGTCCTTTTTCAAGTTCTTATATGTAATGGAAGCTCTCTTGGAATCTCCCAGCACATCCTCGGTGGTTAGGGCAAATAGTTGTCCGGTTACGAGCTCCGTTCTGCCGTCCTTGAAATCGCAAAGGCGGATTTCCGGGCCCTTTGTATCCAAAAGCGTGGCTACCGGAAGCTTCAGTTCCTCGCTTAATCTTATTACTCTGGCTAATTTCTCCTTATGTTGCTTATGCGTTCCATGGGAAAAGTTAAAACGGGCAACGTTCATGCCTGCTAACATCAACTCTTTCAATTTTTTTTCGCTCTCGCTGGAAGGTCCTATCGTGCAAATTATTTTAGTTTTTCTCATGTTACATTTATCTCCTTTTATTCAACTTTTTCTTTGATTCGTTAACACTTTCCAGTACCTTAAGCATTCCATCCTGCGCGCCTTGTACATGCAATCCTGCGCGGAGATATGAATCGATCGCTTCCACCGTACCGCCCTCTATTTTTTCTCCGGGCACCACAATTGGAACTCCCGGAGGATATAAGTTAATAAATTCGGCGGACGTCCTGCCCTGCGCTTCCCGAACCGGTATATAATGATACCCTTTTTCGTCGGATAACGCAATCGCTTTTGCAATAGACATCATTATTTCCAGAGGAGCCAAAACCCTTTCCTCCTGTATATCCGCAACAGACGCCGTTATTTCGTTATCGATTTCCAATAAAGCCTTCGCAAGCCGTTCCAGGCCCTCCTGTCTGTCTATCGGAGAAAGCATTGCCAAAACATAGCCGTCTGCCGCCATCTCCAGCTGGAGGTGATACTTCTCTCTTAGAATATCGTAGAGCTGCTGCCCCGTCAATTCTCCGTTCTTTATGGAAATCACTACCTTCGTGGGATCCATGACCTGCATACGGCAGTCAGGAATTCTCTGCATGTCCATAATCTCCAAATATCTGCATCCCGCAATCTCTTTTATGAAACTGTCGCGGTAATCCAACAACTGTTCTAAAAGCTGCCGTCCTTTCGTTTTCATCAAATTCATACATGAATCGATAGAAGCCATAAGGACATAGGAAGGGCTGCTGGTCTGGAATGCCTTGAGATACCTCTTAAGACGCTCTCTGTTCACCAGTTTCCCATTTACATGCAAAAGAGCTGTCTGTGTCATGGCGGGCAGCGTCTTATGAACGCTGTGTATCACTATGTCAGCACCCTGCCTTACCGCATTTTCCGGGAAGGCTTCATGAAAACCGAAATGTGCTCCGTGGGCCTCGTCTACAATCAGGGGCTTTCCATATCTATGTGTTATATCGGCAATTTTCCCGATGTCGGATACCACTCCTTCATAGGTGGGAGAGGTAATAATTACCGCCGCTATATCCGGCTGTTCCTCCAAGAGCCTTTCCACGCTCTCGGGAGCTACTGCGTCCGCAATGTTGTACTTTTTCACTATGTCAGGATATAAATAGGACACCTGAAGCTCCTGCAGATAAACAGCATAATACACCGACTTGTGACAGTTCCTCGCCACTAAAAGCCGGTCTCCCCTTTGTGTCACTGCGAAAATTGCGCTGAGTATCCCGCAAGTGCTTCCATTTACGAGGAAGAATGTCTCTTCCGCGCCATAAAGCTTCGCCGCCTCCTGCTGTGCTTTTCGTAAAATTCCCTGCGGTTGATGCAGGTTGTCGAATCCGTCTATTTCCGTAATATCGATTCCGTATGCCGCCTCCAAGGCGCGGCCACACTTTCCTACAGCATTTCTCTTATGCCCCGGCATGTGAAAGGGGTAATAGTCAGAATCTCTGTATTTTTCAAGTTGTTCAAATAAATCGCTCAATCTTTTATCCTTACGGGTGTTCCGTACTTATTATGAGTGTTGTTTACTCATTGTGAGTGTTCTTCACTCATTGATATTGCACTTTCACTTTGATACCGAGCTTTGGCGCTCTTCTTTCCCAATACTGCTTCCCGTCTCCCCGATGCAAGCGTATCGTCTCCAAAAGGGAGCAGTATTTATCCGCAGTAGTCACTATCCACGCCTCGCGGCACTGGGGCGGAACTACTGTAAGCGGCCACATATGCTTCTTGATAATATCCCTTTCTCTGGGAGTAAGCTTATATTCTCTTGAAGCATTCCTAAGCGCTATTCCCGGATGGTAGAAGCCGTGCAGCCGCTTTCTGTTCTCCCTTTGCTTGTCGTGCCAGTCGTAAAGAAAATAATCGTGAAGCAAAGCTCCCCGTACCAGTTCTCTTTGGCTGCAATTAATTCTCAGCTTTTTACTGATGGCTAGGCTGTATTTGGCAACATTGATACAATGGTTATTCACGCTCATATTTCCATGCTGGATATGCTCGTTTGTCTTCTTGAAGTTGTCGGAATCCAGAATGTCCCCACCGTGCTGCTTCAGCAGATTGTTCAATTCTTTTTGCTTATGAAAAGCTTCCTGCAGCTTCTCTCTTTTCTTTTCACTTTTTTTCACTGTGTCTCTCATCTCGCATTCAATCTCAGCTTTCTTGATTTTACAAGCCTTTATATCGAATTACTAATTAATAATAACATACAACTGGGAATCCGGTATATATATATTCGTAAATTATTTTTGCATTTTCTAGTGGAAGATTTATACAACCGTGAGAACCGTTAGTCTCGTATATCTGCCCGCCGAAAGAGCCGCGCCATGTGGCGTCGTGCATTCCGATATTTCCGTTAAAAGGCATCCAATAGTTCACGGGCGTCTCATATCCCTCTCCCCGAAGAACCGCATTCCTGGCCTTGTAGGTCAGACCGTAGACTCCTGCAGGCGTATTCCAGCCTCTGGACGCATTTCCTGAAACAAAATCGCTTTCTACAATAATAGCACTTTCCACATACAAATACAGGTGTTGGTTGCTCAAATCGATTTCCACATAGCTGTTTCCGATGTCCTGCTGTCCGGGCGCTGCTGCCGTATAGCTGTATGCCGGCTCCCGGCTCTGAGTTTCCCCATTTTTCACAGCCGCGGTCAATGTTTCTATTTCGGCCTCCTTATCGGTCTTCCAGCCATATGCACCGCTTTTCAATTCGATTTCCCGGCCGTCCGTAGTATGAAATATGCGGTTCTTCCCGTAGGTATCATACAGCTCAGCCTGCTCTGTCACGAATTCCCTTATCTTCTCTTCGTCCAGGGTTGCCGAATCCTTCGTTATGACAATCCATCCGCTTATTACATCTCCATCCACCACTACATCGCTTCCATTCCAGTTATAAATAATATTGGCTGAAATGTATTTATTAGCCTGAACAGCCAGCTCATTTAGTGTTTTATCGTCCGCATTCACCTCTGCATACCGGTAGCAATCTTTTTCATCGAGGTCCACCGAGAACTCCATTCTGTTTATCGCTTCTTTGATTACTTGTGCCGTCTTCTCCTTTACTATGTCCGTTCCCGGGCTGCTGTCCACAACGATATAGCATTTTCCCTCTGAGGAATATGTGAGATAAGCGTCGCTGGGCGCCCTGATGTTCTCCGTTTTAAAAAAGGTAAGACCGTCTATCTTTTCGTCCAGTATTTCTTCATTATATTCTACTAATTGCGGTATGTCATAGGAATATTCCTTAAAAAATCCTAAAATCCACAGCAGAGGACTCTGCTCTCTCTTTATGTTTATAAGAGAATCGTCGAATATGTATTCCATATCTATCTCAGCCGGCAGAATTGTATCATACATTCCCTCTCTTCCCTGAATCTCAAGAGAATATTTCTGAAACTCTTGGTACATGATGGCCTCTGCCTCCACCGGTGTCTTATAACTGTAATCGTCTCCATTTATTTTTGTATGATAATAATAGTGATCTTCAAAAAACAGAGAAAAACCGGCATATGTAGCCGCTATCAGTATAACGCTCACAATCACCACAGTAGCTGCAATTTTCTTCCATAATGACTTTTTTCTCCTTTCCATGTCCCTTCTCCCCTATCATTTGTCTCTCTATTTTATGTGAATATCATTTGAATAAGCACCATATAACATATTGTTCCCAAACCTACCGAAATCAGTATATTTTTTTTCCATAAATGTAAAATTGCCACAAGTGCAACGGAAATCAACTCTGGAAATCCATGCGTCCCTTCCATAATTTCGATATTTCGCAGACAATATATAACCAAGGTAGCCATAATCGCTTCGGGAAGAAATTTCCCTAAATAATGTATGGTCTCGGGCACCTGCCTGTTGCCACCGAACAAAAGAAACGGAACAGCGCGTATCAAGATCGTGCAGGCCGACACTACCGCAATAATTGCAACCGAATGTATAACGTCCATATGAATAATCTCACCTTTCTTTCTATTCTTCCGTTCGGATACAGGATGCATCCTGCATCTGTGCCTCTTTACCGTCCAGATGTTTTCTTGCCGCAATCAAGATGATAACGGACATAAGAAGAGACGGAAGGATAAACCTGTCAGCCCCGAATACGAATAAAAACAGCAGGGACATCAAAAAGCCTGCGGTTGCTGGAATATGAGATTTGCTTTCCCGCCACTGCTCCACCACAATCGCTACGAACAAAGCGGTCATGGAAAAATCAATTCCCGTTGAGTCAAAGGTGATGAGTTGTCCTGCCAGTCCGCCGATTACTGAGCCCGCAATCCAATAGCATTGGTTGAAGAAAGAAATAAGAAACATTACTTTCTTTTCGTTCATTTCGGGGGGAACCTTGGTCCTGCACAGCACGGAATATGTTTCATCCGTCAAAGAAAACACCATATAGGGGTATACTTTTCCCATACTACGGTATTTTTCGATAAAAGAAAAACCATAAAAGATATGTCTGCCGTTAATGAATAACGTCATGATTGCCGTATAAAAAAGGCTTGCGCCTCCGGAAAGCAGCGTAACCATTACAAACTGCATGCTTCCCGCATAAACGACCACACTGATCGCAAATGCCCACATAAAATGATATCCCGCGTCTTGCAGCATCAGCCCAAACGCTATACCTAAAAATATATAACCGAGCATAACAGGAATCGAATGCCTGAATGCATATTGTATACAGGATGTTCTTTTATCTCTTTCCACTGAAAATCACCTCAAAATTCATTTCATTGTATCATTAATAGGGCAATTAATCAATGTTGGAATATGCAGGTAGCCAAGATAAAAACGATTCCTTTCACACTGGAAATAGCAATGTTGACGGTTATCTATATGATATAAAGATACTGAGTTTCGAAGACTTGCATAAAAGAGAGTTCGTTTCGGTGCCATTATGGGATTCGCTTTATTGTGAAAACATGCAGATTGGATGAGTATACCATAAATGAATGGGTATCAGCTGAAGTATTAAAAGCCCTTAACTGATACCCATTCACTCTATGTTTCAAGGAAATGGCAATAGGACAATTCTGAAGAAAAACTGCTTCTTTTGAACAGTCGATAATATTCACAACATAGCTTAGTTCCCATCCCTATCGTATCAGCAAAGCTCACTCCAAACAGTATTTTTCAACCGTCTAGTCAGTGATGTTGTTCCCGCATCCTTAAGCTGGAAGGTAAGCAGCATTGTCAGTTTATCCTTCGGGCTGTTCGCGAAATATGCGCCAAGCCAGCCGTCCCAGCCGTATTCCCCTTTTGTTGTCATCATACAAGCCTTTCCTGGCTGTGTCACAATGCGCAAAAGATTCGCATATGTATGTCCACTCAATCCCTCCCATCCCTGCTCCAGAACGTCTTGCTGCCACGGCAGCAATTCTGCCTGCGTCATATAACGTACGGTCTGTGGCTTGATAATCTGTCCGCCTGCATAGCTGCCCTCGGCTAGAAGCATCGATGCAAATTTTTCATAGTCATCCAGGGTGGATACCAGACCTGCTCCGCCCGATTCAAAAGCCGGCGGTTGTGCCATTGCATTAGGAACCCCCAGATGACTGTCTGCATACAAAATCAGTCCGTCCGGAGTTCTTTCATATACCTTGGCCAACCTCTCCTGCTTTTCCTGCGGTACATGAAATGCAGTGTCCTTCATTCCCAGAGGTTCAAAGAATTCTTTTTTTAGAAATTCACCGAAGGGCACTCCGCTTATTATCTCGATAACAGCACCAAGCACGTCTGCAGAGGCTCCATACTGCCATGAATCCCCCGGATGGAAAGCCAGCGGCACAAGCCCCAGGGAATTGGCAATTTCCACTGTAGTAAGAGCATCCTTCCCTAACAGCCTTTCACTGACTTTATGGAACAGCTTCTCCGTTTCTATGGAACTGATGCTTGTTGTATCGCCGCCATAAACCAGTCCTGAAGTCATATTCAGCAACTCGCAGATTCGCATCGGACGCCTTGCCGGAGTTCTTCCCTTCCCTTCTGCAACGGACGCATTGTGAAAGCCCGGCAAAAAGTCCTCCACAAAACCGCCCGGATCCAAGAGCCCTCGCTCCATCAAAAGCATTGCCGCTGCAGCAGTCACAGGCTTTGTCATGGAATAAAGCCTTGCTATCGTGTCCCTCTCATAAAACTTTTTCTCTGCTCTGTCTGCATAGCCTGCCTGTGCATATGCAATTTCTTTTCCCTCTTTCAGTATCAGTATATTTGCTCCGGCGATTTCCTCATTATCCACAGCCCGGAGTAACAGCTGTTCTAATTTTCCACTTAATGTTTTCATAAATACCACTCTCCTATTCGTTGCCGATTACTAAAAACATTATACCATAAGAAGAAATACCGACTACCGTATAAATTAGACCTATAGAACCTGAAAAATTATGAATAGCAAAAAACTTAATTAAATGGTATGATTTAGAATTATGATGTAAAATAAATATACCAATCTATTAGAAGTTCATCAGAGTAATATAATGCGCAGTTGAATAGTGATAGTGTGAAAACTATGAAGAAATATATATGAAGGGATTAATATTTAAATGAATAAGTTATTATTGAAATTTGTTAATTTGTTGCCTGAACCTTTAATAATCGAATTTGTCAGGTTTTATGTTGATTTTGAGATGAAAAAACATGCAAGATTAGATGTAGCAGGTCTTGAAAACTTAAACTGTGATTTTAAAAGACCATATTTATTTATATGTAATCATTTAAGTAATTCTGATGGATTATTATTGAATAAAGTTCTGGAAAAAGAGAAAATCATCTTTATAGCTGGAAAAAAGCTAGAATCTAATTCTCTGACTAATTTAGGTTTTAAAATTGTCAGGTCAATACCAATATTGCCGAATTCACCTGATAAAGATGCAATCAAAAAAGTCATTGGTGTCATAAAAGAGGGTAACAGCATTTTAATATTTCCTGAAGGAACACGGAGCAGAACAGGGAAGATGCTTGAAGGAAAAAAAGGAATCTTGCTATTTGCAAAGCTTACCGATGCTCCAATAGTACCAATAGGTATTTGGGGTACGGAGAGATTTATGCCTATAAAAGAAGACATGAGTCAAGAAGTATTTCATGATGCTGATATAAATATAAAAATAGGTAAAGTCTTCCATCTGCCCCCAAAAAGTGATGATGAGACCAAGGAGCACTGGGAAACCAATTGTTTAAATTATATTATGATGAGAATTGCTGAGCTTTTGCCAAAAGAATATAGAGGTTTTTATGATGATATAACATAAACCAAAAAGACTGTATCCGAACTCCTCTTGTTCGAACCAGTCTTCTAAAGTGAGACATCGGGGATTCGAACCCCGGACAACTTGATTAAAAGTCAAGTGCTCTACCAACTGAGCTAATATCCCATTTCTATATTTTAAACCCAAACTACACAGTACTTATTAAGCTTGTCCACAACTCGAAAAAATGATGCCCAGAGCCGGAATCGAACCAGCGACACGAGGATTTTCAGTCCTCTGCTCTACCAACTGAGCTATCTGGGCACTAAATAGCGGGGACAGGATTTGAACCTATGACCTTCGGGTTATGAGCCCGACGAGCTTCCAGACTGCTCCACCCCGCGTTATTCAATTAATCATTGATTGTATAATTATATGCAATCACTTGGTATTTTTATACCAAATGGATGGAGGTGGATTCGAACCACCGAAGCAATTTGCAGCAGATTTACAGTCTGTCCCCTTTGGCCACTCGGGAATCCATCCATATTAAATATTCATTACATTGACAGAAGTCTTTCGTTGAGCTCCTATCAACAGCCGATGATCGGACTCGAACCGATAACCTGCTGATTACAAATCAGCTGCTCTGCCAATTGAGCCACATCGGCAAAATGGGACCTATAGGGCTCGAACCTATGACCCTCTGCTTGTAAGGCAGATGCTCTCCCAGCTGAGCTAAGATCCCCTAAAAACAATATACAATTCTAACGACCCGGATGGGACTCGAACCCACGACCTCCGCCGTGACAGGGCGGCGCTCTAACCAACTGAGCCACCAGGCCACAATAGTACAAACATAAACGTTTGCACCCTCAAAACCGAATACCAACAGGCTTCTTCCCTTTCGGAAATCTACCTACTACAGGTGTTGTTCACCTGTCACTCTCTCCTATCTCTTCCATCCGTTTCTTTCCTGTCTCTTATGAGCGTCTTATGAGTGTCTTTTACTCATTACTCATTATGAGTGTTCTTTACTCATTAACCAGCCTTACAAGGATAAGCCCTCGACCGATTAGTACTTATCAGCTACACGCATTGCTGCGCTTCCACCTTAAGCCTATCTACCTCGTACTCTCCAAGGGGTCTTAATACAAAGCAAGCTTTGTATGGGATATCTCATCTTGAGGGGGGCTTCACGCTTAGATGCCTTCAGCGTTTATCCCTGCCGGACTTGGCTACTCTGCCATAGGTCTGGTACCTAACAGATACACCAGCGGTCCGTCCATCCCGGTCCTCTCGTACTAAGGACAGCTCCTCTCAGATATCCTACGCCTGCGCCGGATAGGGACCGAACTGTCTCACGACGTTCTGAACCCAGCTCGCGTACCGCTTTAATGGGCGAACAGCCCAACCCTTGGGACCTACTACAGCCCCAGGATGCGATGAGCCGACATCGAGGTGCCAAACCACTCCGTCGATGTGAACTCTTGGGAGTGATAAGCCTGTTATCCCCAGGGTAGCTTTTATCCGTTGAGCGATGGCAATCCCACGTTATACCACCGGATCACTAAGTCCTAGTTTCCTACCTGCTCCACCCGTCGGTGTCGCAGTCAAGCTCCCTTATGCCTTTGCACTCTGCGAATGGTTTCCGACCATTCTGAGGGAACCTTTGAGCGCCTCCGATACCCTTTCGGAGGCGACCGCCCCAGTCAAACTCCCCGCCAGACATTGTCCCGGGACCAGATTCATGGCCCTCGGTTAGAAATCCAATACTGCAAGGGTGGTATCCCAACATTGGCTCCATGGAGACTGGCGTCTCCACTTCATTGCCTCCCACCTATCCTGTACATACAGCATCGAATCCCAGTATCAAGCTGGAGTAAAGCTCCATGGGGTCTTTCCGTCCTGGCGCAGGTAACCAGCATCTTCACTGGTACTTCAATTTCACCGGGTGCATTGTCGAGACAGCGCTCAAATCATTACGCCTTTCGTGCGGGTCGGAACTTACCCGACAAGGAATTTCGCTACCTTAGGACCGTTATAGTTACGGCCGCCGTTTACTGGGGCTTAAATTCAAGGCTTCGGTTGCCCTGACCTCTCCTCTTAACCTTCCAGCACCGGGCAGGCGTCAGCCCATATACTTCACCTTTCGGTTTTGCATAGACCTGTGTTTTTGCTAAACAGTTGCTTGAGCCTATTCTCTGCGGCCCCATTTCTGGGGCACCCCTTCTCCCGAAGTTACGGGGTCATTTTGCCGAGTTCCTTGACAATGCTTCTCCCGCCGGCCTTAGGATTCTCTCCTCATCCACCTGTGTCGGTTTACGGTACGGGTACATAATGAACAATAGCAGCTTTTCTTGGCACATGGCTTGCATGCTTCGCTACTTTATTTCGCTCCGCTTCACGCCTTTGGATTGAGAAAGGGATTTGCCTCTTCCTCTCCTACCTCGCTTGCACCGGTCTTTCCTTTCCCGGCTCATGCGCTCCACATGCGTCCCTACAGTTCTGTCATTATGCAGTACAGGAATCTCCACCTGTTGTCCATCGGCTACGCATTTCTGCCTCGCCTTAGGCCCCGACTTACCCAGAGCAGATCAGCTTTACTCTGGAATCCTTGGATATTCGGCCAAGAGGATTCTCACCTCTTTCTCGCTACTCATTCCGGCATTCTCTCTTCCTGACGCTCCACGGCTCCTTACGGTACCGCTTCCCTGCATCAGCAATGCTCCTCTACCAATCATACGAATGTATGATTCCTAAGCTTCGGTGTCGTGTTTCAGCCCCGGACATTTTCGGCGCAGGACCTCTCGACTAGTGAGCTATTACGCACTCTTTGAATGTGTGGCTGCTTCTGAGCCAACATCCTAGTTGTCTTTGAAATCCCACATCCTTTTCCACTTAACACGCACTTTGGGACCTTAGCTGTAGGTCTGGGCTCTTTCCCTTTTGACTGCCCAACTTATCTCGTGCAGTCTGACTCCCATATAACATCTTCACGGCATTCGGAGTTTGATAACCTTCGGTAAGCTTTGACGCCCCCTAGGGTATTCAGTGCTCTACCTCCGCAAGACTCTTTATGAGGCTAGCCCTAAAGCTATTTCGAGGAGAACCAGCTATCTCCGGGTTCGATTGGAATTTCTCCCCTATCCACACCTCATCGCCACCCTTTTCAACGGATGTGCGTTCGGTCCTCCATTGCCTTTTACGGCAACTTCAACCTGGACATGGATAGATCACCCGGTTTCGGGTCTGCACATACTGACTCAACCAACATAGTTGGTTTTGCGCCCTATTAAGGCTCGGTTTCCCTTCGGCTCCACACCTTAAGTGCTTAACCTTGCCAGTATGCACAACTCGCCGGACCGTTCTACAAAAAGTACGCGGTCCCACCTTAACGTGGTCCCACAGCTTGTAAACACAGGGTTTCAGGTTCTCTTTCACTCCCCTCCCGGGGTCCTTTTCACCTTTCCTTCACAGTACTATGCGCTATCGGTCACTGAGGAGTATTTAGCCTTACGGGGTGGTCCCCGCTCTTTCCCACAAGGTTTCTCGTGTCTCGTGGTACTCTGGATACCGCTCTGTCTGGTCTGGTTTCACGTACGGGGCTCTCACCCTCTCTGGCTGGTCTTTCCAGGACCATTCCGTTACCTTTCCTGAATCAGTTGATGCGGTCCGAACCCCGGAGTGCACGCACTCCGGTTTGGGCTCCTTCCGGTTCGCTCGCCGCTACTTCGGAAATCACTGTTGTTTTCTTCTCCTCCGGCTACTTAGATGTTTCAGTTCACCGGGTTCCCTTCCTTACGCTATGGATTCACGCAAGGATACATAAGGTCTTCTTATGTGGGTCTCCCCATTCAGATATCTGCGGATCATAGGATATTTGCTCCTCCCCGCAGCTTTTCGCAGCTTATCACGTCTTTCTTCGGCTCTCAGTGCCAAGGCATCCACCCTGTGCTCTTTCTTGCTTAACCTGTTCTCGTCCCTCTAGCGTGAGGAACGCAGGCTGGTCTGCTGTCTGCGAGCTTTCGCTCGTTCAGCGACTGACTTTCGTCAGACTTTTGTCTCTAACATTTATAAATACAAGTGTCCTTCACTTTTACAAGTGTCCTTCACTTGTTGCCCATCCTTTCGGATGGACCTCGGATGTCTTTGATACTTGATTGTTTTTCGGTATTCGGTTTTCAAGGTGCAAATTTGTCTATTATGACACTTGACTGTTTTATCAGTCATTAAAAACCAAAATAATAGTATTTTAATCTTTAATCACTGGTAAAACCAGCTACAAAACGCTTTCGCATTTTATATTTATATATGAAAGCCTTACGGCTTTATTTACATAAGGAATCTGGCAGCCACCTGCTCTCCCATGCCGTCTCCAGCATAGTACCATCGGCCGCTTAAGTCTTAACCTTCGTGTTCGGGATGAGAACGGGTGTCTCCCCTAAGCGCATCGCCACCAGAATCTTCGCGTTAATGAATCTGATTAAAATCAGATCGGGATTGCAAATGTAAGGACAAACGGATGGGAGAACTCGTTTTCCCAGACTTTTTTTCTTACATTTATTAGCGTCTTCGACGCGGCCGAGAGGCTATGCCTCGAGGTGCAATCCTTCCAGAAGGTACACATCTCTCAGGGCGAACCCTTTCCACATGTTCCTTCTTTGCTATTCCCTGTCTTTTTAACAGGCAATACCTTTCCTTAACAGCTAAACAGTAATACAACCCCTACTTCTTCTTCCTTAGAAAGGAGGTGATCCAGCCGCACCTTCCGATACGGCTACCTTGTTACGACTTCACCCCAGTTATCAGACCTGCCTTCGGCTGCTCCTCCCCTTGCGGGTTAGGTCACAGACTTCGGGCATTTCCGACTCCCATGGTGTGACGGGCGGTGTGTACAAGACCCGGGAACGTATTCACCGCGACATTCTGATTCGCGATTACTAGCGATTCCAGCTTCATGTAGTCGAGTTGCAGACTACAATCCGAACTGAGACGTGTTTTTTGGGATTTGCTCCAGGTCACCCCTTCGCTTCCCTCTGTTCACGCCATTGTAGCACGTGTGTAGCCCAAATCATAAGGGGCATGATGATTTGACGTCATCCCCACCTTCCTCCGGGTTATCCCCGGCAGTCTCTCTAGAGTTCCCATCTTACTGCTGGCTACTAAAGATAAGGGTTGCGCTCGTTGCGGGACTTAACCCAACATCTCACGACACGAGCTGACGACAACCATGCACCACCTGTCTCTGGTGCCCCGAAGGGAATAGGATGTTACTCCTACGTCACCAGGATGTCAAGACTTGGTAAGGTTCTTCGCGTTGCTTCGAATTAAACCACATGCTCCACCGCTTGTGCGGGTCCCCGTCAATTCCTTTGAGTTTCATTCTTGCGAACGTACTCCCCAGGTGGATTACTTATTGCGTTTGCTGCGGCACCGAAGGTTTAATAACCCCCGACACCTAGTAATCATCGTTTACGGCGTGGACTACCAGGGTATCTAATCCTGTTTGCTCCCCACGCTTTCGAGCCTCAACGTCAGTTACAGTCCAGTAAGCCGCCTTCGCCACTGGTGTTCCTCCTAATATCTACGCATTTCACCGCTACACTAGGAATTCCACTTACCTCTCCTGCACTCCAGCCGGACAGTTTCCAAAGCAGTCCCGGGGTTGAGCCCCGGGCTTTCACTTCAGACTTGCCCTGCCGTCTACGCTCCCTTTACACCCAGTAAATCCGGATAACGCTTGCCCCCTACGTATTACCGCGGCTGCTGGCACGTAGTTAGCCGGGGCTTCTTAGTCAGGTACCGTCATTTTCTTCCCTGCTGATAGAGCTTTACATACCGAAATACTTCTTCACTCACGCGGCGTCGCTGCATCAGGGTTTCCCCCATTGTGCAATATTCCCCACTGCTGCCTCCCGTAGGAGTTTGGGCCGTGTCTCAGTCCCAATGTGGCCGGTCACCCTCTCAGGCCGGCTACTGATCGTCGCCTTGGTAGGCCTCTACCCCACCAACTAGCTAATCAGACGCGGGTCCATCCTGTACCACCGGAGTTTTTCACACTGTCTCATGCGAGACCGTGCGCTTATGCGGTATTAGCACCTATTTCTAAGTGTTATCCCCCGGTACAGGGCAGGTTGCCCACGCGTTACTCACCCGTCCGCCACTAAGTACCTAAGCTTCCATCCGAAGACTTCCGCTTAATTACTCCGTTCGACTTGCATGTGTTAGGCACGCCGCCAGCGTTCATCCTGAGCCAGGATCAAACTCTCATGTTCAAAAGTTCTCTCCGATCCAAGATTAACTTTGGCTAATCTTTTCCCGTAGTCATTCCGGGCTTTCCCGCTCTTTACGAGCTTCCTCTTCCCGTTACGACTTTTACTGTTTTTTAGGTTGCATCCTTTCGGATGCCGTTCTCTGAATTTTCATTCATGATACTGCATGTTCCCCTTCCGGGGCATGCTCTCATTTAAGAATTTTCAGGGTTGCATTACTGTTTATTTGTCAAGGTTCATCGGTTCATAATTTCTAATCTTTGTTTTGTCTTTCGCTCAGACGCAACTTTGATATAATATCATATGCGGTTAGCTAAGTCAATACTTTTTTTAATTATTTTTTATGAACTTGTCCGCCATCTCTCAACGGTGGATTTTTATTATATCACTGCTTGCTTATATATGTCAACCTATATTTTCAATCAATTTCATCAATTTTTCAAACAAATCTGACTATATCTATAAGGCTAAGGAATTTTCAATCTTCAAAACCCGCTTTTATACAACCGGATTTTAAGTTCTTCCTTGCAGTGCTTCGTTAGTGTACCCAAAATATTGGCAAAAGTCAATATCTTTTTTACATATATTTTATATTTTTATGATTAGGTTATTATAGGAGATAAATCTTGAAAACGGATAAGTGTATAGGATAACCTCCCAGCTATTCATATCCGGACCTGAATGCAACGTCCATAATCTTTGTATCTATAGTTTCTATATATTATAGCAATTCCTGCAGATGCCCGGCGACGTATATATTCTACTCACCAAGAGATGAACCACACACTATGATCTTCAATAAAGTAAATTGCTTTTGGGATGCAGTTTATCGTGTCCATCCGTTCACCTTTCGTCTATCTAATAGTATAAAATAATTACTCAAATTGCAGAATCAATCTGTCATCATAAAATCTGCCCATTCATACAGATAATCTTTATGGTGCTCTCGCCAATAATATATTCGCTTAATATATTGTTGCTTACGGTCCTCAACAATCCGCTTGCATTCTGGTATGCCATAGTGTCTAATTATCGCTGTTAAATCATAGATTGGAAATCCAATAGCATGTCCATTTGCATGAACTACGCCGCAGGCTTGTCCAATGGCATGGCATAACGCTATATCTTCAAGAGAGTCTATTTCCTTTGCCACTGCGTGAGCCTGCAAAATCGCACGCTTCGCCACGGGCATTTTTACTTTACCGGAAGCCCAGTCTTTTGAGGTCAGCACAGCAGATTCGAGTCGCTTTTCGTTTGGATAATGTTCAAACATCTTCTGAACAGTTTCATCGGCAAATTCAAACGCCCATAAGACCATTGTCCGATGATTTTGTTCTTGAATCAATGCTCCTAAATCGGCCAAAAATTCATTGTCTTTAGCAAAAAGAACCTGATTTTTTCTGTTAACCCTGTTTTGCACTTCGTTAATCCAATTCATATCTTTCTCCTTTGGCAGATGAATTGTTATCTATCTATACGCTCAATAAATAATCAGCCTTTTTCAATTATAGTTTATCGAAAAACAAAAAGAAACAGACAAATTTGTCTGTTTTTCTGGAGAAATAGTTCATAAAAGATTTTTATTATCAAACGGAGAATCCGGAATCTAGCCCATAAAGTAGAATTTAGTAATTTTGCATTTATGCTCGATTAACGACGGCTTTGAAATTTCCCTGAAAGAGTAGCTTCCTGCAAAATATGTCCGTTGATATTTGCAATAAGATCTCGTTTTCTGCAGCTTGCAGCTAAATCTAGCTTGCTGTCCAAAATATAAACAGTAAACACATATGTATGGATAGACTTAAGCGGTGGTTTGGGACCTTTATATCTGTTTCTTCCATAGGCAACTCCCTGTACAGCTCCGCCTAAACTGTCCACAAATTTACCAGAAGGTATCCCTTCCGGAATAATCTCGCGTATGGGAATATTCCATATTACCCAATGGTTATAGTTTGGAAAAATCGGATGCGATGCATCATCGAAAGTGATTGCAATAGATTTTGCATTCGGAGCAATACCGCTTATTTCAAAATCTGGAGATAAATCTTCTCCACGAGCAGAGTACTTAACAGGTATCCACATACCGTCATTGAACGCATTACTCTTGATTCTTAATGTTTTCATACGAATGTTCTCCATTATTACTATAAACAAAAACCGGCACTGAAAACCTACGCACGGTTAACCATTATCATTCCTATTCCTAATTACGTGGACAGGCATTTCTCAACATTAATTTATTATACCAAACGGCGCTATCAAGTACAATGAAATTACCAACATACTTACTGAATTGCAATATTGAGAAAATTATAGCAGATAAGTAAGAATACGATATTTGGGGCATTACTTATAATGATGGGAGTATGCTTATATTTTTTATAAATATATATTGATTTACACCAAGAAGTCTATATCGATCACCTTTACAGAAAAATATATTAAAATAAAAAATAAGGACATGCAATTATGGAAATGGGAAATGAATTATTTAATACCATAACAGAATACTTAATACTTAGCGAAAAACCTTCTGATTATCTAAACCGGTTATTTAATTCAGAGGATTTCAAGCAATGGCCCTTTTCCATGTTAAGGAGGTTAAAGGACACTGAACAATCAAAAATCCACCATCCCGAGGGAAATGTCTGGAATCATACGATGCTGGTATTGGATGAAGCTGCCGCAGTGAGAGAAAACAGCAGTGATCCAAAGGCATTCATGTGGGCAGTCTTGCTGCATGATATAGGGAAACCAGATACCACCAGAATAAAAGGGGAAAAGATTACTGCCTACAATCACGATAGCGTAGGAGCTGACTTATCAAAAGAATTTCTGGAGGCGGTTACATCTGAACAAGATTTCATTGTAAAGGTATGTATGTTGGTTAAATATCACATGCATATGCTTTATATTTTAAAAGACCTCCCGTTTAGTGATAAAAAGGGGTTGATTTCAAGCGTTGATATTAATGATATAGCATTATTAGGGTATTGTGACCGATTAGGCCGGGAGGCTGCTAACCGTAATAAGGTTATGGAGGAATATCGGAGATTTTATTCTATGCTGGAAACTATGGAGAATGAATAAAGAAAATACTTATTAGCCGAATAAAAGCTACAAACTCATCCACAAAGCGGGGCGTACACCACCGTCGCGTTCCGGGCCAAAGCTACGGAAGAAGACACTGTTGCCATTGATACCTACGCAGCCGCCCGGGCTACCGTGGATATACGCGGCAACCCTATCAATGCGACCGGGCGACCGTAGCCACCACCAGTAGTCATACCCCTTAAACTTTGCGATTCGCTTACTGTTGTTTTCGTCTTTGTTTTGAAACCAATAATTTTGCTTTTTGCTTCGATTTCGCAATTTTTCGCTGCTGTCTCCGAAATATCTGCATACCACATCTTCAATGTCTAATAAAAATATGCTATCTTGTGTATCTTCTCCACCATTTGTACCAAACCACGGATTATCCGAATTTTTATTTGTCACTGTAAGGATTCTTGATTTACTGACTTCCATAAATTTATCATGAAATTCACCGTTAAGATATTTTCTTAATTCACAGTCAGCCCATGTTATATCTTTATAACTATCATGGTAAGGGCGTTTTTCTACTATATCTTCGGTTATAATCAAAGCCGCATTGCTTTTTACATCAAGCACGCGCC
This sequence comes from Kineothrix sp. IPX-CK, assembly GCF_039134705.1. Taxonomy (NCBI): domain Bacteria; kingdom Bacillati; phylum Bacillota; class Clostridia; order Lachnospirales; family Lachnospiraceae; genus Kineothrix; species Kineothrix sedimenti. The sequence continues at coordinate 98,304 of NZ_CP146256.1, read as the reverse complement.
ATTCGTATCGGTCAAATATTATTCTATCTCCCGCCTGCATGTATACCTCCCGTATTTGATATAAATAATCTTTACTCTCATTAATGCCATAATAAGTGCCTGGCGTTATACTAATTCGGAAATTACCCTTCCCAAACATACTTCATGGAACTAAAATGATATAAATAAAAAGAGACGGACAAATTTCTTATCGAAATTCGCCCGTTTCTTTAACGGAGAAAGAGGGATTTGAACCCTCGCGCCGCGTGAGCGACCTACACCCTTAGCAGGGGCGCCTCTTCAGCCTCTTGAGTATTTCTCCATAGCCTGAACCAAATCACGTGAAATCTCTTATCAAAAACTATTCACGTTTATCGGATATTAAATTCCGCGTTTAATGATAACGCAAATGTTATTATACCTAAGGGAATTTTGTTTGTCAATAATATAATTCCATTTCTTTTTTTATATTATATAGGATTACAATACATATGTTACAAAACTAAATAATAAAAAGCGAGAATACCTTTTTGTGTTATATTTAAGTCACCACAACAAAAACCTACACAAAGGAGCGTATTCTCGCATGGCTAGTATAACACAGGATATGAGGTATCGTCTATCTCTCATTCATTACGCGGATAAGTATGGTGTCTCCAAGGCCGCTGTCAGATATAAGACCAACAGACAGTATATTTATCGTTGGAAACGTCGTTTTGATGGTTCTATCGAATCCCTTAGGGACCGTTCCAGAAAACCTCACCATCACCCCAACCAGCATACCGATGCCGAAAGGAAGCTCATTTCGGATATGCGCAGACGCAATCCAGATGCCGGACTGGTCGTCCTTTGGGTCAAGCTCATGCAGCGGGGATACTCCCGCTCCATCCCCGGACTCTATCGCTTCCTGAGAAAACAGGGCATTCTGGCACGAAGACCTCCAAATCCCAAGTACATCCCTAAGCCTTACGAAGCCATGAGCTATCCCGGACAGCGCATCCAGATCGACGTCAAATTTGTCCCTTCTGTCTGCCTGACAGGTGATGCCAAAGGGAAGCGTTTTTATCAATACACAGCCATCGATGAATTCTCCCGATGGCGTTTCGTGGAAGCCTTTGAAGAACACAGTTCTTATTCTTCCTCACAGTTTTTGGAGCACCTGATCAAAGCATTTCCCTTACCCATCGAGTGTGTGCAGACCGATAATGGGCAGGAATTCACCAAGCGGTTTGCTTCTTATGGTGGTTGCGATAAACCGACTCTTTTTCAGGTAAGGCTACAGCAGCATGGCATCCGTCATAAGTTGATCCGTCCCTTCACTCCAAGACATAATGGGAAGGTAGAGCGCAGCCACAGAAAAGACAATGAACGCTTTTATGCCACCCATCGATTCTACTCATTGGAGGACTTTGGCAGACAGTTAAAGATCTATAACACAAGGGATTATAACCGCTTTCCCATGAGGCCCCTTGGATGGAAATCTCCCGCAGAGATATTAAAGAATTATTTACGGTCACTGTAACATATGTTTGACAAACCTACAATAATTCCATTTCTTTTTTTATATTATCTATATGTGTCCGGCTATTACCTCTTCTATACGGCGTTTCACTTCTGCCGCTATTTCCATCGTCTTCATATCCTTATATTCTTCATAATACATCGGGGGGAGATATATGATTTTCACAGTTAACGGTTTTATCGATTTCTCGTCAAACGGCTTGAATGCATCCACCAGTGCGCAAGGTACTATCGGACACTTTGCCTTCTGGGCACTTTTAAAGCTTCCGCCCTTAAAATTCAACAGCTTATTGCCCTCACGGCTTCTGGTGCCTTCCGCAAAAATAAGAAAGTTTTTTCCGGCTTTTACCTCTTCCGTAACCTGCTGTATGACCTTCATCGACTGACGGATATCATCTCTGTCCATGGCGATGGAGCCGAGAGCTTTCGTTACCTGTTTGAGCAATATGACATTCTTTGCTTCCTTTTTAATAACGAAAGCGAAAGGAACCGGGCAAGATTCCAAAAATGCCAGCACATCATACAACCCTTGGTGGTTAGGGAAGAATATGAACCCGTTCTCCCTGGGTATATTTTCCAGACCGAAAGATTCTATCTTGACTTTTCCGGCCCTGTTTGCTGCTATGGTCGTCTTCTTCACGACAGCATATGCCTCTTCATAAGTTTTCTTGCTGCTTTTCCCATACCACCATATTTGCAAAAGATAAAAAGGCACTTTCAAAAACAATCTTAAGACCATCATCATAATTCTATACATACTATCTTCTTCCTGCCTTTTATATTTAAGGATTATAATTCTTTATACTTTTCCAATGCCGTCTCGTATAAGTTGCTGCCTTCCGAATCGATTACAACAATAACGGGAAAATTCTCTACCTGCAATTCACGAATAGCTTCTGTACCGAGATCTTCGTATGCAATTACCTTTGAGCTTTTAATAGATCGCGACAGAAGTGCTCCTGCGCCTCCCACCGCCGCAAAATATACTGCTCCATTACGTAAGATTGCTTCTCTGACCGCTTCCGTCCGCTTACCCTTCCCGATCATCCCTTTCAATCCTCTATCAAGAAAATCCGGAGTATACTTATCCATACGGCTTGCCGTAGTAGGCCCTGCGGAACCGATGGATCTGCCCTCACGTGCCGGTGACGGCCCCATGTAATATATGATATTATTCGTGAGATTTATGGGAAGTTCCTTTCCTTCCTCCAAAGCTTCATACATTCTCTTATGGGCGGCATCCCGTGCAGTATAAATAGTTCCGGTAATATAAACGTAATCTCCGGCTCTCAGCTCTTTTGCCGTTTCGCTGCTTATTGGCGCATTTATATACTTATCCATTATATCCACAATCCTCTCACTCTATTTAAGCGATACTCAACAGCTTCTAAATAATTCTCACCGCATGCCTGTTTACATGGCAGCAAATATTTACAGCTACCGGAAGTCCGGCTATATGTGTTGGATAGGTGTCTATATTGACCGCAAACGCGGTGGTGCTCCCTCCTAGTCCTCCGGGGCCGATTCCGGTCTTGTTGATCTTTTCAAGCAGCTCTTCCTCCATTTCCTTTATATAAGGAATATCCGAGCGTTTGTTCACCGATCTTGTGAGCGCCTTCTTCGCCATCAGGGCACACTTTTCAAACGTACCTCCAATTCCCACACCCACTACCATAGGCGGACATGCGTTCGGACCTGCGTCTTTTACAGCAGTCAGTATTGCCTCCTTTACTCCATCTATACCGTCGGAAGGCTTTAACATGAACACGCGGCTCATGTTCTCGCTGCCAAATCCCTTTGGAGCCACTGTAATCTTCACTTCTTCTCCCGGTACAATTTCATAATGAATCACTGCCGGCGTATTGTCCTTTGTATTCTCACGAATCAAAGGGTCTTTAACCACCGATTTCCTTAAGTAGCCTTCTTCATATCCTGATTTCACGCCTTCGTTGACCGCATCCTCTAAAACGCCGCCTTCGAAATGAACCTCTTGACCAATCTCCATAAAAATAACCGCCATTCCGGTATCCTGGCAAATGGGAATCATATCCTTTGCCGCAATCTCAAGGTTTTCTTGTAACTGGCATAAAACCTGCCTGCCCAAAGGTGCCTTTTCTGAAGACGATGCCTCGTTCATTACTGTCTTCATATCCTCCGGCAAATAATGATTGGCCTCTATACACATTTCTTTTATACTATCCGCAATAACAGACACTTGTATCGTTCTCATAAGTCAACCCTTCAATTATTCAACGATTCTTTTTCGCACTTCATCAAGCTCTTCTTCCGAGGGCTTCATCGCTTTCCATCCTAACGTCTGTCCGTCGTCCTTGTAGCGGGGAATCAGATGCAGGTGAAAATGGAATACCGTTTGGCCTGCCGTTTCTCCATTGTTCTGTACCAGATTAAAACCATCGCAGTTTAGCTTCCCGGACATTCCGGTCGCCAGCTTTTTAGCAAGCACCATAACCTTTGCTGCCGCTTCGTCCGGCAATTCATATAAATCGCGGTAATGGTTCTTCGGCAAAATGAGCGCATGTCCTTTGGTAGCCGGCCCCAAATCCAAGATTACCTTAAATTCTTCATCCTCATAGATTTCCTTCGACGGAATATCTCCGTTCGCTATTTTACAAAAAATACAGTTGTCATCTCTCATACCTATATTCGCACTCCTTTCAGCGGTTGCCTGCGCCCTAAAAATAACGATGCAGAGTTATTAAAATACAAAAATATGATCCAAAGTACGAAGCACCTTAAAATCGCCCTTCAGCTTCATCACCCCGGACATAAATGCCCTTTGAAATGTCATCCTAGCATAAATAATATCATCCAATATCTGAGAGTTTAGCTGCAATTCCACATCCGCATGATCCACGGTGCCGTAAGAGCATTGCAAGTCCGCATTTTCCACCTTAATAATCAGATGTTTCTTCCTCCCTTCGATAACGATTCTATATACGGCGTGAAAGCCAGGCTGAGGGCTGAAGCTTTGCTTGAATTTATCGATGACCTCTACGCTTTCTTCTCCGTCCGCATTATCTATCAGATTTCTGAAAATACTGGTAAGTTCCTGAATATCCTCCTTCTGCCTCTGCACATATCTGTCGTCGGAGGCATACTGAGAAAGCTGCTCCGTTTCCTGCGGAGTCAAATCCATCTGGACCCGCGATACCGCCTGCTTAATCGCCTGATTACTGGCGGGCAGGCTAGCCATTTTCTGATTTATTGTCCGATACATATTTTCCGCTTTTTTTTCTATTAAAGCAACATATTCCGCATTTGTCTCCAGTAAGGAGGTATCCGCTATGTAGCCGCATATGCCGCTGCAAGGGCGCCCTCCAAGGATCTCCCATGCGGAGGTCAGATTAAGCTTTCCTTCCCTCTCTCCGTATGTAGTAGACATCACGATAGGGCACATATATATACTGCTTATCTTCTCCTTGTCAGCATATAGCCAGCAGGAATCCAGGAATTGCTGCATATACCCGCCAATCCCATACCATTCCACAGTAGTGGCAAGAATAATGCCGTCTGCTTCTTTCAACGTTTGAGGCAATGTAGTAATACTGTTTTTAAGCTCGAATAAATTGAAGCGCTCCACTTTAACCCGAAGTTCCTCCAGCACCTGCTGTATTTTATTAATTACAAATAGGGTTGGATCATCGATTAATCCCCTGCCGCCGTAATAGATGTTAATTTTCATGTAAAAACTTTCCTTTCCTTAAAAGCCTCCGCGGGCTGCATCTTCGTTACTCTTTGTCCGAAATTTGCCCGAAGATAAAAGCCATATTATAAATGCAGTTCCTACACCACTTAAAAATCCGCCGATATGAGCCGCATTATTTATATTTGTCCCTACAAATCCGCTGTATAGGGAATAAAATATCATAAACAGCAATCTGCTCAGTGTAATCTGTTCCAAATGTCCCTTATGGATGAGTACCAGAAACAACAGTGCACCTATCACTCCGAATATAGCACCACTGGCCCCTGCCGACATCGCATAATTGCTGGTATATAATTCATAACTCATGGACAGGAGATTTCCAAAGATTCCCGACACAAAATATATAACTATATACTTCACATGTCCAAAATGCTTTTCCACCACTTCCCCCAAGTAATAAAGCACCAGCATATTACTTACCAAATGATTGATATCCCAGTGCAAAAATATGCAGGAAAGAATACGATAATACTCTTTGCCGGAAAAAAAGTCGGCAACACTGAATGCCCCTATATTATATAACAAATCACCGGTGAATGTACATATTAGAAAAATAACGATGTTTATGATTACCAAGGAAATTGTGATAAAAGGAAGCTTTTTGTAGCCCTGCTTAGGCGGCACTTCCTCCCGCGGCTCCTGCCATGCAGCTTCGGGAAGATGCGACAGCCAATATTCCAGCTTACCGCGCATTCCGTAAAAGTCGCTGACTTGATTTTCATATACAATCAGCCGCTCATGAAAAGGATCTATAATCCAGCATAAGGAATCGTCTTTGCACAATTTCTTTGCCTTCACATAATCTGTACACAAAATTAAAGATAAAATATGAATATTCGTAATCCCCTTTTCTACGAAAAGTTCATCTATCTTTTTCTTTATATGCGTATACTGGTCCTCCGAAATATATAACTCATTTCTGTAATCAATGATATGGAAAACATTCACATAATTATTTTCCATATGAAAATAAAATGTAAATTCCGGCAGATTGGATGGAATTTTATTATAGCCTTCTCCGGTCAGAAAAAGCTCTAGCTGCTCTCTTACCATAATGTCTCCCGACTATTATAATATTTAGGAAGCCAAAAATCACACTTCCCAATCAATAAATAATGTCATTTGGCAAAACGAGCGCTTCCGCTCGTTTTAATATTATACTATGGTAAAGGGTAACATTTTCAAATATTTGTGTCAACGAATTTAATAAGATGAATCTGGACTACCGATAGCAAAATGTCATTTTCCCAAATCTTATCTCATCTCCTGCTTCTATGCCTGCCGTTTCATTCGGCTCCAGGCGAAGCCCGTTCTTGAAGGTGCCGTTTGTTGAATTGAGATCCGTTACGTATATATTTTCTCCCTCCTTCGTAAATCGTGCATGTATTCTGCTTATTGAACTGTCCTTAATGACGAAATCCACACTCCCCGCCATCTTTCCTACCGTACAGGGCAGCTCATTTAAATCAATATGATATTTATTTCCTTTATTTGTTCCATATAATTTATTTTCTATGCTGTATAAGGATGCCTCTATAAAAACAGTGCTTCCATAAATAGTCTCCTTTTCTTTTCCACTTTCTGATGAGTCCTCCCTTTCTTCCTTCTGTTGAAAATAATCATCTACTGTCATATATTGCTGCGGCTCTTCATTTTCTTCCTTTCCGGTTTTTCTTCCCCCATAATCTCTTCTTCCTCTGACAGGTACCATAATAAGTGATAATAGTAAAAACGAAGAAATAATAACAAGCGTTATTATACCGGCTACTGTCAATACTGATTCTTCTATTGATAATACACAAAAATATCGAATGCATAAAACACCCACCATTGCACCTATACAAAGAATTAGTAAAATTCCGGAAATAATCATGTTGCTCTTTGCCAATGTGCTGTCTTCTTCGTTCTCATCTGTAACACACTCCTGTGCCTCCTGGTTAAGCCAATCCCTGCATAGTGATCCATTCTGTTCATTTGTGCATGATTCCGTTTGGATGCTGCTCGTTTCCTCAGTATCTTTTATTACTGGGCCATTCTTAATTTCCTGATTTGCAGCACCATAATCGACAGGCTCATGAAATAAATTCATAATCTCCGGCAATACAAAGTTTTCATCCTGCATCTGCTCATATATTTTATAGATTATCTGTACCGTTTTTTCACTTTCCCTATCTGCCTTTTCAAGTAAAAATTCGGCTAGCGGCATTATCGGTGTATCTCCGTTTCCCGGATAATACACAAAAAAGAATTCTTCTCCTTCAGGATTTACATAAATATATTCCGGGGAAAGCAAAAGGCGATTATCCTCAAGCAGATATTCCCTCACTTCCTTTGAGGCCTCAAGAAGGTATTCGAACAATTGAAACATCCGCTCATACTTCATTCCTCCTCGTTCATAAAAGTTTTTTATACTTTGCCTTGAGCTTATCTCATAATAAAAATGAACCTCATCATCTATATTTCTAATAATGCATGGAAGAAGGCGTTTCATCTTATTCCCTGTAATCATTTTATTTTGATATTCACTTTTTTCCTCAACTTCTGTGTTTCTCAAAATTAAATAATTATGGCTTAAATCTTTATAATATTTAGCATCCACCGCAACCACTTAACTAATCCTCCTCCATATCTTGCATTCTTTTCCATGCTTTTTTCATAAGTCGGATCTTTCGAATATATTCTACGGGGTCGTTTCTCTCCGCCTGGCCTGCAGCCGTTAGCACCCATCCGTTAACAGTTCCTCCTTCCAGCTTTACCGTGACTTTTTTATTGCTCACCTCCAAGCTTTTTTCAAGTAGTTTCATTCCTATATATTTATTGCCGAACTGATCCTTAGCGGATTCCTCTATATATCCCTGCACGGCGTTCCCATCCGCCTCTCTTTGTATGCTTCCTCGAAATGCCAGAAGGTACGCATCCTGAGAAAGAATACATCTGTTATAGAGAAAAAAAGAAATATATAATAAAAGCGCCATCAAAAGAATAACCGAAGGCATGATCATAGCCGCCTCTACCGTCATGTATCCTCTCATTCCTTTCTTAAAAAAATCAGACAAAGAATACGACCCCCAATCCCGCAGCAAGAAATGGCATAAAAGGCATTCGGCTTTTTCCTCTCACCTTTTTAAACACGAGCAGAACGAGTCCGACAACTGCCGACAGAAAAAGTCCTGCCAAAACGACAAATACACATTCCACAAAACCGAGCAGTACACCTAACACGAGGACTACAAAGCCGTCACCATATCCTATGCTTTCCTTTGTACAAAGGCTGAGCCCCAGCATCGCCGCCCCAGGAATCAAGGAATACAGGACTGAATATAGTTCAGGCTTTTGTGCAATTGCCACGGCAATTAAGGATAAAATCCCAAAAGCCACGATGATAAAAATCGGTATTTCCTTCTTTCTTATGTCAAAAATACAACATATTGCTATAAAAGCTGCCGCCATATACCCCATATCTATTTTCATTTATATTAATAACCATGCCTTTCTCATAGCCTGCAAACTTTGGGCCATATTTGCAAGCATAATAAATTATGCTGTGAAAAATTCATTTTTCACATTACTCTCCTTTTCCTTACCGTCGTCTGGCAATAACACACACGGGCGTATAAGGCCTTGTCAGGCGATGGTATTCTTATTTGATAATTATGAAACTTGTAACCTTTGTTAACTTTTATCCGCATTTGGAACATTTTCCCTTTCCCCCTGCTTCAGATAAATGAACGGTATAAATCGTCCGTTTTAATCCGGAACATTTCAGAGAGTTATGGTACCGGTTTCCCTGCATGGTAATATACAGAACTGCTTGAATCCCACCTTTGCCGCATCTTTCGCATGCATAATATTTTTCTCCCTGCTCATTGCGTATGTTATCCTTTTCGAAGGCAGAAATCATATTTATGGAGGGACACAGATATGTACAGCTCCTCGACATGTGGTATACCACGCCGGTTTCAGCAATGAACACAATTGGGTCCTCTTCCTGTCCGCCTTGTCCGTTTTCTACATCATACCCGGTCCAGGCCCGTCCGTAATATCTATTTTCCATAGGAAAATCAGGGAATCCGATTATTCCGATAAGCGGCTTCACTTTATAGGAGGCAATTAAATCAATAATATCATTCTCCTTCATAATGGAAGAATTGACAAAGTGCAGCCCTGCTGTCCCTGAGGAAAGACAAGTATTATCCAGATAGTCCGCTCCGAGCAAACTAATTACCCTGCCCCTCGCATACCCCTCCGATATAACGATCGAACTTATGTCATCGGAAAACGAGGACCCTTGCACTTCCATATTCTTATAAACATATCCGCAAAAGGCCATTTGATTTCCGGTCTGATGTACGGCCCCCGCGATATTCCCATGGAGCCGGAGCATATCGAAGACAACCAAGACATTTATCATGAAAAACAGAAAAAAGGGGACTGCAAGCGCCGCTTCCACCGTCATGCTGGCCTTGCAGCTTAAGGAGGGGAAGAACGATATCCTTTTTTTGGATTTCTTTTTGAATAACAAGCGTATGTTATTTAGAATTGCAGATGAGAACCTTGCCCGGAGAATTGCTTGATTTTTGATATGATTATAGTTTTTTGCTTTATTTACCCAAAAAAAGGACACCGTTTTTCCCCTCCTTATCGCATAATTTGTTTACAGGCAATCAATTATAGCCATATCTTTTTCTTATGTCGAAGTGATAGCCAAATCCGCTGGAAATCGAAATATCGGCCAGGAAGCTGTCAAAGCAAGCATCCATTCTAAAATAAATGTTACCGGGCGTCATGCGTATGTCCATTTCCATAATGTCCATGGTACGCAGCTTTTTCGTATCATCATTTTCCAAAGACAACATAATTCTTAAGTAATCTACATAAGTGGGTCCGTTTTCCCCTTTATTCTCATCTTGTATGGCTCCGCTGAAATTCACCACACTGTCAATATCTGTTTTCCAATCCGCGCTTGTCTTTAGTATTGGTACCTTACCACCATTTAAAAGGCACCTCACGTCATATAGGCTCTCTATATATGCCCATGCAAATAAAATGGAATATTTAACCGGTTCGGTCAGCGCAGGAACCTGCAAGACTGCCGTCAGACTAAGAGCCAGAGTTCTGGCCTGTGTACACTTTTCAGAATCCGACAAAATATAAATTACATTGGAGACCTCCCGCCAAGTCAAAAGCCGCTTTGCTATACTTTCCAAATTCTCCTTATCAGATGCTTTTCCTTCAAGGATATATTCAATCTGATATTTCAGCAGAGATTTATCCAATTCCTCTCCATACCTGCTGCATTTTTCAATTAAATACTCATCGAATAAAAGATTATTGACCACTCCGCCTACGCTTGGGCCTTCCGGCGAAGGCCCCGTCCCTTTATATATGGCCCTATGGGATATGTAGTCCTTTGTATGAATGGCTGTGCTCGATAGCAAAGTGGTATCCTTCAATACCAGCGAGAGGATACCGCCTGCTCTAAATGAATTTACTTTATCCGCAGGATTATTAAGTGGTATTTCTACTTCCTCATCATTTTCATTTATTTCCTTAGGAAGCTCTATAGCATCTATCTGCTCCTGAATATTGTTCCTCTCCCCTTCTATATTTCTCGTATCCAATCCGAGCCCTTCTAATAAAGAGATATCTTCCGATATACGGCCAACCACTTCTGAAAGCATTCCTTCCGCTGTACTTTCTTTCATGTAGGCTAGGGCTTGCCCTTTCATCACATCACCGTTATTGTCCGAGGCGATGGCATATTCCGAAAGAACAGCCTTGTCCACAGACAGCAACAGCCAGTCCCGCACATTGGCAGGTCCTTGTTCCCCGGCAGTAAAATTTTTCTGCATATAATTTCTGAGGTGCTGTGCGGACTTTTCCACAGAAGGGGATGCGGTTCCATATGAGCTATCCACAAAGAGCAAATCATATTGCTCCAAAAGTTCTCTGTGAAATTCCGCCAACACACTATTCATCCCTATATCCGCTACACATTCGCTTTCCATCCGGATCGTATTGATTCTTGCTCCTTCAGCTAATGTCAGTATGAGGGAGAGGAGAAGTATAAGGGAGAGCGAAAGATATACTGTAAGATAACCGCTTTTCGCGGGTTGGCCGTATTTCATGAGATAATTGTATTACTGTCTTCACTAATCTTATTAAAGACATTCGACACCAGGGCTTGAAGCTGCTTTTTAAAAATGATCACAAGACCAATTAAAACCACTAAAATCAATATAATTTCTACCGTTCCCAGTCCATCTTCCTCCCAAATAAAATTTTTAAAGTTCTTTAATTTTCTTTCCATATTCTTCTCCCTTTCATATTTTATAATTTTTAATCTCTGCTTATATATATTTTGTTCTTATTCACGCCTTTGTCGATTTAACAATTAAATGGAAAAAGAAAAGTAAGCGGGCACAATAATGAGTACCATTACAATACCAAGCATAAGCATCATCGGAAACAATAGCTTTGTTCCTGCCTCCTCTCCTATCTTTTTAGCCGTATTCTTTCTCTCTTCAAAAGCATTTGCCGCTTCCTGGCGCAAAGCCGTTAATATTCCATTGCTGCCTTTTCTTAGATTTTGTATCAAAATATTGCTGAGCTTTGTATACTGCGGCAGGCGGCATCGCTTACCAAAATTCTCATATGCCGATGTTTCTGAGATTCCATTATCCAATTCATAGCAGGTTATAAGCATTTCCTCGTATATATAACGAAAAATACTTTCCTTCCTATAGTCATATGCGATTTTGCAAAAGGCGTTGCGTATTGTCATCCCGGCCCCCATATAAAGGGTAAGCTTACTTATAACGCCCGGATAGTCCAGCAGCATTTGACGGTTTCTTTGTTCTGCTTTTTCTTTCAAATCCCTGTCCTGAAGGAAATAAATGCACACGGCTCCTAAGCACACAAGAAGGAATAAATAGCCGCTGCCGTCATTCTTTATTTCCGTCCATTGCAGTTTTATATTTCCCACCGTATCGGGCAATTGCATTTGCTGTTCTTTGCCATACAGCTCCTCCTGTTCTTTTAATGCTTCATAAATCTTTTTTGTTATTGTCTCTTCCTTGGAGTAAGACGGAGGCAGTATCCGGACAGCAAAGACGTGTTCCTCTCTGTAATCTTCATAGGTGAGTGCGGCCGTAAGATTTACCATTTCTCCGTTCTTCTCCACTTGTTCATTGACAACAATACCGTCCGTATATACCAACTCGTAGTTGTCGCTTTCCCAGGAAATCTGAAAAGGATACCCGTCTATTTTCCGCACCAGATTGAGCTTACTCCTTATCTCCTCCTGAGAAGAGTTGCTGCCCAGCATGATGCCCGGAAGAAGCTTTGAGACTTCTTCTGCAAGTGTCTGCAGCTCTTCCCTTTCATACTTGCGTTCATGAATAGTCAAACGGAATTCCTGACTGCTTTCCTCCTCTCCCTCCGCGATTTTTGCCTGTAAATCAGCCTCAATACTTCCTTCCCCGTAAGTATTCCTCTGTATATACCTCCCGTCCGTCAATATTCCTTCGTTTTGGCTGTTTAAACTTAAGATTACTGCAGACACATCCCCAATAAAAATTAAAAGAAGTACAAGACTGATTTTGCGGACATAATATCTATCCACAAGACTGTTATAGGAATCGCTCTTTTTCTTTCCCATCGCCTCTTTTGGATGCAGCATTTCCAAATGACTTTTTGTTTTATTAGGGAAAAAAGGCTTTTTACCATAACATTTCTTATATATGTACATTCCCATTTCTTCAAAAGGAGTTCTCTTATGTCGAGCTTCCTTTTCTCTATATCTTGTAGAAATGAAGAATAAGGCAATATAAAGAATCAATACTGCTGCGTAAACGACCAACATTTTTATTATTCTCCCTTCAAAGCTGAAAACTTTTTCTAGTTATCTATTTTATATTTCGATATTGACGATTTTTCTTGAAATCATCACTGCGGCTATATATGCAGCAAGGCAGGCGGTCATTATAATTATTCCCGGCAGATTATGATACAGTATGTCAAAAAAGCCCTTGGAAGTAATTTGTATGTATAAAACTATTCCAAACGGAATGACATTCATAATTTTTTGCTCCATCTGCCTTGCCGCCAGCAGCACTTGAATTTCCTTTTCGGTTTCCACCTTTTCATCTATTACCGAAGCGCTCCTCTCTATAATTTCCGTCATATTTCCTCCGCTTCTCTTTGCTACGGCAAAAACCTGAGCAAATTCCAGCACATCCTCTGTCTGACTCCTTTTTGCGAAATCATATAAGAGCTTTTCTAAAATCACGTTATTTCCAAGACCAGCGCCGATGATGTATAGTTCTCTGCAAATAAGACTATTTTTGCCGTATAATAAGACCATATCTGCATATGCCTGTTTAAAGGAATTCTCCACCGAATAGCCAGCCTTTTGGTTTGCCGATACAGACAATATCGCATCCTTAAACTGTATTTGTATTTCCCTCCTTTTCTTCAAAGCTATGGCTTTTTTCTTTTCCTTCATATATAGGAAGAGTAATGGGGAAAGAAAGATTGCCCCCCAAAGAGATCGATAAAAGAAAAGGGCCAGCACCAGAACGAGAACAGTTCCTTCCACAATACCTTTTAAATTATCAAAACCGATTTCTTTTTTATTTGAGAGATATGCCTGCCATTTTAAGCTTTTTAACATGAGTCAGCTCCTCCTTTCTTTTCAGCCTTCCTATTATTCTTCCATCCTTCTCCTCTCCTTCCTCCTCGAAGGAATATAATACCGACAAGCGAATTTCATTGTTTTCATATCCAATTACTTCAACAATTTCCAATACTCTTCTGCTCTTATCTCTAAGCCGGCCCAAATGAACGATGATATCTATACCTGAGGCAATTTGCTGCCTGATTGCCGAAACCGGCAGATCCATTCCCATCAGAACCATGGTCTCAAGCCTGTTCAGCATATCTGCCGAACTGTTAGCATGTCCTGTAGACATGGAACCGTCATGTCCTGTGTTAAGGCACTGCATCATGTCAATTGCTTCCCCTCCCCGTACTTCACCTACAATAATTCTGTCCGGCCTCATGCGAAGACTCGTCTTAATCAAATCTCTTATGGTAATCTCCTTACAGCCCTCTACATTTGCATTTCTGGTTTCCATTTTCACTATGTTCGGAATGTTTTTAATCTGAAGCTCTGCGTTGTCCTCTATGGTAATGATTCTTTCCTCCTGCGGAATATAATAGGAAAGTGCGTTTAAGAACGTTGTTTTTCCTGAGCCGGTTCCCCCGCTGATAAAGATATTGTATTTCGCCTCAACCAGCTTGGCCAGAAATCCGGCAGCTTCTTCCGTCAATGTGCCAAAGGCAAGTAAGTCCTTCATCATAATCGGATTGTCGGGAAATTTTCTTATGGTTACGATGGGACCGTTTAAAGCTACAGGACTTAGAACCACATTGACACGGGAGCCGTTTTGCAGCCTGGCATCTACAATCGGAGACGCTTCATTTACCGTCCGGTTACAGCCTGCTACCATCTGCTGAATGACATCCTCCAGTTTCCCGGCGGACTCGAACTTCATCTCGTAGCGGCATACCCTTCCCCTTCTCTCAATAAATATATCTTCCGGTCCATTAATCATGATTTCTGTGACACTTGTGTCATCTACGAGTTCCTGTAAAACATCCAGCTTCCTTATGGAATAAAAAAGTTCCTGCCTAAGATGCCTTCTCTCCTCCAAATCAATCGGCCGCCGCTTGCTTTCCCCTATTACCAGTTCGTCGATCATATCCTTGATTTCTTCATCCGGTAATTCTCTCGAAAAATCGATTCTTTCTAAAATCATCGCTTTCAGTTTATTTTTTGTTTCATCCTGTCTGCTCATAGATATCTTCCTCGACGATTTTTTTTACGAAGCATGCCAATTCCCCGTGGGTTAACTGCTCCAGGCCATCCGGAAGCCTGTGGAAAACAGGCAGGTTCCATTTTTTTGTCTTAGCCGCCACATCCATGTACTCTGTCATACTCAGCATCGCTTCATACTGTTTCATTTTGGCTGCAGCAAACCCATCCTCCCTCGTTATCGTGTAGACCTTGAAGCATTGCCGCAGAATATTAAAAAGTCCATGCATTTGTTCTGAAAGATCCAAAATCAAGTACTCATAGGAGGAGGCCGCTTCGACTTCCTGAAACAAATGCAGCCATTGTTCCCCTGTCACTCCGCTTAAATCCTGATAGGAAACTACTGGCGGAATGAAGTCCATACCGTTTATCGATTGCACCATTCCCGCCAGGCGATACGCCAACTTTTCTCTTTCGCAGTTGAAATAATACAGCACATCACTAATGTCTACGTTAAATTCCCGATTCAGCAGATAACTTAGTCCTGAATAGTTTTCGAAGTTCATGTATAAGACCTTATGCTTTTTTGCCAATATCTGACCCATGGTAAGAGAAAAAGTAGTTTGCAGGCATCTTCTTATGGGGGTATAATTTCCGATAATCTTCATCGGGTTTCCCGATAGCCGACGCGTAGAGGCCGCTTGCACATTTTCCATACAGCTTTCCATGATTTCACGGAAAATTCCTTCCGCCGACTGATATTTATTAATATTTTTTATTCCGTCACCCGCCTCGTTTCCGCTCTCATTCAAAATAAGGATATGCTCAATCGGAAGCCCCTTTAAATCCTCTTCATAGAGGCTCTCCGCAATGAGCAAAAGCTCAATTTTCGTTTTGCTGCTGAATTTTCTAAGCGCTCTTTCGTTCGTAAAGGCACAAATCGAAAAAGGCAGGAGCTCTCTGTTTTCCAGACATTCTACGAGTCGGTAAAGATATTTCTCCTCCTTATCGCAGACCGCTAAAACTTTTTGATCCATTATAATGTAAATCCCCCTTTTAATAGCATTACGCTGAGCAAAACCGGCAATGCAAAATGTATTTTCCCTTTATTCCTCTCTTTTCTTGCTTTTATTTCTTCAGATCCATTTTTTTGAACAAACTTATTTTTTTGAATTTCATATAGCTTCCATTCTTTACTCTTGAAAACGTCGCAGACATACGACAAAAGATACCTTAACCGCTGCAAAAAGTTTTTCTCTGCAGCCATTTTCAGCAATGAAAAAATAGCTCCTAACAGAAATGATAACATTACACAAACAAAAATCTCTTTTACTGTAAAAAAACTTCCCATTACAGATAACAGCTTCACATCTCCTCCTCCCATGACTCCGATCATAAAAAGCGGGTATAATAGAAAGAAGGGAATAGTCATGGATACGAGGGCCTTTATGGCTCCTTCAAGGCCTCCGTTCCAAATCGCATATGACATTCCTGTCATAAATAAAACAAGAATCCATTCGTTATAGATTTTATCAAAGAAAAAATCCATGATAACCGCTGGCATCAACAATATTAATATTACAAAAATAATACACATCACTCCTTTTTTTGCATACATGTAATATATAAGCGTTTTGAAATTTTGGAACGAATCGGACAACGGAAATCATTTCCTCGTCTTTGTTCCCTGAGATAATTCTTTAAAGAAATATGTTTGAACTGTAAAATGAATTATAATTGTTAAAAATAAGCTTGTCCAGTGCTTTCTATGAAAAAATAAAATTTTGTCACATCTTCACAAAAGGGTGTATAGATTTATCCCGTAAAGCATGATGAGGCCCGGAAAACCGAGGATCCCAGATGTCAAAACTGTAATGGGATTTATACCGATTGCAATGGAAAGACCTTGAGAAACCAGGAAGCCATTTGCGAAAAAAGCTACCGCCGTACCGATTACTGCCCGCAGAATAAAGTTGATGATCCACTCCTTCTTTTTGCGAAATGCACCTATGAGAAGCACAAGAATACACGATGCAGCTATCATGATTGCGCCCATATAATTATCCATTTTTTAATCCTGCTCCTTTCGGCCTCATGCCATGCAAGTTTAGTTCTTTGCTTTACAATATATGACCTGTACTTTTTTCTTATTCCATGAATATTTGCTTTTATAGTGTCTATACTTAGAAAAAGAGGAAATTATTGGAGATATTTTTTTTATGAAAAAGAGGTGTTTGTATGAAAATCTGCTTTAGTCAGGCTATCTATCACAACCAGAACATCAGCGAAAAAGAAATGGAAAGAAACAGTATTTTAGCGGATATCGAAAAAACCCGCTGCGCCTTGGAGGATGCTTACGCCGGTTTTGACAACGTGACCGATCCGGATTTAATCGACTGCTATATATATGAGGTGAACTCTGTTCTGAAAAGATATAAATTCTTATTAGAACAGGCAGCAAAAATTAATTTGCTGCCTGAAGAAGAGCTACACCCTGAACCCGCGGTCAAAGCCTTGATCGGCTAGGTTCTCGTTTAAATTATTTTTACCGTAGGTCAAACCCGCATAAACCGTCTGAACATTTTCCATAACTGGTCCGGAAGTATCCATTTCGCCGAGCTTTTCATAAGCTTTGTGAAGACCTTCTATCACTTTTTCAATGTGATCGAACGGTTCCGTGATATTCCGGACCTCTGCTTTTGCCAGTTCTCTATTCACATATAAATAAAGCTGTAAAAAGTTCATCGCAAGGCTCTGCTCGAAGTTGAGCGAAGTCAAAAGCTCGTTCACACAGCCTCTTGCTTTGCGGATCGCTTCCCTGAATCCCAGTCTATCCTCTTTGGCATGTGCTGCTCTTCCTTCTTCTGCATAAATCAGAATCATTTCATAGAGAATGGTAATGAGCTGAGTCTTGTTCGCCTGTGTTATTTTCAAGGTATATTCCTGTTTCAGTTCTTTCGTCATGAATCCATCCCTCTCCTTACTGCAAAAGCTGCAGTACCTGTGCCGGTCTTTCATTCGCCTGTGCGAGCATGGACATACTAGCCTGAGAAATTACCTGAATGGTCGTATATTCCGTCATTTCCTCAGCCATATCAACATCCATAATTCTGGAATATGCGGCCGTCATATTTTCGCTTGTAATATCCAGACTGCTGATGCTGTGCTCCAGGCGGTTCTGGTATGCGCCGAGCCGGCTTCTTGCGGTGGATATATACTGAATAGCGCCTGAAATGCTGTCGATTGCGTCTACTGCGCTGGCCTGGTCCGCTACGCTGAGGTTCTTGAGTCCCATTTCATCCAAGGATATGGTAGAAATACGGATGTCCAGTGTCTGCCCTTCATTGGAACCGATCTGCATGGTCATCGCACCGATTCCGGTGATATCCAGCTCTACGCCTGTTAATACTTTCGGAGTCGTAATAACATCGCCTGTCAATACATCCCTATCCGGATTTATCTTTACATTAATTTCAAAAGACGGGTCTCCCGCGCTCGTAATCTTAATCGTATTTCCATTTACTTCAGTAACTGCCGCGTCCGTCGGAAATGCAGGAGATCCTGTTTCATTAAGATTATAAATTACAGATGCAGGGTCGATACTTCCATCCGGATTGAAAGTAACAGTCAGATCATCAATTGTATACGCTCCCGGTGTCACTCCATCGGAGTAATATCCCACTTTTGCATCGGCATTGTTTGTATATCCCTTCAAATCGAAGTTGCCATTCAAAAGCGTCTGCCCGTTAAACTGCGTATCCTCTGCAATTCGCGTGATCTCCTGCTTGAGCTGTTTGATCTCTTCTTCTACCGTAGCCCTGTCCACATCGCCCATCGTTCCCGTACTGGCCTTCACGGCTAATTCGTTCATTCTCTGCAAAATGTCATGAACCTCGGCCAAAGCACCGTCAGCCGTCTCGATAACGGAAATCGCATCGCTGCTGTTCTGAGAAGCAACGCCAATGCCTTTAATCTGAGCATTCATCTTTTTACCCATCGCCATGCCTGCCGGATTATCCTTCGCATCCACGATCTTCAGACCTGAGGACAGTTTCTGCAGGGACTGGGAAAGTCTGTCGTCGTTTCTTGTGAGTGCGTTGTTGGCAATCATCGCCTGTGTATTATAGCAAATTTTCATATTTAGGACCTTTCACCTTTCTGTATATAGCTTATATACGTCTTTGCCATCTCATATAATTTCTTAGTAGATACTTCCTGCTTCTGCCCTTCTGTCTCAGGCCCCGGTTCTTTACCGCTCGTTTCGTCGGACTGCAAAGCTCCCGTAATATCCAGCTCCAGGTTGTAAATGAAATTCAAGCTGTTTACATGTATATCGGATTGCTCGAAAGCATTCTTTAGCTTTTCCTCCGATTGCTCCAGAGCCTTAAAACCTTCCTTGTTGTCGCATACCACATACCCCGACATCTGATAATCCGCAGAGGCTTCGTCTGATTCCGGCTGCTTTGTGAGATGGAACCTTGCCAGGACCTTTCCGTAGCTTTCTGTCTGCATGGAAGCCGTCACCCTTCCGCTTTCGTCTCCGCCATGAATGATCCTTAAATTGATAGAAGTCATCTGTCCGTCGATATCTGCCGGCACCTCGTAATTTTCCTCTTTTGCCAGATTGCCTGCAAGAGATATCTGCTTATACATATTGCAGATTTCCCTTATATCGATGTTAACCGCATCTGCCGCATCCTGCTCGTAAACGGCCTTGTCCAGAATCTCCGTAAATACCTGCCCAAGCTTTTCGTAAGCTTTTTTGGCGGATACATCATCCGTCATATTTTCCTGAAGATTATTAACGGCATCCTCAAACTGCTCTGTCTCTCCGGCTTCGGATGCGACATCCTTCATCTTTCCCGCCAGCCTTCCTCTTTCTTTCATCAAAAGTCCGGCTGCCATAAGATTGTTCGCCGTAACCGGCTGGTCGAAGTTAAGCAGCTCCTTTACCACCGCTTCCTCTGTCAGTGCCGCTTCCCGGAGCATACCCATCTGCTGTTTTTGATATTCTCTCTTTACAGCCGGATCCGCCTCCTGATTTTGAAGCAGTGCAGCGAATTCCTCAAGGGTTATATTGTCTGCCATCGCCTGCATGGGCAGCTTTCCGCTTTCCAGGTTGTCCAGAATATGATTGGAAAGCCTTTTATAATAATTCGTTTGACTCGAATTTTCCTTATAGCCGTTTTCGATTTGCTCAGAAATACTCTTGCCCTCATACTCAGACGAAACACCGCCGAAGGAGTCGTTTACCGTCACATCCATTCCATGCTTTTTATTGCTTCTCATGGCGGAGAGAAGATTTTTTACTGTCGGTTCCACCCCTTGATTGATGAGAGTTCCTATCGCTGCACCGTCCGTTTTATCCAATTGGCGGAACAGCCGGTATATTCCAATGTAGGCATCTCTTTCTTCCGATGCGATTTCTTTATTCTTATCTAATTTATATAAAAATTCACTATACTTTTCAACGCTTTGCGTCGGGCTTTGGTCCTTGCTGTCCAAATATGCTTCCAGCTCCTCCATGTTCATGGAAAGAGGATTCATACCGTCCCGAATCATTTCAAGAGCTGACGCAGGTGTCATTTTATTTACTATCCGCTGAATGGTTAAATCCGTTTCCTTTACCGCGGCTATGTTTTCCTCGGAAATCTCCATTTGGTTATATCCCAGAATGCGAACTGCTCGTCTGTTTTCTTCGGATGTCTCCATATTTATGCTCTGTAAAATATCGTCCACATTGCGGAACGCCTTTTTTATAGAATCTCCCATATCCGCCCGAGGGGCCGTCATGAGCGTTTCATAGCTTTCTCCCGCTTTTTCATAAGCGGCACGAAGTGCGCTTCCTTCCGAATATACGGTTTCAAGCGAATAGCCATCCGCAGTGACAGCACCGGTGCTGCCTGATGAACCGGAACCCTGAAGGGCTAATCTGCCTACCGCCGCCGCAGGCATCTGAGGAATCTCTTTTACTTTCGCAAGGGTATCCTCATATATCCCGGCACGCTTGGATGTACTCTGATCATCTCCTCCGAACAATACCTGCTGTCTTTGCCGTTCTGCCGCCTTCAGCTCATCTACAAGCTGCTCCAGCTCTGTGGTATCGATGGTAATCCCGCTTCTTATCAAATGCAAATTGGCCTGTGCGGTCATTTGCAGTCTTATTTCCTCAAGCTGTCTTCTTCCCGCAGTGTTTACTGCATACGACTCCGTGCTGGAAGCTGTTACCCCGGCACTTATCTGAAGCTGCGCCGCCTTTAAGTTACGGAGGTTCAGCGTCTTTCCTTCCGCCGCCACCTTATCCACGGCCTCATCGCTGATGAAGTTCACATCATCTATGTAGCTTTGAGCTTTTTCCAAGTCAGTTCTGTCGTCAGCAAGATTGGCGCTGTTTGCCTTCTTCCCGTTGGCGATAGCCGCTGCTGCCGCCTTGACCACCTCTTCCATGGAGTCAGGAAGCTCCAGATTATCCAAATCATAGTACGATTTCAGAGACTCCTCAGTAAGGGGCATCCCCTTCTCAATCAACCATTTAGCATCCGACATAGTTTCATCAGATATCTCCAGACCCGCATTTTCAATGACCTTCTCCATCTGAGGCGTAAGCTGCTGCCAGTTGAAGGTCTCAGCCTTTTTCGCGTAATAACCTGTTTCATCCTGATAATAGCCCTTGCCCTGCTTTCCCGTATCGGATGTAGCACTGTACTGCGCCTTATATATATTGTCGAGAGTCGGTTCCATATGGTTGCGCACCATATATTTCTTAATGCCGTCACTCAAGTCCTCAAGCTGGGTCGCCGTCTTGCAGGCGCTCATGACATCCTCTACATTTTCTTTCGTAACAGGTATATCATGTTCCTGGAACTGCTTCACCAATTCATTGGCAAAAGACGCGCTCCCGGTAATCTGTGTCAGTGTCTCCACATCAAGATCATCCGTATAGCCCGTAATATTCTTACCGCCCTTAGCGAGGGCCGCCTTTATTTCATCGACAATGGTAACAACAGTCTCTATGTCCGTATCTCCCGGATGATAGCCCTCTTCCTGAAGCCTGGCAAAGTCCTCCTCGGACATAATATTAGACATTACCGCCATATAGTTTTTCTGCGTGGCAATATCAACCTGCCCTGCATCCTGCATAACGTCTTCTGCGGTCTTTCCTTGACCATCATAAGCAGTGTTATCCGTAACTGTACCAGAAATGTCTAATGCAAATGCTCCCCTGCCGCTTGTCTCTTTCACATGGGAACCACTATATGAAGTTGATGTTACCGTCTTGTCTACATTGGAATGGGGTCTTACCCCGTTGTTTTCAAAATTAATATTCATATGCTCATTCCATCCTGAATGCAGATTAAGATAAAAGGATGAATGTATTCTAACATTCATCCTTTATTTCGGCATAAAATATAATTTCCTTAACCTTTTATACATGAATAATATATTTGGCAACAGTAATCAAAAGACAAATACTGCCGCACCATAAGCGGGCAAGTCGAAGGCAATGCTGTAATTCTTATAGTTGACCTGTCCGTTTTCCTCCGTGGCCTGAAGTTCTTTAGGTATGGAATTACCATTTCCTCCAAACCTCTCTTCATCGCTGTTTAAAAGCAGCTTATACTTTTTCTTTTCCGGAACACCGACCATATAGCCGTTCCGGGCCACAGGTGTCATGTTCAGCACGAATAGAAGATTGTTTTTCCCGTCAGAAGCCTTCCGGTAAAAGCTGTAAGTACTCTGCTGCGCGTCATCCGCATTCAGCCACTCGAAGCCCGACCAGTCGTTATCAATCTCATACAGGCACGGATATTTATTATACAGCTTAAGCAATTCCTTCACGTACTCGTGCATTCCCTTATTCAAGGTCTCTTTCAGAAGATACCAGTCCAGCTCTCTTGCCTCGCTCCATTCCCTCTCCTGAGCGAAATCCTGCCCCATAAAGAGCAGCTTCTTGCCGGAATGACCGAACATATATGTATAACCGATGCGCAGATTCGCGTATTTATCCGCCGGGTAACCCGGCATCTTATTTACCATGGAGCATTTTAAATGTACGACCTCATCGTGAGAAAGAGGTAAAATATAATTCTCAGCGCTATTGTAACTCATGGCAAAGGTCATGGCATAGTGGTTATTCTTACGAAACAGCGGATCCAACTTCATATATTCGCAGAAATCGTGCATCCAGCCCATATTCCATTTAAAGCTGAAGCCGAGCCCGTCCTCTTCCACACCGCCGGTCACCTTCGGCCATGCCGTCGATTCCTCCGCGATTGTAAGAAATCCCGGATATGTCCCCAATACTACCGAATTCAGATGCTTAAAGAATTCTATCGCATCCAGATTCTTGTTACCGCCATATTTGTTCGGCAGCCATTGTCCCTCATTCTTGCCGTAATCCAAATACAGCATAGAGGCCACCGCATCCACCCGGATGCCGTCTATATGAAATTCCCTAAGCCAGAATAAAGCGTTGGCAATCAGGAAATTCTTAACTTCTGTCCTTCCGTAATTAAATATCTTCGTTCCCCAGTCAGGATGCTCCCCCAGGCGTTTGTCGGGATGCTCGAAGATACATTGTCCGTCGAACTCCGCCAGACCGTGTGCATCCGTAGCAAAATGCGCCGGTACCCAGTCCAGAATTACCCCTATCCTATGCTTGTGCAGCTTATTGATCAAATACATGAAATCTACAGGCTCCCCATAACGGGAAGTAGGCGCATAATAGCCCGTTACCTGGTATCCCCACGAACCATCGAAGGGATATTCCGCAATACCCATAAGCTCGATATGAGTATACTTCATCTCCTTCAGGTACTCCACGATTTTGTCCGCAAATTCCCTATAATTATAAAAGCCGTCCAGAGTACCGCCGGGATGCTTCATCCACGAACCGATATGGCATTCATAAATGGCCAGAGGCTCCTTTTTATAGTCCTTACCCTCTCTCTCCTTCATCCAGATATCGTCCGTCCATTCAAAACCGGACAAGTCGGTAGTCTTGGATGCATTTCCCGGCCTGAATTCCGCATAATTGGCAAAAGGGTCCGCTTTATATAGCTTTCTGCCGTCCGGCGTCAAAATCAAGAATTTATACAGCTCGTCCACTCCTACTCCGGGAATAAAAAGCGCATGAATGCCGCCCGGACCCAGCCGTCTCATCTCATATTCGTCCTCCTGCCAGCCATTGAAGGTGCCTATAACGAATACCTTCTCCGCATTAGGAGCCCATACCCCGAAAAATGTACCTTTTTCTCCGTTTTCCACGGAAGGGTGTGCCCCCAGCTTTTTATATATATCGTAATGTGTCCCCTGGGCAAAGAGATATTGATCTGCTTCGGAAATAAAAACTTCCTCTTCTATATATTTCGCTTTCTTCTTCGCCGCCATAGGCAACCCCCTTTAATTTAATAGTGCATGAAGTCATTTTCCCGAAGGATGATCATATCCTCTTCGTCATACCTCTTGCCTACAAGAATATCGCACAAGTGCCGCAGGTTCTTCTTGTCTGCAAAATAAATCGCATCGTCCACCAGCTCCTTCACCTCTGCTACAGTCACCTCGTGATCGCTTGTCTGCATATCTGCAATTCTCGTATGGAGTGCCAGTATTCCGAGGTTATCAATAGTATATTCCATCTCCTCCGCATACTGCTTGGCATATTCTACAAGAGCATGGTCGCCAAGAGCCTCGATATCGATTCTGGCATTGAAATTCTCTGACAGTATATGATTCTTTCTCAAGAAAATATTCATTTCATCTTTTTTGCCCTCCATGATAACGAGAAGACCGCTGTTTTCCTTAGACAATGCATTTTTTAAATCCGCTGCCGTAGCACTGGACATTTCCGTGGCACGCTCGATGATAAGTGCTCCGTCGGTCAAGTGCGAAAGAGTTTCCTCCACATTTTTCTTTTTCAGGGTAGCTCCTGAAATCTTAGCCACTTTACCGGAAAAATTGCTGTCCGACATCTGCATCATACGGATAAGGTTCTTCGCCAGTTCGATAGTTCCCGTTCCTTCTTCTCCTGTGATGATCACATTGTCGGTAAATGCATCCATACTCATGGTATCTACTGCCTGTATAATCTGTTCCTTCGCCTTTTTATTATAAATGAAATTACCGAATAGTTCTTTTTCCTCATTGGATAAAGGACGCAGCCTATTAGCATCCTCTACCATGCCTACAACCCTCTCCGCCGTATTTGTCGGCTCCATCCCGAGAGAAACCGTCTCTAAATCGATGATTTGATCCGCATCATTTTTATCCTCTAAAGGGACGGCCTCCGGCACTTGCGTATCTGTCTCTATTTCTTCTAACGCCTGAGGTGTCACCGGTTCTTCCTGCAAGGTAACTGCCTGAGTATCTTCTTCTGACTGAACTGCCGGTTCCTCAACCTCATTATTTTCACTGCCGGTATCCGCATCGTCACTTGTAGACTGCATTGCCGATTTTTCCGCCGCCGCTACCATATCCGATAATCTCGCATCCGGTATTTCCTCAGGACCTGCTGATTTCTTACCGGCTTCCTTTAAAATAGCCTCTACAACAGCTTTTTCCAGATGTTCTAACAAACCTTTTTTGGTAGCTTCATCGAATTCGGAAAACATATTGCCCGTGTGCTGCTCCACACGTCTGCGCACGTCCTCGCTGCGCTTTTCTTTGTTCTCCTTTTTCATCTTCTCCCACTCGGCCATGATATCCGTAATGTTCATCTGACCGGTAATCTGCTTCTCGAGCTGGTTCCCCTCAGGTACTGCCAGGCTAATCTGGCCATCGTATTCCTGGGAAAGCATCTGTTCAAAGCCTGAAGGCTTTATCGTTGCCTTAAGCTGATGAGATGGGATGGGCTGCATAGGCGCAGGCGTGGGCGGAATGGATACGGAAGACACCACTGTCGGGTATATGACTCTTCTTCCCGGATGGAGCTCCTTCGTATCGCTTAAATTACCGGAGCTCACTTCTTTTATATTTATTTCCTTCGTGTCCTCTAAAAGAATGTCCTTTACATCCTCGAAAAATACTTCCTCCATTGCCGTCTGTTCTTCCGCGGACTGTGACTGCGGAGGCTGCGGCGGTATGTCCGAAGCGGAGGGTGAAGGTGCGGCCGGAATATTCTGTACATTTAAAGCAGAATCGTCTGCCGCAGTATTCTGCGCGTCCAAAACAGGATGTATAGCCGCAACATGCGGTACTGCCGGCGTGGACTGTACGGAGGGCTCTGATTCCTCATGAAAAGATGCAAAGTTAACAGAAGAAGTATGAGGTGTTTCCATCGTATTGCTCTGAGCATCTTCGCCCAAAAGCTCTTTCATACTCTTTGCCAGTTCCTTCTGCAGATTAATGGTGTTATATTGTCCTACATCCACCGTCTTTACCCGGAATTCTTCCTCTTCCTCATCGTTGGCATTATTCTGGGCGGTATATTCAGGGAATTCTGCAATCTTAGCACTTTCCTCTTCCTGCTGCTTCTCTCTCGCCGCCAGCTGAGCTTCCTGAATCTCCCTCTCCCGCTTAAACAGAAGATACTTTTCCTGCTGGTCGGGCGTCAGGGTGTGGTGAAGCTGTTTTAATTCCAACGCTTTTATAACGTATCTGCCTTCTCCGAACCAGAGAATCATTTCGTCGCATTCTTCCACGCATTTTGTCTCAAGCCCCACTCTATGATATAAATACGCCAGTTCATATGCCCATTTTTCCCGATAATCCCGCTTCTTGAATTCCTCCAATACAGCGATGCGCTCCTCTAAGCTTACATCCTGCGCCTCATACAGCTTATACTGCAATATATATCTTCCCGTATCCTTAGGCGCAATCTGAACGAATTCTTTATAATACTCGATCGCCTGCACATATTCCCCCATTTTCACGGACAACTCGCACAAAGAATACACAATAAGACGACCGCCCGGATGGCGCTCGTATGCCATTAACAAAATATCTTTACTTTCTTGAAATCGGCGGTTTATCTTGTATAAGTCGCTGATTGTGCAAAGCATCATGACACTCTTGACTCTCCTCCAGTCAATCGTATCAGCAATCTTTACCGCCTCCGCGAATTCTCCCTCCGCGATCAGTGCTTTTATTTCCTCCGCCCGTACTTTATATTCGTACTTATCCAAGGTACTCACCTCATAATTAATTCATTTTTCCCATCTGACAAAAGACAGCATAATATCCCTATTTTCATTTTCTAAGTTTACCATACGAGATAATTAATGTCAAAAAAATATCAGGATTTTTCTCTATATATGGCGATTTTTTTCTAAACTTATCCATATATCTTGTGTTATTTTCCCAAAAAACAAATATTATCGGGAAAGCAGGTTGCTAAGCCGGGCAAACTGCGCCAAAGTAAGCGCTTCTCCCCGAATCGCAGAGGGTAGTTTCATCTCTTCCAGCGCTTTAAGCACATCGGCTTTTCCTGTTTTTAGATTCGTCGCATTGGTAAGACCGTTCACTAACGTTTTGCGTCTCTGGTTAAAGGAGGCACGTATAAGCGAAAACATGAAGTTCTCATCGTCCGCCTCCACCGGAGGCCTTTCGTATCTGGTCAGCTTGATTACCGTGCTTCCTACGCTCGGTTTAGGCATAAAGCAGGTAGGCGGTACCTGAATCATTACTTCCGGCTTCGCATAATACTGCACAGCAAGGGATAGTGCTCCGTAATCCTTCGTTCCGGGACCGACCTGCATGCGGTCCGCCACCTCCTTCTGTACCATAATCGTAATGCTCTCAAGCGGAACATGGCTTTCAAACAGTCCCATAATAATGGGCGTAGTAATATAGTATGGAAGATTTGCAACCACCTTTATGGCCTTTCCTCCATTTTTTTCCTGTACAATACGATTAACATCCACTTTCAGGATGTCCTCATTTATGATCGTTACATTGTCATATTCAGACAAAGTATCGTTAAGTATTGGTATAAGGGCCTTGTCTATCTCCACTGCAACCACTTCTCTCGCGTTCTCCGCCAAATATTGGGTCATCGTTCCGATGCCGGGACCTATTTCCAGCACACAGTCCTCTTTCGTGACTCCGGAGGCTGCTATAATTTTCTCTAATACATGACTATCGATAAGAAAATTCTGTCCGAATTTTTTTTGGAAATTGAAATTATATTTTTTTAGTATTTCTATTGTATTCGTGGGGGTTCCTAAGGTGGTCATCTTTATTCTCCATCATTTAATTATGTTGTTTCATCATATCATCTTACAGTTATATAATAAACAGAAAAAAACTTATCTTCA
The DNA here is from genome assembly GCF_039134705.1 of Kineothrix sp. IPX-CK. Classification (NCBI taxonomy): domain Bacteria; kingdom Bacillati; phylum Bacillota; class Clostridia; order Lachnospirales; family Lachnospiraceae; genus Kineothrix; species Kineothrix sedimenti. Next base: position 70,007 of record NZ_CP146256.1, on the reverse strand, counting down.
ATATTTTTAGTATTGAGATAAGTTTTACTTTTGATTACCGTTACTGTTCACGACCTTATCAGTAACTAATTACCCACTATACGTTTACCGTCCAATCAGTCCAGCAAGGGCAATTCGATAACGGATTGATAATTCTTGCCCATATAAATATTTTGTCTCGCTTTCTTTGTTTTCATACATTTCGCCCAGTTGCCTGCATAATTACTATGAACTGCATATTGGGGAAAATCAGAAGAAGAAACATCGAGACGAAGACAGGAGCCTTCTTGAAGCTTCCATGCAATATCCCACATCTCCAAATTAATTTCCACCACATTTCCCGGCATATATTTCATTGCTGTGGAAGCATTATTACGGTAAGCAAGAGTGGTAATGCTTCCTCTTATATTCACTGCTTCACCATCCGGAAAAACCTCCGATATTTTTGCAGTAAAAGCTGTGTCCTGTGCATCGGAACTCACATGTAATTTCACATTGATACGACCGCATATAAAAAGCTCCTTTTCTATAGACGGCGATACGAAGCTGATCACATCATCCCTATACCCGCATAACGGTTGAACCAAACTTCCTACACTCTGTGTTGTGTGAAATAAGGATTCCGCACCATGAGAAAATACCGGATTCTCCGGATCATATTCATATTCTATTCTTGCATCCTCACCGGCTTCTTCCCGGAGGCTTAAGGCACCTTGACCTTCCTTGCCTACCGCCAGATAAAAGGTCTTTATTTTGTCGCATATAACAGGATAGTTATTTAAGCTTTCCCACTTATTTTGCCCGATCACATAGAAGGATAGTTTCTTTTCAGGCAATTCTCTTTTTCTGAGCGTCTGCTCAAACCATAAAAAAGGCGAAGAAACGCTGTCATCTTCCAAATCGCTTAAATCATGTTTTGCAACAGCAATTCCATAGCTATGGTTCCAAGGTCCTATCTGCAGCACGCAATGCTCTCTGGTTTCTTCAGGCAGGCTTTGATAACTGACAAGTGCACTTCCCAAATGGTGATCGTACCACCCTTCTCTTATGAAAATCGGGATACTGACCCTGGAAGGGATTTCTTTCAGCTCTTTCCATAGGCCGCTGCTCCAATAGTCGCTCTCTCTGCTCTCATTACATATCCAGTCCTTATACCATGGAAGCTTAGTACCCCACAGCTTCTCATCCACCTTCATCTGCGGTTTAAATCTGCACGACTCCAAATAATCCGCCTCAATTGGCGTTCCCGCATTCTGCATCGCCCAGGCAGTCAGAATATCCTGCCTGAACAAACCGTCTTTATACGCGGATGTATATCTGTCTGTACCATATACGCCTAAATACATGGAGGCCACTTTCCCGGACACCTGATCAGCCATGCACCACCCTGTATAGGCTAAGTAAGAATTTCCCCAATAACCTATAGCTTCTGCAAAGTCTTGAGCCTTAATCCAATTCACCGTATCGATCCCGTCAAGTCTTTCATTTACATTAGGCTCCCATTTACCCTGCGATCCGCCTATGCCCCGGCACCACTGAACAACAAATATATATCCTCTTTTACAATATTCCTGTGCATGTACCTGCAACTCTCTTTCCATATCAGTATAACAGCAGCGCATCAATATTACCGGCGCACTTTTTACATCCTTCGGAAAATGCACATCTGTTTTCAAACATACACCATCCCGCATCGGCAATAATATTTCTCTCACGTCACCTATTTTATGTGTACATGGAGCATCCAGCTGAGTATACAACGAGCATATGTAGTCTGCTTTTTTTATCTCGCTCTGTTCCATAAGCCCTCCGGTTTCTAAATAACTTTTTGTTGTTTTAATTTAGCCAGGTCATCATCGGACATTCCTAAAATGTCTTCATATACATATAAATTATGCTCTCCCAAAAGAGGCGCCGGCACTTTTACTTCCGGCTTTGTATCCGATAGCTTTATCACGCAACCGTTTACCTTCATCGGGCCTATTTCCGGGTGGACCATTTCCACGAACATTTCTCTGTAGTCCGCAATATGTTCATCCTCACTTACCTCTTTCAAATTGTAGACAGGCCCTGCCGGTATTCCTGCCTTTAGAATTAAATCGGTAGCCTCTTTTGCCGTGTAATGACTCAGCCAGTCTTCGATAATTATCTTTAGTTCGGCATTATTTTTTACCCTGTCTTCCATTACGGCAAAACGTTCATCCGTTATTAAATCTATCCTTTCCATCAGCGCACAAAGCTTCTCGTACAGCCCCTGATTGCCGCAAGCTATAATCATTTCCGTGTCCCTCGCATGAAATACATCGTAGGGTGCACAAGGAGCATAACGATTTCCTATTCTTTGCGGAATCTCTCCATTTTCAAAATAGCGCTGTGTAGCGGAATCCAAACTGGACACTACCGAATCCACCAGTGCCACATCTACCATTTGCCCTGCACCGGTAATATTTCTCGCATGCAGTGCACCGAGAATGCCTATGGTCAGATTCAGTCCTCCCAGAACATCCCCCATCGCATTGCCGGCCCGCATGGGCGGGAGTTCGGGATAGCCCGTCAGGCTCATCAATCCACCCATAGCCTGCGCCAATATATCATATCCGGGACGCTGTGAATATGGGCCATAACTTCCGAATCCGGATACGGCAGCATAAATAATCTGATTATTGATCTTCTTCAGGTCTTCATATCCCAGGCCCAATTTATCCATTACCCCGGGACGGAAATTCTCTACTATAACATCTACTTTTTTTACAAGCTTTCTAAAAATCTCTCTTCCTTCTTCCGTTTTAAGGTTGAGGGTAATGCTTTTTTTATTTCTATTAATGTTTGCAAAATACATACTGGAGCCATTTTTGTACGGAGCATAATTTCTAGTATCGTCTCCTTTATCAGGTATTTCCAGCTTAATCACTTCTGCTCCCAAGTCTGCCAAAATCATCGTACTATACGGTCCTGCTACTACTCTTGTAAGATCCAGTACTCTGATATCTTCTAAGGCTTTATGAGTATTCAATTTACATTCCTCCAGTTTCTGTTACTTTAATAATTTATCATCCACTTCTATTTTCATTCTCATAAATGCGGAACCCATGGACTTTCCTAAGCTGTCCAAGCGAAGAGAATGTGTTGCACCACCGCCCAGCGCATGCTTCATGACGAAATTAAATCCATTTAACGAAGCGACTTCGTATCTTGTAATATCTCCTTTTACCATATCCCCAAAATGCTCTCTTACCTTCTCTACCGTTACCTCATTTTTGATTGTTTCATAGAATTTAGGATCTCTTGCAAAAACACAGACATTACTGGTATCTCCTTTGTCACCAGAGCGCCCGTGAGCAATGTCGTTTAAATATAACAGTGCCATTATTTCACCTCCAGAATGTGTGAATGCAATTGTAAAGTGTCTCTTGGAATCAATGTTGGCCATAAACCTATTACTTCCTGCACTTTAGCCCGTCCGCCGAAAAAACTTGCTCCCGGAGGTCCGTTCAGTTGCAGCGGAGAAATCTCGGGAATTATTTTTGCGGCTTCTGCTTTTTCTTTCGTACGTATAGCAATTCTAAGCACAACCTCATTCATATTTTTAAGCATTTCCGGATTCATATTCGCCACGCCTAAGTGCAATGCGTTTACTCCCAAATAATCAATACGGATTTCTTCAGCCACAAGACCCTTTCTTTTCATTTTCTTCATAAGAATGTCTGCGGTATATTGGGCTTTCTCATAGGCATCGGGCCAGGCAAAGCTCAAATAAGTAGCCACCTTATAGCCTGCATGATAACCGATACACAATTTAACCGTATCCGGTCGTTTTTTGCCTTTAATTCCTTCTACCTTTACTCTGTTATCTCCGGCATTCGTCAGAGTCGCATGGCTGATATCTACATTTACGTCCGGAGTAAGATAGTTTGCAGGGTCCAAAACCTCATACAGAAATTGTTCCTTGCAGGATTGCTCACATATAATTCCTCCGCAATCCGGTGCCTTGGTTATGTACATTTCATTATCGGATAGCTCTACAATCGGAAATCCTAATTCGTCCATTCGGGGAACACTTTTCCAATCGTACATATAGTTGCCGCCCGCTCCCTGACCTCCGCATTCCAAAAGATGACCGGTCATAATTCCTCTAGCGAGATTATCGTAATCATCCGGTGCCCAGCCGAATTCATACATCATAGGTGATAAAAAGAGAGCTGAGTCCGTTGCCCTTCCTGTAATTACCATGTCTGCTTCTTGATTCAGACACTCTAATATAGGTTCATGCCCATAGTAGACATTAGCGTTCACGATTTTATCTTTAATTTCATTAAAATCACCCACGTCGTCCATATTTTGAAACCCGATTCCCTGCTTCATCATTTCCGGTATACGCGCAAGCATGTCATCGCCGGTTACATAGCCAATCTTGAATTTTTCCACACCCTGCTCTTTTAATGTCTCACTCACTTCTTTTACACAGCCGTCAATATTCATTCCGCCTGCATCCGTGAGGATTTTTATATTTTTTTCATAGGCCTCTTTACCGATTTCTTTCACCAGTCCAACAAAATCTCTGGCATAACCCATAGCCGGATTTTTCAACTTCTGGCGCTGCATAATGGAAAGGGTAAGCTCCGCCAGATAATCGCATCCCAAATAATCGATATCCGAATGACGAACCATATGTATTGCAGCGTCGTTGCTATCGCCCCAAAAACCTTGTCCTCCGCCTATTTTCACTTTTTTACTCATTATTTTCCTCCCATCTATTCATAAAGGGTACATGCTACAAAATGTCCCGGCTCTATCTCTCGAAGCGGAATGTCTTTTCCGGTACAACACTCTCTCGCCTTTGGGCAGCGCGCAGCAAAACGGCAACCCGCCTTTGGCTCGATAGGACTTGTGAGTTCTCCCCGCATTACTTCCGTCTGAAGCTTTTTGGCAGTCAGCTTCGGAACGGGAACCGCATCCAAAAGTCCTTTCGTATAAGGATGCAGGGGGGTACCGAATAAGTCCTTTGTTACAGCATATTCTACGCATTGCCCGAGGTACATGACCGCTATTTCATGGCTGATATGTTTTACTACACTGAGATCATGTGTTATAAATATATAGGTCAGTTCCTTTTCTTCCTGAAGATCCATCAGAAGATTTAATACCTGAGCCTGAATAGATACATCAAGAGCAGACACCGGTTCATCACATACAATAAATTCGGGATCCATTGCTAGTGCCCGTCCTATGCCGATCCTCTGGCGTCTTCCGCCATCCAGCTCATGGGAATAGCTATCCGCATATCGTTTGGATAAACCTACCGTATCCATAATCTCTAAAACTTTTTCATTATATTCTTCTTTCGTCCTGCATACTTTATATACTTTTAACGGTTCCCCGATTAAATCCCTCACCGACATTCTGGGATCCAGAGAGGCAGACGGATCCTGAAAGATCATTTGCATTTTTTTCCGTATTTCTTTTAATTTATCAGGATTATATTTCGTTATATCCTGACCATCATAAATGATTTGCCCATCCGTAGCCTCATGTAAGTGAAGAAGTGTTCTTCCCAGTGTCGATTTACCGCAGCCCGATTCGCCTACTACGCCGAGAGTAGTTCCTTTTTTTACACGAAAGTTAATCCCGTCCACCGCATGCAGCATACCTTTCGATGTTTTAAAATATTTTTTTAGATTATTTACTTCGATCAATACTTTTTCACTCATGATTCATTTCCTCCGGTACCTTTTATATCTTTATCCTCATATAAAAAGCACTTTATAAAATGCGACTTTTCCACTTCTACCATCCGGGGATTTTCTTTGCATTCTTCGGTGGAATGCTTACATCTGCCTGCAAAACGACAGCCATCCAATTTGACGGTCGGATCCGGCACCATTCCTTCAATTGTCTCAAGCCTCCTCGTTTCTTCATCCAATTTGGGAATTGCAAGAAACAGTCCTCTTGTATAAGGATGTAAAAATTTGCCCTCAAATATATGCTCTGCACAGCCGTACTCGATAATTTCTCCCGCATACATAACCGCCACTTTTTCACATGTCTGGGCAACTACGCCTAAATCATGTGTAATCAGGATCATTGCCGTTTTCAGACGCTTCTGCAAATCGCTGATCAGTCCGAGCATCTGTGCCTGTATGGTTACATCCAAAGCAGTAGTAGGTTCATCGGCCAGAATCAGTTTCGGTTCGCACACCAAAGCAATAGCAATGACAATTCTTTGCTTCATTCCTCCGGAAAACTCATGAGGATATTCATTTTTTCTATTTGCCGGAATACCCACCATTTCCATCATTTCATCTACAGATTTATCCAGATCCTTATTTGTCATATTTTTATTATGAATCTTAAGTACTTCCTTAATCTGGTCACCGACTGTAATTACGGGGTTAAGACTGGACATAGGATCCTGAAATATCATAGACACCGCATTCCCCCTTAAATTACGAACTTCCTCCTCCGGAAGGTTGAGCATATCATGCCCATCCAGATATATTTCGCCGGACGTCACTTCTCCGATTCCTTCCGGCAAAAGGCGCATAATACTCAATGCGGTTGTTGTTTTACCCGCACCGGTTTCGCCGACCAGCCCCAGCGTCTCACCATATTCCAGCGATAAATCCATCCCATTTACAGCATAAACCGTTGCGATTTCCGTATTGTATTCAATGCTGAGGTTCTTAACTTCAAGAAGCTTGTCTGCCATAGCTCAATTCCTTTCTGTTGCTTTTTCTAACCACTTTTTTTCTGCCCAATGTACCCCTCAGTTTAGGGTCTAACGCATCTCGGAGCGCATCGCCTACCATGTTAAAGCAAAGAACAACTATCATAATGAAAATTCCGGGCGCGATTGCAATAACAGGTGCGGAGTTCATAAACTTATAGCCATCGTTTACCATGCTTCCCCAACTCGATGTAGGAGGATTGATTCCCATTCCCAGGAAGCTTAATGCCGCTTCGTTCAATATTGCGTTTCCTAGATTCATGGTCATCAAAACAATATTGGAGGATACGCAGTTAGGTAAAAAGTGTACAAAAGCATTTCTGAACTTGGAAGCACCGCATAAAGTACCGGCAGTAACATAGTCCATTTCCCTTACCGTAAGAACTTGCCCTCTCGTAACCCGCGCATAACTGGGTATCATACAGATACCTATCGCCAGGCAAATATTCCCCAGACCTTTTCCAAAAATACTTCCCAGAAAAAGAGCAAGTATAATCATTGGAACAGACATCATGGCATCCATGATTCTCATAATAACCGCATCGATAATACCTCCGGCCATTCCTGCAATGAGGCCGAGCAGCATACCGAAACCTCCCGCTATGACAACAGAGACCAGACCAACTGTAAAAGAAACTCTTCCTCCATAAATAATGCGCGAAAAGACATCGCGTCCCATGGAGTCTGTTCCGAATATATGCTCAGGCGACATTCCCTTAAGCATATTCAGCAAATCCTGCTTATTGGGGTCGTAAGGTGCAACAATAGGGGCAAATACAGCCATCAGCATTAATAATGCTAAAATTATCAAGCACGCAACCACTGATTTTCTGGCAAACAGAACGCGGATAATTCTGGAATTATTAATTTTACTTATTAACTTCTTATTCATTCCATTTCTCTCCTATCTCCATATCGATTTATGTATTCCTGATTCTGGGGTCAATTACTCCATACAGAATATCAACCAGCAGATTACAGATAGCTACCGCAATCGAAATAATCAATACTCCGTTTTCAACTACCATAAAGTCTTTTCCCTGAATGGATGTAATCATTAAATTCCCCAGACCCGGAACAACAAAAATGCTTTCTACCAGAACAGTACCGCCGATCATTCCGCCAAGCTGTACGCCCATAATAGTTATAATGGGGATAAGCGCATTTCTTAATTGGTGTTTGAACGTAATCGCTCTTTGACCCAGGCCCTTGGCTCTGGCCGTGGTAACATAATCCTGGCGAATTACTTCTAACATAGAGGACCTTGTTTGTCTGGTAAATTGAGCTAACGGTCCCATGGCCAAAACAGTCATAGGCATAATCAGGTGAATGGCCCAATCTCCGGCGCCTTCTTCGAATGCCGAATATCCCGACGTCGGCAGGATGCCTAATTTTAAACCGAAAAGCAATATAAGGAGCATGCCGAACCAGAACATAGGCATGGACATTCCGATATTCGCAAAAAAGGAAATGGCCGAATCAATTCTTGTGCCTCTTTTCTTCGCCGCGATAATTCCCAATATGATTCCCAATATGACTGCCATAAAAAAAGCCGGAAACACAACCGATAAAGTGACGCTCAATCGCGAAAAAATAATATCGGAGATTTCTTTTTGCAAAGCGACGGAACGTCCCATCTGCCCATGAAAAAGACCCTGTATCCACATAAAATACTGTATGAGCACCGGTTTATCGTAACCGAACTGCTTTGTATAATATTCAATTTGATCTTCAGTAGCATTTGCTCCCAGAAAGTTGACAATCGGGTCTCCGGGCACCAACTGCATAAGCAAAAAGACAAGCAGTGTTACGATAAAAATCACTATCACTGATTGAAAAATTCTTTTTATAATCATTTTTATTAATTTATTTTGCACGTGAAACCCTCCAGTTTATATGAGAGGACGCTTTATGAGGCGTCCTCTTCATAACCATTTCGATACTTTTATTTATTTAACCAGCAGTTTTCAATATTCCAGGTATTGGAGTTGCAAACACCCGTTGCATCGTCAATTACATAATCGTATTTAATATTGGGTTCATTTTGTACAAACAAAGGCTTACCGAACAAAGCCAATCCTGTTTCTCCGTCATACATTAACTTCTGCATATCCCATTCAAGCTTCACTTTCTCTTCCTCAGAAGGAGCGGTGCGGATTGCTTCCAGTAAATCTAAAGCTTCCTGGGGATGCTGGATTCCTTTTGCATAGAATGCACCGTCTACATCGAGATGGCGTCCCATATATAATCCGAGATCAGGTCCTATTGATGCAAAATGTCCCATGATTCCTTCCCATGCGCCTGTCTGATACAAACTGCTCCCTGTACTTTCATCCACCAAGTTGATTTCACAGCGGATTCCAACCTCAGAAAGCATATTGGCAGCTGCCGTAAACATATCTTTGCTTCCCGCATCCGTTGTTAAAATTGTATCAAAACCATCCGGATATCCTGCTTCCGCCAAAAGTGCTTTTGCCTTTTCCGGATCATAGCCGAAACTCGTTAAATCCTTATTATATGTAATTGCATCTCTGGAGGCCCATTGATCGGTGGTTTCTATCAAACCATATCCCAAAGCGGTACAAAGAGTTTCCGTGTCAATGGCATAACACATGGCCTGTCTAACCTTTTCATCTGCAAAAGGCGTATTTTCCCGTGCACTGTTAGGAATTAAGCCGGTCATAATGAGACCTTGTCCCGATGTATTCTTATTAACTACATATTTGCCCGTATTGATCAGGTCATTAGCAACCGTCAAATTATTCATATGTACGATATCATATTCTCCGGCTGCAAATGCGGAAGAACGCGTTGTAGGCTCAGCAACTACATCGATGACAACTCCATCCAAATACGGCTTCCCTTCCTGTCTGTAATTTTCATTCTTGGTATATTCCGTTTTTACATTAGGTTCAAACTTCGTTACTTGGAACGGACCTGTTCCGCATGATGAATTCCTTAAAGTATCCACATCTTCCAAGGCTTTCGGAGACATATAATATACGAAAAATCCCACAGACTCTAAAGTGGAGGAGCTCCATGAATTCAACACCATTTTAATATGCGTATCATCGATCACTTCACAGCTCTTGATATTTGCCACCTCGTTACGCTGGCAGCTCTGGTATTCTTCAATGTTTCTTTTTACCGCTTCGGCATTAAAGGGTTCGCCGTCGGCAAAGGTTACATTTTCCTTTAACGTCCATGTGATACTGGGCTCGTTGGCATCCGGCAGCCATTCTTCCGCCAGCTTGGGAATAATATTTCCTGCCTCATCATAATAAATTAAAGATTCATAGGCAGTTGTCAAATAAAGCAAGCCTGCATTATTGGTAATTTCAGGCGTATAACCCGGCGTTGCACAAGAAATATGGGTCGCCAGCCTTAATGTACCGCCGTATTTGGGATCTCCCAGATCCTGTACTGCTTCAGAATCCGCCGCAGCGTTTTCATCAGTTTCTCCTGAGGCATCCGTCTGTTGTCCATCTGTTTGTGTTGCTTCCTCTGTTTGAGCGGTTTCATTACTTGTGGCAGAATTGCTTCCACAGCCCACAAGCAAAGAAGATACAAGCGCCATACAAAGAATCGAACTTAAAAATCTCTTTTTCATATAACCTCTCCTTTTATTATATTATGCACTTTGTATAAGTAACACGTTCTAGTATAACGTTCTACTTAATAAGTTTACCCTAATAAAATAGCAAATAAACAAAAAAAATACAACTGCTTTTTAATAAACAATTGTATTTTCGTCTTATTGTACAAACAAGACTGCACAGTTTGTACTTTTTATTTGATTTTTTATTTATTTTTACCAAATTTATATTTCTGTATTTTCAATTTACAAAACAGAAGGGCAACTTTCTCTAGCAATATATTCAACGGGAACTTTTATTCTCATAATCTCCTTCTGTCTGAATTTCAAAATATCGTATAAAAGAATAATGCATTTCTTACCCATCTCCTCGATTGGAACTTTAGCGACTGACAAAGAAGGAATCGCATATATTTCCTGTTCGTCGTCTCCATTTCCCACTGCAATTACTTTTACATCTTTTGGAATCTTAACTCCCTTTTCATGCAAGGCCCTTACAGCACCTATGGCAATAGCGTCCGAACTGCAAAAAACGCTGTCAAATTCAATTTGATCCTGCATTACTTTGTTAATCAGTCCATAGCCGCTGCTTATCGTATCTTTTCCGGTCACGAGATAGGGTTTCGACACCTGATAGGAAAACAGATAGTTCTCAAAAGCTTCTTTCCTTATCTCCATGCCTTTAAATCTTGCAGGTGATGAAAGCATTAAAATCTTTTTACATTTATTTTCAATAAATGCTCTGGCCGCATATTCGCCCAGGTTCTGATCATCAATATTGACGCTGCAATAATTATCGGAGTAACGGTTATAGATTACCATTGGCTTACCCAAATCGACGCTGTCTATAAATTCCATATCCTGCTCCGACGCATTACATAGTATTATTCCATGACACATCTTAAGTACCCGCTCCGTCATAGCTTCCTGCAACTGTCCGTTAATGTATGGCTTTATAATCAATTCGCAATTCAGATTATTTTCCATGATCTGTTCCTGCAGCCCTCTGAGAAAACGGATCATGATTCGATCCCGCTCATCAGACGTCCAGAAAATCGTAATATAATACGTAAACCGTTCCTCCAAATTGCTGCGGAGTGTCCCGGCCACTACATTGGGATGGTAACCCATCTCCCTTATAACATCCCATATTTTTTTCTGAGTCTTTTCAGATATCTTTCTTTCCTGACCTTTGTTATTCAACACAATGGATACCGTTGATGTTGAAACTCCTGCTCTCTCAGCTACATCTTTAATCGTCATTAGCCTTCCCCCTTTTCTTTAAAAAACAGCCTTTTCGCATTACGTGCGGTTGTTTCCACTACCTCCTCATAAGAAATCCCCTTAACCTCCGCTATTTTCTCAGCAATAAGCGGAAGGTTCAGAGAGGAATTCCGTTTTCCTCTGTAGGGCATAGGCGCCAGATAGGGGCTGTCCGTTTCCAGGAGAATGTTCTCCATAGGGATATATTCCACCGCTTCCCTCAGTTTCTTCGCATTGTTAAAGGTGATGACTCCCCCAATGCCGAAGGAAAAGCCCATCGCGAGAAATTCCCTCGCCGTCTCCTTCGTATAGGAAAAGCAGTGAATAACTCCGCCTACCTCCTCCGCACCCCCGGCCTTCATCATATCCACCGTATCCTTTGCAGCATCTCTGGAATGAATGATTATCGGAAGTTCTACCTCCCGTGCCATTTGAAGCTGCCTGTCAAACCACTTTTTCTGGGTCTCTCTATCCGGCTCGTCCCAATAATAGTCCAGCCCGATTTCCCCTACAGCTACAATTTTGGGAAGGAAGCATTGCTCCTTCAGCCATGCGAATTTTTCCTCGTTAAGCTCCGCCGTATCGGAAGGATGTACTCCTGCCGCACCATATATAAAAGGATACTTCTTCGTTAAGGCTATGGTGTTTGCCGTAGTCTGAATGCTTGCTCCTATATTTATTACGTATTCGATGCCGTTTTCCTTAAGGCTTTCAAGAAGCTTCTCTCTGTCCTCTTCGAACGCCTCATCGTCATAATGGGCATGACTTTCAAATATCATCTTTGCTTTCCTGCTTTCATATATTTATAAATTGACTTTTTTTTTAAAAAGTGCTTGCAAACTAAAAGACATTATACTATAATAACACTTGCGTTGTAAACGTGACATAAATAATGTTTTACATTTTGCGCTGCTAGCTCAGTTGGTAGAGCACCTGACTCTTAATCAGGGTGTCCAGGGTTCGAGCCCCTGGCGGCGCACGCCAAGTACTGATTTTGTGACCTAAGCGTCATGGGGTTGGTACTTTTTTTATTTCCGGATTTCATTGCAATCATTTCGAAAACGTGATATTATTTTATCAGAACAAATGTTTGTATTCAGGAATTCAGGTGACATTATGGAACAACTTTCTCTTTTCGATAACCGCAGTGTGGCAGGGCCTCTGGCCAGTCGTCTGCGTCCCGATTCTCTGGAAGATTTCATCGGGCAGGAGCATCTTCTTGGCGAAGGCAAATTATTACGCCAGCTCATCGACCACGACCAAATTTCTTCCATGATCTTCTGGGGTCCTCCCGGAGTAGGCAAGACCACCCTCGCCAATATTATAGCAAAAAAGACCCGTGCATCGTTCATTAATTTCAGCGCAGTGACCAGCGGGATCAAAGAGATTAAGGAAGTGATGGCTCAGGCAGAGAACAGCCGGGCTATGGGGCTTAAGACGGTTTTGTTCGTGGATGAGATCCATAGATTCAACAAGGCGCAGCAGGATGCCTTTCTCCCCTTTGTGGAAAAAGGGAGCATCACGCTGATCGGTGCAACTACAGAAAACCCCTCTTTTGAAATCAATTCCGCTTTGCTATCCCGACTGAAGGTATTTGTTTTGCAGGGTCTTACTGTCGACAATCTTGTACAGTTACTGGGAAACGCTATCCATAGCTCTTCCGGCTTCGGACAGACACAAATCGATATTTCACAGGAGCTGTTAAGAGCTATCGCCGTCTTTGCAAACGGAGATGCCAGAACGGCGCTTAACACTCTGGAAATGGCAGTTACCAACGGAGAAGTGGGGACGGGGAAAATCACGGTGACAAAGGAAGGCTTGGAGCAATGTATCAGCAAGAAGTCCTTATTATATGATAAAAACGGCGAGGAGCACTACAATCTCATATCTGCGCTGCACAAGTCTATGAGAAACAGTGACCCCGACGCCGCTATTTATTGGTTGTCGAGAATGCTGGAAGCAGGAGAAGACCCTTTGTACGTGGCCAGGAGGCTCATCCGCTTTGCCAGTGAGGATGTAGGAATCGCGGACAGTCAGGCTTTGCCGCTTGCCGTCTCCGTTTATCAGGCCTGCCATTTTATAGGTATGCCCGAATGCAATGTGAATCTTGCCCACGCCGTCACCTATCTCTCCCTGGCACCTAAGTCCAACGCTCTTTATATTGCCTACGGGGAATGCCGGCACGACGCCCTTCATACGATTGCGCAGCCGGTTCCTCTCCATCTGTGCAATGCACCTACCAAACTCATGGAGGATCTGCACTACGGAGAGGGCTATGAGTATGCACACGATACGCCGGAAAAGGTTGCCCGCATGGAATGTCTGCCGGACTCTTTGAAAGGACGCTCATACTACCGGCCTACCGAGCAAGGTGCTGAGAAGGAGGCTAAGAAAAAATTAGAAGCGGTCAAGAAATGGAAGGAAGGCTAATCCGACGACTCCACTCACAACTATTCTACCGCAATATAAATATGAATTTCATATTCTCCATTTTCCCTGACACTCACATACTCCTCAAAATCACCGGTAAATGTCCTCTTCAGGTCCGCCGCCCATATATCGCCCCAGGATTTACCCACCGCAGACATATCGCCGATAATTACGAACTTCGCATAGTGTCCTTCAGGAATTACTTTAAGTACCATATCCTTAAGGACATTGTCCGAACTGTTAACTTCGCAGCCCACGGTTATGTCGTATTTCCCGGCCGCACCTTCCTCATAATCCGAATAAAGTCCGATGGAGCTTTCCCCTGTTTTGTCCGGTATTGCATCAAACAACCCTTCCCCAAAAAGACGTTCCCAGAGCCCGCCAATGATTTCACCCATTGCCGGATCGACGTTGCTCGTCCGCGCATTCAATCCCATGACCTTTTTTTCTTTCAATGTTACGATTTGATAATCCATACTCTCATTCTCTCCTTACATTATTTTTATTGCTTCTTGGACTCATCCGGTTTATAATTCCGAAATCCTCCTTTCACTTTGTATGGATTCATAATAGCATGGATAATATGACATCAATATGTCATATTTGATATTGTTTCAAAGCATTTTCTAACTCTTTTATCATTCTATCTCTTACCCTTTCCGGGCCAAGTATTTTCAAATCTGCTCCGAAGGTCAGAAGATGCTGGTACAGCCAATCGTTCTCCGGCATGAGCATCCGTACCTTGTAACTGCCGTCCTCGAGCTTTTCCACATCCTTTTTATCCATTTCATCCAGTATGCGGTATGCCTTATTGTCGGAAATAAGAGCTGTTACGGTTATCATATCATCCGCATATATATTTTTTGCACCTGCTGCTTCTTTTTCCACGTTTGAAGTCGAACCATCTGGGGAATCCGCATTGTATTTGGAAACCGGATTGCCTTGAGCAACCGGCTTTTTCCTCTTCTCAAAATATTCCTCCAATACCCGCGGTTCCTCCATGCGGCTCAATTTAAAAAACCGGAAGTCTGCTTTGTCCATGCACCATGCATAGAGATACCACGAGCTGGCACGGAAGACGAGCTTCAAGGGCTCCGCGAGACGCCTGCTGCTCGTTCCGTTCGCTCCGCTATATATAAAAGTCACCCTCTTATGGGCAAAAATTGCTTCCTTCAGTATTATGAATCTCTGGCTCACCCCATCATCCGAGTTCCACGAAGAAAATTCTATCTCTATCCAATCCTCCTGTTCTCCGCCAAAAAGCGCGGACAACTTAGAAAGCGCCGGCCTTATCTCCTCTTCCCGCACCGCATTCATTCCATGAAGGGCCTGCATAATCATTTGCTGCTCCTGCAGTGTAAGCACCGACTTATTCAGCACGTAGTTCTCCGTAAGCCGGATTCCTCCTCCTTTTCCTTTCATGGTATAAATCGGGATTCCTGCCTGGGAAAGTGTATCTATATCCCTGAATATCGTCCGGACGGACACTTCAAAGTGCTCCGCAAGCTCTGCCGCCGTAACCGTCTTTTTATCCAATAATATGTATATAATTTCGAATAATCTGTTAATCTGCATATTCATCTGCCTCTTTACGATACTGTTCACGACCTTCTCAGCAACGCATGCTTTCTGCATGTAATTCGCTTTACAACGGTCTGTATTCTTGATAAATTTATTTTAACTCTCATTTTGGTGCATGAAAAGAGAGGATTAAATGATTAGTATTAAGTAAACTAAGAGCATAAGGAGCTAAACTATGGAATGGATAGAACGATTTAACAGCGCTATAAATTATGTAGAAGAACATTTGAAAAAGGATATCGACTATGACAAGCTTGCAAGGATAGCCTGCTGCTCCACCTATCACTTTCAGAGAATGTTCTCTTATATGGCTGGAGTGCCGCTTTCCGAATATATCCGCAGGAGACGGATGTCCCTCGCCGCAGCGGATATACAGGGCGGGAATGAGAAGATTATTGATATTGCCCTTAAATACGGCTATGATTCGCCCACCGCATTTAACCGTGCATTTCAAAACATTCACGGCATAGCGCCTTCTCAGGCAAGAACAGAGGGAATCAGCCTAAAAGCCTATCCTCCTATCAGCTTCAAAATAACAATTAAAGGAGAAGCGGAAATGAATTACAGAATCGAAAAGAAAGACGCATTTAAAATTATAGGAGTCTCTAAACCGCTCCATCAGGATATTGAAGAAAACTTTGAAATCGTTCCGCAAATGTGGCAGGAAGCTGCCGTAAATGGTACGATACCTATGCTCGCTTCATTCATGAACATACAGCCTATGGGCATATTGGGGGTCAGTGCCTGTAACGAGCTTAAACAGTGGAAATACTATATCGCAGCTGCAAGCACCCTGCCTGCGCCGGAGGACTTTGAGGAATACACGGTCCCTGCTGCAACGTGGGCTATATTCAGCGGAGAAGGACAGTTCTTGTCTATCCAGGAATTAGAAAAAAGAATTGTCACGGAATGGCTTCCCTCCTCGGGATACGAATATGGCAATGCACCGGATATCGAGGTTTATCTCTCTCCCGACCCTGAAAATGCCAAATATGAAATTTGGATACCCGTCATCAGAAAGGAGAATTTATAATGGTTCATTTGGTTTACTGCAATGACAAGGAGATGGAGCTTGAAAAAATCCTTTCCGGGGACCAGCGCATGTTAATTCGAGGCGCCGCCGGAAGAAAGATTCCCCATAGCCGGGTATTTCCAGGGGAAACTCTATATCTGATGAAAAAGGGGACCGCAAGCATTTCTGCAATGGCGACCGTAAAGGATGTACAAAACTATGTAAAGCTGGCAGAAGAGGAAATCGCAAAAATTATGGCGGATAATCAGGATAAGCTCTGCCTTTCCCCGTCGCAAAAGGTCCGGTGGCATAAAAAATGCCTTTGTCTAGTGGAATTAGAAAATTTACAGCAAATAACGCCCCTCGCCTTTGACCATCAGGGCAATATGGACGATTGGCTCATTCTCGAAAAAATAGAGGACGTTGTGGCGGGCACCAGCATTCCTTATAACTATGAGCATAGCAAATTTAAAAAATAGATTGCCAGCTATTTCTTCATTTTGAACCGGACAATGTTCTTCTCCTGCTCGCAGTCTAAAATATTCAGCGAGTTGACAAAGGAACTGAATTTGGAATGTCCGAAATTGCGCACGTCGAAATCCGGAAAGCGTTTGCCCAGCTGGTTTCTAAGCTCGGAGGAATGGATCCACTCGTCATCGTCGGAGCCTTCCTCCACCAATGAAATAATCGCTTTTTTTATCATGGCCAGGTCTGTCTGCGGCCTTAATTCTTCTTTTTCCTTTTTGGGGTCATTCCCTTTTGCTGCTTTTTTCAAACGGGTATTTTTAGAGGCTGCCTTCAGCACGGCGGACTCCTCCTTCTTGGAGGTGCTTTCTTCCTCCTGTTCCTTGGAAAGCAGAATATCAAGATACTTGAATTGGTTACATGCCGAAATAAAAGGCTTGGGCGTCTTGCTTTCTCCCATACCTACCACATACATTCCCGATTCCCGAAGCCGCATCGCCAGTCTGGTGAAATCGCTGTCCGAAGAAACGATGCAGAAACCTCCCACGGTGCCGGAATAAAGAATATCCATAGCGTCGATGATCATCGCCGAATCTGTGGCGTTCTTTCCCGTTGTATAGCCGTATTGCTGAATTGGTGTAATAGAGTTATCCAACAATACATTTTTCCACGACACCAATCTCGTGTTGGTCCAGTCTCCGTATATTCGCTTATATGTCGCTATCCCGTTTTTCGCCGTTTCATCCAAAATAATCTTTACATACTTATCGGAAATATTATCCGCATCGATCAGTACCGCAAGCTTCAGTTCTTTATCCATAAAATTAAACCATACCCTTTCATAAACTTCTTACTAAATTATATTTAATCAAATTCTATCACATTTCTCCGTAAATATCATAATAAAATGCGTATTGCTGCAAAATTCCCGCATACCCTTCATATTTTTCAAAGGGGAATCCATCGGGATAATACTTTAAAAGCACTGTTTTAATATGCGTATCCACAGGAAATGCCTCCACATGATGAAGAGCAAAAAGACAGATACATTCCGCCACCTTGATGCCGACGCCGCATAATTTCATCAGCTCCGCCCTGGCTTCCTCATAGGTCATATCTGCAAGTCCGGCAAAATCTATCTCTCCTTCCACGATCATTCTGGAGGATTTCAATATGTATCGGCTTCTATAGCCCAGATTGCAGCCCTGCAAATCCTCCAAGGTCAGCCCTGCCAGTCTCTCCGGCGTGGGAAAGGCATAATATTTCTCCCTCCGGATGTTATACTTCTCTTCACCGAAGCTGCTGCACAGCGATTGCACGCACTTCTTGATCCGCGGAATATTGTTCTGCTGGGAAATGATGAAACTGATGGTTGTTTCAAAGATTTCCTGTCTTAATATGCGGATACCGCTGCCGCAGCTCACTGCCCGCAGCATATATTCGTCCGTCTTGTCCACCGACCGGTATATTTTCCGGTAATCTCTTCCACAGTCGAAATAGTTTTTCCACAGCTTATCCCATTCCTCCTGCGTGCAGGAAAAGCAAATACCATCCGTCGTCTCTTCCATTTCCAAATATTCTCCGTGGGCAATGAGTGCATATTTCTTTTCCTGTTCCATTATGGGATTCATCCGAAAGCACTGTCCGGATTTGCTTATCTTCTCCAAATCGAAATCATTTATCTGCACCTTTATCATTTCGTATCTATACTTCCTTTCCATGTATGTCTGTAAACTTATTGACCGGACACTTAGACATACCTTAATATCCGTCCTGCTGCCCCACATATTCGAAGCTCGCTCTATGGTCGGTAAAATCAAAGATCGGTTTTCCTGAAACGGTAAATCGACAGCGGACTGTGCATGCAATATTTTCCTCTATTTTCCTGTGCATGCTGCCTTTTTGAGGAGCGTACAACAAAAGCTTATCCTCTTTCTCCCCAGCGCGTTTCCCGTTCTCTTTCGCTTCTTCCTTTGCCTTATATATTTCAAGTTTATATTTCCCCTGCTTTATAATCAGAATATTGTGCGTATTTTTCATAATCCGGGCTCCCATATATGTGGCCAGGCGGTACTCCCTTCCCTGATACAAAATGGCACAGATACAGCCGGTAAACGTAAAGCATCCAAACGGAATATGAGCTGCAGAAGCCATCATGGAACAATCCCTCTTTCCTGTCCAGCCGACACACTGGGCCCACGTATAAAACAGAGGAAAGGAACTGCCGGAATCTTTCTCCACATATCCCGTTCCATTGGAAAAATCATACTCCCTGCCGTTTATTGTAAGCCTTCCGTCTATGCTGTGAAGCATGCTCAGAACCCCGTGGCGGCACTGCATAAAGGGAAGAAAGCGAAAGGGGCCCATAATATCCGATAAAAGCTCAGTAAACGGCGAATAGTACAGGATACCGGTTATCGTTACATTTTCGTTCTTCAGATTTACACTGATTCCGCCCTCAGAAAATACATTATTATTTATTTTAACATAAAATTGCTTTTTTGAAGCGTAGAATTCTTTCTCTTCGAAAGAAAAACAATAAGTGCCCTCCGCTGTCACCACCTGAACGGAAGCCGTGCGCTCCCCTTTTTCATTCACGTGAAATGCCGGAATAAAGGCTATGGAAATATTGTCCTTTTGATGCTTTAAATACCAGCCCTCAAAATAAGCCTTTTTTCTATGTCCTCCCCGAAAATTATTCATTTGCAAGATCCTCGATCGCCGGATTGTCTATTACCTTGCCGTCGCCGTCAAAGCGGGAGCCGTGACAGGGGCAGTCCCAGCTTAACTCGTCCGGATTCCATTCCAGCGCGCAGCCCATATGGGTACATTTAGGCGTGGTAGTGAAAACTCCTTTGCTCAATCCTTTTACCGACTGGATACCATCCTGTGCGAGGCTGCCTGCCGACGCCTG
This sequence comes from Kineothrix sp. IPX-CK, assembly GCF_039134705.1. NCBI lineage: Bacteria > Bacillati > Bacillota > Clostridia > Lachnospirales > Lachnospiraceae > Kineothrix > Kineothrix sedimenti. The sequence continues at coordinate 50,044 of NZ_CP146256.1, read as the reverse complement.
AAGATGAAATCTCTGGGGAGTAAAAAGCTCCTCATAAGGACTCTGCCCTTTCGCAATCAAATCGCTGATCAGCATTGCTGAGACCATGGATCCTGTCATGCCCCACTTCCTGAATCCCGTGGCCACGAACCAGTCGGGAGTGGAGGCTGAAAATTGTCCGATATATGGGATATCGTCGAGAGGCATACAATCCTGCGCGGAAAAATGTGTGATTTCCTTACATCCGGGAAACCATTTTTCCGCAGCCATACGCAGCTTCTGATAGCTTCCTCCGCCAGTGTTCTCTCCGGTTCTATGACCGCCGCCGCCTAATAAAAGATAATCTCCGCTTTTCCGAAAAGAAAATCCCTCCTTGTCGATACCGATATACATATGATCCATCTGCTTCGTATTCTTAAGCGTAATCACATAACTCCGTTCCTGATGAAGCCGGAGGAAATAATATCCGGGAATATTAATAAAAGGATAATGAGCTGCGAATACCACCCGCTTAGCCTTCACCGAGGCCCGGTTTGTAATTATTTTATTTTCTTCTTCCGTCCGTTCCACCTCAAGTACCTTTGTATCCTCGTAAACAGTGATATTTTCGGATATTTTTTCCAAGAATAACAGAGGATGGAATACCGCCTGATCGTAAAACCTAAGTGCACTCTTTACCGGAAAAGGCAGCTCTGTTTTGTTCGTAAGCTCCGCGCATATTCCAAGACGCCTTGCTGCCTCTTCCTCTTTCTTTAACATATCCGTTTCCTCACAGGAATAAAGATAGGCCGAGCACTCCCTGAACATGCAATCAATCTGTTTATCTTCTACCAGACTCCGAAACTGGGCAATGGCGAGACGGTTTGCCTCTGCATAGAGCTTCGCGTCCTTCTCCCCAATTTCCTCGATTAATTTATGATAAATAGGACCATGCTGCAAAGTAATCTTGGCCGTGGTATTCTTCGTCTGTCCGCTCCCTATCCGCGACGCTTCCAACACCACTGTGGGAATTCCTTTCTTTTCCAGAAAATAGGCAATCAATATACCTGCCATTCCGCCGCCGATTACTACCGTGTCTGTTGTTATATCATCTAATAGCGGTTTCCTTCCAGAAATATCTGCCGTCATTGTCCATATGGAATCCATAATTATGCCTTCTTTCATATTATTTGTACATAATAAGTATTCACATAAATACGGCATGTTAAACCGTTAGTTGTAACTACCCTGTGCTTTCTCAATTGCCTTCATTTTTTCTTTTTGCGCAATGAATCTGCAAGCATAGTCAGTATCTCGATGTCCTCCTCCGAAAGCTCCGTCACATCGATGTACCTGCTTTTTTCTATACCCAGGAGATAGTCAGTGCTGACCCGGAAAATACCCGCCACTTTTATCAATACCTCGTAAGATGGATATCTCGTTCCCGCTTCATAGGAGCAGATTGCACTTGTCGCCAGACCCAGCCGGTCCGCCAGCACCCTTTGCGTCAATTTTCTTTCCTTCCTCAATGCCCTTAACCTTATACCGAATTTTACCAATAGTCACCCCTTCTTTCACATATAGTGTATCTTCTATTAATTCCGTTTTGGTAAAATTATATTCACATATTGCGAAATTTGATATTGAAAAAATAGCACCAAAGGAGTAAAATAGTAATAATTTACAAATTATTCCGATATATGACAGAGGAGTTCCAATAATCAGGGGAATTGACCAATGAATTACACGTTATGTGAAATTACACGAGAATTATGTGAGACTTACCTTTTGAATCCGATAAGGAGCAAAGGCAGTGTCAAGAATTATTTTGATGACGACTTAATACTTATAGGTACCGGAAAGCATGAAATATTTTCCTCCCTTGCCGCTTTTAAGTCTGTTTGGAATAATTACGATGATGATATTGCTTTTGATATTTTAAGTGAATGGTATGAATGCCGCCAGCTTTCTGAAAGTATTTATTTGGTATACGGCTGCTTATGGATGAAAGAGAAAGAAAATAAACAAAAAGAACTTCTTATAGAAATGGATACTCGCCTCAGCATTATCTATGAAGTGAAAGGCAATTCTTATAAAATACTCCATATCCATCATTCCGTACCGAATACAGAGCAGGGGTATGATGAACATTACCCGAGGTCAATAACCGAAAAAGCCAATTCCATTATTGCTAAGTTCAAAAAAAAAGCAGAGCAGGATTCCATGACAGGTCTTCTTAATCATAGTACCTTTGAGCAGTGCATTAACAAACATATAAAAAACAATCCAGTAGGAGTTTTTTATATGATAGATATCGATGATTTCAAACAAATCAATGACATATACGGACATGAGCAGGGCGATAAGGTAATCAGAGATTTCGCAGAGCTGCTTACCGTTGTTTTTAGCAGCAATGCGTATCTGGGCCGGCTGGGCGGAGATGAATTTGCCGTTTTTGAGCCGGAGCTATCGGACAAATCACTGATCAAGCAAAAAGCGAAAAACGTCATTAATGAATTCTCTTCTCTCTCCCGCAAATACGGCAATGAGCTACAGCTAAGCTGTTCTATCGGAATTTCCCTCATCAATAATATAAGCGGCAGCTTCAGTCATTTATACCGCAGTGCGGATCAGAATCTCTATCTGTCCAAGAAAAACAAACGAGGAACTTATCACTTAAATGAGGATATATAATCGCTTACGCGCCATTATATATCCTCTCCTTCTACTCTGCATTCCTTGCAATAACCATAAAGCTCCAATTTATGGCCCGTAATCACAAAATCATCGTTTTCTGTCTCTATCTTCGTATGCTCGAACGGACATTTCTTAAGCGCTATCAGCTTGTGACATTTCAAACATATTGCATAATGCTTATGAGTACCGAAGTTCCATTCATAGTACGCCATATCTCCGCCCATCAGCGTGGATTTCGAGACATAACCCTTTTCTTCAAAAATGCCCAGCGCCCTATATACCGTTGAAATCGCAAAGTTAGAATTCCCGCATGTCTGTATCAGGCGGTTATAAATATCCACTGCGCTTACCGGCTCCGTTTCCTCAGATAAAATCCGAAAAATTTCTTCCCTCTGTTTCGTCCTCTTTATCTCTTTAGGAAAAGTCAATTCCTCACAATTTTTCATACTGTAACTCCTAAAAGGTCAATTACTATTCCTGCAATTACCCCAATCGCATAAAGTATAACTGTAATCCTTATATTTTCTTTCAAATCATCGTTTACACGAAACAGAATAAGAAGCCCCACACCGGTTCCGGCCAGCAGGCCCGCCATCATGGACCCCAGCCCCATCATGCCCTTTAAGTAAAGCTGAGTAATCGCGATGGAAGAGGCACAGTTAGGTATCAATCCCACTAAGCCCGCTACTACCTGTCCAAGAATAGGCCTATTTAAAACCAGATTGGATAGAAAATCCTCTCCCACGAGATAAATTACCGTATTCAGTACAAAAGAAATCGCGATGATAAAGAAGAAAATATTAAAAGTATGCCGCGCTGCCGATCGGAATATTCCTTCCTCACAATGGCAGTTTTCATTTTTGCAGACGTGGCCGATATCCATATGCCCGCTTTCTTCGTGACTGTATGCATGTATGCTTTTCCTCTTAATCAGCAAATCAATGATTAAGCCGGCCGCCATACCGATTGCCACTTTCATCCCCACAAGCTTCAGAATCACGGATATATGCACCTGTTCGGAAATCAAAATAGGCAGCATTTCATCGGAAGTAGATAAAAATATTGCAATTAATGTACCAAGAGTTACAATTCTTCCGGCATATAGGTTGGAAGCCGCCGCAGAAAATCCACATTGAGGAAAGGCTCCTAATATACTTCCCGGAATTGAGCCGAAACGGCCGGATTTTTCTATCGCCGTCTTAGTCTTCTCCCCCATCTTATGTTCCATATATTCCATTGCAAGATAGGTAATAAATAAAAAAGGGAAAAGCTTCACTGAATCTATCAGCGTATCTATGATTACATCTAACATAAAAAACCTCCGTTAACAAACTGTAATTTCGTTGATAAAGACGCCTTTTAGCCTTTCCATATCGAATTGCCTGGTAAACCATTCGCATTTGCATAAAAACAGATAATAAATATTTAAGCCGCAGCCATGAATTGTTTCGAAGTTTCCCTGTCCTTTGGAAATTATTACATCCGCCTCGCTTATCGCCTGCCTTGCCTCTTCGGATAAATAGCTTATCTGTGTCCCGGCGATTCCGCTTCCATTGCCGATCACCTCCGCAATTTCCGTAAGTCCCACCGCCCTGGCATCCTCCATGGTAGCATCGTTTAATACAGCAGTTCCACGTACGATCACCTTTATGTGTAAATCGGGATATTGTTCCTTCAATATTTTAATCAACAGTTTATCCGCTACTATCTCTCCGCAGTTGTCAGTGAGATAAACTAATTTCCCTCCGGATTGCAGATCCTTCTGAAACATATGAAAGGTTCCTTCTTCCAGCTCCTCTTCACTCGCCTTATTAAGCAGTTGCAAAAGCTCATCCCGGCTCACCTGATTCATTGTACCATAGTCTATATAGTTTGCCGTTCTGGCATAATTCAGCGCGTTTGAAAGCATTTCTTCCTTGCTTCCGCCCATACGGATCCCCTCTTCCAACTCCTGCTCCATGGACAGCATCATGGAATTAAATTCCTCTTTTTCCCTTTCATAATCGGGAAATGCACCGAAATACCTCTTATATACAGAATTGATTTTATACACGAGGAAAGGGGCTGAAGCCTCCGAATCCGCAGAGCCGATAATACCCGCCACCTCTTTCATATAAGCGGCTTTTTTGTTCTCACCCTCTATGCTTCGAATACGCTCCTCCTGCTTATCGATCAGACATCTGATACACAATGAACTCAGTTTCATCCTTTTATCCTTTCCCGATAATTAATCATCAATTCGATTATGACGGAAAACGAGAATAAATGCAACCAAGCATACCAAAAAATTAATAGTAACCACCAAAATTGTCTCACCGGTCAAGTGATAGCCGGAAGGACTGCGCATAAAATTTCCTATCTGCTGCCCGTAAATATACTTCGACACCTTGCCAATCGCCTCATTAAAATAAGCTATCATCGGAAGAAAAGAAATTACCATGCTGATCGGCACCGCCAGCGCATTGGCACTCATGGAATTATTGGCAAAGCCTCCTATTGCCAGACCCAGCACAATGGAGCAGATACAGCCGATTCCCATACATAATATAAACGCTGCTCCGCTCCTCAAATCGTATCTTCCCATAGCGAGATAGCTGCCGCCCATGATCATCGTACAGAAGAACACGAAGCCCCCGATGCCCATCAAATATTCAACCGGACGTATTCCCGACATAATCAGCACTCTGAGAGTATTTTTCTCCTTTTCTTCCGATATGATGGACGCTGTTACCACCACGGGAGTAAAGACAGCATGCATGGTGGCAAATATTGAAATAAAGAAGTCTGTCTGTCCGAGCTGGTCGCCCACCGAAGTAGTCATGACAGCTGCGACCAACGGATATACGAAAAACAATACCAATACTTGTGTATTTTTTAAAATATCCTTACACTGCTTTGTAAAAACAGCCCCTATATGAGAAATATCAACTTTCATTCTTCAAGCCCCCTTCCTGTTAATGCGAGAAATACCTGTTCTAAGTCCGGCTCGGAAGAATGGATCGAGACTACATCTCCCTGCTTAAAAAGTTCCTCAATTCTTGCCGCATTCTCAGGCACATTTGACAATATTATTAATTGATCGTTTTTTATAAGTATATTTATCTTATTTTCCTTATTGTACTTCCGGCACAGCTCCCTTGGTCTTCCATATTCTATTATATTTCCTTCATGCAAGAGAGCAATATTATCGCAAAGTTTTGCTGCCTCTTCCATATTGTGAGTCGTCAGGAATATCGTCGTACCTTCACTTTTGAGCCTTAACAAAAGCTCGTGTATCGACTTTGTCGTCGCAGGGTCCAAACCGCTTGTCGGTTCATCCAAAAATAAAAGTTTGGGGCTATGTAAAATGGCCCTCGCCAGTATCAATCTCTGCTTCATTCCCTTCGACAGCTTTCCCGCAGGAGTTTTTTTCTCCCCTCCAAGACCTACCAGTCCCAGAGCCTCTTCAATTCTCTTTTTATCGATCTTATATATATTTACAAACAATTTCAGGTTATCATAGCAATTAAGGCGCTCATAGATACCGCTGTTATCCATCACCATTCCTATTTCCCTATAATTATTCTCCTTCAGCCTATTACAGCTTTCCCCGAACACAAACGCTTCACCGGAGCCTGCAAGCTGCCCCGTCAGAATTCTAATAAGCGTCGTCTTGCCTGCCCCCGACGGGCCAAGCAGCCCAAATATCTCCCCTTCCTCTATCTCAAATCCGACGTTTTTCAAAACCTCTTTCTCCCCAAAACTTTTTCCCACATTCACTAGTCTGACAGCTTTCACCCAATCCTCATCCTTCCTTTAATAACTGATACCGGCCTCAAGCCTAACTCCGCATACGCTCCCGACCTATCTCTTATTCCTTTTTTTATACTCATCCAGCCTCTTCTCATATATCCTACTCTCGTACCTCGTCTTCACTATCATCACTGCCGTACTGACCCCAAAGCATGTTCCAAAGGACACTATAAATCCAATCCATCCCTGCCATGAGTACGCTGGAAACCATCCGAAATAAATGATGAAAACAACCATAAGCACTGTAATACAAATTAACATGAATACAGTCCGTATCAAATAGGACAGATTTCCAAAAAAGCTTTCCTTATAAAAAATTTTCTCTACCGCAGAAATACAAATAGAGGATAATAGGAATTCAAGCAGGGTCCGGTAGGCGATTCCCTGATTTCCTAACCTAAACAACGTTGAAAATTCGATTTTTTCACCTATCCACAGGCCTAATCCCGTCATCACTAAAGTGGTAACTCCAAATATAATAAAGGTCTGCGAAATAAAGCCCAGCCTGTTTATAATATTTTTTTCTTCCATCGCTTCTTTCTCCTTTCCTTATGGCTCTTAACCGACTATATCCAGTTTTTTCTTTATAGTTACTGCATATTGTCTGGATACCATCAGCTTCTCTTCGTTGTTCATCGTTACCAGTATACGGCCATTAAAATCCGATTTAAGGGCCTTTATCTCATTGAAATTAATTAATACGGACTTACCCGCACGAAAGAAGCCCACTGCTTCTAACTGTTCCTCCAGCTCATACAATTTCAGTGGGGTCTCATATACTTCATTATCTGTATATAAAAAGGTCTTTTTATCCACCGTATCAATATAGAGAATCTTTGCCGCCTCGAGTATATACGTCTGTCCGCCCTTTATTCCGGTCAGTTTCTTGTCATATACGTGCAGCAAAGTTATGATCTTCATGATTTCCTCATCCATCTTTTTACAATTGATAATGACCTCCGTGTCCTCTTGTCCGGACACTTCGTTTATCCGTATTTTCAATGAATACCTCCTGCTGTTTAAGTATCGATACTTGTTTCTATAAATACTATATGAAGTTTATAAATGTATTTCAATCATATTTTTCTATGTTGCCCTAATCCGGTACTAAGTTGTCGTATATAAATTCTACAATGTCTGCTGTCATTTAACTTTTTCTTTTACAGGAAATTTATATAAAATGAAAATGTAAAATTTGCTTGACATTATATGTAAAGCAAACTACACTATAAATGTAAAGCATACTATACCAAAGGAAGGAAGTGTTTTTTTGAAAAACAGAATCCAAGAACTGAGAAAACTCCGAAAAGTCACTCAGAATGAATTAGCGGATGCTGTAGACGTGACGAGACAGACTATAATTTCACTGGAAAGCGGCAAATACAATGCATCTTTGGTTCTTGCCCATAAAATTGCGCAATATTTTAATATATCTATTGAAGAAATGTTTATTTTTGACAAGGAGGACGAAAACTTATGATATGTCTATTCAGTACTTTTGAAAGAAATGTAAAAACAAATGAAGAATATGCAAAAATCGTACAAAAAAAAATCCGTATTTTTTATGGGGTCATTGCCGTCGGTGTCATCACAGCAGCCATTGCATTATGCAATGAGCTCTTTTGGTATATCGGCGGGAACTCATGGCTCGATGGTGTATATACCGGTGTTGGCTTCGGCCTTATCTGCGTAAGCATCATGAAAATAATAAAATTTAAAAGGGTACTCAAAAGTGACACTCTTTTAAAAGGAGAACGCCTGAAGGTACAGGATGAACGCAATCAAATAATCGCAGCAAGAGCAATGCAGTCGGCCTCTATCGTCCTTTTTATCCTATCCTACGCCGCGCTGCTCATTGCAGGATTTTTCAGCCGCACCATCTTTTATTGCTTCTGGTGGGTCGTTATTGTTTACTGTTTCTCTTATATCATTTTCAGGAAATATTACAGTAATAAAATATAATAATCAGGCTGAAATGAGCAGTTCTTTCCGCCTCCGAAAGGAAAATAAAAATGAAAAAATTTCTTCAGTACACTGGATGTCTCCTGCCCCTTATTGCAGGCCTTGCCGCACAGCTCGCAGCCGGAACGGCTTTCAGCATATTCTTATCCGCACAGATAAGTGCACAAATGCCTGGTGCCTCTTTGCAGGAGATCCAGTCGGAGGCTATAACACGCTATATGGAAGCGGCCCCATTCCTGATTTTAATCTCCCATATCGTGACTATTTTTATGGCTGCCCTTTGGTTTTATTACGTATCAGGCAGAAAGCTGCCTGAAAATCCCTTAAAGGGCTTTTCCCTCTTTACCGTTCCCGTTATGCTTCTATGTATGATAGGGCTGCAATATACCTGCTCGGGCATACTCATGGTAATCTCTCATCTTTCGCCCGATTTGCTCACCGGATATATACAGCTTTTAGAAGCCAGCGGGCTGGAAAGTTTATCGCCGGTTACGTTAATCGCTACCCTGTTCTTTGCGCCTATAGGAGAAGAGCTTCTCTTTCGCGGGCTGACCCTGCATTTTACAAAAAGGATCACCTCCCGGTTCTGGATTGCCAATCTCCTTCAGGCAGTATGTTTCGGCATCTTCCACGCGAATCTTGTGCAGGGAATCTATGCCATGATTATGGGGTTGGTATTCGGTTATGTTCGGGAGAAATATCAATCTTTGTATGCTTCCATTTTGCTCCATGCTTTAGTTAACTTCTGTGGTACCATTATTTCAGGGCTTCTGCTTCCCGATCTGGAACCTGGACTTGGAATGTCCTTTGCTATCCTGTGCGTCGCAGCTCTTGTACTGGCTGCCGGACTTAAGCTTGTGGAAAAAGACACGGGGAAAAATTAACAAAAACCTATTTTACATCCTTTTAATCGATTCAGAAGCCAGCTTGGATCTTTCACATTCGCTGGGTAAAAGGGTAATCTGATAACAAAGCTTACTGCCTTTCATACGCTCGGCAGCATAGCTTAACCCATTTGTTCTCTCGTCTAGAAAAGCGGTATCGATTTGGTTTGGATCTCCCAGCAAAATTACTTTTGTTCCCTTTCCGGCTCTGGTTATAATACCTGTTATCTGTTTAGGTGTCATATTTTGCGCTTCATCTATGATTAAATATGTATTTACAAAGGAACGTCCTCTTATGAAATTCATGGCTTCCGTCGCAATAATTCCCCTGTCAAAAATTTCCTCAATTTTTCCTTTCAGCTCTTTTTCATTCTTATATCGTTCTTCTTCATTTGAATCAAGTAATTGTTCTAAGTTATCTATGATCGGTCTCATAAGAGGAGATATCTTTTCCTGTTCGCTGCCCGGCAGAAAACCTATGTCTGCATCAAATTGAGCATTAGGTCTTGTCACTAAGATTTTCCGGTAGTCGACCTGTGAAGAATTAAGCATCTTTTCCAATCCTACAGCCAAGGAATAAAAGGTCTTTGAAGTGCCTGCCATTCCTTTTACTATGACGAGCGGAACCTTATCCGCATCCTCCATTAATGCCTCTTGCAAAAAGTATTGTCCGGCATTTCTGGGCGATATCCCGTAGGGCTTGCTTTTCCTGTAAACAAGAGGGATGATTTTTTCTCCGTCATATCTTCCGAGCTGTGTCTTATTATTAGATTGATCCGCACGTAATGTCACAAATTCATTTACAGTCAGCTTGACAGATTGCTTATCCCCGCTTTCATTTATCTGATATATATCTGATAAGGAGATTCCCCTTTTCTTAAAATCTTTAAATATTTCTTCCGGTACAAATACTTCCCGCCGTCCAAGATATGTTGCTTCCTCGTCGGGTACTTGCTCCGTAGTAAAATCTTCTGCTTTTATGCCAATTATTTGTGCTTTCATCCGGAGTAAAATATCTTTGGTCACCAAAACAACCTGTTCCGAATGCTCTTGCAGTCCCTTACATACTTTTAGAATACGATTATCCATTGTATTCTCCGGTAAAGTTTCAGGAAGCGGTACATCTATGCAATTGGTTTCAACGCGGAGCGTTCCTCCACTTTTTAGCTTTACCCCTTTTAACAAATCTCCCTCAATACGAAGTCTCTCCAGATACCGTATAGCTTCTCTTGCATTAGCTCCTTTTTCTCCGTCAGCCTTTTTTAAGCCATCCAACTCCTCCAATACAACGAGAGGAAGCACCAAATGATTTTCCTCAAAGCATTCTAATGCATAGGGCGCCTGAATTAAAACATTCGTATCGATAAGATAGGTTTTTGTCATATAAGCAACTCTCCTTTTTAGTTTTCAATTTTCGAATTACACTTTTAGTTTCTCTCATCTTTATATTTATATCTATCTTTTTTATGTAAAATGTATGTCAAATTACAGGTATTACTTAACTGACCAGCTTTTTACATAACACTTTAATAAATTGATATACTAAAAAAGGTTCCGGCACGTTTATCAACCTGCCCGAACCTTTCCTTTTCTTATAAGATGCCTGGTCCATCAAAAAGATCTCTCAGCGCTGCGTCGTCGTCCTCCGCAAGGGAATTGACGATACGGTCCATTTCTCTTTTTGATTTTACCTTCCTGCTTTTTGCAATTGCCTGTTCCTTTTCCGCCTCGGTCATTTTAGCAAATCTGTCCATTGCACTTTGATTCATGGCAAGAGACAGTCCGAAACCTATGGGAAGCTGTTGATTATCCATAATTTCGCCCCTTTCAAATACTTTCTGATGTTTTCCATGAACCGACAGTTCATAATGAGTTAAAGCACTCAATGAGTAAAAAACACTCATGGTTAGTATTTGAAAACAAAGGCTTAATCAATCATCCTCTTTCTTCCATGGATGTTATTTTTCGGAAATTTTATTTTTATACATAGCCTCATGCTCCCTTTTCAGCTCTTCGAAAAGCTGCAAGGCGTTCCAAAAGCGGTTTGTTGGCGTAAGCACCGCTTTGCAGTTTACCCTCGGCACCTTATTTTTACGGAAGCCGGCTAACACCTTGTCAATTTGCTCCCCCGACAGTCCGGCAAATACCATCATCTCACCATCAAGCTCCATTCCCTCATACCTCTTTTCCGAGACTTTAACTTCCTCGTCTCCCGCATAATAGCCGATGGGATTTAGGTATTCTTCCTTTGGAACCTCCTTTATCGAGAGGCGCTGTACCAGCAATATCTTTTTTACCTGCTCCCTGTAAAGCTTATCTTGGAAATTATATAATAAAACCGTTGCTTTCATAGCCTTCGCCTCCTGCTGTCTTAAATAATATAAAGCGGATAAGAATCTGATTCATATACCATAAATAAACTTTTCTATCTTTTTTTCTTCTATATTAGGATTCAATGTGTATAAATGGTTTTCTATTTCACCATACGCATTCTTTGGAGTAAGTCCGGCTGCTTTCTCTATTGTCTCCCTGCCAAAATATTCCTCCGTCGTACAAAACACAGTAGATGACCATCCATATTCCTGTCCCTCGAAAGATATTTTTCTCGCCCTGCCGCATACTGTAATGAACATTCCCATTTGCAGCTCGATAATTGCACGGTCAAACTTGGACTTGTCTTCTTTTTTCACATCACCTGTTTTTTTAATGGCATGAAGAGGAATCGCGCCTCTATCGGAGACGATTTTATATATCTTTTTTGCATAGGCGCTTATTTTGCCTTCCTTGTAAATTTCCTCAAAGCTTCTTCCCTGCCTTCTCGCCGTATAAAAGTAAGGATACCATTCCTTCGTGAGGTATCCGCTCTTTTTAAAAAACAGCTTTCCATATGCAATGTCATCGAATTCATCCAATACCCGGATTCTCCACTCCCATGGATCGGTATCGGGCTTTTCCGTATGCCATTCAATCTCCTCTCCGAACAGACTGCATAGGGAAAAAATTCCTTCATCATTTTCTCCTCCCATACTCATTCCCGCAATTCGAAGGGCATCAACAAAATCTTCATAGCGGTGTATAGAAGGTATTTTACTTATTTTTTCCATGGATCAGACTCCTTATTAAAATCAAAAACTCAACCAAAAGAAAAAGAGTTCCTCATTTGGCAGAATTAAGTTACCACACTAAAACTCAACCAGAGGGAACCCCTTATATTTTAAATGCATTTCATCTTGAAACCAACAGCATATCCTTTTCTAAACATTACCTATTTATTTTTTACTACTTGCAATCTTGCGTTAGCGCGGACTAGCTTGATTTTAGCTAGTTGCAAACTATGATCGTCTTCTTTGCTGGATGAAATAATACTTTCTGCTCTGGATTTCGCTTTGTTTGCACGATCATAATCGATGTTCTCAGCCCATTCAAATGTTGTAGCAGCCAGAAGGACCAAATCCTTAGAAACACTCAAAAATCCGCCTATGCTTGCAGCTCGGCGAGGTTTATCTAAACTTTCTACATAAACTCGGCATTCACCTGCTCCGATTGCTGTTACAAATGGGATATGGCCTGCACGTATTGATATATCTCCGTCTATAGTACGCAGAGAAACCTGCTTGGCATTGCCATCAAAAAACATTCCATCCAAAGATACGATTTGAAGATGAATACTGTTCATGGCTTATTCCTTTCTTGCTTTTTCAATCGCTTCTTCGATCGAACCTACAAATAAGAAAGCTGATTCGGGTAGGTTATCATGTTTACCTTCAATAATTTCTTTAAAACCACGAATCGTTTCTTTTAGCGGTACATATTTTCCTTGCATACCTGTAAACTGTTCAGCAACAGAAAAAGGCTGACTTAAGAAACGCTGTATCTTTCTCGCTCTGGAAACGATTAGCTTATCTGCTTCACTCAGCTCATCCATACCCATGATTGCTATGATATCCTGTAATTCCTTATATCTTTGCAGAATACTTTGAACTTTACGTGCTGTTTCATAGTGTTCTTTTCCAACAACATCGGGACTAAGAATACGGCTTGTGGAATCAAGAGGATCAACTGCCGGATATATCCCCAATGAAGAAATGTTTCTGCTTAATACTGTTGTTGCATCGAGATGAGCAAAAGTTGTAGCCGGGGCCGGATCCGTAAGATCATCTGCCGGAACATATACCGCCTGTACAGATGTAATCGATCCACGTTTCGTGGAGGTAATCCTCTCCTGCAATGCCCCCATTTCCGTTGCAAGTGTAGGCTGGTATCCTACTGCAGACGGCATACGTCCCAGCAGCGCAGATACCTCGCTGCCTGCTTGTGTGAACCGGAAAATATTGTCAATAAACAGCAGTACATCCTGACCTTCGTGATCACGAAAATATTCCGCCATGGTAAGTCCTGATAACGCAACACGCATACGTGCACCCGGCGGCTCATTCATCTGGCCATAGACTAGTGCTGTCTTATTCAAAACACCGGATTCCTTCATTTCATTGTATAAATCATTGCCTTCACGTGTTCTCTCACCTACTCCTGCAAATACAGAAAGTCCGCCGTGTTCCTTCGCAATGTTGTTAATAAGTTCCATAATTAAAACGGTCTTACCAACACCTGCTCCGCCGAATAGTCCTATTTTTCCACCCTTAGCGTATGGACATATAAGGTCAACCACTTTAATTCCTGTTTCAAAAATCTCTGTAGTTGATTCTTGTTCCTCATAAGCAGGCGCCGGTCTGTGAATAGGCCAACGTTCTTCACTTTCCGGATTTGATTCGTTATCTACCGCCTCTCCAAGCAAATTAAATATCCTGCCTAATGTTTCTTTGCCTACGGGCACACTGATAGGCTCCCCTGTATCAATTGCTTCAATTCCTCTCGGCAATCCATCCGTACTGCTCATAGCGATACATCTTACCACATTATCCCCTATATGCTGTGCCACTTCTAAAACAATCTTTTTCTCATTGTATTTAATTTCAATGGCATTCAAAAGATCGGGAAGGTAGCCGTCATCAAATTTTATATCTAATACAGGACCGATAACCTGTGTAACGATACCTATGTTCTTATCCATATTTTACATTCCTTTCCATTAACCGCAATTACAATCCACTTCCTGCAACAATTTCTGTCAATTCCTGAGTAATTGAGCTTTGACGGGCTCTGTTATATTTACGGCTTAAATCTTCAAGCATATCCTCAGCATTCTTTGTAGCCGATTCCATTGCTGTACGGCGTGCCCCGAATTCACTTGCCATACTTTCACACACAGCTCCCCACAACATACCAGCAACATAACTGGGAACAATTGCATTAAAAACTGCGTTACTGCTCGGTTCAAACAGAATAAATTCCTTTTTTGAGGGTATCTCATCTCTACAGATGTCATTATCAAGAGGAAGCAGTTTCATGATTGCCGGTTCTTGGCTCAGAGTAGAATAAAAGTTCGTATATACAACATAAAGTTCATCAAATTCTTGTCTTAAATAGCATTCCGTAAGTAAATTGCCGATTTCATGGCAACTTCCAACATTAATATTTTCTATACGTGAGAATTCTTCCGTCACTATATCATGGCCCAGGAAATTGTAGTATTCTGTAGTACGTTTTCCTATGGGAAGGATATTTACTGTTTTATTTCCAATCTGCTCTTGAGCAAAACGAAATACATTACTATTATATCCGCCGGCAAGCCCCCTGTCTCCGGCAATAACAACAAAGCAGCTTTTCTTAACCGTCCGTGTAGTTAAATACTCAGAATTAGTATCCAAATTCCTAACGATAATATCACACATCGCAGAATAGGCCGCGGAATGAAAAATACGACTTTTCTCTATGCGTTCTTTCGCCTTTGTCAATTTTGAGGTGGCGACTAATTCCATAGCTTTTGTTATCTGCTTTGTACTTTTTATACTTTTAATCCTTAGATTTAAATCTTTCTTTGAAGACTCAGCCATTGCGCCAGCCTCCCTTCATTCTAGATTAGTGGGCTTTTATAAACTTCTCTGTGAACTTTTCTAATGCCTCTTCAAGTCTTACTTTATTTGCACCATCCAGACCTTCTCCGCCTCGAATCGCAGTAAGCAAATCATCATAATAAGAAGTCAGTTCAAAAAATAGTTCCTTTTCATATTCTTTTATATCGCTGATTTTTAC
Organism: Kineothrix sp. IPX-CK; assembly: GCF_039134705.1. Lineage (NCBI taxonomy): Bacteria > Bacillati > Bacillota > Clostridia > Lachnospirales > Lachnospiraceae > Kineothrix > Kineothrix sedimenti. The sequence goes on along the minus strand of NZ_CP146256.1, from coordinate 34,598 downwards.
ATCATTTAAATAATTGTTAACTACTGCATAGATAATGGCTACCTGTAATTCAACCAGTATCGGCGAGTTCCTATCTTGCTTCAATACTTCAACAATTCTTTCACCTTGCGCAAGACGTGCTTTCGTATCTTTATCAAGGTCAGATCCAAACTGCGCAAAACTCTGAAGTTCTCTATATTGAGAATATAAAAGCTTAAGCGTTCCCGATACCTGCTTCATTGCTTTAATCTGAGCGGAACCACCTACACGGCTTACAGATATTCCCGGATTTACAGCCGGCATAATTCCCGCATTGAAAAGCTCACTTTCAAGAAAAATCTGTCCATCCGTAATTGATATAACATTAGTCGGAATGTAGGCAGAGACATCGCCTTCCTGTGTTTCAATGATAGGTAAAGCAGTAAGTGAACCGCCGCCGCAGTCAGGCGTAAGACATGCCGCACGTTCTAGAAGTCTGCTGTGCAAATAGAAAACATCACCAGGATAAGCCTCTCTTCCCGGCGGACGCCTAATCAATAATGACAATGTTCTATAAGCCACCGCATGCTTTGACAAATCATCATATATAATTAATACATCCATTCCTTTTGACATAAAATACTCGCCCATAGTGCACCCTGAATATGGCGCGATATATTGTAAGGGAGCAAAATCACTGGCTGTTGAACTGACTATAATCGTATATTCCATTGCTCCTGCGCGTGTTAATGTTTCTTGTATTTGCGAAACTGTAGAATTCTTTTGGCCGATTGCAACATAAATACAAATGACATTCTTGCCCTTTTGATTAATAATGGTATCAATTGCTATAACAGTTTTACCTGTTTGCCTGTCACCAATAATCAACTCACGCTGACCTCTGCCTATAGGTATCATACTATCAATGGCTTTAATTCCAGTTTGAAGTGGCACATTAACTGATTTTCTATCAATAATTCCTGGCGCCTGGGCTTCAATTGGCCTCGTCTCAGTCGCCTGTATCGGCCCTTTGGCATCAAGAGGCTGTCCAAGAGCATTAACAACACGGCCTATTAAAGCTTCACCAACAGGCACAGATACGACCGTTCCCGTGCGTTTTACTATGGATCCCTCTTTTATTCCTGAGTCGTTTCCCAAAAGAACGATTGAAACAAAATTTTCTTCAAGATTGAGCGCCATCCCATAAAGCCCATTTGAAAATTCAATCAGCTCATTAGATACGCAATTATCCAAGCCATACGCCTTCGCGATACCATCACCTACGGTTATTATAGTTCCCGTTTCATACTGTTCCGTTTTATTTTCATAATTTTTTATTTGGGCCTTTATCAGACTGCTAATTTCTTCGATATTCATTAATCAGACCTCCGCTTGTAAATAGTCTGTATTCTTTATTTCATACTGCAATTTCTTAAATCTATTTCTTACGCTTGCATCAATCATATGTCCACGATATTCCAAAAGAATACCACCAATACAAGTTTCGTCAACTTTATTTTGTAAAACGATAGCTTGATTCATTAATTTTTCCAATTTACTTATAATATGCTGCTTTTGGTTTTCATTTAATTCCACTGCACTAATTACCGTAACAGGTAAAATATTTTTTTCTTGATAATATTTATTTTCATACTCCTTAAATACAAGTGGAATTAGCGAAACATCTCTACTTCCCGTAAATATTTTTAATAAGTAAAGAAGATACGGTTGTATTCTATTAACAAATACATCCTCTATTACCTGGATGCGCTCAGAAGTAGAAATCCTTGGATTGGACAAAAGTTTCATAAAATCATGGTTACTTTCAAATATCAATGCAATTTCTGCGAATTCTTTTTCTATTTCTTCTTCAAGTCCTTCTTCCGCTGCCAGGTCATATAATGCGTATCCGTATTCCTTCGATTTATTCATACGCGTTCACCCAATTCTTCAATTGCAGAATCGATCAGATTTTCATGAATATCCGCATTTATTTCTTTTTCTACCACTTGTTGCGCCAAATCAATAACCATTTCGATAACATTGTCTTTCATTTCGCTTACGGCTTTTTTCTTCGTGAGAGCGATATCAGATTCTGCTTTTCGTTTACGATTCTCTGCTTCGACAGTTGCTTCTTTTATAATTTCTTCACCGCGATAATTGGCTCGTTCTGTTGCAGATTTAATCATTAAGTCAGTTTCAGCTTTTGCCTTCTTCATCTTCTCTTCATACAAATCCTTGTTCTCTTTTGCCTCTGTACGCAAATTTTCTGCTTCGGAGTAAATATTATCTACTTCATCAGCTCTTTTCTTTAAGATGTCATTTACAGGTTTGAACAAGAATTTTTTGACAATCAGAAAAAGAATCAATAAATTTCCCATAGCCATGATGGTCTGCCAAGTATTTATAGATAAAAATTCTAATGTTTCAGGCATTCTCTATTCCTCTTTTCTCAAAACAAGTTATTACAGCTTGCCAATAAACATACCTGGTGCAACGAAAATAAGTAACATGCTTACAATCAATCCATACAGACCTGTTGTCTCTGCAACAGCGCAACCCATTAACATAGTAGTTGTAACATCACCCTTGCATTCCGGCTGACGTCCGATGGCTTCGCAAGCCTTTCCTACCGCGTAGCCCTCACCGATACCAGGACCAACACCTGCTATCATTGATATTCCGGCGCCAATAGCGCATCCCATTAATACTAAAGCTCTTTCCATGAATGATTACCTCCATTGATATAATATTATTTTATTATTCTTTACTTGCTGCAGTCGATACATAGATAATCGTTAATATGCAGAATATAAAAGCCTGTAAAACACTGCTAAATAAATCAAAGTAAATTGATAATATAGCAGGAAGTCCCAGTTGCAATAATGGAATACCAGCTAACGCCCCGGGCAGCCATTGGAATACTATGCCACTAAGCCATGCGAGCGCTGCATACAACAGCGTTGATATTACAACCCCGGCTGAAGCATTGCCAAACAAACGGAATGCCATGGATATTGGTGTTGAAAACTCTCCTATAATATTAAAAGGGGTCAAAATCGCAAAAGGCTCTGTGAGTCCTTTTAAATATCCTTTCACACCATTTGTCTTGATTTTATAATACATAATCAGGAAGAAAACAATCAGGGCCCAGCCGACAGTCGTATTAAGATCGGAGGTCGGCGGATAGAGCCCCAGAAGACTGCTTAAACTGCAAAACGCCGCAAGCGAAAATAATGCTGCTATAAAAGGGGCAAAAGCCTTAAATCTCTCACCCATATTATCTTGCACGAATTTATTTGCGATATTGACCAGATATTCTGCTACTACTTGTTTTTTCCCTGCCGGCTTAATTTGCAGATTACTTGTGAGCCATCTGCACAACAAGGCAATTACGATCATCACCAGCCACATGTTTACTTGTGTTTCCGTAATTACTATTCCTAAAGGCAGCCTGAGCAGTATTTTTGCTCCAGTTATTTCTACATTCATGAAATATCACCTTCCTTTAAATGCTGTTCTTTTCTAAAAAATCCAAAGAATAGTATTATTAACCTTGGATAAACTACAGCAAGCAAAATCGGCAACCAGTGAAAAATTTGAAAATTCACCGCAATGTACATACCCGCACCAAGTAATAATACAAGCCCTAATTGACGCATGGAATACGAAAATTGCATTTTCTTTTTTGCCATATTTTCATCTTCCAGCTTTGTCACGCTTTGAACCGTTATTCCCATTAAGAAGAAGTTAAGAAGGGCTATGGCACCTCCATATATTGAACCTAAAAGTACTGCCAAACTATACGCTTTAAAAATCAAGAAAACAATTTGAGTAATGGCACTACATACTAATATACCTAACCCCATATTTATTGTTTCCTTTTTCACAACCTTGTCAACTTTCATGTGGTAATTTCCTTTTATAGTACACAACAATTAGCTTATTAATCGTTTCCTTACAGTCTTCCAGCAAAATTTTGTCACTTCGAACTCTTTACATCCTTTCGACATATAACTAAAGCTTTTAGATATACTTGTCCTGTTAATCTGAGAAAAAACAATACCAATTACGTCATGAAGTAACGGAATCAGCAGTATGTTAATACACTACTGCACTGATAAAGAATATTCTAGATATTTTTTGACAGCCGAACCATTAAAACAACCTTTATAAATTTGATTAATTTTTATATAAAAAGTGGGAAGCTCGCAAATAACGAGCTTCCCACCCTAAAAGCTTAAATTCTTGAAATCGAATGTAGCATCCGTTCAACCGTAAAAGACCTTATTTATTTATAAAACAATAGCATAAATTCCTGCCTTTGGCAAGATATCTTTTTCCAGGTACCTCTTTGATTTGTCCCTGCTTAATTTTAAATATACAAATTGTGTTTTGCGAAAAAAAGCGTATAATGTTAGCAAACATCGTAATATTTAAGAAACAGTAAAATTTTTAATGAAAAATTCACATTTATGTATTATACTATTCTTTGACGCTACGGTCAGGAGGAGATTTATGTCGGATTTTACAGTTTTAGTTGTTAATACTTTTTCTGCTTATATAGGGGTTATTCCCTTTCTTATTATACTGCAAATATTTTTTTGGAAGTATAAGCTCCCGAAACGCCATCAGTTCGGGCTATACATTTATTCCCTGGCTATCTGTACCATTTTAATGGCTTCGGATACACCTTCCTTATATCAGATAGATTTCTATCCGACGTTTAATTTCATACCGTTTTACGGCTTCGGAGACAATTTGGAGCATTACATCCAGTGCTTTTTGATATTTTTACCCTTCGGTCTGCTGCTCCCCACCTTGTGGAAGCAGTTTCAGCCTGCGAAAGAAACAATCATCTCCGGTATTTTATTTTCACTGTTAATAGAAATATCGCAGATATATTGCCTCGCTACCACGGCGACTACAGATATTACCGACGTTATCATGAATACCCTTGGAACCTTGGCAGGCTATTTTATCTTCCTTCAGGTGAAGGATATGCGTTTCATGGGCCGGATGTGTCTGGATTCCGAAGATATGTCCCTTAGGAACCTTTCCAGATGGGAGGTCTATATTTACCTTTTTACTCCCTGGATCATCACCTTCCTGTTGACACCTTTTATATCTAACGCGATTTGGGACCTTCTTTGGGATACTGTTATCGGTATACCTTTGTAAGAATATCCTCCGTATACGCTCTCAGTATCTCGCCTACGCTCCATGCTTGTGCATAGCAGCCTCTGGAAATATGGGGCGGGTTCCCATCAAAAATCTCTGCGATGGAACCGATGCACCCATCCCACATATGGTCTTCTGCCGGTTCTAACAGCTTTCTCGCAAACAGCTTGCTTTCTTCGCTGTATCCGTTTACTTTCACATACGCGCTAATAAAACCGCCAAGCGGAAACGCCCACGCAGTCCCCTGATGATATGCTGCGTCTCTGTCGTGCAGCTTCCCGAAGTAAATGCCCTTATATTCCTCATCCTCAGGAGATAACGAACGAAGTCCGCAGCCCGCATAAAGATGGGACCAGACGGTTTCCACCACCTTTTTCTCCTTCTCAGGAGAAAGCATTGTAAATGGAAGGAATACCGCCCATATTTGATTAGGTCTGATTTGTCCGTTGTTTCCGACCGTCCTGTTTCTCTCTTCCTCAACTACATCATATAAACATTGCTTTTCCGCGTTCCAGAATTTTTGATTGAAAGATTCCTTTACAGCTTTCGCAAGCTCATGGTATCCTCCCGCATCCTCCAGGTAACGCTTCGCCAAGAACTCCATTACCTTTAGCGCATTATACCAGAGCGCGTTGATTTCTACAGGCTTGCCGTGTCTGGGCGTGACCACCCAGTCATCCACGCGGACATCCATCCATGTCACTTGGTCCAGATCACCTCCTGCATGAATCAGGCTGTCCTTATCCATATAAATATGAAACAGCGTTCCCTTCTTATAATAAGTTATAATTTCCTTCAGTTTCGGATAGATTTCCTCTTTCACAAAGAGAAAATCCTCCTCCCCGCCCGTATATTTCAAGTACATATATACTGAATAAAAATACAGCAGGGATGCGTCCACCGTATTGTAAAAAGGCGGCATCCCTTCGTCGGGAAACATATTCGGCACCAGCCCGTCCTTTACATACTTTGCGAAAGTACGCAGAATTCCTCTGGCATCTTCATATCTCTTCGTCGCAAGTGTCAGCCCCTGAAGCGCTATCATCGTATCCCTGCCCCAATCGGTAAACCAAGGCAGACCTGCCAGAACAGTCTTGCTGCCGGTAGATACTCTGTCTACGATAAAAGCATCCGCCGCTTGAACAAGCGCATCCGCAAGCTCATCCTTATAACCGGCCTTTTCTATTAAAGCCTCCATACGCTTCTTACTAGCTTCAATAATGGAATCTGCTGACTTTATTTCCTCTTCCTCATCCTTTTTCTGCAAACAGCAGATAACAGACACCTTCTTTTTCTCATAGGGCTTAAGCGGTATCCATATATCGTAGGGAGTAAAATTATTGTCAATAGCGCTCATTCCCGTATCGATCTCCGTTTGCAGCTCCATATCGGTATCATACGTTTCGTTTCTCTCTGAAATATTTCCTTCCGATACGCTGAACTTAATTTTATAGCCTGCATGACCATCGATGTGCGGGCCTTCCGGAACCAGAGTAATCATATGTCTGTCATGGCTGGCCTCAAAACAAAGCTGCTCAGGAAGCGAAAAGCTACTGTGATCTCTGAAATTGAATAAGGGCGTTAAACAGATTTCCGAATGCCTGCTGCCATTTTCTATTTCATATAAGATAGCCGTTTTGTTTTTCCCGTACTCCATGCTTATTGCCTTCGTGAGAAACACGTCCTGAACCCGGTATGTGTAGGAGGGAACGGCATCGAATACAAAACGCTGCAAATATTTTTGCCCCTCCTCCAAGACGTTTCCCTTTCTCTGTACCGCAGCCAGAGAATAATCCTTATCCTCTATGCGGACAGTTTCATTTATACGGGATAAAATCAGATGCCGCTCTACCGGCGCATGAAGACTGGCTATCAAAAGGCCATGATGTTTACGCGTATTAGCGCCTATGAGGGTACTTCCCGCATACCCGCCGATTCCATTAGTAATGGCCCATTCCCTCTCTATGCCCGCTTTAAAACTTTTAAAGCTTCCTTGTCCGTATTTTCTCGTTATCATAGCAGCAACCGCATCCTCCCCGTTTTATCTTTCATTGTTCATCTTTGATCATTTCTTTTTATGGACCGATTCTTTTCACAGATTCATTCGTCTCATTTTTTTCATCATATCTTTTTCCGCTTTCCCGGCACTTCGAAGCTCCGTTATCTTCTGCAGCGCTTTGTGATAAGTGAAATCATCCAGGCGGCTATTATTCAGATATTCCGTCGTCTCCTTCGGGTATTTCCCATAGCAGAGCGATATGGCCCATGCTACCGCCATCTTCACGTAATATCCTTCATGATGAATCTCATCGAATATAGGAAACAAATCATTGATGTAGCTGTCACATATATAATAGTTCAAAAGCATGACCACACCGAAACGTATGGCGAATTCCTCGTCCGAATGCAAATACCTTTGCAGCCATTCCCACATCTGCAAAGGATACCGCACGGTATGTTTAAGTCCTCCGCAAAAGCTGTCGCAGACTGACCAGTTATCTATCTTGGGAATGAACCTTTCCGTATAAGAAAAAATATCGGATATATCTGTTTTCATATATCCGATAATCATTCCCTGCAGCATGATTTCCTCGAACAGTTCCTCTTCCGGGTTCCTGCAAAGGGCAATCCTTAAATATTCTTCGCCCTCATACTTCGCTATCTTCTTTGCCATTTCCCGAAGCCTGGGAAGCCGTACCCCGACAAAATTTCCTGTTCCGGGCAGAAGACGGATTTGAAACTCCCGGTATTTTTCATCTGCCAGATCATATATTTCTTTTCTTATTTCTTCTACTCTTACATTCATCTCCACATTAAGTATTCTCCGTCAGCAGTCTATGATTTCGTTGATATAGCTTGCCGCCTTCACGGTCCCCACGTTGTTCACATTGGCATAATCGCTGAAGCAGCAGTCGGGAAGGGCAACATCCATCATATCGACAAACTCTGCCCCGTACTTTTTACAAAGTTCCCTCACAAAGGCCGATAGCTCTTCATAGTAAGACCTCTGCATATGCTCCTTGTACCATTTAGTATAAGGAGGAAGGAAGAAAATCGCTTGGATTCCCTTTCCCTTGCAAAATCGGGCATAACCCTCTAACAGTACCTTGTTCTCCAATAAAATATCCGTAAAAGGCCTGTTGTAGAGCTCACTGATCTCTCTCTGATTCAGTCCCAGAGTCTCCTTGGAGCACGTACTTTCATCAAAGACATCCATAACGTCTTCCGTCTCGTTTTTTATACTTTTCTCAAAAACCTCATACCACTTGTCCATATCCGCTTCATCAAAATAATGCCTTATCTTTTTATCTTCGGATTCGTATAGATCTGCAAAAATCTCGGCATCCTCGCAGTTGTGCATTGTCTTCACAATGGGATAATAGGCGAGACAGCGTCTCCATTCCACCTTGGACTTGGAGGCATCGTATCGCAAGGAATACGGAGCTAATCCTATAATCGCATATTTTATGCCGGGCATGGCTTCATGAGCGTGGCAGAACATTCTGAAATCATAGAAAATATCCTGACCGGTATTCGCCAGAGAAATCGCTTTCATATGCAGTAATCTGCTCCGAACGGCACTCTTTACGTTGGTCCCTCCAGTTACGATACATTTCACCTTAGGGTCGCATTTTCTCTTATACTTCATATAGACTTCGTAAAATGAAGGAAATACTACGTACTTATATTTAAGGTAATCCCATATCTTCAGAATCTTTTCCTTATCTTCTATAGCCGGGAGGTCATAAATCTTTAAAGGTTCGTCGCATAATATGTACAAATCATATTCATCGATATAAGCCGGGTTCAACGAGCGCCAATCAAAAACACAAAAGTTATTCCTGCGCATCTTATCCTTTACTTCTCCGGTCAGCCAGTTATCTCCGTAAACAACACATTTGGGGCCTTTGAGACTATGGTTAATGCTCAATATTTCTTTCAATAGCTTATGGTAGCCGCCGATACATTCTTCGTTGACCGCCTCTCTTCCCAGTTCATAGTCAAAGGCTTCTATCACCGCTATGAGCTGTTTCTTCTTATTATCAGACAGATAAACGAGGCCTTTGGCATAATCTTCTATTTTCTTCAGTTCCTTCTTCCGAAGGTCCTTCCCTAAATTAATATTCAAAATCATATTAAATGCTGAGTCCAACGATATAAATTTACTTTCCATACCAATGCCTTCCATTTCTTTTTTCCTGGTGAATGCTTTTTACTCACTTGTAATATAGTCTAACATAGTCCTTATCGGCTTTCAACGTTAAACGGCATCGTTTGTCTTGTAAACGACGGGAATTAGAATCTAATTTTACTCCAAAAATATTTAAAAATGTATGGTACAATCATTGACAAACGAGTATATAATATTGTATTATCTTATGTGTTGCAATAAAAAAAACTTATCGAAGCGTGGCTCAGCTTGGTAGAGCGCTGCGTTCGGGACGCAGAGGTCGCAGGTTCGAATCCTGTCGCTTCGACTATTATTAATGCTCTTATAGGATTTCATCCTATAAGGGCATTTTCTTTTTCTGCAATCAAAGAAAGTGGGAAGAATTTTTGAACCTTTCAGCGGAGATAACGATCGATTATTTATAAAACACATCGGTAAACTGGAATTGGTAATTTAAAAGTTACTCCTGATCAGGTAACCGGATGGCAGTCAACAGCAGATTGGCAATTTCTTCAGGCGATTTCTGCATTCCGTCGCCTGCCCACTGCCAAAGAATGTTTGTAAGTCCACCTACACTATAAGAAAGAGCATATTTCATTGCCTCCGGCTGCTTAGCCAAAGGATAATTGCCTTTCCGCATCAGATACACTTCATGAAAAAGATGGTTGTACTCTTGCAGCAACAGCGATATCAGATCGTTGCGATAAAGCAAAAGAGCCAGGTCCTTATGTTCATACCAAAGCTCCAGATACCAACGAATCGTATGAAAATAACTGTGATCTTTATCAGCGGAAAACTGCAGCGCTCCTGTACGCCAAATTGTCTCCAGATGGAAACAAATCACTTCTTCTTTGGAAGAAAAAAAACGATAAAAAGTTCTACGGGACAAATCTGCTTTTTCCGCAATCTCTGAAATACTGATTTCGTGAAACGGTTTATCTTTCATCAACTCCAAAAGAGCATTTGTCAACCATTCTCTGGAACGTAAAGCAATTGGATTTTGTGTATCTTTCATGTTCTCTCCTTCAAATGTCGCAAAAATGACCGGATGTGGCACTTGCCTCTGAAATCTTGAATTATTGTCATAGACTCATTATAATAAAAACATCGAACTGTTACAAGTGTGACACTTAAATTTTTTTAAAATTGTGAGGTAACAATATGAAAAATATCATCTACTATTTTACAGGGACAGGAAACAGCCTTCGTGCCGCACAAGTCATTGCCAAGCAACTAGGTGATACAGAAATCATCTCCATGCGATGCGATCCAAAGGATGTTCCGTCAGAGGATGCTGAAAGAATTGGTTTTATTTTCCCGGTGCATCACTGGACGATGCCGGAATATGCGATCTATTTTGTAGAGCAGGTAAAGCTGAACCCGAAGGCATACATTTTTGCAGTCTCCACACCTGGGATGATCAACGGAGGTTGTCAGGATAAACTGGCCAAATTGCTGCAAGAAAAGCACTGTACACTTTCCTATGGCGAAAAAGTGTACAGTGTTGCCAATTATGTAGCTATATACCCACCGTTTCCAAACCCTGAAAAGCGCGTTCCCAAAACAGAAGAACAGCTTGCTTCTATTGCAAGGGAGATTGCGGAAAAGAAGTTGCGGAATCCTCCTCACGCCAATGCGATAACACGATGGCTTGCACCACGGAAAATGCAGAAGTTTATTGAGCATTGTCCCTCAAACGATAAATATTTTTCCGTTTGGGATGACTGTATTTCCTGTGGTCTTTGCGCCAAGGTCTGCCCCAGTCATAATATCAGTTTTAAAAATAGCAAGCCAACGTTTCTCCATCAATGCAGCCAGTGTATGGCCTGTGTTTCTTTCTGTCCAAAACAGGCAATCAATTTCCCAAAGTATACACGGAAACGGAAAAAATATCACAATCCACATATCACAGCGGCAGATATCGTTTCAGACAAAAAGCTGTATCCTCCAAACCACTGATTACCCCAGGCTATTGCAGACGATTATTCGGAGTACCCAGGCACTCGTGACACGCGCGGTCTCTTTGCATGGTACCGACCTTGATGCCGCGCATCAGCCGCTCTGCGGCATCGGCTACCAGCTCTCCCGCCTTTTCCCCCATAGCTTCTTCCAACGGCATCGGCCTGCATACCGCCGCTTCCATGCAGCTGATGCCGATCTTATATACCTCTTGTGATCCTTCCGAGAGAGAACCGGCAATTGCCGCTATGGGAACGCCGTATTTCCCCGCCCTCCCAGCAATACCGGAAATCACCTTTCCATATGAGGATTGAAAATCAATACGACCCTCGCCGGTAATGATCAGGTCTGCCCATTCCGCCTTTTGGGCGAAGTCCGACATATCCAGTACCGCATCGATCCCTGAACGGATGACTGCACCTGTAAATGCCGCGAGACCGCCGCCAAGACCTCCTGCGGCACCGGCACCTTTCATATTCCTTATGTCTATAGTCAGTGTCTCTTCTATAACCTTTGCCAAATGGGAAAGCCCCTCATCCAGAAGCACGACTTGTTCAGGACTCGCACCCTTCTGCGGTCCGTAAACAGCCGATGCTCCCGAAGGTCCGCAAAGGGGATTGGTCACATCGCTCATCACAATGATCTCCGTCCGTCTAAGACGTTCATCCATGCGGCTTACATCAATCTTCGCTATTCTGCTAAGCTGCCCGCCGCCAAAGCCGACTTCTTCTCCTCTGTCATCCTTAAAAGAAGCACCGAGAGCCTGTGCCATACCGATTCCGCCGTCATTGGTCGCCGAACCGCCGACTCCGATATAAATTTTCATGCAGCCGTTATCCATCGCTGCCTTTAGAAGCTGGCCGGTCCCATAAGTAGTAGCTTTCATTATATCGCGTTCCCGTTCGGGAACGAGGGGCAACCCCGAAGCTGCCGCCATTTCGATTATGGCGGAGCCGTCCTCCAATATGCCGAAAAAGGAATCGAGCATCTTACCGTCAGGCCCCATTACAGGCGTATTTACCATTTTCCCTCCGCTGCCGGATATGACGGCTTCTACTGTGCCCTCTCCGCCGTCAGCTACGGAAATATACTTTATTTCCGCATCTGAATAAACCCCTAATATTCCCGCTTTTATGTTTTCCGCCACCTGAGCGCTGCTTAAGCTTCCTTTAAATGAGTCCGACGCAATTAAAATTCTCATACTCTCTTCCTTCACAAATACTTTTTACCCCAACATCATTATATATCTATACAACATGTCCCGCAATGTTATGCGGGACAGTTGCTTCACCTTTATTTTCGTATTTCCGTTCCGGTCAGCTTCTCATAATATTTCGCAATTGCACTGTGGTCACATTGTCCGAGACCGTCCATATGAAGATTTTGAAGAATTTCCATCACCTGGGCCGTGAAAGGAAGCGGCGCGCCTACTCCATGTCCGGTTTCCAAAGCATTGTTCAAATCTTTTATGTGAAGGTCGATCTTAAATCCCGGATTAAAATTACCATCCGTTATCATGGGCACCTTGGCATTCATAACAGTAGAACCGGCAAGTCCGCCCTTGATCGCATCGAAAACCTTTATGGGATCTACACCCGCTCTTGTACTCAGCATGAGTGCTTCGGATACCGCCGCAATATTAAGTGCTACGATGATCTGATTTGCCAGCTTTGTCGTGTTGCCCGCACCGATATCGCCGCAGTGGACCGCACTTGCGCCCATAGCCATCAGAATGTCATAGACCTGGTCGAAGACTTCTTTCTCGCCGCCTGCCATTATGGACAACGTCCCGTCGACAGCTTTCGGCTCGCCGCCGGATACGGGCGCATCGATCATTCTAACACCCTTTTCGGCACAGGCTTTACATAATTCCTGTGAAGCCAGCGGTGCAATGGAGCTCATATCCACTAAGACCGTACCCTCTTTCGCACCCGCTAAAACACCGTTTTCGCCTAAAACCACGCTTTTTACATGAGGAGAATTAGGCAGCATCGTGATGATCAGATTACATTGCTCCGCAACGTTTTTCGAGGAATTTGCCGAAGCAGCTCCCGCGCCCACTGCGGCATCTACATTTTCCTGAATTACATCATATACAATAACCTCATGTCCTGCTTTCAGCAGATTATTGACCATCGGCTTTCCCATGATCCCAAGTCCAATAAAACCTATACGCATTTTAATATCCTCCTGTCCTGTTCTTTACATATGATACATCTTTTGTACGGCCTCTTTGATTGCCTCTTTTGTCAGTCCGTGATACTCAAGCACTTCCTTGTAATTATATGCGCTGCATCCGAAGGTGTCCTGAATTCCTACAAACTCGATGGGTTTGCATTCCTTGCAGAGAACTTCCGCTACCGCGCTTCCCATTCCGCCCCTGACATTGTGTTCTTCCGCAGTGACTACCGCCTTACAGCCTTTTACCAGATCGATGACAGCCTGATCATTCATTGGCTTAATGGTAGAAACATTTACTACCTTCACCGATATTTCGCGCTCCAGTTCTTTTGCGGCTTCCATCGCCAGCCCTACCATATAACCTGTAGCAAATACCACGATATCCGACCCTTCCTTGAGCAATCTGGGCTTTCCTATTTCAAACTTCTCACCTTCTTCGATAACATTCGGGTAATCGTTTCTGTTCAGCCGTATATAAAAAGGTCCATCCGTCTCTACCATCGCTTTTACCGCTTCCACCGTTTCATTGGCATCCGCCGGGCAGAGCACCGTCATATTGGGCACTGCACGAAAAATAGCCATATCCTCCACACACTGGTGGGTAGCGCCGTCTCCGAAATCGGATAGGCCCGAAGAGGAACCGCAGATCTTTACATTCAATTCTCCTATGGCGATGGTCTGGCGTATCTGATCAAACGCCCTTCCTCCCGAGAATACTGCGAAGGAATTGGTGAAAGGTACCTTTCCGCTCTGTGCCAATCCTGCTGCCACGCTGGTCATATTCGCCTCGGCAATTCCCATCTCAAAATATCTCTCCGGGTATTGTGCCTCGAACAGCTTTCCCATAGTAGAACCGCCCAGATCGGCATCCAATACAACGATTCTGTCATCGTTTTTTCCAAGCTCCACCAAGGTGCTTCCATATGCAATTCTTTGATTCGTATAACTCATATCTTCTGCCTCCCGCCTATCTGGATAACTCTTCCAGTGCCTGATGATAAGTTTCTTCCGTCAGCATTCCGTTGTGATAGCTTACCACATTTTCCGCGAAACTGACGCCTTTTCCCTTGACCGTGTTTGCAACAATAGCTATGGGCATTCCTTTTACGGTGTCCGCCTCATCCAGTGCGGTCAGTATTTCCTCCATGTTATGTCCGTCTATCTCGATGACATGCCATCCGAAGCCCATGAGTTTCGCTATGATATCTCCGGAGTCCAGACGGTCCTTTACCTTGCCGTTGGCCTGCAACCTGTTCCTATCCACAAGCGCTACCAGATTATCCGCCTTATAAGCAGCGGCTGCCATAGCGGCTTCCCATATCTGTCCCTCCGCCACTTCGCCGTCTCCGACGAGAACATAAGTCTTTCTGTCTATTTTATTCAATTTCTGTCCGAGTGCCATGCCTAAACCTATGGACAGACCTTGTCCCAAGGAGCCCGTACCCGCTTCGATACCCGGCGTCTTCTGCACGTCAGGATGTCCCTGCAAGTAGGAACCTATTGCTTTCGTATGCTTTAAATCCTCTACCGGAAAATATCCCGCTTCCGCCAATGCCGCATATTGCAGTATCGCCACATGACCCTTGCTCAGCAGAAAACGGTCCCTGTCCTCCATCCTGGGATTCTTCGGGTCGTGCTTCATTTTATAAAAGTACAATGCGGTTACAAGATCTGCGGCGGAATTCGAGCCCCCAATATGTCCGGCTACTCCCACGCCTATGCTTACCACAACATCTTCCCGCAGCTTGCGGGCCTTTTGTTCCAGCTCTTTTATCAGTTCCTTATCATATGCCATTTTTTCATCCTCCTACTCTCATTAGCCAACCACGACGACCTTTATCAGATTCCCCGGCGCATGGGCGAGCTGCTCAAAATAACCGGGCGCCTCCTCCAGCGAAATCTCTGCGCTGATCAGCGGAGCTACGTTGATCTTGTCTCCGTTCAAAAGCTCTACCACCGTCTTAAACTCTTCATATCCGTAAAGGAAGGAGCCGTGAACCACCAGCTCTCTCGTCACGATTTCCTGCATGTTGATTTCGATCATCGGCTTGTTGTTGCCGATCCAGATGGCCGTTCCTGCGAACTTAAGTGCAGACATAGCCTGCTGCACAGTAGCTGCCGCACCTACTGCCTCGATGGCAACATCTACTCCCAGACCATCCGTCTCCTCCAATATCCTTGCCTTAAAATCTTCTTTTCCGGGATTGATCGTGATGTCCGCACCCATTTCCCTGGCGATCCGGAGACGGCTGTCGCTTAGGTCGGAAACAATTATTTTAGCCGCCTGTTTCATCTTCACGCAAGCCAGCGCCAACAGACCAATGGTACCCGTTCCCACCAAAAGGACCGTCTTACCTTTCAGCTCCTTCGCATGGGCAACACCCCTGTAAGCCACCGCCAGTGGCTCAACCAGCGAACCGATGCCATAGGGTATCTCATCGTTGATCGGAAAACAACACTTTTCCGGGACGCAAATATATTCCGCAAATGCGCCGTCCACATCCAGTACACCGAATGCCCGCTTGTCAAGGCACAGGTGAACGTCCCCCTTCTTGCACATCTCGCATTTTCCGCAGAAGTCCACGGGATAGACCGCCACACGTTCTCCCCGCCTTCGTTCCTTCACGTTTTCTCCGGTTTCCACGATTTCTCCGGCAAATTCATGTCCCATGATCATGGGAGGAAGCCGTCTTCCCGTAATACCCAGATAGCCATGCACATCGCTCCCGCATATGCCGCAGGCCTTTACGCGGAGCTTTACCTCATTCGCCTTCGGCATAACCTCCGGCACTTCTTCATAAGTCAGGACATTTGGTTCTTTGTAAACAATCGCTTTCATACTTTCGCCTTCTTCCGATTTCCGCATCCTGCCGGATGCCTCATTTCCTTCCTTGATTAATTGCCCGAATCTTCTCTGGAGGAAGCTTCGGTTCTCTGTCATAAGTTAAAAGACCATTGATTTCCTGTTCCACATCGCATAGCTGTGTATAAACAAAGCCCTGGACGAGAGGAGAATCGAGCAGACTCTCCACCACCTCCCTGTATTTTTCTTCGAATTCTCCATCGCTGTCCGCACTGGCATAGCCCCATCCGCTGTCTGCGTTTTTCTGGTATGCGATACCTCCGAATTCGGAGACAATAACCGGCTGTCCTTCATAATGATGGCCTCTTGCAAACAATGTCCGGTTAGCGGGCATGTCCTTTAAGATGCGTTCCATAGAAGCATACCGCCTCTGCAGAGCCTCTCCCCCGCATTCATAATCGTGGATGGTCAAAAGATCCGAATGCGTGTGATTCCAGCCGTCGTTGGATATTACCGACCTGGTGGTATCCAGCGACTTGGTCAGATAATACATACACGATGCATGAGCCTGTTCCTCTTCCCTGCACATGATACTGTCCACACCCCACGACTCGTTCAGCGGCACCCAGGCGACAATACACGGATGGTTATAATCCCTCGTTACCGCCTCTATCCATTCCGGTATTACATACTCCACATATTTTTCGGAATAAATATAGGCATTGGCGAATTCCGCCCATACAAGAAAACCCAGTTTATCCGCCCAGTAATAATAACGTTCCTCCTCGATTTTCTGATGCTTGCGCGCTCCGTTAAACCCCATCTCCTTGCATAGTGTAATATCCTTGATCAACGCCTCATCATCGGGCGCCGTCATAAGGGAATCCCTCCAATAGCCCTGATCCAACAGCATTTTCTGGTAACAGGGCCTGTTGTTCAGAAGAAATCTTCCGTTCTCCACGCTTACTTTCCGCATGGCAAAATAAGAACCGACCTCATCCTTCGGGACAGTTCCTGTCCTCAGCAAGAACTTGACATCAAACAAAACCGGATTGTCCGGGGTCCACTCATAGCATTTGTGCTCCCACTCCTTGTTTATGTTTTGATCCAGCTTAAATTCCCGGACTGTCTTTCCTTTGAAGATACTGACCGTATCACGGACCATTCTTTTTCCGCCATAAGATATCTCTACAGCAAGCTCCGCTTCCGCTCTTTTGTTAAGCAGGATCTCCATTCGGATCATCTTGCGGTCCACATCCGGCGTCATCCGTATTCTTTCGATATATATTTCATTCACCGGTTCCAGCCATACGGTCTGCCAAATACCGGTAGTACGTGTATAAAAAATATTTTCCGAGGTTTCCTTCCAAAATTGCTTTCCTCTCGGCAGCTCCAGATTCTCCGAATCATCCTCTACCCGCAGCGTAATGACATTCTTTCCCTCTTTCAAATACGGGGTGATTTCGAAAGTAAAAGAGACATGGCCTCCTCTGTGAATTCCGGCATAAATACCGTTGACCCACAGCTCAGCCTGATAATCCACCGCCTGAAAATGAAGTAAATATCTCTTATCCGGCACAAGCTCCTTACTGTCGATTTCTCTTTTGTACCAAACGATATCGTGGAAATCCGTAATATGGATTCCCGACCTTTTTGACTGATAGGCGAAAGGGACCTGTATTCTCTTCGAGTAGGAATGGTACAAAAACCATTCCTCTTTTTTCCCTTTATCCTCATCATCGAACTCAAATTCCCATTCACCGTTCAAGTTCATCCATGCTTCCCTGACCATCTGAGGCCTTGGATACTCCGGCTTTGGTATGCCCACATCCATCGGACATTCCCCCTTCCGTTTTATTTCGCTGTGTGAAAACGATACATGTTCCAGGAAGCCTTCGACACGACTGTACGCATATGACCGTCTTCCAGTATATTCTCCGGTTTGTGTACGGGAACTACCTGCTCCGGGCAGTCCGCCGTATTCGCTGCCTTAAAACCATAGCCT
Organism: Kineothrix sp. IPX-CK; assembly: GCF_039134705.1. Lineage (NCBI taxonomy): Bacteria > Bacillati > Bacillota > Clostridia > Lachnospirales > Lachnospiraceae > Kineothrix > Kineothrix sedimenti. The sequence goes on along the minus strand of NZ_CP146256.1, from coordinate 16,340 downwards.
TCCAAAGCCACATTGCCGATACACCTGTCTGCTCCGATGCCGCGCAGATCACAGCATACTTCCAAATCTTCCTCCATACTCCGGTTCATGACAAACAATGTCACCGTCTCCTGCTCTTTGTTATAAACAGCCACAGAGTCCAGCATAGGAACATCCGTGTACTGCCTGCAGTCGAATTTCGGGCATTCCAGACTTACCCGTAGCGCTTCTCCCCGTCCGTAAACGGAGGTATAATAAAACGGATAATAAATGGTCTGCTTCCATGCCTTCCCGCCTGTTTCCGTCATGATCGGAGCGATGACATTCACAAGCTGTGCGAGACATGCCATCTTTACGCGGTCTGAGTTCTTAAGCAATGTGATCAGCAGATCCCCGACTAAAAGGGCATCCTCGAAATTATAAATATCCTCCAGCCTGGGCGGTGCCTGAAGCCAGTGCTCGATCTGCTTGTCGCTTTCCTTCGTGTGATACCATACGTTCCATTCGTCGAAAGAAAGATTTATCTTTTTTCTGGAACGCTTCTTCGCCTTCACATAATCGCAAATGGCTACCACCGACTTGATGAAGTCATCCATCAGAATGCCTCCTGCTAAATAGGACTCGGTATCTTTGTCGAAATTGCCCCAGTAGTTGTGCAATGAGATGTAATCCACCTCATCATAAGCTTCCGTCAGCACCGTAGCTTCCCAATCGGCGAAAGTAGGCATCACCATTTTCGAACTTCCGCAGGCTACCAGTTCGATGTCCGGGTCCACCCAACGCATCATTTTTGCCGTCTCGTTCGCCAGACGTCCGTATTCATATGCCGTTTTATGTCCCATCTGCCACGGGCCGTCCATTTCATTTCCCAAACACCATGTTTTTATCTTATATGGATCTTTTCTCCCATGCTCTATTCTTAAATCACTGTAATAGCTTCCTCCCTTGTGGTTGCAATACTCCACCAGGTTTCTGGCCGCATCCGCCCCACGGGTACCCAGGTTGACGGCAAGCATCATCTGAGAATCTACTTCTTTCAGCCAGTCGTCGAATTCCTGCATTCCCACTTCATTTGTTTCCGTAGTAAACCATGCGAGATCCAGTCTTTTCGGCCGATTCTCCTTCGGACCCACACTATCTTCCCAGTTGAAGCCTGAGACAAAATTACCGCCCGGATAGCGTATGATAGGAACCTTAAGTTCCTTCACAAGCTGTATCACGTCCTTGCGAAATCCTCTTTCGTCTGCTGCCGGATGGCCAGGCTCATAAATACCGTTATAAACCGCTCTTCCCAGATGCTCGATGAAAGAACCGTAAATACGGTCGTCAATATCTGATATTTTATTCATTCTGTCTATACTCATATTTGCTTTTTTCATCATTGTTTTCTCCTATCCTTTTATCCCTGTCATCGCAATTCCCTGAATAATCTGTTTCTGGAAAATTAAGAATACAATAATTGCGGGTACGGATGCTATCACACATGCGGTCATCGGCAGAGTGAACTCGGATAAATTGGCCCCCTGGAACTGTGGAATACCTACCGGTAAGGTCATCATCTTCTCAGAGGTGATGGACAAGAACGGCCAGAGGAAGTTATTCCATGAATTGGTGAAAGTAAAAATTCCTACCGCAGCCATAGAGGACTTGGATACGGGAAGACAGATGTCCCACCATCTTCTGAATTGGTTTGCCCCGTCCAGAACGGCTGCCTCGATCAGATCGTTGGGAATGGCGTCGTAGCACCGTTTCATGATCAGCACACCTATCGGTGCCGCAAGGCTCGGACACATAAGTCCAATATAGGTATTCTGCAGGTTCAATCCTGCCATTTCCTGATACAGCGGAATAATAATGGATTCGATCGGCACCATCATACCTGCCGTGATCAGAATGAATACAAAGTTCTGCCCCTTAAATTTCAATTTTGATATGGCGTAAGCTGCCAGCGAAGTCAATATCAGAGTGCCTATGGTAACAAGCACCGCTACCAGTGCACTATTCCATATCCAGCGGAGAATCGGGGCTTTTTGCGCCACTATCGCATAGTTTTCGAGGGTAAAAGCTCCCGAAAATACCTTTGACAAAATACTGACTGGTGTTCCGTATGATTTCAACGAAGATACTATCATCCAGACTACCGGGAAAAGCCATATCAGTGCCACGGTATATGCCAGAATATACAGGACGACTCTGCCGGGCGTTAAGTTTTTTTTCGATTTCATTTTGCTTCCCCCTTATTTGTCCTTTTTGCCTAAAACCTTGTTCTGTAACATCGTGATGGCAAATACTACGACGAAGAATGCAAACGACATCGCAGCGGCGCTTCCCATCCTGCGGTTCGTGAAGCCGGTTTCATAAATATAGTGTACGATAGTTCTTGTGTGTGTTCCCGGACCGCCTCCTGCCATCAGGTAGGTCTGTCCGAACAATTTGAAGGATGCGATCGTCTGGAGCATGATCACCAGCGCGATGGTATCTTTTAACATGGGAATCGTGATCATGAACAAAATCTGCTTCGCACTTGCCCCGTCAATTCTGGACGCCTCATAAATATCGGTAGGAATATCCTGCAATCCTGCCAGAAACAGTATCATGTTAAATCCCACGGTCCACCACACCGTAGTGATCAGAACAGCTATCCATACGAGCCATTTCGTATTCAGCCAGTACATCTCTCCGATTCCCAGCGCTCCGGTGAGCTGTGTCATCAATCCGGTGTAGGGCTGGAAAATAAAAACCCAAAGCCCGGTCACTACCGACATGGAGAGCACATAGGGAGAGAAAAAGCATGCTCTTATAAATGTGGTTCCCTTCAATTTGGAATTAATAAACATCGCGAAAATAAATCCTACCAATACGATGGCCGGCGTGGATATCAAAACGAAAAACAACGTGTTAAACAGCGCCTGCCAGAATCCCTTATCGCCAAACATTTTTATATAGTTCTCTATGCCGATGAAGTTCGTCTTGCCTCCTAAGGTTGCATCATACAAACTCAGATTCATACCTTTCAGTATTGGATAAAGCAAGAACCCCAAAAAGAAAAATAAAAACGGCAGAACAAAACACCATGCGATCAGATTCTCTTTTTTTTCTGAAGTGTTCATACAATGCCTCCTACTTAACAAAACTTAACTTTGCCTTTTTATTAAGCTGCTGCGGTAATTTCTCACCACAGCAGCTTTTCGAAACATTCACCTATTATTTTTACTGTGCTCTGGTTTTACTTATTGTAAGAATCCAATATTTCCTGGAACTGTGTCTGCATGTTGTTCATCGTCGTATCCACGTCCTGTTCCCCTGCAATCATAGTTGCCAGTTCACGATAAGTCATCTCTGTAAGACCTGCAACTCCGCAAACCTGAGGATAGAATTTCGCATAGTTTGCAGATTCCGCATAGTTCTCTCTGAACGGCAGAGATTTGAATTCTTCTGATTCCATTACGGATACTTTGCTTGGAATATGTCCGGACTGCGCCCATTTTCCGGTATTATCGGTAAGCCATTTCATGAATTCCATAGCCGATGTTTTCTGAACATCTGTTGTGTTGGCATTTTTCGGTACTACCAGCGTATGGGAGTCGGCATATACCGATTCCGTAGTTCCCAGCTGAGGGAATGCCATAGAAACGAAATTCAAGCCTTCGGTACCTGTAAAGGTAGGAATCGCCCAGTCTCCGTTAATCGTAGCTACCGCAATATTGCCCGTGAAGAGCTCGGCGCCGTTTTTCTGGTTCTTCGGCCAGATTTCGCTGTCCACCATCTTCATCATGATTTCCAGAGCTTTTCTGTTGGCATCGCTGTCTAAAGTTGCCGTCTTGCCTTCTGCGTCGCATACGTCACCGCCGAACTGTGTCAAAAGCGTATACCACACATACATGGGAAGACCGTTCATAGATGTTCCGGATAACGGCATTTTACCGCTCTCTTCTTTTATCCTATTGAAATACTCGAAGAATGCTTCTTCTCCCGCCGGTACCTTTACTGTTCCGTCGGCCTCTAACAAGCCCATTTTCTCGAATTCGTCAGCATTAAAGTGCATAAGCAGCAAATGCGTATCGAGAGGCATACAGTAGAAGGCTCCGTCTACCTGAGATGCCTGCTGGAGTCTCTCCGTGAAATCTGCCCAATCAACGCCCGATGCTGCCCCGAGCTCATCAAGCGGCTCAAGGAGATCATCCACTACATATTCTTTGATTCTCGTAATATGATTGATCGCAACCGTAGGAGCCGAGTCGGATGTCATAGCTGCCAAAAGCTTCGTATAATATTCCTCCGATTTAATGATCATGAATTCGACCTCGGTCGTTTCGCTCTGTGCATTGAATTCATCTACAAGGGATGTCATGATGTCGCCGTCGCCGCCGGAAAAGGGTGCCCAGAAGGTAATCTTCGTTTTTTCTGCCGAAGCAGTGTTTTCAGTTTCCGCAGCGGGTTCTGCAGCGGATTCCGCAGAGGGCTTTGTATTTGTTTCAGTCTGTGCCGGCGCTGCGCTGTTTCCCCCACAGGCAGCCAACGATAACACCATACATCCGGCCATAACAGCCGCAGCTGCTTTTTTGAATAGTTTCTTTTTCATTTTGTTTCCTCCTTTTTGCATTTTGTTTTTCTTTGTTTTTTGCGTTCCCATTGATATGGCAAAAGACCTGCCATGAGACAGGTCTTTACCAATTACTTCCCAAGAACTGTCGTGTTTGTGATATTAGAATAACATCACCAAAATATTCTGTAAATTTGACTGTTCTAAGAAAAGTGTCTTAACTTAAACTAAATTACGGACATACTCGCCGGGACTTGTCCCGGTGTATTTCTTGAATACCTTAGTAAAATACTTCACATCCGGGAAGCCGCTCGCTTCTGCAACCTCATATATTTTCAATTTCCCTTCCTGCAAAAGCCGCTTTGCCACGTCAATACGTATCTGTGCCCGATATGTGGTATATTTTATCCCCAGCTCTTTCATAAACAGGGAGCTTAAATATTCCGGAGTCACGTTCATTCTCTGCGCCATCTCTTCCAGAGGAAGTTCATTCCTGTACTCCTTTTCCAGTATTTGCAGCACCTTGTTGATGATAGGGTGGTTGCCGGATTTGAGATTTTTGGTATATTGCTCATACTGGAGCATAACATTCATGATGATCCGGGGGTAGTTTTCGAGGAACAGAATATCCTTGACCCATTCCAGAATATTCAGGCTGCTTATATTTTCATACAGTCCATAGCTCGCCTTACGGATCGCATACAGAATCGCCGCCGTCATACAAATCAGCGCTTCCCTTAAATCCCCATATGCATATGTCTTTTTTCTCAGGTAATCCATAAAAGCAGTTAAATAACTCTCTATTTCCTGAATTTTTCCTTCGTTAATGCAGTTAATGATATCCCGCTCCAAATCGGAGGGATAAGAAAACTTCTGTGTCACTACCTCTTTTATCCTCTTCTCCGTAATGACCGCAGGACTGCTGATCGTCAGATTCCAGTTGCTCATATCCTGCAGCCTCTTTCTGCACTCCTGGATATTTCGTATATCCTGCAGATAACTTCCTGCAAACACCATATATGGATTAATTTTCCCGCGGCATTTTCCGACCACTTCATCCAAAACGGCCAGCGCTTCCGGCTGCAGCTCCTGAATTAAAATATAATTCTCCTTATTACCGTCTTCTCTGCACGTCCAAACCTTCTGTTCCGGCAGCAGCCCGCTTATTTCCTGCAAAGCGGCTTCCAAGTCCGATTGTACGATCCGGTTCTCACCGCGCAGCAACAACAGATAATTTGAATCCATTCCTTCAAACCGGTTCATTAATTCCTGCTCAAACTTGGATTCTACAAATCCGGGCATGAACAGCACACGCTCCAAAATAACTTCCGTATCCATGGCCGAGGTCTGTATCTTCAACGCCTCTTGCTCAATGGCACTTTTCACTTTTTTTAACGATTCCTCCAGCAGCTCCTTCGTAATCGGTTTTAACAGATAATCCATGCTTCCGAGTGTGATTGCTTCTCTGGCATATTGAAATTCCGCATAGCCGCTGAGTATAATATACCGGCTTTGAATTTTCAGCGCATGGAGCCTTTTGATCATCTCCAATCCGCTCATGCCGCCCATTCGGATATCTGTGATAATAATGTCCGGTTCCGTTTTACAGGCGAGATCGATTCCCTTTTCTCCGCTGCGTGCCCTTCCGACCACCTCATAATCTCCCGGAATTTCCATTATCAGACTCGCAATGCCGTTCAAAGTCTTGAGTTCATCCTCCACTATCAGTATTTTCATTTTCTTCCTCCCGTAATTCTTCACTACAACGTTTAGGAATTATCGTTCTGATGGCCGTTCCTCCCCCCGGCTCACTTTCTACCTTTACCTCATAGTCCATCCCATAATATAAATCCAGTCTGGCAAGCACATTTAATACACCGATAGAATTTCCCGGATTCTTTCTCTCTATGAAGATCAGCCTCCGCTGTTCCTCCGTCATGCCCTGTCCGTTATCGCTTACCGTAAAATAAAGATGCTTCTCATCCTGCTCTCCTATCTGTATTTTTATCAGGCCGCCGCGGTCCACATAAGTAACACCGTGAAGTACTGCGTTTTCAATAAACGGCTGAAAAATCATCTTATGAATAAGGCAGCCTTTCACTGTCTGCTGACATTCTATCACATATTCGAAGCTGTCCATAAACCGTACCTTTTGAAGATACAAATATTGCTCCAGATAGACAAGCTCTTCCTCGATGGATACAATTTTATTGCTCTTCTGAATTTGATACCTGAGCATCTGAGCAAATTTACCCAGCATATTGCTGATTTCCTTCTGATCGTTTTCAATAGCCAGCCAGTTGATAGAATCTAAAGTATTATAAATAAAGTGTGGGTTGATCTGGGCCTCTAAAGCACGCAGTTCCGCCTCTTTTTCCCTCTGTCCGGAATCACGGATAGTCTCCATCTGGTCATTGACCGTTTCCATCATGATATTGAAATGGCTTGCGATCAGGCTGATCTCGTTCTTCTCTCCCTGGCGTATTCCTACCTTGGCATTGAGCTTTCCTCCTTGTACCTTATTCATGGCTACTACAATATCGGAGATATATTTCGACATTTTCTTTGACACATACAATACGAGGAAAAGTACAATGACCGCTAAAGCAACGGAGAATAGCAGGACTATGCGCTGTATTTCATACAAGCGATGGTAAATGTAATCCTCATCCAGCACACTGATCATCTCCCATCCGGTGGATGAAACGGTCTCCCTCAATATCATATTGTGAGTATCCGCTTCGTTTAAGCCCTTTTCCTGGAAATAATCCTGAATACTTTTTCCCAGCATCTTTTTATTGTAATGAGAAATAATCTTTCCCTCTTCATCAACAATCATAATATAATTGGCATTTTTGTTATCATTTAGCTGGGCGTTCTCACAAATATCCGCCAGAACGCTTTCTTCAATGCTGACAATTCCAATCCCTACCTGTCGATTCGCATACCATTCCACAACCTGCTTGCCATAGGAAAAAACATAATATTCCCTCGTACCCTTCCTGTCCAAATAGGCGGTTGAAACCCATTTTCCCTTGAGTCCCTGACTGTCCTCGAATATCCCGCTGTCAAAATAATCCTGATGCAGCATGGATATCTTCGGATTTAAAAGCTCGAGTTCCTGTCTGTCATAACCGTATTGAAGGCCGGATTCTATGCGAATTGTCATGTTCCGTACTTCCGAACGATAGGTCATGAAATCCTTCATATAATTGTCCAGATTTAATTTCACCTTCCACTCGTTCTCGGAATCCATATTATTCAGCGCGTTTACCGCAAGCACGAAATCCGTATTCCTGAAAAGCTCATCTATAGCATTTTTATATCCGCTCAGTGAAGCTTCCAGGTTCAGCATCGTCTGTTTCAACGCATTTTGATAAGATTCCTCAATCCTCTCCTTCATGAACTGCTTCATATAGGAACCGCTGATTCCCTGTACGATTATAAGCTGAAAGAGAAACACGCCGAGAAAGACGAGAGTAAGCTGTCTGGCAAAGGTCAGATTTTTCCACACCCTTAATAATTTTTTCATAAGATATCCCCATTATCCCTCCGCCACAGAACCGTCCTCATGATGCCATAGCGGATTCTTCCAATATTTGTATATACGAACCATATTCTTATTTACGAATAGTCTTATTTAATCTCAATTTAACATGTGTTTTTAATTGAAGCAAGTACAAAACAAAGTTCAATTTTTGTATAATTTTAACGAAAAAAGCTAAGTTCACAGGTCATCAAGGTTGACTTCCAAACTTAGCTTCTTAGCTTTTATTAGTTTTTTCTAATTGAGTATATTTAATTTTCCAGTATGTGTCAGGAAGCCTGTGCCTCATGCAGCCTTGCGTAGATCCCGTTTTTCGCCATAAGCTGATCATGGGTTCCAATTTCTGCCATGCCGGTATCGCTCAGCACTACAATCTGGTCGGCATGACGGATGGTAGAAAGTCGGTGGGCGATTACCAGCGTGGTGCGTTCCTTAGATATCTCGTCAAGCGCAAGCTGAATCTCCTGCTCGGTTTTGGTGTCCAGTGCAGAAGTGGCTTCGTCCAGAATTAAAATCGGTGAGTTCCGAAGAATCGCCCGAGCAATGGAGATGCGCTGCTTCTGCCCACCGGATAAGCGGATGCCCCGCTCACCAATTATAGTGTCGTAGCCGTTCTCCATCTTTTCAATAAAATCATGCGCTTTGGAGGCTTTTGCCGCGGCAACGACATCGTCCCGGGAGGCATCTTTCCAGCCGTAGACGATATTTTCATACACTGTGCCGTTAAAGAGAAAGGTATCCTGCAATACCATAGAGATATTGTCCCGCAGGCTTGTGAGGGTTACCTCACAGATATCTACCCCATCGATACGCACAGTCCCCATCTGTGGATCGTAGAAGCGATTGATAAGGTTTGCAATGGTGGATTTCCCTACGCCGGTTGTACCAATCAGGGCCACGGTCTGGCCGGGCTTAATGGTCAAATTCACGTTCTCCAGCACGAGATTTTCTTCATTGTAGGCAAATGAAAGATTTTCCAGCCGAATTTCTCCCTTTACACGAGGCAGGATTGCCGCACTCTTTTTCTCTTTTACGTCCGGAGTATCATCAATAACGTCAAAAATACGGCGGCACCCGGCAGAAGATTCTCCAGCACGCTCCACAAGTCCGGATATGCTCTTGACCGGCCCATAGAACATGGAAAGGTACATCACAAACCCGACGATATCCGCTATAGCGATCTGCCCCGTGCCCATCAGATGCCCTCCATACACAACCACAATCACAGTCCCCAACGCCGTTACAAAGGCAAGCAGGGGATATGTCGTTTCAAAGAAAAAACTCGCTTTTAAGTAAGCCTTGCTATGGCGCAGGGAAAGGCTGGCCACCTTTTTTTCCTCATGTGCCTGTTGATTAAAAATCTGGATTTCCTTGATGCCGGACAGATTATCCTGCACCGTTCCCGCAAGCTCGCCACGAACCTTTGCATTTTCCTTCCATGTGGGCGAAACATTGCGGCTCTGCCAGATAGTGATGCCAATGAGGAATGGTATCGTGACAAGGCTCATAAGGGCCAGCCGCCAGTTAATGGTGATCAGTATCACACCGACACCGGCAAAGGTGAGGATATTAAAGATGAAATCCGGAATCACATGGGCGAGAAGGATTTCGGCCTCCATGGCATCGCTGACCACCCGGCCGGTCAAGTCTCCTGTGCGGCTCTTGTGGAAATATTTAAGGCTCATGCACTGAAGCTTGGAATAAAGCCGCTTTCTCAGGTCGGCAACATAATGCAGCGCGCCGTAATGGTTCAGATATCCGGAAACGGAATTTCCCGCCGCCTGCAAAAAAGTAGTAAACAGCAGCAGCAGACCGATGCGAAGTGCTTCGGACGCAAAATTGACGGAATCATTCGTAGCAAGGGCTGTCAGCTCGCGGAGCGCCCAGGGAGTATAAAACCCTGCCACAGTGGAAATAACCAGCGCAAAAAAAGCAACGATAAAATGACTCCAGTACTTCTTTGCTTCTTTGAAAATCCGAAAGGTCGTTTTCATACTGCGACTGCCTCCTCTGTTATAGGCAGCGCCTGAGTGCGCAGCAAGTCGTAAGTGAGACAGACAGGGCGTCCGGTGCGCGGCTCGTGGACGATCTGGGCATCGATGGAGAAGGCATCGCTTAGCACCTCGGCTGTCATGACTTCACCCGGATTTCCGTGCTTGATGATACTTCCGCCACGGATAGCGATCATGTAGTCGGAAAACCGCGCGGCGAGGTTTAAATCATGAAGCACCATGGCAATGGTGCAGTTCTGACGGCGATTGAGGTCGTAAAGAAGCTCCAGCACCTCCAGCTGATGTGCCAGATCCAGATACGTGGTCGGCTCATCCAGCAGGATTAAGTCCGTCTGCTGGGCCAGCGCCATAGCGATCCACACGCGTTGCCGCTGTCCGCCGGAGAGGGTGTCCACTTCCCGGTGTTCAAACTCCGTCAGCTTCGTGACAGAAAGTGCCCACTGGACGATTTTTTTGTCCTCCGGTGTCAGCTTGCCGAATCCACGCTGATGAGGGAAACGCCCGTAAGCTACCAGCTCGCTGACAGTCAGCCCGCTGGGGGCTGTAGGCGTCTGGGGCAGGATTGCCATTTTTTTCGCTATATCCTTGGTGGAAAGCTGGCGGATATCCTCGCCGCTTAAGTATACCATCCCGCTTTTGGGCTTCAGGATACGCCCGATCGCCTTTAAAACGGTGGATTTCCCGCAGCCGTTGGGACCGATGATGGAGGTAATCTTTCCGTGGGGTATATTCATATCCAAGGCCTTAACGATGAGGGCTTCGTCATAAGCGATGTCTAAATGTTCAGTTGTGATACTATTTGTCTTGTTGTTCATAATTCCTCCTTAATTGGCTTTTGCCAGCAGGTACAAAAAGTACGGCGTACTGAGTATGGTGATTACAATACCGGTCGGCACATCCGTACCAAGACTAATCGTTCGTGTGATTGTGTCTGCTAAGAGCACAATGAGTGCCCCGGACAGACAGGAGGCAGGAAGCAGGAGCTTATGATTGGGACCCACCAGCTTCCTCGCCATATGGGGGGAAATCATACCCACAAAGAAGAAATTTCCGCCCAGGGCTACGCTGCCTGAAGAAAGCGCCACCGCCGCGACGGACAGCCCGAGAAATTCCGGCTTTACCGCTACGCCAAGCCCTGTCGCCGTCTGATTTCCCAGATGCAATGCGTTCAGGATACGGGATTTGTAAAATACGTAGAAGCATAAAAGTAATGTCCACGGCGCAAGAATGACAAGATACCGCCAATCGTCGCCCCACAGGCTGCCCGCGTTCCAGCGCTGGATAAAATCCATCTGGTTTTGATCCAGCTTCAGTGTCAACAGTGTCGTCAGCGCGCCGTACCCGGAGGATAAGGCCACGCCTGTGAGAATCAGGCCGGTTGGTGAGATGTCTCTTCCGCGCCTGTAAGCAAGAAGAAAAATCAACGCCGCAGCCGTTATGCCGCCCACAAAGGCCAGCAAGGGCAGCATAATGGCTGAAACTATGCCCTGCGCGGAGAAAATGACCACGAAAATCAGCACAAACAGCCCGGAACCGGAACTGATGCCCAGTGTGCCGGGGCTTGCCATGTCGTTTCGAAGCAGGCTTTGCATAATGCAGCCGGAGGCACCCATGCCGATACCAACCAACATACCAAGGATAATACGGGGCAGCCGGAACTCGAATACGATAAGGTTCTGCTTATCCGTTCCCTTGCCTAAAATGACATTCAGCACCTCCATAGGGGAAAGGTTCATCTTGCCCGAATTGATGCTGATAACGGCGATTGCAAGCGTTAGCAGAAACATAAATAGCAGGAGAAAAACACCGCGCTTTGCGGTAAAACGCTGCTTACTCATTCAAACTCCCTCCTTTGCTTGCGGGCAAGATAGAGGAAGTAGGGTACACCTACCACCGCAAAGATAATGCCGATGGGCGTTTCATAAGGTTTATTAATAAGTCTGCCTGCCAAATCGGCGGAAACGGTAAGTAATGCACCGTACAAGCCGGAAGCCGGAATGATATAGCGATAATCCACACCGATCAGATACCTCACGATATGAGGAGTAATAAGCCCGACAAAGCCCACCGGCCCTACAACAATAACCGAAAGACCGGTGAGCACCAGCACGATAAGAGTAGAAATAGCCTTTACCGTCCGGGTTTTCAGCCCGAGCCCTGTCGCTACATCCTCCCCGAGGCTCATGACCGTCACGGAGGGAGAGAGGGCAATGGACGCCAATACAGCTACAATAAAGAAAGGTGCGACAATAGCCAACTCGCTCCATTTTGCTCCTGCGGTACCGCCTGCCGTCCAATAAGCCAGTGCCTGCCCCAATCGGTATTTCAGCGATATGTACTGGGAAAATGCGCCAAACATCATGGAAATGGAAATTCCCGCCAGAACCAGACGTTGCGGCGTCATCCCCCGCTTGCCCAGGGAGGCGATGAAATAGGTCATACTTGTGGTGACCGCTGCACCCAGACAGGCAAACAGCATCATCTGTCCATAGGTACGCATAGGTAAAAACGCCATGCAAAGCGCCATGGCGAAGGTTGCTCCTGAAGAAATTCCCATCAGACCGGAATCGGCCAGAGGATTGCGTGTGGTGCCCTGCATCAGCGCACCGCAAATAGCAAGACTGCAGCCGACAATAATATCTGCTACAGTGCGCGGAAAGCGAAGGGTCTGGATGATCTGGTGCTCTGTCAGACTGGGATCGAAGTTGAATACTGCGCCCCAGGCTGTGGACAAACTCATATCGGCGGCGCCGAAACTGATCGACGACGCCGATATTAATACCAGTAATCCTGCTCCCGCCATCATATACAGCATAAAGCGGGCGGTGCCGCGCCTAGGCTGCTTTTCGGAGAGGTTTTGCATGTGCTTATTTCCTTTCGGTTACATCATTTGGTTCTACAAGAGTATTGAGCGCGTCTACCAAATAATCCAGCTGTGCGGTAAGACTTAAGACATCATCATAATAGAACAGACCCTGATATTCACCTGGAATTTCCAAAACGCGGCCTTCTGCCACAGCCGGAATGCTCTGCCAAATATCGCTCTTTGCATATTCCGATTCCTTGCCTTCCTGCCGGAACCAGAGAATATAATCGCCAAAATATTCATGGGCAACCTCGTAGCTGATGGTTCCTCTGCCATTACCGGAAGTTTCGATTAATTCCGTCAGCTTATCCGGATACTGCAGTCCAAGGTAACTGTATACAAGCGTCCCGCCTCTTGAACCAGTTTCATAAGCGATTCCGGCCCACTCTCCCGAGGAACCCCAATCTTCCAAAATGCTGAAAGTTTTTCCGTCAAAAGCTTCGGCTTTAAATATCTCCTTGGCGTCCGCAAGTTTTGTTTCAAAAGCTGTGATGTTTTTATTTGCTGTTTCAAGGGTTCCGGTTGCCTCCCCAATAATACGTGTGCGCTCGGGTGAAGGTATGCTTTCTTCAATAACAAGCACGGGAGCCACCTTGCTGAACGTTTCAAAATCATCCTTACTGTATGTAACAATCAGATCAGGCTCAAGAGCCATAACCTCTTCCTGTTCCCAATTTTCAATTTTTGTGCTTGCCATCATCTGGTCATAAAAAGGCATGGTTTCCTGTGCCCAGCTACTGTATCCGACTACATTGAGACCGGTAGCAAGTACCTCTCCGACATACCAGTTTACAACCACTCGTTGAGGATTGGCAGGTACTTCAATATCGCCCATCACAGTGCTGACTGTACGGCTGCCGCTTTCTTCAATGCTGACTGTTCCGCTGTCGCTTTCTTCGATGCTGACTGTTCCGCTGTCGCTTTCTCCAGAGCTGTCGGCGGATGCTTCAGACGTGTTCTGGGATTGGCTGCTTCCACAAGCCGAAAGAGCAAGCAAAGCAGCAAGAGCTAACGTAAGGGGCAGCATTTTTTTTATTTTGTTCATACTAATTCTCCTCATTTATAATGTTTATAATATAGTGGCAATAATGGCGCGCGCCGCATTTTTGGTTAGTTTCATCTAACTCAATCGTTATTTTACGGTGTCGTTGTTTCACTGTCAAGAGAAAGACCAGCCGCGGCAGGAACTCAAGTTATCTCTTTAAATCAAACTAACTCTCGATATATGAGTATCACAGAGGCCTGTACGCTAAAATATTTGAATTGTTTTGGATTGTGTTTATCACATTTTGGATTAGTTTTCAGTTGAACGATACCTTGATTTACCGTATAGTAAGATTAGGGTGTCAAAAGGTCCTTTATAAATACATTCTGGTATGTTTGGCGCGAATAGACTGAGAATTAGAACTTCTTATATATTGGAATTCGGAGCAGGAGTCTTTTTGTTTTGGAAATATTGTCTAGAGACGTTCGCAAAAGGTCCTTTTGACACCCTAATCATAGTAAGCATAAAGTAGATTTCCTTAAGGAGGAAATAAATGGAATACACCAATGAATTTGAGCTGGGCTGGGGCGCAATGGCGGAACAGGCCGGACTGAAAATAAACCGAAACGGGCTTTATACCTATTATGAGATCCCGGATATCTGGGAAAATGGGTGGATTATGGAGGTTACCCCAGCAGAGGGACTGCATGTCGCCAGCGCGTGGTTTACCGCTAAAGAACAGATTGAGTATACCATGCATATTGAAAAGCCTTGTCTGTGGATATTTTGTATCGATCAGGGCAGCCTCACCTTCACCCAACGGGGAAAGCCCGCCCGTAAGCTCTGCCCATTTACGCAGCTGTATATCAGCAACGGCAAGCCCCTGCGTCTGAGCATTGCGGCAGGCGAGCCGGTCTGCTTTACCAGCCTGCTGATCTTTGATTCATGGATCGAAACATTTCTTGGAGCAAACGGAATTTCATACCCCATCCGGGTTTCAGACGCTAAACACTGGCTGCCCGCGCATGTAGATACTCCGCTGGCAATGCTTGTGATGGAGCAGCTGCGCTGGGGCGTACGGGGCAACCGTCTTCCCCAGCTCGCCTACTTGTGCAAAGCAGGTGAGCTGCTATGTCTGTTTGCCCATGCCCTGGATCAGGCACGCTATAAACGCCAGCGCCGCCACTATGTCACATGGGAGAACGAGCAGAAGCTCTTCCGGGTGCGGGAGCTCATAGATAAAGACCCGCTGAATACGCCGGGCACGGAAGCACTTTGCCAACTTGCAGAAATGAGCGAAAGTAAATTGCGAATCGCCTTCAAGGCTCTGTACGGCAAGCCCCTCTACGCATACATTCGTGAAGCGGTGATGAAGCGTGCCATGCAGCTGCTGGCCTATGACGAACTGAGTATCAAAAATATTGCAGCACGCTGCGGCTATGAAAACCCTGCAAAGTTCACAGCCGCGTTTAAAGATGTCCACGGAATTACACCCAGCGCATTCCGGAAAGGGTTTGGGCTATAGCGAGACAACACGCCTTTTCTAACAATAGTATCATATATTACAAAATCAAATTATTTCTATTCTTTTGTTTTTGTAACATATGTTACAGACAAAATGTTGTATCGTGGGATATAATAACTACATCAATAAAAACAATATCATATAAACCAGACAAGTTAGTTTTTCCTAACTTATATAAGGAGGCACTATTTATGAATCCATATTTTTCTCTTTCCGATAAAGTTTATGACCTGACTGAACGGTATCCTGAACTGATCGATCTGCTTGCCACCAACGGTTTTGAGAACCTTCGTAACGACACGATGCGCAAAACCGTTGGCAGTCACATTTCCATTGAAACCGCCTTGAAAAGCAAGCATTTCGACCCTCAGGCATTCGAGCAAAAAATGATAGAGACCATTGAACAAAAAACCCCGGCCCTTTCTACGGGCCTTGCCGATACCCGGAAGGAAAATCCCGAAGGGGAACTGCGGCTGGCCGGAGTTCTGCCCTGCCCTGTCCGGGTCCAGCTTTTAGAAAAACTGGATAACTGGTTGAGCGAACATGAAACTAAAGTAAGCTACGAGCTGCAGGCTGCCAGTATGGGGCTGGACTGGCTTCGTGAACGGGTGACTGAAAGTCCGGATGCATCCGGTTTGGCTGACGTATATCTTTCTGCCGGTTTCAGCTTGTTTTTTGATAAGGATGTAATGGGACAACATATGGAAAACGGCGTTTTTACCGACTTAACCGGTGCAGATCGCCTGAATCCTGTTTTTGATAATGATTCTATCGATTTGAAGGATCCCAAGAGGCAGTACACCATCATCGGTGTGGTTCCCGCCATCTTTATGGTCAATACTGAGTTATTGGGCGACCGGCCTTTTCCTGAAAGCTGGGCAGA